>CAWCNV010000002.1:0-88044 GCA_963797015.1 uncultured Actinomycetes bacterium | reverse complement strand
CCATGGCCAACCGCCTGGCCGACATGCACGACGTCGCGCCGGAGCTCACCGCGGCGGTCGCCCAGCGCATCACCACCACCGACCTGCACGACAAGGCGATGCGCGACCTCGGCGCGTTCGTGCACCGCACCGTCGTCGAGGACGAGCACACCTACGCGGTCCGCATCGACGACGGCGACCTGCTCGACGGCGCCGAGCACGTCGAGCACGCCCGACAGCACCTCACCCCCACCGGCCAGCAGCAGGCTGCCGGGATCCTCGGCTGCAAGCTCGAAGCGCTCGACACCGAGCTCGACACGCTCGCCGCGCGCGCCAGGAGCAAGGCGCTGAAGGTTCGCGTCACGCCCCAGCTGCGCGACCGCGCGCGCACCGGCCGCTACGCCTACGTGCACGACCGCGGCCAGGACTTCGCCGCCGGCATCTGGGTCGTCGACCCCGTGTTCGTGCTCGACGCGATCTGCGAGCAGCTCAAGCACACCGACGACGCCCCCGCCCGCGAGCAGGCCTACTTCGCCAGCGCCACGCTCGACGACGATGAGCTGCGCCAGGCCGCCGACGACGACCGCGAGCGCAAGCAACGCGCGCGGGCCCGCCACGCCGACGCGGTCCGCGCCAACCTCGGACTCGGCCACGACATCCGCGCCGGGCTGATGGACCCCGCCACCGGCCAGCTGCACGCGCTGAAGGCGATCGTCTGCCACCTGCTCGCCAGCCACTACCGCGACGTGATCGCCTTCGGGGCCGGCTGGACCGACCACGAGCGCCAGCAGCCGATCGGCGACACCGGGCGGCACGAACCCCGCCATATCGACGCGATCCTCGACGCCGAGCTCCAGCGCGCCCTCGACGACCCCGACCCCCTGCGCGGCATCGCGCAGCTCGTTGCCCGCTGGGGCGCCGCGTTCGTGCTCGACCCCGACGGCGTCACCCGCACTAAGGCGCTCGGCACCGAGCGCATGGCCCGCAAGCTGCGCGACGCGCTCCCCGGCGGCGGCAACCCGCTCCGACAGGCGGTGTGGGAGTTCCTGCGCCCGATGCTCTCCCCCACCCTCGTCGCGCTCAACCGCGACGCCTTCATCCCCGACGACGGCATTGAAACCACCGTCGCGCTCGCCGAACACCGCGGCGAGTCCACGCTCGATCGCCTCGACCTCGGCGACGAGGACCTCGACCCCGCCGCCTGATCACGCATCTCGTGGTGCGCTCCCGCCCTCGGCACCCACGCTCGTGGGCGGGAGCGACCGGAGAGGAAGCCGCTCGAGCGCGATTCCCCTCTTTTTGAACCCGTGGTCGATCCAGGACGTACGGTAGAAGTCGGCATGCTGAGATATCGTCACGACATGGCGACCAACTTAGAACGCGTCGAGGAGAGACGCCGCGCGGTCCAGCTGGCCCGCCACTACCGCGAAGCCGAAGGTCTGTCGAACGCACAGATCGCCCAGCGACTCGGCCGCTCACCCGCCACCGTCAAGGCGTACTTCTACGACCCCACCGGCGAGAAGGCCAAGGCGGTCAAGGACCGCTACCAAGGCGTCTGCCGCGGCTGCGGCGCTCCCACCCGGCCGCGCAACGGCAAGGGCGACGCCTACGCGTACTGCAAGACCTGCCACCCCGGCGCGATCAGGCCCCAGTGGACACGCGAGCGTGTGCGCGACGCGATGCGCGCCTGGCAGGAGCGCTACGGCAAATCACCCTCGTCCTATGACTGGTCACGCACGCACGCGCGGCGACGCGGCGGGCACGCACTGGAGCGGCTCGAAGACGGCGAGTGGCCCGCCCCCGCGACCGTCACCGACCTCTATGGAAGCTGGGTAGTCGCCCACGCCGACGCGTTCGAGCCGTGAACTGGCGGCAGACGTGGACGGCTCGCCACGCCTTCCGAATAGCTCAACCCGTCCGTGATGCTGGTGTACTCGATGAGCCATGATTCGCGGCAAGGCTTTGGAGGCGGCGGGTCGCTCTGCGTGACCGCTCCGGACCGCACGACGCCGCTCGTCGAGCAGCTCGCGCAGAGCGAGCGGCTGCGCCGCCAGGTCGGCCAGATCGCGGTGCCGCTCGGACTGTGCACCGAACCCTTGAACGTCAAGGCGCGCGGCCACGGCTGCGAGTACCGCTACCGCTGCGTCGGCTGTGAGCACTTCCGCACCGACCCGTCCAACCAGGCCGAACTTCGCGACTACCTGCATCAGCTGCTGGCCGGCCGCGAGCGGCTCGCGGCGGCCGTCCCGCAGCTGGCCGAGTGGGCGCGCCGGGACGCCAGCCCCAGCGACGACGAGATCGCCGCGCTCAGGTCGCTGATCCGCCGCAACGATCAGATCATCGATGACCTCGATCCCACCGACCGCGCCGCCGCGCTCGAGGCGATCGCCACCACGCGCCGCCTGCGCGCCCAGCTCGCCGTCACGATCCCCGAACGCTTCAAAGGCGTCACCCGCCACGCACGCCCCACGCTGCACCCGCGCCCCGCCCGACCGGCATGACCGCCCAAGGGCAGGCGATGGTCGCGTCGCGGCGGCTGGACAGCCAGCTCAAGCGCGAGCGCGTCGCCGCCGCAGTCGACGCGCTCGCCGCCACGGGGCGGGGGCTGAGCATCGCCGCGATCGCCCGCCACGCCAGCGTCTCGCGCAAGTTCATCTACGCCCACCCCGAGCTGCGCGCCCAGATCGAGCAGCGCGCCCGCCAGGCCACCGCCGCCAGCGGCGCGAGAGCCGCAGCAGACGGGCAGGTCACCGTCGCCTCGCTGCGCGCCGACCTGGCCAACGCCAAGGCACACAACGACCGGCTGCGCCAGCAGCTGCGTGCTTTGGAGCAGCGCCTCTCCGAGAAGCTCGGGCGCGACGTCGCCGACGAGCTCGACCCGGGCAGCGCTCGCCCCGACGAGCTGCGCGGCGAACTCCGGGACGCGCGCGCCGAGATCTTCGAGCTGACCGAGTCGCTGGCCGACGCACGCGAAGAGCTCGGCGCGGTCCGCGAGATCAACCGCGAGCTGCTGGCCGACCGCAACCGGCCAGCACGCTGACCGGCCGGTTCACGCCGCCGGTCGCGCGAGCGCTGCTGACGCGTGCTCGGAGGCGGCCAGCAGCACGTCCTCGATGCGCCGAGCGACCCGGGCGATCGTCTCGGCGAACTCGGTGACAGCCTCCAGCGCGCCGTCCTCGCCCCATCCCGACACATACGGGACCGTCTCGCCGTCAACCGCGAGCCCGACCGTCGACGCCGCCGACAGCGTGACCGTCTCGACCATCACCTCGGCCTGCGCCCGCGAATACGACCGCGGCGCCGGGCTCGAGCTCTAGCCGGAGCTGCACGTCGACGACGGGCGCGTCGGACACCATCCCCTTGCGCGGCCGGACGGCAGAAGCCCTCACCTGTCCCGAACGGGTTGCCCACCTCGACCCGGCCCGAGCGATCGACGCCCGCGGCAACTAGCCGCACCTCGTCGAAGCTGCCCGGTCGCCCGAAGCGGACGGCGTCGTCGCCGATCGCCGAGCTCTCGTGGGCGCTCCACCCAGGGCGGGATAGCCCCGCCCCAGCGCTCGTCTGTCATCGGCGCACCCGGTAGCGCAGGTGGAGCACGCGGTTGCTTGCGATCACCACGTCGGGATCTTCGAGCAGGTGCTGTGCGGCGACCGATCCGAAGAAGCGCTTGCCCGTCCCGAGGACGACGGGCGCGACGTCCATGGCGACCTCGTCGACGAGCCCTGCGGCCAGCGATCTGACCGCCGACGTCGCCCGCGGCGACCTCGACCGTGCGGTCGCCCGCGAGCTCCTGTGCCTTGGCCATGGCCGCCTCGACGCCGTCGACGAAGTGAAACGGCGCCTCGGCGTGCCAGCCCTCGGGCGCCGGCCGGTGCGACACGACGACCACGTGGTCGATCCCGCTCGGCGGCGTGCCGTCCCAACCGTCCGTCAGGTCGAAGACATGCCGGCCGGCGACCGTCACTCCGATCTCGTCCCAGTAGGCCCGGGTGTGATCGTAGGACGCCTGCGACACCGTCAGCTGCCCGGCCTCGTCCAACGGGACGTCACCGCTGGACAACCAGTCGAACAGCGGGCCGGGCTGGTCGTTCTCGTCCGCGATGAACCCGTCCACCGACACCGTGCTGTACAGAACCACCTTGCCCATGGGCTCTCTCCTCTGCTCGGGAAGTGCCCATCCTGGCGTCTCGGGAGTGGCAAGTCTTGGAGAAAATCACGCGGCCGGCAGCGGTCCGCCATCGAGCGCGTGACCCGGATGCTCGCGCAGGAACCGCCGCCGGAGGTCGAGGTACCGCGTCGGCGTCAGACCCGTGAACGCCCGGAACTCGTTGACGAAGTGCGCCTGGTCGTAGTAGCCGGCGCCAGCGGCGAGCTCCAGCCAGTCGACCGGCCCGGCGGGATCGATCGACAGCACGGTCGCGGTGAAGCGATACGTGCGGGCCAGCCGCTTCGGCGTGATGCCGACGACCTCCTTGAACCGCTGTGCCAGATGGGTGCCGCTGACGCCGGCCGCCACGCTCAGGTCGCCGATCGCCACCGCTCCCGTGGCCGCCGCGATGACGCTGCTCGTCTGGCGGACCAACCCCAGGCCGGCGGTCTCGCAGACCCGTCGCATCAGCTCCTCCTCGAGCAGCGTCAGCATCTCGCGCGGCCCGGCGGCCGTCGCCAGCCGATCTCGCAGCTCCTCGGTGGCGGGGCGACCCCAGACCTCCTCCACCGTCACCGGCCGGTCGCGCAGCTCGACCGCGGGCATAGCCAGGAACGGCGCCAGCCCCCACGGCTTGAAGTGCACGCCGACCGACCGCGTCCCTGCCGGGTAGCCGAACTCCAACGCGCGGGTGAGCGTGCTGACGACGACCCCGTCGGCGTACTCGGCCGGCTCGAGATCACTGCGAGCGCGAATGCGAAACGGCGCTCCGAGGTTGACGATCAGCACCGCCGCCGGCGCCGGTGGCAGCGTCAGCCAGGGGTACGGCGGCGCGCCCTCCAGGTAGTAGAGATCGTCGATCAGCTCGTGCAGCGGCGGTCGCGGCACTCTGGACACGTACTCCACGCCTCACAGCATCGCTGACACACCGCAGCTGCGGGCTGGAGACCTGCGAGCGGGTCGCCTGTTCGGGAGCGAGTCGTAGGCTTCCGGCGTGCCTGAACTGCGCCGCGTCTGCCTCTACGCCGGATCGAGCCCCGGGACCGACCCTTCCTACGTGGACGCCGCCGCGTCGCTGGCCAGGCTCCTCGCCCACCGCGGGATCGGCATCGCCTACGGCGGCGCGTCCGTCGCGCTCATGGGCACGACGCCGCGATGGCGATCCTCTCCGACCGTCACTGGCGCGATCCAATCGCAGGCCTGCGCGAAATGGCGCGCGTCGCGCAGCGCGTCATCGTCTTCCAGTGAGACAACGCACTCGTTCCACGCTTCTGGCTCGTTCGCGACTACCTGCCCGAGTTCGCCGCGACAAGCAAGGCTCGCCCTTCGCTCAGCGAGCGCGGCGCCGCGATCCACGCCGAGATGCAAACCGTGCCGATTCCCTGGGACTGCATCGACGGGTTCTTTCACGCCTACTGGCGACGTCCACACGCCTACCTCCAACAGCAGGTCCGGCGCGGCACCTCGGTGTGGGCGCGCGTTGCCCGCAGGTCGAGCAGCGGGCAGTCGAAGCCCTCACCGCCGACCTCGCATCTGGCGCTTGGCACGAACGCAATCGAGACCTTGTCGATCTCGCGGACGCCGACCTCGGCGCTCACCTACTGATCGCGAGATAAGCCCGTCGGTGACGCCTGTCACCCACGCTACGCGCCGACACAAAGGCACACAGCGACAGACCGGGCCAGAAAATCACGCTGTCGACCATGACTTCGGCCTGCTCGCGAGTGTAGGTCCGGTAGTCGATGCCCAGCGCGTGCGCGGTCTCGTGAAGCAGCGGTTATTGCGTTGGATGCGAAGCCGTGCTCTTCGCAACGTCCGCCCTCGGGATCTCGAGGGCGGACGTCGTCGACTCACCGTGTCAGAGGGCATTCGGCGTTTCCCGGGTCCAGAGGGAAGGGAGCGCTCGGATGAGGCCTCTATCGTGGCCCCCTCCTCAGCGGCGTTTCATCGGCGTCCGCGGGCGCTCAGCGACACGCTCAGCGCTAGCACGACGGCAACGCCGGCGAGCAGCACGAACCCGCCGCCGCGGTCCCAGGCGTCGCCGAACAGCGGCCGCACGACCAGTGCGGCCGCGACCGCCACGGCGGTGATGCCGAGCGGCAGGAGCCATGTCTCGCCGAGGATGAGCTTGCGCAGTGTGCGCAGGACGGTCATGCGACGCGGGCCTCGTGGGCGAGCCGGTGCGACTGGGCCTGGCTGAGGGTCGCCAGCGCGGCGACTAGGTACAGGACGGCGGCGTCGCCCCAGGGCCAGCTGACGCCGAGGCCCTCGGCAAGGAAGAACACGCCGAAGGAGCTCAAGAGCACACCGACTCCCCACTTGAGCTCGGTCTCGGGGATGCGCGACAAGGGCTTGCGCAACCAGGCGCCGGCGCCCAGAACCGCGACCAGGGCGATCGCCGTGCCGACGAGCGCCGGTGCCGGTCCGCTGGGCCGTGCCGCCAGCGCGGTGACGATCACGACGATCTCGACGCCCTCGAGCAGGACACCTTTGAAGGCCACGAGCCGGGCGGCCCAGTCGGGCTGGCCCTCCGGCGGCAGCGGAGTGTCCTCGAGCTCCTCCTGTGCCTCGGCGAACTCCTTCATCGACGACGCTTTGGACCGGCGCCCGGCGAGCCGCAAGGTGCCCTTGCGCAGCCACTCCAGCCCGAAGAGCAGTAGCAAGAACCCGATGGTGACTCGGAGCGTGTCGAGCGGCACCGATCCCAGGACGACGGGACCGAGCACGGCGGCCAACAGGCCGCAGGCGACGATGGCGCCGGCCGCTCCGATCAGCGCGTCGCGCCAGCGGCGGCTGACGGCGACCGCGAGCACGATGGCCAGCGCCTCCAGGAGCTCGACACTGACGGCAACGCCGGCGCTCAGCGCGACCAGGATGAACGTCATGACGCCTCAGCGTAGGCGCCGGCTGCGAGCGTCGTGTGGGTCAGCGCGCGGTGCGCCTCTCGGAGGCGTTCGCGGGTCCGGTTTGAAACCAGGCGAAGATGAGCGCGCCGGCGCCGAGGCACATCGCTGCGATGCCGTGCTTGATGTGGTGGTGCGAGGACCCGGCTTCGTGGCCGGGGATGAACGACGGCAGCGTGTCGGCGGAGTCGATGAAGTAGATGACGGCCAACGCGATGAGCACCAGGGCCACGATGATGGCGGGCAGGATGAGGGCGCGGTTCTTCTGCATGGTTGCTCCTAAGTCAGGGCGAAGACGATGGACAACATGAGGCCAGCGACGACGCAGTAGACGGCAAACGGCGTCAGCCGGTTGGTCTCGAAAAAGCGCATCAGGAACCGCACGGTCAGCCACGCGGTCACCCCTGCACACAGAGCTCCGATCAGCGCCGGGCCGCGGACGCCGTCGCCTTGGTGGCCGGCGAGCTCGGGCAGCTTGAGCAGCGCAGCGGCGCCGATGATCGGCGTGGCCAGCAGGAACGCGAAGCGCGCAGCGTCCTCGTTCGATAGGCCGACCAGCAGACCCCCGCCCATCGTCGCCCCCGAACGGGAGAAGCCAGGCAGCAGCGCGATCGCTTGAGCGCTGCCGACACCGACGGCGTCGCGCCAGCTCAGGCGGGTGCTCAGGCGGGTGTCGGCCTCAGCGCCGGCGACGAGCGGCTCGGCGCCCGGCGCTCCGCGGCGAAGCGCCTCGGCGGCGAACAGCATCAGGCCGTTGAGGACGAGGAACGCTGCGGCCGATTGCGGCGAGGCGAAGACCTTGCGCAGCGAGTGCTCGAGGGTGAGGCCGAGCAGGCCGGCCGGGATGGTCCCCACGATGAGCAGCCAGCCGAGTTTGGCGTCGGTATCGTCCGGGGCGATCTCGCGGTCGCGCAGCGAGCGCAAGAGCCCGCTGACGATGCGCACCCAGTCGCGCCAGAAGAACCCGACCAGTACCAGGGCGGTGGCTAGGTGGGTGGCGACCAGGAAGGTCAGGAAGTAGTCGTCGTTCTGGTGGATATCCCAGCCCAGCAGCCGCGGCAGGACGACGCTGTGGCCGAGGCTGGAGACGGGGAACAGCTCAGCGGCGCCCTGCAACAGGCCGAGCACCACTGCTTGAAAGTAGGAGATCGGATGCACGCCGGCGCATCATCACTGGCGATGATGAACCGAAGATGACGGGGTCTCCGGGTCCGCTGCGGGGACCGCCAGCCAGACGTCGGCGCCGCCGGCCGGCCGGTTCTCGGCACCAGCTCGGCCGCCCACCGCCTCAGCGATCGCCGCGACGATGGCCAAGCCCAGCCCTGCGCTGGAACCGGTACGCCCGGTGGAGCCACGGGCAAACCGATCAAAGGCGCGCCCGGCGAGCTCGGTAGGGAACCCGGGACCGTCGTCGCAGACGTGCAGAACCACCTCCCCGTTGCCGGCGACAGCGTGCAACTCGACGTGGCCGCCGCCATGGCGGATGGCGTTGTCGACGATGTTGTCTAGTGCTTGAGCGAGGCGGTCCGGGTCGGCGAGCACGACGGTCTCGGCCGGAGCGTCGACCTCGATCTCGGCGTCTCGCCCGTCGAATCGGTCGCGCGCGGCCAGCATCGCTCGGCGGACACCCACCGCTTCCAATCGCGTGACGAGCTGCCCCTCGTCGGCGCGGGCGAGCAACAACAGGTCGTTGGCCAGCCGCGCGAGGCGCTGGGTCTCGGCCTGCAGCCGCTCCAACGCCAGCTGTGTCTCCTGCGGACTGCGTTGACGGGAGAGCGCCAGATCGATCTGCATCAGCATCAAGCCCAGCGGGGTGCGCAACTCGTGGCTGGCGTCCGCGATCAGCCGGTGTTCGCGCTCGACGCCCTGCTGAACACGTTCGAGCAGGCCGTTGAGGGTCTCGGCCAGCCGCGACAACTCGTCATCGCTAGCAGGGACCCCAAGACGCACGGAGGCGTCATGTGATCCCGAAGCGGCCTGGCGGCGCATGTCCTCGACCGGATCCAGCGCTGCCCGGGCGACGCGGTAGCCGACCAGGCCGGAGATAACGAGGGCAGCGCCGTAGGCCACGGCCAACTGGGCGAGCAGCTCGCGTAGCGCCTCATCGCGGTGGCGGCGGCGCGCGTCGAGCTCCACGCGATTGCCGCGCGGCACATCACGGATGCTGCGATTCAACGCGAACGCCATTCGCTCGTAGGTGAACGCGCCGGTCAACGCCAGCACCACGGCCATGGCGCAGACGAACCCGGCGGTGATCCGAACGGTGATCGAGCGGCCGCTCAGCAGCCTGGTCATTCGATCCGCAGCCGGTAGCCGAGCCCGCGGACGGTCTCGATGGATGCCGCGTTGAACGGCCGGTCGATCTTGTCACGCAGGCGGCCGACGATCACGTCGATGACGTTGGAGCGATGATCTGCGCCGTGCGGCCAGGCGTGCTCGAGGATCTGGTCGCGAGAGACGACGCGCCCGTGCTCGCGCATGAGCAGCTCCAACACGGCCAGCTCGCGGGCGGTCAGGTCGATTCGCGAACCCGCCCGGCGGGCCGTCGATGTCGCGGTGTCGAGCTCGAGGTCGCCGACCGCGACACGGCCGGCGAAGTCGGCGGCGCCGCGTCGCAGCAGCGCCCGGACCCGCGCCAACAGCTCGGCCAGCGAGAACGGCTTGCCGAGGTAGTCATCGGCCCCGCTGTCCAGTCCGCGGACGCGATCGTCGACATCGTCGCGCGCGGTCAGCATCAGCACCGGCACCCCGCTCCCCCGATCTCGCAGCCGCCGACACGTGGCGAAGCCATCCAGGCCCGGGAGCATGACGTCGAGCAGCACGAGGTCGTAGGCGCTCCGCATGACGGCGTCGATCGCACGCTCGCCACTAGCGACGACCTCGACGTCATGTCCTTCCTCGGCCAGGCCCTGGCGTACCAGCTCAGCCATCAAGTCCTCGTCCTCGCAGACCAGCACACGCATCGTGGCTCGACGCTACCGCGCCGGCCGCGCCATCTCCCGTTCGTCCCGTCAGACGACCGAAATGGACGACACGCAGTCGTCCGCGCCGGCGCTGAGTTCGCGCCTGCTTTCGCGGCGACCGGGCGTGTCGGCGCGGCACTTACGCACACCCCGGCTCGATGTCGGCGAAGTAGATGCGCTTCGCGGACTCGAAGCCCTAGAGGACGACGCTGCCTGCTGAACCACTCACCCAGGCTGCTGCCCAGCGGCACCGGCGCGGTCGAGCGTGCCCCTACGCGACCTCGACGCCGAGGGCGCGCGCGTCGGCTTCCAGGCGGTCGCGTCGCGCGCCGGTGTCTCGCGCCAATGGCTCTACACCCAGCCAGCGCTGCGCGCGGAGATCGAGCGGCTGCGCGACCGCGCACCAACCCGGGCCGACGGCATCCCCGCCCGCCAGCGCGCGACCGAGGCGTCGCTGCGCCAGCGCACCGAGACGCTCCGGGCGGAGAACCAGCGCCTGCGCGAAGAGAACGCCAGCCTCAAGACCGAGCTCGCGATCGCCTACGGCCAGCAGCGCCGTGTCCGCGCAGGGTCACCGCGACTCGCAGGCAGCTGACGGCTCGTCCGTCGATCTCGCGGCCGCCTCGCGAGCACGCGCTTGATGTCACGGCTTGCCATATCGACTTTCGATGTTATCGTATTTCGATACCATCGTTATTCGCTAGGGAGTGACCCGGGATGCCCGCCACCCCGCCCCCGTCAGGCGCAGTCAGCATTGGCTATCGACTCGTGACCGTGATGCTGCTCGTCGCCACCGCCTTCCTCGCGCTCGAGCTCGTGTCGATCATCGTCGGCATCGCACGCGGCGGCGATTCGCTGTTGCATGGCGACCCGCTGACCGTGCCGCTTCAGGCAAACCCCGAGCACCTGCGCGGCCTGCCACCCGGGACGCATCTGCACGACTGGCCCAACGTCGACCTCGAGATCTCCGATCCCTCGATCAAGGTGATGGCGTTGCGTTCGGCGGTGGACCTGCCGCTGAACGTGCTGCTCATCGGCGTTCTGTGGCTGCTGCGTGGCCTGGTTGGCTCGGTGCGCGGCGGAGAGCCATTCGGGGAGGCCAACGTCCGCCGGCTTCGCATGCTGGGTGCCGTGCTCGTCACGGGCGGACTGGCGGCCGCGTTCGTCCAGTCGGTCCTGCGCTTGTGGCTCTTCAACGCGCTGCCACCCGAGACGACGACGAACCTCGCCGGACGTGGCTTCGAGCTCCCCGGCGGCGCCGTGCTCGCCGGCCTCGGCGCCTACATCCTCGCTGAGGCATTCGCATACGGGCTACGCCTCCGCGAGGACGTCGAGGGAACCATCTGACATGCCCGCCGAACCGGCGGAGCACCGAATCGCGGTTCACCTCGACCGGCTCCTCGAGCAGCGCGGGATCACGCTGACCGAACTCGCCGAGCGCGTTGACGTGACCGTCGTGAACCTCTCCATCCTCAAGAACGGCCGCGCACGGGCGGTCCGGTTCTCGACACTCAGCGCGCTATGCCAGGCGCTCGACTGCCAGCCGGGCGACATCCTCAGCTACGACAGATGACGCCAAGCGCCCACCAGCCAGGCCGGCAGAGCACCTGCTCCACGCGGCCCGCCGACCCACCCGCCACGCCCCTTGGACGACATGTCATCGACGACCCGGACCAGCATTCAGGCGACCACGACATCGGGCCCGTCAGATAACGAGGCTGTAGGCGTGGAGGTGACGGCGGCTGATCAGCCACTGCTGCCAGCCCTCGCTGGATCGCAGCTGCTCAACCGCCTGACGCGCGAACGCGCGGTCCACGCGGCGGCGCTCGGCACGCTCGGCGTCCGGGTGCGACGTGCGGGTGCTGCGAGGCACGAGGGACCTCCTGGGTGTGGGTCCCGCCCGGCGCGGGACCGATCCCCGCCCGCCCCGCATGCGCAGCGTGCGAACCTTCGGGCGGGGTCGGCCCGCGACCGATGTGCCGCTGGTGCCGTCAGGCGTCGGCGTCGAGCTCGCCGTCGACGTCGCTCTCTTCGCCGGCGTTCCGCTGCACCGTGTGGTCCGCCTTGTCAGCCGCGACCGTGCCGTCGCGTCCGATGAGCACGCCGGTGGCGAGGAGCATCCGCCGGTACGGCAGCTTCTGCTGCAGGACGAAGGTCACCACGCCCACCCGGCGGTGCACGCCAGCCTGATGCCCACGCCCTCGAGCACCACCGCGTCGCCCTGCTGGAGCTTGAGGTTCTGCTGGAAGAGCACGACCTCGAACCCTTCGCGATAGACGCTCGTGAAGCCCAGTGCGAAGAGCCCGGCGGTCGCCGACAGCCCGACGCGGGCCCAGCAGCTTGCGGCGCTGGCGGGATCGACTGGCCCGGTCTTCGCCGTCGCCATCAGGTAGACCGCGCCGGCGACGAGCGCCAGCAGTGCGACCCACAACCCCGAGGCGTCGGCCGGTCGCCCGCGCGCTCGTCGCCGCTGTCGCCGAGTGGGCCTGCATGCTTAGGCAACCCTAACAAGCCCGCGAGCCCCGCGGTCGGCGGCGACGCTGATCTGTCGATCGAGCATCATCGCGGAATGCATGCGCCGCGTCCCCACCGCCTAGTGGCCGTTGCGATCGGGTTCGCGGTCCTCGGCTCGACGGCCTGCGGGGGCTCGTCGCCGGGCAAGCCGCTCGCAACGCCGCCCGCGGGCGCGCTGCCCACCTCGACGTCGTCGCACGTGACGGTGATCGTCATGGAGAACAAGGAGGCCACCGACGTCGTGGGCAGCTCCTCGTCGCCCTACGTCACGGCGCTGGCGCATCGATACGCAATGGCGACCCGCAGCTACGCCATCCGCCATCCGTCGCTGCCCAACTACCTCGCGCTCACGAGCGGCTCCACGCACGGGATCACCAGCGACTGCACCGACTGCCACGTCGGGGCACGCAACATCGTCGACCAGCTCGAAGCGGCCGGGCTTTCGTGGAAGGCCTACATGGAGGATCTCCCCGCGCCGTGCTCGCAGGTGGCGAGCGCGGCCGGCTATGCCAAGAAGCACGACCCCTTCATGTACTACGACGACGTCGCCCACGACCCAGGCCGGTGCCGCAAGGTGGTCGGGTTCGACCGTCTCTCGGCCGACCTGCGCCGCGGCACGCTGCCGACGTTCTCGTTCATTTCGCCGAACCTCTGCGACGACACCCACGACTGCGACGTCCCGACCGGCGACCGCTTCCTCGCCGGGCTGGTCCCTCGGCTGCTGCGCGAGACCGGACCGCACGGCTTCGTCGTCCTGACCTGGGACGAGGGCACCACCGACGACGGCTGCTGCGTCGACGCGCGCGGCGGCCGGATCGCCACAATCGTCGCCGGTCCCGACGTCCGCCGTCACGCGCGTAGCGCGCGCCCCGTCGACCACTATGGCGTGCTGCGAACCATCGAGAACGCTCTCCGGCTGCCACCGCTCGGCGGCGCCGCGCACCGACGCAGCGGCACCCTCGACAGCCTCTTCGCCCACATCCATCGCGCACGCTGAAGAAGCAACGCAGCAGGCCGCTGGGCCGGCAGCTCGTGCCCGCCAACTCGCGCCATCCCGCCGGGGCGGCTGGTGAACTTGCGACGGTAGTCCGCGACGCCCAGAGCGAGGGCAGCCCTCTCGCCCAGCACGTCCGCCTGATCTTGCGGCAGCGCGTCGACCCGTACCTCGACGAACGCAGCCGTGGCCTCGTGGAAGGCCGGCGCTTCGTCACCCTCGAGTGGCGGTATGTAGACGGCCGCGACCTCCAGGTCGGCGTTCGGCGTCGACGACCGCGTCGCCTGCATGTACCTTGGCGCCGCGGTCGCGTAGCTCGTGCACGACCCATGCCGACGCCTTCACCTGCTCAGCGAGCTCCTGCTGGTTCTGCAGCTGAAACGACCAGCAGTTGACGAGATGCACCGCGCGCCCGTTGTGGACAGCGAAGTCGAACTGCGCTGCGAACTGGCCGCTCGGTCGCTCATCTGCTCGAGGGTCCCGTGGAGCTTGAGTGCTTCATACGGCGAGCGTCCGACCTCAGCGCTACGCGAGTGCGACCTGATGCGTAGTCGCCGACGTCAAAGTCCATCCTCGCGGCTCATTGTGCGCTCAACGATCGATCCGGATGATCAGGTCATGATCGAGATCGAGCACATCAGCAAAGAGATATGGAGAGAAGCTCGCCGTCGACGACATCAGCTTCGTCGTGAAGCCGGGGACGGTGACCGGCTTCCTGGGACCAAACGGGGCGGGCAAGTCGACGACGATGTGAATGATCGTCGGGCTGGACGTCCCGACCGGCGGGACGATCCGCGTCAACGGCGAGACCTATCGCGACTTTGTCGCGCCGTTGCACGAGGTCGGCGCGATGCTCGAGGCGCGGGCGATCCACACTGGGCGCTCCGCATATAACCACCTGCTCGCGATGGCGCAGACCCACGGCATCGGCCGCGCGCGGGTCGACGCGGTCATCGAGCTCGTGGGACTGGGCAGCGTCGCCCGCACGCGCGCGGGCGGCTTCTCGATGGGGATGGGGCAGCGGCTCGGCATCGCGTCGGCGCTGTTGGGAGATCCGCAGACGGTGATCCTCGACGAGCCGGCCAACGGCCTGGATCCCGAGGGCATCCGGACGCTGCTCAAGCAGCTCGCCTCCGAGGGGCGCACGGTCTTCCTCTCGTCGCACCTGATGAGCGAGATGGCGCTGACCGCCGAGCACCTTGTCATCGTCGGGCGCGGGCGGGTGATCGTGACGGCTGGGCCAGCGCGCACCAGCGTCCTGGGATGTCGGCTGCGCGCGCCGTCTACGGTGCCGGGCGGTCCTCGTCGCCGCTGAGCTCGCGGCGCGCGCGGGCAGTGCGGAGCGCGTTCTTGCCGCGGGCGAGCCAGCGGTTCACGGCGGTGTAGCTGGTGCCGGTGATCGCGGCGATCTCCTCGTAGCTGAAGCCGTGGGCGTAGAGCAGGGGCTCGCGGCGCTCGCGCCAGTGCAGCCGCCCGAGGACTTCGTGGACGGTGGTGCGGTCGAGCCGATCGGCCACCAGGTCGGCGACATCGCTGTCGACGCTGATCGGTTCGAGGCTGTCCTCGTCGGCGCCGTTGAGACCGCCGATGGGCTGCTCGAGACGCTGTGCGCGCCCCAGCGCCCATGCCTGGCGCAGCGCAACCTTGTACAGCCACCAATACGCCTCGTAGCGCTCGAGGTCGACGTCCGGTCGTCGCACCAACGTCGCCCAGGCGAAGGCGCATGCGTCGTCGATGATGGCGTCGTCCAGGCCGCGCGCCTTCTTGGCGATCGAGCGCCGCAGACGGTCGGCGTGGCGAACATGGAAACCGGTGATTTGCTCGTCGCGGCTGGCGGGGATGGCCACTGCGGCTCCTTCGGTCGTGAGGAGGGCGGCGTGGCCATGTGCGTGTGCGCCAGGCGCCGCCCTCGGAAGGTGAGAGCAGGCGCGGCTCGGCGCGCGCAGCCGGGTCAAGGGCAGCCGGTCAGGACCAGCCCAACGGGCTGCCGCTGAGGCGGTGCCCTTGACGCGTCGGGCACGCTGCGGCACCTTCCGACGGCGCGCCGAGCACGACGAGGTCAGCGCGACGGGTCGTCGCCCCTGAGCGCCTCGTACAGGGCAAGGACGGTGCGCAGCTTGGCGGTGGCACTGTCGCCGAATTCGGCCGCGCAGGCCAGGAGGTCGTGCGCGCAGGGACGCCCGCGAACGTGTTGCTGAACATTCGCCCGACGGTGATTGCGGGGTTGGCGAAGCTCGTCGAGCTCGTGAACCAATAGGCGGCGCCGATGTAGGCGCCGACAGCTGCGGGCGCGCTGTTGTCGCGGCCGCTGCGCACCATCAGGATGATCGCGAACAGGCCGGCAGCGGTGGCGGCGGCGTTCGCCAGCTGCGCGAGGCCGGTGTCGTTCGGGGACAGCTGCTGGGCCGCGATCCCTGAGCCGATGACAAGCGCAGCAAGGAAAGCCGACCCGAGGAACTCGGCAAACAAGCGCCGCGGGAGCGGGATGGTCATGCCGCGAGCACGAGCTTGTCGGCGAACTCCTGCGGCAGGCCGGCGGCGGCGACCTCGTCGGCGACGGCCCGCGCGTCGTAGCTGACGCGCTCGATCGTGACCAGCGGCGCGGCGTCGGCGGCACGCAGGATCGCGAACGCGCCGCGCGGGTCGCCGTCCTTGGGCTTGCCGACCGAGCCGCAGTTGACGAATTGCACACCGCCGTACTCGTGCACCACGGCTTGTGCGTGTGACCGAAGACGAGCGTGTGGGCGGTCTCGGCAGAAGCCGGCTCCCTCGTCGCAGGCGCCGGCCGCCTTGCCCGTTCGTGGGACAACTGGCCGCAAGCCCGCTCGACTTGACCAGATGGAGCGCGAGTTCCGGAGAACGATGGCGTTCCGTGCCGATCGCCTCGGGCGTAGTCGCCGCCGGCGCCGTCAGCGCCCGTCGCGCGGCTCGTCGACGACCAAGGTCACGGGCAGCCCGAGGTAGGCGACACGATGGGCGAGATCGCTGTGGAGCCAGCGCTCGAGCCCGTGCGGCAAGACCGACACCATGATCTCGTCGAACGGCTCGTCGGGCAGCATCTCCTCGATCGCCGCCATCGGGTCGTGGCGGATCGACACGCGCCCGCGTACCGCGTCGTCGGCCGCGTCCTGGATCGCCGGCAGCGCCGAAGCAGCAACACGCGCTCGGCGTCATGCATATTTGTCGGGGCGCTCGGGGTGAAAGGGATGCCACTCGGCTGGCGCCGGGTTGGGCACGAGCACACGAAGGCACCGGCGCGGCTGTGCCCGCCGCGGACGGCGCGCAGCTGGGCCGCGGTCACCGTGGTGCGGTCAATCACGATCAGGACGCGGACGGGTTCGCGCGCGAGCTCTCAGGCTCCTCTTAGGGACCGGTGCCTAGCTTGCCACCCGTCCCCGATCATCCACAAGGGAGGGATGACGACCACATGAACACACGCAAGACCATCACCATCATGGCCACGGGCGCCGCGACGCTCGGCCTCTCGGCGTCGGCGTTCGCGGCAGCGGGTCACCACGACCACCGCGCCACCGGCGAGCACCAGGCCCGGACGTCGGCCGCGTCGCGGCTCGACGACGGCAAGGACCTGCTGCCGAAGGCCAGGATCACCGAGCAGCAGGCGATCGGGGCCGCGCAGTCGGCGGCCTCCGGCGACCTGAACGAGGTCGACCTCGAGCACGCCGGCGGCGAGCTGGTGTTCAACGTCGACGTCGGCAGCAAGGACGTCAAGGTCGATGCCTCCAACGGGCACGTCGTCTCCGTCGACCAGGACGACTGAGGCACACCGGATCGCCACCGGCAGCCGGCGCGGCGGACCCGACGGTCCGCCGCGCCTGCGGTGGCACCATGGGCCGATGCAAGGGGTCGATCCCGCGCCGTGAGGGTGCTGCTCGTCGAGGACGACGACAAGCTCGCGCGCGCTGTCGCGCGCGGGCTGCGCCACGAGGGCTACGCCGTCGACGTCGCCCCCGACGGCGACGCCGCGCTGCGCCAAACCGGCGTGTGGGACTACGACGCCATCGTGCTCGACGTCATGCTCCCGCGCCGCGACGGTCTCGCCGTCTGCGCGGAGCTGCGCGAGCGCGGCTGCTGGTCGCCGGTGCTGATGGTCACCGCCCGCGACCAGGTGCCCGACCGCGTGCGCGGACTGGACGCCGGCGCCGACGACTACCTGCCCAAGCCGTTTGCCTTCGACGAGCTGCTCGCACGCCTGCGGGCGCTGCTGCGCCGCGCGCCGGCGGAGCGACCGGCGCGTCTGGAGGCCGGCGACCTCGTCGTCGACCCCGCCACGCACGAGGTCACGCGCGCCGGAGCCGCCATCGAGCTGACGGCGCGCGAGTTCGCGGTCCTCGAGTACCTCGTCCGCCACCAGGGCCAGGCGGTGACCCGGACGCGCCTGCTCGAGCATGTCTGGGACGAGAACTACGTCGGCTCCAGCAACGTCGTCGACGTGTACGTCGGCTACCTGCGCAAGAAGCTCGAGCAACCGTTCGACCGGCCGCTGATCCGCACGCTGCGCGGCGTCGGCTGGACGCTGGAGCCGGCGCCGTGAGGCTGCCGATCCGCGTCCGCATGACGGCGTGGTACGTCGCGCTGCTGGCGGTGATCATCGCAGCTGTCGGGGCGTTCCTGGTGCTCCGGCTGCACACAGACCTCGTGGCGGCGATGGACAACCGCCTGAACCCGGCGCTGGACCAGATCGCGCTCGGCTACCACGCCGAGGGACCGCCCGAGGCGCACGACGTCTCGGCCACCGTGCTCTCCGGGGAGCGCGCGGTCTCGCAGGTGCTGACCCCAACCGGCCGCGTGGTCGCGTCGTTCGGCGATCCGGTGGCCAAGGTCCCCATGATCGGCAGCGGCGACCTCGCGCAGGTTGTCGTCGGCGGCCGCGTGCAGCGCACCACGACGCTGGGCCGCGACGGCCGGCGGATGCGCGTCGTCGCGCGGGTGACGACGCGGGGCACCTACCGCCGCATCGTGGTCGCCGCCGAGTCGACGGCGACCATCGACCGCTCCGTGCACCGGCTGCTGATCCTGCTGCTCCTCGCGGGGCCCGCGGCCCTCGCCGCCACGGCGGTAGGCGGCTGGTGGCTGGCTCGCCGTGCGCTGCGGCCGATCGGCCGGCTGACCAGCGACGCCGGCCAGATCGGGATGAACCGCCTGTCGGAGCGGCTGCCGGTGGCCTCCACCGGAGACGAGGTCGCGCGGCTGGCCACCACGCTGAACACGATGCTCGCGCGGATCGAGGCGGGCGTCGACGAGCAGCACCGGCTGGTCGCCGACGCCTCGCACGAGCTCCGCACGCCGCTGACCGCGATGCGCGCCGAGCTCGAGGTCAGCCTGCGCGCCGACGACCTCGACCCGGCCGCCCAGGACGTCCTGCGCAGCACGCTCGAGGAGGTCGACCGCCTCAGCCGCACCGTCGACGGCCTGCTGACCCTCAGTCGCGCCGACCAGGGCGCGCTGGACCTGCACCGGCGCCCGGTCGATCTCGCCGCGATCGCCGAGGACACCGTCGAACGGCTGCGGGCCCTCGCGGCCACGCGCGGCGTGTCGGTCGAGACCCAGGCGACCCCCGCCCCGGCGCACGTCGACGCGGCATGGCTCGGTCAGGCGATCGGCAACCTGCTCGACAACGCCATCAAGTTCAGCCCGGCGGGAGGCACGGTCACCGTGACCACCGCAGCCGAGGGCGGCGAGGCACTCGTGCGCGTGCTCGACGAGGGCCCCGGGATCCCTGCGGACGCCCGCGAGCTGGTCTTCGACCGCTTCCACCGCCTCGACCCGTCGCGCACCCGCGCGACCGGCGGCAGCGGCATCGGCCTGTCGATCGTGCGCGAGATCGCCCAGGCCCACGGCGGCCGCGCGTGGACCGAGCCCGATCCGGGCGGCGGCAGCCTGTTCGCGATCGCGGTGCCCAGCGCGCCCGAGGCGCCGAGCACGGATGCCCGTCCGCGCGCCGCCGTGGGCGGGACGCCATGACCGCCACCGTCGAGGCCGACGGCATCGTCAAGCGCTATGGGTCGCTCGTGGCCGTCGACGGCCTCACGTTCGCGGCCAGCGCGGGCGAGGTGGTTGGCGTCCTCGGGCCGAACGGCGCCGGAAAGACGACGGCGATCCGGATCCTGACGACGGTCCTGCGCCCGACCACCGGGACGTTCACGGTCGCGGGCGCGCCGCATACCCGGCCAGCGCAGATTCGGCGGCGCATCGGCGTGCTGCCCGAGAGCGCCGGCTATCCCGACCGCCAGACCGGCCGCGAGTTCCTCCGGTATCACGCGCGGCTCTTCGGCCGCGACCGCGCCGCCGCGGCAGACCTCGCCGCCCGCCTGCTCGACGAGGTCGGCCTCGGCGACCGCGGGCACATGCTGCTGGAGACCTACAGTCGCGGCATGCGCCAGCGGCTTGGCATCGCGCGAGCGCTGGTCAACGACCCGCAGGTGGTGATGCTCGACGAGCCGACGCTCGGCCTCGACCCCGCCGGCCAGCGCCAGGTGCTCGAGATCGTGCAGCGGATCGCGGGCGAGCGCGGCGCCACCGTGCTGCTGTCCACGCATCAGCTCGCCGACGTGGAGGAGATCTGCTCGCGCGTGCTCATCCTGCATCGCGGTCGCGTCGTGGCCCAGGGCACCGTCGGCGAGGTCGCGCGCCAGGCCGCCGCGCCGCGCGCAGCGACCCTGGCCGTCGCGCCGCAGGACCTCGACCGCGCGCTGGGCGCCCTATCGGCGTTCGGGCCCGTGCCGCGCGCCGGGTCGATCGCGATCGCGCTCGACGGCGCCGAGGCCAACGAGCCGCTGCGCCGCCTGCTCGAGGCCGGCGTTCCCGTTCGGTCCTACGAGCTCGAGGCCGCGCGACTCAGCGACGCGTTCCTGAAGATGACGGAGGCCACGTGAGGCAGGCGGCTGACTCGCCGCACGAGCGCCCGGCGCAGGGCACGGTCGTGGTCCTCGACCAGGAGCTCCGCGACCTGTGGCTCGGCCGCGGCCCGCTGCTCGTGCTGGCCTTCAGCCTCGTGCTCAGCGTCCTCGCCTACCTGGCCGCGACCAACCAGGCGCTGAACTTCCTCGAGCAGCGCGAGGCGGTCAACCTGGTGCTCCAGGTGGCCGTCGCGGTCGGCGCGCTGCTGACGCTCATCACGGCCGCCGATGCGATCAGCGGCGAGCGCGAGCGCGGGACGCTCGAGAGCGTCCTGCTGTCCCCGGTGTCGCGCCTCGGCCTGACCGCCGGCAAGCTGCTCGGCGCGCTCTCGCTCTGGGTGGTGGCCTTCGCGATCGCCATCCCCTACATCTGGTTCCTCGGCCGGGGCGTCGGCGTCACCGGGCGCGCGGTCGCCGCCGGCGCCGTCGTAGGCACGTTGCTGGCGCTGGTCCTCGCCGAGCTCGGGATCCTCATCAGCATCTTCGCGGGCTCCAATCGCGTCAGCCTGTCGCTCGGGCTCCTGCTGCTGCTCGCGCTGTTCGCGCCGACACAGCTGCCGACCCGCGCCCAGAGCGGCTGGGCGGGCGACCTGCTGCTGCGCGTCAACCCGCTGAGCGCCGGCGAGCACTACCTCGGCAAGCTGATCGTCGACGGGCACGGCGCCGCACAGGACGCGTCGTGGCTGCTGTCGCCCGCGATCGGCGCCGTGGTGCTCGGCGCGCTGGTCGCCGTCGCGGGCGCCCAGCGGCTGACCCTGCGGGGCGGGTGGCGGGAATGACGCGTCCTGCCCGCGGGCTGCTGGCGGCCCTCGCGCTGGCGGTGATCGCGCCCGCGACGACGGCCGCGGCGTCCCCGCTGCGCGTCACCGTCGACCGCACCGAGATCGCATCGCGGCTCGGCGGGTCGTTCGCGTTCCACTCGGTCATCGCCAACGACGGCGCGACGCCGGCGCGCGGGCTGGTCGCGCACCTGAACATCGTGAGTCTCGGGCGCGGGCTGTACGTCGATCCCGAGGACTGGTCGTCACAACGCACGCGCTACCTGGCGCCGATCCCGCCGCGCGGCAGCACCACCCTCACGTGGAAGCTCACCGCCGTCAACGCCGGCTCGCTGGCCGTCTACGTCGCCGTGCTCCCACGCAGCGGACCGGCCTCGCCACCGGTGACCGGGCCGCCTCCTCGAAGTCGCGCAGCGGCGCACGCTGGACGCCGGCGGGATCCTGCCGCTGGCGCTCGGCATCCCGGTGCTCCTCGCCGCCGTGGCGGCGGGCCTGCGCCGCAGGCGGCGCCGCCGCGTCCGCGCCGCCTGACCCACCTCCCTCAACGTCCTCTTAGAGACGGCGGCATAGCGTGCGCCCATCGTGCACGCACCGTCCGGTCGGATCGTGGGACTCACGGCGCTGCTCGCCGGAGCCGCCGCCGTGGGGGCCATTGCCCTTACGGGCGGCCACGGGAGCCCGCCGCCGCCAACCGGCGAGGTCGTTGCCGTCGAGCGCGGCGACGTCTCGACCACTGTGGGCGGAATCGGGCACGTGGCGACCCTCACCGGTGCGACCCGGCTCGCGGTGCCGTCGTCCAGCGCCGGGGGCGGTGGGAACGCGGCCGCGGGAGGCCAGGCCACCACGACCGCCACGGCCAGCGCCGGCAGCGCGACCAACCCGCGCGAAGTGCCTGCCGACGCGGTCTTCCCGGCCGTGACCGGGCACGTGAGGGAGGTCCTCGTCCGGCCCGGGGACACGGTGCTCGCGGGACAGCCCGTCGCCCGGCTGGCCGACGACGGGACGATCGCCGGCGCGGTGCTGCAGGCGCGCGCCGACCTGTCGACGGCACGGCTCGAACTCGCCCAGAGACGCGTCCAGGACCCCGCGCGTGGCGTGCCGCCCACGGCCGCCGAGCTGGTCGCGGCCCGCCAGAGCGTCATTGCCTCGCGGGCCAAGCTCCGCACGGTGCTGGCCGGGCCGCTGCCGGCGGAGGTCGCGACCGCACGAGCGGACCTGGCCAAGGCGCAGGTCGACCTGGTCGCCGCGCGCGCTAGCGGGCCCGCGGCGATCACTGCCGCCGAGATCGCCGTCGAGGCGGCGCGACAGACGCTCGCGATGGTCACGGGATCCCCGGATCCCGCGGAGGTTGCCGCCGCCAAGCTCGACTTGGCGAAGGCGACGCTGGACCAGGAGACGCTGCTGGCGTCGTCCATGCCCGCGTCGGCGACGGCGATCAGCGCCGCGGATCTCGCGGTCGCCGCGGCGCAGCAGAAGCTCGCCGACGCCCAGGCGTCCGGCGTCCTAGCGGACATCGCCTCGGCACGGGCCGAGCTCGCCAAGGCGCAGGCGGAGCGCGAGGCGCTGAACCCGGCATCGCCGCCGACCGCCGCGGCACGGACGGCCGCGCAGCTCGCTGTGGACGCGGCGCAGGCCAAGCTCGACGCGCTGCTGCGGCCGCCTGCCACGGTGGTCGCGGCGGCCCGCCAGGATCTCGCGAAGGCGAGGGCCGACCTTGCGGCCCAGCGCGCGGCGAGCGGCGCGTCCGGGACGGCCGGGGCGCGGGCCGCCGTGACGGCCGCGCGCCTCAAGCTCCACCAGCTCACCGGGCCGCTCGTTCCGGACGTCGTGCCCGCGGCACGCATGGACCTCCGCAAGGCCCAAGCCGACCTCGCGGTGCTGCGACAGCGCGGCGCCCCGGCGAGCACCATCGATCTGGCGCTCGCGCGCCTGAAGGTCAACGTCGCCGCGCAGCGCGTTGGTCTGGAGCGGCAGCTGCAGAGCCTGTTGGTCGTGCGGTCCAATGCCACGGGGACCGTGACCAGCGTCCTCACGACCGACGGGGCGAGCGCGGACCCGACCACGCCGATCGTCCGCGTCCAGGACCTTGACCACCTCGTCGTGACCCTCGACCTCAGCGAGTTCGACGTCGGCCGCACGCGCGTGGGCGCACCGGCGCTCGTCACGGTCGACGCGCTCGGCGGCCGTCAGTTCGGAGGACGCGTCTTCGACATCTCGCTCTCCGGCACCGACAACGGCGGCGTCGTGAACTTCCCCGTGACCATCGCACTGCGCTCGCACCGGAGCCTGCGCCCCGGCATGAGCGTCCGCGCGCGGATCGTCGTGCGGCGCGCGGCGGGTGTGCTGCGCATCCCGGTGGCAGCGGTCAAGCAGGGCGACCGGACCACGGTGATGGTCCGCCGGCGCGGCGGCGGCCTCGTTGAGCGACCCGTACACCTCGGGCTGGCCGGCGCGACCTACGTCGAGGTCCGCCGCGGGCTGCGCGCGGGCGAACGCGTCCTGGTCCCGTCCGGCGGCGGCGAGTGACCGGGCCCGGCGGTCGATGGACGAGCTCGTCATCGAGACCGAAGGGCTCGCCAAGCGCTACGAGTCGGGCGATCTCGGCGTCGACGCGCTGTGCGGCGTCGATCTCGCGGTCGCGCGCGGCGAGTTCCTGGCGATCATGGGGCCATCCGGGTCCGGCAAGTCCACGCTGCTGTCGATCCTCGGCTGCCTCGAGCAGCCCACCGGCGGGCGCTACCGGCTGGCGGGCGAGGAGGTCGCCGGGTTCGACGAGCGCCGGGCGGCGCGCGTGCGCCGGGAGCGCATCGGCTTCGTGTTCCAGGCCTACAACCTGCTGCCGCGCTCGACGGCCCTCCAGAACGTCGAGCTGCCGCTGCTGTATGCCCAGGTGCCGCGCGAGGAGCGGCGCCGGCGCGCCGCGCTGGCGCTCGAGTCCGTCGGCCTCGCCGACTGGGCCGGGCACCTGCCCAGCCAGCTCTCGGGCGGCCAGCAGCAGCGGGTGGCGGTCGCGCGCGCGATCGTCACCGCGCCCGCGGTCCTGCTCGCCGACGAGCCGACCGGCAACCTCGACTCGCAGAGCGAGGCCGAGATCCTCGAGATGCTCGACGGCCTGCACGACCGCGGCGTGACGATCGTCATGGTCACCCACGCCCGCGAGGTCGCCGAGCATGGCACGCGGATCCTGCACACGCTCGACGGGCGCATCGAGCTCGACGAGCAGCTCGGCGTCGCGCCCGGACTCGAGGCGCCGGCGTGAGCGTGGCCGAGCACGTCGGCCTGGCGCTGCAGGCCGTGCGCGCCAACTGGCTACGCGGGCTGCTCACCGCGCTGGGCGTGATCATCGGCGTCGCGTCGCTCGTGACGCTGACGGCGATCAGCGCGGGCGCGCGCGCCGGCGTCGCCGCCGACCTGCAGCGGCTCGGACCCAACATCGTGCTCTTCGACGGCGAGTTCATCACGCTGCCCAATGGGGTCATGACGTCGACCGACCGCACGATCACCCCTGCCGACCTCGAGGCCGTGTCGAGGCTCCCGGGCGTGCAGGTCGTCGCGCCACGCCAGGTCGTCGAAGGGCTGACGATCTCCTCGGGCCGGATCCAGACGAGCCCGTTCGTCAGCGGCGTGTCGCCCGACTACCTGCGCATCCACAACGTCTCGGCCGCGCAGGGCCGCCTGCTGACGCGCGACGACGACCGCCTCGGTCGCGAGGTGATCGTGCTGGGCGCCATCCCCGCGCGCAAGCTCTTCCCAGGGGCCAGCCCGATCGGCCACATGGTGCGCGTGCTGGACCGCGAGTTCACCGTCGTCGGGGTGTACGCCCGCCGCGGCAGCCTGGGCGGCGAGAACCTGGACAACAACGCATTCCTCCCGCTCGCCGTGGCCAAGCGCGTGCTGTTCGGCGGCGACAACGTCCATGGCGCCGACGTGCAGGTGGCGTCCGCCGGCGACGTCGCGGCGAAGATGGACGCGATCGACAGCCTGATGGCCGAGCGGCACAAGCTCCCCGGCGGACTCGAGGACTGGTCGACCGAGGACCAGGCCCAGATCATCAACACGGCGCAGGCCGCGACCCAGACCTTCCAGACGCTCACGCTCGCGCTCGGGGTGATCGCGCTCCTCGTCGGCGGCATCGGGATCATGAACATCATGTTGGTCTCAGTCACCGAGCGCACGCGCGAGATCGGGATCCGCAAGGCGGTCGGCGCCGACCCCCGGCACATCCAGGCGCAGTTCCTCACCGAGGCGCTCGTGCTCTGCACGACGGGAGGCGCGCTGGGCATCGGCCTGGGGCTCGCGGCGTCCCGCATCGTCAACAGCGTCGCCGGCTGGCAGACGTCGGTCGACCCCGCTACGCTGCTGGTCGCGTTTGCCACCGCGCTCGCCGTCGGCCTCTTCTTCGGCTACTACCCGGCCCGCCGCGCCGCGCGGATGCCCCCCGCCGTGGCCATGCGCTACGACTGATGGCATCGCGCGATGTGGACCGTTGGCCCTCTCAGGCTCTTCTTAATCGCGGTGGCCGTGACGGCGATCGCGTTCGTGGCTTGGTACTCGGGCGTCCAGCGCCTGGGCGTCGAGCGCGCCGGCCTTCTCACCGGGTTGATCCTCAGCACGCTGGTCTGCGCAGCGGCGATCGGCACCGGCTCGCTCCGCCTCGCCGAAGCGCTCGGGCGTGCTCATCGTCGGCGCCGGTGTGTCCGTCGGGGTCTCGGCGCCCCGCCGTCCCCAGCTCGTAGGCCCCTGCGCGCCGTCGGCGGACTCGAAGGTGAATGCCGTTGGTGCCCCTCTTTCGAAGTCGTGACCGTGAGATTTGGCGGGCTCGTGAGTCACATCCTTTGATAGCCCCCTCAAAGGAGCACGATGAGCACCATCAAGCGGTATCTCAGGAAGTGGCCCGTTCTGGCCGCGGCGCTCGCGATGACGGCCGCCGGCAGCGCGGTCGCCGTCGCGGCGACGGTCACTGGGCACGACGAGACCCCGGCCGCGACGACCGGCACCGTCGATGCGACAGGCCCGCGCGGCGCGCAGGACACGACGACCCCGGTCACCGGCACGGAGACCACGACGACCACCACGACGGAGCCGGCGACCGAGCCCGCCAAGGACGTGAACGCGGGCCAGCCGCCCGTGTCCGATCCTTCCGGCGAGAAGGACCAGGCGAACCAGTCCGGCGACGAGGGCCCGGTCGGGGAGCAGGGCCCGGTCGGCGAACAAGGCGAGGCGAACCAGTCCGGCGAGCAAGGTCCTTCCGGCGAGCAGGGCCCGGTCGGCGAACAAGGCCCGGTCGGCGAACAGAGCGAGGCGAACCAGTCCGGCGAGCAGGGCCCTTCCGGCGAGCCGGGCCAGTCCGGCGACAATGGCGAGCCGCCCGCGACCACTCCCGTGTCCCCGCCGAACGCGGCGCCGTCGGCTCCCTCGAGCGGCCAGGGCCAGTCCGGCGAGCAGGGCCAGTCCGGCGACCAGGGCGAGTAGCGGCCGTGCGACAGCGCCGCCCACGGTGCAGCGTCGAGCAGTCCGCACCGCGCGGAGCCCTCTCTATGCGCAATGCCGTCGGCGGCGGTCGATGCGTGGCGGCGCCGAACTGGGCGCCGCCACCGCCATCGCGGCACGAGCGCGCCCTGCGGCTCGTGCGGATCGTGATCACCGCGCTCACGCCGGTCGAGCTGGCACAGCGGGCGGCGGCCCGAGCGATGGCGCGGGTCACGCTTCGGCGCGGCGCAGTACGGTGCCGAGGTGCAGGACGGGTTCTGGTCAGCCGGCCTTCAGCGCGAATCCGCGCCTGCCGATGGAAGGTCGTGGTATGAGCCCGAGGCTCTCGGACTTCGTTCTCCGCACCCAGACCGACGAACGGCTCGTCGGCCTCGCCCGCGCGGGTCACGAGTCGGCGTTCGCCGTGCTGGTCGAGCGCTACCGCCGTCCGCTCATCGCCTACGCGCACCGCATCCTGCGCGACGGCCGCTCCGAGGACGTCGTCCAGGAGAGCTTCGCGCGAACATGGGCCTCCCTCCGCGGAGGCGCCGAGTTGCAGAACGTCCGCGCGTGGCTCTACCGCGTCGTGCACAACGCCGCGCTGGACGCCGTCCGCGACCGGGCCCGAGCCGACGGCGAGCTGTCGGAGGCGCTCCCGGCCGGCGACAACGTCGCGTCCTTCGTCGAGGAGCGCCTCCGCGCGCATCACACGATCGCTGGGATCGCCGCGCTGCCCGGACAACAGCGCGACGCCGTGCTCCTGACCGCGGTCGAGGGTCGCAGCGGGGCCGAGGCGGCTTCGCTCCTCGACGTGAGCGAGGGGGCGCTGCACCAACTCGTTCACCGGGCGAGGAGCACGCTGCGCAGGGCTGCCACCGCGGTCACGCCTGTCCCGCTCGCGATGTGGGCGGCGGACGGCAAGAACGCATCGCTGCTCGCCCTGCTGTCCGAGTCCGGGTCGAGCGCCGGTCCCTTGGCGGTGGCCGCGAAAGTGTGTGCGGTCGTTGCGGTCACCGGCGCCGCCGCCGGGGGAGCCGCGCAGGTCGCTTCGGACAAGGGGCCGCATCAGGAGCCGCACCCGCCGGCCCGGGAAGCGATCGCGGCGGGGACCGCCGGGGCACAGCGCAGCACCGACGCGACGACGGCGCCGGCTCCCGTCGCTGTCTCAGCACACAGTGCGCGCGGCCCTGCCGAGGTCGCCGCGGCTCCCGCGCGAAGCCGGACAAAGGCCGGCGCCCACGAGCACGGCAACGGCGACACGGCCGGCGCGTCGGGCGTCCAGTCAACGCTCAACCAGCATGGAGCGCAGGGCGGTCAGAGCGGGCGCGACGAGAGCGACGGCCGTGAGTCGCCGGGCAGCTCCGTCGGCTCGGCGGCGAGCACCGGATCGCAGGGAGCGGACGGATCGCAAGGAGCGGACGGTCCGCAGGGCCAGCCAGGGCAGACCGCGGTCGCGGGAGCCGCACCGATCTCGGAGGACGCGGGGAACAGCGGTGCTTCGGGGGACCAGACGCAGGCCCAGGGAGACGAGCAGGGCGCGAGCTCGCCCTAGTGGCCCTTCTCGAATTGTTTGACCGGAAACTCGCGGTCGGCGGCGAACTGGGACGCATCGGAGCCTTGGAGGTGATGATGCGTCCCGCGGAAGTCTTCGTCAGGCCGCTCGCGCACGAGGAGGCCGTCACGCTCAAGTGCAGGGCCAAGCAAGCCAAGCACTTCGCTACGCGTGAGCGTGCGGCGATCCTGTTGGCGTCGAACGTTGGTAACTCGGTGCCGCAGATGGCGCGCGCCTACGGCGAGCTACAGCGCGCCGGACGCCGCGCTTGGCGCCCAGGCCCGAACAGGGCGGGGTTGGTGACCCGGCCGTTCTCGTAGTCCTGCAGCCGGTACCCCGATCTGCGGGGACCTCTCCCAGCGCGTTCCCGGGTCGGGTCGCCGGCGGGTGATCTGCGGAGAGGGCGAGACCGACGGGGCCGGCCGCGAGGACCACCAGCCAGGGGACGAGAGCCGGGGCCACGGTTGCCTCGCGCGCTTGCCCATATGGGCGGATGCGACATGGCGTGGCCATCGACCGGCCGATTGGACTGCGGCCGGTGCCGCATCCCGAACGCGCGGGTCAACCGCGGCGCGCCGGCGGCGCCCGCAACGGCGCTACATCGCTTCCGTCGCCTTCGCGACGCCGGATTGCATCTCCTGCGCGTTCATCACAGGCGAGAGCGTGATCTTCGCGCCCAGGCCCATGAAGAGCGGCTCCGCCGCCGGTGGGATGTCGCTCGAATCGTTCATCTCGAAGAAGATCAGCGCGGTTCGCATCCCGCCCTCGGCTGTGAAGTAGGCCGCCTCCGCCTTCAGCGCTTCGATCGACGAGCCCATGATCTGCGGCAGGCTCCCGTCCTTTATCGCGTCGTTGCCCGACTCGGTCGGCATCTGCACCTTCATCATCATCCGCATACTGGCGCTCCCTCATGGTTGTGGCCCCGACCGGCGTCAATCGGCTACGAACGAGTGCCAAAGGCGCTGCCGCCGGCTCGCCGACGAGACGCGACCCGGACTGCCAGCGAGCGCCACAAGGCACTCGCCCACGCGAACCTACGCCCGCCACGCAACACGCGTCAAGCAGACGCGCAGCGCCCCAAGCTCGTACGGCGGCTCACCGGCCTCCTCCCGGGTTCCATGCAGGCGGTCGCACAAAGGGCCCGCTAGTAGCGTGAGGCGTCGAGCCATTCTTCTGCGTTCGCGGCGACGATTCCGACGACAGCCTCCATGCAACGCAGCAGCGAACCAGGCGCTTGCCACACCCGCCAGGCCCCCGCGTCTCGGTGCCTATTCGGTGCCAGAACCCCAGCCAAACCCGACACAGAACGACTGCGCGTCGAAGGCGCCGACGTGCCCGATATGCAGGGATAAAGCGGTAGCGGACAAGCGATCACGGTCTGCTTGCCATGCAGAAGGTCGAGGGTTCGAGTCCCTTCAGCCGCTTCCGAGAAGCTGTTCGAGCGTCTGAACGCCGCCCCTATGCGCGCTTCCCGCTCGCCTGCTGACCACGAACGTCCGGCTCATCGACGCCGCCGCGCGCGAGCTGACCGAGGTCTCGCTCGAGGACCCGCTGCGCATCCTCGCGGTCGTCGCCGAGCAGCGCGATGTCAGCTCGCTTCGCGCGGGCACCGCCCGCTTCGCCGCGCGTGCCACGACCGAGCGTCGGCCGGATCTCGCCGCGTCTCGCCACTCGAGTTCCGGGAGCTGGCCCGCGCGGGCGGGCGCCCGGTCCGCCACGGCGAGCGGCTCGTCGCCAGTTCGAGCGCAAGATCCTGGAGGACTTCATCAAGTCGCTGGTCGAGGGGTCGCTGAACTCCGCGCTCACCGGCTCGCCGCGCTGCCGGCCGCCGCGGTCGCTGTCGAAGCACGCCACGGCATGCCGCGTGACAACGAGCACACCCAACCGGGCTGGCCGCTCGTGCTCGTCGCGCGTCTCGAGGTTCGCCACCCGGCCGTCCCGATCGTGTTCGCCGACTCACGCAAGCTCGCCGAGGAACACACGTACCGGTTCCTCGCCGCCGCGCTCGCCCACCACGCACCAGAAGGCGCCGCGCAACTCGAGAGCGCCCGCTGTCCACATCGCCGCCGCGCCTTGCAGTGAACCACGGAACATCTGAACCATCTATCATCCGTTCGGATGAGTCACGGAGTCGCCGGCAAAACACGGGCCGTCCCGATCGACGCGCAGACCGCGCGGGTCATCGCCGAACGCATGCAGGTCCTCTCCGCGCCAAGCCGCGTTCTCATCCTTGGGGCCCTCAAGCAGGGCTCGTGCTCGGTCGGCGAGCTCGCCGACGCGGTCGGCATGGAGGCATCCGCCGTTTCCCACCAGCTGCGCCAGCTGCGTCATCTCGGCCTGGTGATCGGCGAGCGCCGCGGCAAGCAGGTCATCTACGCGCTGCATGACCCCCATGTCGCCGAGCTGCTCGACCAGGCCGTCTTCCACGTCGAGCACCTACGCCTCGGCGCCCAGCCACTCGATCGCCGCGCCAAGGCGTCATGAGCACCCACGACCACGACCACCCGCACGATCACGGTCATGCGCACAGCCACGGCGGCGGCCACGGTCACAGCCACGGCCTCGTGGACGCCTCGATCAAGCGATCCAAGGCCGGGCTGCGCGCCGTCTCGCTCAGTCTCGCGGTGCTGCTGGTCACCGCGCTCGCGCAGGTCGCGGTGTTCGTCGCGACATCCAGCGTCGCGCTGCTCGCCGACTTGATCCACAACTTCGGCGACGCGCTCACCGCCATCCCGCTCGGCGCCGCGTTCCTGCTGCGCTCCTTTCCGGCCGAGAAACGCGCCGGCTACTTCGTCGTCGCAACCATCTTCATCAGCGCCTGCGTCGCCGCCGCCGAAGCGATCGACCGCCTCGTCAACCCCCAGCAGATCGACCACCTCGGCGCGCTGGCCGCCGCCGGCGCAATCGGCTTCCTCGGCAACGAGATCGCCGCCCAGGTCCGCCTGCGCGCCGGCCGCAACCTCAACAGCCCCGCACTGATCGCCGACGGCAACCACGCCCGCACCGACGGCTTCGTCAGCCTCGCCGTCGTCGCCAGCGCAATCGTCGTCGCGCTCGGCCTCAACATCGGCGACCCGATCATCGGCCTGATCATCACAGTCGTGATCCTGCGCATCAGCTGGCAGTCGTTCACCACCGTCCGCAACGACCCAGGCCACCACCCCGACCCCTCCGCAGCGGCAAGCCCGGGCGCGCCGAGCAGCCAACACGCCACGCGCTGAACCACCGCGCCCCCAACGCGAACGCGCGCGCCACAGCGGCACTGGTTCTCGTCCCGCACGGACCGTTTCGACTCGGCAAGGATGCGTCGCTCGACGCTCCTCGCTGGTGCGCAGATGGCAGCGCCGCCTTGACCAGCGGCGGACGGCGTTAGTCGTGGGACCGCCCACCGTCAGCGCGAAACCGGTAACCAGCTCCGCGAACGGTCTCGATCGATTCCACGCCGAAGGGTCGATCGACCTTCTCGCGCAGATAGCGCACGTAGACGTCGACGATGTTGGAGCGATTCTCGTATTCGTAGTCCCACGCGTGTTCGAGCAGCTGGAAGCGATCGAGGATCTCGCCCGGCCGGCGCATGAACGTCTCCAGGAGGGCGTATTCCTTGGCGGACAGCGAGATGTCGCTGTTGCCACGCCGGACGCGCTTTGAGGATGGATCGAGCTGCAGGTCTCCCGCGCGCAGGACGGTGGGCCGTTCGACCGCGCCGCGGCGTACGAGGGCGCGCAGCCGTGCGGACAGCTCGACGAACGAGAACGGCTTGATGAGATAGTCGTCGGCTCCGGTATCCAGGCCCTGCGCGCGATCCTCGACGGCGTCACGGGCTGTGAGCATGAGCACCGGCGCCCATACCGCGTCCTCGCGCAGCTTTCGGCAGACCTCGAAGCCGTCCATGCCGGGCAGCATGACGTCGAGGATGATCGCGTCGTACGCCGTCGCGCCGGCCATCCAGAGGGCGTCCTCGCCCTTGATGGCCACGTCGACGGCCATGCCGTCGCCCTTGAGGCCGCGACGTATCAGGCTGGCCATCTTCACTTCGTCTTCGACGACGAGGACACGCATGCCGGGCAGTGTGCACCGTGATCATGAGCGCCTGATGAGTCCTCGCGGATGGTGCCTGGTCGCCGCGCACGTGACCGCCGGCCTTTCATCCGCCGCTCATCGGCACGCGAGACCATCACCGTCCTCCATCGACCGAGAGACAACGCAGCCAGCATGACCGTCCTCCGCTCCCATCGCAGCAGCCGCTCGCCGCTCACCAACCCGCGCGCGCGGCCGCGTGATCGCTCGAGGTGACGTGGTGCCCGCTCGGGGTCCTCACGTCTGCCCTCGCTGCGGTGAGCGCGTCAGCCCGTTCGCTGCCGGCTGCGCGCTGTGCGGCGCGGACCTGGACCCTGGCCGCGCTCAGCGCCCGACGACTCTGGGGCAGCGAGCCAGGAGCGCGTGGCGCGCGCGACCGCGGCTGCCGCGGATCCCGCTCCCCGGCCGGCGCTGAGGAAGCTGCCGTGAACAGCGAAGGGTGCCGGCCGCCGGTGGCGCACGAGCTCCCGGCGCGCGGGCTGGCTCAGCCCGGCCCGGCGGGATCGGCGTCGGCGCGCGGCAGGAGCAGGCGTATGACCGGGTGGGGCCCGCGGTCGGTGACGTCGAGCCGCCCTCCCTCGGCGTTGGCCAGCGACCTGGCGAGCGCGAGGCCGATGCCGTGGCCATCGCCGGAGGTGCCTCGGCGCTCGAAGGCGTACTCGGGGTCCTGGGCGAACCCCGGCCCGTCGTCGGTGATCTCGATGGCGATCAACCCCGCCGCGTCGCGCGCGGTGATCGTGACCTCGCCGCGGCCGTGTTGCCGGGCGTTGTCAAGCAGCACGTCGAGGATCTCGCCCACCACCCGCGGTGCGGCCCAGACCTCGGGGTGGGCGGCAAGGATTCGCGTGCGCAACGGTCGGCTGTCCGCTGCCAGGGCGCCGCGCCAGCGCGTTTCCAGGTCGTCGAGCAGGACGGCGAGGTCGGCGACGTGCGGCTGGCGCGGTGCGTCGCGGGCGACGGCGAGCAGCGTGTCGATCGTGCTCTGCAGGCGGTCGACCTGGGCGAGGGCCGCCCGCAGCTCGGGGGGTGGATCGCCGCGCAGCTCAATCGACTCGAGCTCGATGCGCAGCGCGGCGAGCGGGGTGCGCAGTTGGTGCGAGGCGTCGGCGCTGAACGCTCGCTCGCGGGTGACGAGCTCGTCGAGTCGGCTGGCCGTCGTGTCGAGCGCGCGGCCGACGGCGTCCACCTCGCCGACGTCCGAGCGCGGCGCTCGCACGGAGAAGTCACCGTCGCCGAGCCGCCGTGCCGCGTCGGCCAGGCGCTCGAGCGGCGCCGCGAGCCGGCGGCCGAGGACCAGCGCCGCCATGACCGCGAGGACGACGAGGGCGGCCGCGATCGCTCCGAGCAGGAGCCATGCCCGCCTCGTGTCCCGGGTGGCGCCCGTGTCGGCGCGCGCCGCCCGGACCGCGCCGGTGATGCGTTCGTTGGACAGCAGCGGTACGGCGACCACGAGCAGGCCATCGCGCGCGCGCTCGGACGGGCGGGTCGATCTCAGCGCGGCGCCCACCACGCGGTCGGCGACGGGCGGTCCGCTGCCGGCGATGCGTCGTCCCGCGAGGTCGTAGACGGCCAGCTGGTCTGCGGTCCGTGGGAGCTCCACCGGGTCGCCGGGCTGGGCGCCCAGGTCGATCTGGCGCGTGGCGGCCACGGTGTCGCGCTGGAGGCGCAGGAGGTCCTCGTCGCGGTAGCCGCGTTGCAGGACCACGGCGAGGGGCACGGCGAAGAGCACCACCGCGACCGCGGCCACGGCTGCGATGGCGATGGCCAGCCGGCGCCTCATGAGGCCTCGAAGCGGTACCCCACGCCTCGCAGGGTGGTGATCGCCTCGGCGTCGCCGAGCTTCTGGCGCAGGCTGAGGACGTGGGTGTCCAGCGTCTTGGTCGAGCCCATCCACTCGGTGTCCCAGACCTCGCGCATGATCCGCTCGCGCGTCACCGCGCGGCCCGCTTCGGTGACGAGCAGGGCGAGCAGGTCGAACTCCTTGGGCCTCAGCGCGAGCTCCTCGTCGCCGCGCCAGGCACGCCGGGCGGCTATGTCGACGGCGAGGTCTCCTGCGCGCAGCGGCGCGTTGGGGACGGCCGGCTCGGAGGAGGTCGCGCGGCGCAGGTGGGCGCGGACACGGGCCAGGAGCTCGGACAGGCGGAACGGCTTGACGAGGTAGTCGTCGGCGCCGGCGTCGAGGCCGGCGACGACGTCGAGCTCCTGGTCGCGCGCGGAGAGGATCAGGATGGCGAGGTCCGGGCGGGCGCCGCGCAGGCGCCGGCAGACGTCGATGCCGTCGACGTCGGGCAGGCCGAGGTCGAGGACGACGAGGCCGATGTCGTCGCCGGCCGCGGCCAGCGCCGGCCGGCCCCGGGCCAGGCGGCGCACGGCGTAGCCCTGAGTGCCCAGCACGCGAACGAGGCCCGAGGCGATGGCCTCGTCGTCCTCGACGACCAGGATCCCCGACGATGGCATGCCAGCAGCGTACGTCGCGCGTGGGCGTGCGCGGCCAGGTTTGACCCGGCGTTGACCTGGCGTGGGCGCGGCGTTGACCCGGCCCTGCGACGGTCGCGACCGTCATGGACCACAACGCCACAGGAGCCACCATGCAGACCCGTCCCGTCCTCGCCGCCGGCGCGGCGGCCCTGGCGCTGGCCGCGGCCGGCTGCGGCGCCGGGTCGTCGTCCGGCGGCACGAGCTCGACCAAGCCGGCCAACCCCAACGCCCCGGAGGTCAATCCGGCCGGTGACATCCCCGACAACCAGGCCTACGTGCCGTTCTCCTCGCCGCGTGGCGGGTTTACCGTGAGGGTCCCCGAGGGCTGGTCGCAGAGCACGTCGAGCCACGCGGTCAGCTTCACCGACAAGCTCAACACGATCCGTTTCGAGGCGGTCTCGGCGCAGGCGCCGCTGACCGTTCGCGAGGCCAGGCAGACCGAGGTGCCCAAGCTGGCCCGGACGGTCAGGGGCTTTCAGCCCGGCACGGTCAGCGCGGTGGGCCGCAGGGCCGGCACCGCCGTGCGCATCACCTACCTTGCCGCCGCCAAGCCCAACGCGGTGACGGGCAAGACCGGCCAGGATGCGGTCGAGCGCTACGTCTTCTTCCACAAGGGCAGCGACGTGGTGCTGACGCTGTCGGGCCCCAAGGGCGCCGACAACGTCGACCCGTGGCGGATCATCACCGACTCGGTGCGGTGGACGACATGACCGCCGTCCTCGAGGCCGAGAGCCTGTATCGCTTCTTCCATGCCGGCGACGACGAGACCCTCGCCCTGCAAGGCGTGTCCCTCGCCGTGGTCGAGGGAGAGGTCGTCGCCGTCACCGGGCCCTCGGGCTCCGGCAAGTCCACGCTGCTTTCCTGCCTCGCCGGGCTCGACGAGCCCGATGGCGGGATGGTGCGTGTCGCCGGAGAGCGGCTGTCGCGCCGCCCCGAGGAGGAGCGCGCCGCGGTGCGCGCGCGGCGCCTGGGCGTGCTCTACCAGCAGGCCAACCTGGTCGGACACCTGTCGATCGCCGACAACGTCGCGCTGGCGCAACGCCTCGGCGGCCGCAGGACCGACGGCGCCTGGCGCGCGACGGTCCTTGAGCGCTGCGGCATCGCGCATCGCGCGCACGCCCGTCCCGGGCAGCTGTCGGGCGGCGAGCTTGCGCGCGCCGGCCTGGCCACCGCGCTGGCCAACGACCCGCCGATCGTGCTCGCCGACGAGCCCACCGGCGAGCTCGACGAGGTCACCGCGCTGCGCGTGCTCGACCTGCTGCGCGAGCGCGCGGCCGGCGGCGCCGCCGTGGTCGTAGTCACCCACTCCCCCGGCGTTGCCGCCGTCGCCGATCGCGAGATCCGCCTGCGCGACGGGAGGGTCGAGGCATGAGTGCCGGCGACCCGCTGGTGCGCTGCGTGGGCGCCGCCCGCACCTACAGCGAGGGGCCTGCCGCCACCGTCGCCCTGCAACCCACCGACTGCGAGGTGCCGCCCGCCGGGCGCATCGCGCTGGTCGGACCCTCCGGCTCGGGCAAGTCGACGCTGCTGCACCTCATGGCCGGCCTCGACGAGCCGACGACGGGCGAGGTCAGCTGGCCGGCGATCGGCGGCCGCGACGCCCTGCGCCCCGGCCGCGTCGCCGTCGTCTTCCAGGGCCCCAGCCTCCTACCGCCGCTGACCGTCGAGGAGAACGTCGCCCTGCCGCTCGTCCTGTCGGGCATGGCCGACCGCGACGCGCACCTCGCAGCGCGCGCCGCGCTCGAGCTGTTGGAGCTCTTGGACCTGCGCGACAAGCTGCCCGAGGAGATCTCCGGCGGCCAGGCACAGCGCGTGGCCGTCGCGCGCGCGCTGGCAGGCGACGCCGAGCTCATCCTCGCCGACGAGCCCACCGGCCAGCTCGACCGAGCCAGCGGCGCGACCGTGGTCGACGTGCTGCTGGCCGCCGCCGAGCACTCCGGCGCCGCGCTGGTCGTCGCCACCCACGACCCCGCCGTGGCCGAGCGCCTCCCCGAACGCTGGGAGCTGCACAGCGGCCGCCTGATCCCATCGACCCCGAAGGAGCACGCATGGTCGCGCTGACCTGGCTGCGCGGGCTGGTCGCCCACCGCCGCGCCCGCCTGCTGTCCACCGCCCTGGGCGTCGCGCTCGGCGTCGCCCTGCTGGCGTCGATCGGCACGTTCCTGTCCTCGACCACGTCGAAGATGACCCAGCGCGCCATCGGCCGCGTGCCCGTCGACTGGCAGGTCGAGGCCCAGAACGGCGCCAAGCCCGGCGACGTGCTCGCCACGGTCCGCCGCCAGCCCGGCGTCACGCGCGCGCTGCCGGTGTCGTTTGCCACCACGACCGGGCTGACGGCGACGACCGGCGCGTCGACGCAGCGCACCGGGCCGGGCAAGGTGCTCGGACTGCCCGACGGCTACGCCCACGCCTTCCCCGGCCAACTCCGCACGCTGTCGGGCGCCGGCACGGGCGTCCTGCTGGCCCAGCAGACCGCCGCCAACCTGCACGCCAAGCCCGGCGACACGATCGCGATCGGGCGCCCCGGCGGTGGGTCGGCGCCCGTGCGGGTCGACGGGGTCGTGGACCTGCCGGCGGCCGACTCGCTCTTCCAGCAGGTCGGCGCCCCGGTCGGCGCTCAACCGCAGGCGCCCCCCGACAACGTCGTCTTGCTGCCCCAGGGCCTGTTCTCGCGAGTGGAGACGGGGGCGCTGGTCACCACCCAGGTGCACGCCCTGGTCTCCCACCGCCTCGCTGGCAGCCCGAGCGCGGCCTACACGCAGGTCTCGGGCGCCGCGCGCAACCTCGAGACGCGCCTGGCGGGCAGGGGGCTGGTCGGCGACAACCTCGGCACCGCGCTGGACAAGGCCCGCCAGGACGCGCTGTATGCACAGCTGCTGTTCCTCTTCCTCGGCGTGCCCGGCGCGATCCTCGCCGGCCTGGTCACCGCGTCGATCGCCTCCGCCGGCGGCGAGCGCCGCCGCCGCGACGCCGCGCTGCTGCGCACCCGCGGGGCATCGACGCGCCAGCTGGTGCGAGTCGCGCTCGGTGAGACCGCGCTGGCCGGGGGAATCGGCGTGGCCGCCGGCCTGGGGGGCGCGCTGCTCATCGGCAGCGCGGCGTTCGGCACCCCGAGCTTCGGCGCAGGGACGCTCGCGGCGGCGCTGTGGGCCGGCGGCGCGGCCGCCGCCGGCATCGGGATCGCCGCCGCATCGATCGCGCTGCCCGCGTGGCGCGACGCGCGCTCGCTGACCGTGGCCGGGCAGCGACAGCAGATGGCGCGCCGGCGCGACAGGGCGCCCTGGTGGGCGCGCTACGGCCTGGACGTCGCCGCGCTGGCGGGCTCGGCGCTCGTGTACTGGCAGGCGTCCAAGAACGGCTACCAGCTCGTGCTCGCCCCCGAGGGCGTGCCCCAGGTCTCGGTCAACTGGTACGCCCTGCTCGCTCCGGTCCTGGCGTGGATCGGCTCCGGACTGCTCGCCTATCGCCTCGCCGACCTCGTGCTCGTCCGCGGCCGCACGCCCCTGGCGCGGCTGTTGCGGCCACTGGCCGGCGAGCTGTCGCCCACCGTCGCCGCCACGATGGGACGCCAGCGGCGGCTGCTCGCGCGCGCCGTGACGCTCGTGGCGCTGACGGCCGCCTTCGCAGGCTCAACCGCCGTGTTCAACTCCACCTACCAGCAGCAGGCCGAGGCCGACGCGCGGCTGTCCAACGGCGCCGACGTCACCGTCACCGAGTCACCCGGCGTGCGCGTCGGGCCGCAGGGCGCCGCGCGGCTGGCCAAGGTGCCCGGCGTGCAGACCGTCGAGCCGCTCCAGCACCGCTTCGCCTACGTCGGCGCCGACCTGCAGGACCTCTACGGCGTGCGGCCGCAGACGATCGGTGCGGCCGGCAAGCTGCAGAACGGCTGGTTCCAGGGCGGGACGGCCAAGCAGCTCATGCGGTCGCTCGCCGCCCGCCCCGATGGTGTGCTCGTCTCGGCCGAGACGGTCAAGGACTTCCAGCTGCACCCCGGCGACCTGCTGCGCCTACGCCTGCAGGACAGCCGGACCAAGCAGTTCAAGACCGTGGCGTTTCACTACATCGGCATCGCCAAGGAGTTCCCCACCGCCCCCAAGGACTCGTTCTTCGTCGCCAACGCCGGCTACGTGGCCAAGACGACGGGAAGCGACAGCGTCGGCGCGTTCCTAGTGCAGACCGACGGGACCAGCCCGGGGACGGTCGCCGGGCGCATCCGCACCCGGGTCGGGACATCGGCGCAGGTGACCGACCTGGTCAACCAGCGCAAGGTCATCGGGTCCAACCTCACGGCCGTCGAGCTGTCGGGGCTGACCAAGGTCGAGCTCGGCTTCGCGCTCGTGCTCGCGGCGGCGGCGTCGGGCCTGACGCTCGGGCTCGGCTTCAAGGAACGCCGGCGGACGTTCGCCATCGCCAGCGCGCTGGGCGCGCGCAGCCGCCAGCTCGGCGGGTTCGTGTGGAGCGAGTCGGCCTTCGTCACCGGCGGAGGGCTGCTGCTGGGCACGGTGATCGCCGTGGGGATCTCCGAGATGCTGGTCAAGGTCCTCACCGGCGTGTTCGACCCGCCGCCGGACGTGCTTGCCGTCCCGTGGACCTACCTCGGCGGCATGCTCGTCCTCATCGTCGTAGCCGTGGCCGCGGCCGGGGTGGCGACACTGCGCGCGCTGCGCCGCCCGGCGATCGAGGAGCTGCGCGACCTGTAGCCCCCCGGCAGGTCCGCGCAGAAGCGGGGCGCCCGGCGGAGCGGCCGGGCGCCCCCATCATGCGCCGCCGTAGACGACAACCAGGTCGGTGAGCAGACCGACCATGAAGCCCGCGGTCAGCAGCCACAGGCCCAGCTCGCGATGCCCGTAGCGGCGCATGCCGTTCCAGATCTCGCCGATGACGTAGAGGATCGCTCCGCCGGCGACCGCGTAGAAGGCGAGCTCCAGCGGCTCGGAGGACACGTTGTAGCCGACCATCGCGCCCACGAACGTCGGCCCGCCGCCGACGAGCCCGGCCAGGGCCAGCCAGCGCCACGACGGGCGCACGTCGCCGAGCGGGCCGACGATGCCGAATCCCTCCGTGGCGTTGTGCAGTGCGAAGCCGATGATGAGCACGGTGGCCAGGCCGATCTCCCCGGCCGAGGCGGACACGCCGATCGCCAGGCCCTCGGCGAAGTTGTGCATCCCGATCGCCGCCGCGATCGTCATGCCGGTGCGCAGGCGGTGAGCGCGGACGGCCTGCTGGTGGGCGGTGAGCAGTCCGGCGTGGTCGGCCGTCAGGGCGTCGACGCCGCCGCCCGCCAGTGGCGGGGTGGGCGCGGGCGGGCGCATGCGGCGCTCGAGCGTCGCCAGCCCCGCCGTGCCCACGGCGAAGCCGGCACCGAGCAGGGCCGCGAAGGCCAGCGGCTCGCCGAGCCCTCCCTTGCCGTCCTTGAAGGCCGTCACGGCCTCCTCGACGATCTCGAAGGCGTGCTCGAAGACGTCGACGAAGAGGAACGCGAGCACCCCGACCGCGAACATCGCCAGCGCAACGCGCGCGCGGTCCGACAGGAACTGGAGGCGGCCGGCGGGCAGCCCCAGGTAGATGGTGAACCCGGCGATCGCGCCGAGGGCGACGGTTTCGGTGAAGGACACGGTGCCTCTCCCGCCGGCAGTCCCGCCGGCGCCGGCTCGGTCGATAGATCGCGTTAGGGCACCCTAATACCTGTGCCGCCTCAAGTCCAACCCCGGCGGCGCTCGCCGCGGATGCTGTCGCGATCCGCGCGATCGCGTGGTCCCGGCGCCGAGCGCCGCCGCTGCTCACCGTCTGCGGGCTCGTGGCGGCGCTTGGCGGTCCCGCCGCCGCGGTGCGCTCGGTCGCCCGCAGCGGCAGCTCGGACGCCCGGCTCGCGCAGCCGATGCCCGCCGGCCAGGCGCCGATAGGCCGCGCCTCACGTGGAGGCGCCCGGCCGCGATCGGCCGGGCGCCCCATTCCCTCCTTCACGCGCGGGGGGAGCCTGCGCGCCGATGACCTCCCCGAGTTCGCACGCGAGGTGCTCGAGAGGCGCGCGCGAGGATGTGCAGGGCATGAGCCCGCACGGTGCACGATCTGCTCACACTGGCGGCGGCGGACGAGGGCAGCCTCGCGCTGGCGACCGAGCCGGTGGACCTCCACGCCACCGCCGGGCGCGTGCTCGACCATGTGCGCGCGCTCGCGCACCGGCGGGAGGTCGACCTCAGGCTCGCAGGCGCCTCGGCGATCACCCTCGCAGACCCCGAGCGGCTCGAGCATGCAGTAGGCAACCTCGTCGAGAACGCCATCGAGTTCAGCCCCCGCGGAGGCCGCGTCGAGCTGACGACCAGCACCACCGCGGGCAGCGCGACGCTGACCGTCGCCGACACGGCCCGGGGATCGCTGCCGAGCACCGCGAACGGGTCTTCGATCGCTTCTATCGCATCGACCCATCCCGCACACGCAGCACCGGGGGCAGCGGCCTAGGCCTCGCGATCGCGCGAGAGATCGTCGAAGCCCACGGAGGACGGATGTCGGTGGTCGCTCGCCACCCGAGGGGCAGCGCCTTCTCGATCGAGCTGCCACTCGCGGATGAGCCGCGTGACCCGCCGCCCGCACCGGCGGCCGCCCAGGCCCGCGCGCGCTGAACGTGCGCGCCCGGCCGGATCGCAACGCGATCCCAACTCGACGCGCGCCCGCGCCAACCTGGCCCGCGCGAATCTTGCCGCATGACCCGCAACGAGATCGAGGCGATGATCGCCAGCGACGAGTGCCACTGGTGGTACCGCGGCCGGCGGCGCGTGTTGAACGGTGAGCTGGCCCGTCTCGCGCTTCCCGCCGGCGCCCGGATCCTCGACGCGGGCTGCGGGTCTGGCCGCACGCTCGACGAGCTGCGGCCCCTGGGCCGGGTGACCGGGCTGGACATCAGCCAGGAGGCGGTGGCCGCGACGCGGCGCCGGGGGTACGAGGCGTGGCGCAGCGAAGTGGAGCGCATGCCCTTCCCCGACGCGTGTTTCGACCTCGTCACCTGCCTCGACGTCATCGAGCACACGTCCGACGACCGCCGTACGTTCGGCGAGTTGCGGCGGGTCACCCGGCCCGGCGGGGCACTCATCGTCACCGTCCCCGCCTACCCGTCGCTGTGGTCGGCCCACGACGTCGTCAACGGGCATCGCCGGCGCTACCGTGCCGCGAGCCTGCGAGCAGCCGCCCAGGAGGCCGGGTGGTCGCACGTGCGCGACACGTACTTCAACGCCTTCCTGCTCGGCCCGGCCGCCGTCGTGCGCCTCAGGCGGCGGCGGTCGGGTGCGGCCGGGCGCTCGGAGCTTGAGCTCACGCCCGGCTGGCTCGACGGCGTGCTGGAACTGCCGCTGCGCCTGGAGGCCGCCCTTCTGCGCACCGGCACGCGGCTGCCCTTCGGGCTGTCGCTGCTGGCCGTCTTCGCCAACCTCGCCGTGGCCGGGGAGCGGGCGCCGGGTGCCCCGGTTCGGCGGATGGCCTCGCGCCGCCGATCGCACGACCGGCATCTTCCTCCGCGCCTGCCGGTGGCCGCGTAGATGAACGAGCCCTCTCCGCACGTGCGCGTCGTGGCGGTGATCCGCCCGGGCGCCGTCGCTCCCGCGCCGCGCGTCGTCGCGATCCGCAACGCCGAATCGCTCACCCTTGCGCGCCGCGCAGGACCCGGGCCGGTAGCTCAGCCGGAAGAGCACCAGACTCTTGATCTGGAAGAGGCAGCGTTCGACTCCTGCCCGGCCCATGCACGCACTCCTCGACGCGGGGATCGCGCGCGCTAACGCGATTGCAATCGCCGGCCAACCACGGCCGATCCGCGCGACCGCACGATGGGTCCATGACCGAGACCACCCACCCCCCCATCGCGCCGGCGGGGGCCCCCGCGCTCCCGCCCCCGCTGGCCCCGACCTGCCCCGACGGCGGCATTCCGGCGGGTGCGACGCCGGCCGACGCGCGGTTCCTGCACGCGCCGCTGGCGGGCCTGTCCGTCGTCCTTCCATGCTTCAACGAGGAGGCCAACATTGCCGATGCCATCCGCAGCGCAGCCAGGGCGGCGGCCGCCACCAGCGAGGACTACGAGATCATCGTCGTCGACGACGGCAGCACCGACGGCACGCTGCCGCTCGCCTCCGAGCTGGCGCGCGGCGACCGCCGCCTGCGGGTACTCGTCCACCCCCGTAACCGCGGCTACGGCGCGGCGCTGCGCAGTGGCATCGGTGCCGCGCGCATGCCGTGGGTGCTGCTCACCGACGCCGACCTGCAGTTCGACCTGCGCGAGCTCGAGGACTTCCTGCCGCTCGCCCGCGACGCGGACCTGGTGGTCGGCTGGCGGATCCTGCGCCGTGACCCGCTCGGCCGGCGGATGGCGGCGGCGGGCTGGAACTGGCTCGTGCACCGCCTTTTCGACGTGTCGGTCCGCGACGTCGACTGCGCCTTCAAGCTCGTGCGCCGCGACCTCCTCGATCGCATTCCCCTGTCCTCCGACGGAGCGATGATCAGCACGGAGCTCGTCGTTCGCTCGCTGGCGGCGGGCGGACGCCTGCGCGAGATCGGCGTGCACCACTGGCCGCGGGTCGCGGGGAGGCAGAGCGGGACGAGCCCGCGCGTCGTGCTGCGCGCCTTCCGCGAGCTCGCCGGCCTACACGGCGTGCTGCGCCGCCTGTCCGCGGCGACGCCCGCCGAAGCGTGAGCGCCCGCCGGCGCGGCACCGAGCCCGCGTGGCCCGCGGTCTCCTCCCCGGCCGCGGGCCACGCCAGCCCGGTGCCGGGCTCCGCGCTCGCCGTCAGGCCGCTCTTCATGCCCGGTCGGCCCGGCCTCCTGGGTACCGGGCGCTGGTGATGGCGCTCGGACAACCGGATCCCAACGCTGGACTGCCCCGGCTCAACGCCGTCCGCGGCAGGATGGCGGCATGAGCCGCCCACCCGTCTCGTTCTCGGACCTCGTCGCGCGCGGTTGGCGCGCCGCCGCCGCGGCGCTGACGGCCCTAGCCGCGGTCGCTTCGGTGACCTCGGCGTGGGTTGAAGGCCCGCCGGCACGCATGCTCGGGGCGGTACCCGGGTCCGCCGGCGCCAGCGGGGTCCTGAGCGTGGCCACGGGGGCCGGGCTGCTGGTTCTGGCGCGCGGGCTGTGGCGGGGTAGGCGCCGTGCCGCGCTCGCCGCAGCCGCCCTGCTTGCGGCGGCCGCGACGGTCCGCCTGGCTGCCGGGGCGGCGCTCGCGCCGACGGCGGCGGAACTTGTCGTCGCGTCGGCGATCATCGCGACGGCGCGAGTGTTCGGCTGTCGCGGGCAGCCGCGGGCCGGTCGGGCTGCCGGCGCGCTGGCGGCTGTCGCGGCTGCCTGCGCCTATGGCGTCGCGGTGGCGGCGGTGCTGGCCACCGACAGCGTCCGGGGGCTGCGCGCCGCGCTGGAACCGGCGGCCGGGTGGCTGCTGACCGGCGGCTGGTGGCTGCGATCCGGGCGCCCCGAGGCGCTCGTGCTCGACGCGCTGCTCGGCATCGTCCTCGTGGCCGGCGGGTGGTTGGTACGGGAGCTGCTGCGGCCGGTCCCCGCCTACGACGGGCACACCGCCGCCGAGCACGCTCGCGCCGGGGCGCTGGTCGCCGAGCATCGCGTCGACTCGTTGGATGCCTTCGCGTTGCGCGAGGACAAGTCGTTTCACTTCGGCGCCGGGGGCGTGCTGGCCTACCGAGTGGTGCGTGGGATGGCAATCGTCGCCGGCGATCCGATCGGTCCGCCGGGCAGCGCCCCCGCGGTCCTGGCCAGCTTCCAGCGGGTGGCCGCCGAGCGGGGGTGGGAGGTCGCGGTCACCGCCGCTTCGGCTCGCCATCTCGACGGTTACCACGCGCTCGGGTACCGCTCGCTCGCGATCGGCGAGGAAGCGGTCGTCGACCCCCGCGTGTTCTCCCTGGAGGGCCGCGCCGTGCGCAAGGTGCGCCAGTCCGTGGCGCGCGTCAACCGCCTCGGATGGACGGTCGCGATCGTCGACGCGGCCGCCCTCGAGCCCGCCGTGGTGCGCGAGATCGCGGCGGTCGAGCGCGCGTGGCGCGGCGGGCGCCCGCGCCTGCAGGGCTTCGCCATGACGCTCGGCCGGCTGTGGGGTGCCGGGGAGGACGCCGACGCCCTGTACGTCCTCGCCCGCGACCCCGGGGGAGCGCTGGGAGCGTTCCTGCGCTTCGAGCCCTACGCGGGCGGCCTGTCGCTCGACGTCATGCGCCGTCTCGGCGACGAGCCCAATGGGCTCAACGAGGCGCTCGTCGTCGCCGCGCTCTCCCATGCCCGCGCGCACGGCCTGCGCGAGGTGAGCCTGAATTTCGCCGGGTTCGCGCACGTCATGGGGCGCGATCCGCGCGAGCTCACCGGCGGCCAGCGCGCGCTGCGCTGGATCCTCGCACGCGCCCACGGGCGCTTCCAACTCGAGCGCCTCGTGCGTTTCAACGCGAAGTTCTCGCCGACGTGGAGGCCCCGCTACCTCGTCTACCGCGGCCCGATGACGCTGCCGCGGGTGGGGCTGCGCGTGCTGCAGGCCGAGGCCTACATACGCGCGCCGCGACCGCGCCCGCTCCCGGCCGCCTGGCGGCCCAGCACGGAACCCGTCGGCCGCCCGGCTAGGTCCGGCGCGCTCCTGCCGGCAGCGAGCCGATGACCATGAGGGTGACCGCCGCCCATGTGCCCGCCCGGCGCAGCTGTGCGCCAAGATGGCTGGGCACGCTCTGGGAGATCGCGGCCGCATCGGATATCGCACCTACCACGACGAGCAGGACCCCGGCGACGATGCCGATGGCGAACGCTCGCCGAGGACGTGAGAGGGCCGTACCCCAGGCCAGGGCGGCCCCCGCCACGGCGCCCGCCGGCAGCCACGCCACGAGCAGCCTGCCCAGCGGCTGGGCGGCGTCGCCGGCGAGCTGCTGCAGCGGCAGCGCGCCGGCCACGCGCGGCCCCAGCCCGAGCAGCCCGGCGCCGCGCAGCGCGTACAGCCAGCCGACCGCCGCGACGACGGCCAGCGCGACGATCGCCCAGGCGCCGACACGGATCGGGAGGATACGGTGAAGGGGCGCGTGCTCGCCGTCCTCGCCGTGGCGTGGCTCGTGGTCGGCGGGCTTGGCGTGTGGGCGTACGGCCACGACTACTATCGCTATCGAGGATTCGGAGCGCCGCGGGATCCCGCCGGTGTCGCCCCCGGGCGGCTGATCACCGTCCGCTTCTTCTCGCCGGCGCTGCGCGCGCGCCGCGCCTATGACGTGTATCTGCCGCCAGGCTACACGCGCGCGGCGGCCCGCGGCGTTCGCTTCGGGGTGCTCTACCTGCTGCACGGCAGCCCGGGCTGGCCGCGACTGTTCGTCGACGCCGGCAACCTCGGGGTGGCCATGGACGTCCTCGTCGCGCGCCAGCAGATCCGCCCCTTCCTCGTCGTCATGCCCGATGGACGCGACGGCAGCTACAAGAGTGACACCGAGTGGGCCGACACCCCGCATGGGCGCTACGAGAGCTTCGTCCTGGACGTCGTGCACGCCGTCGACCGCCGCTGGCCGACGATCGCCGATCGCGCCCACCGCGGGCTGGCCGGCAACTCCGAGGGCGCCTACGCGGCGGTCAACCTCGCGCTGCGCCACCTCGACGTATTCGGCACCGTCGAGAGCTGGTCGGGGTACTTCACCCAGGCGCCCAGCGGGCCGTTCAAGCACGCCGACCGGGCCGCGCTCATTGCCAACAGCCCGGCGCTGTCGGTGGGTTCGCGCGCTGCCCAGCTGGCGCGCCTGCCGCTGCACGCGCTGCTCTACGGCGGCGCGCAGGATCCCGACACGCGACAGCTGGCGCCCTTCGCGGCGCGCCTGCGCGCGGCCGGCGCGGACGTCACCGCGCGTATCTACCGGGGCCGTCACGACTGGCGGCTGTGGCGCGCGCAGACCCCCGCGATGCTGCGGTACGCCGCGGCGAGGATCACCGGGCGATGAGCGTCCTCCTGACCGGGTTGGGCCTGGCGGTGCTCGCTTCGCTGGCTCTCAACGGCGGCTACCTGCTACAGCACGCCGGCTCACGCGACGGCCCGCCGGTGACCCTGCGCCGGCCCTTGGTTGCGCTGCGCGGGCTGATGTCCTCCCGGCTGTGGCTGGCCGGGCTCGTGCTCGGCCTGGCGGGGTGGGCGCTGCATGTGGGCGCGCTGTCGGTGGCCCCGCTGTCGCTGGTGCAGGCCTTCGCCGCCGGCGGCCTGGCGCTCGCCGCTCCGCTGGGCGCTCGCGCGCTGCGCCAACCGCTGCGCGCCCGCGAGCGCCGCGCGATCGCCGTGATCGTCGTCGCGCTGACGCTGCTGGCGGCCGGCGCGGTCGCCGGGCCCGCCGGCGCGGTGCCGGTGGCGACGCTGGCAGCGGCCTTCCTGGTGCCATGCGCCGGGCTGGCCGCGATCCTGGCCGCCGTCCGCGGGCCTCGCCGGGCCCATGCGTTGGGCGCGGCCGGCGGTGCGCTCTATGGCATCGGCGACGCCGCCACCAAGGCGCTGACCGCCACCGTGCACGGCGGGCTGGGCGTCGCGGCCGCCGCCCCGTGGCTGGCCGTGCTTGCGGGCGCGAGCGCCGGCGCGTTCGTGTGCTTTCAGCGCGGCCTGCAGCTCGGCCCCGCGGTGCCCGTCGTGGCCTTGATGACTGCGGCCACGAACGTCGTGGCGATCGCCGCCGGGCTCGTCCTGTTCGGCGATCCGCTGGGGGCCAGTCCCGCGCTCGCCGTCGTGCACGCGCTGGCCTTCGCGCTCGCCGTTGGGGCGGCGTGGCTGCTGGCACCGGTGCAGGCGCGCCTGGAGCACGGCGACCCTGACCTCGCGGCAACCGGCCCCGACCGCCGCGGGCGCCCCGGCGCCATCGGCCCCGGCGCTCCGGCGCGCATGCCGGAGATCCCCTGATCGGTCGTGCCCGAGCGCCGCATCGATGTTCGCACGCCGAGCGTGGCGCTGGAGGAGGATCTCATCCCTCACGATCGGCCCGCCGGCGGTAGCGTTGCGTTCATGTGCGCCGAGATGGTGCTCGAGATCTTGGTCGTCGACGACGAGTCCGACCTGCGTCGCGGGCTGGTCGACGCCTTCGGCGGCGACGGGCACCGGGTCACCGCCGTCGCCGACGGCCGCTCGGCCATCGACCGCGCCAGCACCGATCGCTTCGACGTCGTGCTCCTCGACGTGGCCCTCGGCGCGGGCCCGGACGGCTTCGAGGTGTGCCGCGCGCTGCGCCAGCGCGGCAATCTCGTGCCGATCATCATGCTCACCGCCCGCGACAGCGAGGCCGACGCGGTGCTCGGCCTGGAGGCGGGCGCCGACGACTACGTCACCAAGCCCTTCGGCGTGACCGAGCTGCGCAGCCGCATCCGCGCGGTGCTGCGCCGCGCCGCGCCGGGCTCGTTCGGCATCGAGGTCTTGCGCGCCGGGTCGGTCGTGCTCGATCGGCGCAGCCGCGAGGTGACCGTCGACGGGCGGCCCGTGGCGCTGACCTTTTCGGAGTTCGAGCTGCTGCACGCGCTCTTCAGCCAGCCCGAGCGGCTGCTCAATCGCCAGGAGCTGCTGCGCGCGATCTGGGGCGACAGCGCCTACCGCGACCCGCGCGGCATCGATGTGCACATCCGACACCTGCGCGAGAAGCTCGAGCAGGAGCCCGACCGCCCGCAGCTCATCCTGACCGTGCGCGGCGCGGGCTACCGCCTCCACGTTCCGTGAAGTCGTGCGCCGGCCGCCGCGCCCGGGCCTGCGCGCCCGCATCGTCGCAGCCATCGCCCTGGCGATCCTCGTCACCAGTGGCGTGGCCGCGGTGACGCTGCTCATCCCGCTGGAGCGGCGCCTGCGCGATGACCAGCTGCGCTCGCTGTCCTCCGCCCTGCGCGACGCCCCCGGCCTCCTGGGCGACCTGCCCGACGGCAGCGTCCGCGCCGGCTCTCCCGCTCTCGAGCGCCAGGCGCGCGCGCTCGCCCTGCGCACCAACGCGCAGGCCTTCGTTGTCGACGCCGGCGGCAGCGTGCTCGCGACTACCGATCCCGATCTCAACGAGCCGCTCGACGACGCCCGCCGGGCGGTCGCGCTCGACCGCCCCGTGCAGTCGATCGCGGGCAGCGGCGAGGGTGCCGAGGCCCGCGCGGCCGTGCCCGTTCGCGTGGAGGGAAAGCGCGTCGCGATCGCCCTGCACAAGTCGCTCGACGATCAGCGCGCCGCGGTGACCGTCGTTACCCAGGGGCTGGTCGTCGCCGGGCTGGCGGGGCTGGCCGTCGCCTTGCTGGTCGGCGTGATCGTCGCGGGGCGCATCGTGCGCCGGCTGACGGCCCTGCGGCGCACCGCGCTGCAGGTCGCCGAGCTCGGGCCTGTCGCGGAGGTGATGATCGCCGACGCCGGCCACGATGAGGTTGGAGACCTCACGCGTGCCTTCGCCACGATGCAGGAGCGCCTGCGCGAGCAGGAGGAGGCGCGGCGCGCGTTCGTGGCCACCGCATCGCACGAGCTGCGCACGCCGCTTGCCGCCTTGCGGCTGACCCTCGACGTCGCCGCGATGAGGCTCGCGGCCGCGGGGCCGCAGATGCACGAGAGCGCCGAGCAGGTCGTGCGCGCCCAGGGACAGGCGGCACGGCTGGCGCGGCTGGCCGACGAGCTGCTCGAGCTCAGCCGCCTGGACGCCGGCGTCCCGGTGCGTCGCGAGCTCGTCGAGCTGGGGGAGCTGGCTCGCGCCGTGGCGGCCGAGTTCGCGCCGGCGGCGGCCGCATGCGACGTCGCCGTCGAGCTGGTGGCCGACAGCCCGGCATGGGCTGTCGCCGACCCGGGCGCGGTCGCGCGGATCGCGCGCATCCTGATCGAGAACGCGCTGCGCTTCAGCCCGGCTCGCGGCCGCATCGCCGTCCGCGCGGAGGTCCGCGGCGGCGCAGCGACCCTCAGCGTGCTCGACGAGGGCCCGGGCGTCTCCGCCGACGAGCGCGAGCTCATCTTCGAGCGCTTCCGACGCGGGCGCGACAGCGCCGACGAGCGCGGCGGCTTCGGGCTCGGCCTCGCGATCGGCCGCGAGCTCGCGGCCCAGATGGATGGCCAGCTGCGGCTGACCGACGGCGCGGCGGGCGCCTGCTTCGTCCTGTCGCTCGTGGCGGCGCCCGCCGCCGACGTCCACGGCGACTGCTGACGCCGTAACGCGACGCCAACTCGGTGCGCGCCCGGGCCAATCGGGGCGGACCTACCGTGGGCTGCGGTTCCCCACACCCAACCACTGGAGGTCTACCTCATGTCCCCGATGTCCTCGAAGGCCCGCCGGATCGCCGCCGTACTGGGCGTCTCCGGCGTCATCGCCGCCCTGGCGGTCCCGGGGCTGGCCGGCGCGCAAGGCAACGGCAGCCAGTCCGGTGCATCAGGCAAGGCGCCCGCCGCGACGACCGCGCGCACGCCCGCCAAGCGGGCGCCGGCGGCCACCACCCGCCACAAGCGCAGCGACCCGCGCGACCGTTCCGAGCGCGAGGGCACAAGCGACCGCCGCGAGAAGGAGCGCACCGGCGGGCGCGATCGCGATCACGTCCAGCACGGCGCCCAGCACGCAACGGGGTCGGCGGACAGCACGCGCGATCGCTAGCCGATCACCGGCAAGGAACCCTGGCCATGCAGCGGGCCCCGTCCTCATCGAGGCGGGGCCCGCTTCGTGTGGGGGGGGCCGCTCATTCGCGCCCGGCGGTGAGGGGCAGGCCATGCCGCCGCCAGGCGCGCAGGCCACCGTCGACACAGCGCGCGTCGAGGCCGAACCGACGAGCCGCCTGGGCGGCCATCGCGGAACGACGCCCGGTGCGGCACAGGAAGGCCAGGGGCCGGTCGGCCGGGAGCTCGGCGAAGCGGCCGCGCAGCTCGCTCAGCGGCAGATGCACGGCGCCGGGGACGAGACCGTCGCTCAGCTCGGCCGCTTCGCGCACGTCGACGAGCACGAGCCGGGCGTGCTCGTGAAGGTCGCGGGCGACGGCGGGATCGATGCGCGTCGTGCGCCGTGCCACGCGCTCACCCCGGCCGGGCCGCCGCGCCATGCGTCATCGAGGGCGATCTGCGCGTCACGATGGTTCGCACGCTAGGTCGCGCGGGTGAACCCCCGGTGAGAGCACCGCGCGGCGCGGGAGTCTCACGCCCGGCTCACATGACGACCCGGCGTTCATCGCCGTCTCACGCCGCCTGTCTAGCGTCGTGGTCGTCCGCTCTTCCCAACCAAAGGAGATGTCATGTTCGAGCGGTTCACCCGCAAGTCGCTGACCGCCACCGCCGCGGCACTGCTGGCCGCGCTCGGGGTCGGTGGTGCCGCCATCGCACAGTCCTCGGGGTCCGGCTCGCAGGCCGCGCCGCCGAGTTCGGCGCAGCCGGGCGGCCAGGCGCAGGAGGTCCCGGGGCAGGAGAGCACCGCGCCCGAGAACTCCGCGACCGACACCGACAACGTCCAGGCCGGCGACCAGACGGCGCCCGACCCGGCCGGCGGCCAGGCCAACGGTGGCTCCGAGCAGGAGTCGGCCACTGAGCAGGAGTCAGGCTCCGAGGTCGCCAACAACGACGGCCCCGGCGGCCACGCCGACGAGCCCGGCAACCCGAACGCCGACCACCAGGTCCAAGGCGTCGAGTAGCAAACCCGGCGCCCCCGACCGCGCCCTCCCCGCGGACCGGCGGCCCCCGGAACCCCCGGGGGCCGCCGGTTAACCGGATCCCAACGGGAGGACAACCCCGGCCGCGCCGCATCCGCGCACGATGAGTCCCATGCCAGCCACCGCGATCGAGCGCTTCGCCCGGGTCGAGCGTCACGCGCTCGGCCCGCGGCTCTTCGTGTTCGGGCGCCGCCTCCACGAGTGCCACATGGGGCTCGCCGCGCTTCTCGCCGCCGGTCCGCTCGCGCTGGCCGGGGTGGGCGGTGTGCCGCTCGCCGCGCTGGTCGCCGCCGGCCTCTGGCTGGTGGCCAAGGACTGGCGCGACCTGCACGCCGCCACGCGTGACACCGCCGCCTGGCGACCGGGGCTGCACCGCCTCCCCGACATGCCGACCATGCCGGCCCGCGAACGCGTGCCAGTCCTGGCGGCGTTGGCGACCGCGATCGTCGGGGTCGTCAACATCGCCTCGGCGCTCACGCCCGAGCTCCCCGTGCGCCTGCGCATGCTGCTGGCGATCGCCCCGGTTCACGAGGTCGCGCTGGCCCACGCCCTGGCCCTCCCCGTCGGGCTTGCACTCCTCAGCGCCGCGTGGCAGCTCGCGCGTCGCCGCCAACGCGCGCTGGTTGCATCCGTGGCGCTGCTCGGCCTGCTGGGCGCGCTGAACCTGCTCAAGGGCCTCGACATCGAGGAGGCGGCCATCAGCTGGACGCTGGCCGCCGTGCTGTGGCGCGCCCGATCGGCGTTCACGGTCCGCCACGACGACGCCGGCCTGCTGGGCGCGCTCGCGCGCGCCGGCGCCGTCCTGAGCGGCGCCTTCGCGCTCGCGCTCGTGGCGGTCCTCGCGGCGGGACCGTGGTTGATGCCAGGCGTGTCGATCGCCGCCGCTCCGAGGCGGGCCCTGTCGCTGCTTGCGCTGAACACCGCCGCCGTGCACACCGCCGGGCCTTTCGCGTGGCTGCCGCTGGGGCTAGCGCTGCTCGGCGTGGGCGCCGCCGTTGCGGCCGGAGCGCTGCTCTTCGCGCCGCTGCGGCCGCAGCGCCTGGCCGACGGCCTCGACCGTCGGCGCGCGGCCGCGCTCGTCCGCCGCCACGGCGCCGATACGCTCAGCGCGTTCAAGCTGCGCAGCGACCTGCTGCGACGGTGGTCGGCGGATGGACGCGCCATGGCCGCCTACCGCGTCGAGACCGGAACGCTGCTCGTCGCCGGCGACCCGGTGGGGCCGCCGGACGCGACGTGCGGCGCGCTCGAGGCGGTGCTCGCCCACGCCCGCCGCCACGGGCTCACCGTGGGCGTCGTCGGGGCCAGCGAGGCGTTCGCCGCCGTCGCGCGCCGCGCGGGCCTGCGACGCCTGTACCTCGGCGACGAGGCGATCCTGGCCACCGGCGCCATCGATCTCTCCGGCGGCGACCGCAAGAGCCTGCGCAAGGCAGTCAACCGCGTCGCGCGCTACGGCTATCACCCCGAGCTGCACCCCGTGGGCGAGCTCGACGCCGACACGCTCGCGCAGCTGCGTGAGGTCAGCGACCGCTGGCTGGGCGGCGCGCCCGATCGCGGCTTCTCCATGGCCCACGACGCCCTCGTGGACGAGCTGCTGCCCGACGCGCTCGTCGTGCTCGCGCGCGACAGCGAGCAACGCGTGCGCGGCTTCCTGCACTTCGCGCCGGTGTTCGGCCGGCCCATGGTCTCCCTGGGCTTCATGCGCCGTGACCGCGACACGCCCAACGGGCTCAACGACTTCCTCGTGGTTCACGCAGCGCGGCTGCTCGCCGAGCGAGGCATCGAGGAGTTCTCGCTGAACTTTGCGGCCTTCGGACGCTGGCTGCACGCCCCCGCGAACCCCCTGGAACGGACATTGGGGCGGCTGCTGCGCGTCGGTGACCGTTGGTTTCAGATCGAGCGGCTGCAGCGCTTCAATGCCAAGTTCGGGCCGCGCTGGCAGCCCCGCTACCTGCTCTTTGACCGGCCCCTGGCCCTGCCGCGGGTCGCGCTGGCCGCGATGTGGGCCGAGGGCCAGCTGCCCAAGCCGAGGCTCCCGCGTCGTCGCCGCAGCGTGGCCCCCGGGCGCGTCGTCCCGGCCGGCGCACACTGACCGCCCCCGAGCGGCGAGACTTGCCGCCATGCGTCGCTCGGTCATCGGGCTCGTCGGGACCGTCGGTGTCGGCGTGGTCGCCGTCGCGGTCATCGCGCGCGGCGGGGGCGGCGACGCCACCCGCGACGTCGCGACCTCCCTCGGCCTTGCCGACGATCCCGCGTTCGCGATCCGCCTCAGCGGCCCCCTGTGGCACGATCGGACGCTGCGCGGCGAGGACGGCGCCTTGGACATCGGGATCATCACCGGCGACGAGCCCCTCGACGTGACGATCACCCCACGCCGATCGACGGTCGCGCAGGTGGAGCTGCGCGTCGACGGCCGCATCGACCGGCGCATGCGACCGGACTGCCGCGCCGACGCGTGCGCCCGCGACCTGCGCCTGCGCCTCGCGCCACGGCTCGATGCCCGCCGCGGCGGCCGGAGGCGGATCGAGGTCATCGCCCGCGACCGTGGCGCGCCACCCGGCGCCACGGACCCTGGCGCGCACGTGGGCGCTGCGCGCCTCGACGTCACGGTGCGCAGCTCCCTGCCCGCGCTACGCGAGGCCGAGCCCGTGACCAAGACCGCCCCACCCACCGCGTCGCGCGGCCTGTCGCCGAGCATTCGCCGCGCGGCGCTCGGCGTGCTGGCGACCCAGCGCCGCCAGAGCGCGCTTGCCGCGCTCATCGGAACCGGCACCCCCCGCCTACGCGAAGTCGGCACGCTGCGCGACGGCGCGCGCGCGATCGGCGCGACGCTGCTGCTCGACCTCGCCCGGCCGCGCCGGAACGTCCGCGCCACATTGCCGGGCTACGCGCCGGGCCCCGCCCGCGGACGGCCATACGCCAGCCAGCCGATCGAGCTGCGCGCTACCGTCGTGCGCGACCTGCTCGTCGACATCGACACCACCCGGCGGCGGGTGATCGCCGTCCAGCCCGGCCCACGCTCGGCGACGACGCGCTGGACGCCGCTGCGCGGACCATCGGCGGACGACCGCGAGGACCTCGCCGCGGCAGCCAGCGCCGTCGGCGTCGCTCCCGCGCGCGCACCGACGCTCTTGCGCGTGTCGGAGGCCGGGCCCGCGTTCCTGGGCTACGACGGGGACACGGGCCTTGACCCGCGTCACCGCGACTGGCCGGTCTCGCTCGTCTTCGCTGGGCGCGCCACGGTCGGCAAGGTCAAGCGGGCGCTGCGCACGAGCGGCTTCACTCGCCGCGGCGAGCCGCGATACCTGCCCTACCGGACGGGCGCCTCAGCACTGCGCTTCGACGGCGATCGCGGAGTCAAGACCCGCTGTGACGCCAACGCCAACGACGTCCACCTGCGCCTCTACGCGCCCGCCACCACCGACCGCTTCGCCGACCCCGAGCTCGGCGACATGGTCGTCGCCACCGCCCACCTCGATCACGCCGACGGCTGCGGTGCGGGGCCGCGCCTGTTCGGGTTCTCCGAAGAGGCCGAGCGACGCGTCGCCGCCGCCGCGCGGCGGCTGGGCTGGGCGGTCACGCCCGACGCGCTGGCCCTGGGGACGCCCGAGCCCTTCCGACGCGACGTCCGCGCCACCTCGCACATCTGGCTGGCTAACGGCCGCGCAACGCTCGTCCGCGTCCCCTGAGCGCCGCGCGGGCAGGTGTCGTGCTCGAACGGATCTCATCTGGCGTTCATCCACCGGCGTCATCGTGGGTCCATGCTCATTCCCGTACCCGCCCAGATCGGCTACCCCGCGCTGGCGGGTCTCATCTTCGGCGAATCGGCTGGTCTTCCGCTTCCCGGTGAGACTGCGCTTATCACCGCCGGTGGCCTGGCCGCCGGCGGGCATCTCGCGCTTCCCCTCGTCATCGCGGTCGCCGCCGTGGCGGCCGTGACCGGCGACACGCTCGGGTACTGGCTCGGTCGTCGCGGCGGGCGCCGGTTCCTCATGCGCGACGGCTTGCTCGCCGCGCACCGTCGTCACGCGGTCGAGCGCGCCGACCACTTCTTCGCGCGCTACGGCACCCTGACGGTGTTCTTCGGGCGCTGGGTCCCCGGCGTGCGCGTGGTGGCCGCCGTCATGGCGGGCGCGACGCGCATGCCCTGGCGGCGTTTCGCGATTGCCAACGCGCTCGGTGCGGTCGCCTGGGCGAGCACGGTGGCCACCCTGGCCGCCCTCGCCGGACCCTCCGGATCGCTGCTGCTCGCCGCCGCGGGGCTGACCTTTGGCGCGATCACGCTGACTGCCGGCTGGATGCGCCATCGCAGGAAGCTGCGGCCGGACGCCGCGCAGGTCTAACAAGGCTTGCCATCAGCCGTGATTCTTCGTTCCGCCGGGATCGTCACAGCTGCCGCGCGGCAGCGCGGTTGAGGCGACGCATCGGCGCTCGGTTGCTCACGACGGCTGCGGGAGCGCCAGCCAGACCTCGGCGCCGCGCTCAGGGCGATTGCGCGCGTGCGCCGTGCCGCCGTGGGCTCGCGCGATCGCCTCGACGATCGCCAACCCCAGGCCTGCCCCACCCCGGCCCCGCGCCGCATCGGCGCGCGTGAAGCGCACGAAGGCGCTGGGCAGGAACTCGGGCGGGAACCCGGGACCGTCGTCTCGGACGCGCAACTCCACGACGCCGTGGACCGTCGCAGCGTGCAGCTCGACCGCCGCGCCGCCGTGGCGAAGCGCGTTGTCGACGAGGTTGCCGAGCGCCTGCTCCAGCCGCAGCTTGTCGGCGACCAGGACGAGGCCGTCCGGCGCGTCGACGGCCAGCGTCGTCTGGTGCTCCTCCGCGCGCTGCGCAAAGCGTTCGCGCACGTCGGCGAGCAGCTCACGAGCATCCACCTCGCCGTTGCGTACCGGGAGGCGCCCGTGGTCGGAGCGGGCGATGATCAGCAAGTCCTCCGCGAGCCGGACGAGCCGGTCGGTCTCCTCCGTGGCCGATGCCACGGCGTCCCGGAACTCCGGCACACTGCGAGCGTCGCGCTGCGCCAGCTCGAGCTCCCCTTTGAGGATGGCCAGCGGCGTGCGCAGCTCATGGCTGGCATCCGAGACGAAAGCCCGCTCGCGCGCGTAGGCCTCCTCGAGATGCTCGAGCATCTCGTTGAGCGTCTCGCCCAGCCGCGCCACCTCGTCGTTGGACGGCGGGACGGGCAGCCGCCTGCCCGGCTCGCTCGCGCGTATCTCGCGCGCTCGCCGGCGCATCGACTCCACGGGGCGCAGCGCCCCGGCCGCGGCCCCATAGCCCACCAGGGAGGCCACCAGCAGCGCGATCGGCCCGCCGAGCAGCAGCAGGCCGCCGAGGTTGTGCACCGCCTCCTCCCGCGCGTCGAGCGTCGAGCCGACCACGACGACGAGCCGCTGGTCCTGCGCGTCGACCGGCGTGGCCAGCAGCCTCGCCTCGGAGTCGTCCACGGGAGTGCGCCGGTGATCGACCACGATGGTGGACGCCGCCGCCCGACGCAGCTCAGCGGCGCTCAGCAGCCGCCGACTACGCAGCAGCGGTGGCGCGTCGACCACACGCCCCGACGGCGTCAGGATCTGCGCCAGGCTCTCGCCCTGCTCGGTCAGCGGGCTGCGGCCCGCCTGCGCCAGGCCCGAGTCGGCCTGCTTGATCAGCGCGGTCACGTCGCCAGCGCGCGAACGCAACCCTCGGTTGATCGTGCCGTCGATCTCATGACCGAGCCGCACGTAGAGGAACAGGCCTGTCGCGGCCAGCAGGACCGCCATGACCGCCGTGAAGGCGAGCGTGACGCGCAGCCGCACCGGCATGCGCGCAAGAACGGACGGAGACGACGACACGCCTCGTCACCGTACGCGCTCGAGATGAGCGGCTGATGAACAGCCCAGCCGGTACGGGGCCCGCGCCGACCGCGTCCGGGCGCCGTCGCGCTCCACAGCCGGCAAGTCATGGCAGGTCCGACCGTCGGGCCCTGGCCGTTTGACGGGTAGCGGCCCACCTGGCGTGTGATCATCTGGTGAACGATGGATACCTCTGTGCTGCACGCTCTCAACGGCTTCCTCCTCCGACACGACGGCGTGGAAGACCCGATCGTCGCCTACGTCAACGCGGCCGAACTGCTCTTCGCGGGCATGCTCGTCGCGGCGTTCGTGCTTGTCGGCGGGCACCAGCGCCGGGATACGCGGCGAGCCGCGGCGGCTGCGGGCCTCAGCGCGGGCGTCGCCCTGCTGGTGGCCCATTTCCTCTCCACGCTCGTCGACCGTCCGCGCCCGTTCGCGGCCGATCCGGGCAGCGTGCACCTCTTCGCTCTGCACGCCGCCGACCCGGGCTTTCCGAGCGACCACGCCACCGCCGCGTTCGCTATCGCCGTCGCGCTGATGCTCCGCCAGCGAGCGTGGGGCGCCGCTGTCCTGGCCTCGGCCACGGTGCTCGGCGTGGGCCGCGTGGCAATGGGCGTTCACTATCCGACCGACGTTCTCGGCGGTGCCGCCCTTGGCGCTCTCACGGCCGTGGGTTTGTGGTGGCAACCCGTCCGAGTCGTTGTGCACCGTGTCGCCGCCCGGGCCGGCGGCCTGCTCGACGGCGCGGTCCGTGCGGTGGTGGCACGGGTCCGGCCAACCGCGTGACCTCGGCGGCTCTGCGGTAGCCGCGAGCCAGCTGCGCCTGAACGCACGGCACTCATGCGGCCGGGATGACGCAGCCGCTATGGACCGGGATTCCAACGGACGCGTTCAGGCCTTCTTCAGGACTCGACCGTGATCATCGCGGCATGTCGCTGCCCGGTACGGACCGCGGTCCTCGGGTGCTCTTGCTCTCGGCCGATGTCGGCGAGGGGCATGTCGCGGCTGCGCGCGCGCTGGCGGACGGCCTCCGAGCCAAGCGCGCGGTGGAGGTCGTCGAGCGCGACGGCCTCGTGGCCTTCGGGACGATCGTCCGGCACCTGATTCGCGACGGCTACCGCTGGCAGCTTCGCTGGGCGCCGTGGACCTACGACGCGCTGTACTGGGTCGTCACCCACGCGCGACCGGTGCGCGCGATCGGCGCCGTCGTCCTGTCGACGGCGGCGCAGCGCCGGCTGCGCCGGCTCGTGTGCCGCGAGAACCCGGACGTGGTGGTCTCGACGCACCCGGCGCTGACCTGCGTGCTCGGCCGCATGCGCCTGCGGCGCCGGCTCGGTGTTCCGCTGTGCGCGACGATCACCGACCTCGCCGACTACAGCGTCTGGTCGCATCGCGGGGCCGACCTGCACCTCGTGATGCACGAGCACGCGCTCGCTCCGGTCGAGCGGCTTGCGGGTCCCGGCAGCGCGGCACTCGTCCGCCCGCTCGTGGCGCCCCGGTTCCTGGCGAGCACCGACCCGTCCACGGCGCGCGCACGCCTCGGCCTTCCCGTCCGCGGTCGCGTGGTGGCGGTGTCGGGCGGCGGGTGGGGCATCGGCGACCTCGCCGGCGCGGCCGACGCCGCCCTCGCCTTCGACGACGTCACCGTCGTCGTCCTTGCCGGGCGCAACCACGCGTTACGCGCCACGCTGGAGGAACGCTTCGGCCGCGACGCCCGGGTGCGGGTGTGGGGCTTCATCAAGCGGATGGACGACCTGCTGAGAGCGGCCGAGGTCACGATCCACTCCACCGGCGGCATGACGTCGCTCGAGGCGCTGAGCTGTGGCTGTCCGCTGATCGCCTACGGCAGCTCGATCGGGCACATCCGGGTCCACAACCGCACGATGGCCGCCCTCGGCCTGGTAACCGTCGCCGACACCCGCGCGGAGCTCGCGGCGACCCTGCGGCGCATGCTGGTGGACGCTCCGGCGCGGCGAGCAGCCCCGTCTCACGCGGGCTGCGACCCGGCGAGCGCCGTCGTCGACATCCGGCCGCGCGTGCGGCCGCTGCCGCGCTGGCGCATCGCGGCGGGCCACGGTTTCGCGACAGTGGCGTGCGCGGTGGTGGTACTCGCCGGGCTGTCGACCGACGACGCCTACTCGCTCGCGGCGCCGCCGCTTGAGCTGCGACCGCTCGCGCGCGTCGCGACGACGCAGCCCGACGTCGCTCTCATCCTGCGCGCGCCGCCGCCCGCAGTGCCTGGTCTCGCGCGCGCCCTGGCGGCGCGCGGCGTGCACGCCTCGTTCGCCGGGTCGCGGGCGTTGGCTCCCGGCGTTCAGCGCTTGCTGGCGAGGCTCGGAGACGATGCCCTGCCCGAGCTGTCGCCGGGCAGCCGCGTGCGCTGGCTGGAGACCCGCGAGCAGTTGCGCGGCTCGGCGCGCCTCGGCGCCGACCGGCGCTACCTTGTGCCGGCCTCCGGGCTCAGCCTCGGTCAGTACCTGTTGGCGCGCAGCGTCGATGCATCGCCCGTGGCGGGGCGCATGAGCTACGCGGCCTCGGGCGCGCCGCCGAGGGCTCCTTCGGCCGGCGACATCGTGGTCGTGACGGTCGACGGCTCCACGGGGCGGACGGTCGACGCGGTCGCCGCGCTGTCCGTCGACGGGCTTCGTCCGGTGTCGCTCTCGGCGCTGCTGGGCTCGGCATCGACGAGCGCTCGCACCGCCCGCGCGACGGTGAGCGCCACGGCGCCGCCGATGACGATCGCCAGCCCGAGGACGATGCCGACCGGCCCGAGCGGCGCGCGCGCCCAGCTCTCGCCGGTCAGCAGCGGCGCGGCGAGGACCGGGATGACGACCTGGACGACGAAGACGAGCGGCGCGACCTGCGTGGCGGGACGGCGCTGCAGCGCGGACATCTCGCTCAGCAGCGCGAGCCCAGAACTGAGGCCGGTGGCCAGCGTCCAGCACGCGGCGGCGGCCCAGTGATGCGCGCTCAGGGCATCGGCGACGAACTTCGTGGAGAGCCCGCTCCACGCGAAGGCCGCGCCGGCCGACAGCGCAGCGGCGATCCCGCCTACGTCGCGCCGCCCGCGCAGCGCGTAGGGCGCCAGCGCCAAGGCGGCCAGCGCGGCCAGGGCGCCGGCGAGCGGCGAGCCGCCGACGTGGCGCGTGGAAGCGTGCGGGGCGACCGCGGTCAGGAAGCCGACGCCGACGACGATCGCGGCCACCGCGAGCACGTCGCGCGCGCCGACGCGCTCGTCGAGTGCGCGCGCCCCCAACACGAGCAGCAGGACGAGGCCGAAGGCGAGCGCGGGCTGCACGACCGTGAGCGGAGCGAGCAGCAGCGCGGCGGCCTGCAGCGGCCACCCGGCCAGCCCGAGCGCGGTGCCGGCGAGCCAGCGCGGGCGGCGGGCCAGGCGCCCGACCAGCGATACGCGCAGGCCGTGGGCCGCGGGCATCGCCCGGGCCTCGAGCGCCTGCAGCGCGACGCCGAGGTTGTACATCATGGAGGCCGCGCACGCGGCCGCGGCGCCAAGGACGACGGAGGACATGGCTCGAGCCCACCATAAGGCCGCCTTGGCGGCCGGCGCGCTGGCTGGCGCAACGCTGCACGCCGGCCCGGCCCTGTGCTCGTGGTCCGCGCCGCTGCGGCGCTCGCTCGCGGTGCGCGACCGCACGGGCGACGCGGACACGGTCGCGCTGACCTTCGACGACGGCCCGCACCCGCGCGGGACCCCGGCCGCGCTCGCCGCCCTCGCTGCCCACGGTGCGCGGGCGACCTTCTTCCTCGTCGGCGAGCAGGTCGCGCGCGATCCTGTGCTCGCCGCCGAGATCGTGGCCGCGGGGCACGAGGTTGGCGTGCACTGCAACCGCCACCGCAACCTCCTGCGGCTGTCGCCCGCGCAGGTCCGCGAGGACCTGGCACGCGCCGAGGCCGCGATCGCCGGGGCGACCGGACGGACGGCGCGCCTATACCGCCCGCCCTACGGCGTGCTCACCACCGCGGCCCTCGTCCACGCGCGCCGGCGCGGCTGGCAGACCCTGCTCTGGACCCGCTGGGGCCACGACTGGCGGACACGCGCCACGCCGGCGAGCATCGCGGCGGAGGCGACCGCACACCTCAGCGGCGGCGAGGTCGTGCTGCTCCACGACGCAGACCACTACTCGGCGCCCGGATCGTGGCAGCGGACGGTGGCCGCGCTGTCGCGGGTGATCGAGGAGATCGAGCGCGCCGGCCTCACGGTGGGATCGCCATGACCGGCGCCCACGGCCTCGTCCTGGCCTCGCTGACCGGGCAGCTGACGAGCTGGATCGGGCATCACGGCGCGTACGCCGTCTTCGCGATCATGGCCCTCGACGCGCTGCTGCCGGTCGGCGGCGAATTGACGATGCTCTACGCGGGCGCGCTCGCCGCCGGGGCGATCGGCGGCCAGCATCCGGTCCTGCTCGGCCATCAGCTGCAGACGGGCCTCGAGAGCTATCTGGTGCTGGCCGTCGCCGGGACGCTCGGCTACCTGCTGGGCTCGCTGATCGGCTGGGCGATCGGCCGCTGGGGCGGGCACGCGCTGCTCGAGCGCCACGGGCGCTGGCTGCAGGTGACGCCCGAGAACCTCGAGCGCGCCGAGCGCTGGTTCGACCGCCACGGGGGCGCGGCGGTCTTCCTCGGTCGCCTCACGCCGGTCGTGCGCTCCTTCATCTCGATCCCGGCCGGAACGCTCGAGAGCCCGATCCGCCCGTACACCGTGCTCACGCTGGCGGGGTCGGCGATCTGGTGCTTCGGCTTCGCGGGCGTCGGGTGGGCGCTGGGGTCGAGCTACGAGCGGGTGCACAACGCATTCCGCTACCTCGACGTCCTGGTCGTCGCGGGCGCGGCGGCCGCGCTCGTCGCGCTGGTCGTCCTGCACCGACGGCGCGCGCGTGTGTGACCCGCGCGGCCGCAGGCGGCGCGGCCCTCGCGGCCCTCGCGGCCGCGGCGGCGACGGGCTGCGGATCGCACGCGCCTGGGTCGCATGCGGCCACCGCGCATCGCCGCACCACACAGGCGACGCCGCGGGCCGCCGGCACGGCTCGCTCCCGCGCGGCCGCCGGCGTCGGCCTGCACGTCGTGGGGTCGCGCTCGTTGCCCGCGCCGGTGCAGCTTCCCGGCCTGGCGCGCGTGGGCCCGACGGTCCTCGCCGCCGGCGGCCTGAACGCCGCCGACGGCTCGGTGGCCGACGTCGTGCGCGTCGCGCCGGGGGCGCCGCGGCGCGTCGGCATGCTGCCCGCGGCGCTCCACGACGTGGGCGCCGCGGCACTGGGATCGAGCCTCTACGTCTTCGGCGGCGGCAGCGCCGGCGGGCCGACCGCGGCGATCACGCAGGTCACGCCGGGCGGGGGGGCGCGCCCCGCCGGGCGCCTGCCGGTGGCGATGTCGGACGCGACGGCAGTGACGATGGGCGCCACGGCCTACGTCGTCGGCGGCTACACGACCACGACACCGCTGCGCTCGGTGCTGGCCTTCAGGCCCGGGCGCGCGCCGCGCGAGGTCGCCGCCCTTCCCCACCCGGTGCGCTACGCGGCCGCCGCGGCGGTCGGCGGGCGCCTGCTCGTTGCGGGCGGCACCGACGGCACGCGGGCGCGTGACGAGATCGTCAGCGTCGATCCCGTGCGCCATCGCGTGCGCGTCATCGGCCACCTCCCCGCGCGCCTCGCGCACGCCGCGGGTGCGGCGCTCGGCAAGATGTTCTACGTGCTCGGCGGCCGCGGCGACGCCACCGCGAGCCAGCGCCGCGGCATCTGGGCGATCGACCCGACGACGGGGCGCGTCCGTCAGGCGGGCCGGCTGCCCACGGCGCTGTCGGACCTCGCGGCCACCGCCGACGGAGACCGGCTGCTCGTGGCCGGCGGCCGCGACGCCCGAGGCGGCGTTCACCGCGAGCTGCTGGAGCTCGCGCGGTCCGGGCCCGGCACGCGCGCCGGCGCAGCCCACGCTGCGCGCCTCGACGTCTACGCCGCCACACGGGCGGGCCACGTGGCGCCGCAGGTCCGCGGCGACCCCGCGCGCGTGTACGTGCCCAACTCGCGGTCCAACACCGTCGACGTCATCGATCAGCGCACGGCCAAGGTCGTCGATCACTTCGCGGTCGGCGCCCTGCCCCAGCACGTGACCCCCTCCTGGGACCTGCGCACGCTGTGGGTGACCAACGACGCTGGGAACAGCCTCACCCCCATCGACCCGCGCGCCGGCGACCACGGCCGGCCCGTGCCCGTCGCCGACCCCTACAACCTCTACTTCACCGCCAACGGGCGGCGCGCGATCGTCGTCGCCGAGGCGCATCGCGAGCTCGACTTCCGCGAGCCGCACACCATGCGCCTCGTCAAGGCCCTTCGCCTGCCGACCTGCGCGGGCGTCGACCACATGGACTTCACCGCGGACGCGCGTCTCGCGCTGGTCTCCTGCGAGTTCGCCGGGCGGATGGTCGTCGTCGACCTGCGGCGCGAGCGCGTCGTCAAGGCCATCGACCTGCGCAAGGGGGCGATGCCGCAGGACGTCAAGCTCTCGCCCGACGGGCGCACGTTCTACGTCGCCGACATGGCCTCCAACGGCGTCTGGCTGATCAATGCGCGCCGGATGCGCACGGAGCGCTTCCAGCCCACGGGCCGCGGCGCTCACGGGCTCTACCCCAGCCGTGACTCGAAGGTGCTCTACGTCTCCAACCGCGGCGCGGGGACGATCACGCTGATCTCGTTCCGCACCCGCCGGCCGGTGCGCACCTGGCGCATCCCGCGGGGCGGGTCGCCGGACATGGGCGGCGTGTCGGCCGACGGGCGCATCCTCTGGCTGTCGGGGCGGTACGACAGCGAGGTCTACGCGATCTCCACTCGCACCGGCCACCTGCTGCACCGCGTTCGCGTCGGCCGCGGCCCGCATGGGCTGTGCGTGTGGCCGCAGCCCGGCCGCTACTCGATCGGCCACACCGGCATCCTGCGCTGACGTCGCCGACGGCCCGAGGCCTGCCGGAGCACGGGGTCAGGCTGGCAGCCGCACCTGGAACTCCGCGCCGGTCTCAGCGCCCGGCGGCGTCAGCGTCACGTCGCCCCCGATGGCCAGCGCCAGCCGGCGCGCCAGCGGGAGGCCGAGCCCCGCGCCGCCGTGGCCATTGACGCCTCCGGTGCGGCCGGGCTCGAAGATGTGCTCGCGCGCGTCCGCCGCCACGCCTGGCCCGTCGTCGGCGACGCTGAGCACGATCGCGCCCTCGCGCGCGGACGCGGCGAGGACGACGCGCGAGCGCGCGTAGCGCAGCGCGTTGTCGATCAGCGGCGCGACGATCCGCTCGACGACCTCGGCGTCGACGCCGGCCATCATGCGTGCCGTGGGGCGCTGCACCTCGAGCGCGACGTGGCGCTCGGCGAGCGCCGGGGCCAGCCCTCGGCGACGCGCTCGAGAAGGCCGCCGATCTCGCTGCGGCCGACGGCGGGCGACGCCTCGGCGCGCGCTGCCGCCATGAGCGTCTCGAGGATGCCGCTCATCTGCTCGGCACTGCGCGCGACCACCGCATAGGCCTCGCTGCGGTCCTCGGGCGAGCGGTCGCGGCGCTGCAGCAGCTCGATCTCCGCCACGATCCGCGCCAGCGGGGTGCGCAGCTCGTGGGAGAGCTCGGCGGAGAGGAGCTGCTCGTGGCGGAGGCTCGCGGCCACCCGGTCCAGGAGGGCATCGAAGGTGCGCGCGAGGTCGCCGAGCTCGTCGGGGCGCGGCGTGGCGCCGAACCGCCGGCCTGGGTCGTGCTCGCTCCAGTCCGCCGCCGACACCGTCATCTCGCGCACCGGGTCCAGCGCGCGGCCGACGGTGATCCACGTCAGCACGCCCACCGCGCCGAGCAGCACCAGCCCCAGCACCGCCGATCCGAGCAGCGCCAGGTCGGTCGTGCGGTCATACGCCGCCAGCGACTGCGCGGCGACGACGGTCCCCATCTGACGCCCGTGGACGTTCACCGGCGCGGCGTAGAGGCGCACGTCGCCGCCGGGCAGGTCGTCGAACACGTGCGCGGACCCCGCCAGGGCGTCGGCCGTGCGCTGCAGCTCGGGCGTGGCGGGCGGGCGCTCGATCGCGCGGGTGCCGGCGTAGACCCACACGCGCCGGTCGACGATCGCGTCGTCGACCGCCTCGTGCACGCGCAGGCGCCCGTTGTCGTACTCGACGGTCGCGGCCGCGGCGGTTGCCAGCGACCGCGCGCGGCCGTTGGCGTCCGCGTTGAGGCTGCGGTCCAGGATGACGTTGAACGCCACGGTGAGCACCGTCACGGCGGCGAGGGCGGCGAGCAGCCCGAGCGCCGTCAGCCGGCCGCGCAGCGTGCGAAAGCGCTTCATAGCAGTCGGTAGCCGACGCCGTGCGAGGTCTCGATCGTCGCCTGCGCCGCGGTCTCGCGCAGCTTGCGGCGCAGGCGCGCCACGTACTGGTCGAGCGTGTTGTCGTGCACGATCGCGCCCTCGGGCCACGCGGCGCGCACCAGCTCGCGCCGGCGCACCACCGCGCCCGGCTGGCCGGCGAGCGCCGCCAGCAGCCGGAACTCGGTCGGCGTCAGCGACACCTCGCCGTCGTCGCCGTGTATCGCGTGCGCGACGGGATCGAGGCGCAGCGCCCCGACGGTCGTCGACGAGTCGGCGCCCGAGCGCCGCAGCAGCGCCCGCAGCCGCGCCACCACCTCGTCGAAGTGAAAGGGCTTGGTCACGTAGTCATCGCCACCGGCGCTGAAGCCCGACAGGCGATCGGTCACGGCGTCGCGCGCCGTGAGGAACAGCACCGGAGCCTCGACGCCGCGCGCGCGCAGCGCCTGACAGAGGTCGCGCCCATCGGCGTCGGGCAGGCCGATGTCGATGACCAGCCCGTCGGGTCGCTCCTCGACGTGCGCCATCGCCGCGGCCGCATCGCCGACCGCCCGGACCTCGAAGCGCTCCTCCCCCAGGCCGCGCGACAGCGCCAAGCGCAGCTCGGGGTCGTCCTCGACGACGAGCAGTCGGAACACCGTCACGTGGACACAAGTATGGCCACCGGGGCGCGACCGTCACGCGGCGCCCGTCCTGGCCCGGTCCTGAGCGATCACCGTCGTGAGGGGCAGGCCGAGATGGGCGACCCGGTGCGGCAGGTCGAGGTGCAGCCAGCGCGACACAGCGCGCGGGAGAGTCGAGAGGATGATCTCGTCGAAGTCCTCGTCGTGCAGGGTCTCCTCGATGGCGTCCATCGGGTCGTGGCGTGGCGAGACCGAACCGTCCGCCAGGTGCCCGGCGGCCTCATCGAGGAGCGGCAGGGCGAGCGCCAAGACCTGCTCGCCCTCGGTCACGTCCGGGTGCGACGCCTCGGCCGGGCGCCAACTCGGCGGGTGGGGGTTCGGGACGAGCAGGTGAAACCGGGCCGGTCCGCGCGCCGCCCGTTGGCGGACCGCGTCGAGGAGCGCCGGGGTGGCCGCCGTCTTGTGCGCAACCACCAGGACCCGTGCGCTGCTCAAGGCCTCCATGAAGGCTCCCGTCCGTCCGTTGTCGGCCATGCCTCCACAGGGCATGGGGCGCACGAGTATGGCCCCCGGGGCCTGACAGCCGCCTGAACGCCAACCGGTCAGGAGTTGTTCAGGCGGGTGCTGGCAGCCTCGCCGCCCATGACCACCGTCGCCCAACCGAGGCACGCCCCCACCCTGGGCCGCAAGATGCTCAACAAGGTCCCGGAAGTCACGATCTTCTTCTGGGTCATCAAGATCATGTGCACGACGGTCGGAGAGACCGCGGCCGATTATCTCAACGTGAACCTCGGCTTCGGGCTGACGAAGACCACGTACGTCACCGGCGCCCTGCTCGTCGTGCTGCTCGCCGCGCAATTCCGGCTGCGCCGCTACGTCCCCGGCGTCTACTGGTCCGTGGTGGTCGTCATCAGCGTCTTCGGCACGCTCATCACCGACAACATGACCGACCACTACAACGTCCCGCTGACCACCAGCACCATCGCGTTCTCGATCGTGCTGGCCGCCGTCTTCGCCGCCTGGTACGCCGTCGAGCGCACGCTGTCGATCCACACCATCTTCAGCACCCGCCGCGAGGCCTTCTACTGGCTGGCGATCCTTTTCACCTTCGCCCTGGGCACCGCGGCGGGCGACCTCTCCGCCGAGAAGCTCGACCTCGGTTACGCCGTCTCGATCGTCATCTTCGGCGGCCTCATCGCCGCTGTGACCGTCGCCCACTACCGGTTCAGGCTCAACGCGGTGCTCGCCTTCTGGCTGGCCTACATCCTCACTCGCCCGCTCGGCGCATCGATCGGCGACGAGATGTCGCAGAACAGCCACAAATACGGCGGCCTCGGCCTCGGCACCACCGGCACCAGCTACATCTTCCTGGCCTGCATCCTCGCCCTGGTCGCGTACCTCTCCATCACCCGACGCGACGCCACGGAGACCCGCAGATCGCCGCTGCCCGAGGGCGCCTGAGAACCATCTCTGCGGGCCGGCGATGTCGCGCCGGCCCCATCGCTCAAGCGACGCCCCGCCGCGATGCGGCCTCGTTTCGTAACGATCGTGAGCGACAGCCGAGATGCACAACGCACCTGGGCGGGCGTCGGTCGGCGTACCTCGAACAGCCACGCAGGCGCGCCTAACGGTTGCCGCGACGGCGTCGGTGCCGAGGTCGATCCCTGACACACGCCCGTGGCGCGCAAGACCCGCCGGCCCGGTACCACGACGGTCGGGGTCGGTTAGCGCGCGGTCCGGCTAACACAAACGCAACGCTCGAGCAACCCGATGTGAAGCGCTGGGACCGCACGCTTTGTCTCCCTGACAAGCATCCCCTCGGAGGCCGGCCCCCATGACCAATCTGACCGCAGCGGCGCCGAACGCGGGCCACGGGATCGCGGACGCGCCGCGGCTCCCCGGCCTGACCGTCGTGCTGCCGTGCTTCAACGAGGCGCCGAACGTCGCGCACGCCATTCGCGCTGCGGAGCGCGCCGCGTGCGCGAGCGCCGACGATTACCAGATCGTCGTCATCGACGACGGGTCGACGGACGGCACCGCCCAGATCGCCGCGGACGCCTCGCGCGTAGTGCCCAATGTCCGCGTCGTCCATCACGACGGTAACCGCGGCTACGGCGCGGCGCTCGCCTCCGGCCTGCGCGCCGCCCGCATGCCGTGGGTACTGCTCACCGACGCCGACCTGCAATTCGACCTCGACCAGATCGCAGCGTTCGTGCCGCTCACGCTCGACGCCGACCTCGTCCTCGGCTGGCGCATGGCCCGCCGCGACCCGCTACACCGGCGCGTCAACGCGGTGGCGTGGAACTGGCTCGTCCAGCGCGCGTTCGACCTGGAGGTGCGCGACGTCGACTGCGCGTTCAAGCTCATCCGCCGCGAGGTCGTCGAGGAGATGCCGCTGACGTCCACCGGCGCGATGATCTCGACCGAGCTGCTCGTCCGCGCGCAGGCGAAGGGCGCGCGCGTGCGTGAGCTCGGCGTCGAGCACCGCGCGCGCGTCGCCGGCGAGCAGAGCGGAGCGAACCCCCGCGTCGTGCTGCGTGCGTTCCGCGAGCTCCGGCAGCTCCGCCGGGAGCTGCGCGGCGGGCCTGGGCGTCCTGCGATGATGTCACCGGCCACGTCGGCGGCGGCATAGAGGACTGCGACGCGATGTCCCTCCTCTCCCATTCCGGCCGCGTCGGCGCGGTCCTCGCGCTCGTCGGCCTGGTGTCCGGCTGCGGCGCGGCAGCTGTGGCTACGCCCGCACAGCATGCGGCCGCGAAGGCGACCACCACGACCACCGCCAGCGCCACGCCGAACCGCACCGTTACGGCGATCGACCGGCTCACGGCGGTCGCCCGCCGCCGCTATGCCGTCGAGGTCCACGGCGGGGTCGCGCTCGGCACCCTGCACCGCATCGGCCGCGACCCGACGCTGCTGCGAACGCTGCAGTCAGGGAACCTCGGCGCCACCCGCGCCTACATCCAACGACAGTTCCCCACGGTCTGGTACCACTGGCACGTCTCGCGGATGCGCATCCTGAGCGGATCGCGGGTCGTCGTCGACACCGGCGTGCCGTTCGTCGTCGCGCCTTCGCAGATGACGCTGCACGGCACCGGCGGGCGCACGCTCGGAACGCTGCAGGTCTCGATCCAGGACGAGATCGGCTTCGTCCGCTACATGCACCGCAACTACCCGGTCGATGTCGTCGTCCGAGGGCAGCGCACAGCGCACGCCGCGACCTCGCTGCCCGCCGCCGCGCACGCAAGGCTGCCGTCGCGCGGGCCGGTGACGATTGGCGGGCGCCGGTACCTCGTGCGGTCGTTCCACGAGACCGCGCTGGCCGGCGAGCCGGTGACGGTCTGGATCCTCACGAAGGGCTGAGGCGAGGTCCGTGGCGTCTGGAACCCTGACGGCCGGACGATCGGTACGTCGCGCGCACGTCGCCGCGGGCGCGGGCGCGCTGGCCGCCGCGCCGCTGGCGGCGATAACGCTTCTGGGCGCGCTCCTGCGCCTTTGGGCCTTTGATCGCGTGCCGTCGAACCCGTTCTACGACGCCGCCGTGCGCAGCATGAGCCTGTCGTGGCACAACTTCTTCTTCGGGGCCTTCGAGCCCGGCGCGCAGGTCTCGGTCGACAAGGCACCGGCGGATCTCTGGCTCCAGGTCGCGAGCGTCAAGCTCTTCGGCTTCACGTCGACCGCTCTGCGGCTGCCCGAGGTGACGGCCGGGATCCTCGCGATCGTGCTGCTGTATGACCTCGTGCGCCGCCTCTTCGGCCGCCGGGCCGGCGTGGGCGCCGCTGCCGCGCTGGCCGTCCTCCCCACGGCGATCCTCACCGCCCACAGCGACACGATGGACTCGGTGATGATGCTGTTCGACGTCCTGGCCGCGTGGCTGGTCGTCGTCGGCGCGCAGTCGCGCAAGGCATGGCCGGTGGTCGCGGCCGGCGCGGTCCTGGGCGTGGCCTTCAACGTGAAGCTGTTCGAGGCGCTGATCTTCGTCCCGGCGCTCGCGCTGCTCATGCTGCTGGCGGTCGACCTGCCGCCGCGCCGGCGCGCGCTCGCGCTCGGCGGCAGCGTCGTGGCCTTCGTCGCCGTGAGCCTGAGCTGGATCGTCACCGCGTCGCTCACGCCGCCGAGCGGGCGGCCGTGGCCGATCGGTTCGACCAACGGCGGCATCTGGAACGTCGTCTTCGGCTTCAACGGGATCGACCGGCTGCGCGCTCCCGCGTCTCCGGCCGCCCTCGCGCTCGACCCGCCCGGCGCGCTGCGCTTCTTCCACGCGGCCGGCCACAGCTACGCGACCACGGTCGGGACGATGCTGCTCGCCGCGCTCGTGCTCGGCGCGACCGCGGCGGCGATGGCGCTCCCCCGCCGCCGCCGGGGCAGCAGGATCGACCGGCTGGCGCTCGCGGGCGCGGTGTTCCTCGGGACCTGGCTCGTGCTCGGCGTCGGGCTGCTGAGCTACATGCAGCGCATGCAGCCGCGCTACCTCGAGGCGGCGACGCCGGCGATCGCCGCGGTCGTCGGCGTGGGGCTCGCGTGGCTGGTCGGGGCGGCACGCTCGCGCGGCCTCGGCGCCGCGGCGCTCGTCGCGGCCGTCGCGGTCGCGGCCGTCGGCGGCGTGCTCCTCGCCCACCCGCCCGCGTGGGCCGTCGTCGTCGCCGTGGCGGCCGTCGTGGGTTGCGGCATCGTCGCTGCGGCTCGCGCGTGGCCGCAGCGGACCACGGCGCTGGCAGTCCTCGGCCTCGTCGCGGTCCTCGCCGTGCCGGTGGCGGGCGCCGTCACGGTCGCCGCCCAGCACCGGTCCGCTGCCGGCTTGCCGCTGCGGACGTCGCCGGCCCGGCTGGCGGCGCTCAGCCGTTTCCTGACCGCCCATCAGGGTCATTCCCGCTACGAGGTCGCCAGCCCGACCGTCGTCCGCGCCGCGCCGCTCATCATCCGCGATGCGCGCCCGGTGGTCATGCTCACGAGCCTCTACGGCCGCCCGCTGCTCGATGCCACGCGCCTCCAGCACCTCGTCGCCGCGGGGCAGGTGCGCTACGCGCTGCTTGGTCGCGCGTCCTGTACGGCCAAGGGCTGCCCGGGCGCAGTCCGCTGGGCACGGGCGCACGCGAGCGACGTCAGCGCGGCTGCGGGGCAGCCGCCGCAGACGGTCTACCGCCTCACGACAACGCCGACCACCGCAACGGGGATGTAGATGCTCGTCGTCGGGGCGGCCGTCGGCGCCGCGATCGCGATCAACGCGGGCTACGTCGTTCAGCACGGCGGCCTGACGACCGCTCCCCGGATCGACCCTTGGCGGCCGCTGGCCGCAGTCACGGGGCTGCTGCGCTGCCGGCGCTGGGTCGCTGGCGCACTACTTGGCTACGCCGGGCTCGGGCTCGAGCTCGTCGCGCTCACGGCGCTGCCGCTCTCAGCGGTCCAGGCGACAATCGGCGCCGGGCTGGTGATCGTCGCCGTGCTCTCCCGCGCGCTGGGCGGCGCGCCGCTCGGCCGCGCGGCGCTGCTCGGCGCCGCGCTCGCGATCGCCGCGCTCGTGGTCATCGCCGCCGTGACGCCCGCTGCCGGCGCCGCGCGCCCGTCCCCGGCTCCCGCGCCGTGGGCTCTCGCGGCCACGGCGGCCGTCGTGACGGGCGCCGCCGCCGTGGCCGCACGCCGGCTCCCGACCGCCACCGGCCTCGCGCTCGCGGCCGGGCTGCTCTACGGCATGACCAGCATCGCGATGGCGGCGCTCGCCCCCATGCTCGCCGGGACGGCGCCCGCCGCCGCCGTGACGGCCGCCGCTGCTGCGATCGGCGTGCTCGTGACCGCAGCGGGGTTCCTGAACTTCCAGCGCGCGCTCCAGCGCGGGCGGCCGCTCCCCGTTGTCACCGTCATGATGGCCGCAATGGACGTCGTCGCGATTGCTGGGGGGATCGTCGTGCTCGGCGATCCGCTGGCCGCGGGCGCCGGTGCCCGCGCCGCCCAACTCGCCGCGCTCGTGCTCGCGGCGCTTTCAGCGGTCGTCGTGCTTGGAGACGGGCGCAGCGAGCCGCGCGCCACCCAGGAGCGTCAAGGCCTGGATCCAGGTCGCAGGGTTCCGCGATGGAGTCCGCGTGCCCGAGCAGCACCTCGCGCGCGCGCGTGAAGTGCCGGCCACCCGCGGCCGGCCACCCGCGCCGCAGTCAGCAGCTCGCCGAGCGGGCGCTTCACGGTCGCGACCCGTTGGGCACGGATGGTTGGAGCGCGTGAGCTCCGGCGCGGCGCGCAACGAGGAGCGAGTGCACATCAGCATGGGACCCCACGGGCGCCACCACGTGTACAAAAACGCTCGCGGCGGTTCACGGGGCATGAGCTCTCGCGCCTCTGATCCCGCCGGCTGCGGCCGCGTTGTCATCCCCTACCTGGCGATCGTCATCCGAGGCCGCCGTCAAGGCGCACGAGGATCCGTCCGGGTCCGAGCCCCGCTGCCGCGCTGACGTCCGTCGAGTGCGCAAGCGCCCAGCGAACGGCCGGGGTGCACGACGGTGCGTCCTTCGAGGAACACCCCCGCTCGTCGAGCAGAAGATGGCGCACCTGGCCGGCCCGCACCTTCGCGACCAGGTCCGCCGCCGAGACGAGCGGCCGGCCGCGCCATGTCGTGAGCATGAGTACCGGCCGTGCGTCGCGGACGATGAGTGGCGCCGCGATGGTCGCCCTGGAGCTTGCGAGCTCGTACCGGACCGCGGATTGGTGGGCGCCGAGATAGCGACGCAGCGAATTCACCTGCGCGGCCGGCATCGAGCCGAGGGTCTGCGAGTCGTACGCGCCGGTGCGCACCATCTCGAGCGAGGTGATCAGCGGCCATGCAAGCATGCCCGCCAGCAGGACGGCCGTGAGTGTCACGACAGTCGCCGCGGACATGGCGCGGCGGCGCAAGGTGGTGCCGACGACCGCGGTGAGCCCTATTCCCAGCGCCGCCGCCACCGCGGGGCTGAAGGCGTCGAGGTAGCGGACCCGCAGGAAGCCCTGGGCGCTGAAGAGCACGAAGCCGGCGAGCAGCCAGACGCCGATCGCCATCCCCATAGCCCAACGCAAGCGCTCCGCGGCGTCGCGGGGCGCTCCCCGGCGCCAGGCCCGGTGTGCGGCGAGTCCGCCGAGCAGCAGCGCAGCGAACAGCTCGAACCCGATCGGCTTCAGCAAGCCGGGCATGAACAGCCGCCACGGCGCCGGGGTCGGAAGCGCGCTCGTCGCGGACCCGACTGCGAGGCGTTCCAGGCCGTTGAAGACGAGGATGACGTTCCAGATCGTGCCGTTGGTCGAGCCGATCGGCCACGGGTGGCCGCCCGGTGCCAGAGAGGCTGCCAGGGGCCATGCGGCGGCGACGGCCGCGAACGCTAGACCGCCCCGGGCAAGCGTCCGCCAACGCTGCGCCGCCGGACCTTCGAGGGCGTGCCAGGCGAGGACCCCGAGCGCGGGAAGTCCGACGGCGACTTGGAAGACCTTGACCTCGAACGCCAGCCCGGCGATCGCGCCGGCGCCGATGACCGCGCGCGCTCGGCGTTCGGGACGAGCCGCCACGATGACCCACGCACCGGCGAGAAGCATCGTGCTCAGGATCGTGTCCATCGTGTCCGATCGGCTCGTCAGCACGGCGACGGGCAGAACCGCCAGTGCGGCGGCGGAAGCCAGCGCTGCGGTGTGCCCGAAGCCGCGGCGGACGAGGTCGTAGAGGAGCGGCACGGCAAGCGTCCCGGCGGTGGCCTGAGGGAGGCGAAGACTGGCCGAGGAGAACCCGAAGAGCTTCGTGGCGGCCGTCTGCAGCCAGAGGTCCACCGGGGGCTTGTCGACGGCGACGGCGCCGCCCGGCTCGAAGGCGCCGTAGAAGAAGTTGTGCCAAGAGAGCCCCATCGACCGCACCGCGGCGTCGTAGAACGGGTCCGACGGGATGCGAGCGAACGCCCAGAACCGCAGCCCAAAGCCCACGAGACAAATGGCGGCGAGGACAGCTGGCGCCCAGGTCCTGGCTGAGCTGACGCGGACCGCCGGCCGCCGGAGCACGGCGCTGCTCTCCATGCCTACAGCGTCGAGGTTGCTCGGTGAGCCGGGGTTTGGCGGGAGGTTGGGATCGCGTTGAGAGAGTCCGCCACCGAACTCGCGCGCCGGCGCTCGCGGGACCCTGTCAGCCGTCGTCGTGCTCGGCGACCGCGGGTCCCAGCCGCCGCGCCCGCAGGAACTCCCAGGCCTCCTCGGAGGCGGAAACGCCCAGCCGCGGCCCGGGATCGGGCGGGTCGGCACCCGGCCAGGCGTGCGTGCCGCCGACGAGCCGCAGGTGCGCGACCGACGTCCCATCGCGGCACGGCGTCCAGTCCAGGCGAAGGACGTCCCGGCGCTGGCGTGAGCGCCGCGGGACGGGCCGGCAGGCATCGCGGTCGACCCATTGCCCCAGCCAGCGGACGACGTCACCCCCCGGGTCTTGCGGCGTCCCCCAGTACGGGACGACCGTGTCCGCCGTCCCGTGGATCTCGAGGACCGAGAGCGGGCGGCGCGCCTGGCAGGCCGGCAGCGGCCCGTAGTCGCCGGCCACGGCCACCAAGCCGGCCAGACGGTCGCCGCCCCCGCAGGCGAAGCGCGCGGCCATCCCGGCGCCGTTGGACACCCCCACGGCAGAAACGCGACGGGCGTCGAAGCAGCGGCCGGTCAGCACGCGGTCGAGCAGGGCGTCGAGGAACTGCACGTCCGCGCTGCCCTCGCCGGCCGAGATGCGCCAGCGCGGGCCGGCCGCATCGGGGTAGACGACGGCGAATCCCGCGCGATCCCCCAGCCGCGACAGCCCCGAGTAGCGCTCCATGAACGCGCCGCTGCCGTAAGCCCCGTGCAGGGCGAGGATCAACGGGACGCGACCACGTCGCCGTTTCGGGACGTGGACGAGCGCGGACCGCGCGCCCGACCCCTTGACCGCGACGGACACGCGCACGGTCGCTCCGGGGTGCACGGCGCACGCGGTCGCGGCGTCCACCGCCGGCACGTCCGGCCGCGATGCCGGCGCGACGCCGCCCTGGCGCGTGAGCGCGAGGGCGAGCAGCAAGGCGAGCGCGCCGGCGAGCAGCGCGAGGCGGAACGACCGTCGGGCACTCATCGGCGGCGGACGGTAGTGCCCAAAGCTGAGAGCCGGCTCAAGGCGGCGCGGGCCGCGGGAGTTACAGGACGAACCGCGCCCCCGTCGATGTCTGCCGGAGGACGAGGTCCCCCACTGGCCGCGCCAGCTCACGGGCGGGCCTACCACCATCTCGGGCAGCTGCTTCTCGCCCGCGGCTTGACGCGCGGTGGGTGACGAGGGTGGCTTCGCGCCCGCGCTCGACTCGTCGGAGGCAGCGCTCGACTTGCTCGTGGCGGCAATCGAGTCGGCGGGCTATCGCCCGGGGATCGACGTGGCGCTCGCGCTCGACGCGGCCGCCACCGAGCTCGGCGACGTAGACCGAGACGGCTACCGCATCGACGGTGAAGCCGAGCCACTGGCCTCGGCAGAGCTCGTGGCGTACTGGGCGAGCCTGTGCGACCGCTATCCGATCGTCTCGCTTGAGGATGGGCCCGGCGAGGAGCACTGGACTGGGTGGCGGATCCTGACCCAGCGCCTGGGATCGCGCGTGCAGCTGGGCGACGATCTCTTTGTCACCCGCCCGAGCCTGCTGCAGCTGGGGATCGACCAGGGCATCCCGACTGCGGTGGTGATCAAACCCAACCAGGTGGGAACGCTTACCCGGGCGCTCGAGACGATCGCGCTCGCACGCACCGCGAGCTACGCCACCGTGATGGCGCACCGCGCCGGCGATACCGAGGACACGACGATCGCCGACCTCGCCGTCGCCACGGGCTGTCGCTTCATCAAGGCCGGCGGCCCCGCCCGCTCCGAGCGCGTCGCGAAGTACAACCGGCTGCTGCGCATCGACGAGAAGCTCGGCCCCGCGGCCCAGTTCGCGGGCGGCGAAGCGGTCAACCCCCTCAGACCGGCGTCGACGATCCCTGGGCGACCGGGATGAAGGCGACGAGTGCGGCCAACTGCACCACGACGACGAACGTCGTGGCGCTCGCCGTCGAGTGGGTGTAGAGCACCCCGATCGCCGTGCTACCCGCGAGCCACGCGAGCCCGTAGACCGCGGTGAATGTCCCGTAGCCGGCGCCGCGACGGGCAGCGGGGACGAGATCGGCGACCGCCGCGCGCATCGTGCTCTCGTGCACGCCGACCGCGGCGCCCCACAACGCCGCGCCGATCCACACGAGGGCCGGTGTCGTCGAGAACGACAGGAACGGCACGGCGGCGGTGAGCAACGGGATGATGACCAGCCCGCGCAGGCCGATGCGGTCGTAGAGCCACCCGGAGCCGAGCGCGGCGAGCGCGGCCATGCCCATGGCCAGCGCGTAGATGACCGGGATCTCCGCGTCAGACACGACGTGGCGCGCATGGAGGTGGTAGGCGAGCACCGCGAAGGTCGCGTAGCCGGTCATGTTGAGTGCGGTGAAACCCGCGTACCACCAGAAGCGCGCCGGCAGCGGGCCACCGCCGTCGTGCGACCGGTCGGGGGCGGCGGCGCGTTCGTAGTCGGCGGGCACGGGCACCGCGCGGCGCAGCCACGCCAGCGCCCAGAGCGTCGCGAGGCCCGGCACGGCGAGGACCGCGAAGCCGAGCCGAAAACCGCTCAGCGCGACAGCTGCCGCCACAACGAGCGGCCCGAGAAGCGCACCGCTCTGGTCGAGCGCCTCGTGCAGGGCGAAAGCCCGTCCGCGGCCGACGTCACTGCTGGCCTGCGCGAGCATGGTGTCGCGCGCAGGGGTGCGTACCGCCTTGCCGAAGCGCTCGGCGACGACGAGCACGGCGGCCGGCCACAGCGCCCACGCCGTGGCCAGCAGCGGCACCGAAACGACGGTGATCACATAGCCGAGGATGCTCAGAGCCCAGTGGCGGCCCGTGCGGTCTGACAGCTTGCCGGTCCACAGGCGCGAGACGAGTGCGACCGCCTCGCCGGCGCCGGTGATGAACCCGACGAGCCCCGCGCTCGCGCCGAAGGTGGCGAGGAACGGTCCGACGATGCTGCGCGCGCCCTCGTAGACGAAGTCTGCCAACAGGCTCACGACTCCGAAGGCCACGACGAAGCGCATGGCGCTCAGGCGGTTGGGTGACCGGGCGGTGCTCAACGCCATCTCCCGTCACTTGCGCAGCGTGGCGACGAGCGCGTCGGTGTCCAGGAGCAGGTCGAGCGCGTCGGTGATCGACGCGCAGAGCACGTCCGCGCTGCGCAGCGCGAGGACGCCCAGGCCCTCTCGCCCGATGACCGCGATGCCGAGCGCGGCCGCGTGGAGCGCGAGCATGTCGTTGGCGCCATTGCCGATCACCGCGCACCGATCGCGTCCCAGTCGCTCCACCAGCTCGCGCTTCTCGGCGCCGTCGCTAACCCGGCGCGAGCCGACTTCGAGGACCTCTGCGATCGCCGTCGCCGTTCCGAACGTGTCGGCAGTGACCAGCTGGACCTCGAGGAGGGCGCGCAGCCGGCCCACGCGGGGTGCGGCGCCTTCGTGAAGCACCCCGCGGTCTGACAGGGTGCCGTTGACGTCGAGCAGCAGGTGCTCGAGCTTGAGTGTCGGGCCTCCGGGGAGTGGGAGGACGATCGTCACTGGTCGACGGCTCGCTTCAAGGTGACCTCCGCGGATCGGCACGAAGTAGAGGCCATCAGCGGCGGCCAGCCGCAATCGGAGCGAGCCTCATCGCTCGCACATGATCCTAGCGACGACGCGTACGCGAGCCGTCGGCGCCGCTTATCACCGACAAGCAATGGCGCGCGCGGCCCGGTGATCCGTCCAGGCCTCGCAGGTGCGCTCGCTACACTGCCGGTTCCGAGCGATGAGGCTCGCTCTATAGACCGCGGTTCGCGCCGCTGATGGCCTCTACCACCGACGTCCTGTTGTCCGACGCCTGTCGTGGAGACCTCAATGGATCCGATCCAACTTGCTGCCGTGCTCGCCGCCGTCGTGGTGCTGGCGAGCATGATCTCGGTCGAACTCGGGATCTCGGTGGCGCTGCTCGAGCTGGGGCTCGGGGTCGTGGTGGGCAACCTGTTCCACATCGACGCCAGCACGCCGTGGCTGACGTTCGTGGCGTCCTTCGCCTCGATCGTGCTGACCTTCCTTGCCGGCGCCGAGGTCGATCCCGACGACTTCCGCCAGCGCTTCCGGGCGTCGGTAACCATCGGTCTCGTCTCCTTCGTCGGGCCCTTCGTGGTCGCGTGGCTGATCTCGTGGTCACTGCTGGGCTGGACGCCGAAGGCCTCGCTGATCGCGGGAACGGCGCTGTCGACCACCTCCCTCGCCGTCGTCTACGCCGTGCTCGTCGAGACCGGGCTCAACGGGACGCGCATCGGCAAGCTGATCATGAGCGCCTGCTTCGTCACCGACATGGCCACCGCGCTGGCGCTGTCGGCGATCTTCATCACCCCCAACGCCTGGTTCCCGCTGTTCCTCGTCGTCTCGGTCGCGGCGATCGTCGGGCTGCCGAAGATCGCCCCGTGGTTCTTCAAGCGCTACGGCGACCGCGTCATCGAGCCCGAGATCAAGCTCGTGTTCGCCGTGCTCTTCATCCTCATGGTCCTCGCCGACAAGGCCAACGGCCACGCGGTCCTGCCGGCGTTCATCCTCGGCCTGGTGATGGCGCGCCACTACCAGCAGCACCGCCAGGAGCAGGAGCGCCTGCGCGTCGTGGCGTTCGCGTTCCTGACCCCGTTCTTCTTCCTGCGCGGCGGGCTCAACGTGTCGCTCGGCGCGGTGTTCGCCAACATCGGGCTCCTCGCGGTGCTCTTCGCCGCCAAGCTGGTGCCCAAGCTGGGGCTCGTCATGCCACTCGCACGCCGCCACGTCCCGGAACATGCCGTGTTCACGACGCTGCTGATGAGCACCGGTCTGACGTTCGGCACGATCAGCGCGTTGTACGGGCTCAACGCCGGGATCATCGACCGCACGCAGTTCTCGCTGCTGGTGACGGTCGTCGTACTGTCGGCGATCGTCCCGACCGTGATCGCCCAGCGTTGGTTCTCACCCGATGTGGAGGCCGAGCGCGAAGCGGCCGGCGAGCACGAACACGCACCACGCCCAAGTAGCCAAGCCGTGCCGATCGGAGAGCAGCAATGAGCCCTTACCACTTCAGCCGCGTGCTGGTGGCGGTCGACGGCTCCGACGGGGCCAACAAGGCCCTGGACTGCGCGCTGTCGATCTGCGAGTCCGTCAACGCGGAGCTCACCGTGCTAGCGGTCGAGGGCAAGCTGCCCGCCTACGCCGGCTCGATCGGCGAGGTAGACGAGGTCAAGCGCGAGAAGGACACCTACTTCTCCCGGGTGCTGGACGAAGCACGCTCACAGGCACAAGCGCGCCGAGTCGAGACCGAGGTCGCCCTCGTGGCCGGCCACGCGGCCGAGGTCATCACCCACTACGCCAAGGCGCACGGCCACGACCTGATCGTCGTCGGCCACCGCGGCCACTTCCTCGGCGACTACCTGCTCGGCTCGACCGCCGACCGCGTCGCCCATCACGCCCACTGCCCCGTCATGGTCGTTCGCTAAGTGCCTCACAGCGCGCTGACCCGATGGCTCGAGCAAGGCCTCGCGCGCGACATGTGCCCCCTGTGCCGCGCCGCGCACAAGCTCGACCGCGAGTACATGTGGCACTTCTTCGACGAGCGGGGCTCCGACGAGGACGCCCCCGATGAGGTCAGCGCGGCACGCGGCTTCTGCGCCGAGCACGCCGCGCAGCTGCGACGCATCGAGGTCGACGGCCTCAAGTCCACGATCGCGATCAGCGACGTCTACGAGCACACGCTGCGCGCACCTCGCCGCCGACCTGGCCGCCCTCGACGACGGCGATCAGCTCGCGGCCACGGCATGCCCGGCCTGCGCCAACCGCGACCAGCGCGTGGCGCGGAACGCGCGCCACCTCCTCGACGAACTGGCAGAGAACGCCGAGTTCGGCGAACGGTTCCGCGCCTCACCGGGCCTGTGCGTGGCGCACTTCCAACTGGCCTGGGACGCGTCGCGCACGAGCGAGGAGCGGGCCCTCCTGCGAGAGACCGAGCTCGACGCCGTGCGATCACTGCTCGCCGACGTTCGCGAGCACCTGCGAAGGCAACGCGCCGAACACAGCGGCGAGCTCCCGGGAGCCGAGGCCGACTCCTGGCAGCGCGCGCTGTGGCTGACCGGCGGCTGGCCGGCGCCCGCCGCGTCGGGGGCCGTCCCCGAGGGCGCCGGAGAGGATCACTCCGTGCGCCCCTCGTCGTAGTCGCCTGGTCAGGCGAACAGCGTGGTCATCAGGTAGCGCTCGGCGCCATCCGCGAGCAACACCACGATGGTCTTGCCCGCCGATTCGTCGCGTGCGGCGACGGACAGGGCGGCGTGGGTGGCGGCGCCCGACGAGACCCCGGCGAGGATCCCTTCCTCACGCGCGAGCCGCCGCGCGCACACAAACGCCTGTTCGTCGGTCGGCGCGATGACCTCATCGAGCAGCAAGCGATTAAGGATCTCCGGGATGAAGCCCACCCCGATCCCCGGCATCAGGTGGTCCCCGGCGGCGCCGCCGGACAGCAGCGCCGCTCCGGCCGGCTCGACGGCGATCACGCGCACGCCGGGCTTCTGGGCCTTGAGGACCTCACCGACGCCCGTGATCGTCCCGCCCGTTCCGACGGCCGACACGAAGACATCGACTGCGCCCATGGTGTCCTCCCACACCTCGACGGCCGTCGTGCGCCGGTGCATGTCGGGATTCGCGGGGTTGGTGAACTGATCGAGCATCACCGAACCGGCGATCTGCTCGACGAGCATCCTCGCCCGCGCAACCGCATCGGCCATTAGGATGCCCGGTGTCAGCCCGACCTCGGCGCCCAGGTGCGCCAGGAGCGCGACGCGCTCGGTCGACATCGTCTCCGGCATGGTCAGCACGAGGCGATAGCCGCGAATGCGGCGGCGAACGCGAGACCGATTCCGGTGTTGCCGCCCGTCGGCTCGACCAGGGTCATGCCGCCTCGCAGAGCGCCTCGCTGCTCCGCGTCCTCGATCAGGGCCACGCCCAGCCGGTCCTTCACGCTGCCGCATGGATTGCGCATCTCGAGCTTGGCCACCACGCGCCCCGGCAGACCCGCGGCCATCCGACCGAGCTCGACCATCGGCGTCCGACCCGTCGTCGTCGTGACATCGCCGTGGATGGCCATCGCTGCACCCCGCTACTCGTCGAAGAACGGCTCGCCATCGCGCGCGTACTCGCGCGCAACGTCGAGGTTGAGCTCCACGCCGAGCCCGGATCCATCCGGCACGCGGATGCGCCCGCTCTCGATCACCTTGCCCTCCCAGCCGGCCGCGAGGTCCTCCCAGAACGGGACGCTCATGCCGTGCCACTCCAGCGCGAGGAAGTTCGGGACCGCGGCCGCGACGTGGACGGCGGCGATCGTGCCGATCGGGCTGGCGATGCAGTGGGGGGCGAGCGAGATGTAGTGGGTGTCGGCGTAGTCGGCGATCCGCCGGCCCTCGAGCAGCCCGCCCTTCTGCAGGTCGGGTGCGGCGATGTCGATCGCGCCGCTCTCGAACGCCTCACGGAAGCCGTCCTGCATGTAGGGCGTCGGGACGTCGAGGTCGAACTTCAGCGCGCTGAAGCCCAGCTCGGCGACGACCTCACGCGCACGCTGCGCGTAGAGCTCGGGGGTGAACAGGTCGTCGGGCGCCGCGCGCGCGTAGGCGCGGCCGTGCTCGAGCGCGCGGATCGAGCCGGCCTTCACCGCCTCGGGCGGCTCCTGGCCCCAGCGTGCGGGGCGCGCGACCATCGTGGCGTCCAGCGACTCGAGCGCCTCGCCCGCGTGGCAGTCGGCGTACATGCGCACGGAGTCACGGAAGCGGCCGCCGAGCAGGCTGTGGATCGGCACGCCGTAGGCCCGTCCCACGAGGTCCCAGAGCGCGGCCTCCATCCCCGAGATCGCGTTGTAGACGATGCCGGCCGGCGAGCCCGCGCCGGACGCCCCCCAAGCGCAGCTTGCTCCACAGCCGATCGACGTCGCGAGGATCCTCGCCGACGAGCAGCGGCGCGAGGTCGCGCACGATCCCGGTCAGCCCACTCCCCCAGCCCCGACAGCCCGTCCGCGTCGGTGTCGATCCGGACGAAGGTCCAGTCGTAGTTGCCTTCGACGACGGCGGTGTGGAGGGCGGTGATCTTCATCGCGGCGCATCGTCTCAGAGCGCATCGCGCCGGGCACCCGAAAAGACGCCGAGCTGCCGTTCGCGTGAGCGGGTGTCTTCGAGGCCCCAGGCTTCGGCGATGCGGCCGTGGTGGATGCGGAAGATGTAGACCTCGTCGACGCGCTCGACGCGGCGGCCGGTGGGTGGCTTGCCGCGCTACGGTCCGAGGTTGGTGGCCAAGCAGTGGAAGCGTCCGACGACCTTCTCGCCTTCGGCGATGAGGTCGACGACCTCCATGTGGACGTCGGGGAAGCTCTCGCGAAACGGGGGTGATCCAGCGCCGTGCTGCCACTGCCATCTGCGGTGTGTAGATCTCGTCGATGACGTCCAGGCGGCCGGTGTTGATGACCTCGTCGATCAGCCGCCCGACGACGGCCTTGGGGTCACTCGCGGCAGCGGATAGGCGGCGAGGGTCAGCCTGAAGCGACACTGCGAATCCCCCTTACAGATCGAGTGTCGGCGACCGGCGAGCGGAGCGGCGGCGCCACACCACCGCGAAAGCGGGTACGGCGGCGCACAGCGCGAGCGCGACGACGACGCCGCCGGCGCCGAGCAGCACACCGGCGCCGAGCCCGGCCAGCGCGCCGACCAGCGCGGGGCCACCGAGACAGGCCAGCAGCATCAGCCCGCCCATACCGAGCAGTGAGCGTGTGCCGGAACCGGCGGGCGGTGAGGACGGCTGGTCGGTCTTGGTGGGCAGGCACATTGGGCGGCGTTCTCCTGGGTCGGGTCCGGTATGGGCTCGCACCCTGCATCTTGAAGTCGGGTTGAAGTCAAGCGCTGCGTTCAGCCCCGGCCACGTGGCTTGATCTGACGGACGCCGAGGTCGATGTCGTCGGCGGGGGGCATCAGTGTGGGGTCGACAAACAGCCCGCACACGTCGACGCTGGTGCAATCGCAGGACTGCGCGACCTCAAGCCAGTGCTTGACAGCCTGGGCGCGGGTGATCAGCGCCTCGATGTGCGGAAGTTTGTCGTCGGCGAGCGCGCGGATGTGGCGGCTGGCGTCGGCGCTGCGGTTCGCTGGGCCGGTGAGCGGGGTGATCTCCTCGAGGGTCAGGCCGGCGCGCTGGGCGACGTCGATGATCGACAGGCGGTGCAGCACCTCCTCGCGATAGCGGCGCTGGCCCGATACGCGCTCAGCCGGGGGCAGGACGCCGACGCGTTCGTAGAAGCGGATGTGCGAGGTGCGCACCCCCGCGCGTTGGGCGACCTCGCCGATGGTCAGCAGCGGGTCGTGGTTGGTGGCGGCCATGACGGATGTCCCCTTGACTTGAAGTCGTGTTGAAGGTGCACGGTAGAGGGTGTCCCGTTTCGATCATGAGGACCATCGATGCCAGAGCTGCCCATCGCCTGCACGCTGTCGCCCGACGGCATGACCGCCCGCCTGGCGCTGATCGACGCGCTCGCCGCCGACGGCCTGCTCGACCGCACCCCGACCGCGTCGGGCATGCGCGTGCGCCTGCGCGACACCCCGGACATCGAGCGGCGCACGCGTGAACTCGTGGCTGCAGAGTCCGCGTGCTGCGCGTTCCTGGACTTCACGCTCGGCCGCGAGGGCGGCGACCTCGTGCTCGACATCACTGGCCCGCAGAACGCGCGGGCGGTGATCGAGATGTTCTTCGCCGCCGAGGCGGCCTAACGGGTGATGAGCCCGTTGCGCCGGACGCTGGTCGCGCTGCTCGTCGCTTCCACGGCCCTGTTCGCCGTCGGCGTGATCGCCGAACACTCCACGGACACGCACACGGAGCCTGCCGCCGCGCACGCCGCGGAGACTGGCGGCGAAAGCGGTGAGTCCGCGGGCGCGCACGGCGAGGGCGGCGCGTCCGAGGCGACCGCGTCCGGGGAAGCGGGCCACGCGGAGACTTCGGGCGAGTCCGGCGCCGCACACGCCGAGGGAGAGCGCCTGCTCGGCGTCGACGTCGAGTCCACCCCGCTCGTGGTCCTCGCCGTGCTCGCCGGCCTCGCGCTCGCGGCGCTCGCGGCCAGCCGGATCGGCCTGCTGCGCGGCTTTCTGTTCACCGTCGTCGTCATCGCGCTGGCGTGGGCGGCGCTCGACATCCGCGAGGTCGTCCACCAGCTCGATGAGTCGCGCACCGGGATCGCCGTAGTGGCCATCGCCGTCGCCGCTCTACATCTCACGGTCGCTGTAATCAGCGGACGGCTCGCCACCCAGCCGCCGGCGACGCCGTAGCCACGGCGGCGGGAAACGCGCCGAGCACGGTCACACTGCACGCCATGACGGGGGACCGAGTGGGTGACCGCGTCGCCGCAGCGCTGCTGCCGCTCGCGCTCGCCGCGGTCGCCCTCGCCCTGCTGGTGCCCTCGAAGCAGATCGCCACGCGCGCGGACCTCCTGCTGGCCGCGCTCGTGGCGCTCACCGCACTTGGGATCGCCCCGCACGAACTCTGGCACCTGCGCACGCGCTTCAGAGCCGTGCTCGCCCTCTCACTGGCGCCGTTCCTCGCGCTCGTGCCCCTGGCGTGGGTGCTCAGTCGGCTTTTCGACAGCCCCGTGCGTGAGGGGGTGCTGACGCTCGGCCTGTCCTCAACGGAGGTCGCCGCGGTCGGGCTCGTCGCGCTCGCCGGCGGCGATGCCGCCCTCGCGCTCGGCGCGCTGACCGGCTCGCTGATCGCCTCCGCGACGCTCGGCCCACTGCTCATCGGGCTGCTCGCCGCCGATACCGCGAGCACCGACACGGGCACGCTGCTGGGCCGCTTCGCGCTCGTCGTCCTCCTTCCCCTGACGGTCGGTGTCGCCGCGCGCAGCGCCTCTCCGCGCCTGGCCCGCGGCGAGCCCTGGTACGCAGCCGGCTCCACCCTCGCAGTGTCCGCACTCATCTACGCAGCGCTCAGCGGCACCTCCGCGGGCGATCACCTCGCCCCAGCGCTGGCCGCCAGCGCCGCCTTCCTCGCCCTCTCCGCGATCCCCGCCATCGCCGCAACGCGCGTTGTGTCACGACCGCAGCAGTCTGCCGTCGCCCTCGCGGTCACCCTGCGCGACTTCGCCGTCGCCGCCACGCTGGCCACGCAGGCCTTCGGCGCACAAGCCGCCACCGTCGCCGGGATCTACGGCGTACTCATGCTCATCACAGGCGCCCTCACCACCACGACGCTTCGACGCACCACGCCCACATCAAGCGAAGGCGTCGACGACCGCGCGTGAACCGCCCGGCAGCTGCTGCATTCATGCAAGTGAGCTGCGGCGCGCCGCGCGACCGTCCGACCTCCCGTTCGGACTTCGATGAGCCAAGCTGCGACGACAAGGTGGGCTTGCTCATTGAATAGCCCGAGCCGGTGGTCGCATGGGGCCTGGACGGACCCGGCGACCGCTGCCTGGGTTGGACGTGACGAGCCGTCGTGGACGGACGCGGAGAGGCCACATCGTGCCGATGCCGTACCTGGGTCATGCCGCAATTTCCGAAATTTTTGATCCTGATGTGCCTCAAGGCTGGCTACGGTCGCGACTCCCACATGGCTCCCCCCCGCCGCGCGTGGTGCCGCCCTGACGCGCGCGCTCCGGCGCAAGATCCTTCCCTCGTTGCGGCCGCTGTGGGCGCCGCGTTCGGGATCTGCCTAGGCGGCATGCTGTCGCCGCGAGATTCGCGGCGCGAGTTCGCGCGAGCGCCTCGCCGTTCGCCGAAGCGCTGTGCCATGGGGCGACTGTGCCACTGCCGTCCGGGCCGCCTCGGACCTAGGTGAGACCCATGGATGCCGTCGTCAGGGCACTCGTCGAGCAGCATGGAGCGTCCGTGCGACTCGACGTCGCGGCATCCATCGCCGGCTTCTCAGAAGACAAAGTTCGGGAGCTGTGCCGGGTCGGACGCTTCCCAGGCCACCGCGCCGGTACGAAGGTCATGGTGTTCGTTCCCGAGCTCGTAGAGTGGATGCGCAACGGAGGCGAAGCCCAGTACGAGCCCTGCCCCGCGCCGCCACGGACATCGCTGCGCGCCAGTCGCAAGGCCGACCGACCGCCGTGGATGGATCGGGTCTGGCCCCGCGCGTCAGCCGACGAGCCGCTCAACGGCCAAACGTGAGCGGGGGTACTGGCGTGGCGCTGGCAGGCCCATCGCCGTGACCGGCTTGAATTCGTGGATCGCTACGCGGCCGCGGGGTCGCCCAGCTCGGCGACATCCAGGTCGGTCAGATATTCCTCGGGTTCGAGCATCCCGTGGGAGAAGTGCGACGCGTACTTGGCGAGGGTGAAGGTCACCGAGTGATGCCCCAGGAACCGCTGCAGCTTGGGCGCGAAGAGCTCCGAGTGGCGCGACGCGATCAGCGACGCCCTGCTGTGGCGGGCAACGTGTGGAGTCAGGCCCTTGCGCGGCCGCTTCTTGCCGTCTGCGTCTATCACGACGAAGCCCGCGCGGAGCAGCAGCGGGCGCCAGCGGTCGCGCAGGAAGTTGGGCTCTCGGAGGATGCCGCCTCGGGCGTCGGTGAAGAACAGGCCGTATGGGTTGGGCTTGTCGCCTTGGCCGGCGACGATCGCGTCCAGCTCGGCCGCCAGCGCCTCCGAGACGCGCAGCGTGCGGATGCCCCACGGCGTCTTCGCGTAGTCCTTGATGATCATGCGCAGGGGCTTGGGCTTGCGCCGCTCGGCGGCCTGCTGGCGGATGCGGACCGTCCTCCGCTTCGTGTCGTACGCCCCGATGGGAAGGCCGGTCGCCTCGCTGAAGCGCAGCGCGAGCTCACAGAAGCACCGCGTCAGAGCACGCAGCTCGAGCGTGGGCGCGGCGTCGATGAGCCGGCGCAGCTCGGGCTCGGTCAGCACCATCTGCTCGCGCTTGGGGTCGCGCGGGCGCACGACTTCCTCCACCGGGTTAGACCCCTCCATGACGCCGCGGCGGGTCGCCTCGTCGATGATCCGCCGCGCAAGGTCCAGACGCTTGTTGACGGTGGCAGCCGCCAACTTGCGGACGGGGTCATCCCCGCCGGCGAGGTCGATGCCGTCGAGCTTGGCACGCTTGTAGGCCTCGAAGTGTTCGTCGGTGAGCGAGCGCGCGAGCACGCCGCCCAGCGCCCGTCGCAGGTCGTTGAGCGCGGGACCGTAGTCGCGCATCGTCGACTCCTGCACACCGTCCCGGTGTCGTTCCTCCCAGTCCGTGAGCACCTGCCCGAAGATCCACGGCTCCGACGAGCCGGGCGGGCGGCGCTGCGGAGCCGCGGCGGCCCGGTCCGCCGTGGCGGCCTTCGCCGCCACCCTAGCCGCCTTCTTGTCGGCTGCCCACTGAGCCAGGAACGCGTCCGCCTGCTCCTCGTTGTCGAACCCCGCCCAAGTCGGCTTCCCGGTCAGAACGTCGCGGTAGACGGCGTAAGGTCGGCCGTTCTTCCACTGGATCGAGCCGGTCCCGCGCGGCCGGCGGTTCCTCTCGGGCGCGGTCGCCATCTACGTCCCTCCTGTCGCGTGCGCGCACGATTAGGGCTGGTGCCGAGAAGCGCCGCCCGCGGGCTCGTCTGCGCCTTCGAGCGCGAGGCCGACTGCTACCCTCCGGGCCCTGCTGGACGCCTCTAACGAGCGCCTCTAACAAAGCCCGACATCCTTCTAGCAAACTCTCGGGTACTCTTGCAAACTGGGCGGTTCCTAGCCCACTGCAGCCCAGGGGGAACGAGGGGGATTGGCAGAGAAGAGGCGCCGATTTGCAGGCAGAAGGCGGCCCCGCCGGAGTAGCTCAGTCGGTTAGAGCAGCGG
>CAWCNV010000001.1:0-1008494 GCA_963797015.1 uncultured Actinomycetes bacterium | reverse complement strand
GCTCTATGCGACCGCCGCGTACGCCGGGCTCCGGCTCGGCGAGTTACGTGCCCTGCGCTGGCGCGATGTCGACTTCGCCAAGCGCTTGATCCACGTCCGCCGCTCGTACGTTCAGCGCGGCGAGGGCGCGCCCAAATCCGGCCGCGTTCGCAGCGTCCCGATGATCGATCAGGTCGCGCGCGTCCTCGACGAGAATGAGCCGCCGCGAGCGCTTCACGCGCGACGAGGACCTCGTCTTCTGCAACGACCTCGGCAAGCACTTCGAGGACTCGGCGCTGCGGCGGCGCTTCTACGCGGCGCGCGAGCGCGCCGGCCTCAAGCCGATCCGCTTCCACGACCTACGCCACACGTTCGGCACGCTCGCCGTGCAGGTCTTCCCGCTCTCCGATGTCAAGGCCTACATGGGCCACGCGGATATCGCGACGACGATGATCTACGTGCATCACGTGCCGCAGTTGGATGCCGCGGAGAAGTTGTCTCGGGCGCTCGACGTGTCACAAGACGCAACCGCATCGCCGGACGTCGCGACGTACGGCGGAATTGGTGTCGTGCCCGACCGTTAGCGTGCACACGATGCCCCCGACTGCTCTCACCGGGCCGAAGCCCCTTCAGAAGCATCATCCGCTCGGGGCATCGACCGGCTACATGGTCGATCATCGAGGCGATTGGCCTCGTCTCGTCGAGGAGGCGGTTTCGGTATCGAGCTTCGCCGCGGAGCTCGCTGCGCTGTCAGAGCAAGAGTTCCCGTCGCTCGTCGAGTACCTCGCGTCCGAGCCTTCCTTGCCCTTCCGCTACGTCAGCGTCCACGGCCCAAGCAAGGACCGCCGAATGCCCGAAGCGGATCTCGTCGCAGTCCTCGCCGACCTGCCGTCCTTCGTCGACGCGATCGTCCTGCATCCGGATCTCATGGATGAGGTCGCAACATACGAGCTGCTCGGCGGTCGCCTGGTGATCGAAAACATGGATGCCCGTAAGGACGGGGGCCGGACCGGCGACGAGTTGCAGCCCCTGTTCGACGCGTTGCCCGAAGCCGGATTCTGCTTCGATGTGCCGCACGCGTGGTCCGTGGACCCCAGCATGAAGCTCGGTCACGAGTTCCTGAATCGCTTTACGCCGCGCCTCCGGCACCTCCACATCAGTTCAGTCAGCGGCGACTGCCACCACGAGCCGCTCACAGACGAGCACGAGGAACTCTTCGCGCCTCTTCTTGATCGCTGCCGCGACGTTCCCTGGATACTCGAAGCGCCTCTTCGCGCGACCTGAGCCGGGCCATGAGCGCTCTTGAGGGGCTTGCGGAGCGCAGCGGACAGGAGTTCCCCAATCTGCTCGAAGCGCGCGATCGGACGGAGCGCGAGCTGCCGGCGATGCGCAACCGCCTGACCGACGTGGAGATCGACGCGGACGTCTGCGTCGTTCTGTTCGGTTCGTGGGGACGCCGCGAACTCACCGAGCACAGCGACGACGACTGGACCATCCTCGTCGACGGCCCGGAGCGAATGGACGTGCGTCCGACGGTCGAGGAGATGGAGGCCCGCATCGGCCTCGAGGAGCGCAAACCCGGCGCTGAGGGTGTTTTCGGCGAAGTCGTGTTCTGCGATCACCTCGTGGAGCGGATCGGCCTGGACGCTGACGACAACCGCAACCTCACCCGGCGGGCGTTGCTGCTGCTCGAATCGCAGCCGATCGCAAACGACGCCGTCGGCGGTGCTTGTTGGGAGCGGGTACTGGACGGCTACCTCGACGAGTCGATCAAGGACTTCCGGCCGCCGCGGTTCCTGCTTAACGACCTGATCCGCTACTGGCGCACGATCTGCGTCGACTTCGTCGGCAAGGAGCGCCAAGGCACGGGGGAGAAGTGGGCGCTGCGCAACCTCAAGCTCCGGACGTCCCGCAAGGTGCTGTTCGCCGGCGGCCTGCTGCCGATCTTGCTCTGCCATCGCCACGCGGCGGGCGACATGCGGGCGTTCCTCGTGGATCAGCTCAAGATGCCGCCCGTCGACCGTCTTGCGGTGGCCTTCATCGAGCAAGATGCCGTGGATGCCGGCGTGCGCGCGCTCAGCGCCTACGACCGCTGGATCGCGATGCTCAACGATGAAGGCGTGCGTGCCGAGCTCACGCGGCTCGCCCGTTCCGACGTGTCGGACTCCCCGATCTACAACGAGGGACGGCGGCTCGCCGAGGAACTCGAGCAGGGCCTCCTGGCGCTCCTCTTCGAGACGCCGCTGGCGTCGCTGGTTCGCGAGTACGGGATCTTCTGAAGGCGCTCGTTGCGCATGGGGGCCGGGCGGCTCGCATGCGAATTCGGCATCTTCTGACCCACCGTGGCCCTCCCACGTCTCGACGTCGCGGCGATCCGCCACTACTGCGAGCAACGCGTGCCGCCGCATTCGATCGACCAGGTGCGGGTCGAGGCTGTCGTCGATCACGGCGCGGTCACGATCGTCGAGAGGCGCCCACCGTGGCGCGAGGACTTCGGGCCCGAATGGACCGAGCTGGGGATTGCGCGCCTGCGCTGGACCGCCACCCGTGGCGAGTGGACGCTCTACTGGCGCGATAGCAACGCCAAGTGGCATCGCTACGACCTGATCGAGCCCAACTCCGACGTCATGGCACTCCTGGACGAGGTCGATCGCGATCCGACTGCCATCTTCTGGGGCTGAGCGGATGAGGAAGGAGTAGGACACACGCAGTTGGTGCAAGGCGCCATGGACGCGCTGGCGCCCAAGCGACCTCTCTTTCACAGCGAGGCCGACTTCCAGCACGCCCTCGCCTGGGAAATCCAGACCTCTCATCCGCGCGCCAGCATCCGGCTCGAAAAGCGCGTCGCTGTCCGTCCGAGCATCGAGCTGGATGTGCTGATCGAACTTGACCGGCAGAGGATCGGGGTCGAGCTGAAGTATCCGCGCCGCGGCATGACCGCCGAGGTGGGGGGCGAGCTGTTCGAACTCGCTACGGGAGCTGATGACCACGCTCGCTACTTCGCAGTCGAGGGTCTGTGCCGGCTCGAGCAGCTGGTGGCGACCGGGGTCATCGATTCTGGTGTCCTGCTGCTCCTCACAAATGTCTCGAACGTGTGGCTGCCGCCAGCGAGTCGGCGCCCCGTGCTTTACGACGCCTTCCGCCTTCATAATGGGTGCGTCCTGACCGGCACGCTGAGCTGGGGAGACTGGGGGGCTGCGGGGGGACGGCCGACCGGCGCACAGGGGACGGTCACCCTCTCAGGGACCTACTCGCTCGCGTGGCACGACTACTCGCGCATCGACGGCATCGAGTTCCGATACCTCCTCGTAGCCGTTCCTCCTGGCTGATCGCCCAGGCGATCGTCAGGTCCCGCATGGCCCTACGCGCCTCGTGCTCCGCAACCCGAAAAGCGTTCACAGACTTGCACTAGAGTGCGACATGCAGCATCGTCAACAGCATGCAGGTGGCGCGGCTAGCGATCGACGACGAGCAGTGGGTCGCGTTCCGGCAAGCAGCGTTGGCGCAAGGCACCTCAGTCTCGGGCTACCTCGCTCGTCTCGTCGAAGCCGAGCTGTCGCGTCGGACCGGACGTCCGGTCGCATCCATCGACCCCGGAGCGGAGCCCGCCGATCAGGCCATCATCGCGCTGGCGGAGGTCCGCGCCTCGATCGATGAGCTGGACGCGATCGCCAGCCGGCTGGCGCGCACTGCTGTGGCCCACGGCGGATCGTGGGTCGACGTCGGAAGCTCCCTTCGGTTGTCGGCCGACGCCGCCAAATCGGCTTACGAACACCAGCCGTAGGCACGCCTTCCTGAGATCATCGACGCTGATGAAAGAGCTGGAACGCGAGACTCGGCGCATCCGCATCGACCCCAAGCTCGAGGCGGCCGGCTGGACGGTGGCGCCGTCGACTCAGGTCACGCCCGAGACCTCGCTCTTCGCCTCGGCGATAACTGAGCTCCCGACCGCCGACGGCCCCGCCGACTACGCGCTCTGCGTCGCGCAGAAGATCTACGGCGTGGTCGAGGCCAAGAAGCTCACCCTCGGGCCCGAAGGCGTCCTGACCCAGGCCGAGCGCTACTCGCGCGGTATCCAGCAGCAGCCGCGCTACCAGGGCGAGTACGCCGTGCCGTTCCTATATTCGACCAACGGCGAGCAAATCCGGTTCCACGACGTGCGCCGCGAGCGCAACCGCTCGCGTTGGGTGTCGGGCTTCCACACCGCCGCAGCACTCGGCGAGATGCTCGCCCGCGACTTCGACGCCGAACTGGCAACGCTCGGGGAGCAGATCCAGAACACGCGGCTACGGCCGTACCAGGTGGAGGCGAACGCCGCGATCGAGCAGGCGATCGCCGAGGGCAAGCGCAAGCTGCTGGTCACGATGGCCACGGGGACCGGCAAGACGGTGATGACCGTCAACGAGATCTACCGGTTGATGAAGGCGGGCGTCGCGCGCCGGGTGCTCTTCCTCGTCGACCGCCGGGCACTGGCCGCGCAGACCGTGCGCACGTTCGCCTCGTTCGAAGCCGAGCCGGGACTGAAGTTCGACAAGGTCTACCCGCTCTACTCGCAGCGCTTCCAGCAGGGCGATCTCGACGACGGCGACGTCTTCGATCCAACCCTGATGCCCAACTCGCTGCTGACCGCGCCGAAGCTCGGCGACGCGTTCGTCTACGTCTCAACCATCCAGCGCATGACGATGAACCTCTTCGGCGGCGAGAAGGCGCTGACCATCGACGGCGAGAGCGTCGACGCCGACGTCGAGCAGCTCGACATCCCGATCCATGCCTTCGACCTGATCGTCGCCGACGAGTGCCATCGCGGCTACTCGACCAAGGACCAGGCCATCTGGCGCGAGACGCTGGACCATTTCGACGCCATCAAGATCGGCCTGACCGCCACCCCGGCCACCCACACAATGGCCTACTTCGAGAACTTGGCCTACCGCTACGACTACGAGGAAGCAGTCCGCGACGGCTGGCTCGTCGATTACGACGTCGTCCGGGTGCGCTCGGACGTCCGCATCAACGGCGTCTTCCTCCAGGAGGGCGAGCAGGTCGACCAGGTGGACCCCGAGACGGGGACCAAGCAGCTGGACCTCCTCGACGACGAGCGCGCCTTCGACGCGACCGCCGTCGAGCGCGACATCACGGCACCCGACTCCAACAAGCGCATCCTGCGCGAGCTCAAGGAGTACGCCGATGCGCACGAGGCCGAACACGGCCGCTTCCCGAAGACCCTGATCTTCGCCGTCAACGACCTGCCCCACACCTCTCACGCGGACCAGCTCGTCGACCAGGCCCGCGACATCTTCGGACGAGGTGAGGCGTTCGTCGCCAAGATCACCGGGCGCGTCGATCGGCCGCTCCAGCGCATCCGCGAGTTCCGCAACCGGGCCAAGCCCGGGATCGTCGTCACCGTCGACCTGCTCACGACGGGCGTCGACATCCCCGACCTCGAGTTCCTCGTGCTGCTGCGCCCCGTGAAGTCGCGCATTCTCTTCGAGCAGATGCTCGGGCGCGGTACGCGCCTGGGGGAGATGGCCACCGACAAGGACCGCTTCGTGATCTTCGATTGCTTCGACGGCACGCTCCTGCAGTACTTCGCCGGCACCACCGGCATCACCGCCGAACCGCCCGAGGGCGACGGCAAGGGCATCGTCCAGATCATCGACGAGATCTGGCAGAACACCGATCGCGACTACAACACGACGCGCCTCGTCCGGCGCCTGCGCCGAATAGACAAGAACATGTCGGGCGAGGCTCGCGAGCGGTTCGCCCGCTTCGTCGACGACGGCGACCTCGGCGGATTCGCCGAGCAGCTCCCAGCGCTGCTGCGGCAGTCGTTCACCCCGACGATGGAGCTGCTTCGCGACGCCGACTTCCAGCGGCTGCTCGAGGACTACCCGCGAGGCCAGCGCAGCTTCATCATCGCCGAGCAGGTCACCGACCAGGTCTCCTCGGAGTGGTTGATCAAGGGAGCGGACGGCACGGCCTGCAAGCCGGACGACTATCTCAAGGCGTTTGCCGACTTCGTGCGAGCGGAGACGCCGAGGGTCGAGGCTCTCGGCGTGCTGCTCTCCCGCCCGAGCGGCTGGCGGCCCGAGGCGCTATTGGCGCTGCGCGATGCCCTCAAGGGCGCTCCCGAGCACTTCACCGAGGAGAAGCTGGAGCGGGCGCACCAGGTCGCCTACCAGAAGGCGCTCGTCGACATCATCTCGATGGTCAAGCACGCCGCCCTTGATACGTCTCCGCTGTTGACCGCCCCCGAGCGGGTGGAGGCCGCGATGCGGCGCGTGACCGAAAGTCGCGAGCTTACGGCCGAGCAGACGGCGTGGCTCGATCGCATCCAGCTCCACCTGGTCGAGAACCTCTCCATCGACCGGGAAGACTTCTCGCTCGTGCCGGTCCTCTCCGATCAGGGCGGCTGGGGCGCCGCCAACGAGACCTTCGATGGCGAGCTGGCCGAGCTGCTCGCCAGCGTGAACACGGAGCTGGCGACCGTATGACGGATGTCGTCTCACGGCTCTGGGGCTTCGCCCACCCGCTCCGCCACGACGGTGTCGACTACGGCGACTTCATCGAGCAGATCACCTACCTGCTGTTCCTCAAGATGGCCGACGAGCAGGGGATTCAGCTGCCGAAGGGCACCGACTGGCCGTACCTTCGGGCCCAGAGCGGCGTCCGGCTCGTCGAGACCTACGAGGACGCGCTGCGGACGCTCGGCAAGCAGCCCGGGATGCTCGGCGACATCTTCGCCGGCAGCCAGAACCGGCTCGCGAACCCGGCGACTCTCGCGCAGCTCATCAAGTCCGCCGACGAGACCGAATGGACCAGCCTGAAGGTCGACGTCAAGGCCGCGGCGTTCGAGGGCCTACTCGAGAAGGCCGCCGCCGAGGGCAAGAAGGGCGCCGGCCAGTACTTCACGCCTCGGCCGCTCATCCAGTCGATCGTCCGGGTGATGAAGCCCGATCCACGAGCGAACAACGGGTTCACGATCGGCGATCCCGCCTGCGGTACCGGAGGCTTTCTCGTTGCTGCGTACGAGTGGCTCAAGGAGCAGACCGGCGGCGCATTCGACCGCGAGACCGCGAAGCGCATTCGCACCAGCACCTACTACGGCCAGGAGCTCGTCGCCCGTCCCCGCCGGCTGGCGCTGATGAACCTCTACCTCCACCAGGTCGAACCGCACATCGCTCTTGGCGACTCGATCTACGAAACGCCGACGAGTCAGCGGTTTGACGTGATCCTCACGAACCCGCCGTTCGGGACGAAGGGCGCGAACCAGGCACCCACCCGAGACGACTTCGTAGTCGAGACCAGCAACAAGCAGCTCAACTTCCTCCAGCACGTGATGACCTTGCTCAAGCCGGGCGGCCGGGCGGCCGTGGTCGTTCCCGACAACGTTCTGTTCGCCGATCAAGCCGGCGAGGTGTTTAACGTGATGATGGAGGACTGTGATGTCCACACGGTCCTCCGGTGCCCGAGAGGCACGTTCGCCCCCTATACCGCTGGTACGAAGACGAACGTTCTCTTCTTCACGAAGGGGCGGCCCACGAGGACGCTGTGGATGTACGACGCCCGCGCAAACGTCCCGGCCATCACGAAAAAGGCGCGGCCTCTGACGGAAGCGCACTTCGCCGGGTTCGAGCTTTGCTACGGCGACGACCCATGCGGGCAGGCGACCCGCAGCGAAGCCGACTCGGCCGAGGAGCGGTGGCGCAACTTCAGCCTCGAGGAGATCATCGAGCGCGGCTACAAGATCGACAGCTTCAAGTGGTTGCGCGACGAGGAACTTGACGATCCCGCTGAGATTCTCGATCCGGGCGAACTGATTAGCGATGCCATCGCCGAGCTCCAAGCGGCTGTCACCGACCTGCACGAGCTTCAGAAGGTGCTCGATGACGCAAAGGTTGCCGCGTGACCGATGGCGAGAGCGGCGCGCCGCCTATGGGGTGGGAAGCGACATCGCTCGGCGACGTGGCGGTCACCCAGCTTGGTAAGACCATCAACCCGAGGGAGAGGGGCGCGACGCCGCGACACCCGTATCTTCGTAGCGTCAACGTCCAACGGGGCCGTTTCGATCTGTCGGATGTGGCGGAGATGTACTTCTCCGCCGAGGAGCGTCAGAGGCTCGCCGTTCAGCCCGGTGATCTCACAGCTTGGTAAGACCATCAACCCGAGGGAGAGGGGCGCGACGCCGCGACACCCCGGGTTCGAGCTTTGCTACGGCGACGACCCATGCGGGCAGGCGACCCGCAGCGAAGCCGATGGTCTGCGAAGGCGGAGAGGCGGGTCGGGCGGCGGTTTGGCCTGACGAGCGCACCGAGATGTACTGCTTCCAGAACGCTCTGCATCGAATACGGCCGAGAGACCCGGCAATCAGCACCAGGTGGCTGTTTCACCAACTGCGATACCTGAATGAGACGGGCGTTCTTGCAAGACACTCACGCGGCAGCACCATTCTTCACCTCTCACAGGGCGCTCTTCGCAAGCTTCCTATCTCGCTCTCTCCGCGAGCCGAACAGCAACGCATCGCAGCACGCCTCGACCAGATAGACAGGCGCCGCGTCGCCGCTGCCGACCACCTCCAGGCGGCCCGCGCCGGAATCGAGCGCTTTCGAAGCAGTGTGCTGGCCGCGGCCTGCTCGGGCCGACTTAGCGACCACGTCCGAGCCGGCGAAGCGACTGAAGCGCCCAACGACCTGCCGACTTCGTGGCTGTCCACCACCCTGGGTGACCTCGCAGACAGCATTCGTGGAGGATCGAGCGAAGTACCGACCGACACCGCGACGGATTACCCCGTCCTGCGATCGAGCAGCGTGAGACCTTTCACGATCGACTACGACGACGTTCGATTCCTCTCGGGCGCGCAGTCGCGGGTCGCCGCAAATTTCCTGGAAGACGGCGATCTCCTCGTGACCCGACTCAGTGGGAGCATCGAGTACGTCGGCAACGCGGCCCTCGTCGACGACATTGGCGATCGTCGCGTCCAATACCCAGATCGATTGTTCCGAGTGAGGCTGGGGGAGCCCGGACACGCGAGGTATGTGCAGTTGTTCCTTGCGTCGCCCAGGGCGCGGGACCAGATCGAGGCAGCATCGCGTTCAGCCGCCGGTCACCAGCGGATCTCGATCTCCGATCTCAAGGGTTTCTCGATCGAGCTTCCGCCGATCGAAGAGCAGCGCGAGATCGTTCGGCGGTCGAACACCATGCTGGCCACCGCCGATCGTTTCACCGCCCAGATCGATCGCACTGTCGCGACGCTTGATCGCGTATCGAGGGCGTCGCTCGCGATGGCGTTTCGAGGTGAGCTCGTGCCGACCGAAGCTGCCCTCGCCGAGGAGGAGGGCCGCGAGTTCGAGTCCGCCGACGAAATCCTCTCCCGAATCGAGAGGAGGGCCGCGCCCACGGGGGCACGGCGTCGGAGAGGCAAACCACGGGCATGACGGACACGCGGAGCCCTCCGCGCGGACTACGACACTACGCCTCGGAATCTGCGGGCGGCGCGACGCGATAGCCCGTGTCGCCGTCCCAGATCATGTGCCACCGGACTAGGCGTTCCATCGCTCCGGCGACGTCCTCCACGGTTCCGGTTGGCCATCCGGAAGGGATCCTGTCGCGTAGATCCGCCGGCTTCCAGTCGCGTTCGGGATCCTCTCCCATGGATCTAAGAGCCGCCTGCTCCAGCGTCGCCGGGACAGGACCCGCGTGGCCGTAGTGGATATCGGGGATGGGTCGCATCAGGTCGCCTATCCAGGAGTGGAGGGTCTGGGTACTGAGGCCGGTCATGCGAGCGATGTCGCGGACTTTGATGCCGACCTCGCGTGCTGGTCCGACGAGGCGCCGGATCCGCTCGCGGTTCCAACTGTCCTGATGGGTGAGGCTTTCGCGTTCAGTACCAAGCGCAAGGAGCTCGTCCTCGATCAGTCGGCGCCGACTCAACTCGTCAGTATCGACTCGGACCATGACGCATAACGATAGGCGCTTGTCGGCGAGAGTCAAGGGATTGACGAAACGGCACCGGGCCACTGCGGCTCCGGCTCCCGGCTTCTGGCGCCCCAGGCGAGAGTCGGAGCCGTCGGACCGGGGGGCTACCTTGACCACGTGACGGGCAGCCCCAACCCAAACGACGCCATCCGACGCGTGATGCTGCGCTACTTCTATAGCCGCAACGCAGCGGCTACGAGCAAGTACGGGAAGAAGGGCTCCGCGGTCAAGATCAGCGACGTCAAGCGTGATCTGAAGGCCAGCGACTCGCTCAGCCAGGCCGAGGCGAACCTCAACTACCTACTGGATCGGGGGTGGGTCAAGGAGCTCCGGATCGAGAAGGAAGTGCAGCTCCGAGGCGGGTCTACGACGGTTCCGTCCGTGACGTCGTTCTATGAGATCGCCAAGGGCATTGACCGGATCGAGGGCGGTTCTGAGTTCGAGGCCCGAGAGCGCTACGGCGCAATCAACATCCAGGCGACGGGCGCCAATGTCATCACCCTGGGCGATGGGAACATCGTCAACGCCGACTTCAACGACCTCCGGATGGAGCTCGATGAGCTGAAGCGGCAAATCGTCGAGAGTTCAGACTTATCCGAGACCGACAAGCTTGACGCCGCCGTTGATATCGAGACGATCAAGGACCAGCTCGCAAAGCCCGCGCCAGACGCAGTGGTGGTCCGTACTTTGTGGGCTCGAATTGAAAGGGCCGCCGCGGTGGCAGGGCTCGTCGAGTTGGCCGCCACCGTAGGTCATTTGGTCGCCCCGATCATTTCTTGACCCTTGCCTTCTCGGTTCCCACCTAAGTGGAAGCGAGCGCTGTGCGGCGGCTTCCCATCACCGCGATGTGAGACTTGCAATGCTCTCGTGTGTGACTCAACGAGAACGGTTGATTTGGAAGTGGGAAGACGAAGAGGGCCGGGCTCTCTTCCGGCCCGAAGGGCGCTCGATACCGTGAAGGGATGGCGGATGCTGTCCCCGAAACGACCGAAGGGCGGGAGGCGGAACTCGTCCCATTCCTCGCAGAACTCCTGCCGGGCGCGTCTCCGCGCGAGCATGAGATCAGATTCATCCGGAAGCCGGACGCCGCCGAACTGGAGGCGATCGACCGCGCTGATCGGCTGATCGCGGGGTTGGCAGGAAGTGCGGCCTACCAGCGCTGTTTGGATGTGCTCGAAGTAATAGAACAGCGTCTGGCGGACATGCACGGCGATGAACGGCCGCCCACGAACTCCATCCAGGGTCTTCGGGGGGCACTTCAGGCGTTGGCCGAGGCGCTCGACCGCGTGGCGACGGACCTCGCTGCGTTTGTGGCCGAGTTCAAGGCGCCGGGCCCTGACGTGGACGAGTTCGAGCGGCGAACCGTAACTGCCCGCCAAGCCGAGCCTTGGCAATACACCGCAGCCGCCGCCGAGCCAGCGGCCGGCAGCTTCAAGCTCGATCGGAACGGCAACGTCGTCTGGCAGTCGGACGCCGGCATGGGCGCTCCGGTGATCCGCATGGTCCGTGCGGCGATCCTGGTCGCACAGGATCTGTTGCTGTATGAGTTTCTCGCCCTCGACCGCGAAGCCGAGGTGGCTGCGCGACGACTTCGGCAGCTCACGCTCGAAGCCCTCGAAGGTCCCCCCGCCCTGGTCGAGGCCGAGATCGAGCCTGGCAGCGACTTCCCCGGCGTCACGCCGCGTGTCACGCCGCGGCAACTGGCTCTCGACCGCATCCCTGTTGTGCTCGGCGCGGTGCGGAGCGCGAAAAGGGCACAGGTTGCGGCAGCGTCAGCGCCCGAGGAGACCGCGTCGGATCCCGCCGAGAACGAAGGGGGTCGCGCAGTTGCGGCACCGATTCCGGAGGAGTCGCTGGTACCCGGCCTCGGCGCGGAAGCGGCAGCCGCCCTGGGCGCCGAAAACGATGCGGGATCCGCCGGTGAGGAGCCGATCGACGAACCGGCAGCGCCTCACGCGGAGGCGGGCGGCGATGAGGGCTCGGCCGAAGCTGAGCAAGGAGCGTCGACTGGACCATCGCCTCCGCCTGCTGACTTCGGCTCGCTGTTCCACCTCGTCCGGAAGCTGAACGAGGACCTGGAGCACGAATGGTCACGCGCGCTCGACGCCGCGACGCTTGTGCCCGCGATCGAGCAGCAACTTGCGGCTGTAGGGAGCCTCCTGGTCGCCCTGCAGCGGAAGGTGGCCGCCGAGGATGAGCGGCTGAGAGATGCTGGGTTAGACCCGCGGATTGCCGAGTGGCCCGTGTCGCCGGGCACACTCGCGGCGCTTGACGACGAACCGGACGACGAGGAGCAGCTGCATCGGCTCCGGCTCGCGCAACTGGACGCGTTGGTAGGAGTGACCGAGGCGCTCGAAGGACTGCGTGAGGCGTCCACGGTTCAAGTCTCATTCGGAAGAGGCGGGTCCGCGGGTGAGGGTCTGCAGCCGGAGACAGTCGAGCGCTTCTGGGACGCGGGCGCCTTCCGCATCCTGCGTGCTCGCACGGAGCTGCTCGCACGGATCACGGCGGACCACGATCGTGTCCAAACCCGCGTGCTCGGCGAGCTCGTCGATCCCGGCGCCGGCCGGATTTCGCGTCAGGCGTTCGACCGCCTCCAGCTGGCGGCTCATGCCCTTGCTGCCGGCGACCCCGAAGCAGCGCTAGTCCACACGGCGTGCTGTGTGCATGACGTGCTTGATCTCTCCGGCGACATCTCCGAGGCCGAGCTGACGGCCGCCGAGCAGGGATCAGGTCTTGGCAATGAGGAGGTCCAGATCCTCCTCCGCGCGCTTCGTGTGGCGGTTGGCCTCGGTCACGGCAAGTCGGCTCCGGCGACGGCTGTTCTGCTCGCTCACGACGCCGCTAGGATCGCGCATGGGCTCGTCTTCGGCCACCTGCCGCAGCCGACGATGAGCGGTCGAGAACTCGCCGACCTGATCGAAGCCGAGCAGCCGCCGCTTCGGCCGATCGAGGAAGACGATGACGGTGACGGATGACCTAGACGTACTCGGGCTTCGTGAACATCGGCAGCGGTCGATGATCCGCTTCGGCTCGATCGACGTCAGCTTCGCCGTTGTCGCTGGCAAGGTCAACGAGGGGCTGAATATGCGTTCGACCGCCGACATCGAGCTGCGTTATTCGTTGACGGCTGGGCAACCGGTGGACTACTTCTCGCAACTCGTCGTCGGCCACCACCGGCCCGAGCGCGACCGCATCCACTTCACCGGAGCCGTGACCGAGGCTGTTCCGGGCGGGGACAGAGCCCAGATCTCGGCATTGACGGCGCCGGAGTTGAGCGAACGGCAGGTCGGCTTTTTCGAGGGTCGGGACACTGTCGCACCCGAGATCATCCATCTGATGGTCCGTACCGGCGGCCTTCCCGAGGAGAAGGTCCATGTCGAGGGCTTAGATGACCTGCTGCCGGCCGAGGCTATCGAGGTCATCGCGCCGGTCCACGGGCTGGAGGTCGCCGAGACCGTTCGTCTGGGCGAGGTCACGCTGATCCCGCATTCGCGGGGCGCGGCGACGGTCGAGGAATTCACCGGGCGGGACGCGGTTGCGGAGTTTCGGGACGCCGACTGCTACTCGGTCGTCACCGAGATCGGCCAGCGCATGTTCGATGTCGAAGTCCGAGCTCTGGCGGAGATCGACGCCGCTCTGGCTTGGCTTGTGGTGCGCGCGCGATACGGCCTCGCGTTGATGCCCAGCGGCCAGCCCCAGCACTTCCGTCGCCAGACCGCCCTCGCACGACCGGAGCGCGGCCGGTTGGTCCTCGTCCGTGGCATCGCGAGCGGCCGCCGCTGGCTCCGCTCGGCGCTCGGCTCCGATGCGCCCCCGCCGTTGCCGCTCGATCCGGAACGTGATCGCACGTGGCGTCTTCCCAAGGGGTTCATTCCGACGCTTCAGGACCGGCAGGCCCTGCTGGCCTGCGCCCGAGCGGCTAGAGGCCTCGACCAGCTGGAACGGGTCCAAGCGCTGTGGGAGGCGCTGGAGTTCTATGTCTCCGGCGTCGCGCCGGAGAGGCGGTTTGAGAAGGCGCAGGTCAAGCGAATCCGTCGCGCGATCCCGGCCGACATCGACCCCGAGCTTCGCAAGCGGGCGCTTCAGTTGTTGGAGAAGATCAACGACCCGCCGCTGATGGCGAAATTGCGCGAGACCGTGCGCCGCGACGGAGTTCCGCTGGCCGAAGGCGAGTTGTCGCTCCTGCGCGATCTGCGTGACGCCCGGAACGATGCCGTCCACGGCCGCACGCCGGATCTTCCGGCACGCGAGGATGTGGATCATGCAGTGAGCGTCGTATCGCGCATGCTCCTGTACCGTCTGTCTCGGAGCTGACAGGCCCGCGTCTGCCCTCGGCCGAGAGCGCGCGCACTGGACTTGGGCCCGCCGCAGCAGCCATCCGTGCGCTTGGTGGAATCGCGCGAGAGTTCGGCCGCCTCAAGGACACAGTGACGAAGGCTCGAGCGAGGAGCCTCGGATCGTGCTGGGATCTGAAAGGAGCAGCGCCTCGTTGCCGAAAGCGATCGGTCGGCGGAAGTCTCGAACGAGCACAAGCTTTGGCTCGGCATGCGCGTTTCGGGACACATCCGGGACACATTTCGATCCACGTCCTGGGTGATGAACCCAGAATATGGAGATTAGCAGGGGCTTCGCAATGCCGGAGGAGGGACTCGAACCCCCGACACGCGGATTATGATTCCGCTGCTCTAACCGACTGAGCTACTCCGGCGGGAGGGCCAGTCTAGGACGTGGCGGGTCTTCAGGGGATCGCGATCTGGGAGCCCGTGGACATCGCTTGGGCCTCTTCGTTCGTCACGACCTCACGGCCCAGCGGGGTCAGTGAGATCGGGATCAGCTTGAAGTTGGCGAGGCCCAGCGGGATCCCGATGATCGTGATGCACAGGGCGATGCCGGTGATGAGGTGGCCGAGCGCCAGCCACCAGCCGAAGAGCAGGATCCAGATCACGTTTCCGATCGCCGAGCCGGCCCCCGCGTCGGCGCGCTGGACGATGGTGTGGCCGAAGGGCCACAGCGCGAAGCGGGCGATCCGCAGCGCGGCGATGCCGAACGGGATCGTGATGATGAGGATGAAGCTGACGATCGCCGCCAGCAGGTAGCCGAGCGCCATCCAGAATCCGGCCAGCACCAGCCAGATCACGTTGAGGACGAAGCGCACGGTCCAACCCTACTCCGCTCCGGCAGTGGCCCCCGCGACTTGGGGCTGGGGTCCGAGCGGCCGGCCGCGCTGCACACGCGCCGCCACCCCGGTGCCGATCAGCAGGCCCAACGCGATCAGGTAGCACGTGATCAGCACGCCCGCGAGCATCAGGAAGATCTCGACCGGCGCCGGGCCGGCGACGAAGCGCAGGTAGTACCCGGCGGCTGTCGGGGTGATCTCCAGCGCCAGCGCGCTCACGACGGCGCCCGTGAGCGCAGCGCGCCAGCTCAATGCTCCGAGCGCGAGCGTGCGCATCGCGGCCGCGCAGATGAGCGCGATCACCGACATCGAGGCGAGCGGCACGAGCAGGCGCGTGAGCGTCCCGTCGAGCCCGATCCGTCCGACGAGCCCGGTGCCGGCCGAGCCGACGACGACCGCGAGCGCGATCAGCACGGCGACCGCGGCCGAGACGCCGAGCGTTCGCAGCTTGCCGAGCACGGCGCTGCCGGGGTCGATGCCGAGCACGCGGGTCAGGGTGCGCTGGATCACGCCGACAGCGCCCGAGCTGGTCCAGACCATGCCGATGATCGCGCCGGCGATCAGCAGCGGCGAGTCCTTGTGGGTGCGCAGCACGAGCTGGACGATCTGATCGTGGGCGTCGGGGGGCAGCACCCCGGCGGCGCGGTCGGCGAGCTGCTGGGCCTCGGCCCAGTCGCCCAGCACGACGGCGGCGATCGCCGTCAGGCCGAGCGCCAGCGGCGCGAGCGAGGCGAGCAGGAACCAGGCCAGCGCGGGCACGTCCGCGCCGATGCCCGAGTCGAAGTACAGCCCCACGACCTCATGCAGCGCCCGCCGAAGGGTCTTCGTGAGCGCGGCCGTCGCTGCTCCCGGATCAGCGCGAGCGGTCGCGCAGGCGCCAGAGCAGCCGCTTCTCGTCGAGCCCGAGCAGCCGCCAGCGCTCGGCCTCGGTGTCCCAGACGGAGACGTTCACGTCGACGCTCGAGCGCACCCCGCGGAGCAGCGCGACCGTCGCACGGGTGTCGGCGCTGGAGGCGAGGACCTCGCGGCTCAGCAGATCGACGACCTTGAACCGCGGTGGCTGCCTCTCTGCGGGCGCCGGGGCCTCGGCGCGCTCCGAGCGCAGCCTGACGCGCGCGAGCTCGGGGTCGCTCGGCCGCGCGGGATCGCGCAGCACTTTCTCGAGCGGCACCATCTCGGCGCCCGTGCCCTTCGTCTCGGAGTCCAGCACCCAGGTCTTCGCCATCGTCCAACTGAGGATAGGCGCGAGTACCATGGGTCCCAGCGCGGTGCTCTTCCTCATCGACACCCGCGAGCAGCCCCCCAAGCGCGAGCCGCCGCGGCTTCCGAAATGGCTTGCCGCGGTGGTCCTGCTGTTCGTCGCCGGAGTGGTCACCGGAGGGGTGATCGGCGTCATCTGCCTGTTCACGATGGTCGTGGTGATCATCGATCGTGCGCTGCCTGCCGTGAACAACGGCGGCCTGCGCGACCACCGCCAGTAGCGTGGGGGAGGGAGCGGTGCCGCTGCTGGCGGCGCCCAACGTGTCCGAGGGCCGCGACCCGGCCGCGATCGCGGCGATCGCGGGCGCCTTCGCCGCGGGTGGTCGCGCGCGCGTGCTCGACGTCCACTCCGACCCCGACCACAACCGCTCGGTCTTGACGCTCGCCGGCGAGCAGGGCGAGCTGGCCCAGGCGCTGCTCGAGGGTGCCCGCGAGACCCTGCGGCGAGTCGACCTCGCCGGGCACGACGGCGTGCACCCTCACGTCGGCGCGCTGGACGTGGCGCCGGTAGTCCACCTCGACGCGGGCCGCCGCGGCGCCGCGTGCGCCGAGGCCCTGGTCGCCGCGCAGCTGCTCGGGGACGAGCTGGAGCTGCCGGTGTTCCTCTACGGGGCGCTGGCCGCCGGCCGCGCACGCGCGGAGATCCGCCGCGGCGGCCGCGGCGAGCTCGCGCGGCGGCTCGCCACGGGCGAGCTCGAGCCCGACTTCGGCCCGCCGCGACTGCATCCGAGCGCCGGCGCGACGCTCGTCGCCGCGCGGCCGCCGCTCGTCGCCTTCAACGTCGAGCTGAGCCCGCCGGCGACGCTCGACGACGCGCGACGGATCGCGGCCCGCATCCGCCAGGGTGGGGAGGAGGGCCTGCCCGGCGTCCGCGCGATCGGCCTCGCGCTCGCCGGCCAGGGGATCGTCCAGGTCTCCACCAACGTCGAGGAGCACGAGCGTGTGCCGCTCGCGGCGCTGGTCGCCGCGGTCCGCGCACACGCACCGGTGGCTGGCGCCGAGCTGGTCGGGCTCGCGCCGCGGGCGGCCTTCGAGGGCTTCCCCGACGACGTGCCGGTGCGAAACCGGCGCACGCTCGAGGACGCGCTGGACGGCGTTACCTGGTGACGAAGCTCCAACTCTTCGGGGCCGCCAGGTGGCGACCGCCGGTGTCCTTCGCGGCGGTGGAGATCGTGGCCGTGTAGCGCGTCCCGCCGGCGAGGGGCTGGGCCGGCGTGAACACGGGCACCGCACTGCCGTAGAAGTCGACCGTGCCCGCGACGGGTGCCCCGTCGCTCGTCCGCCTGAGCGAGAAGGCGCCGGCCGTCGAGGTGCGGTCCATCGCGTCGTTGAACGCCGCGAGCACCACGGTCCCCGCCGGCACGCCCGTCGCGCCGTCGGCCGGGCTCACCAAGCGCACGACCGGCGCCGCGGAGGTCGTGAAGCGCCACGTGACGGGGGCGGGCAGGTTGTTGCCCTCGGCGGTCTTCGCGGCGGTGGAGATGGTCGCCGTGAACTGGGTGCCCGCCGCGAGCGCGACGGAGGGGACGAAGACCGGCGTCCGCTCGGCGTAGAGGTAGACGGTGCCGCCCACGGGCGCGCCGTCGCCGGTGCGCCGCAGGGTGAAAGCGCCGGTCAGCGAGCCTCGGTCCATCGCCTGGTTGAACACCGCGGCCACGCTCGCGCTCGCGGAGACGTTCGTCGCGCCGTCGAGCGGAGAGAGGAACTCCGCGGCCGGCGGCGCATCGAAGACCGCCGCGCGCCCGTTCGTCAGCGTCTCGGTGATGCCGTTGGTGAGCGGCGAGCAGTCGGACGGCTCGCGATTGCCCCCGATCGAGCTGAAGATGTCCGTGCCGCCACCGCCGTTGTCGGTCAGCGCGACGGTCACCAACCCGAGCTCGCTGTCGATGTTGAGCACGGCGTGGGTCGGCGCGCCGGCGGTGCCCGCGCCGCGGTCGGGCCCTGTGACCTTCAGGCACGTGATCGGGCCGATCACCGGCTCTGTACCGAACAGGTAATACGTTCCGGTGCCGCTGGGATTGACGCCTCCAGGACGGCTCTGGGCGTGGATGTCGATGCTCTGGAACGACAGGCTGCGACCGGTCACGTCAACGGTGTCGAGCGACGCGGCGGCGCCCGCCGAGGGTGCGAGGAGGAGCACGAACAGCGCAAGGAGGAACGCCACCGGCGCTCGCCCTACAGCCGGCCGGCCGCGCTCGGATGCAGCCTGGCACCGCACGATCGGCTCAGTGGGTACCACGATGGATTGGCGAGGTCAAACGCGCGGATCGCCGCAACGGTGATCCTCGCCGCCTGTTGTGACGAGGACGATGACCGCGATCACGAGGACCGCCGCGCTCGGCCTGGCCGCCTTGGCCGTCGCCTGGGCCGCCGCCGCGGCGCAGGTGCCGGCCGCGCCCGCCGCCTGCGGTGGCGCGGGCCTCTTCGTCGCGCCCACCGGCAGCGACGGGGACGCGGGCACGAGGGAGAGGCCGCTTCGCACCATCGGCGCGGCGCTCGCCCGGGCCCAGCCCGGGACCGCGATCACGCTCGCGGCGGGCGAGTACCGGGAGCCGTTCAAGACCGTGCGAAGTGGCACGCCCCAAGCGCCGATCTCGATCTGCGGCCCGCGCGACGCCGTCGTGCGTGGAGTGCCCGGCACGGGGAGGCTCGTCGAGATCAACCATGACTACATCACGCTCTCCGGCTTCACGCTCGACGGGCTGTACGGCGATCCATCGAGCGCCGCGGGCTACGCCGACAAGCTCGTGTACGCCATCGGGACGGCTCCGCGGGACGGCGTTCGGGGCCTGCGGCTGCTCGGGATGACGTTCCGCAACGCCGGCGGCGAGTGCGTGCGCCTGCGGTACTTCGCGCAGCGCAGCGAGGTGGCCGACTCGACCTTCAGGACCTGCGGCGTCTACGACTTTCGCTTCAAGGAGGGCGGCAAGAACGGGGAGGGCGTCTACATCGGCACCGCGCCCGAGCAGCAGGGCCAGAACGGAGCCCCGGATGCCGCGGCGGACCGCTCGGACCGCAACTGGATCCACGACAACAGCTTCGTGACCAAGGGCAACGAGTGCGTCGACATCAAGGAGAACTCGAGCCGCAACCTCGTCGAGGGCAACCGCTGCACCGGCCAGCGCGACAAGGAGTCCGGCGGCTTCGACGCGCGCGGCAACCGCAACACGTTCCGCTTCAACGTCTCGTACGGGAACCGTGGCTCGGGGATCCGCTTCGGAGGCGACGGCAAGCGGGACGGCATCGAGAACCGCGCCTACGGCAACGTGCTGCGCGACAACGGCCAGTACGGCATCGCGATGCGCCGCAACCCTCAGGGGCGCATCTGCGGCAACCGCTTCCAGCGCAACGGGCGCGGAGACATCCGCGGCCCGCGCGCGCGGCTGCCGGAGTACCGCGCGGGCTGCCCGCCCAGCGTGCCCTCGAAGCCGCGGGTGGGCTGAGGCTTATGACTGCCGGGCGCCCTCACGACTTCTCCTCCCGCTCGCGGGCCTGATCGATCTGCCAGGCGCTAATGATCAGCCCGATGTGGCTGAAGGCCTGGGGGAAGTTGCCGAGCTGCTCGCCGTTGGCGGTGTCGATCTCCTCGGCGAGCAGGCCGAGATCGTTGGCGTAGCCCGCGAGCTGGTCGAAGAGCTCCTGCGCACGGTCGACCTCGCCGGCGAGCGCGAGGCAGCTCACGAGCCAGAACGAGCAGATCGTGAACGTGCCCTCCTCGCCACTGAGGCCGTCGGCGTTCACACCCTCCTCGTTGCGGTAGCGCAGCACCAGCCCGTCCTCGGTCAGGTCGCCCGCGATGGCGTCGATCGTGGAGCGCATGCGCTCGTCGTCGGCCGGCAGGAAGCCGACCAGCGGCATGAGCAGCGCCGCGCCGTCGAGCTCGTCGGAGTCGAACGCCTGCGCGTACGCCCGGCGCTTCTCGCTCCAGCCGCGCTCGAGGATCGCGGCGCGGATCTCGTCGCGCGCGGCGGCCCACTCGTCGTGCTTGCCCTGGTCGCCCAGCCGGTCGGCGAGCTTGACCGCGCGGTCGAGCGCCGTCCAGCACAGGACCTTGCTCGAGAGGTGGTGCAGGGGCTCGCCGCGCATCTCCCACATGCCCGAGTCGCGCTCCTCCCAGCGTCGCGCGGCGGCGTCGGCGAGGTCGGCGATGAAGCGCTGGATCTCCGGGTGGAGCTCGCCGAGCTGCTCGCGGTACAGCCACAGCGCGTTGAGCAGCTCGCCGTAGACGTCGAGCTGGACCTGGCTCCAGGCGCCGTTCCCTACGCGCACCGGAGCCGAGTCGCGCCAGCCGCGAAGATGGGGCAGCTCGCGCTCGGAGAGGTCGTGCTCGCCGCCGATGCCGTACATGATCTGCAGCGACCGGTCGGCCATCCCGCCCGCGCTCGAGGTCATGAACGAGACGAAGTCCTCGGCCTCGTCCGAGCACGTGCCGATGTAGAGCGCCTCCATGGTCAGCGAGGCGTCGCGGATCCATGTGTAGCGGTAGTCCCAGTTGCGCTCGCCGCCGACCGTCTCGGGCAGCGAGGTGGTCGGCGCGGCGACGATCGCGCCCGTCGGCCGGTAGCTCAGCCCCTTGAGCACGCGCGAGGAGAGCCGCACGAGCTCGTGGTGCGGGCCGTCGTAGACGTCGTGCTCGGCCTCCCACGAGCGCCAGCCCTCGACCGTGTCCCCGATGCGGTCTGCGACGCCCTCGGGCTCGGTGGGCTCGGGCTGCGCACCCTCGACCGGCGCCCAGCGCATCGAGAATCCGACGCGCTCGCCCGCGCTCACCGTGAAGCGCGTTCGCCATGGTCGCCTGGTCGACCATCGATCGGCGCGCCCGCGCGGACGGCGATCCGGTTCGGGCCCCCGAAGGTGCGGCCGCCGTCGCCCTCGGCGCGGAACAGCGGGCGCACGAGCCCGTACTCGGCGCGCGGCGCGAGCTTCATCGCCATCTCGACCTCGCCCTCGACGCCCTCGACCAGGCGCAGCAGCTCGTGCGGCGCGTCGTGGCCGAGGTCGTGGTCGCGCTGGCCCTCCGCGAAGGCCAGCGCGTCGGTGAGGCGAACGCGGCCGCTCTCGGTCGTGAACGTGGTCTCGATCACCAGCGTCCCGGGCAGGTAGCGCCGCTCGACGGTCGCCTCGCCGGCCGGAGCGATGGACCAGTGCCCGGCCTCGGCGTCGAGCAGCCGCGCGAACACGCTCGGGCTGTCGAAGCGCGGTAGGCACAGCCAGTCGATCGACCCCCCGCGGCTGACCAGGGCGGCGGAGCTGCAGTCCGACAACAGGCCGTAGTCCCCGATCGGGAGCGAGCCGCCGGCGGCGGCGCTCTCGGACTTCACCTGCGCAGCGCTTGCGTCTGACATAGGCTGATCATCTCCTGGCAGTGTGACCAGGTCACATTCGACCGGTGTCACAAGCTTGTTACTATCTCGCTTGCCCGGGCGGTGTAGGACAGCCTCTCGGAGGCGGGCTCGATGGCGAGCACCCAGGCCCGTCCGCAGTTGCCTCATCACCCCCAATACTCGCGGAGGACGCCGTATGGCTCTACGCATTCGGGCGGCGCTCGCCGCCATCCGGCCATCGCGCGACGACGGCCGTCACGTCCATTTCCACAACGGGCCGCAGGCCCAGCCGGTCCCGTGCTTCGAGGCACGCTGCCCGAGCCCGCGCCTCGACCTCAACGCCGAGGCCTGACCGCAGCCCGAGGGGTCGCCGGAGCGCTGTGAGCGACTCCGGCGTCGCCCGGGCCGCCGGCGGGTAAGCTCGACATCGCCGAAGCGTCGCCGATCGGAGAGGAGAGGGCATGCGCGGGTGCATCCGGCTGGGCAGGGCATGGTGGGCGCTGGCGGTGCTGGTCGCCGGTCTGGCGGCGCCACAGGCCGCGCGGGCCTCGATCACCAGCGCGCTGGGAGTCCCCTGCACCGTCAGAGCGGACGGCGTGCGCTTCTGCGGCTCGACCGCGCCACGCAGCACCGCACCGGCGTGGGACGGGACGCCGATCGACGTCAACGTCGCCTTCCCACCCGCGCCGTCCGCAGGCGCGGACGGCTCCTATCCGCTGGTCATGCTCTTCCACGGCTACGGCGGCGGGAAGCTCGGGCTCTCCGACATGCAGCCCTGGCTCGACCGCGGGTACGCCGCCTTCTCGATGAGCGATCGCGGCTTCAAGGAGTCGTGCGGCTCGGCCGCCTCGCGCGCCGCCGCCGCGGGCGCCTGCGCCAAGGGCTACGTGCGCCTGATCGACAGTCGCTACGAGGTCCGCGACGCGCAGGAGTTCGCCGGGCAGCTCGCCGACGCCGGCCTGATCAGCCCGCGGAGGATCGGTGCGGTCGGCGGCTCATACGGCGGCGGCCTATCGATGGCGCTGGGCGCGCTCAAGAATCGCAAGCTGCTGCCCGACGACACGATCGTCCCGTGGCGGAGCCCGGACGGTAAGCGCATGCGCATCGCCGCAGCGGCCCCCAACGTCCCCTGGACCGACCTCTCCTACTCGCTGGCGCCGAACGGCAGCACGCTCGACTACGTCGCCGATGCTCCCTACCGGGGCCGGCCCGGAGTCGAGAAGCAGTCCTACGTCACCGGTCTCTACGTCGTCGGTCTCGGCGCGCCGGGGTTCTACGCGCCTGCGGGCAGCGACCCGAGCGCGGACCTGGTGGGCTGGAGGGCGAAGATCGACGCCGGTGAGCCCTACGGCGCCGACGTCCAGGCGATCATCCGCGAGATGTCCGTGCACCACTCCTCCTACTACATCGATCACTCGGTCGCGCCCGCCCCGATGCTGATGTCGAGCGGCTTCACCGACGACCTCTTCCCGGTGGACGAGACGATCCGCTACTACAACCGGACCAAGACCCAGTACGCCGGCGCCGATCTGGCGCTGTTCTTCGGCGACTTCGGCCACCCCCGCGGCCAGAACAAGAGCGATGTGGTCGGCGCCCTGCAGCGGCGCGTCTTCGCCTGGCTGGACCACTACGTGAAGGGCGCGGGGCCACGGCCTCGTCAGGGGGTGGAGGCGTACACCGAGACGTGCCCGGCCACTGCCGCCTCGGGCGGCCCGTACCGCGCGCGCAGCTGGGCGACCATCGCGCCCGGCGAGGTCCGCTTCTCCGATCCCGCGTCCAAGACGATCGCCCCCGGCTCCACCACCGGCGGTGCGTTCAACCCGGTCTCCACCGCGGCGTGCGCCACGGTGCCGGCGACCGACCCCGCGGGTGCGGCGGTCTACAAGCTCGATCCCGCGCCCGCAGGCGGGTACACGCTGCTCGGCGCGCCGACGGTGATCGCCGACTTCACGCTTCCCGGCGACACCTCGCAGGTGGCCGCTCGACTATTGGACGTCGCCCCCGACGGCACCGAGACGCTGGTGGACCGCGGGCTCTGGCGACCGGCCACGGGTGGTCCGGCGCGGCAGGTATTCCAGCTCCACCCAAACGGCTGGACGTTCGCCGCCGGCCACGTGCCGAAGCTCGAGCTGGTCGCCGCGGACGCCGACGGAACGGCGCTCGCTAACTACGGGCGTCCTTCCGACGACCAGCAGCCGGTCACCGTCTCGAGGCTGCGGCTCCGGCTGCCGGTCCTCGAGCGACCCGGCACGGCGGGCGGGGTCGTCGGAGCGTCGGCTCCCAAGTTGCTACCCAAGGGCTACAGGCTCGCTGCCGACTTCGCGGCGCTGCCCGCCCCGCACGCCAGGCTGGTCGGCGACAAGCTGAGGCTCAGGCGCGGCACGCTGACGGCGACGGTCCGCTGCCCGGCCGCCTTCGTCGCCTGCCACGACGGGAGGGTGGCGCTGACCGTCCCGGGCCGCCGGCTCACGGTCGCGTCCGGCGAGTTCGACGACGTCGCCGGCAGCGCGACCGCCGAGGTCGAGCTCGTCCCGGCGCCGAAGGCCGTGAGGCGCCTGGCCGCGCTGGGGCGGACGCGCGCGTGGGCCGCGGTGACGACCGCGGAGACGGTCGACCCGTGGATCGGGAGGGTGCGCGTGAGCGCCCGCCCGCGCTTCCGCTGACGGAGGGCCCCGCCGCGGCGCGGGCGGCGGCGACGGGGCGGTAGATTGGCCCGCCCCGTCTACGGAGAGACTTGAGCATCGAGCAGCACGAACCGGCGGTCGCGCCGTCGAAGCACCGCCGACCTGGAAGGGAGCCCTTCGCCGCGCGCCTGACGGCGCTGCGACGGCGGATCTCGCCGGAGGGCTGGGCCATGATCTCGATCGCCGCGATGGTGGTGCTGGCCCACCTGCCCCACCTGCTGGGGTTCTTCGACCCCAACCCGCTCGGATCGCGCAGCGGGCTGGTCGTCTCGACGACGGATGGCCTGATTCCCGGCCAGCCGACGATGGACCCCAACAACGGCTTCACGTCGCAGGCGCTGGGCCACCGCGCGGCGATCGACTGGGTCCATCTGCGCCTGCCCTGGTGGAACCCGTACGAGGCGACCGGCACTCCGCTCGCGGGCGAGATGCAGTCTGCGGCGCTGTTCCCGCCGACGCTGCTCACGCTGCTGTCCAACGGTCAGCTGTACGAGCGCATGCTGCTGGAGATCCTCGCCGGCATCTCGACCTTCCTGCTGCTGCGCCGGCTCTCAGTCGCCGTGTGGGCCAGCGCGGTGGGCGGGATCGCCTTCGCGCTCAACGGCACGTTCGCCTGGTTCGCGCACGCGGCGTTCAACCCCGTCGCGTTCCTGCCGCTGCTCCTGCTCGGCATCGAGTACGCCTACTCGGCCAGCGCCGCCGGCCGCCGGGGTGGGTGGTGGCTGATCGCGGTCGCCGGCGCGCTGTCGCTCTACGCGGGCTTCCCCGAGGTCGCGTACATCGACGCGCTGCTGGCCGTCGTCTGGGCGGGCTGGCGGGCGACCTGCCTCGGCCGCGACCGGGGCCGCCTGCTGTCGTTCGGGGCCAAGGCCGCGGCCGGCGCGGCGGTGGCTGCGCTGCTCGCGACGCCGTTCCTGATCGTCTCGCTGGGCTACGTCCACGACGGCTTCGTCGGCAAGCACGCCAACGACTTCTACGACTCGGTCCACCTCCCGGCCGAGGGCCTTTCCCAGCTGCTGCTTCCCTACGTCTACGGGCCCATATCGGGCTTCTCGGACCCCAAGGGGATCCTCACCACCCTGTGGGGGGGCGGAGGCGGGTACATCACGACCTCGCTGCTGCTGTTCGCCGTGCTCGGGCTCCTGTCGAAGGGGCGGCGCGGGCTGCGGCTCGTGCTCGCCGGGTGGATCGTCCTCGCCACCGCCCGGATCTACGGTCCGAGCTTCGTGGGCGAGGCGCTGGGCCTGCTGCCCGGCATGTCACAGGTGACGTTCAGCCGCTACGGCTTCGCGACGCTCGAGCTGGCCGTCGTCATGCTGGCGGCGCTCGGGCTCGACGACCTGGCGCGCGCGCCCCGCCGGCGCGTGATCTGGGCCGCCGCAGCGTCGTTTCTGCTCGTCGCGGTCGCGGCGATCGGCGCGCGGTCGCTCGCCGACCAGCTCGGGAGCGCTTACGCCCACCAGCGCTACTACGAGGTCGCTGTCGCCTTCGGGGTCGGGATCGTGCTCGCCGGAGTGGCGTTCGCGCTCATCCGCGACTCACGGACCCGCATGTGGCTGGCCGCGCTGCTCGTCACCGGCGAGGCGCTCGTGCTGTTCGCGGTCCCGGAGTTCGCCGCGCCGCGCAGCGTGAAGCTCGACATGGCCCCCGTCTCCTTCCTCCAGCGCAACCTGGGCAGCTCGCGCTTCTTCACGCTCGGCCCGCTCCAACCCAACTACGGCACCTACTTCGGCGTCGCGTCGCTGAACGTCAACGACATCCCGCTGCCCAAGGGCTTCCCGCCCTACGTGCACCGGCGCCTCGATGCCGTGGTGGTCCCGACGCATCTGGTGGGCAATTACGGCGGCAACCGGCCGCCGTTCGCCCGATCCCCGCAGCAGGAGCTGATCCGCAACCTGGACGGCTACCGCGCGGCGGGCGTGCGCTACGTGCTCACGCCCGTCGATCAGCCGCTGCCGCCGAACCCGTTCTTCACTCCGGCCTTCCGCAGCCCGAGCACGCTGATCTACCGCCTCTCCGGGGCCTCGCCCTACTTCACGGCGAGCAATCCGCGCTGCCTGGTGAGGCCCGACGGCCGGCGGTCGGTGCGCGTCATGTGCCCGGGCCCGGCCACGCTCGTGCGCCGCGAGACGGCGATCCGCGGCTGGCGCGCGCGCGTCGACGGCGACGCGGTCCCGATCGGCAAGGCCGACGACCTGTTCCAGACGGTCAACGTCGGGGCCGGCTCGCACCACGTCACGTTCGACTACCGCCCGCCGCACATCACCTGGGGCTACCTGGCCTTCGCGGCCGGCTGCGCGTGGCTGCTGGTCGCGGGCCTCAGCGGACGAAGGCGGCGCGCGGCCGCGTGACCGTGCGCGTCCCGCCGGTCAGAATCAGTCATCTAGTCTTGTCGGCGACGTGGCCCCGACGAAGCGCAAGCGCCGGACCAAGCACCGTGGCACCCCGGTGGGGACGATCGAGGCGCGCGGGCGCACCGGGCGCAAGCCGACCGGGAGCGAGCGGGGGGCGAAGCCCGGCTCCAAGGAGTCGGCGCGCGATCGCCGCCTCGCGCGCATTGACCAGCCGCCGACGTGGCGCTCGGCGGCGAACCGCGCGGCCATCGCCACCGGCCTGCTGCTGGTCGCGCTGCTGCTGGTCTTCAAGACCAATCCGGGCCAGGCGATCGCGCTGGCCGGCTTCGCGCTGATCATCTACATCCCGATGGGCTACTACACCGATCTGTTCATGTATCGCCGGCGCCAAGCCAGGAAGCTGCGCGAGAAGGCGAAGCCGAAGGGCGAGGGCTGATGGACGTCCGCACCTTCACCGTCGGCCCCGTAGCGGAGAACTGCTTCATCGCGCGGCGCGACGGAGCGACCGAGGCGATCGTCGTCGATCCCGGCGACGAGCCCGATCGCCTGCTGGCGGCCATCGATGCGCTGGGCGTCGAGGTCGCGGCGATCCTGCTCACCCACACGCACTTCGACCACGTCGGCGCTGTCGCCCCGGTCGCGCGCGCGACCGGGGCCGAGGTGTGGTGCCCGGAGATCGAGGTGCCGGTGCTGGCCGACATCATGAGCTTCGTGCCGTGGCCCGGCTTCGGCCCGTTCGAGAGCTACGACGCCGACCACACGGTCAAGGGCGGCGAGCGCCTGGAGCTCGGCGGGCTCGAGATCGAGGTCCTGTTCACTCCCGGCCACAGCCCGGGTCACGTGACCTATTCGGTGGCCGGCGAGCGCGCGCTGTTCTCGGGCGACGTGCTCTTCCAGGGCTCGGTCGGGCGCACCGACCTGCCCGGCGCCGACGGCCCCACGCTGCTGCGCTCGCTCGCCATGCTGCTGGACCGCTTCGACGACGAGACGACCGTCTACCCGGGGCACATGGGCGTCACCACGCTCGGGCGCGAGCGCAAGACGAACCCGTTCCTGCTCGAGATCGCGCGCTCCTGAGGAGCGCGCGAGAGCGCGGGCGCGCTCCTCAGCCGGTCTGCGGGCCGAACAGCTCGGCGCGCAGGGTCGCGATCTCCGTCACCGCGATGGCGGTGTAGAGCGCGCGGCAATCCTCTAGCTCCTCCTCGAGGTCGGCGCTGTAGCTGGCGATCCCGGCGACGCCGGTGAGCTCCGCCAGCGCCCGCTCCGCCTCGAGCCGCGCCAGGTCCTCACGGACCTCGAGGGCGGTGATGGAGTAGATCTCCAAGGCGATGGGCTCGAACATGGCAGCAGGGTCTCACCAGAGCCCCGAGGCGTTAATGGGGGTGAGCCGACTTCGGGGGTGCGGCTAACCCCCGGCCTCAGCTCGGCAGCGTGAAGCGGAACGCGCTGCCGGCGCCGTCGGCGGGCTCGACCCAGATGCGCCCGCCGTGCGCCTCGACGACTCGCCGGCACACCGCCAGCCCGATTCCCATGCCGTCACTCCCCGCTTCGCCGCGCGCGAACATCGCGAAGATCCTGGTCGCGTCATCCGGCGCGACACCCACGCCGTTGTCGCGCACGGTCACGACCCACTCGTGGCGGTCGGACCGCGCCTCCAGCTCGATCCGCGGGGGCTCGTCGCCGCGGAACTTCAGCGCGTTGCCGACGAGGTTCTGCAGCATGCGGCGGAGCTGCCGCGGGTCTCCCTCGACCTCCGGCAGCTCGGCGACCGCCAGCGTCGCGCCGGCCTCGTCGAGGCTCGCACGGAGGTCCTCGGCGACCTCCGCCACCAGCCGCCCGAGGTCGACCCGCTCGGACTGCAGCTCGCCGACGCGCGCGTAGAGCAGCACAGCGTCGATGAGCTCGTGGGCTCGTTCGGTGCTCGCCCGCAGCAGCTCCAGGAGCTCCGCGGACGGCGGCTCCTCTCGCCGCTGCTCGAGCGCCGTCACCAGCAGGGCGATGCTCGTGACCGGCTCGCGCAGGTCGTGGGCGACCACCTGCGCGTAGCTCGACAGCTCGTCCTCCATCCGCCGCTGCTCGGTCACGTCGGTCATGAATACGATCAGCCCGTCGCCGAGCCGTGCCGCGCGCAGCACGAACGTTCCGAGCATGTAGCCGTCGGCGAAGGGCGTGTCGTAGGTGACCTCGGTGACCCACGGGCGACCTGACTCGCACACGCGCACGTAGGAGTCGAAGGCGCGGCTGCCGCGCATCCGTGGCAGCGCCTCGAGCAACGTGTAGCGGTCGGGCGTGGCGGCGGGCAGGCGGAAGTGGCGGAGCATCGCCGGGTTGCCGTAGCCGAACGCGAAGTCGACGATGTCCCCCTGCTCGCCGGCCAGGGGCCAGAGCACGCCGACCGGCTCCGGGAAGTCGTCGAAAAGGGCTCGGAACTCGGCCGCGCCCTGTTCGCCGAGCACCGCCACCAGCCGGCGGTCCTCGCCCCAACGCCCAAGCTCCCGCCGGCGCTCGCTCACGCGGCGAGCATAGGTGGCCCCCGAGCTCATTCGCCCACCAGCCCCTTGCGGTACGCGTAGGCGACCACCTGCGCGCGGTCGCGCGCGCCGATCTTCGCGAACAGGTGGTTGATGTGGCTCTTCACCGTGGCCGCGCTGACCACCAGGCGCTCGGCGATCTCGGCGTTCGAGAGCCCGTCGGCGATCAGCCGCAGGACCTCGACCTCGCGCGGGGTCAGCTGATCGGGAAGCTCCGGCTCGCTCGCGGCCTCCTCGGCGCCCGCCACCGCGGCGACGAGGTGTCGCTGCACGGCCGGGTCGAGCGCGGCCTCGCCGGCGGCCACGCGCCGGATCGCCGCGAGCAGCTCCTCGGCGCCGGCGTCCTTGGTCAGGTATCCGCGGGCGCCGGCCTGCAGCGCGGCGATCACGGTCTCGTCGTCGGCGTAGGTGGTCAGGGCGACGATGCCGACGCCGGGGTCGCTCTCGGCGAGGCGGCGCGTCGCCTCGACGCCGTCGAGACGAGGCATGCGCAGGTCCATGAGCACGACGTCGGGCCGGCGGCTGGCGACGAGCTCGAGCACCTCCTCTCCGTCTGCCGCCACGCCGGACACCTCGATCCCGTCCAGCAGGCCGAGCATCAGCGACAGCCCCTCGCGGACGACCCGCTGGTCGTCGGCGATGACGACGCGGAGCGGGGCGGGGCTCAAGCCGGGACCCAGAGTTCCACGCGGTACCCGTTCGCGGTCGGGCCCGCGGTCAGCCGCCCGCCGATCAGCTCTGCGCGCTCGCGCATGCCGCTGACGCCGTAGCCGCTTCCGGCCCTGTCGAGCGCGGGCGGCTGGGGCGCGCGCCCGTTGCCGTTCGGGGAGGCGACGTCCTCGACGATCAGCGAGACGCCGTCGTCGCCGTACTGAAGGCGCAGATCGACGCGGTCGGCGTGCGCGTGCTTGCGGACGTTGGTCAGCGCCTCCTGCGCGGTGCGGTAGATCGCCAGCCCCGCCTCGGAGGGCAGCGGCCGCGGGTCGCCGCCGACCTCGAGCGCGCACTCGATGCCCTGCGCGTCGACGCTCGACGCGAGCTCGGCGAGCCGGTCGGGTCCCGGCACGGCATCGCCGCGCAGCGTCTCGATCGCCGCCCGCGCCTCGGCGAGGCCCGAGGAGGCGTGGCGATGGGCGCGCTCGATCGCGGCGATGACCGATGGGTCGGCGTCGCGATCGCGGGCCAGCAGGCGCGCGCCTTCGAGCTCGACCGCGAGCGCGGAGAGGGAGTGCGCGAGGACGTCGTGCATCTCGCGCGCGATCCGCCCGCGCTCGTCCAGCGTGGCCGCCTCGGTGCGGGCGACGCGCGTCCGCTTCTCCTCCTCGACGAGGGCCTTCGCCTGCTCTTGGCGCTCCTCGCTCAGCCGCACCAGATGACCGAGCAGGAACATGAACAGGAACGCGATGTTGGTCCATGCGAGGACCAGGAGGCGCTCGGAAGCGGTGGCGATCACCAGCACGTCGACCGCGGCGATGATCGGAGCGATCACCAGCAGCGCCTTGCGTCGCGGGAGCCGGATCACCGCGCCCGCGACCGCCGCGTAGGTGCCGATCACGGCGGTTCCCCCGGTCTGCACGATCATCAGCAGGATCGATCCCGCGCCGAGGGCGAGGTTGAACGCGACGACCGCCCGATCGCTCTGCGGGTCGAAGATGAGCTCCGCCGCGATCGCGCCCACGAGTAGTCCTGCGCCGAGCAGGGTGAGGAGCCCTTCGCCGTGGAGGGCGGGAGGCGGGGCTCCGAGGAGCCCCGAGACGAGCACGAGCGAGAGCGCGACGATCGGCCAGGTCCGGAAGCGGGCCGGTCGCCGTCCCGACCACGGCCCGGCGGTGAGGATCGTCCCCGGTGGTCCAGTGGCGTCGTCCGGCCTGAAGACGCGCATGACACCAGCGTAGGGGCCGGAGATGGCGATGTCATCGCCGCCGGGGTCGGTTTTCCGCACCCCGAGTCAACCCCTGGGTTGAGGCGCGATTTCGGCGCCCGGGCCGATGACGCGCGCCGGCCCGGGACCTAGCTTGGCGGCATGCTCGAAACGACCATCCCCCAGCAACTGGAAATGCCGCCCCGCAGCGCTGTGACCGATCCGGGCGACGCCCGCGAGAGCGCGATCCGCGTGCGCGGGCTGCGCAAGTCCTACGGCGCGACCGAGGCGGTGCGCGGCGTCGACCTGGACGTGCGCGCCGGCGAGATCTTCGCCTTCCTCGGGCCCAACGGCGCGGGCAAGACGACCACGGTCGAGATCCTCGAGGGCTTCCGCACCGCCGACGCCGGCGAGGTCGAGGTGCTCGGGGCGGATCCGGCGCGCGCGTCGAGCGCCTGGCGCGAGCGGATCGGGATCGTGCTCCAGGAGCCCGCCGGCGAGATCGAGCTGACGGTGCGCGAGTCCATGGAGCTCTACGCGGGGCTCTACCGCGCGCCGCGCCCGATCGACGAGACGCTCGCGCTCGTCGGGCTGTCGGGCGAGGAGCGAAAGCTCGTCAGCGGGCTCTCCGGAGGCCAGCACAGGCGACTCGACGTCGCGTTGGCACTGATCGGCGACCCGGAGCTGATCTTCCTCGACGAGCCGACCACCGGCTTCGACCCGGCCGCCCGCCGCAGCGCGTGGCAGATGCTCGCGGGGCTGCGCGAGCTGGGCAAGACGATCTTCCTCACCACCCACTACATGGAAGAGGCCGAGCGCCTCGCGGACCGGATCGCGGTGATCGCCGAGGGGCGGATCGTCGACGTCGGCACGCCGCGCACGATCGGCGCGCGCGATCACGCCGCGTCGGAGATCACCTACACGCTGCCCACGGGCCGGGTGACACGGCGCAGCGCGGACGTGGTCGCCGACCTCCACGAGCTGACGGCATGGGCGCTCGAACGTGGCCTCGCGCTGCAAGACCTCGAGGTCCGCCGTCCCACGCTCGAGGACGTCTACCTGACCCTGACAGCGAGCGCCAACCCCGACGACCACGGAGAGCACCGATGACACATGTCCTGCACACGACCAAGTACGGGTTGCGCGCGTTCGCGCGCGACCGTCGCGCGAGGGTCTTCGCGCTCATCATGCCGGTCGGCCTGCTGATTCTGTTCGACTCCCTGTTCGGCGGCAAGGGGCACACGACCGTCGCCGGCGTCCAGGTGAGCCTCTCCAACTACTACGTGGCGAGCATCATCGTGCTGGCGCTGACCACCAATGCGTTCGCCGCGCTGGTCGGCTCAATCGTGAACGCGCGCGAGCGCGGGATCTTCAAGCGCCGGCGGGCGACGCCGCTCGAGCCCTGGGCGCTGATCGCGAGCCAGACGCTGACCGTGCTCGTCACCGCGACGGCGACGACGACCCTCCTGCTCGTGATCGCCGCGATCAGCTTCGGCGTCACCGTGCCGGCGGGCGGCTGGGCCGTGCTGGTGCTCGGGATCGCGTTCGGGGCGGCGGCGCTGTGCGGCATGGGCTTCGCGGTGGCGACGTTCGTGGACACGGTCGACGCGGCCCAGCCGGCGATCCAGGCCGTGCTCGTGCCGGTGTTCTTCATCTCGGGCATCTGGGTGCCGACCTCCGAGCTGCCCCAGTGGCTGAACTCGGTGGCCTCGGCGCTGCCGGTCGAGCACATCTCGGACATGCTGCACCGGGCCTTCGCGCCGGGCGCGGCGTCGCTCGGGGCGATGGCGGCCGATCTGGCCGTGCTCGCCGCATGGGCCGTGGGAGGCGCGCTGGTCGCCACGCGCCGCTTTTCGTGGCTGCCGTCGGCCGCCGGCTGACGGGAGCCACCCCTACACTCGCCCCGTGCCGAGCGACCGCATCCAGGTGCCGCGCGGCACCTTCGACCTGCTGCCCGAGGACATCGCCCAGCGCGAGCGGGTGGAGGCGGAGGCGCGGAGGGTGCTCGAGGCGGCGGGGTACCGGCGCATCGAGACGCCCACCTTCGAGGCGACCGAGCTCTTCGCGCGCGGAGTCGGCGCCTCGACCGACATCGTGCAGAAGGAGATGTACTCGTTCGACGATGGCGGCGGGCGCTCGCTCACGCTGCGGCCGGAGGGCACGGCGCCGGTGTGCCGCGCCTACCTCGAGCACGGGATGCACAAGCTCGCCCAGCCCGTGAAGCGGTGGTACCTGTCCCGCTTCTACCGCTCAGAGGCGCCGCAGGCCGGCCGCTTCCGCGAGTTCTGGCAGGTCGGCGCCGAGGCGATCGGGTCCGACGACCCGGCCGTCGACGCCGAGCTGGTGGTGCTGCTGACCGAGCTGCTCGAGGCGCTGCAGGTGCGCGACGTGAAGCTGCGGCTCTCGAGCCTCGGCACCGCCGCGGCGCGCCGGGCCTACCGCGAGCAGCTCACGGTCTACCTGCGCGCGAACGAGAACCGTCTGGCGCGCGAGGTGCGCGAGCGCATCGACCTCAACCCGCTGCGCGCGTTCGACAGCGACGACCCCGGCACGCGCGAGGTCATGCGCGGCGCGCCGCGGCTGCTCGACAGGCTCGACGGCGAGGACCGCGAGCACTTCGCGCGCGTGCGGTCGCTGCTCGACGATGCGGGCGTCGTCTACGAGGTCGACCCGACGCTGGTCCGCGGTCTCGATTACTACACGCGCACGGTGTTCGAGTTCGAGAGCGGCGCGCTGGGGGCGCAGAGCGGGGTAGGCGGCGGCGGGCGCTACGACGGCCTTATCGAGCAGCTCGGCGGCGACCAGACGCCGGGCTGCGGCTGGGCGGCGGGCGTGGAGCGGATCCTGCTGGCCTCGGGCGAGCAGCCCGCGGCGCAGCCGCCGGTCGAGCTGTACGTCGCCTTCGCGAAGGACGATCGCCGCGACGACGCGTTCGCGCTCGCCGCCGAGGCACGGCGCGCCGGCCTGAGCGCGCAGCTCGAGCTGGCCGGGCGCTCGCTGAAGGGCCAGCTCAAGCAGGCCGACCGGGTGGGCGCGCGCTGGGTGGCGATCCTCGGCGACGAGGGCGCCTCGCTGCGCGACATGCAGTCCGGCGAGCAGCGCGAGATGGAGCCCGAGGCCGTGATCGCGGCGCTGCAGAGGGGGGAGCGGCTTTGAGGGCGCCCGGGGCCAACTCCTTCCGCGACGCCTGGTCCGGCTCGCTCGGCGCCGGTGACAACGGTCGCACCGTGCGGGTCGCCGGGTGGGTGCACCGGCGCCGCGACCACGGCGGGCTGATCTTCATCGACCTGCGTGATCGCAGCGGGCTGCTGCAGCTCGTGTTCCATCCCGATTCCGCGCCCGAGGCCTTCGAGCGCGCCCACCGGCTGCGGTCCGAGCACGTCATCAGCGCCGCCGGTGAGGTGGTGCGCCGCGATCCCGAGAACGTGAACCCGGCGCTCCCGACCGGCGAGGTCGAGCTGGCGGTGGCCGAGCTCGAGGTGCTCGCCGAGTCCGACACGCCTCCCTTCCCGATCGACGAGGAGGGGCCGGTCGACGAGGCGCTGCGGCTGCGCCACCGCCCCCTCGACCTGCGTCGCGCGAGCATGGCTGGGGCGATCGAGCTGCGCCACCGCATCGTGGCCACGATCCGTGACGAGCTCGGGTCCCGCGACTTCCTGGAGATCGAGACGCCGCTGCTCACGCGCTCGACCCCCGAGGGCGCGCGCGACTACCTCGTCCCGGCGCGCATCGCCCCGGGCAGCTTCTACGCGCTGCCCCAGTCGCCCCAGCTCTTCAAGCAGCTGCTGATGGTGGCCGGCTTCGAGCGCTACTTCCAGGTCGCGCGCTGCTTCCGGGACGAGGACCCGCGCGCCGACCGCCAGCCCGACTTCACCCAGCTCGACCTCGAGATGTCGTTCGTGGACGAGGACGACGTGATCGGGGTCTCGGAAGCGGTCATGGCGCGGGTGTTCGACGTCGGCGGCTTCGACGTGCCCGCGCCGCCGTGGGAGCGGGTGGACTACGACGAGGCGATGCTGCGCTACGGCTCCGACCGACCGGACCGGCGCTTCGGGCTGGAGATCGCCGACGTCTCCGGGCTCGTCGCGGAGTCGCAGTTCAAGGTCTTCTCGGGGGCGGTCGCGGACGGGGGAGTGGTGCGCGCGCTCAACGCCGGGCCGCTCGAGCTTCCACGCTCGGAGCTCGACGCGCTCACCGAGGCTGCTCAGGCGGCCGGGGCCAAGGGGCTGGTGTGGGCGTTCGCCGAGGAGGGGCGAGGGAGCTGGCGCTCGCCGGTGGCCAAGTTCCTCTCCGAGGACGAGCGCGCCTCGGTCGGCGACGCGCTCGGCGCGAAGCCCGGCGACCTGCTGCTGGCCGTCGCCGATCGCGCGCCGATCGCCGCCTCGGTGCTCGGCATGCTGCGCCTGCGGCTCGCGATCGAGCGCGATCTCGTGCCCGCCGGCGTCCACGACCCGCTGTGGGTGGTCGACTTCCCGATGTTCGAGCGCGACGAGGCGACCGGCCGCTGGGACCCGCTCCACCACCCGTTCACCGCGCCGGAGGGCGACCTCGACGACCCCGGCACGCTGCGCTCGCGCGCCTATGACCTCGTGGTCGACGGCTGGGAGCTCGGGGGAGGCTCGATTCGCATCAACCGCCGCGACGTGCAGGAGCGGGTGCTCGAGCTGCTCGGGGTCGGCCCGGAGGAGGCGCGCGAGCGCTTCGGGTTCCTGCTCGACGCGCTGCGCTACGGCGCGCCGCCGCACGGCGGAATCGCGATGGGGATCGATCGCATCGTTGCGATCGTCGCCGGTCGCTCCTCGATCCGCGACGTGATCGCCTTCCCCAAGTCGGCCACCGGGGCGGACCCTCTCACCGGCGCCCCGGCGCCGGTCGACGAGGAGCAGCTGCGGGAGCTCGGGCTCAGCCTGCGCGCGCGGCCCGGGCGCTGAGCACGTCTGAGATCGTCTGGTCTATCTCCGGGGCGTCGGTGTAGCCGCTCAAAGTCGTGGCGCGGCGCGCACGGTCGATCACGACCAGCGTCGGCGAGCTCAGGACCTGCACCCCGCGCGTGATCGCGCCGTAGCGCGCCAGCTGGGAGAGAGGAGCCGCCGCCACCACGACCCGCCCGCCGCGGCGGCTGACCTGCCGCAATTCGGCTCGCACGGCGCGGTCGTCGCTCGCCGCGCGGTTCCAGAACAGCAGCACCACGATTTTGCGGGCGGCGAGCGCGCGCGCGAGCCGCCCAGGTAGGGCGTCCGCGCCGGTGGCAGCCGCCCGGCGGGCGGGCGGCGACGCGCCAGCGGTCGTGCCGGCCGCGCCGCCCGGTGAAGCGGCGCTCGTCCCGCCGGCCGTACCGGCCGGGGACGCGGCGGTTGCCCCCTCGCCCTGGCTTCCCGGCGCGCTCCCGTCGGCGCTGGCGTTCGCGGCCCCGGCCGCGGCGGCCGAAGCCTGGTCGGCGCCGGCGCGCGCGCGGTCGACGGCGCGGCCGAACGGGGTCGCGGCCTGGCGCGGCGCGGGGGCGGAAGCCGGCTCGCCGTCGTCGGGCTTGGGCCGCAGGGCCAAGAACCACACCGCGGCGAACAGCACCGTGAGCGCGAGCAGCACCTGGATCGGACGCGAGGTCTGGCCCATCGCCAATCCCTTCGGCACGCCCGGCCCACAGGATTAGCCGCGGCGCCGCGAACCGGGCACCCCGTAGCACCCCCGTCGAGTCGGTGCCGACGGCCGTCAAGCCGCCTAGGACATCCGTCGATGCGATCGCGATGGGAGCCGACGCACAGCCCATCCCGCTGGCGCGTGCGCGCATGCAGCCGGACGGGATCACCACGCCCCGCAGCCGCCGCAGCGGCCGGTTCCTGACCGACGTCATCCTCGAGCTGGGTTTCGCGAGGCCGGACCAGGTCGAGGCCGCCGTCGCGCAGGCGCGCACCGCGGGCGTCTCGCCCGAGCGCATCCTCGAGGAATCGGGCGTGCTGACCGCCGATCAGCTCTCGCTGGCGATCGCCGAGCGCCACGGGCTGGACCACCTCGCGCTGACCGACTTCCAGGTCGACATGGCCGCGGCCAACAGCATCAGCCTGGCCGCGGCGAAGCGCTACGAGGCCGTCCCGGTCCGCTACGTGGACGAGCGCACGTTGATGGTCGCGATGGCCGACCCCTCCAACGTCCTGGCGGTCGACGACATCGCGATGATGACCGGGATGGAGGTCCGCGCGGCCGTAGCCTCGCGCGAGGACCTCCACGCGCTCATGGGTCGCCTCAACCGGCTCGACGACGCCGTCCAGGAGGCCGTCGAGGAGGACGAGGAGACCGCCGAGGTCGTCGAGCTCCAGGAGTCCCCGGACGACGCGCCGGTCATCAAGCTCGTGCGCTCGATCATCGCTCAGGCGGTCGAGCTCGGCGCGTCGGACATCCACTTCGAGCCCTCGGCGATCTCAGGTCCGGGAGCGGGGGAGATGCGCGTGCGCTTCCGCGTCGACGGCGTGCTGGCGGCGAGCGCGACGGTGCCGCGCCGGATGGTGTCCGGCGTCGTCTCGCGCGTGAAGATCCTGGCCGAGCTCGACATCTCCGAGCGCCGTGTGCCCCAGGACGGCCGCGTCGGCCTGTCCGTCGATGGGCGCCAGGTCGATCTGCGCGTCGTGACGCTCCCGACCGTCCACGGCGAGTCCGCGGTGCTGCGCATCCTCGACAAGGACAACGCCGTGGTCGGGCTCGAGAAGCTCGGCATGCTCGAGCTGGAGCAGGAGCGCTTCGAGCGGGCGTTCCGCAAGGCCTTCGGCGCCGTGCTCGTGACCGGACCCACGGGATCGGGCAAGTCGACCTCGCTCTACGCCGCGCTCTCAGAGCTCAACGTCGGCGAGAAGAACATCATCACGATCGAGGACCCGGTCGAGTACCAGATCGAGGGCATCACGCAGCTCCAGATCAACCCCAAGGCCGGGCTCACCTTCGCCAACGGCCTGCGGTCGCTGATGCGCGCGGACCCCGACATCATCATGGTCGGCGAGATCCGCGATCGGGACACGGCGCAGATCGCCGTCGAGGCCGCGCTGACCGGTCACATGGTGCTCTCGACGCTGCACACCAACGATGCGCCGACCGCCGTCACGCGCCTGACCGAGATGGGCATCGAGCCCTTCCTCGTCGCCTCGTCGGTGGACTGCGTGGTCGCCCAGCGCTTGGCGCGGACGCTGTGCTCCACGTGCAAGAAGCGCACGATCGTCACCTCCGAGCAGCTAGGCCGGAGCGGCTTTCGATCCGCCTATGACATCGAGGCCTACGACGCGGCCGGCTGCGGGCGCTGCGGCGGCACGGGCTACAAGGGGCGCGTCGGGCTGTTCGAGGCGATGCCGGTCTCCGAGACCATTCGTACGCTGATCACCGAGCGCCGCTCGGCCGGCGAGATCGCGGCCGCCGCCGAGCGCGAGGGTATGCGGCGTCTGCGCGAGGACGGTCTGGAGAAGGTGCGCCTCGGCCGGACGTCCATCGCCGAGGTCGCGCGGGTGACGTGATCTCGACGGCATGCCGATAGAGGTGTGACCGTCCTGACGGCACGCTCATGAGCATCGATTTCGCAGACATGCTGCTCGAGACCATCGCCCGCCGCGCGTCCGACCTGCACCTGGCGGCCGGAGCGCGGCCGACCGTGCGCGTGCGCGGACGCCTCGTCGCGCTCGACGAGTACCCCGTCCTCAGCGCCACGGACACGCGCGAGATCGTCTACGGGATCCTCACCAACGACCAGCGCCAGACGCTCGAGAACGAGTGGCAGCTGGACTTTGCCTACTCGGTCCCCGGGCACGCGCGCTTCCGGGTCAACGCCTACTTCCAGCGCGCGGCGATGGGGGCGGCCTTCCGCCTGATCCCGTTCGAGATCGTCCCGGTCGACGAGCTCGGCCTGCCCCCGGTCGTCCACGAGCTCGCGCGCAAGCCGCGCGGCTTCGTGCTGATCACCGGCCCGACCGGCTCGGGCAAGTCGACCTCGCTCGCATCGATCATCGACGAGATCAACGCCACGCGCGAGGACCACATCATCACGATCGAGGACCCGATCGAGTTCCTGCACGGCCACAAGCGGTGCCTGGTCAACCAGCGCGAGCTCGGATCGGACGCCAAGTCCTTCGCCGCTGCGCTCAAGGCGGCGCTGCGCCAGGACCCCGACGTGATCCTCGTCGGCGAGATGCGCGACCTGGAGACGATCTCGACAGCGCTGACCGCGGCCGAGACGGGCCACCTGGTCTTCGCGACGCTGCACACGCAGGACACGGCGCAGACCGTCGATCGCATCATCGACGTCTTCCCGCCCCATCAGCAGCAGCAGGTCCGCGTGCAGCTCTCGGTCGCGCTGCAGGGCATCGTGACCCAGCAGCTCCTGCCGACTGCCGACGGCTCCGGACGCTGCGTGGCCTCGGAGGTGCTGGTGCCGACGCCCGCGGTCCGCAACCTGATCCGCGAGGGCAAGACGCACCAGATCTACTCCGTGCTGCAGACCAGCTCGAACGTCGGCATGCAGACGATGGACGCCTCGCTCGCCTCGCTCGTGCGGGCGGGGAAGATCACGCGCGCGCTGGCCGAGGAGCGCTCCTCGACACCCGAGGAGCTGCGGCGCCTGATGGGCGGCGGCATGGCCGCGCCGGGCACGATGGCGGCGTAGGGAGCGGCCGTGGGGACCTACGTCTTCCGCGCGGTCGACCTCACGGGCCGCCACGCCCGCGGCGAGGTCGAGGCCGACACCAAGCAGGCGGTCGCCGACCAGCTCTCCCAGCGCGGGCTGATCCCGCTCGACGTCGCCGACAAGCGCGGCTCGCTCGAGATCGACCTCGACCGCTTCAGGCGCGTCAAGGCACGCGACCTCACGGTGATGACGCGCCAGCTCGCGACGATGGTCTCCTCGGGCGTGAGCATCCTGCGCTGCCTCTCCGTGCTCGAGGGCCAGACGGAGTCCAAGGCACTGCGCCAGGCGCTCGTGGCGGTGCGCAAGGACGTCGAGTCCGGCCTCGCCCTCTCCGATGCGCTCGCGCGTCAGCCCAAGGTGTTCAACGAGCTCTACGTGGCGATGATCCGCGCCGGCGAGACCGGCGGCGTGCTCGAGGACTCGCTGCTGCGCATCGCCGACCAGCTCGAGAAGGACGACTCGCTGCGCCGGCAGGTGCGCACGGCGATGATCTACCCGGCGGTCATCGTCAGCTTCGCGCTGCTCGTCCTGATCGCGCTCGTCGCGTTCGTCGTCCCCACCTTCGTGGGGGTGTTCAAGGAGTTCGGCGGCAAGCTGCCCGCGATCACCCAGTTCACCGTCGGGATGTCGCACGTCGTGACCGGCTACTGGTGGGCGCTGATCCTGCTCTGCGGCGCACTGGCCTTCGGGTTCGTGCGCTGGCGCAACTCCAGCTGGGGCAAGCCCCAGTGGGACCGCCTGCGCCTGAGGGTGCCGCTGAAGATCGGCGCCATCGTCCAGAAGGTCGCTCTGGCGCGCTGGTCGCGGACGCTGTCGTCCCTGACCTCGGCGGGAGTGCCGATCATGCACGCGATCGAGATCACCGGCCGCACGGCGGGCAACACGGTCGTCGAACGCGCGATGAGGCAGGTGAGCGACTCGGTGCGCTCGGGAGGGAGTCTGGCCGCCCCCCTCAAGGAGGAGCCCGTCTTCCCCGCGATGGTCGTGCAGATGATCGCGGTCGGCGAGGAGACCGGAGCCCTCGACACCATGCTCTCGAAGGTCGCGGAATTCTACGAGGACGAGGTCGCCGCGGCCGTCAAGGCCCTCACCTCGATCCTCGAGCCGGCGATGATCATCGTCGTCGGCGGCATCGTCGGGTTCATCGTGATCTCGATGTACCTGCCGATGTTCAGGGTCTACGACCAGATCAAGTAGGCGGAGGGACCGCTCCTCGGGGCGGCGCGCGGGCGCCGACGCAGGCGGCGTCGTCGGCGAACGGCATCGACGAGGGAAGGAAAGGACCGCCTCTTCGGGATCCCTCCCTCGTCGCCCGCCTGAAGGAAGGAGCGCGTTCGCCTTCACTCACTCGCCGTGCGGCTCGTGCCGCGCTGCGCCTAATGGCAGAGTAAGTGACGAAATTGCCACACCACCTTTTGGCCATCCAGTCTCCCGAAAAGTGGTGATTATGTCGAACGTCCACTGTTATGGACCGGGATAAAGGTCACCTTTAACGCCGACGATAGATGCGGTGTCAGAGCCAAGGTGCCAAAGGCAAACCGTTCGCGAGGGCGGGACGCAAAGCCACGGAACTGCGTTTAACGGCCGTCAGGTCGCAAGCGCAGTAAGCCGGGTTGCCGCCGGGGGGCCGCAGGGACCCTCGGGTCATGGAGGACCGAGGGTCTGGCGCACATAAAGGCCCATCGAATCCATAAGGAGGATTCACCCATGCTCTACAAGCTGCGGCAGCGTGCCGCCGACGAGTCCGGCTTCACGCTCATCGAGCTGTTGGTCGTCGTCCTGATCATCGGCATCCTGGCCGCGATCGGGATCCCGTCGTTCCTCAACCAGCGGACCAAGGCGCAGGACGCCGACGCCAAGACCACGGCGCGGACCGCTCAGACGGCGATGGAGACCTACTACACCAACGAGCAGACCTACAACACCGACCCCGCGGGTCTGAGGAACGTCGAGCAGACGCTCGATCCGTCGAAGCTCACCGCCGCGAGCGGCACGGCGGACACCTTCTCGGTGACCGCCAAGTCCGCCGCCGGCGGCACGTTCTCGATCGCCCGCGCGGCGGACGGGACGGTCAGCCGGACCTGCTCGGACTCGGGCAAGGGCGCCTGCAAGAGCGACGGCACCTGGTAGCCGACGCTCGCTGTGGCGGCCGGCGCGCACCTGCGCCGGCCGCCACGGCGGCCCTCCACCGAGTGGCCCGTCAGGCGACCCGGCGCGCCCGTCGCCGACCGCCATGGCGGCCCTGCTCCGAGCGGCCCGGTACGGCGACCCGGCGCACTTCAGGTGCCGGACGCTTCGGGGCCGGTCACCGGAGCGGTCTCCACGGCAACCCATGCCCAGCTATGGCTCCCTCATCCCACGCCTTCGAAGCGACCAGCGCGGCTTCACGCTGGTCGAGCTGCTCGTGGCCATGCCGCTCGCGCTGCTGCTCGTCTTCGCGGCGCTCAACCTCTACCGCGTCGCCGCTGACGGCCAGAGCGCGACCGGCAACCGCGCCGATGCCGTGCAGTCCGCACGCGTCGCGCTCGAGCGCATGACCCGCGAGCTGCGCCAGGTCGGTCCACCGGTGGGCGTCTCGCTCAGCCCGGTGCGCTTCTCGAGCTCCCAGGTCATGGACTACACCACCTGGACTCGCCCGGCGGGCGGCGCGTCGGTGCAGCGCAACGTCCACTACGACTGCTCCGGCGGACGCTGCATGCGCTCCGAAGGGCCGATCGGCGGCGCGCTCGGCACGCCGACACTCGTCGTCGACGGCGTCCAGAACCTCGACGTCTTCGACCCGCGCCCCGACGCCCTCTATCCCAACTACGTCGCGATCAAGCTCAACGTCCGGGTGAACGGCCAGACGAGGCCCATCACCGTCACGGACGGGGTCGAGCTGCGCAACGCCGGCGGATGAGGCTGACCGAGGTCATCACCGGCCGGGCCGCCTCGCAGGGCGGCTTCACCCTGATCGAGGTGCTCGCCGCGCTCGCCGTGCTGAGCATCGGCCTGCTCGGGGTGTTCACCTCGTTCAACCTCGCGGGCACCGCGGCCTACAGCGCCCAGCGCCACGAGCAGGCGGTCGCCGTCGGCCAGGCCGAGATCGAGCGGCTCAAGGCGCTCGACTACTCCGACCTCGCGCTGACCACGGCCCCCTCCAACCAGCCGGCCGGCAACCCCGCCGGCGACCCCGCGCCCCAGAACCCGAGCAACCCCAACTTCTATGTCACCGCGAGCGGGTTCAAGGTGATGAACAACTACCGCGACTCGGGCTCCGGAACGGTGACGGGCACGCCGGCCGCCGGCGAGCCGTTCGTGGTCAGCGCCGGCGGAGCGGTGAACCCGGGGCCCGAGACCTTCGACAACGGGCAGGCCTCGGGACGCGTCTACCGCTACGTCACCTGGCGCGACGACACGTGCACGGGATTGCTGTGCCCCGGCAACCAGGACGGCAAGCGCGTCACCGTCGCCGTGGTGATGAACGCCGCCGGCAACCGCGCGGCTCCGACCAAGCCGATCTACATCTCGAGCATCGTGACCGACCCGCGCGGCGCGCCGCCCAACAGCAACCTGCCGCCGGAAACGGACCCCGGCGCGGCCAACGCCTCACAGCTGCAGCCGTTCTTCCTCTCCAACACGCCGTGCAACCAGTCGAGCAGCCAGACGCCCGTCACCTCGAACACGGCCCACAACACGTTCCAGGCGCTGGGCACCTGCCTGCTCGCGCCCTACCCGGACCTGATGGACCTCGATCCGGCGGCGACGGTCACGCCCGCCCCGGCACTCCAGAACTACTCGACCGATCTAAGTCGCACGAGCCCCTCCGGCCTGGCCCTCACCCGCAGCCCCGGCGCGAGCGCGTGTCCCACCGCGCCCTACACCGCGACGCAGGCGTCCAGCATGAAGTACAGCGTGCACGCCTGGGCCACGCCGGCGATCACCGCCTTCGCGATTCCCGCCGGCGGTCAGGCCTTCGTGCAGCTGTGGACCAAGACCGTCGACGGCGTGGCCGACAAGTCGGTCACCTTGTGCGCGACGCTTCGCAAGCAGTCGACCGGCACGGTGATCGGCTCGACGACCTACTCGCCGAGCGGCGGCTGGCCGGCGACCTACTCGAAGCTGTCCTTCGCGATCAAGCCGCTGGCGCTCACCGCGCTCGCGGCCGACCGCCTCGTGCTGGCGATCGGCGTGATGCCCTCGTCGCAGGCGGACATCGAGATCGCCTACGACCACCAGACATACCAGACGTCGCTGGGCGTCGAGACCACCACCCCGCTCACGTGACCGGCTCGACGATCGTCAACCGCCGCCTGCCGCGCCCCGTCGCCGACGAGGCCGGGATGGCGCTGCCCATCGTGATCATCCTGCTCGCAGTCGCCATCGTGCTGATGGGGGTCGCGGTCGCCCAGTCCGGGATCGCGACCAGCGGCGCGAACCAGGACCGCCGCGTCAAGCGCGCGATCCAGGCCGCCGACGCCGGCCTCGACGCCGCCGTCTACCGGATGAACAAGTTCGACGTGACGCGCGCCGCGGCGCCGTGCGTGTCGCCGGTGGGGGCCGTCCTGGCGCTGGTCCCGTACACGATCCTCGGTGGGGAGCAGTGGTGCCCGCCGGTGAGCGAGAACCTGGGCGGAGGCGCGAGCTACACCTACTGGGTTCAGACGCTGTGCGTGCCAGCGACGTTGGTGACGTGCCCGAACCCGCCCGACGGCATCTTCAAGCGCACGGTCGTCTCGCAGGGGACGGTCGACGGCGTGACCCGCCGGGTGGCGATGAAGGTCCAGGCCGACACCGGCTCGCCGCTGTTCCAGAACGCGGGGCTGGTCTCGCTGCTCGACCTCCCGATGGCCAACAGCTCCGCGGTCTACGGCAACGTGAAGTCCAACGGCAACATCTCGCTCTCCAACAGCGCGACGATCTGCTCGGACCCGAGCGGCGCCGCGCCCGGGAACGCGACCCCGGGTCCAGGCCGGACGGTGACGACCGTCAACAGCTCGACCGTGTGCGGAAGCCGGAACCCGTCGTCCGATCCGGTGACCCTCTCGCCGGTCGACCAGGGCACGAGCGCGCTCGTCAACGACAACTGGCGCATCTGCAACCCCACGGGGCTGGGGGCTCCGACGGGAGGGCTGCTCGGCGACTCGTGCACCCCGAAGACGAACTGGTACTCGTGGAATCTCGCGGCGCGCACGCTCTCGATCACCAACAGCGGCTGGGTGACGCTCGGCGGGAACCTCTACAGCTTCTGCCGGCTGACGATGAGCAACAACTCGACGCTCAAGATCACGCCGAAGACCGCCGGCGCCGTCCGGATCTTCATCGACAAGCCCGAGAGCTGTGGCGGGACCGGCGGCGCCGTGGTCGACCTCGCCAACGGCGTCCAGGTCGAGACGCCGCCCGGAGCCGCGCCGACCCAGCTCCAGATCTACGTCGCGGGCAGCTCGACGATCGCCACGCAGATCAACCTCGGGAACAACCCCAGCGTGCAGACGCCGGTCGTGGTCTACGCGCCGAACTCAACCGTGAACCTGGCCAACAACGTGAAGATCAAGGGCGCGATCGCCGCCAAGCAGGTCACGTTCGCGAACAACACCGCCCTGACCTGGACGTCCGACGTCGACGACCTGAAGGCGAACACGCTGTTCCCGCTGTTCCAGCGCTCGGACGACTACCGCGAGTGCTCCCCGACCATCCCCGCGGGCACCGCCCCGGCGACCCAGTGCTGAGAGGAGGCCGATGACCCCATGCCCATCGCCCTGATGCTGTTTCCCGCCGCCGCCGGTCTCGTCCTGGGGTCGTTCCTCAACGTCGTCGCGCACCGCCTGCCGCGGGGCGAGTCGCTCGTCGCGCCGCGCTCCCGGTGCCCGGGCTGCGCGACGCCGATCAAGCCCTTGGACAACGTCCCCGTGCTGTCGTGGTTCGCGCTGCGCGGCCGCTGCCGGAGCTGCGGTGAGCCGATCGCCGCACGCTACCCGCTCGTCGAGGCGCTCACCGCCGCCCTGTACGTGGCCGTCGTGCTCTCCGGGGGCATCGACGGCAACGTGTGGCTGGGCCTGGCCTTCGTGACGATGCTCGTCCCGGTGGCGCTCATCGACCTCGAGCGCCGGATCATCCCCAACGCGATCCTCGCTCCGGCGGCGCTCGTGGCCGTCGTGCTGCTCGCCGTCCTCGACCCGGGCGCGCTGCCCGAGCACCTGCTCGCCGGCGCGGCCGCTGGGTCCTTCTTCCTGCTGGCGGCGCTCGCCCACCCGCGCGGCATGGGCATGGGCGACGTGAAGCTGGCCGCGACGATGGGGCTCTACCTCGGGCGCGGCGTCGCGCCGGCCGTACTCGCGGCGCTGGTCCTCGGAGTCGCCGTCGGAGCGGTGATCGTGTATCGCCGCGGCATCGCCGGGGCGCGCAAGACGGCGGTCCCGTTCGGGCCGTTCCTGGCGCTGGGCGGCCTGGTCGCGATGTTCGCCGGCGGGCCGATCGTCGACTGGTACCTGCACACCGTCGTATGACCATGGCCGGCGCATCGAGGAGCAGGAGCGTCGTCGGGCTCGACATCGAGCCCAGCCGCCTCGCGGCGGTCGAAGCGCGCGTGCAAGGCGGCGTGGCGGTCGAGAGAGCGGCCGTCGCGCCGCTGGCCGAGGGCCTGGTGCAGGATGGCGAGGTCACGGACGTGGGTGCCCTGGCAAGCGAGTTGAGGACCTTCTTCCGCAACGAGAAGCTGCCGAAGCGGGTCCGCATCGGCGTAGCGAACCAGCGGATCGTCGTGCGCACGATCGACATGCCGCCCCTCGTCGGCAAGGACCTCGAGGCGGCGGTCCGCTTCCAGGCGCAGGAGCACCTGCCCATGCCGCTCGAGCAGGCCGTGCTCGACTTCCAGAGCCTGGGGCCGGCCGCCACCGCTGAGGGGCCCAAGACGCGCGTGGTCCTGGTCGCGGCCCGCCGCGAGATGGTGGAGAAGCTGGTCGCCGCCGCGCGCGACGCCGGCCTGCGGCTCGCGGGCATCGACCTCTCGGCCTTCGCCATGATCCGCGCCCTGCGCGTGCCGGACGTGGCACCGGAGGCTGCGGTCCTCTACATGAACGTCGGCGGGCTGACCAACATCGCCGTCGCCCAGGGCACCAGCTGCCAGTTCACGCGCGTGATCCTCGGCGGCTTCGAGGGCATGGCGGGCGAGCTGGCCGAGCGCCGCGGCCTGACGCTCGAGCACTCGCGCATGTGGCTCGGGCACGTGGGCCTGGTTCGGGCGTTGGAGGACGTGGAGGGTGACGGGGAGATCGTTGCCGAGGCACGCGGCGTGCTCGCCGAAGGCGTGCGGCGTATCGCCGACGAGGCGCGCAACACGCTGGACTTCTTCGCCGCCCAGGAGGGCGCCGTCCGCGTCGAGAGCGCGGTCCTCTGCGGCGCCGCGGTCGGGGTCGACGGCTTCCTCGACGAGCTGTCTTCGCTGGTGGGCTTGCCGGTGCGAGCGGGCGTCGTGCCCGAGGCCCGTCCCGGCGCGCTCGGCGAGGTCGACGCGGCAAGCGTCGCCGTCGCGGCCGGCCTCGCGGTCGCGGAGGTGGCGTCGTGAAGGCGATCAACCTCGTCCCCGAGGACCAGCGCCGCGGCGCGAGCCAGTCGCGCACCGGCGTCGCCGTCTACGGCGCGCTGGCCGCGTTGGGGCTGACCGTCGCGCTGCTGCTCGTCTGGACGCTCACCTCCAATCAGGTCGGCGCGCGCAAGGCTGAGCTGAGCGATCTGCGGGCACAGACGGCCGTCGCCGAGCGCGAGGCCGGCGAGCTCGAGCCCTACCGCCGGTTCGCCGCGCTGCGCGAGTCCCGCTACCAGACCGCGCGCTCGCTGGCCGCGAGCCGCTTCGACTGGGGGCCGGTGATGCGCAAGGTCGCGATGGTCCTGCCCCCGGACGTCTGGCTGAGCTCCCTTCAGGGGACCGTGGCGCCCGACACCGAGCTCGAGGACGCGGGCGGGGGTGACGCGTCGACCCTGCGCGGCACGGTCCAGGCGCCCGCGCTCGAGGTCGTGGGCTGCACCCGCGACCAGAGCCAGGTCGCCCGCACGATGGCGCGGCTGCGGCTGATCGATGGCGTGCAGCGCGTGACGCTCGCAACCTCGGAGAAGGGCGACAGCGGCCCCGCGTCGTCGGCCGGCGCGAGCGCCACGGGGGCGGACGACTGCCGCGGCGGGCGCAGCGACATCCCCAAGTTCGACATCCTCGCGTTCTTCGCCGCCACGGGCCTTGACTCCGCCGCCGAAAGCGCGGGAGTCGCGCCCTCCGGCGGTTCTCCCGCGGCGGGTGCGGGAGCGCCGAGCCAGGGTGGCCAGCCGGCCGGAACGTCCACGACCAGTGGGGCCGCCGGATGACGCGCCGCGACCGCATCGTGGTCGGCTGCGTGCTGGCTGTGGGCGTCGCCGCCCTGCTGTGGATCTTCGCGCTCGGCCCGAAGCGCAAGGAGGCCGCCAAGCTCGGCGGCGCGGTCGCCGCGCAGCGTCAGCGCCTCGACACCGCACGCGCCCAGGTGACCGCGAGCCGAACCGCCCAGCAGCGCTTCGCGTCCGACTACGCCACGGTCGTGCGGCTGGGCAAGGCCGTCCCGGACAACGACGACGTGCCGTCGCTCGTCTACCAGCTCGACAGCGCCGCGGGCGCGACGGGCGTCGACTTCCGGAAGTTCAGCCTGGCGCAGGACGCGGCTGGGTCGTCGCCGTCGCCGGCGGCGGGCAGCTCGAGCTCGGCCTCGGGTCCGGGTTCGAGCGGGTCGGGTTCGGGGTCGAGCGGGTCCGGTTCAGGTTCGAGTGGCTCCGGCTCGGGATCGAGTGGGTCGGGTTCGGGGTCGAGCGGCTCCAGCTCGGGTTCGGGTCCGGCGGGGTCGGGCTCGGCGTCGAGCGGCGCCGCGACCACCGCCCCGGCATCCCCGGGCGCTTCGCCCTCGGGAAGCGCCGCGGGGTCCGCGCCGGCGACCGAGGCGGCGGCGGCCGCGCTCCCGCCCGGCGCTGCGATCGGCTCCGCGGGTTTCCCGACCATGCCGTTCTCGTTCGTCTTCGAGGGCAGCTTCTTCAAGCTCTCCGGCTTTCTCCGCAAGCTCGACCGCTTCGTCGTCGAGCGCAACACCGCCCTGTCGGTGACGGGCCGGCTGCTCACCATCGACGGGTTGAACCTCCAGCCGGGCGACGGCGGCTTTCCCGGCATCAAGGCGACGATCGCCGCGCGCGCCTATCTGGTGCCTGAAGACCAGGGCCTGTCCGGCGGCGCGACGCCCCAGGGACCGGCCGCCACGAGCACTGGGACCACCGGCCCGTGAAGTTCCTACGCGACCTCGCGCACGACCTCGTCGAGAAGCGCCTGTGGCCGGTCGCGGTCGTGCTCGCGCTCGCGCTGATCGCCATCCCGGTCGTGGTGAAGTCCACGCCCGCGGCACCCGGCGCGGGCTCGGCCGGCGCCGCGCGCGGCGCCGGCTCGGACCCCACCGCGGCCGTCACCGGGCAGGAGCCGAAGCGCTCGCGGCTGCGCGTGCGATCGGCGCGCGACCCGTTCGCCCAGCCCTTCTCGTCGCGCTCGGCCGCCCAGCAGGGGGACGGCACCGCCACGCCCCCGACAGGCGGCTCCTCGGGTGCTCCGAGCGGCTCCGCCGCCTCCTCCGGATCGAGCGGTGACTCCTCCTCTGGCAGCGGCGGTGGCGGCACCAGTAACGGGAGCAGCGGCAGCAGCGGCGGCAGCGGCAGCGGGAGCGCCGCAACGACCAGGGCCGCCGCGGACGGCCGGCGCACCGGTGCCGGCAGCAGCACCACGGCGCAGGCCGGCAGCGACCGGACCCCGACGAGCTCGGCCGCGACCTGGACCGTGGACGTGCGCTTCGGACCCGTGGGGAACGCGCGGAAGCTGAAGGCCGTGGAGCCGGGCACGGTCGTCAACGCAGGCGACGAGCCGCTGCTGACCTTCGTCGCGGGGCGCAGCGGGGGCGAGAAGGCTCGCTTCCTGCTCTCGGCCGGCGTCACCCCCGCAACCGGCGGCGACGGCGTCTGCTCCCCGAGCCCCGACCTGTGCCGCACCCTCACGATGCGCGCCGGCCAGACCCGCACCCTGGACGTCGCCACCGTCTCGGGCACGACGCAGTACGTGCTCGAGGTGGGCGCGATCCGCCTGCGATAGCGGGGGGAGGCCAACGGCGCCCTCCGTCGAATCGTTCCCCGCCGGGAGGGGGTCGACGAGGTGGAGCCGCTAACGCAACCGACGACCTACGCCGCGCGCGCGAGGCTGGCGGCGCAGTCAGCGGCGCCCAATCTCGCGCTCCCGGTGCCACCACCGCGCGTCACTGCTGCGCCCGTGACGGCGCCCGCTGTCCCGCCGCCTCCTCCGCCACTCGTTCCGCTTCGTGAAGCGCCGTCGCTCCGGCCTCCCCGCACCGTTCGTCCGGGGCGGTTCATGGCGGCCAGCGCCGTCGCCGTCGGCGCGGTCGTGGTCGCGGGCGTGGTGGGCTCGAGCTGGCTTCAGTCGCGGGGCTCCGATCCCCTGCCGCGCGGGGCTCGCCGGTCGGGGGCAGAGAGCCGGGTCGCCGCGCCGGCTGCGGCCGGGGCCGCCGCGGCGGCAACCAGGATCTCGATCGCGTGGGTGGGCGACATCACGCCCGGGTCGAGCTACGGGTTCCCGCCCGACGGCGGTCGGCCGCTGTTCGCCGCCGTGCGCCCGTGGCTGCGGGCGCCGGACCTCACGCTCGGGAACCTGGAGGGAACGCTGTCGGTGGGTGGAGGCTCCAAGTGCGGCGTAGGCGGGCCCAACTGCTTCGCCTTCCAGGCCCCGCCCGAGAACGGCCGCGCGCTGCGCTGGGCCGGCTTCGACGTCATGAACCTGGCCAACAACCACAGCTTCGACTTCGGCCCGCAGGGCCAGGCGCAGACCGTCGCCGCCCTGCGCGCGGCGCGCGTGCGCTTCACCGGCCGGCCGGGCGAGATCCGCGTCGTCAGCCGGCGCGGCGTCCGCATCGCGCTGGTGGGCTTCGCCCCCTATCGGTGGGCGGCGTCCCTGAACGACATCCCCCGCGCGCGCCGGCTGGTGGCGGCGGCGGGCCGCCGGGCCGACGTGGTCGTCGTGTTCGTCCACGCGGGCGCCGAGGGCGCGGACCAGATGCGCACCCCGGTGGGCGAGGAGTTCGCCTTCGGCGAGGATCGCGGCGACACGCGCGGGTTCGCCCACGCGGTGGTCGATGCAGGCGCGGACCTCGTGCTCGGCTCCGGGCCGCACGTGATCCGCGGCGTAGAGCGCTACCGCGGGCGGCTGATCGCCTACTCGCTGGGGAACTTCGCCGGCTGGGACAACTTCCCGGGCGGCGGGTCGCTGTCGCTGAGCGGCATCTTCCGCGTGACGCTTCGCCGCGACGGCGTGCCGACCGCCGGTCGCTGGGTGCCGCTGCGCCTGGTCGGCCCGGGGGTCCCCGAGCCCGATCCGACCAAGGCGAGCGCGCTCGTGGCCGCGCAGCTGTCCCGCGACGACTTCGGCACGGCCGCCGGCCTGCGCCCGAACGGCCGGCTGAGCGTCCCTCGCCGCTCCACGTCTCGCTGAGCCGTGCGGCGCGGTGTCGCGCCGCGCCTAGACTCGGCGCCATGGACGCCGAGCGCCTCGAGCACCACCTGCTCAGCCCGCAGGGCCGCGACCGGCTGCCGCGCGGCGGCCCGGTCGGCGTCGCCGGCGGGGCCGGCTGCGGGGACGTCGCGCGCATCGGCGTCGGGCTCGAGCTCGATCGCGTCGCCGCGGCGGGCTTCGAGGCGACGGGCTGCGGGACCATGACCGCCGCGTGCAGCGCCGCGGTCGCCCTCGCGCGCTCACGGCCGCTCCTGGACGTCGCCCGCGTCGGCACCGCGCAGATCGCCTCCGAGCTGGGTGGTCTCAGCCCCGGCAAGCTCCACGCCGCCGAGCTCGCGGCGGACGCGCTTGCCCGCGCGATCGGCACGGCCTCCGCCCGCACCGGAGCGCTCTCGTCGCGGCCGGGCCGCGTCCTCGTGGCGATGAGCGGCGGCGTTGACAGCAGCGTGGCCGCCCTGCTGTGCGCGGACCCGGCGGGCGAGGGGCCGCAGCCCGAGGTGGTGGGGGTCACGCTCGAGCTGTGGCGCGACGCCGACAACGACCCCGAGCGCAGCTGCTGCTCGGCGAGCGCCGTGCGCACAGCCCGCGCGCTCGCGCACCGGATGGGCCTCCCGCACCTCACGCTCGACCTGAGAGAGCAGTTCCGGGCCGGCGTGGTGCAGCCGTTCCTGGACGGCCACGCCGGCGGCGAGACGCCGAACCCGTGCGTGCTCTGCAACGGCGGCGTGCGCATCGACGCGATGCGCGAGCTGGCGGCGCGGCTCGGCGCCGGCGCGCTCGCCACCGGCCACTACGCGCGCGTGCACGACGACGGCCAAGGCCCGCTGCTGCGGGTCGCCGCCGACCCGGCCAAGGACCAGAGCTACATGCTCGGCGGCCTGAGCCCCGCATCGCTGGCGAGCCTGTGCTTCCCGCTGGGCGAGCTGACCAAGCCCGAGGTTCGGGAGCTCGCGGCGCAGGCCCGGCTCCCCGTCGCGCGCGCCCCGGAGTCCCAGGACCTGTGCTTCCTCGCGGGCACGGGGAAGGCGGCGTTCCTCGCCCGTCACGGAGGCCTGCGAGACCGCCCCGGCGAGCTCGTCGACAGCGGCGGCCGCGTACTCGGCCGCCACCGCGGCCACCACCACTTCACGGTCGGCCAGCGCCGCGGTCTGGGAGTCGGCGGCGGGCCCCCTCAGTACGTGCTCGCGACCGACGCGCGTTCCAATCGCGTCCTGGTGGGCCCACGCGAGGAGCTCGCCCGGCACGAGGTCCCCGTGCGCGACGTGGTGCTGCACCGCGACGCGGCGCGCGTCGACCGCGTCAAGCTGCGCTACCGGTCGGCGCCCGTGCCGGCGGCCGTCGCGGGGACCCCGCGCGCGGGACGCCACGGGCGCCTTCGCCTGCGCCTGCACGAGCCGGCGCTCGCGCCCGCGCCGGGACAGGCCGCCGTGCTGATGGACGGCGAGCTGGTGGTCGGCGCGGCGACGATCGCATAGCACAGAGCGGGCGCCGGCGGCCTCCGCGAACTCGCAATCAACCATCTACTCTGGCGCGTCATGCGCCGTGCCGTGCCGGCCGCCGCCGCGGTCCTCCTGCTCGCCAGCCCGACCGCGCTGGCCTTCTTCTCGGGCGGCTTCAACATCGAGCCCAGGCTCATCGCGGGGACGGCTGCCTGGCTGCTGGTCATCGCGCTCGCGATCGCCGGTCCCGTGCCGCTGCCGCGCAGCCTCCCCGGCTGGCTGGCGCTCTCCGGGCTCGTCGGGATCACCGCCTGGAGCGCGCTGTCGCTGGCCTGGGCACCGGTGCACGGGCCGGCGGGCGAGAACGTGCAGCGACTGCTGCTCTACGTCGCCGCGCTGATGCTGGCGATCTCGGTGCTGCGAGAACGGTGGGCGATGCGGGCCGTAGAGCCCGCGCTGGCCGCCGGCGTGATGGTCGTAATCGGCTACGGCCTCTCCGGGCGGCTGCTTCCCGGGATCATCCACCTGTCCGAGTCCGGGACCGCCGGCGAGCGGCTTCAGCTCCCGATCACCTACTGGAACGGCGAGGGCGCGCTCGCCGCCGTGGGCCTCGTCCTGTGCGCTCACCTCGCGGCGGACCGGACGCGGGCCATGTGGATGCGCTGCCTCGCCGCGGCCGCCACCGCCCCGCTGGGCGCAGGCGTGTACCTGACCTACTCGCGCGGCGCGCTCGCCGTCGCCGTGCTCGGTCTCGTGATCCTGGTGGCGTTCGCCCCGACTCGATCCCAGCTCACCGCGGCAGCGACCGCCCTGGTCGCCGGCGTCGTCGCCGCCGCGTGCGCGTCGGCGTTCGATGGCGTCAACTCGCTGTCCGGCGGCATCGCCTCGCGCGAGCGCCAGGGCGCCGCCATGCTCGTGATCCTCGTCGTGCTCGGCACCGGCGCCGCGCTGGTGACGCGCTGGAGGGCGCGGGCGGAGGGCGACGACGCGCGCGACGACGCGCTCCCGGGCGCGGACCGCTACTGGATCGTCGCGGTGGCCGCGACGAGCCTCGTGGCGCTCGCGCTGCTCATCGGAGGCCTGCGGGAGAAGCCTCACACCACCAAGATCGGGGAGAGCGCGGCCCGCCTCACGTCGACGAGCTCGGCGCGCTACGACTACTGGAAGGTGGGCGTGCGGGCGTTCCGGCACCACCCGCTGAAGGGGCTCGGCTCCGGCGGTTGGCGCGTGTACTGGCTGCAGCAGCGCCAGCTCTCGGCATCGGCGCGAGACGTGCACTCGATCGAGCTCGAGATGGCGTCCGAGCTCGGCCTCGTCGGCCTGATCGCCTTCGGGGTGATGATCGGCGGTATGGCGCTGGCCGGGAGGCGAGCCGTGCGCCGGCATCCGGCGCTGGCCGCGGGCTGGGCGGCCGCAGCGCTCGCGTGGCTGCTGCACGCGTCGATCGACTGGGACTGGGAGCTGCCCGCCGTGACGCTGCCGTTCCTGATACTCGCCGGCGCCCTCATCGCGCTCGCCGAGGCCTCGCCCGAGGGAGTCGAGGAGCCCGCGGCCTCAGCGCGTCAGCAGGACCAGCACGTGGTACCCGTAGGGGCGTAGCCGGGGCAGGCGCCACCACAGCCAGGTGTCGAGAGCCTGGAGTTGGCGCGCGAACCGGTGCCCGAGCAGCTGGCGGCTCACCAGCTCGAACAGGTAGATGCTCGGGTACGCGAACTCAACCTCGGTGAACTCGCGTCGCAGCGCTTCGAAGTCCTCCTCGGACATGGGTCGCTCGTCGAGCGTCCCGACGCGTGCGATGCCCGGGAGCGTCATCAGGTGGCGGCGCGCGAAGCGGAGCAGGGCGTTGCGGTCGTGGTTCTCGAAGAACACGGCTCGGCCGCCCGGCGCGAGTACGCGCGCGAGCTCGTGACCCGTGGCGGCCACGTCGGTGTGATGCAGGATCCACTTCCCGCACGCGCGGTCGAAGCTGCCGGCGTCCAGGCCGGTGGCCTCCAGCGGCGCGACGCGCACGTCCGCCGTGCCCTCCGGAGCCCAGCGCTCGACCCGCGCGCGCGTGACCTCGACGAGCTCGGGGCTGAGGTCGAGAGCGGTCACGTGCGCACCGCGGCGCAGCAGCTCGAGCGTGATGTCGCCCGCGCCGCACCCGGCCTCCAGCACGTGCAGCCCGTCCAGCGGCCCGAGCGCGTTGAGGATCGAGAGCTCGAAACCGTCCGGCGGCTTTGGGGGCATGCGGCTCGGGTGCATCCCGGCCGCGTGGGCGTCCCAGAAGGCGCGCTCGGAGGCGTTGATCGCTTCGCGGCTCCGCACTCCGGCGTGAGCGTACAGGGTGCGGTTGGTGCGCCCGGCACCGTCCTAGACTTGGCTCTCCCATGGGCATGAGCTCCGACGAGATCCGCGCGACGTTCCTCGACTTCTTCGTCGCGCGCGATCACCGGAGGCTGCCCTCGGGCTCGCTGGTGCCCGCGACGTTCGATCCCTCGGTCCTGCTGACCACGGCCGGGATGCATCCGCTCAAGCCCTACTTCCTCGGCCAGGAGCGCCCGCCGCACGCGCGCCTGACCTCGTGCCAGAAGTGCTTTCGGACGCCGGACATCGAGGAGGTCGGGATCACCACGCGCCACCTCACGTTCTTCGAGATGCTCGGCAACTTCTCGATCGGCGACTACTTCAAGGACGGGGCGATCGAGCTCGCCTGGGCGCTCTCCGTCGACGGCTTCGGGATCGCGCCCGGCGACATCTGGATCACGGTCTTCGAGGGCGACGACGAGCTCGGCCTCGGTCCCGACGAGGAGGCGATGGAGGCCTGGGTCGAGGTCGGGGTTCCGCGCGAGCGCATCGTCCTCTGCCCGCGCTCGGAGAACTTCTGGCAGGCCGGGCCCACCGGGCCGTGCGGTCCGTGCTCGGAGCTCTACCTCGACCGCGGCCCCGAGTTCGGCTCACCCGACGATTTGCCCGGCGGCGACAACGAGCGCTTCCTCGAGTACTGGAACCTCGTGTTCATGGAGTTCGACCAGGACCCGGTCGGGACGCTCACTCCGCTGCCCGCCAAGAACATCGACACCGGCCTCGGCCTCAACCGGATGGCCGCGATCAAGCAGGGCGTGGCGTCGGTCTTCGACACCGACCAGTTCCGGCCGCTGATCGAGCTCGGCGAGGAGCGCTCGGGGCGCAAATACGGCTCGGACTTCGCGACCGACAGGGCACTGCGCGTGCTGGCCGACCACACGCGCGGCATGACCTTCCTGATCGCCGACGGCGTGGTCCCGTCCAACGAGGACCGCGGCTACGTGCTGCGCCGGATCATGCGCAGGGCCATCCACCGCGGGCGCTCGCTCGGGCTGGAGCCTGGCTTCCTGCCCGCCTACGCCGAGCGCGTGACGGAGCTGATGGGCGGCGAGTACCCGGAGCTGTACCGCGAGCGCGACGCGATCCACAAGTGGCTCGAGAGCGAGGAGGAGAGCTTCGGGCGCACGCTCGACCAGGGCGTGCGGCTGCTCGAGGACCTGATCGAGCGCGCGCGCGAACGCGGCGACGAGGGCATCGCGGCGCAGGACGCCTTCCGCCTGCACGACACCTACGGGTTCCCCATCGACCTCACGCTCGAGCTCGTCGCCGAGCAGGGCATGGGGGTCGACGAGGAGGGCTTCGAGGCGCTCATGGACGAGCAGCGCGAGCGCGCTCGCCAGGGCTCGGCGCGGGTCCTCGATGACGGTCGGGTGCGCGAGCGCGTGAGCGCGTTCGCGGGCCAGGCGGGGTTCCAGACCCAGTTCGTCGGCTACGAGCGCACCGACCAGGCGACGACCGTCGGCGCGGTGATGCCCGAGAACGGCGAGGTCCTGGCCAAGCTCGCGGAGTCGCCCTTCTACGCGGCCGGCGGCGGCCAGGTGTCGGACAGCGGCGTGATCGAGTGCGAGCACGGCACCTGTCGCGCTCGCGTGGAGGAGGTCTTCCGGGTCGGCGACGACCAGGCGGTCGCCCTGCGCGTGGAGGAGGGAGCATTCGAGCCGGGCGAGCGCGTGGTGGCGCGCGTCGACCGCGCGGCGCGCCACGCGACCCAGTGCAACCACACCGCGACCCATCTGCTGCACGCTGCGCTGCGCGAGCGGCTGGGCACGCACGTGCGCCAGGCCGGCTCCTACGTCGGGCCCGACAAGCTGCGCTTCGACTTCACCCACGGCTCGGCGCTGACCGCCGAGGAGCGGCGCGACGTCGAGGACCGGGTGAACGAGTGGATCCTCGCCAACCAGCCGGTGCGCGCGCTGACCACGACTCTGGACGAGGCGCGCGCGCTGGGGGCGATGGCGCTGTTCGGCGAGAAGTACGGCGACGTCGTGCGCATGGTCGAGGTCGGCGACGGGTCGTGGTCGCGCGAGCTGTGCGGCGGCACGCACGTGCGCTCGACGGCGGAGATCGGCGTCTTCCGGATCACTTCTGAGGGCTCGAGCGCCGCGAACGTGAGGCGCATCGAGGCGCTGACCGGTCCGGCGGGCGTGACGCTCTTGCGCGAGCACGACGACCTCCTGGGGGAGGCCTCGCACCTGCTCCGCGCCGGGCCCGAGAACGTCCCGGCCGCGGTGAGGGCGCTGCAGGAGGAGCGCAAGGCGCTCGAGCGTACGGCTCGCGCCGGCGACTCGGCGCAGCGGGGCGTCGACGTCGAGGAGCTCCTGGAGCGGGCGAAGGAGATCGACGGGGCGCGGGTGCTCACCGAGGCCGTCACGGCGCCTGACGAGAAGGCGCTGCTCGCGCTCGCCGATCGGCTGAAGGGGAAGCTGGGTGACGCGGCGATCGTGCTGGGGTCTGGGAACGGGGGGAGGGCGCAGCTCGTCGCGGTCGTCGCCCCCACGCTGGTGGAGCGCGGCGTCAAGGCCGGCGACGTGGTCCGCGAGGCGGCGAAGGTCGTCGGTGGCGGTGGCGGCGGGCGCGACACGATGGCGCGTGCCGGCGGCCGCGATCCCGAGAAGCTCGAGCAGGCGATGGCCGTCGCGCGTGACGTGATCGAGCGCGCGCTGAGCTGACGTGCGGGTGCTGGCGCTGGATTACGGCAGCGCTCGCTGCGGCGTGGCGGTGAGCGATCCGACCGGGACGCTGGCGACGCCGCTGGACGCGATCGCGGCGCCGGCCACGCGCCGCGGGCTGCAGCGGATCGCTACCCTCGTCGCCCAGCACGAGCCAGGACGCGTCGTGGTGGGTCTGCCGGTGTCCCTGTCCGGCGGCGACTCGGCGCAGACGCGAGAGGCGCGGGAGTTCGCCCGCCGCCTCGAGGAGATCCTCGACAACGTTCCCGTGGAGCTGTACGACGAGCGGTTCACGACGCGCCTGGCCGAGCGGTCGGGGGGGAGGGCGAGCGAGGACTCGCGCGCCGCGGCGATCCTGCTCGGTGACTGGCTCGCCCTGAGGGACGCGTGAGCCTCTTCGGCCGCCGCGACGAGCCACCGCGCGCGCGAAGCGCGGAGGAGCGCGAGCAGGCGCGGCGCGAGCGCGAGGCGCGCCGCCGGGCGCGGTCGGGGGAGGCACCGCCGTCCTTCGACTACGGACCCCGCTCGGCGCCCACCGCGGCTCCCGAGCGCGGGGCTCCCGAAGACGACGGTGCATCGGGGTCGCCCGTCCAGCCCCCGCTGGACCCCTACGACCCCCGCTTCGAAGAGCCCGGAGTCGACACGCCCGCGACGGCCGCGAAGCCGGCGCCGATCGCCGAAGCCCCCGCGCCCGCCCCCGTCGAGGAGCCTCCGGACGCGGAGGAGGAGGCCTTCGAGGAGGTCGCTGCCGACCAGCCGGGGATCGACGAGGGTGAGCGTGCCGCTTCCGCGGAATCACCGAAGCCCTCGCCCGTCATCGACGAGGTGGAGGAGGTCGAGGAGTCCCCGGCTGTCGACGAGGTGGAGGAGGTCGAGGAGTCCCCGGCTGTCGACGAGGTGGAGGAGGTCGAGGAGTCCCCGGCTGTCGACGAGGTGGAGGAGGTCGAGGAGTCCCCGGCTGTCGACGAGGTGGAGGAGGTCGAGGAGTCCCCGGCTGTCGACGAGGTGGAGCCGGCCGACGACTCCCCTGCCCTCGACGAGGTGGAGCCGGCCGGAGAGGCGGCGGCCGAGGCGGAGCCGGCCGAAGCGGCGGCCGCTGACGAGGTCGCTCACGCCGAGGTCGTCACGACGAGGTCGTTCGCGACGAGGCGGTCGCCGGCGACGAGGACGTCGCTCACGGCGACGAGCCGGACGAGGCGGTCGCGGCTCCGCGTCCGCCGTCGGCGATCACCCGCTTCCGTCGCGAGCGCGTCGGGAGGCCGGGGCGGGGGCGGTGGCCCTCGCTTCCCCCTCGCCAGCCGCGCACCGCCGCGACGACGCCGAAGGAGCCGAAGGAGCCGAAGGAGCCAAGCGACCCGGACGGGTCCGGCGAGGCGACTTCCGCGCGGCGCTGGCCGGTTCGCGTCGCCGCCGCACTCGCGCTGGTCCTGATCGTCTTCCTTGCGTGGTTCGCGATCTCGCTGTACCAGCCGTTCAAGGGCGACGGGTCCACGCCGGTGCGGGTGAGGGTCCCGAGCGGTTTGACCGCGCGCGAGATCGGGGACCTGCTCGCCGACCGCGGCGTGGTCTCGAGCGGCTTCTTCTTCGCGCTCCACGCGCGACTCGACGGCAAGCGCGACCAGCTCAAGGCCGGCGCCTACACGTTCCGCAAGGACATGAAGTTCAGCGACGCGGAGGCGATCCTGGTGAAGGGGCCGCCGCCGATCACGACCGTCAAGCTCGTGCTCCCGGAGGGCAACACCGAGCGCGACTTCGCGAGCGCGGTCGACAAGTCGGGCAAGGTCCGCGGCCGCTACATGACGGCCGTCCGCCGTGCGCGCTTCAGCCCGCGGCGCTACGGCGCCCCGGCGGGCTCGCCGCTCGAGGGCTTCCTGTTTCCCGACACCTACGAGCTGCGCACGGGCCGCCAGGCGACTGCGCAGAACCTCGTCAACCAGCAGCTCGCCACCTTCAAGCGCAACCTGCGAGGCGTGTCGATGCGAAGGGCACGAGCCGCGAACCTCACGACCTACGACGTACTGATCATCGCCTCGATGATCGAGCGCGAGGCTGCGATCGCCCGCGACCGTTCGCTGATCGCGAGCGTGATCTACAACCGCCTGAAGCAGAGCATCCCGCTCGGGATCGACGCCACGATCCGCTACGCCGACAACAACTGGACGCGACCGCTGCGCGTCTCCGAGCTCCAGCGGCCGGGCCCGTACAACACGCGCCTCAACCAGGGTCTGCCGCCGACGCCGATCGGCAACCCGGGGCTGGCGTCGATCAAGGCGGCGGCGAACCCGGCGCGTACCCGGTACCTGTACTTCGTGGTCAAGCCCGGCGGCAACGGCGCCCACGCCTTCTCGTCCACCTACCAGCAGTTCCTGGCCGACCAGGCGCGCTACAACCAGGCGCGCAACGCCGCGGGCGGGAGGGACCCGAGCAAGGGGTAGACGATGCCCCGGCTCGGCGTCCTCGGCTGGCCCGTCTCCCACAGCCGCTCTCCCGCGATGCACAGGGCCGCGCTCCACGCGCTCGGCCTGTCCGAGTGGAGCTATCAGCGGCTCCCGGTGCCGCCCGAGCTGTTCGCGGAGACCGTCCGCGCGCTCCCCGCGAGCGGCTTCGCGGGCGCCAACGTAACGATCCCCCACAAGGAGGCGGCGCTCGCCCTCGCCACGGGCGCGACCGCGACGGCGAGGGAGATCGGGGCGGCCAACACGCTCAGCTTCGCCGGCGACGGCGCGATCGAGGCTGACAACACCGACGCGCCGGGGCTCCTCACCGCCCTTCCCGAGCCGCCGCGTGGCGCCCGCGCGCTGGTCCTGGGCGCCGGCGGCAGTGCCCGCGCGGCGGTATGGGCGCTACGCGAGGCCGGGGCGGCCGAGGTGCTGGTCTGGAACCGGACCGCGTCGCGCGCTCGCGACCTGGCCGATGAGCTCGGCGCGAAGGCGATCGAGATCCCGGCGCCGCCGGTCGACCTGCTCGTGAACTGCACCGCGGTCGGCCTTGCGCCCGGGGACGACGTCGCAACCGTGCTGCCCGGCCTGCCGGAGCTCCTCGCCGACGCGCGCTGCGTCGTCGATCTCGCCTACGGCGAGCAGGAGACGCGCCTGATCGCCGGCGCGCGCGCCGCCGGCGCGCGGACGGTCGACGGGCTCGAGGTCCTGGCCCGCCAGGGCGCCCTGAGCCTCGAGCGCTGGACGGGACTCGCCGCGCCGCTGGACGTGATGCGCTCAGCCGCAAACGCTCGATGAGCGCGCGCGGCGTCGACTCAAGCGGCTCCAACGACGGAGAAGGCGAGCTCCCTTCGCTCGCCGCCCTCCCGGTCGCGGCGATCGCCGCCGGCGTGTTCGTGCTGCTGATCGCCTTCGCCGGCGGCTACGGCTACCACCGCGACGAGCTGTACTTCCTCGAGGCCGGCAAGCACCCGGCCTTCGGCTACGACGACCAGCCGCCGCTCACGCCGCTGATCGCTCGTGCGTCGACGGCGGTGTTCGGTAACACCCCGACCGGCCTGCGCGTCGCCTCCGCTCTGGCGCTCGCCGCGTGCGTCGTGCTGGCCGCGCTGATCGCGCGAGAGCTGGGCGGCGCCGCGCGGGCGCAGGTCGTCGCCGCCGCGTGCGTGGCCGCAAGCGCGGCGCTCTACCTCGGCCACATCGTGTCGACGGCGACGTTCGACTTCCTGGGCTGGACGGTCGTCCTGTTGCTCACGGTGCGCGTCCTGCGCGCGCCGCGGCCGGGAGCGTGGCTGGCGCTCGGCGTGGGCGCCGGGGTCACGCTCGAGAACAAGTGGCTCGTGCTGCTCCTGCTCGGATCGCTCGTGAGCGGGGGCGTGCTCGCCCGGCGCGGCGACCTGCTTCGCGGTCCGTGGCCCTGGCTGGCGGCGGCGATCGCGCTCGCCCTGTGGGCTCCCAACGTGATCTGGCAGGCCGACCACGGCTGGCCCCAGCGCCACCTCTCCAGCCAGATCGCCGGCGAGGACCCGCTCGGCGCGCGGCTCAAGTTCCTGCCCTTCCAGCTGCTGATCGTCTCGCCGCTGCTCGCTCCGGTGTGGATCGCCGGCGTGGCGTGGCTGTTGCGCGACGAGCGCGCGCGCCCGTTTCGGGCGCTCGGTCTCGGCTACCTGATCACGCTGGTCGTGTGCCTGATCACCGGTGCGAAGGAGTACTACGCCGTCGGCTGGTACCCGGCGCTGCTCGGGGCGGGAGGGGTTGCGCTCCAGCAGTGGCTCGAGCGGCCCGCCCGTCGCGCGCGGCTCGCGGTCGCGGTCGCGCTCGCCGCGGTCGTTTCCGCCTTCATCGCCCTGCCGCTGGTGCCTGCGCGGCGGCTCGCCGACACGCCCATCCCGACCCTCAACAGCGACGTGAGCGGAACGGTCGGCTGGCACCGCATGGCCGGCCAGATCGCGGCCGCGTGGCGCAGCCTGCCATCGGCGGCCCGGCCTCGCGCGGTGATCGTCACGGACGGCTACGGCGAGGCCGGGACCGTCAGCCGCTTCGGCCCGGAGCTGGGCATTCCGCGTGCCTACTCCGGCCAGAACTCCTACTGGTCGTTCGGCCGCCCGCCCGACGGGGCCGCGCCGGCGGTGGCCGTGGGCTTCGAGGGCCGGAGCCGCCTCGCCCGCTTCTTCACGGGCTGCCGCCCCGCCGGCCGGCTAGACAACGGCGCGGGACTCGACAGCGACGAGCAGGGTGCGCCGATCGACGTGTGCGCCGCCCCGCGAAGGCCGTGGCGCGCGCTGTGGCCGGCCATGCACCACCTCGACGCCTGACCCCGGGCCGCAGCGACAGCGCGTAGGCGTGAAAGCGCGGCGGCACGTAGCTGGCGATCTAAGAGATCGCTACGAGTTCAGGCCCCGACGAGCAGCGCGTGGGCGTCGAGGGCGAGCGCCTGGTCGGACATCCGCCGGGAACCATGCGCAAGCGCTTTAGACTGCGCCCGGGGCCTCCGACAGGGATGGGAGCGGCACCGATGGGCTCAGAGAACGTGACCTGGCATCCCGGCCGGCTCGCGCGCGCGGAGCGCTGGGACATCCTCCGGTGCCGCGGCGGAGTCGTATGGATCACCGGCCTGCCGGCGTCGGGCAAGTCGTCGCTGGCCACGACGCTCGAAGAGCGGCTCGTCCGGCTGGGCGTCCCGGCCTACCTGCTCGACGGCGACAACCTGCGCCACGGGATCAACTCCGATCTGAGCTTCGACGCCGCGTCTCGCTCTGAGAACGTGCGCCGCGCGGCCGAGGTCGCGCGGCTGCTCGCCGACTCGGGCGCGATCGCCGTGGTGAGCCTGATCTCGCCTTACGCGGCCGACCGCGCGGGCGCGCGGGCGATCGTGGAGCGCGACGGCCTCGCCTTCGTGGAGGTGTTCGTCGACACGCCGCTCGAGGAGTGCGAGCGTCGCGACCCCAAGGGCCTGTATGCGCGCGCGCGGCGAGGAGACCTCGAGTGCTTCACGGGGGTCGACGATCCCTACGAGCCGCCGCGCGCGCCTGACGTGCGGGTGAGGACGCTCGGGACGACGATCGACCAGGCCGCGGCCGCGATCCAGCTCCAGCTGCTCGAGCGCGGCCTGTTGGGGCAGGCCTTCGGCGCCGGCTCGCGTCCCAGGCCGGGCGTCGACCTGCACGAGCCCGGGTAGCCGTCGGGCCGGGCGGGCGCTTCCAGGTCTTGCGCCTTCTGTTCGCTCGGCTACAGTGCGAAGAGAACGCGCAATCGTCCTGTAGAGCCGCCATGCGACGCACCGAACTCTTGCGAGCCTCGCCCCCGATGTTCCGCTCCAGGTGGCTGGACCGCCTGTCGCGCGTCCATCCCTCCGTACCGGTGATCATCTTCCTGCCGGCGATCCTGGCCCTCGTCGTCTACGCCGGCCGGCGCATGGGCGATCTCCAGGTGGCCGGGCTCGCGCTGTGCGGCTACCTGCTGTGGACGCTCACCGAGTACTGGATGCACCGGATCGTGTTCCACTTCGAGCCACAGGACGGCATCGGCGCACGGCTGCACTGGATCATCCACGGCGTGCACCACGACCATCCCAACGATCCCCTGAGGCTGGTCATGCCACCCTCGGTGAGCGTGCCGCTTGCGCTCGCGTTCTATGGCCTGTTCGTACTCGTGCTCGGCACCCCCGATGCGCAGGCGGTCGCGGCGGGGTTCTTCGCGGGCTATCTCGCCTACGACATGACCCACTACCACCTGCACCACCACAACTCGAGGACCCGGATCGGGCGGCGACTGCGCGAGGCGCACATGCGCCACCACTTCCAGGACGACACGCGCGGATTCGGCGTGAGCGCGCCCTACTGGGACCGGGTGTTCGGAACCGCGCCTGCGCAGCGCTCGGAGCGCCAGCGTTCCTGACCGCCCCGAAGACGCCCCCGAGCGGCAGGAATGTCCCCCGTGCCGCGGCACGGGCAAGGTGATCTCGACCCTAGGCGGCTCCCGAAGCGAGGTCCAATGCCCGTGGTGCGACGGGACCGGGGTCTGGCCGGGCACCGAGCACAACGCGCAGGCGAGCCCGCCGCCGACGGGGCAGTAAGCCGCGGCGGCCGGTCGGTCACCGCGGTCGGACGACCAGCACCCCGGCGATCCGGCCGGTGCCCGAGAAGCGGACCCGGAAGGTCCCCGTCCGGTCGGCGACGAAGTCGAAGCGCGCGGGGTTCTGGGGATCGACGGTCTGGACCTCGTCATAGCCGTCGATCTCGACGGTGTCGGGCTCGGCACCGGGGACCTCGAGCATCACGAGGTCGCCGAGCCGCGCGGTCACGCGGCCCGGCCGCCCGGCGCGCGGAGCCAGGGTGGCGACCACGGTCGCGCCCTCGCGACCCGCGCCGCCGGTGACCACGGGGCGTGTCGCCTGGTGGTCGTTGTTCTCCGCCCGCACGGAGATCACGAGCGCGAGCGCAGCGAGCAGCAGCGCCACGGCCAGGAGCAGGCGGCGCGCGGGCATCGCGCCAGCGTACCGGCGGCCGCGTACCGCTTCGCGCAGCGCCTGCAACGACTCTGCGCAACGCGTGGGTGGGCCTGTGGTCGGCGCGTAGCGTGCGGGGAGTGGCTTGCTCTCGCGTTCCTGGCGATGCTCGTTCCGGTGGTGGTGAGCGACGTGCGCCGCCGGCTGATCCCCGACGTCGTGCTCGCGCCGGGCGCTCTGGTCGCGCTAGGCCTGCTCGTTCTCACCAGACCGCAGGCTCTGCCCGAGCACCTGGCGGCGGCCGGCGCGGCCGGCGCCTTCTTCGCCGGCGCGGCGCTCGCGCGGCCGGAGGGGCTCGGCGCCGGCGACGTCAAGCTCGCGGCGGTGATGGGCCTCTACCTCGGCCGCGCGGTGGCCCCGGCGCTGGTGGTCGCGCTGCTCGCCGGCGCGCTCGCGGGCGCGGCGATCGTGATGCGGCGCGGCTTTCGCGCGGGCCGGCGGGTCACCGTTCCCTTCGCCCCGTTCCTGGCCGTCGGCGGCGTCGCCGGCCTGCTCGCCGGCGGCCCGGCCGCCGATTGGTACCTCGAGGCCTCCGCGTAAGAGGGCGGAGCCGGAAGGGCCTCGGCGCAGCGACGGCGGAGTCGGGAGGGCCTCCACGTAGGATGGCCGCGTGGGTTTGCGCCTCGTCACCGCCGGGGAATCGCACGGGCCGGGGCTGACGTGCATCGTCGAAGGGCTCCCGGCCGGCCTCGTCCTGCGCCAGGAGGACCTCGACCGCGACATGGCCCGCCGCCAGCTCGGGCACGGCCGCGGCGGGCGGATGAAGATCGAGCGCGACCACGCCGTGGTCACCGCCGGCGTGCGCCACGGGCGCACGCTCGGCGGGCCCATCGCCCTTCAGGTCCCCAATCGCGACTACGCGAACTGGGAGGAGCGGATGAACCCGTGGCCGGTGGAGGCCGAGGTCGAGGAGGTGCACCTGCCGCGGCCGGGCCACGCGGACCTGGTCGGCACGCAGAAGTACCGCCTGACCGACGTGCGCGACGTGCTCGAGCGCGCCAGCGCGCGCGAGACGGCCGCGCGTGTCGCGGGCGGCGGGTTGGCGAAGGCGTTCCTGGCCGAGCTGGGCGTGGAGGTGCGCTCCCACGTGCTGCGGATCGGCGCGGCGGCCGCGCCCGAGCCCGCGCGCGACCTCACCCCCGAGGACTTCGCGACGGTCGACGAGTCGCCCGTCCGGTGCCTGGATCCCGAGGCAAGTGCGGCGATGGTCGAGGAGATCGACCGCCAGCGGAAGGCCAACGAGTCGCTCGGCGGGATCTTCGAGGTGCGCGCCTTCGGGCTCGTGCCCGGGCTCGGCTCGCACGTCTCGTGGGAGGAGCGCCTCGACGGACGGCTGGCCGGCGCGATGTGCTCGATCCAGGCGATCAAGGGCGTCGGCCTCGGCGACGGCTTCGAGCTCGCCTCCAAGCCGGGATCGCAGGCCCACGACGAGATCTTCTGGTCCGACGAGCGCGGCTTCTACCGCGAGACCAACCACGCCGGCGGGCTGGAGGGAGGCATGACGACCGGCGACCCGCTGATCGTGCGCGCGGCCATGAAGCCGCTCCCGACGCTCACCAAGCCGCTTCGCTCGGTGGACCTCGCGACGAAGGAGCCCGCCCAGGCCCTGCGCGAGCGGACCGACTCGACCACGGTCCCGGCCGCCGGCGTCGTGGGGGAGGCGATGGTCGCCCTGGTGCTGGCCGATGCCTACCGCACCAAGTTCGGCGGCGATCACATGGAAGACGTGAAGGAAGCGGTGGGCGCGTACCGCGAGCGGATCGGGTGGCGGCGCTGAGCGAGGCGGGATCGGCCCCTCGCGGGGCGGCGCGTGGGCGATGGGCGGTGCGGGCGTGGTGGTCGGCCTCTCGCGGGGCGGCGCGTGGGCGATGGGCGGTGCGGGCGTGGTGGTCGGCCTCTCGCGGGGCGGCGCGTGGGCGATGGGCGGCGAGCGGGCTATGAGCGCAGCGCGCTCGCTGGTCCTGATCGGCTTCATGGGCGCCGGGAAGACGACCGCCGCGCGGGCGCTCGGTCGGGCCATGGACGTGGAGGCGGTCGACACCGACGAGCTCGTCGAGCGCGAGCTCGGCATGCCGGTCGCGGAGGTCTTCGACACCCGCGGCGAGGCGGCATTCCGGGAGGCCGAGGAGCGGATCGCGGCGGGGCTGCTCGAGGCGCCCGACCCGCCCGCCGTGGTGGCGCTCGGCGGCGGAGCGCTGGGTTCCGAGCGCGTCCGCGCCGCTCTCGCCCGCCACGTCGCCGTGCTGCTCGAGGTCGACGCCGATGCGGCGTGGGAGCGCGTCGGCGCGCCGGCCGACCGCCCGCTGGCTCGCGACCGGACGGCGTTCGACGCGCTGCACGCGGAGCGCCGCGCGCTCTACGAGCGCCACGCCGCCGCGATCCTTCCGCAGGCCGACCCCGGCATCGCGGTGAGAGCGCTCGAGGCGCTCACCTTCCTGCGCGACGCGGCCCCGCCGCGGCACCCGGCTCGTGTGGGCGGTGAGCGCCTCGGGCGAGTACCCGGTGCTCGCCGGGCGCGGACTCCTGCGCAGCGGCGCCTGGCCGCTTTCCGGGCGGCGCTTCTACGTGACCGACGCGAACGTCGCCCGCCTGCACCTCGACGCCCTGCCCGAGCCCGTGGCCGCCGTGACGCTCGAGCCAGGCGAGGAGCACAAGACGCTCGCCGGCGCCGAGCGGGTCTGGCGCGCGCTCGCCGAGGCGGGGATGACGCAGTCCGACCAGCTCGTCGCCGTCGGCGGCGGCGTCGTCGGCGACCTCGCCGGGTTCTGCGCGGCGACGTACCGCCGCGGGGTCCCCGTCGTCCAGGTCCCCACGACGCTCGTTGCCCAGGTCGACTCGGCGCTCGGCGGCAAGACCGGCGTCGACCTGCCCGAGGGCAAGAACTACGTCGGCGCCTACCACCAGCCCGCCGCCGTCCTCATCGACCCGGCAACCCTCGCGACGCTTCCCGACTCCGAGCTGGCGGCGGGATGGGCCGAGGTCGTCAAGACGGCGCTGATCGCGGGCGGCGAGCTGTGGGAGCGCGTGCGCGCGGGGACCCTCGACGACGACGTGATCCTCGCCTGCGCGCGCGTGAAGCTCGAGATCGTCGCCGAGGACGAGCGCGACTCGGGCCGCCGGCAGGTGCTCAACCTCGGCCACACGATCGGCCACGCGATCGAGACCGCGACCGCCTACGCGCGCTACCGCCACGGCGAAGCCGTCGGCCTCGGGCTGCTGGCTGCGCTGCGGCTCTCCGACCAGCCCGCGCTGCGCGACGAGGTCGCGGCGCTGCTCGCCGCGCGAGGGCTGCCCACAAGTCTCGACGGCGCGGACCCCGAGCAGGTCGCCGCGCTCGTGCAGCGCGACAAGAAGCGCCGCGACACCGGTCCCGTGCCGTTCGTGCTGCTCGTCGCGCCCGGGGACCCGCGCCCCGGTCGCACCGTCTCCGAAGGCGCCCTGCGCGCCGCCGTGGCAGAGTTGTGCCGGTGACCGTCCGCGACCGCATCGAGGTCATGCACGGCGTCAACCTCGACATGCTCGGCCGCCGCGACCCGCTCCACTACGGCGGTCTCACGCTCACCGAGCTCGAGAACCGCATCGAGGGCTTCGCGCACGGGCTCGGCCTCAAGACGCGCTTCTTCCAGTCCAATCACGAGGGCAGCTTCGTCGAGCACCTCCACGGGCTCGACGGCCTGGCGGACGGGGTCGTCCTGAATCCCGGCGCCTGGACCCACTACGCGTGGGCGATCCGCGACGCGCTGGAGATCTCAGGCCTGCCGGCGGTCGAGGTGCACCTCTCCGACATCACCGCTCGCGAGGAGTTCCGCCGCACGTCCGTGATCGCTGACCTGTGCGTCACGTCGGTGTTCGGAAAGGGGCCGGACGGCTACCGCGATGCGCTGGCCGCGCTCAAGGGGGAGCTGGGGTGAGGAAGGCCGCCCTGGAGCAGGAGCTCGCATGAGCGCGGCCCGCGCCGACGCCCTCGGCCGGCTCGCCGACGAGCGCGAGCTCGACGCCCTGCTGGTCACCGATCTGGTCAACGTGCGCTGGGTCTCGGGCTTCACGGGCACCAACGGGCTCGCGCTCGTCGGTCCCGGCCTGCGCGTGTTCATGACCGACTTCCGCTACACCGAGCGCGCGAGCGACGAGGTCGAGGGCTTCGACATCCAGCGCGCCCCCCAGGGCGAGCTCGCCGAGGCGGTGCTCGCGCTGCTCCCGGACCGCCGCCCGCTGCGCCTCGGCTTCGACGACGCGCACGTCTCGGTCAAGGCCCACGGCGCGATCGTCGAGCGGCTGCCCGACGGCGTCGAGCTGGCGCCCGCCTCCGGACTGGTCGAGGAGCTCCGCGCCGTCAAGGACGCCGGCGAGCTCGAGCACATGGGTGAGGCGGCGAAGCTGGCCGACGACGCCTTCCGCGCCGTCGTGGAGCCGGGCATCGCCGGGCGCACGGAGCGCGAGATCGCACTGGCTCTCGAGGACCACATGCGCCACAACGGGGCCGAGGAGCCGAGCTTCCCGTCAATCGTCGCCTTCGGCCCGCACGGCGCGCTTCCCCACGCCGAGCCGCGCAACGAGAGCATCCCGACGGGCACGCTCGTCGTCGTCGACTGGGGCGCCCGGGTCGCGGGCTACTGCTCGGATTGCACCCGGACCGTGGCCACGGGCGCGCTCGACGCCGAGGCGATGGAGGTGTACGCGCTCGTCCTCCAGGCGCAGCGCGCCGCGCTCGGCGCGGTGCGCCGCGGCCTTGACGGCCGCGCCGTCGACGCCGTCGCCCGGGACCTGATCGAGGCTGAGGGCCACGGCGAGCGCTTCGGCCACGGGCTCGGCCACGGAGTCGGCCTGGAGGTCCACGAGGCGCCGCGCCTGACCAAGTCCGCGGGTCCCAAGCCGCTCGAGGCACGCAACGTGGTCACCATCGAGCCCGGCATCTACGTTCCTGGCCGTTTCGGCGTCCGGATCGAGGATCTCGTCGTGTTGACCGATAAAGGTCACGAGGTGCTCAGCTCGGTCTCCAAGGAACTGATGACGGTTGGCTGACGCCGGCGTGCGCTGGCCCGCCACACCAGTCACCGAGCGGCTCGGGATCCGCCTGCCGATCGTCCAGGCGCCGATGGCCGGTGCGACCACCCCTGAGCTCGTCGCCGCGGTGTCCGAGGCCGGCGGCCTCGGCTCGCTCGGCGCCGCGATGCTGTCCCCGGACGACCTGCGCGACGCGATCCGGGCGGTCCGCGAGCGCACCGACCGTCCGTTCAGCGTCAACCTCTTCGCCTGGGCCGCCGAGCCGCCCGAGCCGACACCGGAGGCGATCGAGGAGGTCGCGCTGCTGCTCCACCGCCACCTGCGCGAGCTCGAGCTGCCCGACGACCCGCGTGCCAATCCGCCGCCGTCCTACCGCGCGCTGGTCGAGGCGCAGGTGGCGGTCGTGGCACAGGAGCGCGTGCCGGTCTTCAGCTTCACCTTCGGGCTGCCGCCGCTCGACGCGGTCCGCGAGGCCGGCGCGACGCTGATCGGCACGGCGACGTCGGTCGAGGAGGCGGTCTGGCTCGAGGAGGCACGAGTCGACATGGTCGTCGCGCAGGGGGCCGAGGCCGGCGGCCACCGCGGCAGCTTCCTCGTCCGTCCACGCGACTCGCTCGTCGGAACGATGGCGCTGGTACCCCAGATGGTCGACCGCATCGACATCCCCGTGCTCGCGGCCGGCGGGATCATGGACGGGCGCGGGATAGCCGCGGCGCTCGCGCTGGGCGCCGGGGCCGTGTGGATGGGGACCGCCTTCCTCTCCACGCGGGAGAGCGCGGCCCCGCCCGCACAGAAGGCCGCAGTCGCGGCTGCTCCCGATATCTCGACGCAGGTCACCGACGCCTACACCGGGCGCGCCGCGCGGATGGTCCGTACGCGATTCGTCCGCGAGCTCGAGAGCGAGCTCGCCGAGCCGCTTCCGTTCGGGCCCCAGGGCGCGTGGACGCGCCCGATCCACGCCGCCGCCGCACGGCGCGGGGACGCCGACCGCATGCTGCTCCTCGCCGGCCAGGCCGCCGCGATGTCGCGCGAGCTCGGAGCCGCCGAGCTGGTGGCGACGCTCGAGCGCGAGGTCGAGCAGGTGCTGGCCTGAATCATTCCCGGGGCGCGCGTCCATCGGATACGGTCGCGCCTCGACGTCAACCCAGCAAGGAGGGATAGGGGTCGTGCGCAAGCTCGCTCTGCTCGCCGTTCCGGCGGCGTTCGCACTGTCGACCGGCCCAGCGATGGCCGGGGAGGCAAACCCGGTGCTCAAGGTGAAGCCCAAGGCAGCGGACCCCGGCACGCACGTGATCGTCTCGGGTCGCAACTGGGGCCTTGACATCGCCCAGGAGTGCCCGGACAAGATCAAGCTCTACCTGATCCGCAACGGCGAGGTCACGCGGATCCGCAGCATCTTCACCAACGGCGCGCAGTCGACGTTCTCGCAGGGCGTCAGCGTCCCGAACCTGGCCGCGGGGACGTACACGCTCAAGGCCGTCCAGAAGTGCTTCGCCGAGGACGCGGACGTCCCGACGATCGGCCGGGCGAAGACCGGGCTGACGATCCGTTAGCCGCCCGCCGCGTCGGTTCGTCAGCGCGTGTGACGGGACCGGCCGCAGGGGCGGCCGGTCCCCGCCGCGTCCCTACACTGGTGCGCGCCCGTGATCTCCACGAACCAGTTCAAGAACGGCAACCACATCGAGGTCGACGGCACGGTCTTCAAAGTGGTCGAGTTCCAGCACGTCAAGCCGGGGAAGGGCGGGGCGTTCGTGCGCACCAAGCTGCGGCGCGCGTCCGACGGCGCGGTCATCGACCGGACCTTCCGCGCGGGTGAGAAGTTCCGTGCCGTGCGCACGGAGTCGCGCAAGATGCAGTTCCTCTACGCCGACGGCACCGATGCCCACTTCATGGACTCCGAGTCCTACGAGCAGCTCGCGATCCCCGAGGACGCCGTGCGCGAGGCGCTGCGCTGGACGCGGCCCAACGACGCGGTCGACCTGCTGTTCATCGACGAGCGGCCTTCCGACGTGGCCGTGCCCAGCGCGGTGGACCTCGAGGTCACCGAGACCGAGCCGGGGCTTCGCGGCGACACCGCGTCCGGTGGCGGCGAGAAGCCGGCGACGCTCGAGACGGGCGCCACGGTTCGCGTGCCGCTGTTCGTCGACGTCGGCGACCGCGTCCGCGTGGACACCCGCTCGGGGGAATACGTGTCGCGTGCGTAGGAGCGACCAGCGCCGCGCGGCCGTGTTCGCGCTCTACCAGCACGACCTCACCGGCCGGCCGCTCGACGAGCTCTTCGAGCGCGACGCGCGGCCGTTCACGCGCGCGCTCGCGCACGCGGTCCAGGACAACCGCGAGGAGCTCGACGACCTGATCGGCCGGCACGCGACCGGCTGGCGGCTGGAGCGAATCGCCCCGCTGGAGCGCTCGATCCTGCGCGTGGGGCTGCTCGAGCTGCTGCATCCCGAGCTGGTGGCCGACCGCGAGCCGATCCCCGCCGAGGGCGCGATCGACGAGGCGGTGGAGATCGCCAAGACGTTCTGCGGCTCGGAGGCGCCCGGCTTCGTGAACGGGATCCTCGACGCCGCGTACCGCGAGCGGACCGCTCCGGCAACGTGAGCGACCGGGCCGACAGCCTGGACGAGCTGGTCCGCAAGCTCGACGACGCGGCGGCGCAGCTGCGCGGCGGAGCGCTGGACGGCGAGCAGGCCGCCGCGCTGGTGGAGGAGTGCGCGCGCCTGGCCGCGCTCGCCGGCTCGGAGCTCGACCGCCTCGTCCGCGAGGCCGGCCCCGAGATCCGGCCCGGCCAGGGCGAGCTGCTGTGAGCGTCGGCGCGCCCGTCTACCCGGACGCGCTGCGCGACGACGTCGAGCGCTACCTCGGCGAGCTGCGCTTCCGCTGCGAGCCGGCGACGCGTGGGCTGGAGGAGGCGATGCGCTACAGCCTGCTCGCCGGGGGCAAGCGCGTGCGCCCGGTGATCGCGCTGGCCACGGCGCGCGCGCTCGGGCGCGACCCGTCCGTGGTGATGCCGCTCGCCGCCGCGCTCGAGCTCGTCCACACCTACTCGCTGATCCACGACGACCTCCCGGCGATGGACGACGACGAGCTGCGGCGCGGCCGGCCCACGTGCCACGTCAAGTTCGGCGAGGACGTGGCGATCCTCGCCGGCGACGCGCTCTACGCCGAGGCATTCGGCCTGCTGCTCTCAGAGCAGGAGGGCGCCCCCGAGCGGGTGATCGGCGCGGCTCGCGAGCTGGCCGCCGCCACCGGCGTCACCGGCATGGTCGGCGGTCAGTACATCGACGTCGCGGGCACCGCGCCGCCGGGTCCCGACGGGCTGCGGCGGCTGCACGAGCTCAAGACCGGCCGCCTGATCGGGGCTGCCGTGGCGTGCGTACTCGAGTTGGTCGGGATGGACGCTGCCGCCACGCTACGCTTTCGCCGCTACGCGGCCGAGCTCGGAGTTCTCTTCCAGATCGTCGACGACATCCTCGACGTGACCGGCACGGAGGACGCGCTGGGCAAGCCGCAGGGCAGTGACGAGCGGCACGGAAGGCGAACCTACGTGACTGAGTTCGGGCTTGATGGGGCGCGGGAGCTGGCGGCAGACTGCCACCGCAAGGCGCGTGAGACGCTGGCCGGCGCGGCACCGCAGGGCGCGAGCGAGCTCGAGCAGGTGACGGACTTCATCTACACCCGGACGTCATGACACCGATCCTTCCCCGCATCGACCGGCCCCAGGACCTCCACGCGCTGTCCGAGGACGAGCTCGACCAGGTCGCCCAGGAGGTCCGCGAGCACATCATCGACACGGTGGGGGAGATCGGCGGGCACTTCGGCGCCAACCTGGGCACCTGCGAGCTCGCCGTCGCGCTTCACTCGCTGCTCGACTCCCCGCGCGACAAGATCCTGTGGGACGTCGGCCACCAGGCCTACCCGCACAAGGTGCTCACCGGCCGCCGCGATGCGCTCGGGACGATCCGCCAGTACGAGGGGCTCGCGCCGTTCTGCTCGATCGCCGAGTCCGAGCACGACATCATGGGCGCGGGGCATGCGTCGACCTCGATCGGGTACGGAGTGGGCCTCACCGAGGCCATGCGCCACGGCCAGGGGCTCGACGGGCGCGTGGTCGCGGTCATCGGCGACGGTGCGATGACTGGCGGGGTCGCCTTCGAGGCCATCCACCTCGCGGGCGGCCTCGGGACGCCGCTGGTGGTCGTCCTCAACGACAACGGGATGTCGATCGCGCCCAACGTCGGAGCGCTGTCGCGCTATTTCAACCGCGTGCGGCTCAACCCCACGCTGTGGCACGCGCGCGAGGGCGTGGAGGGCGGGCTGTCGCGGCTGCCGGCGGGGATCGGGGCGGCCTTCGAGCGCCTGGGCCCGCAGCTCAAGGAGTCGATCAAGGCGTTCTGGGCGCCGGGGCTGTGGTGGGAGGAGCTCGACTGGGCCTACGTCGGCGTCGTCGACGGCCACGACGTGCGCGCGCTGCGCAAGGCGATCGGCGACGCGCTGGACGCCGAGCGCCCGGTCGTCGTCCACTGCGCGACGGTCAAGGGCAAGGGCTTCTCGCCGGCCGAGGACGGCGGCCTCGAGGGGATGGAGAAGTGGCATGCGGCGAAGCCGAAGTCGATCCTCAACGGCGCACCGACTGCATCCAAGGCCGCGACGAGCAAGCCCGCTCCTCCCCCGCAGTACACGACCGTGTTCGGGAACGCGATCGTCGAGGAGGTCCGCCGCGACCGCCGCGTGATCGGGATCACCGCCGCGATGAACTCCGGTACCGGCCTGAACATCCTCCAGAAGGCCGAGCCCGAGCACTACTTCGACGTTGGGATCGCCGAGCAGAACGCGGTCCTGTTCGCCGCCGGGCTCGCGCTGCAGGGCGCCAAGCCGGTGTGCGCCATCTACTCGACCTTCCTGCAGAGGGCCTTCGACCAGATCGTCCATGACGTCTGCCTGCAGCGGCTCAACGTCGTATTCGCGATGGACCGCGCGGGGCTGGTCGGCGACGACGGCCCGACTCACCACGGCGCGTTCGACATCGCCTACCTGCGCTGCCTGCCCAACATCACGCTGATGGCGCCGCGGGACGAGGCCATGCTCGTCGACATGCTGCACACCGCCGTGCTCCACGAAGAAGGGCCCATTGCGCTGCGCTACCCGCGCGGCAACGCCGAGGGCGTGCCGCTGCCGTCGAAGCCCTCGCCGATCGAGATCGGCACGGGGGAGATCCTGCGCGAGGGGGAGCGCGTGGCCCTCGTGGGCTACGGCACGGGCGTCGGCAAGTCGCTCGAGGCGGCCGAGCTGCTGAGCGCCAACGGCCTCGAGGTCACGGTGGCCGACGCGCGCTTCGCCAAGCCGATCGACGCGGGCCTGATGGCCCAGCTCGCGGCCGAGCACGACCTGCTGGTGACCGTGGAGGAGGGCGTGCTCGCGGGCGGCTTCGGGAGCGCCGTGTGGGAGACGCTGTCCGAGGGCGGGGCGGCCCCTCGCATCCTGCGCTTCGGGCTACCCGATCGCTACGTGACGCACGGCAAGCCGGCGCTGCTCCACAAGGAGGTCGGCTTCACCGGCGCTCGCATCGCCGAGCGGATCGAGGCGGCGGTCCTCGAGCCGCGCTCCGCGCTGGCCTGACCGGGAGGGCGTCTGCTGACGTCGAGGCTGGTCTGCACGGCGACGTGTGCGCGACCTCACAGGCCCTCGCGGAGGCCCTGCCAGTCTGGATGTGGCCATGACCAACTTCAGGCTCATCTCCCTGCCGGTGCACGGGGCCTACCAGCTCGTGCTGGGCCTCGGGCTCGCCGCCGTCCCCGTCGCGGTGGGCCTGCCCATCTCGGCCGCGGTCGTCGCAGCCGTCGCAGGCGCCGTGATCGTCGGGCTCGCCTTCGCCAAGGCGGTCGAGTCGGCCCCCGTGCGCGCCCAGTACGAGAACGACTGGGCGCTCGCGTTCGCGCTCGTGGCCGCGGGTGTGGCGCTCGGGATCGCCGGCGAGCCGGTCGCGATGCTGATCTTCGCCACCGCCGCCCTGGCGCAGCTCGCGCTCAACCTCGTGACCCGCTACAGCGTGGCCGCCTGACCCCCTCTTACTCCCAAACACCCCATCACATAGCAACATCTCTCCTCCCTCGGAACGGCCCGCCTCGGCGGGCCGTTCCTTTTGAGGAAGGGGGCCGCTACCCGCCGAAGCCGAGCGCCTTGGCCACGATCCGGCGCAGCTCCTCGCGCTCGGAGCGGGTGATGCTGCCCGGGCGCCCGCGGCTCTCTCGGACGATGCGGCCGAGCTCCTGGCGCTCGCGGGGGGAGAGGCGATCCCAGCTGTCGCGGCCGTGGTCGTAGAGCCAGCGTGCGACCTCCAGGACGTAGACCCAGCGGATCCGGCGGGCCGTCTCGACGACTCTGGCGGGGACGCGTCGCGGCGCTGGCATCGGAGCGCCACATGGAAGCAGGTCGCCGATTGTGCGAGCTTTTCGCCCGTGTCCAGGGTCAGGCTCGATGCGCTCCTCGCCGAGCGGGGACTGTTTCCCACGCGCAGCCAGGCGGCGGCCTCCGTCATGGCCGGTGAGGTGCTGGTCGGCCCCGGGCGCCGGCGCGCCAGCAAGCCGGGCCAGCTCGTGAACGGAGATGTCGAGCTCGACGTCTCCGCCCCGGCCGCCTACGTCTCGCGCGGGGGGCGCAAGCTCGCGGCGGCGCTCGACGCGCTGGGAGTCGACGCCCGCGGGCGTCGCTGCCTGGACGTCGGGGCGTCGACCGGGGGCTTCACCGATTGCCTGCTGCGGCGGGGTGCCGCCGCAGTGATCGCTCTCGACGTCGCCTACGGGGAGCTCGACTGGACGCTTCGCAACGATTCCCGCGTGACCGTGATCGAGCGCCGCAACGCCCGCTCGCTATCGCCCGGCGACCTGCCCTGGCGCCCGGACCTGATCGCGATCGACGTCTCGTTCATCTCGCTGACGAAGGTGCTGAGGCCCGTGCTCGGGTGCGCGGCCCCGCGCCGGGACGTCCTGGCCATGGTCAAGCCGCAGTTCGAGGTCGGGCGCGAGCGGGTCGGAAAGGGCGGGGTGGTGCGCGATCCCGCCGCCCGCCTCGATGCGCTGGTGCGCGTCGCCGCCCATGCTCGCCGCGAGGGCGCGGCCGTGCTCGGGTTCGCGTCCTCGGGCCTCCCGGGCCCGAAGGGCAACCTCGAGACCTTCGTGCATCTGGCCGAGGCCGGCCGGGCCGGGGAGGTCGAGGACCTGGAGGCCGCCGCGGCGGAGGTGGAGGGCCCGCCGGCCGCAGACCGTTTGCCCGCGGGCCGCCCGTCCGGGAGCCCGCGGTGACCAACGCCCCCGCGCGGCCGCGCGCGGCCACCGTGCTCACCCACCAGCGCCCGCAGGAGACGGCCGAGGCGCTCGCGCTGCTGCGCGAGGTCGCGGCGCGGGAGGGCGTCGTCCTGCGCTTCGACTCGACCGAGACCGCCAAGCACGGGCTCACGCCGGCCGAGGGCATGGTCCTCGAGGCGGAGCTCTCACAGGAGGTGGACCTGTGCATCGTGCTCGGCGGCGACGGGACGATCCTGCGCGCGCTGCGCGGCTACGTCGGCACGGACGTCCCGGTCTTCGCGGTGAACTTCGGCGAGATCGGCTTCCTGGCCACGATCGATCCCGACGAGTGCGACCCGGGCTTCGAGCGTGCGTTCGCCGGCGACTTCGAGGTCATGCGCCTGCCCGTGATCCGCAAGGAGGGCGGCCAGCCGGCCGACGCCATCAACGACGTCTCGCTGCATCGCCGCTCCGACGGTCGGGTCGCGAACCTGGCGTATGCGATCGGCGACGAGGAGGTGGGCCGCGTGCGCTGCGACGGCCTGGTCGTCGCCACGGCGGCGGGTTCCACCGGCTACAACCTTGCCAACGGCGGCCCGGTCCTGGCCTGGGGGGTGGAGGGCTACGCCGTGTCGTTCATCTCGCCGCACTCGCTCACCGCCCGCGCGCTGGTGGTCGCCCCGGACGACGTCCTGACCCTGCGCAACGTCTCGCGCGGCGAGTGGGTGCAGGTCTCGGTCGACGGGCGCCCGGCGGGCTCGCTGGCCGCGGGCGAGGCGCTCGAGCTGCGCTTCGTCGACGGCCAGGCGGCGCTCGCGCAGCTCCCGGGATCGAGCTTCTACCACCGTCTGCGCCAGAAGTTCGGACGCCTCGCGTCATAACGCGCACCGGGGGCTGGTCCGCACGCACGGGGGGCCTGGCCCGCACGCCCGGGGGGGCCTGGTCCGTCGGGGACCGCTGCTAGACCGTGGCCCATGTTGCTGGAGCTGCGCGTCGAGAACCTGCTGCTCATCGAGCGGGCCGAGCTGGCGCTCGCGCCCGGGCTGAACGTGCTCACCGGCGAGACCGGCGCGGGCAAGACCGTGCTCGCCCACGCGCTCGACCTGCTGCTCGGGGGCCGCGCGCGGGCGGGGATCGTGCGTCCGGGGGCGCCCGAGGCCTACGTCGAGGGGGTGTTCGAGCTCCCCGAAGTGCTGCGCGAGGCGCTCGGCGAGCGCCTGCCCGCCGGCGCCGAGGAGCTCGTGCTCGCCCGCCGCGTCACCGCCGAGGGGCGGACGCGCGCCTACCTCGGAGGCCGCTCCGCGGGCGCGGCCGACCTGCGCGAAGCGGGCGAGGCGCTGCTCGCCTTCTACGGCCAGCACGAGCACCGCCGGCTCACGCTTGCGTCCGCCCAGCTCGACGTGCTCGACGGCTTCTGCGGCGCCGAGCAGGCCGAGCGCCGCTTGCAGCTCGCGCGTGCGCACGCCGAAGCGCGGGCGGCGGCTGCCGCGCTCGAGGAGCTGCGGGCGCGCGCCGCATCGCGCGAGCGCGAGCTGGACCTTCTGCGCTACGAGCTCGACGAGATCGAGGCGGCGTCGCCCGATCCCGCCGAGCAGCGCGAGCTCGAGGCGCAGCGCGGCCGGCTGCGCCACCTGGAGGGTCTGCGGGCGGCGTCGCTGAACGCCGCCCAGGCGATAGCCCCGACGGCGGACGGGGCGGGCGATTCCGAGGCCGCCGGCGCCGCCGCGCTGCTCGCCGCGGCGGTGCACGAGCTCGACGGGCTCGCCGGCGTCGATCCGGCGCTCGACGCCCTGGCCGAGCGCCTTCGCGGGCTGGCGCTGGAGGTCGCCGACGTGGGTGGTGAGCTGCGCGGCTACGAGGCCGGCATCGAGGGCGCACCGGGCAGGCTCGAGGAGATCGAGGCCCGGCTCGAGGTGCTCCGGCGCCTCGAGCGCAAGCACGGCGGATCGCTGGACAGCGTGCTCGCTCACGCGCAGCGCTGCCGTGAGCGCCGTGACGAGCTCGAGCACGCCGAAGCGCGGCTGGAGGAGGCGAGCGCCCGCCTGGAGGCGGCGAGCGCGCACCGCGATGCGCTCGCGGCGCAGGCGCGCGCCGCGCGTGAGGCGGCGGCTCCGCGGCTGGCCGAGGCGGTCCGCGAGCGCCTCGCGGCGCTGGCCATGGAGGGCGCCTCGTTCGGCGTCGAGCTCGTGCCCCGCGAGGAGCCCGGCCCGACGGGCGCCGACGTCGTCGAGTTCACGATCGCCACCAACGCCGGCGTGCCCGCGGGCCCGTTGCGCGACGTCGCCTCGGGCGGCGAGCTGTCGCGCGTGATGCTCGCGCTGATGGCGGCCGCGCACGAGGGGGAGGGGGACAGGCCGGCCGCGCACGAGGGGGAGGGGGACAGGCCGGCCGCGCGCGAGGGAAGCGGGGACAGGCCGGCCACGCTCGTCTTCGACGAGGTCGACGCGGGTATCGGCGGGCACACCGCGCGCGCCGTGGGCGAGCAGCTGCGGCGTCTCGCCCAGGCACGGCAGGTCCTGTGCATCACCCACCTGCCGCAGGTCGCCTCCCAGGCCGCGCGCCACTTCCGCATCGAGAAGGACCCCACGAGCAGCCCTGCCCGCGCGACGGTGTCCGAGCTCAAGGCCGACGAGGTCGTGGGCGAGCTCGTGCGGATGCTCGGCGCCGACGAGGCCGACCTGGCCGCCCGCCGCCACGCGAAGGAGCTCCTGAAGGCCGCGTAGCGGTACGGCTCGCCGGGCGGTTCAGCGGCCCGGCCCGCCGTGCGGTAGGGGCGCCGTATCGCACCCCGAATACAATCGTCGCGTGGCCGTCTCTCCGACCAATCGAGAGGTCGCTGCCGAAAACGAGGTCGTAGAGGTCGCGGGGATCGCCCGGCTGGGCAAGCGGACCAAGCATCTCGTCAAGCGCCTGCGTCCGGGCGACGTTGCAATCATCGACCACCGCGATCTCGACCGCGTGTCGGGCGAGGACCTCGTCGCCTGCGGCGTGGAGGCGGTGATCAATTGCGCGCGCTCCTCGAGCGGCGACTACCCGAACATGGGGCCGCTGCTGGTGGTCCAGGCCGGCATCCACCTGGTGGACGCCCCCGGCGCCCCGCTCTTCGAGCGTCTCGATGACGGCGACCCGATCGTGGTGCGGGGCGGCGACATCATGCGCCGCGACGAGCTCATCGCGCACGGCGAGGTCCAGGACCCAGAGACCGTCGGCAAGCTCACCGAGCAGCGGCGCGAGGAGATCGGCGAGGCACTGGAGCGCTTCGCCAGCAACACGGTCCAGTACATGCAGCAGGAGCGCGAGCTCCTGTCGGGCAAGATCGAGCTTCCGCGCTTCGACACGGACTTCCGCGACCGCCCGACGCTGATCGTGGTGCGGGGGGTGGACCACAAGCGCGACATCAAGGCGCTGCGCTCCTACATCCGCGACGTGCGCCCGGTGCTCGTCGGCGTCGACGGCGGCGCCGACGCGCTCCGCGACGAGGGCTTCATGCCCGACATGATCGTCGGCGACATGGACTCGGCGACCGAGCCGACCCTGCGCTGCGGGGCCGAGCTCGTCGTCCACGCCTACCCCGACGGCCGCGCGCCCGGGCGCAAGCACCTCGACGAGCTCGAGCTCGCGCACAAGGTCGTCCCGGCGCCCGCGACCAGCGAGGACATCGCCATGCTGATCGCCGCCGAGAAGGGCGCGAGCTTGCTCGTGTCGGTCGGCTCGCACTTCAACCTCGTCGAGTTCCTGGACAAGAACCGCAAGGGCATGGCCTCCACCTTCCTCACGCGGCTGCGCGTGGGGGAGATCTTCGTCGACGCGAAGGGCGTGAGCCGGCTCTACCACCCGCGCCCGGGCCGCTGGCCACTGCTGCTGGTGGTCGCCGCCGGGGTCATCGCGCTGCTGGCCATCGTCGCGCTCACGCCGGGCCTGCGCGACGTGACCGAGCTCCTCTGGCTCAAGCTGCAGGTCCTTTTGGGCATCGACTGATCCCGCCCGCCGCAGCGCCCTCCCGGTCCCACAGTGTTCGACTTCCGCTACCACGCCCTCTCGATCGTCGCGGTGTTCCTGGCCCTGGCCATCGGCCTGCTGCTCGGGGTGGCGATCGGCGACAGGGGCCTGGTCTCGAGCGCCGAGCGAGACCTGCGCAGCTCGCTGCGCAAGGACGTGCGCAACGCGCGCGCCGACTCCACCCGCCTGCGCAAGCAGCTGGCCGAGCGCGACGACCTCGAGGCCCAGCTCTATCCGCTGATGGTCGGCGGCCGGCTTCCGGGCCAGCGCGTCGGGCTGATCTCGCTCGGAAGCGTGCCCGACGGCGTCGTCGACGACGTCCGCTCGGCGCTCGGGCCCACCGGCGGTCGCCTGGTCGAGGTCACGGTCATTCGCGTTCCGCCCGACACCCGCGCGCTGGCCAAGGACCTGAAGGGCACGCGCTTCGCGGGGCTGGCCACCGACCCCAAGACGCTGAACGCCTTCGGCCGGCGCATCGGCGCCGACTTCGTGAAGAACGGCAACGCCCTGCAGCTCGTCAAGGGAACACTGCTGGAGAGCTCGAGCGGAACCATGAACGGGCTCGGCGGAGTGGTCCTCTATCGCGAGGGCGGGGACCGCAGCGGCGCCGCCGGCGCGGCCGCGACCGCCTTCGAGGACGGCGTGGCGGCCGGCCTCAAGCGCACGCAGGTCCCGCTCGTCGGCGTCGAGGAGTCCTCGAAAGACCCCTCGGGCATACCCTGGTACAAGGACCACGGGATCTCGAGCGTCGACGACATCGACGAGCTGACGGGCAAGGCCTCGATGATCTTCGTGCTCGGGGGGGCGAGCGGCGCGTTCGGCACCGACTCGACGGCCGACCGCCTCGTGCCCGAGAACCCCACCGCCACGCCGACCTCCTGACGGCGGGCGCGCCGGCCGCCCCCGTCCGGCCCCGGCGCTACCGTCGCCCGATGCCGGCGCTCCCGCTCGTGGTGTCGTTCCTGACCGCCGGCCTCATCGCCCCGGCGGCCCTGCGCTCGCTCACCGCCCAGGGCCACGTCCGCGAGAACTACCGTCGCCGCACCGTGCCGTTTCCCGCCGGCTTCCTCGTCGTCGCCGCAGCCGTGCTGGCGCTCGTGCCGCTCTCCCTTCTCGACGAGCTCGCCGGCGCCGACGACGTGCTCCGCCCAGAGCTGCGGACGATCGCGGTGTACGTCCTCGGCGTCGCCTTCCTGGGGCTGGTCGACGACGTCTTCGCGGGCGAGTCGCGCGGCTGGCGCGGGCACGGTCGCGCGGTTCTGCGCGGCGACTTCGCCACGGGGGCCCTGAAGGCGCTCGGCTCGCTCGGACTGGCGCTCTACGTGTTGTCCGGCCGCGGATATGGCGCCGGCGAGTACCTGCTCGCCGTCGCGGTCCTGCTGCTGGCGACCAATCTCTTCAACCTGCTCGACCTACGCCCCGGCCGCTCGGTAAAGGCCTTCGTGCTGCTGGGTGCCGGCCTGACCCTGGGGGAGTGGGATCTCCATCCGCTGTGGGCGCTGGGCCTGTTCGCCGGCGGCGTGCTCGCGCTCGGCATCTGGGACGTGCGCGAGCGCGCGATGCTGGGCGACACCGGCTCGAACGTCATCGGCGCCCTTGCCGGGCTGTGGCTCGTGCTCGCGCTGGGCACCACGGGCCGGCTCGTCGCGGGCGCGGTGCTGCTGGCGATCACCGCGTACGCGGAATTCCGCTCACTTTCGGAGCTCATCGAGCGGACTCCGGGGCTTCGCCATCTAGACTCATTCGGCAGACCTGCATGACCACTCGCCCCGACGGCTCCGACCACACAAGGTTCATCTTCGTCACCGGCGGGGTCGTCTCGTCGCTGGGCAAGGGGATCGCCGCGGCGTCGATCGGCCGCCTGCTCGTGGCGCGCGGGCTGCGCGTCCAGCTGCAAAAGCTCGACCCCTACATCAACGTCGACCCGGGGACGATGTCGCCCTACCAGCACGGCGAGGTCTTCGTCACCGAGGACGGTGCCGAGACCGATCTCGACCTCGGCCACTACGAGCGCTTCACCGACGCGAACTCCACGCGCGCCGCCAACGTCACCGCGGGCGCGGTCTACAACTCGGTCATCCGCCGCGAGCGCCGCGGCGACTACCTCGGGGCGACCGTGCAGGTCGTTCCCCACGTGGTCGACGAGATCAAGCAGCGCATCCTGTTGATGTCCCAGGCCTCGGACGTCGACGTCGTCATCACCGAGATCGGTGGCACGGTGGGCGACATCGAGGGCCTGCCTTTCCTGGAGGCCATCCGCCAGCTCCCCGTCGACGTCGGCCGGCGCCGGTGCATGTTCATCCACCTCACGCTCGTGCCCTATGTCGGCCACGCCGGCGAGCTCAAGACCAAGCCGACCCAGCACTCGGTCAACGAGCTGCGCCGCATCGGGATCGCCCCGGACATGGTCATGTGCCGCTCGGAGAGCGAGCTGAGCCGCGACATCCGCGCGAAGATCGCCATGTTCGCGAGCCTCCCGATCGAGGCCGTCGTCTCGGCGCGCGACGTGGGCAATATCTACGAGGTGCCGCTCGTGTTCCGCGAGGAGGGCGTCGACGAGTTCGTGCTCGAGCACTTCGGCCTGGAGGCGCCGGCCCCCGAGCTGGGCGATTGGGAGGAGCACGTCCGGGCGGCGCGCAAGGCCGACGAGCCCGTTCGCATCGCCGTGGTGGGGAAGTACGTCCAGCTCGAGGACGCTTACCTGTCGGTCTCGGAGGCATTGCGCCACTCCGGCTTCCAGCACGGCTGCCGGGTCGAGGTCGAGTGGGTCGACTCCGAGCGCCTGGGGGAGAGCGACGCGCAGGCCGTCCTCGCGGACGTGGACGGGATCCTCATCCCCGGCGGCTTCGGCGGTCGCGGGATCGAGGGCAAGATCGAGGCCGCTCGCGTCGCCCGCGAGCGCGCGATCCCGTACCTGGGGATCTGCCTGGGGATGCAGATCGCTGTGTGCGAATTTGCCCGGCACGTTGCCGGGATGGAGGGGGCCAACTCGACCGAGTTCGACCCCGAGACCCCGTATCCGGTCATCGATCTCCTGCCCGAGCAGAAGGAGGTCGCCGACATGGGCGGGACGATGCGGCTGGGCGCCGACCCGATCAAGCTCCACGACGGCACGCGAGCGCGCGACGCCTATGGCGAGGCGGTCATCTACGAGCGCCACCGCCATCGCTACGAGGTCAACAACTTCCTGCGCCGGCGCCTGGAGGCGGCGGGGCTGCGCTTCTCGGGCACCTCGCCCGACGAGCGCCTGGTCGAGGTCGCCGAGCTGGACGACCATCCGTTCTTCGTGGCCTCGCAGTACCACCCCGAGTTCAAGTCGCGACCCGAGCGCCCGGCTCCGCTGTTCCGCGAGTTCGTGCGCGCGGCGCTGGCGCGTGCACGCGAGCGCGTGCCCGAGAGCGAGCCGCGCGTCGCGCGGAGCGAGGCGGCCGAGCAGCCCGCTCCGTGAGGCCCGCCGGCGAGGCCGAGCGCGCGAGTCTGAACGAGGATTTCGCCGCGCTGTGCCGGATCGCCAGCCCGTTCGGCTCCGAGCGGGCGTGCATGGACGCGGTCGTGGCGCAGCTGCGCGCGCTGGGCCTCGACGCCGAGGAGGACGGCGCCGCCGAGCAGGCGGGCGCCGAGTGCGGCAACGTGCTCGCGCGCGTGGCCGGTGAGCAGGAGGACGGCGTCTTGCTGTGCGCCCACGTCGACACCGTCGCGCTCGCCGACGCGGTCGAGCCGGTGGTCGAGGAGGGGTTGTGGGTCAATGCCCGCGACGCGATCCTCGGCGCCGACAACAAGGCCGCGGTCGCGGTCCTGCTGGCCGTCGCGCGCCGCGCCGCGCGCGAGCGCCCGCCCGTCTCGATCGAGCTCCTGTTCACCGTCTCCGAGGAGAACGCGCTCGCGGGGGCGAAGGCGTTCGACGCGCGGCGCCTGCGCAGCCGCTTCGGTTACGTGTTCGACCACGCGTCGCCGATCGGCGAGATCGTCATGGCCTCGCCGACCTACTACCGCATCGACGCCGAGTTCCGGGGGGCGTCCGCGCACGCCGGGATCCGGCCCGAGGCCGGGCGCAGCGCGATCGCGGCCGCCGCGACGGCGGTCGCCGGCATGACCCTGGGGCGGCTCGACGCGCAGACCACCGCCAACGTGGGCTCGATCGCCGGCGGGGGCCCCTCGACGAACGTGGTGCCCGATCGCTGCCGGCTGGCCGCGGAGGCCCGCAGCCTCGATGGCGAGCGCGTCGAGGAGGTGGTCGCGGAGATCGTCGACGGCCTCCACGATGGGGCCAACGCCGCCGAGTGCGACGTCGACGTGGACGTGGCACGGCTGTTCTCCGGCTACCGGCACCGGCGCAGCGCCCCCGCCGTGGTCGCGGCGGAGGCCGCGCTGCGCAGGTGCGGCATCGAGCCGGTCCCGATCGTCACCGGAGGCGGCTCGGACGCCAATGCGCTCGAGGAGATGGGCTTTCCCTGCACCAACCTGGCCAACGGGACCGAGGCCAACCACCAGCCGGACGAGCGCGTGAGCGTGGAGGCGCTCGAGCGGATGCTCGACGTGGCCTTCGCGCTGATGGACGCCGCGGCGGAGCAGGAGTGATGCTCAAGCTTCGCCGCGGGACCGTCGTCGAGGCCGGCGACGGGCTGGTGGTCGAGGTCGGAGGCGAGCGGCGGCCGGCGTGGGCCGACGAGGGGCTCGTCGGGCGCTGCGAGGTCGGCGACGAGGTCGTGGTCAACGTGCAGGCGCGCGACCTCGCGCTCGGGTCGGGCGGCTTCGACGTCGTGCACGTCAACCTCACGCGGGGCCTGGCCGGCGAGGGCGCGGACGGCGCGCACGTGATGAAGCTCAACTACAGCTCGCTGCAGCACGCCGTGCTGCCGGTCGAGGAGGGAGACGAGGACCGCGGCGCGGGCGGCGGCGCGGTCGGCGTGTTCTTCCTACACGGGCAGCTCGCGCCGCTGTGCTGGTCGCTCGCCCGCGGCGCGCCGGGCTGCCGCGTCGGATACGTCCAGACCGCCGGCGGCGCGCTGCCGGGCGGCCTCTCCGAGGTCGTGCGCGAGCTGCGCGAGCGCGAGCTGCTCGCCGCTCACGTCACCGCCGGCCCGGCCTACGGCGGCGATGGCGAGTCGATCACGACCGCCGCCGCGCTCGACCACGGCCTGCACGACGGCCGCTGGGACGTCGCCCTTTGCGGTCCCGGCCCGGGCATCCTGGGCTCTGCCTCGCGGCTCGGCCACGGCGGCCTGGTGGCGCTCGACTCCGCGCATGCCGCGCTCGCCCTCGGCCACCGCGTGGTCGTCGTGCCGCGCATGTCTGCGGGGGACCCGCGGGAGCGCCACCGCAGCGTCTCACATCACGCCCGGACGGTGCTCGAGCTGCTGCTCGCGCCGGCGGTCGTCGCGCTGCCCGCGGGCGAGCGGCCGCCACCCGAGGCCGAGCGCCACGAGCTGCGCCCGGCGCCCGCGGACCTCGACGGCTACCGCGCGAGCGGTCTCCCCGCGCGCACGATGGGCCGCGACCTGGAGGACGACCCGGTGTTCTTCGCGGCCGCGCTGGCCGGCGGCCGCGTGCTTGCTGACATCATCCGGTCGCCATGAGCAGCCGCTTCGAGCGCGTCGCCTCAGAGACGGTGTGGGAGGGGAAGATCGCGACCGTGCGGCGCGAGCGCTTCCGCCACGAGGACGGGGAGCTGGTCGAGCGCGAGGTCGTCGGCCATCCGGGTGCGGTCGCCGTCGTGGCCCACGACGACCAGCAGGTTTACGTCGTGCGCCAGCCGCGCGAGGCCGTGGGCGTCCCCGACCTGCTCGAGCTGCCGGCGGGAAAGCTCGACGAGGAGGGCGAGTCGCCGCTCGAGACCGCCAGGCGCGAGCTCGCCGAGGAGATCGGCAAGGCCGCCGCGAGCTGGGAGCACCTGCGGACGTTCTGGTCAAGCCCCGGCTTCTCCGACGAGCAGATCCACGTGTACCTCGCCACCGACCTGAGCGACGCGGAAGCCGAAGCCGACGACAACGAGCGCATCGACGTCGAGGCCTGGCCGCTCGACCGCCTCGACGAGCTGATCGACGCATGCCACGATTCGAAGTCGCTCATCGGACTGCTCGAGCTGCAAGCCCGCCGCTCCCGGGCCCTGAGCGCCGACCGCTGACAGCCGGCTTGCACCGGGCAGGGGTCCACGTCCCGCGGGCGAATCAACGCTCGCCGTGGCCACCGCTCCAGCTCCACTCGAGGCGCGCTCGTTCGAGGACCTGCTCCTGGACTTCCTCGCCTACCTCGAGTTCGAGCGCGGGCTGTCTCGCAACACGCTCGACGCCTACCGCTCCGACCTGCTGCAGTACGGCGCGTTCCTCAAGCGGACCGGGGTGCGCCCGCTCGAGGCCGACCACGCGACGCTGACCCGCTTCCTCACCGAGCTCGCCAACGAGGTCGCTCCCACGACGCTGCAGCGCAAGATCGCCTGCCTGCGCTCGTTCCACCGCCACCTGCGGCGCGAGGGGGTGCTCGAGCACGACCCGACCGCTCGGCTGAAGGGCCCGCGCCGCTCCCAGAAGCTTCCCCAGGTCCTCAACCGGGCCGAGGTCGCCCGGCTCTTGGCGCAGCCGAAGGGCACGGATGCCCCGGCCCTGCGCGACCGCGCGCTGCTCGAGACGATGTACGCCTGCGGGCTGCGGGCCTCGGAGGCGACCGCGCTGGAACTGCTCGACGTCGACCTCGAGTCGGGCGTGCTGCGGGCGCGCGGCAAGGGCTCGAAGGAGCGGCTGGTCCCGATCGGCCGCCAGGCGGTCGCGGCGCTGCGCGCGTACGTGTCCCGCGGGCGCCCCGAGCTGGTCGGCGTGCGCGACGAGCCGCGCCTGTTCGTCAACCGCCGCGGCGCCGGCCTCACCCGCCAGGGCCTCTACAAGATCGTCCAGCGCCACGCACGCGGCGCGGGCCTCGAGGACCGCATGAGCCCGCACACGCTGCGCCACACCTTCGCCACGCACCTGCTGGCCGGCGGCTGCGACCTGCGCTCGCTCCAGGAGATGCTCGGGCACGCGGACATCGCCACAACGCAGGTCTACACGCACCTGAGCGCGGAGCGCCTCAAGGACTCCTACTTCGAGGCCCACCCGCGCGCGCTGCTCGGAACGCGGGAGTAGGACCGACCCGCTGCCCTCCCTCACGGGGGCCGACCTGGCACGATCGGCGCGTGCCGCCCCCACTGCCTCGCCGCGCCGCCGTGATCGTGCTCGACGCGTGCGGCGCGGGCGCGCTTCCCGACTCGGCCGAGTACGGAGATGCCGGCGCCGACACGCTCACGCACGTGGCCCGCGAGGCCGGCGGCCTGCGCCTGCCCAACCTCGAGCGGCTGGGGCTGGGCAACGTGGTCGCGCTGGAGGGCGTCCCGCCCTCGCCGCGCCCGGTCCTCCACGGCCGCCTGCACCCGCTCGGGCCCGGCAAGGACTCGACGGCCGGCCACTGGGAGCTCATGGGTCACGTCATGCAGGCGCCGCTTCCGGTCTACCTCGACGGCGCGCCTGACGACGTGCTCGACATCCTCCGTCGCACGACCGGCCGCCCGATCGTGTCTGCCGGGCGCCGCGACGGGCTGGCCGCGATCCGCGACTTCGGCGAGCAGTCGCTGCGCACGGGCGCGCTCATCGCCTACACGTCGCAGGATTCGGTGGTCCAGCTCGCCGCCCACACCTCCGCGGTTCCCGAGCACGAGCTCCACGCCGCGTGCCGCGCCGCGCGCGCGGCGCTCGACGGCCGCCACGCGGTCGGCCGCGTGATCGCCCGGCCGTTCGCGGGCGAGCCGGGCCGCTTCGAGCGCACCGACGGCCGGCGCGATTACGCGCTGAAGCCGGGCCCCACTTATCTGGACGAGCTGCAGGCCGCCGGTGTCCACGTGCACGCCGTCGGCAAGGCGGGCGAGCTGTTCGGCGGGCGCGGTATCCACCGCGAGCACCGCGGGCCCCGCAGCGCGGTGGCGATCGCCGCCGTCTCCGAGCTGCTGGCGACGCTGGAGGCCGGCCTGGTGTTCGCCAACCTGGTCGACACCGACCAGGTCCACGGCCATCGCCACGACGTCGCCGGCTTCGCGGCCGCGCTCGAGGAGATCGACGAGGCCACCGGGGTGTGGCTCGGGCTGATGCGCGAGGGCGACCTTCTGGTGCTGACCGCCGACCACGGCTGCGACCCGCTCGCCGCGCACACCGACCACACGCGCGAGCACGTGCCGCTGCTCGCGGCGCTCGCCGCGGATCAGCGCGCCGGCGCGCGCCGCGACGGCCCGATGGCCGACGTCGGCGCGAGCGTGCTGGCCTGGCTGGCCGGCCGCGAGCAGGATGACCTCCCCGGCACGCCGTGGCCGGAGGTCGCGCCGTAGGGGCTCTGTGACAGAGTGCCGCCGTGGCCCGGCTGCCCTACGTCGACCGAGAGCAGGCTCCTGAGGCGGTCCGCGCCGCGCTGGAGCGCGCGCCGGACCTCAACATCTTCCGCCTCATGGCCAACGCCGAGACCGCGTTCGTGCCCTGGCTGCGCTTCGGCGCCGCGCTGCTGGTCGAGCTCGAGCTCGACCCGCTGCTGCGCGAGCTGGCGATCCTGCGCGTCGCCGCCCTCACCCCGGGCGCCGAGTACGAATGGGTCCAGCACGAGGCCATCGCGCGCGCGGTCGGCGCGGGCGACGCGCAGGTGGAGGGCGCCCGCACGGGCGAGGGCCTCGAGGGCGACGACGAGCTGGTCGTCCGCTTCACCGAGCAGGTCGTGCGCGATGCCCGGCCCGACGAGGCGATGTTCGCACGCGCGAGCGAGCGCTTCTCGCCCCGCGAGCTGGTCGAGTTGCTGCTCGTGATCGGGCAGTACATGATGGTCGCCCGCGTGATGGCGACGGCCGAGATCGACCTCGATCCGCCGGCGGGCGCGCCCGCTCTGACCGAGGGCAGACGCTCGATGCGCCGGGCGGCGGCGGACGACGGCTCCGCCCCGCCGCGAGACTGACGGCTCGCCCGTCCAGCGCTTTCGCCAAGATGCCGCGCCGCATGCGCGCCCGCGAGATCGCCATCGTGACCGCGGGCCTCGTGGTGCTGTGCGCCGTCGCCTACGGCCCGCACGTCTTCGACGGCGGCTTCTACTGGGACGACTGGCAGCTCGCGGCGCGCGCCCGCTTCCCGCCGCTGCACTCATCCGACTATTCGGGGCCGGTAGACCTCGTGCTGCTCGGCTACCGGCCGGTGCTCGCGCTTCTACTGCCCGCGGTCCACGCGGTGCTGGGACCGCACCCGGCCGCCCACATCCTCTTCGGCCTCGTCCTCAACGTGGCGACCATGGCGTGCTTCTTCGCCTTCCTGCGCGAGCTCGACGTCCCCGCGCTGCCCGCCGGCCTGATGGCCTGCCTGGCGCTGATCTTCCCGTGGTCGGACTCGATGCGCCTGTGGCCCACCGCCGCGATCAACACGGTCGGCGTGATCCTCTACCTGCTGGGGACGATCGCCGCCTTGCACGGGGTACGCGCCGCCGATCCGAAGCGCCGCCGGAACCTGGCGATCCTGGGCGTCGTCCTGATCGTCCTGGGCGTGCTGACCTACGAGGTGGCCGCCGCGGCGGCGCTGCTCTCCGTCTTCCTCTACGCGCGGGAGATTCCCTGGCGGGCCGCCCTGCGGCGCTGGGCCGTCGACGTCGTCGCGGTCGTGGCAGCCGCGGCGTGGGTCGCCATCCACACGCCGCGCACGACGGAGCCGCTCGCGAAGATGATCGATCACGGCTTCCACATCGTGGGGGAGAGCGCGCGGCTGCTGGCCCTCGCGACGGCGCCGTTCGGATCGCCCCCGCGCGGAGTGGTCCTGATCCCGCTGGCTGTGCTCGTGGCGGTAGCCGTGGCCGTATGGGCGCGCTCGAGTGGGGAGGACCCGCTGCGCGAAGCGCTCGGCCGGTGGCTGGTGATCACGGCCGCGGCGGCGATCGGCGTGCTCGCCAGCTACGCGCTGCTCGTCCCCGCCGACGCCCACTACCGCCCCCTCGCTCCCGGCGTCATCAACCGCATCAACCTGCTGGCCGGGCTGCCGTACTCGGCGCTGGTCGTGGCGCTCGCGATGCTCGTGGGGCTCCTCGCGCTCGGCCGCAGCGCGAGGCGTGCCTGGGCCCCGGTCGCGCTCGCGACCTGCCTGACCGCCGTTGTGGGCGCGGGCTGGCTGCACCACACGATCGACGACCGGCGCGACTGGGATCGCGCCGCGGCACGCCAGGAGGTGGTGCTGGACGCGATCGCGCGAAGCGTCCCGCGCGACCTGCCGCCGGGCAGCGTGCTCTACGTGTTCGGAGAGGAGCAGTACGTGGCGCCGGAGGTTCCCGTGTTCTCGGTCTCGTGGGACCTCAAGGGCGCCGCGCGCCTGCGCCTCGACAAGCGCGACCTGGCGGCGTACGCGATCGCCCCGCGGGGCTTCATCGCCTGCCGCCGCGACCGCGTCGAGCCCCTCGGGCTCCGCCTACGACAACGCGAACTCGGCTCCCTACGGGAAGGCGTACTTCGTCGACGTACGGACGGTCCGCGCGGTCCGCATCGACTCCAAGGCGACCTGCGAGCGCGAGCGCGCGCGCATCTCGCCCGTCTACCGTTGACGGCGTGCCCGAGCTACCCGAGGTCGAGACCGTCCGCCGGCACCTGGCGCCCAGCGTCGAGGGGCGTTCCGTGGCCCGCCTGGAGGTGCTCGACGCGCGCTGGTGCCGGCCGCTCGAGCCGGGGGAGCTGGCGGCGGCGGTGGAGCGCCGCACCGTCGTGCGGCTCGGCCGGCGCGGCAAGTACCTGATCGCGTCGCTGGAGGGCGACAGGCACCTGCTCATGCACCTCCGCATGACCGGGACGCTGCTCTACGACGCCGACCCGGCGCTTCCCCACACGCGCGTCCGCTTCGAGCTCGACGACGGGCACCACCTGACCTGGGTCGACCCGCGGCGCTTCGGGACCGGCGAGCTCGCCGACGGCACCGGCGCGCTCGAGGCGTTCCTGGGCGCGCGTCTGGGGGTGGAGCCGTTCTCGGACGAGTTCACGGTCCAGGCCCTGCGCGAGCAGGCGCGCGGCCGCCGCGCGCCGGTCAAGGCCTTCCTGCTCGACCAGCGGCGCGTGGCCGGCGTGGGCAACATCTACGCCGACGAGGCGCTCTTCCGCGCGCGCATCCACCCGCTGCGCCCGGCCGGGCGCCTCGACCGCGCCCAGCTCGCGCGGCTGCACGACGGCGTCCTGACCTCGCTGCGTGCGGGTGTAGCGGCGAACGGAGCGTCGATCGACGACTTTCGCCACCCCGACGGGGCGCGCGGGTCCTTCCAGGACCAGTTTCTCGTCCACCGCCGGGCCGGCGACCCGTGCCCGGCCTGCGGAGCGCCGATCCGCAAAATCGTCGCCGCCGGTCGCGGAACCTACGTTTGCGAGCGGTGTCAGCCGAAGCCTCGCCGCCGCCGCGCCGTCGAACGGCGGGCGACGAGGGGAACGGGAATCAGAGCGCCCAGCCCGCGCGCCCGCTAAGCGGCCGCCGCCGTCGCGTCCGCGGACGCGACGCGCGCTTCCGCGGAATCCACCAGCGCGGCCAGCAGGTCCCGAAGCTGCTCCTCGAGCTCGTCGCCCGTGAGCGAGCCGCCCTCGCCGACCACTTCGTCCGCCGAACCCACCGGCAGCTCGCGGTCGATGACCCGCGCCCCGAGCGCTCCGAGCACCTTGCGCGTCTCGGCCTGCGCCCACACCGCGCCGAACATGCCCGTGCTGGCCCCGATCACGGCGGCCGGCTTGCCCCGCAACGGCGACTCGGCCAGCGGGCGCGAGATCCAGTCCAGCGCGTTCTTGAGGTGGCCCGGGATCGAGCGGTTGTACTCGGGCGTCGCGATCAGTACGGCGTCCGCCGATGCGACCGCCTCGCGCAGCGCGAGGACCGCCTCGGGCTGGCTGTCCTGGTCCTCGTCATAGGGCGGGATCTCGCGCAGCCGCTCGAAGCCGGTGAGCTGCGCTCCCGGCGGCAGCAGCCTTGCCGCCGCCAGGAGGAGTCTGGTGTTGTGGGAGTCGGCCCGGAGGCTTCCGGACAGTCCGAGGACGCGCACGGCGGTTAGGCCTCCTTGACCAGCTCGAGCTCGATCTCGAGCCGGACGTCGTTGGCGAGCACCTTGCCGCCCTTGGGCATGGACGCTTGCCAGTTCAGGCCGAACGCGGTCCGGTCGACGACCGTGGTCAGCGAGAGGCCGAGGTGGATGTTCCCGTAGGGGTCCTCGAGCGCCTCGCCGAGCTCGCCGCGGCCCTCGACGGGGAGTGTCACGCCACGGACGGTGAGGTCGCCGTCGACCACGAGCCGGCCGTCCTGCTCGCGGAAGCCGGTGGACTCGAAGCGCAGCTCCGGGTAGCGCTCGGCGTCGAAGAACTCGGGGCTGGTCAGGTGGGCGGCGAGGTTGGGGTCCTTGACCTTGAGGCTCTCGACCTTGACCGAGCCCACGAGGCGCGGCTGCTCGCCGTCGGCGGCGCTCAGGTTTACGTCGAAGTCCTCGAAGCGGCCGCGGAACGTCGCGACGGCCATGTGCTTGACGGCGAACCCGACGGTCGAGTGGACCGGGTCGACGCGCCAGGCGCCGGCCGGGATGCGAGCTGTGGTTGCGGTGGGGGCGGACATGAGGCTCCAATCTGTTTGCAGATCACCCGGACTGCGGTCCGGTTACTGATGACAAGATAGCACACAGTCGGACCACGGTCCGCTTAGTACACTGCACCGCATCATGGAGGCTCTGGAAGACCGACGCGCGGACCCCGCCGCACCCACCGCGGAGGAGGTCACCGAGCAATGTGACGAGCTCGAGAGCGCGCTCTGGGCCGCCGGGCAGGAGCTGCCGCTGGCCGGCGGGCCGGTCCGCGAGCGCGCCGACGCCGCGCGCAACCGGCGCCGCATCCTGGCCGCCGCCGAAAGGCTCTTCGAGCGCGACGGCGTCGGCGAGGTGTCGATGGATGCGATCGCCGCCGAGGCGAGCGTCGGCAAGGGCACTCTGTTCCGCCGCTTCGGCGACCGCGCCGGGCTGGCGCGTGCGCTCATCGACGAGCGCGAGCGCCGCTTCCAGGACTCCTTCATCCGCGGGGCCCCGCCGCTCGGTCCGGGCGCGCCGCCCGACGAGCGCCTGATCGCCTTCGGTCACGGCGTCCTCGAGCTGCTCGAGGGCCACGGCGAGATCGTCGCCGCGGCCGAGATGGGCGCTCCGGGCGCGCGCCAGCGCAGCTCGCCGTACGGCGCCTACCGCGCCCACGTCACCGCCGTGCTGCGCGACGCCGACCCCGGCTGCGACGCCGAGTACCTCGCGGACGCGCTGCTCGGCTCGCTCGGCGCGGGCCTGTTCCTGCACCAGCGCCGCGAGCGCGAGATGCCCCTGGAGCGCCTGCGGGCCGGGTGGGTACAGCTGGTGCGGCGGGTGCTGCGGCCTTAGGCGGGCGCTCGCCCCTCGGGCGGCCCGCTGCCCCTAGGCGGCCAGCTCCCCCGATCGCTCCCTAGGCGGCCAGCTCGCCCAGGCGGCCGTCGAGGTCGGCGGCCTCCAGCTCGTCGAGTCCGCCGAGCGGCTGGTCGCCGACGACGATCTGGGGAAAGGTCATCAGCCCAGTGCGCCGTGAGAGCTCGGCGCGACCATCCGGGTCCTTCGTCAGATTGACCTCGGTATAGGCAATCCCGCGCGCGTCGAGGATCGCCTTGGCGGTCAGGCAGCGACGGCAGGGGTCGGCTGTGTAGACGATGACCTTGGTCATTACTTCATTCAGTATAGTGACTCACGTCACCGCTCTACAACCTGGTGCGAAGGGGCGGCGGCGCGTGGCCGGGGAGTGTAGGAGCGAGGCCGGGGAGCGGCGCTGATGCCCGCCCCGATCAGGACCGAGGCCGTCGTGCTCCGCTCGATCCGCTATGCCGAGGCCGATCGCGTGCTCCATCTCTACACGGCCGACCGCGGCCGCATCGGCGCCATCGCCAAGGGCGTGCGGCGCGCGCACAGCCGCTTCGGGGGCCGCCTGGAGCCGTTCTTCCGCGTGGCCCTGATGCTCCACGAAGGCCGCGGCGACCTCTTCACGGTCACCGGCGCGGAGACGGTCGCCGCCCATCCCCGCTTGCGCGAGCAGCCGTCGGCGCTCGACGCGGCCTCGCGCGCCTGCGACGCCGTCGCGCGCCTGTTCGACACCGGCGAGGCACACCCGGCGGTCTACGCGCTGCTGTGCAACGAGCTCGCGCTGCTGGACTCACAGCCGGGGGGCGCCGGACGTCCCAACCAGCTCGCGTTCCGCCTCAAGCTGCTGCTCGCCGCCGGGTTGAGCCCGCAGCTCTCGCAGTGCGCCTCGTGCGGCGAGCGCGAGCACCTCGCGGGCTTCTCCGGCGCGGCCGGCGGCGTGGTGTGCGTGGCCTGCGAGGCGTCGGCCTTCCCGCTCGACGAGGAGGCCCACGGGTTCCTCGTCGAGGCCCTCGGCCGCCCGCTGGCCGAGGCCCCGGCCGCATCCGAACGAGCCCTGAGCCAGGCCGAGCGGGCGATCGGCGAGACGCTCGAGCACCATGCCCACGTGAGACTGCGGCCGGCGGCCGCCTAGACTCCACTCGCCTATGGAAGGTGGCCCGGCCGGTGCGGTAGGCACGAAGCTCGTCTACGACTTCTCCGAGGGCTCGCGGGACATGCGCGAGCTGCTCGGGGGCAAGGGCGCGAACGTCGCGGAGATGACGCGGATCCTCGGCGCCGAGCGCGTTCCCGCGGGCTTCACCATCACGACCGAGGCCTGCGTCGCCTACATGCAGGCCGGCCGCGAGGAGCCCGAGGGGCTGGCCGAGCAGGTCGCCGAAGGGCTCGCGCGCCTCGAGGAGCGGGCCTCCAAGCGCCTGGGCGAGCCCGCGGATCCGCTGCTCGTCTCGGTGCGAAGCGGGGCGCGCGAGTCCATGCCCGGGATGCTCGACACGGTGCTCAACCTCGGCCTCAACGACGCCTCGGTGGGCGGCCTGGCGCGCGCGACCGGCAACGAGCGCTTCGCGCGGGACTCCCACCGCCGCTTCGTCCAGATGTTCGCCAGCGTGGTCCGCGGGATCCCCGGCGAGCGCCTGGAGGAGGAGATCAAGGCGCTCAAACAGGAGCGCGGCGCCCGGCTCGACACCGAGCTCGACGCGCAGGCCCTGCGCGAGCTGACCGAGCGCTTCAAGGCGATCTTCCGCGCACAGACCGGGGAAACGTTCCCGGAGGACCCCCATGAGCAGCTGCGCCAGGCGATCCGCGCGGTGTTCGACTCGTGGGTGGGCGAGCGCGCGGTCGCCTACCGGCGCCTGAACCGGATCGCGGACGAGTGGGGCACGGCGGTCAACGTGCAGCAGATGGTGTTCGGGAACAAGGGCGACACGAGCGGCTCGGGAGTCGCGTTCAGCCGCGACGAAGTGACCGGCGCGCCCGAGCCCAGCGGCGACTTCCTGGTCAACGCCCAGGGCGAGGACGTGGTCTCGGGGGTGCGCAACACGCAGGACATCGCCGAGCTGGCGGACGTCATGCCCGACGTGCACGCGCAGCTGATGGAGATCCTGCGCGAGCTCGAGCGCCACTACCGCGACATGCAGGACACGGAGTTCACGGTCGAGGAGGGGCGCCTGTACATGCTCCAGACCCGCGACGCCAAGCGCCCGGCCCAGGCCGCGGTGCGCTTCGCGGTGGACGCGGTGCGTGAGGGCCTTCTCTCGCGCGAGGAGGCGCTCCTGACCATCGACGCCGAGCGCCTCGACGCGCTGCTGCACCCGACCTTCGATCCCGAGGCGCAGTACACGGTCCTCACGCGCGGCGTCGCCGCCTCGCCCGGGGCCGCCAAGGGCGAGGTCGTGTTCACGGCCGACGAGGCCGTCGCGGCCGGCAAGGAGGGCCGTGCGGTGATCCTCATCCGCCCCTTCACCGAGGCCGACGACGTCGCGGGCTTCCACGGCGCACGCGGGATCCTCACCTCCGAGGGCGGCAAGTCCTCGCACGCCGCGCTGATCGCGCGCGGGATGGGGCGGCCGTGCGTGTGCGGCGCGTCGGAGCTGGAGATCGACCTGTCCGCGGGCACGATCCGCGTGGGGGAGACCACGATCGCCGAAGGGGACCGCATCGCGATCGACGGGACGACCGGGGACGTGACCGCCGATGACGTGCCGCTGATCGACGCGAGCGTCGACGAGCGCTTCGAGACCGTGCTCGCGTGGGCCGACGAGCTGCGCCATCTCGGCGTGAGGGCGAACGCCGACGACCCCGACGCGGCGCGCAAGGGGCGCGAGTTCGGCGCCCAGGGGATCGGTTTGCTGCGGACCGAGCACATATTCCTGGGCGAGCACCAGCCCACGATGCAGGCGGTGATCCTGGCCTCCTCCCCGAAGGCGCGCGCCGCCGCCCTCGACGAATTCGCGGACCTGCAGCGCCAGCAGTTCGAGGGCGTCTTCGAGGCGATGGAGGGGTTGCCGGTCACGATCCGGCTGCTGGACCCGCCGCTGCACGAGTTCCTGCCCCGGGCAGCCGACGTCGAGGCGCGCGTCGAGCGCGCGCGCATCGAGGTGTCCGACGAGCTTGGAGAGCTCGAGCGCGCGCTCGACCGGGTCCGGCGCCTCGAGGAGGTCAATCCCATGCTCGGAACGCGCGGCTGCCGGCTGGGCATCGTCGAGCCCGACATCTACCGCGCGCAGATCGTCGCGATCGCGCGCGCGGCGCGGGCGGTCCGCGAGCGCACGGGAAGCGCGCCGCACCTCGAGGTGATGATCCCGCTGGTCGACTACGAGCGCGAGCTCGAGATCGTCCGCGCGCTGGTGGTCGAGACCGCGCGCGCCGAGGGCCTGAGCGAGGGCGAGGACTTCAGCGTGGGGACGATGATCGAGCTGCCGCGGGCGTGCGTAAAGGCCGATTTCATCGCGCAGCACGCCGACTTCTTCTCGTTCGGCACCAACGACCTGACCCAGACCGCGCTGGGCTTCTCGCGCGACGACATCGAGAAGCGGATCCTCGAGAGCTATCTCGAGCAGGGGATCCTCGACCGCTCCCCGTTCGAGACGATCGACGAGCCTGGCGTGGGGCAGCTCGTGCGCATGGGGGCATGGCTCGGGAGACAGACCAAGCCGGGCCTGAAGCTCGGCGTGTGCGGGGAGCACGGCGGCGACCCGGACTCGATCGCGTTCTTCCACTCGAGCGGCGTGGACTACGTGAGCTGCTCGCCCTTCCGCGTGCCGGTGGCGCGCGTGGCGGCCGCGCAGGCAGCGGTGCGCGAGCGGACCTAGGCCCGGGTCTCGGGGCTAACCGGCGCTCCCGTGGCGACCACGCCCGAGGCCGCGACGAGCCCCGCGACTGCTCCCTTTCTCGCCCGCTTTCGCCCGAAGCGAGCATCAAAGTGTGCGCAGGCTGCGCGGTCAAGCGCTCGGCGGAGGGTCGCGGTCCGCCCCCGCTGCCAGAATCGACGGCATGGAGGTCCAGGCTCCGGCACAGGTCTCACGCGAGTTCGCCGCGCGCATGCGCGAGCGCGAGTCGCGCGAGCTCTCGTCCTCCGCCACCCACTCCTATCCCGCCGAGCGGGCCCGGCCCGAGGACGAGTGCTCGCTGCGCACGCCCTTCCAGCGCGACCGCGACCGGATCGTCCACAGCAAGGCCTTCCGCCGCCTCAGGCACAAGACCCAGGTCTTCATCTCGCCAGAGGGCGACCACTACCGCACGCGCCTCACCCACACCCTCGAGACGACCCAGATCGCGCGCACCGTCGCGCGCGCGCTGCGGCTCAACGAGGACCTGGTCGAGGCGGTGGGCCTGGCCCACGACGTCGGCCATCCTCCCTTCGGCCACATCGGCGAGGCCGTGCTCGACCGCTGCCTGCGGGTGCGCGGCGCCGGCCACTTCCACCACAACGAGCACTCCCTGCGCGTGGTCGAGGTCATCGAGCCGCTGAACCTCACCGAGCCCGTTCGCGACGGCATCCTCGGCCACTCGGGTCGCGCCGCCGCGCCGGCGACGCTCGAGGGCCGCATCGTGCGGCTCGTCGACCGCATCGCGTACATCAACCACGACATCGACGACGCGCTGCGCGCCGGCGTGCTCGCTGCCGCCGAGCTGCCCGCGGAGCCGATCGCGGTCCTGGGGGACGCGGGCTCGCGCCGCATCGACACGCTGGTCCACGACCTCGTCGAGAGCTCCGAGCGGGACGGCGACATCGTGCAGGGCGAGGAGGTCGGCCAGGCGATGGCGAGCCTGCGCGACTTCATGTTCGAGAACGTCTACCTCGCGCCCGCCGCCCAGCGCGAGCACAAGCGCGTAGAGGACGGCCTGCAGGCGCTCTTCGACCACTACTGGCTCGAGCCCGCGCGCCTTCCGCCGGGCGTCCCGGGGGCATCGGTGCCCCAGCGCGTCGTCGACTACCTCGCCGGGATGACCGACCGCTTCGCGATCCGGGCCTTCGAGGAACTCGAGCGATGATCGGGGCGCGCGACCCGGCGCCCGCTCGATGACGCGCTACGCGGCGGACTCGCGCGACCGCGTCCGAGACGCGGTCGACATGATCGACCTCGTCTCCAAGCGCACCGAGCTGCGCCGCGCCGGCGCCGACCACTACAGCGGCCTGTGCCCGTTCCACGACGAGCGCACGCCGTCGTTCGGGATAAGCCCGTCCAAGAAGGTCTACCACTGCTTCGGCTGCCAGGCCTCGGGCGATGCCTTCGACTTCGTCATGGAGACCGAGGGGCTCCAGTTCGTCGCCGCGCTGGAGGCGCTGGCCGACCGGTACGGCGTCACGCTCGAGCGCGAGGACGAGGACCCGCGTGCCGCCGAGCGCCGCCGCCGCCGCGAGCGCCTCGTCGAGCTGCTCGATCGCACCGCGAGCTACTACGCGCGCGTGCTGTGGGAGGCGCCCGAGGCCGAGGTCGCGCGCTCCTACCTCGCCGCCCGGGGGCTGGAGCGCGAGGTGCTCGAGCGCTTCCGCGTCGGATACGCCCCCCGGGCCGGGGAGAGGGTCGTGGCCGGCTCGCTGCGCGGCGGCTGGTCGGATAGCGAGCTGCTCGAGGCCGGGCTCGCGGCGCGCTCGCGCGGGGGCGGCGGGCGGATCTACGACCGCTTCCGCGAGCGGATCACATTCCCGCTGGCCGACCGCCGCGGGCGCGTGCTGGGCTTCGGGGCGCGCGCGCTGCGCCCCGACCAGCGCCCGAAGTACCTCAACAGCGCCGAGGGCGAGCTGTTCCACAAGGGCCGCCAGCTCTTCGGAGCGCATCTGGCCCGGGCCTCGGCCGCACGCGCCGGGACGGTGGTGGTGGCCGAGGGCTACACGGACGTGCTGGCGCTGCACCAGGCCGGCCTCGAGAACGCCGTGGGGATCATGGGCACCGCGCTGACGAGTGAGCAGGCGGCCGAGCTGGCGAGCCTGGCCCCGGTCGTAGCGCTCGCGCTCGACGCCGACAGCGCCGGCCGCGAGGCGATGCTGCGCGCCGCGCGCACCGCCCGCGGAGAGCGGCTCGAGCTGCGCGTCGTGCCCCTGCCGGCGGGAAGCGACCCGGCGGACCTGGTCCAGCAGCGAGGGGCCGGCGCCGTTCGCGGCCTCGTCGAGGAGTCGGTGCCGTTCGTGCGCTTCCACGTCGAGCACATCCTCTCCGCGCCGCTGGCGACGGCCGAGCAGAAGGACGCGGCGCTGGCCGAGCTGCGTCCGGTGCTCGCCGAGCTCGGGCCGTCGGTGACCCGTGAGGAGCTGGTCCGCCTGACCGCCGACCGCCTCGACCTCTCCGAGGGCCTCGTCGCCTCGCTCGTGGCCGACCGCGGCGTCGCCGGCGCCGGGTCCCGGGTGGGAGCCGGGTCGGGCGCTGCGCCGGAGGCGATGCGGGGCGGGGTCGGTCGCGACTTGCCGGCGGCCGGCGCGAGCCGCGGCCCTGCGGGGGGCACCTCGTCCGGGGGCGGCGGGGTCGCGGCCCCGTCCGGCGCAGCTCCGCGCACGCCGATCGGCCACGGCGAGCGCACGGAACGCTCGTTCCTCGCGCTGTGCATCGCGCTGCCCGAGCTCGGCCGCGAGGCGCTGCGCAAGGTCGACCTCGACCAGCACTTCTCGACCGACCGCACGCGCCGCGCCGCGGCCTACCTGCGCGACCACCTGAGCACGCCGATCGACGGCCTCACCGGCGCCGACCCCGACCTGGCCGCCCTCGTCACCGAGTTGGCGGTGCGCGCCGAGCGCGAGCCGGCACTGCCGGCGACCCTGGAGGCCCAGCAGCTGGACCTCGAGCTGCGCCGCCTGGAGCGCGAGATCGCGGCGGCCGACGGCAATCAGGTGACCAAGCTCGCGAACCGCAGGACCGAGGTCAAAGCCGAGTTCGACCGGGCGATCGACAAGGCGACTCAGTCCCCGCACGGCATTTGATACGAACATACGTTCCGTCCGGAGCGGATGGGATCCTGCGCGCAGCATGGAACGCGCCCGCCTTGAGAGCTTCCTGGCGGAGGGCCTTTCACTGGCCGAGATAGGCAGGCGCACCGGCAAGGACCACTCCACGGTCGGATACTGGTGCAAGCGGTACGGCTTGACGCCGACGGGCAGAGCTCGCTACGCGCCGAAGGGAGGCCTCAGCCGCGCAGAGCTGGAGCCGCTCGTCGAGGCGCGGCTGAGCGAGCGGCGGATCGCGGAACGGCTGGGAGTGAGTGTCAGCACCGTTCGCTACTGGCGCGCCAGGCATGGTCTGACACCGACTCAGCCGCGCGGAGCGCGCAGCGAAGCTGCGGCCGAAGCTCGCGCCCGAGGTGTGGGGGTCATAGAGCTCGAATGTCCCATCCATGGCCTCGCCGCGTTCAGGATCTACGACTACGGAAGGACCCGATGTCTGTGTTGCCGATCGGAAGCGGTGTCTCGCCGTCGGCGCCGTGTGAAGCGCATCCTCGTCGCCGAAGCGGGTGGCCGCTGCCGTCTCTGCGGGTACGACCGCTGCCCGGAGGCGCTCGAGTTCCACCATGTGGATCGCTCCTCCAAGGACTTCGCGTTGAGCGCCGCCGGCGTCACCAGATCGCTCGCGCGAGCCCGTCAGGAGGCGCGAAAGTGCGTGCTACTCTGCGCCAACTGTCACGCCGAGGTAGAGGCGGGAGTGTCGATCGTGGCTGTCGGACAACCGGTCGCCGCGGCATTGGACACAATTCCGGGGTAGCTCAACTGGCAGATGCGCTCGGCTGTTAACCGAGAGGTTGTGGGTTCGAGTCCCACCCCCGGAGCTTTTTCTCGCTGGGCTAGGTCCCTCGGCTCGCGAAGGCCTCCACGAGCTCGGCCGCGCGCGCGGGACCGTCGTGCTCTCGGGCCCACGTCGCGGCGGTCCGGGCGTTGGCGCGCAGTCGCGGATCGGCGAGGGCCTTCTCGACGGCCAGGCGCAGGGTGGTGGGGGAGAGGAAGCGATCGGGAAGGCGGACGCCCAGGCCGGCCCAGTCCAGGCGGGCCGCGTTCTCGTTCATGTCGCCCGCGGCGGGGCAGGCGACGACGACGCAGCCCGCGGTCAGCGCGCGCATGACGGTGCCGTGGCCCGCGTGGCAGACGACGGCGTCGCAGTGGGGCATCGTGCGCGCATAGGAGACCCAGGAGGAGAGCTTGACGTTCGGGGCGAGGCGGACGGGCTCCGGGAGCGGCCGGCGGTTGGTGGTCGCCAGCACCCGGATCCCGGTGCCGGCCAGGCCCTCGACCGCGGCCCTGAGCAGGCGGTGCCGGCGGTCCTGAGAGGTCGAGGGGGCGACGAGCACGAGCGGCCCGTCGCCCTCGGGGAGCTCGACGTCGTCCGTCGGCGGCTCCCACATCAGCGGGCCGACCACCTGGGCCCACGCCGGCCAGTCTCGCCGTGGCTCGAGCTGGGGGAGCGTGGCGACCAGGCACAGGTCCCGGCTGATCCCGCCGTGCACGTGGTCGAGCGGAGCCAGACCGAGGCGCTCGCGCGTGCCGTTGAGCTCGTCGCGGCCCCGCACCAGCCCGCCGCTCAGACGCCCTTCCACCGCGCTCCACGCCGCGCGGCCAAGCGCGGTCCTCGGCGGCCGGGCGCCCAGCGAGTAGGGAGGAGCCCCGGCGCCGACGAACGGCAGCACGTGCGGGACCACCGTCGCCACCGGCCTGCCCTCGAGCTCGCCGGCGAGGGCCGGCGCCAGCGTGAGGATGTCGGCGACGACCGCCTCGGGGTCGGCCTCGCGTACGAGCGGGCGGCTCTCTCGGGCCGCTCGCACCACCGCCTCGTAGGGCTTCAGCGGCCGCCGGCGCGTCGGGAACACCTGATATTCGGGCGCCGGCGAGAAGGCGATCCCGGCCGCCTCGACGTGCTCGTGCCAGCGCCGCCAGGTCTGGAGCGTCACGTGGTGGCCGCGCTCGGCCAGGCGCCGCCCGAGGGCGATCATCGGGAACGCATGTCCGGGATCGCCGAAGGCGCCGAGGAGCAGGCGAATTCGCCGCTTAGGAGCAGCGGCCGCGCTGTTCATGTGCGCTGCGTCGCTGAGAAGTGACGCGTCTCGTGGTGTTCTAGCTTCGGCCACGATGCGGGAGGCCTACGGAGAACCGAGGAGGGGAGCTGCACGGGCGGCGACCGACGGCGACGCCCTCACCGCGGCCCGCTGGACCGCCCGCTGACCCGCTGCCGCGGCGGGCTCGGCCGCGAGCCCTCACGCCGCCTCGGCCAGCTCCGCCACCAGGCGCAGCTGGCCGATGCGCTCGTCGCGGGTGAAGGCCATCGGCGTGACCCCTAGCGTCCCGACGCCGGCCTCGCGGAACACGCGCAGGCGCTCGCGCACGAAGTCGCGCGGGCCGGCCAGCGACACGAGGTCGATGAGCTCCGCGGGGAGCGCCGCGGCAGCCTCGTCTTTCTTGCCCGCCAGGTACAGGTCCTGGACCTCGTCCGCCGCCGCTTCGAACCCGTAGCGCCGCACGAGCGCGTTGTAGAAGTTCTTGTCGCGCGATCCCATCCCGCCGACGTAGAGCGCGAGCACCGGGCGCATGAGGTCGCGCGCCGCGTCGCGATCGTCGGAGACGTACACGTTCACGGTCGGCGCGATCTCGAAGCCGTCGAGCGAGCGGCCGGACCGCTCCGCGCCCTCCTCGAGCAGCTTCGCGAAGTCGGCGACGTGCTCGGGCGAGAAGAAGGTCGGGATCCAGCCGTCGGCGATCTCCCCGGCGAGCGCCGTGTTCTTCGGGCCGATCGCGGCGAGCAGGATCGGGATGCGCTCCTGCACCGGTCCGATCGTCAGCTTGAGCGCCTTGCCCGGTCCGTCGGGCAGCGGCAGCTGCAGGGTCTCGCCCTCGAACTCCAGGCGCTCGCGGGCCAGCGCCTTGCGCACGACCGCCACGTACTCGCGCGTGCGCTGGAGCTGGCGCCCGAAGCGCTGGCCGTGCCAGCCCTCGGCCACCTGGGGCCCGCTCGAGCCGATCCCGAGCAGCATCCGCCCGCCGGAGAGCTGGTCGAGCGTGGCGGCGGTCATCGCCGTCATCCCCGGGCTCCGTCCCGGCATCTGGAAGATCCCCGACCCGAGCCTGATGCGATCGGTCTGGGCCGCGAACCAGGCCAGCGGGGTCGCCGCGTCGGAGCCGTAGGCCTCGGCCGTCCACACCGAGTCGTAGCCGAGGCGCTCGGCCTCCTTCACGATCGCGAGCTGGTCCTCCGCCGTGAGGCCGAGGCCCCAGTAACCCACGTGCACGCCGAGCTTCATTGCAAGATCCCTTTCGCCGCGCAGGACTCCTCGGAGCGGCGCCGACGCGCTGGTATCTTCGGCCCGCCTGAGCCGGGAACCCTATGGGACGCACGCGCGACGCGATCGAACAGCTCCGGACGGCAATCGACTGCCTCCCCTACGACACCCGCGTCGCGATGCTCCAGGGCGTGCGCGACAACGAGATCGTCGTCGGCGCCTACAGCACCCGCGACGGCGGCATCTGCCCGATGCTCGCCGCCCACCGCAACGGCGGGCGCACCGACTTCATCACCTTCGCCCGCTCCTGGGACCGCTTCGCGCGCGCGTCGCGAGGCCGCGCGCGCCGGGCCTCCGAGCGCGAGCTGCGCGTCCTGACCACCCACCTCGAGGCGAGCCTGCTCGCCCACGACCGCACCGACCTGCCGGGCGCGATTCGCGAGCACCGCGAGCTGGTCGAGCGCCGGATCCGCGACGACGCCGCCGGGCGCCTGCCCGAGCAGGCGCCGGCCGTCGAGAGTGCCGCCGGCGACAGCCGCCGGCGGATCCGGCCCGGGGACGCCGACCGCTCGCGCGAGCTGCGCGGGCGCGCCGGCTGGGCGTGGCTGCGGCCCTTCCGCCGCCTCGACGACTACGAGCGGGCGCTCGCACGTGTCGAGGCCGAGCGCGACGCCCTGCTAGGCGCGGCGCGCGAGGACGAGGACGCCGCCCGCGGCCGCGCCGTCATCCCAGCCTGACCGCTCTCACTCGCCCGGCGCCAGCGGCGGGCCGAGGCCCACCTGACCGTGCTTGCGGAAGATCCGTGCGAGCTCGTCGGGCGCGGGACGCGGGATGTCTGCAGGCGGCAGCGTCGCGGCAGCGGCCGGGACTCCGGCGTCGCGGACGAGCCGCTCGAGCCCGGCCGGCGTGCTGAGCACGAGGGCGCGCGCCGTCTCGGATTCGACCCGGAACGTGTGCGCCACGCCGCCGGGGAACACCGCGGTCCCGCCGGGCCCGAGCTCGAAGCGCTCCTTTCCCGAGACGAACGTGACCGTTCCCTCCAGCACGATGAAGCTCTCGTCCTGCGGGTGCGTGTGCAGGGGAGGCGACGAGTGGCGGGGGAAGAGGAACTCGATCAGCGCGTAGCGGCCCTCGACCGCCTCGCCCGGCACGCGGATCGTCGCGGTCGTCCCCACGAACCACAGCCGCTCGCCTTCGCCGGCCGCCGACCAATGCGCATGTGCGGGCACGTCAGGCCGAGTCGGCGTCTTCGGGGCGGAAGAAGACCATCTCGGGCACGATGCACGCGGGCGACAGGCGCAGCAGGAAGCGTACGGCCTCGCTGATGTCGTTGGGCTGGATCATGTCCTCGGCCGCAACCTGGCCCTTGGCCCAGTCGGTCATCGCCGTGTCGACGAACGCCGGGCACAGCGCGCAGGACTTGACGCCGTCGGCGGCGAGCTCCTTGTTCATCGACTCGGTGAAGCCCACCACCGCGAACTTCGTCGCGCTGTAGACCGACAGCCACGAGCTCCCGCGCTTGCCGGCGATCGAGGCCGTATTGACCACCAGCGCGCGGCGGTGCTCGGCGCCGGCGGCGCGCAGCAGCTCGGCGGCCTCGCGGTAGAAGAGCACGATCGAGCGCAGGTTCACGTTGAGCTGCATGTCCAGAGCCTTGGTGGTCAGGTCGCCGATCGAGGCCCCGATCCCTATCCCGGCGTTGTTGACGAGTACGTCGCAGCGCCCGTAGCGCTCGCGGTGGAGCTCCACCACCCGCTGGACGTCCTCCTCGGAGGCGACGTTGGCCGGGACGTCCTGGAGCTCGATCCCGGCGCCGCGCAGCTCCTCGGCCGCATTCGCGAGCTTGTCGGGACGCCGCGCGGCCAGCGTCAGCGCGTAGCCCTCCTCGCCCAGCATCCGGGCGATGGCGAAGCCGATGCCGCTCGACGCGCCGGTGACGATCGCTGCCCGTTCAGCCATGCATAGCTCCTAGCGTTAGCGGCCGCGTGGGCGGCCTGTGGTGATTCGTATCCAACCACGGGCGCCCGGCGCATAGGCGCGTGACGCTCCTGCGGCGTTCGGCCACGCCGCCGAGCACCCGAGCTCCCGATCATCCGCGCAAAAAAAAAGACGCAGGGTGCGACTTCACCGCAAGATCTGGGAGCACATCTCTGAGGCGAATGTCCGTTCCATGGGTGAGACTTGGGCTCGTGGTCGGTCGCGTCCGTTTCTGCGTTGAACTCGATCTCGGCTCGGAGCCGATCGGCGGTCACCTGCTCGCGGGTGAGCACACCCGCTCTTTCGACGGCTGGCTCGAGCTGGCCACCGGAATCGAAGCCCTGCGCGCCTGGGCGGTGGAGGCGAACGGTACCCGCCGCGAGACGCCAGCGGCCACGGACGAGCCGCTGGCCCAGGTCGCGGAGCTGGCCGACCGCCGTGCGGGGTCACGCTACTGGCGCTCGCGCTTCTGACTCTCTCGCCGGCGCTTCGATCGCTTTCACCGATGCGAGAGGGTGGCGGAGTGAGCTGCCTCACTGAATGACGTTTGCCTGCGGGTTTATCCTTTGCTGCGTAAGGGGTTAGCGGTATGGGGGAACACATCCGATTCGGAGTTGAGCTCGATCTCGACGCAGCTCCGATCGGAGGCCAGCTGCTCGCAGGCGACAGCACACGCTCATTCGAGGGCTGGCTCGACCTCGCCACCGGCATCGAGGCACTACGCGCCTCGGCGATCGAGACGGCAAGCGGAGAGAGCCGGCAGACCGCTCCTTCGCGGTCACCGGCGGGAAGCGTCGAAGAACTGGCCGACCGGCGTTCGTCATCGCGCGCTTGGCGCTCGCGCTTCTGAGCGCCGCCCGACGGCCCATAGACTCAAAGCTGCGGGCCGGTAGCTCAGCGGTCAGAGCCGCGGACTCATAATCCGTCAGACGGAGGTTCGAATCCTCCCCGGCCCATCCGGGCATCGGCGACGGTCAGTCAGCAGCGCGCGACGTCTTGAGCTCGTCGACCTCGCGGGCGAGGCGGAGCAGGAGCTCACCGAGGACGCGCTGGTACTCCAGCAGCATCATCATCGTCTGCTCGACGGACGGCGCGGTGTGGGGCGGGAGCATGTCGTGCTCGAGCACGAATTGGCCCATCGGGGTCGTCGCCATCGCCGCTCGCAGCTCGGCGTCCAGCTCCTCTGCGATCTCGCCCATCGATTGACGGTACAACCATCGGGGGTGGAGTAGAACCTGGCCATTCGTCCAGGCAGCGCGAGGGCGCGGTCGCCGCGCTACCCCCGCCGGATCGCGACCAGCGTGTTGCGCTCGTCGCCGCCCTTGACCGTCTGCTCGAGTGCGGTTCCCACGCCGCGCACGTAGAGCTTGTGGTCGAGCACGCCGGGCTCGAGCGGCGTCCATTCCGCCGTCAGCAGTCCCCGGGTGGTCGACGCGGCCGGCGTCCTGACCGGCGCGGAGAGGCTCAGCACGCGGAAGCGGTCCTCGGCCTCGCCCCTGAAGAACTCCTGCTGGCCGGTCTGCCCGGGGCGCGGATCGGCGGGCATGAGGATCCCCGGCCGCGCGCCCTTCACGCCGGCGCGCCAGGTGCCCGAGGTCGACGTCACCTTCCCGCTGGGCGCCAGCTCGGCGGTGTCCTCGCCGAAGTACCACACGTTGCCCGCCTCGTCCTGCGCGTAGTAGTCGCTCGTGCGCTCGGCGAGCTTGCCCTTCTGGAACAGACGGTCCGAGACCACCGTGGTGCGCACCCCCTGGATCGTCTTCGTCGCGCGCGTGACCGTGAAGACGTCACGCGACGGCTTGCCGTCCTTGACTCCCCGGTAGAGCAGCGTGGTCCCAGGCTCGAGCGGGAACCACGGGTTGTCGACCGTCGTCGCGAAGCGGCGGGGCACGGCCGGCGGCGCGCTCGAGCCGCGGGTCGCGGGGGCGGAGCGCATCGAGTCTGAGGAGGAGGAGCCGCTCGAGCCGCAGCCCGCAACGAGGGCGGCGGCACCGAGCGCGAGCGTGAGCAGGATGGTCTTGTTGCGCATGACGTTCCCTTCGAGACGGTGGTCGCGGCGACCGTAGGCCGCCAACGTGAACTCGGGATGACCGCGCCGCGCGCGCCGCGGTTCACCCCGTTTGCCCCGGCTCAGCGGCTGCGCACCGAGACCAGCTCGAGCCGCTCGGTGCCGCCCTTGACGGCCAGATCACCTTCGTCCTGTTGGTGACGGTGAACACGTCGCGCGCGGGCAACGGGATCAACCCCGGGCTCGCTCCTGCGCTCGCGCTCGCGGCCGGCCGAGGGCGCGACGCCCGCGGCAATCACCGCCGCCACTCCGAGTGTTGCAGGCAACCTGTGCATCTGACTCTCCCTTCCGTGTTCGACTACCGGAATGCGGCGACCGTGAGGAGACGAGGTGAACCCGCGGTGACCGCCCGCCGACCGCAGTCATCCGCAGTTCATGAGGGAGGCGGGAAACTGTGTCGATGCGCGTCCTGGTCGTAGAGGACGAGGAGCGGATGGCGAGCGTCATCCGCCGCTCGCTCACGCGCGACGGCCTGGTCGCCGACGTGGCTGCGAGCGGCGAGCAGGCCCTGCTGCTGGCGCAGACCGTCGAGTACGACGCGATCGTGCTCGACGTCATGCTGCCGGGCGCGTCGGGGTTCGAGACCTGCCGCCAGATGCGCGAGCGCGGCGTCTGGTCGCCGGTCCTGATGCTCACCGCGCGCGAGTCGGTGCGCGATCGCGTCGAGGGCCTCGACAGCGGAGCGGATGACTACCTGGTCAAGCCCTTCGCGCTCGCCGAGCTGCACGCAAGGCTGCGCTCGCTCGCCCGCCGCGGCCGGCCCGAGCGTCCGGTCGTGCTCGAGGTCGGCGACCTGCGGCTCGATCCCGCCCGGCGCGAGGTCCGCCGCGGCGACGTGACGATCGAGCTCTCGGCCAAGGAGTTCGCGTTGCTCGAGACGCTCATGCGCCGTCCGGGCCGGGTGCTCACGCGCTTCGAGTTGATCGAGCACGCGTGGGACTTCGCCTACGAGACGCGCTCCAACGTGGTCGACGTCTACGTCCGCCGCCTGCGCGAGAAGGTGGACCGCCCCTTCGCCCGCGACTGCATCGAGACCGTGCGCGGCGCCGGCTACCGGCTGCGCGAGGACCGATGAAGCGCATCCCGATCCGCTTGCGGGTCGCCGCGGCCTTCGCGCTGGCGATGAGCGTGGTGCTGGCCGCCACCGGCGTGTTCCTCTACACGCGCCTGGCCGGAGACCTCGCCGACGCGCTCGACCAGGACCTGCGCCTGCGCGCCCAGGACCTGGCGGTCGTCGTGCGCGACCCCGGCGACTCGCTCGTGCTCGAGTCCGGCGGGCGGCTGATCGAGCGCGGCGAGAGCTTCGCCCAGCTCGTGGGGCCCCAGGGAAGGGTGCTCGACTCGACGCAGCCGATCGGCCGCCGGCCGCTGCTGCCCCCCGCCGAGCTGCGCGCGGTCCTGCGCGGCCCGCGCTTTCTCGACCGCCCGCAGGTGCCCGGTCTCGACGAGCCGGCGCGGCTGCTGGCCACGCCCGTCAGCCGCCGCGGCGGGACGGTCGTGCTCGTGGTCGGGGCGACGCGCGAGAACCGCGCAGAGGCGCTGCGCAGCCTGCGCACCGAGCTGCTGATCGCGGGGCCGGTCGCACTGGTGCTCGCCACCGCCCTCGGCTACCTGCTGGCCGGCACCGGCCTGCGCGCGGTCGACGCCATGCGCCGCCGCGCCGCCGACATCTCCGCCGACCGGCCCGGCGAGCGGCTGCCGGTGCCGCCCGCCCGGGACGAGCTACAGCGCCTCGGGACGACGCTCAACGAGATGCTCGCCCGCCTGGAGGCCGCGCTGGAGCGCGAGCGCGGCTTCGTCGCGGAGGCGGGGCACGAGCTGCGGACGCCGCTCGCGCTGCTGCGGGCCGAGCTCGACTTCGCCCTGCACCACGCGACGGGCCAGGCGGAGCTGCGCGAGGCCCTGCGCGAGGCGAGCGTGGAGACCGACCGCCTGGTGCTGCTCGCCGCCGACCTGCTGCTGATCGCGGGTTCCGAGCAGGGCAGGCTTCCGCTTCGGCCCGAGCCGGTCCGTGCCCGCGAACTGGCCGAGAGCGTGCGCAACCGCTTCGCCTGGCGCGCCGAGGAGGAGGGCCGCGAGATCGAGGTGCGCGCGCCGTCCGACCTCAATCTCAGTGGCGACAGGCTGCGTCTCGAGCAGGCGCTCGGCAACCTGGTCGAGAACGCGCTGCGCCACGGCGGCGGCGCGGTCCGGGTCGAGGTGACGAGCGCGGCGGGCGCGGTGGAAATCCACGTCCGCGACCAGGGGCCGGGGTTCCCCGAGGAGTTCCTCCCGCGCGCCTTCAACCGCTTCAGCCGCCCCGACGAGGGCCACACCGCCGGGGGCGCCGGCCTCGGGCTGGCGATCGTCGACGCGATCGCGCGCGCCCACGGCGGTACCGCCGGCGCGGCGAACTTCGAGGGCGGGACCGACGTCTGGATCGCCGTGCCGCTGCGCGCGGCCGAGCCCGTGCCCGCGGCCTGATCCGTCCGGGCACGCTGGCACGCTCAGCAGGCGAGCAACGGGGGCGGACAAGCAACAGGCGGCGGCGAGTACGCGGGCCTTGTCCGCACGTTCATCGGCGGGCTGGTCGCCGCGATCGGGGCGACGCTGGCGAGCCTCGCCTTCGTCGCCGCGGTCGGGGGCGGCGTGCTGCTCGCCCGCTACGCCGGCGCAGGACTGCCGAGCGAGGCAGCGGTCTCGCTCGAGCCCAAGTCCGAACTGGTTGCGGTCGGCGGCGAGGTGCTGGCCTTCTTCGTCGTGTTCGGCGCGCTGGCGGTGCTGCTGTTCGCCGCGATCGAGTTCCGGCTACCGGAGGACCAGCGCTACCGCGCCTGGCGGGCACACCGCGTGCTGCTCGTCGGAGTCGGTATAGCGGGCTTCCTGGCCTACCTGCGCTTCGGCGTCCACGCGTTCCGCGACGACTTGGTGGTCCTCACTCACCGCGGCGGGGCCGCGCGGCTCACCGTGCTGGTCGTTGCGGGGCTGATCCTGTTCGGGATCTGGGCCACGTGGTCGTTGTCTGCTCTGCGCCGCGCGTACAAGGAGCACACGCTCAGCGGCGAGGCTCGCCCCTGCTCGACAGGTGGCCGGATCGGTTGGTACCTGCTGCTCTTCTCGCTGATCCTGGTCACCGGTGCAGCCGGCGTGATCAGCGGCGCCCTGGTCAACCCGCTCGTGCGACCGGTGGCGATGAGCTTCGTCAAGGGCCCCGAGGGGATGTGCGGCCTGTTCGTGGTCCAGACCTCCGACCGCGTGTTCATCGCCGTCGCACAGGGGCAGACGGACGACGCGGATCGCGGCTACAAGCCGCTGGGGCAGCTGCGCTCGGTCCGCCGCGACAGCATCGACCAGATCGCGATCGGGTCGGATCAGACGCTCGACAAGGCACGCACGCGGGCCTACACGCTGCTGCAGCAGGTCGCGCCCCAAGGCACCGTCAGGCCGCCGACGCGCAAGTGCTAGGGGCTCAGCGAGCGCGCAGCCCGTCGAGCACGATCTCAAGGTAGCGGCGCCAGTCGCCTGGCCCGCCGGCCTGCTGCATGGCCGCGATGCGGCCGAAGCCGCACATCAACATGGGGACGTCTTCGTCCGTGGCGTCGGCACGCGCGACGCCGGCCCGCTTGGCGGAGTCGACCACCTCCGAGGTAATCGAGCGCAGCGCCTGGGCTGCCGGCGTAGCAGCGAGATCGGGCGGCTGGCTCGCGAGGACCTCGCACATGCCGACGTCGTCGGCGCTGTAGGTGGCGGTACGACGGATGGTCTGCTCCAGCGTCTCCCAGGGGTCCAGCTGCTCGGCGACGACCTGCTCGATGATCGCCGCGAGGTGCTCGAAGTGATCGACGGCGAGCGCGCGCAGCAGCGCGTCCTTGGTCTCGAAGTGGCGATAGACGGTGCCCACCCCGACCCCGGCGCGCTTGGCGATCGAGGCCATGTCGGCGTCGAGGCCCTCCTCGGCGAAAGCCCGCCGCGCGCCCGCCAGGACCCGCGCGCGGTTGCGGACGGCGTCGGCGCGGGGGACGCGCTCGGCGGCGGAGACGTTGGTAGGCGGGGCGCTCATGGGACCGATCGGACGAGGTACGCGCTGGTCGAGCGGAGGACGGGATTGATTGCGATTACGGCCTTGACAAACGGAATGGTAATTCCGTAACCTCGTGGTGTCAACCGGAAGCGGAGTTCCAGTTCCGAAAAGGTCGAAGAAGGAGCCTCATCGTGACTACCGCACAGCAGGCCGAGCGCCGAAAGTGGCTCGCTCTGGCACTTCTCGCATCCGCGCAGTTCGTCGTCGTGCTGGACGCCTCGATCGTGAACGTCGCGTTGCCCTCGATCGGCCGCGCGCTCGACTTCTCGCAGGACAACCTCGCCTGGGTGGTCAACGCCTACACGCTGACCTTCGGCGGCTTCCTGCTCCTCGGCGGGCGCATGGCCGACCTCCTCGGCCGCCGTCGCGTGTTCATGGGCGGCCTCGTGCTCTTCGCGCTGGCATCGCTCGCCGGCGGCCTCGCTCAGACCGACACGTGGCTGATCGCCGCGCGTGCCGTCCAGGGCCTCGGCGCCGCGATCCTGTCGCCGGCCGCATTGTCGATCGTCACCAACACGTTCACCGAGGGCGCGGAGCGCAACAAGGCGCTCGGCGTCTGGGGCGCCGTGGCCGGCAGCGGCGGCGCCGCCGGCGTGCTCCTGGGCGGAATGCTGACCCAGTGGGCCGGCTGGGAGTGGGTCCTGTGGGTCAACGTGCCGATCGGCATCGCCGCCGCGGCGCTGTCGCCTCGGATCATCGCCGAGTCGCGGTCCGAGTCGGCGACGCGGCGCTTCGACGTGCTGGGCGCCGTGAGCATCACCGCGGGCCTCTCGCTGCTCGTGTACGCGCTCGTGGACGCCAACCAGGCGGGCTGGGGCTCGACCCAGACGATCGGACTGCTGGCCCTCGCCGCCGCGCTGATCGTCGCCTTCGTGTTCATCGAGCTGCGCTCCCGACAGCCGCTCGTGCCCTTCGGCATCTTCCGCTCGCGGACGCTGACGGGGGCGAACGTCAGCGGCCTGCTGATCGGCGCCTCGCTGTTCTCGATGTTCTTCTTCATCTCGCTCTACATGCAGCAGGTGCTGGGCTACGACGCGCTCAAGGCCGGCTTCGCCTACCTGCCGCTGGCGCTGACGATCATCGTCTCGGCGGGCGTGGCTTCGCAGCTCACCACGCGCCTGGGCTTCAAGCCCGTGCTGATCGCCGGCCTGCTGCTGGTGGCGGCCGGCCTGGTGTGGTTCGGACAGGTCTCCGTGGACGGCGGCTACCTGACCGACGTGCTCGGCCCCTCGCTGCTCGCGGCGGCCGGCCTCGGGTTCGCGTTCGTGCCGGTGACGATCGCGGCGGTGGCCGGCGTGCGCGAGGCCGACTCGGGGCTCGCAAGCGGCCTGATCAACACCTCGCAGCAGGTCGGAGGCGCGCTCGGCCTCGCGATCCTGGCCGCGGTGGCCAACTCGCGCACCGACTCGGTGATGGCGAGCGCACACGGCGCTCGCTCGCAGCTCCCGACCGCGCTGACCGAGGGCTTCCAGAGCGCGTTCATGGTCGGCGCCGGGTTCGCGCTGGTCGGCGCTCTGCTCGCCTTCGTGCTGATCCGGCGCAGCGACTCGCGCGCGCACATCGCCGGCGAGGCGGCGCCGGTCCCCGCCGCCGGCTAGCGACCGGAGCAACGCAGCGGTCGGCCGGCCCCGCTCGGGGCGGGCCGACCGCTCAGCGCACCAGGCGCATGCGCCGGGAGCCGCGCTGGAGGCCGCCGCCGATGTCCTGGGCGGAGAGCGTGACCTTTGCGAGCGCGGTGCGGCCGCCATGCAGGCGCCGCGAGAGCGCCCGGCGCTTGCCCGGTGGGACCGCGATCACCACGACGTACTTGGTCCCGGCCGCGACCGACCTGGTCACTCCGGCGAGCCGCAGGCGCTTCTTCGACCCGCCGAAGGTGATGAGCGTGTGCGCCCGCACGAGGCATGGCTTGTTGCAGACGACGCCCACGCGCAGCGCCTTGCGGCTCAGCACCGGCTGGCGTCGCTGCCCGGAGGTCCCGAAGCTCAGGCCGGCGCCGCCGCCACCGCCACCGCCGGCGCCACCGCCGCCGCCGCCACCGCCACCGCCACCGCCACCGCCGCCGCCACCACCGGCGGGGCACGGCGCGGCGCCGGTCGGGGACTGGAAGCGGTAGACCTTCCCGGTCTGCGCGACGACGTAGACGCACCCTCGCGCGTCCTGCCCGAAGGACACGATCTGATTGGGCGTGAACGTGACGTCGGTGCTGACCGCCCGATCGCCGCTCGCGTTGGAGAGCGCGACGCTGCGGATCACTCCTGTGCACAGATCGGCGTAGACGTAGCGGCCGTTCAGCGCGGTGAGCGAGCTGTCGCGCACCACGTAGCCGCCGATGATCGCGCAGGCCCCGCCATCGTGCGAGTAGTCGAGCACTGGCCCGACGTAGTTGGGCGGTGGCGAGCATGGCGCAGGCGACGCGGGCTGGGCCAGCCCCGGGTAGGCGATCTTGCCCTCGCACTTGTTCCAGCCGAAGTTCGCGCCGCCGGGCGCGCCCTTGCGCCGGAAGTCGATCTCCTCGCGAGAGCCCTGTCCCACGTCGCCGATCACGAGGTCACCGGTCTGGCGGTCGAACGAGAACCGGAACGGGTTGCGCAGGCCGTAGTCGAACACCGGCGACGTCGGCGAGATGTTGCCCGCCGGGATCGCGAACGGCGAGCCCTTGCGCGGGTCGATGCGCAGCAGCTTGCCGAGCAGGGTCGCCGTGTTCTGGCCGTTCTTGAACGGATCGCCGCCGGCGCCGCCGTCGCCCGTGCCTGCATAGAGATAGCCGTCGGGCCCGAACTGGAGCTGACCGCCGTTGTGGTTGTTGAACGTCGAGTGGTCGATCGTCAGCAGCGGCCGCGCGGTGTTCGGGTCGGCGGCGTCGGGGTTGGACGCCGACGTCCGGTACTCCGCGATGCGGATGTCACCCTTCTCGTTGACGCTCGTCGAGGGGTCATCGACCATCGTGTAGTAGACGTAGAAGCGCCTCGAGGTGGCGTAGTCGGGGGCGAAGGCCATCGACAGGAGCCCGCGCTCGCCGTCGGTCGTGGTCTTGCCGACGAGGTTGAGGAAGGTCCGCTTCGTGCCGCCGTCGAGGACCTGGATCGCGCCGGCCCGCTCGACCACGAACAGGCGACTGGCGTCCGCGGGCGGGCTCGTGACGTAGATCGGCGAGCTGAACGTCCCCACCTCGGCGAGGCGGGCGTCGAGCGCGAGCGCGGGAGTCGCTCCGAGCGCTCCGGCAGCGACGACGGTGAGCAGAAAGACGAGCAGGCGACCGCGCATCGGCAGCACGGTACCTGCGTCCGCGGTCAGTCGCTCCACTCGAACGGGAGCCCGTCGGCGATCTCGCTCAGTCTCGGCGCGTCGGTGTCGCGCTGGGAGACGAGCAGCTCCTCGTCGGGCCAGTCGATCCCGACCTCGGGATCGTCGTAGGCGAAGCCGCGCTCGGTCGCCGGGTCGTAGTACGACGAGCACTTGTAGACGACGTCGGCGAGCCCGGACACCACGCAGAAGCCGTGGCCGAAGCCGGCGGGCACGAACAGCTGGCGCAGCGACTCGTCGTCGAGCTCGAACGCCTCCCACTGACCGAAGGTCGGCGAGCCGCGGCGGATGTCGACCACCACGTCGACGATCCGCCCGCGCGCGCAGCGCACGAGCTTGGCCTGACCCGGGTGGGTCTGGAAGTGCATCCCGCGCAGCGTCCCGCGGCGCGAGCGCGAGTGGTTGTCCTGCACGAAGTGGACATCGACGCCGGCCGCCTGACAGTCGTCCTCGCGGAAGGTCTCGGCGAAGAAGCCGCGGGCATCGCCGTGGACGGCCGGGGCCAGGACCACCGGTCCCTCGAGCTTGGTCGCGATCTGCTCCATCGAAGCCCGGCAGCCTAAACGGTTGGCTTCCCGTGGGCGCCACGGGAAGGAACGCGACGGGCGCCCGTCGAAACAGCCCCGCGATGAAGCGAGCGACCTCGACCGCCCAGCCCCAGCTCCCGGGCACCCCCGGCGCCCACCACAGCCTCTCCACCTACATCGTCTCGCGCTTCGACGAGTTCTCGCGCTCGCAGAAGGACGTCGCCCAGTACATCGTCGACCACCTCGACGAGGCCGCCTTCCACACCGCGGAGGAGCTGGCCAAGCGCGCGAACACCTCGAGCTCGACGGTCGTGCGCTTCTCGCAGGCGCTCGGCTTCGAGGGTTTCCCCGAGCTCCAGCAGGCGGCCCGCGACGAGTACCGGCGCCAGGGCCCCGGAGCCGCCGCCGCGTCCAACGGCGGCGGCGTGCCGCTGTTCGCGCTCGATGCCACCGAGTTCGAGACCGCCCTGGCCGCCGACCACGTGAACGTGGAGGAGACCGCGCGGCGGGCACAGCGCGGTGACATCGACGCGGCGGTCGAGGCGATCACCGGCGCCGGGACGATGCTCATCGCCGGCACCGACCAGATGGCCTTCTTCGCGAGCTACCTGCGCCACCTGCTGATGCTGCTCGAGCTGCGCACCGAGACCGTCGCGAGCCCGTCCCAGGAGGCGCTCGGGCGCCTGAGCCGCATCGACGAGGGCACGCTCGTCGTCGGGCTGTCGGCCGGGCGCGCGCACCCGCTCGTGGTGCGCACCATGAAGCTCGCCCGCCACCGCGGCGCCAAGACGCTGGCGATCACCGACGCCACGATGTCCGACGTCGCGCGGCTCGCCCAGATCCGGCTCTACTACTCGTCCAACAGCCCCGCCTACGTCCGCTCGCACACGGCCCTGCTGTCGCTGATCCAGGCGCTGGCCTACGGGGTCTACGCGCGCGACGCACAGAACTACGACACGCACATAAAGGCGTACCGGCTCAAGTAGTCGCGCGGACGGTCGCCGGTGACCCCGCGGCTAGACTGGCCCCATGCGCGACGAGGCGACTTTCCGGGTGAAAGCCGGCCTGGCCGAGATGCTCAAGGGCGGCGTGATCATGGACGTGGTCACGTCCGAGCAGGCGAAGGTCGCCGAGGATGCCGGAGCGGCGGCCGTGATGGCGCTGGAGCGCGTGCCGGCCGACATCCGGCGCGACGGCGGCGTCGCGCGCATGTCCGACCCGGCGATGATCAAAGGGATCCAGGAGGCGGTCACGATCCCGGTCATGGCCAAGGCGCGCATCGGCCACTTCGCCGAGGCGCAGGTGCTCGAGGCGCTCGAAGTGGACTACGTGGACGAGTCCGAGGTCCTCACTCCCGCCGACGAGCGCCACCACATCGACAAGTGGGGCTTCAAGGTCCCGTTCGTGTGCGGAGCGACCAACCTCGGCGAGGCGTTGCGCCGGATCGCGGAGGGAGCGGCGATGATCCGCTCCAAGGGCGAGGCGGGAACGGGCGACATCGTCGAGGCGGTGCGTCACATGCGCGGGATCACCAGCGACCTGCGTCGCGTCGTCGCCCTTTCGGAGGACGAGCTCCCGACGGCGGCCAAGGAGCTCGCCGCGCCGCTCGACCTGGTCCGCGGGGTCGCCGCGTCAGGACGCCTTCCGGTCGTGCTCTTCTGCGCCGGCGGGATCGCGACACCGGCCGATGCCGCCCTGATGATGCAGCTCGGCGCCGAGGGCGTGTTCGTCGGATCGGGGATCTTCAAGTCCTCCGAGCCGCCGGTGCGAGCGCGCGCGATCGTCGAGGCGACCACCCACTTCCGCGACCCCGAGCGCGTCGCGCGGGCCAGCGAGGGCCTGGGCGAGGCGATGTTCAGCCTCGAGACGCGCAAGCTCGACGAGGAGCAGCTCCTCGCTTCCCGAGGTTGGTGAGGCGGCGGCCGGCGCGCCGCGCATAGGCGTTCTGGCCCTTCAGGGGGACTTCGAGGCGCATGTGGGGATCCTCCGTGAGCTCGGCGCCGAAGCCGTCGAGGTTCGGACGCCGCAAGAGCTCGACGGGCTCGACGGTCTCGTGATCCCCGGAGGGGAGTCGACGGTCATGACGCTCGGCATCGAGCGCGAGGGGCTTGCCGAGCCGCTTCAGGCGCTGGCCCGCGGGGGCACCGCGATCCTGGGCACGTGCGCCGGGCTGATCATGCTCGACCGCCGCCATCTCGGCGTGCTCGACGTGCTCGCGCGGCGCAACGCGTTCGGGCGCCAGGTTCGGAGCTTCGAGGCGCAGATCGATCTGGACGGGGTCGCGGACGGGCCGCTACGGGCGGTGTTCATACGCGCGCCGTGGGTGGAGGAGTGGGGCCCCGGCGTCGAGGTGCTCGCGCGCGTCGACGGTCACCCGGTGGCCGTGCGCGAGGGCTCCGTGCTCGCCGTCGCCTTCCACCCCGAGCTCAGCGGCGACCCGCGGGTACACGAGCTGTTCCTGGAGCGGGTGCGAGCGAGCCGGCCTAGCCCTTGACGACGTACGTCTGGGCCAGCTTGTCCCACAGGCACTGCTTGCGGGCGTCCCAGAGCATCCACAGCGCCCCGATCAGCCCGAGGATCCCGCCGGTGAGGATGTTCACGCTCAGCAGGCCGAACAGCAGGTAGCCGCCCGTCCCGAACAGCAGGCCCATGATCACGACCTCGCGCATCGCGGCGCTGCCGACGTCGAAGGGCTGGCCGTCCTCGCGCACCGCCCGGATGGCGAGCGCCTGCTTGCCGAGCGTCTGGCCGTTGGCCTCTCCCTGGCGGGCGGTGGTCAGAGTCATGTACAGCGGCGGCCCGACGATCGTGATCGCGAGCACCAGGTTGATCAGGCCGTCGAGCAGAGCGGCGAGGAAGCGTTCCCCGGGGCCCGCGAGCTGCCGGCCCTGGAGGACGGGGGGAAGCGGCGCGCCGTAGTAGATGGGCTGCTGTGCCGGGTACGGCTGTTGGCCCGGGTACTGCTGCCCTGGATAGGGCTGCTGGCCCTGGTACTGCTGCGGCGGGGCGTAGGGGGGCGGAGGCGGGCCCTGCCCGGGAGGTGGCGGAGGCTGCTGCTGCATGCGCGCACCGCGATCATACGGAAAGGCGGTGCGTCATGGACAGGATTGGCTGGACGTTTGGCCGAGCGTGCAAGAACGCGCGCAGTTCAGAAGTAGACGCCGGCCGTGGCCGAGAGTAGCGTTACCACACCGCGCCGGACCCTGCGCGGTTGACCCCCACCAAAAGGAGCTCCTCTCACCCATGGCTGAAGAGGTTCAGATTCGCGGTACCCAGGAGATCGCGAAGCTACGAAACCCGCTCGGCGTGATCGGCTTGACGATCATCACGGTCGGGATCTACGGCTTGTACTGGTACTACCAGATCAACAAGGAAATGGCTGAGCTCGGCAAGGCGACCGGGCGGACGGAAGAGCTCGGAGACAGTCCCGGCACATCCCTGCTCGCCTTGTTCCCGGGCTGTTTCATCATCGTTCCTGCAGTGCTGTCGATCTACCACACCTTCCAGCGCCAGCAGGCGTTTCGGTCGATGACGACGCCGGCGGAAAACGGCGTTGATCCCGGCCTAGGCCTGCTGCTCTGGCTCCTCATCGGACCTGTTGGCTATTACATGCTGCAGGACAGCCTCAACAAGGGCTGGCAGGCCCAGGCGGGCGGCGGCCAGGTCGGAGCCGGCGGCCCGCGGCGGCGCGCTGCCCCAGCAGCAGCCCGGCCAGTACGTCCAGCAGTAGTAGATGAAAGTCGTAGATGTCCTGGGGAGCGCCGCCGGCGCTCCCAGCGCGTCTGGGCGGCGCCGAGCGCATCTGGCTCCTCTGCCGGTCCGTGACGACGCCGGGATCTGCACTGGTCCCTGTCGGAAGTTGGCACGCGCTCACACCACAGTCTCTGGCGAACGAGCGATACTAGCGATCTCGGTCCCTACGTCGACAGGAGGAGATGATGAACGAGGGCGTCACCTAACCGGGAGTTACCGCCTGCACCAGGTCAGGATGAAACGCGGCGCCTTTGGATCGATCCTCAGTCGGTTGCTGGTCCGGACCCAAAGGCGGCGGCGCCTGCGCCGCCCGCTGCGCCGGCGTCCTACCCGCCAGGCGCCGCCGGCGGCAGCGGCGTTCACGCCCGCCGCGCGGCCGAAGGCCTACGCGGCATACGTTCTGTCGTGGGTGTGGAGCGCGAAATCAATCCTCAAGCGACAATCTGCGTCTCGTGTGGGGTGCCAACCGGTGTCCCCGTGTACTGGCAACGGGCGATCGTCCGGAAGTCGAAGACGACCGCGGTCCTGCTCGCGGTTTTCCTTGGTTTCTGGACCTGGGTCTACACGTACACCCAGGTGGACTCCTGGAAGTTCTGGCTCAATCTCGTGCTCAGCGTGCTGACGCTCGGGATCTGGGGCATCGTCGCCTGGATCTGGGCGATCATCGATGCGTCGGTGCGTCCGAGTGCCTGGTATGAGAACTTTCCGAATGGCTAGTTACGCGGTAGCGGCGCCTGCGTACGCCCGCGCGGGGTGCGTGATTTGCGCGTTCACCATGATGCACCGCTCGAGAGCCGTCGCAGGTCGAGAACCGCATCCCCCAGACTCAGATGGCTCGAGCGGTGGCGTTACTACCCGGCTTCGAGGTCAGGAGGCAGATGACCAGTCCCAATCCGCCCAGCGACCAGCCTCAGGGTGAATCGCCGTTTGGGCAGCCACCGCCGGGTACCGGAGCGGAGCCGCCCGCCGACCAGCCGGGCCCGTTCCAGCCCCCGCCGGGGCAGCCCACCGAGGAAGATGACCAACCCCAACCCACCCGGCGGACAACCCCCCGGAGACCAGCCGCCGTTCCGCTCGCCGCCGGGAGGCGATCAGCCTCCGTTCCAGCCCCCGTCGGGCCCGCCGCCCGGCGGGCAGCCGAGCCCGTACGGCCCGCCGCCCGGGCAGGGTTCGCCATACGGCCAGCCGCCCGGCCAGCCGCCTCCTACGGCCGCCGCCGGGCCAACCGCCTCCATACGGGCAGCCGCCGGACAGCCGCCCTTCGGCGCCCCGCGCCCGCCTTCGGCGCGCCGGTCCAGACTCAGTCCAGCAACGGCAAGGCGATCGCCGCACTGGTGCTCGGCATCCTGAGCATCCTGTGCCTGGGCCTCCTCGCCGGCATTCCGGCGATCATCCTCGGAAACATCGCCAAGCGCGAGATCGATCAGGGTCAGGGTCAGGGCCGCGGCATGGCCCAGGCGGGGCTCATCTGCGGAATCATCGGCACAGTCCTGGGCAGCCTCTGGATCATCCTTGTGATCGTCGGGGCCGCGACCAGCTGATCGGTCTCGGCACCCGCTACTCCACCACCAGTCCGTGGCGGACGGTGTTCTCGGTCACCACGCGCGGCTCGACGAAGTTGAGCAGGTAGCCCGGGCCGCCGGCCTTGGCGCCGGTGCCGGAGAGGCGGTTCCCGCCGAACGGCTGGCGGCCCACCCTGGCGCCCGTGATCTCGCGGTTGACGTAGAGGTTGCCGACGGGTGAGCGCCGGGTAACAGCCTCGATCGTCCGCGGGTTGCGCGCGAAAAGCCCGCCGGTGAGGGCGAAGGGGAGCTCGTCGACCCGATCGCACGCGTGCTCCAGCGAGCGCACGTGCTCCACGGCGAGCAGCGGGCCGAAGATCTCCTCGTGGAGCACGGGCGAATCCGCCGGCAGGTCGCTCAGGACGGTCGGGGGGCAGAACCAGCCGGGGGAGGGGAGCTCGTCGCGGATCGCCGCCACCGTGCCCTCGCGCGCGCCGCGCAGCGCGTAGCCCTCGACGCGATCGCGGGCCGCGCGCTCGATCACCGGCGGGACCTCGCAGCCCAGCACGTCGGCGCGGTCCACCGCCAGCACCTCGACCGCTCCGGCCAGGCGGGCGAGGAGCGCGTCGGCGATCGCCTCGTGGACGAGCACGCGCGAGGCCGCCGAGCACTTCTGGCCCGCGTAGCCGAAGGCCGAGCGCACGATCGCCGGGACCGCCTCGTCGAGGTCTGCGTCGGCGTCGACGAGCACGCAGTTCTTGCCGCCCATCTCGGCCACCACGCGCTTGAGATGGAGCTGGCCCGGCGCGACCTGCGCGGCGACCGCGAGGATCTGCAGGCCGACGGCGACCGAGCCCGTGAAGGCGATCACCTGCGCGCCCGGATGGCGCACCAGCGCGGCGCCCGTCTCGCCCTCGCCCGGAACGAGCGCGAGCGCGCCGGCCGGCAGACCGGCTTCGCGCAAGGCGCGCACCAGCTCCAGCGCGCAGCCGGGCGACTGCTCGGCCGGCTTGAGGACGGCGGCGTTGCCCGCGGCCAGCGCCGCGGCAGTCATCCCGCACGGGATCGCCAGCGGGAAGTTCCACGGCGCGATCACGCCCGCCACGCCGCGCGGCGCGTAACGGAGCTCGTTGTGCTCGCCGGGCACCTGGCCCAGCGCCGGCCCGCGCTCGAGCTCGAGCGCCGCGCGCGCGTAGTAGTCGAGGAAGTCGATCGCCTCGCACACGTCGGCGTCGGCCTCGGGCCAGGGCTTGGCGCACTCGCGCACCGCGAGCGCGGCGAGCTCGAGCCGGCGCTCGCGCAGCAGCGCCGCGGCGCGCACCAGTACCGCCGCGCGCTCGGAGGCCGGCCGCGCGCCCCACGCCGGCGCGGCCTCCGCGGCGGCCTCCATGGCGGCGCCGACCTCGCTCGGCGAGGCGCGGGCGGCAAGCGCCACGACGCGTTCGGGCTCGCCGGGGTCGGTGGAGACGAGCTCCTCGGCCTCGCGCCTCGCTTCCGCGATCCACACCGGCACGCGCAGCGGAAGACGGGCGTCGAGGTCGGCGAGCGCGTCGCCGAGCCCCGCTCTGACCGGAGCTCGGCGAAGCTCGAGCAGCGGCTCGTTGGCGAACGCGGGAAGGCTCACGGCGCCGCGGGCGACGGGCCGGCCGCGGGGGCGGCGGAGGCGCCGGCTCCGGGGGTCGCGGCCGAGCCCGGGCTCGGCGGCGCGAGCAGCTCGTCGAGCTCGGCCCCGCCCGCCAGCGCGGCGAGGAACGACTCGTTGCTCGTGTTCTCGAGCAACCTCCTGACCAGGTAGGCCATCCCAGCTACGAGGTCGCCGACCGGGCAGTAGACGCGCACGCGGTGCCCGCACGCCGCCAGCGCCTCGGCCAGGTCGTCGCCCAGGCCGAGGAGGACCTGCAACTCGAGGTCGGCGTCGGCGCCGCCGCCGGCGCGGTTGCGGGCGATCGCGTGTGCCACCGAGCGCAGGTTGTGGGACGCGATCGCGACGCGCACGGCGGGCCGGGCCTCGAGCAGCACCGTGGTCAGGCGCTCGAAGTTGGCGTCGCTCTGCGCCTTGACCTCGAACACCGGCGGCCGCCACCCGTACTGGCGCGCCTCGACCACCTCGTGGTCCCAGTAGGCGCCCTTGACCAGGCGCACGGTGAGCGGCGCCGCGCGCGGCGTTGCACGCGCCCACGCGACGATGGCGTCGATCAGCGCGGGGGAGTCGCGCAGGTAGGCCTGGACCACGAGGCCGGCAGACGGGCCCGAGTCGAACTCGGGCTCGCCCAGCAGCTCGAGCACCAGCTCTCCGACCGCGTCGCGCGTGTCCAGCGACTCGACGTCGACGTGCAGGTGGGCGCCGAGGTCGCGGGCGCGGCGCAGCAGCCCACGCAACCGCTCGCCGGCGTCGCGCTTGCCGCGCTCCGGCGCCTCGGGTCGCAGCAGCGGCGTGAGCGCCGAGACCTTCGCGCACACGTGGGCCCGCGGCAACGGCCCGGACCCGTCGGCGTCCAGCAGCGGCTGCGGCCGCCAGTGCTCGGCGGCCGCGGCGAGCGTCTCGACCGCGTCGTTGCAGCGGGCGGCATACGCGTCGGCCTCCGCGCGCGTGACGGTCGCCTCGCCGAGCAGGTCCAGCGTGGCGGCGATCCCGTGCTGCCAGCGCGCCCGCAGCGCGCCGCGGGCCGAGCGCGGGTCCTCGGCCAGGATGAAGCGGTGTGCCATGTGACGCACCCCGGCGGCCGCCGCCGCGCCCAGGGCCGCCCGCCCGGCCCGGGTGTGCGCCATGCGCATCGCCGCGTCGAGCGGCTGCGGGCGCCACCCGACGTCCTCCAGGTAGCCCGTGAGGTGGGCCGCGAGGTCGTCCAGCGAGCGGCACGCGGGCACCACGTCGACGAACCGGAACAGCGCCGCGCGCAGCTCCGCGTCGCTTGCCGCGAGCTCCATCGCCTTGCCGTCGAGCGCCTTCACCGGATGGCGCGCCGGCGAGGGAAGCGCCGCGGCCAGCTCGCGGCCGATCGACCGGATCTCGCGCTCCAGTGGCGCGGCCTCGCTCACGCGGCCGACGATACTCCGAGCCGCCGTCCGGTCTACCATCGCGGGCCATGGTCGATCCCGTAGCCGTCGAGGGGAACGGCGCGCGGCGCCTGGGGCTGCTGAGCGTGGTCGCTGCGCTGGGCGACGCCGGCGCCCGCGCCCGGGCCCTGCACGAGCGCGTGGCCGCCGCGCTCCAGGGCGTCCCGTACGAGCTGATCCTCGTCGACGACGGGTCCACCGACGGCACCGCGGGCGTCCTCGACGAGCTGGCGGCTGGCGACCCGCGAGTACGCATTCTCCATCTCTCCAGGTCGTTCGGCGCCGAGCTGGCCCTGACCGCCGGCCTCGACCACGCCCATGGCGACGCGCTGGTCGTGCTCGACCCCGACCTGCGCGACCCGCCCGAGGCCATCCGCCTGCTGCTCGACGAGTGGCGCGCGGGCGCCGACGTGGTGTACGGCATGCGCGAGGACGCCGGGGACGCGGGTGCGGCCGGCTTCATCACCCGCCCGCTGGCGCGGATGGCCGGCGTCGAGCTCGAGGCGCAGTCGGGCGAGCTGCGACTGCTCGACCGGCGCGCGATCGAGGCGGTCCGCGGCATGCGCGAGCGCAGCCGCTTCCTGCGCGGGATGACCGTGTGGGTGGGGATGCGCCAGACGGCGGTCGGCTACCGGCCACTCGAGCGCGAGCAGGCCGCCCCGCGCGGCGGCGCCTCGAGCACCGTCCGCCACGCGCTCGAGTCGGCGACCGCCTTCTCGCAGGGTCCGCTGCGGGCCGCGACCGTCGCCGGGCTCGCGCTGGGCGCGCTCGCTCTGCTCGCCCTCCCGGTGGTCCTGGTCGTCGGGATCCTGGCCGGCATCGGCGCAACCGTCACCGCCGTCGCGGTGCTGGCGGTGGGCGGAGCGCAGCTCGTGATCGTGGGCATCGTCGGCGCGTACGTGAGCCGGATCTACGACGAGGTCAAGCAGCGGCCGCTGTACGTGGTGCGCGAGACCCGCAACCTGCCGGGCTCCGCGGCGGCGCCCCCCGCCGACCGGGAGCCGGCACCTGCGCCGTGAGGATCGCCGTGGCCGCCGACGAGCGCGTGGGCGTGGCCGAGGCGGTGCTGGCCGAGCTTCGCCGTCGCGGCCACGAGCCGCTCGTCCACGGGGCGCTGAGCGACGAGGAGCGCGACGACTGGGCATGGGCCAGCGAGGCGGCCGCGCGCGACGTCGCCGACGGCCGGGCTCAGCAGGCCGTGGTCTGCTGCTGGACCGGGACGGGCGCCTCGATCGCGGCGAACAAGGTCCGGGGCGTGCGCGCCGCGCTGTGCGTCGACGCCCAGACCGCAGGCGGCGCCCGGCGCTGGAACGACGCCAACGTGCTCGCGCTCAGCCTGCGCTCGACCTCCGAGGCCGAGCTCTCAGAGATCCTCGACGCGTGGTTCGGTGGCGAGCCGAGCCCCGACGCCGACGACGTCGCGAACGTCGACCACCTGGGCTCGATCGAGCGCGGCTAGATCATTTCGAAGCGAACCACGCCGTCGTCCTCGGCCTCGCGGACGCGCTGGGAGGCGAGCAGCAGGTCGACGTGGCCGAGCACCTCCGACAGCGTCAGGTAGGCCTGCGTGACCGCGACGTTGCCCCACATCGCCTGGGCGATCTCGTAGGCGCTGCGCGGCCGCTCGACGATCAGGCCGTGGATCTTCTCGGCCCGGCGCTTGTGAAGCTTGAAACGCTCGTCGATCAGCGCGACGTGGTCGGTGATCGGCTCGCCGTGCCCCGAGAGCACGAGCTGCGCCGGGAGCTCGCGCGTGCGCCGCAGCGAGGCGAGATAGGTCATCAACGCGCGCGGGCGGTCGGTGACCACCGGGTCGCCCTCGAGCGGCCGTGCGATCAGCGGGTTGGACGAGATGTGCTTGATGAGGTGGTCGGCGGCCAGCAGCAGCTTGCGGTCCTCGTCCCAGAAGATCGTGTCCGACGGGCTGTGGCCGGGGCGGTGCAGCACGCGCAGGCGGCGGTCGCGCAGCTCGAGCACGTCGCCGTCGCGCAGCGGCCGCGTGACGTGCACGCTGGCGCCCCACGCGCGGAAGGCGCGCGACACCGACCGCAGCGCCTGCGTCACGTCGGCGGGGATCCCGTGGCGCAGCATGAGCGCCGTCGCGAACTCGTCGTCGGCCTCGGCCGACTCGTCGTAGCGCTCGAGCAGCGTGCCGAGGCGGTCGAGCGCGGCGACCTCGGCCCCCGAGCGGCGGGCGAGGATCGACACCAACCCGGTGTGGTCGATGTGCTGGTGGGTGACGATGATGAGCCTGAGGTCCTCGATCGCAAAGCCGCGTTCGCGCAGCGCCCGCTCGAGCTCGTCGAGCGACTTGCCCGAGTTGGGCCCCGAGTCGACGAGCGTCAGCGGGTCGTCCTCGATCAGGTACGTGTTGACGCGACCGACCGCGAACGGGGTGGGGATCGGCAGGCAGTGGACGCCCGCCTGCTCGGCCTTCACGAGCGGATCAGCGCCAGCAGGTCGTCGCGCCGGCGCTCCATGTCCTGGCGCGAGACCAGCGACTCGACGTTCAGGCGCAGGAGCGGCTCGGTGTTCGAGGGCCGGACGTTGAAGTGCCAGTCCTCATAATCGACCGACAGGCCGTCCAGCCGGGTGACCTCGCCGTCTCCGTAGCGCCCTGCCAGCTCCTCCATCTTCGCCCCCTGGTCGGCGACCTCGCTGTTGATCTCCCCGGAGATGAAGTAGGTCGAGCGGAAGCGCTCGAGCAGCTCCGAGAGCTTCGCGCCCTCCTTGGAGAGCAGCTCGAGGATCAGCAGCGCCGGCAGCGTGCCGGAATCGGCGTTGTAGAAGCGGTGGAAGTAGTAGTGCCCTGAGACCTCGCCGCCGAAGACCGCTCCGGTGTCGCGCATGCGCGTCTTGAAGAACGCGTGCCCCACGCGGTTGACCAGCGCGGTGCCGCCGGCGGCGGCGACCGTGTCGGGCACGGCGCGGCTGGCACGCACGTCGTACAGGATCGTCGCGCCCGGCTGCCTGCGCACCAGCGACTCGCCGAGGAGCGCGGTGAGGAAGTCGCCGTCGACGAAGCGGCCGGCGTCGTCGATGAAGAAGCAGCGGTCGGCGTCGCCGTCCCAGGCGATGCCGAGGTCGGCGCCCTCCTCGCGCACCTTCTCGACGATGAAGCGCCGGTTCTCCTCCAGGAGCGGGTTGGGCTCGTGATCGGGGAAGTTGCCGTCCGGGGTCCAGTAGGTCTCGACCAGGTCGAGGCCGAGGCGCTCGAGCAGCGGCCCGACCATCGGCCCCGCCATCCCGTTGCCGCCGTCGACGACCACCCGCAGCCCGGAGTCGATCGCGCCGGCGTCGACGTAGGCGAGCGCGGCCTCCTGGAAGTCGGGGTAGATCTCGACCTCCTCGAGCGAGCCGCGCGCGCCGCCGTCCGGCGCGGGCATCCGCGCCTCTACCGCGCGCCGGATGTCCTGGATGCCGCGGTCGCCGGAGAGCGCGATCGCGCCGCGCTCCACCAGCTTCGCGCCCGTGTAGGCCTTCGGGTTGTGCGAGGCCGTGCACATCAGCCCGCCGTCGAGCTCGCGCGAGCCGACGAGCCAGTAGAGCATCTCGGTGCCCACCATCCCCGTGTCGACGACGTCGGCGCCCTCGCCCAGCAGGCCGTCGCGGTAGCGCCGCGCCATCGCCGGCGCGGTGAGCCGCATGTCGCGCCCCAGCCCGACCCGCAGGTCCCCGGGGGAGACACCGAGCAGTCCCGCGAGCACGTGCGCGAACGCGCGCCCGATCTGCTCGGCCACGTCCTCGTCGATCTGGTCCGGATGGGTGCCCCGGATGTCGTATGCCTTGAAGATCTCGGGCGGCGGGGGCAGCGGCACGCGTTGCTCCTATGTCAAGCGGCTCCCGCAAGTTGCGGGAGCCGGCGTTGTTGTGGGGATAGGCTCCACGGGCTGCTGGACAAGGTGCCAGACGCGCCGCACGAGCTGGCGCTTGAGGCAGCGCAGCGCCTCGAGGCGGGTCTTGCCCTCGGCCTGCTTGCGTTCGAGGTAGTCGCGCGCCGGGCCGTGGGCGCGGCCCTGGGTGACGGCGATGCGGTGAATCGCGCAGTTGAGCTTGCGATTGCCCCCGCGGTGCAAGCGGTGGCGCTGGTGGTTGCCCGATGAGGCCGGGATCGGCGCGACGCCGGCAAGCCGCGCCAGCTTGGCGTCGGAGTCAAAGCGGCGCGCGTCGCCGCACTCGGCGACTATGCGTGCCGCCGACAACGGCCCGCAGCCCGGCAGCTGCAGCAGCTGCGGCACCTTGTCCGCCACCAGGCGCCCGAGCTCTGCCTCGAGCGCCACGGCCGAGCGGGTCAGCTCGCGCAGGCGGCGCAGCTCGTCACGGCAGACCCTGACCCGAGCGCCCTGCTGCGCGCGCGAGAGCCGGCGGCCGACCTTGTCGAGCCACAGGGTGCGGTCGAGCGCCGCGGCGGGGATCGCGAGCTCTGGCCAGAGCTCGTGCAGGTGCCAGCGCAGCCGGTTCTGGATCCGGGTGCGCTCTGAGACGAGATCCTCGCGGTGGTCGAGCAGCAGCTTGATCTCCAGCGCCGCCTGGTCGACCGTCGCACCCGGCAGGCTGTCGACACCCTGCCGCAGCGCCGCCCTGGCCACGGCGACGGCGTCGATCGCATCCGACTTGCCCGCAGCTCGCTCGCCTCGGCGGCTCTCGCCCATCAGCTTCGGCGGCACGCGCACGACGCGCTCACCCCGCTCGACCAGGAAGCGCTCAAGCGCGCCCGAGACGTGGCGGCAGTCCTCAATCGCCCACACCCGCCCTGGGTCAAGCTCGCGGCCCCAGTCAAGCAGCGCCCGGTGGCCAGCCGGGCTGGCCGCGACCGACTCGCTGCTACGCAGCTCGCCGGTCGCGCGGTCGACAGCCGCCGCGGTGTGCTCGCGCTTGTGTGGGTCCGCACCGATCACGATCATCTCCATCGTCCCTTCGTTAGTCGTCGCTGACGGACGGACCGCCGGCGGACAGACCTCACTGGGGGCGATGCCACGCTCCTATCAAGTCACGCCAGCGATCCTCGGGCGGCGGTGGACGACACAACGCGATGCAGGTCAGACCCACGGGTCGACAGGCAGCCTAAGAGTCAGTCCACCGCCGTCCCGAGAACCAACCGCCCCGGTCGGACGTCCCCGTCGACCGTGACGCCGACGATGACAGTGAGGGCATCCTATTGGCCGCCTCCTGCATACTGGCGCGCGCCATGGTGGGTGCCGGCGTCGATACCGTCGTGATCCTGTGCGGCGGCCGCGGGACCCGCCTGCAGGAGCGCACGCGCGCGATTCCCAAGCCGCTGGTCGAGATCGGAGGGCGGCCGATCGTGGGCCACGTGATCGATCTCTACGTGCGTCACGGCTTCCGCCGCGTGGTGCTGTGCGCGGGTTATCGCTCCGACCAGCTCACCGGCTTCGTGCGCGCCCAGCGCTGGCCGCCGGGGGTTTCGGTGGAGTGCGTCGACACCGGTGAGACGACCCCGACCGGCGGCCGCGTGCACCGCGTGCGCGAGCGCGTCGAGGACGCCACCTTCGCGCTCACCTACGCCGACGGGCTGGCGGACGTGGACCTCGCGGCGCTCGCGGCTCACCACGCCGGCCACGGCGGCCTGGCCACGCTCACCGTGGTGCGGCCCGAGCTGCCCTTCGGCGTCGCGCTGCTCGACGGCGGCGATCGGGTCGCGGGCTTTCGCGAGAAGCCGCGCGCCGAGCACTGGGTCAACGGCGGCTTCTTCGTCCTCGACCCCGGCGCGCTGGACTACCTCGACGACTTCAGCGTGCTCGAGCGCGAGCCGCTCGAGCGCCTCGCGGCCGACGGTCAGCTGCACGCCTACCGCCACGCTGGGTTCTGGGCCTGCATGGACACCTACAAGGACGCCGTGGCCCTCAACGACCTCTGGGCCGCCGGCGACGCCCCCTGGGCGGCATGAGCGCGCGCTGCGCGCTCGTGACCGGCGCGTACGGCCTGCTCGGCCTGTGGCTCGTGCGGGCCCTGCTCGAGCGCGGCGACCGCGTCGTCGTCCTGCGGCGCGACGTCGTGCCGGTCTCCGGCCTGGGGCTCGAGGGGCTCGAGAGCGAGGTCGCGGTCGTGACCGGCGACGTGCTCGACCCGGGCCTCGTGCTGCGCGCGCTGGCCGACTACGAGGTCGACACCGTCTTCCACCTGGCCGCCCAGACGCTGGTGGAGACCGCGCGGGCCGCCCCGTCGGCGACGTTCGAGGTCAACGTGCGCGGCACGTGGACGGTGCTCGAGGCGTGCCGCGAGCTCGAGCTGCCGCGGACCGTGGTGGCTTCGTCGGACAAGGCCTACGGTCCGGCTGAGCGCCTTCCCTATCGCGAAGAGGACCCGCTGCTCGCGCGCTTCCCGTACGACGCGAGCAAGGCCGCGGCCGACGTGATCGCGCGCAGCTACTGGTGGACCTATGGCGTGCCAGTGGCGGTGACGCGCTTCGCGAACCTCTACGGCGGCGGCGATCTCAACCGCTCGCGGCTGGTGCCCGAGGCGGTGGCCGCCGCGCTCGCCGGGCGGCCGCCGGTGATCCGCTCCGACGGCACGCCGCAGCGCGACTGGCTCTACGCGCAGGACGCGGCCGCCGCGTACCTGGCGATCGCCGACGCGCTCGACGGCGCCGGCGCGCGCGGCGAGGCCTTCAACGCCGGCGGTGGTCACCCGCACGCGGTGCGTGAGGTGGTCGAGCTGGTATGCCGCGCGGCGGGCGCGACCGTGGAGCCCGATATCCGCGGCTCCGGGACCCCGCCGGGGGAGATCTACCGCCAGTACGTCGACACGACGAAGATCCGCGAGCGACTGGGCTGGGAGCCGCGCGTCGGGCTCGAGGAGGGGATCGAGCGCACGGTGGCCTGGTACCGCGAGCACGCGCGCGCCCTTTCCTAGACTGCTGCCCCATGTCAGGGCACTCGAAGTGGGCCTCCATCAAGCACAAGAAGGCCGTGGTCGACGCGCGCCGCGGCCAGCACTTCACCAAGCTCGCGCGCGCGATCACCGTCGCGGCGCGTGAGGGCGGCGGCGATCCCGAGAGCAACGCCACCCTGGCCAACGCGGTCCAGAAGGCGCGCGACGCCTCGATGCCCAAGGACAACATCGAGCGCGCGATCGCCAAGGGCACGGGCGAGGGCGGCGACGCCGACGCGATCGAGACCGTCCTCTACGAGGGCTACGGACCGGGCGGCGTGGCGATCCTGATCGAGGCGCTCACCGACAACCGCAACCGCACGGGCGCCGACATCCGCCACGCGTTCTCGAAGCACGGTGGCAACCTGGGCGAGCCGGGCTCGGTCGCATACCTGTTCGACAAGCGCGGCGTGGTGGTCGTGGACGCCGCGCGCTACTCCGAGGACGACCTGATCGTCGCGATCGACGCCGGCGCGCTCGACATCACGATCGACGACGACGTGTTCGAGATCGTCACCGAGCCCGCCGACCTCGCCGCGGTCCGCCGCGCGCTGGAGGAGGCGGACGTGGCGCTCGAGAGCGCAGAGCTGGTCCAGCTCCCATCGAACCGCGTGCCGGTCGACGAGGACCGCGCCGCGTCGCTGATGCGCCTGATCGAAACGCTGGAGGAGAACGACGACGTGTCCGCGGTCCACGCGAACTTCGATGTAAGCGCAGACGTCATGGAGCGGGTGGCGGGCTAAGGAGTCGCTGCGCTCTCCGTCTCAGTGCGGACGTCATGGAGCGCGTCGCCGGCTAGCTTCCGGCCAGCCGCACGCGACGCGTCCCCCTCGTCGCGTCTCCGCCGATGTCCTTGGCGGTGACCGACACGGTCGCAAGGGCGGTGCCCTCTGAGCGCAGCCGGCGGGCGAGGCTCGAGCGAAGCGCCTTGGACAGCGCGACGACGACGACCTTCCGCTCTCTGGCGGCCACGAGATCGGTCGTCCCCGCGGGCTTCAGCCGCCGCTTGGAGCGGAAGGCGATGCGCGCGTGGGCGTATACGACGCACGCCTGGTTGCACTTCACGCCGACGCGGATCGCCTTCTGACGCAGGACCGGTTGTCGCCGCCGGCCGGAGGTGCCGAGCTGCAGGGCGACGATCGAGGTGCGGCCGACGGTGCTTCCGCCGCCCGTGCTCCCGCTGCCGGTGGTGGCGCCGCCGCCCGTGCTGCCGCCTCCGCCGGTTCCGCCGCCGCCGGTTCCGCTTCCGCCTCCGCTCGAGCCGCTTCCGCCTCCGCTCGAGCCGCTTCCGCCTCCGCTCGAGCCGCTTCCGCCTCCGCCCGAGCCGCTTCCGCCTCCGCCCGAGCCGCCTCCGCTCGTCGCCGGGCACGGCGCCGCGCCCGTCGGCGACTGGACGCGGTAGACGTTGCCGGCGGCCGACACCACGTACACGCAGCCGCGCGCGTCCTCGCCGAACGACACCAGGTCGGCGGGGTTGAGCGCGACGTCGGTCGAGATCTCGCGGTCGCCGGACGGGTTGCCGAGCTGGACGCTGCGCAGCCGGCTGGTGCAGAGGTCGCCGTACAGGTAGCGGCCGTTCAGCGCGGCCAGCGAGCTGTTGCGCACCACGTAGCCCCCGATGATCGCGCAGTTCCCGCCATCGTGTGAGTAGTCGAGCACGGGGCCGACGTAGCCGGAGGGCGGCGAGCACGGCGCGGGCGAGGTGGCCGAGGTCGGCGGGTAGGCGATGTTCCCCTCGCACCTGTTCCAGCCGAAGTTCACGCCCCCCGGGGCACCCGCCGCCCGGAAGTCGATCTCCTCGCGCAGGCCCTGGCCCACGTCGCCGATGACCAGGTCTCCCGTCTTGCGGTCGAACGAGAAGCGGAACGGATTGCGCAGCCCGTAGTCGAACACGGGCGAGGTGGCGGTCAGGTTGCCGGGCGGGATCGCGTAGGGCGAGCCGCTCCGCGGGTCGATCCGCAGCAGCTTGCCCAGCAAGGTCGAGGTGTTCTGGCCGTTGCCCAACGGGTCGCCGCCCCCGCCGCCGTCGCCCGTGCCCGCGTACAGGTACCCGTCAGGGCCGAACTGGAGCTGGCCGCCGTCGTGGTTGGAGTAGGTCGAGTGGTCGATCGTCAGCAGCGGGCGGGCGCTCGACGGGTCGGCGGCGTCGGGGTCGGTGGCCGAGCGCCGGTACTCCGCGATCCGGATGTCGCCCGTCTCGTCAGCGCTTGTCGACGGGTCGTCGACCATCGTGTAATAGACGTAGAAGCGCCGCGTGGTGGCGTAGTCCGGCGCGAAGGCCACGGAGAGCAGGCCCCGCTCGCCGTCCGAGGACACCTGGCTCGAGATGTCCAGGAAGGTCCGGCTCGTCCCACCGCGGACGAGCTGGATGCGGCCGGGCCTCTCGACCACGTAGAGCCGGGTCGAGTCCCCGGGTGAGCCTGTGACGTAGACCGGAGCCACGAAGGTCGGGCCCACCGAGACGAGGCGTGCGTCGAGCGCGAGCGCGGGCGTGGCGGCGATCGCCACGACCGCGGCGGCGAGGAGCAGGATCGGCAACAGGCGGCGCATAGGCGCGCCCGACCGTAGAGCCGGCCCTCCGCGCGCCCGGGGCGGGCGGACGAAAGTCCTATTTCAGGCGCGCCCGTCCGATCGCCGCTAGGCGGCCTTCGCCGACGGCTGGCGCAGGCGCCGGCGCATGGCCTCGGGTTCGACCGTCGCCGGCGCGGTCGTCGCCAAGAAGTCCGCGAGCAGGTTCGCGAAGCGCAGCGGATCGTTGCGGTGGGGGAAGTGGCCGGCGCCCTCGAAGAGCTCGAAGCGGCTTCCCGGCATCTCTTCGTGGGCGCGCACCCCGTGCCGGGCCGGGATCATCGGATCGCGCTCGCCCCACACGATCAGGCTGGGGACCTCGGCGGCGAGGTAGAGGCGGTCGCGGGCGGTCACTCGCTGGCCGCCGACGTCGATGACGCCGCGGACGGTGTGGATGAACGCCTGGCGCGTCTCGAGGTCGCCGAGCGACGCGAACCCCCGCGCCATCTCCTCGAGGTCGGCGCCAGGGCGCAGGCCGAATCGCCCGGCAAGCCGCCCGAGCCAGCCCCCCGCGTCGAGCACCGGAGCGCTGGCCAGCAGCGGCAGCACCAGCTCCGCGCCAGGGAGCGCCGCCGCGCGCAGGACCGGATTGACCTGGCGGCCCAGGCCTCCGCTCGACACGAGCACGAGACGCTCGACGCGCTCGGGGAACTGGTAGGCGAACTGCATCGCCACGCCGCCGCCCAGCGAGTGGCCGACGACCGTGACCTCGTCGTGGCCGAGCGCGAGCAGCAGGTCGCGGATCCCGCTCGCATAGGCGCCGAGCGAGTAGTCGCCGCGCGGCTTGGCCGAGGCGCCGTGGCCGATCAGGTCGGGCGCGATGACCGTGTGCTCGACGGCCAGCGCCGGCAGCACATCGCCCCACGTGACGGCGCTGCCCGTGATCCCGTGTATGAGGACGAGCACCGGTCCGGCGTCGCCGGCCCTGCTGAAGTTCACGCGATGGCCGTGGAGCACGATCTCGTCGTGCACGAGCTCGGGTGGCCGGCGGCGCGCCGGCCGCTTGGCGGAGGAGGTGGCGGCCACGCTACTGGCCGGGCAGGCTCGAGCCGGCGAGGGTGAAGAACCAGACGACCAACAGCAGGCCGGCGACGCCCACCGAGATCACCATCACGGTGGTCAGCACCGTGGGGGGCTGGCTGGCGTCGACGTCGCGCTCGCCGCGAAGGCTGCGGTTCCAGGGCAGCCGGCGGCGCCCCGTCAGACCGCCGGTGACCACGCGCCCGTACGCGCGGTCGGCGGCGCCGAGGAGCTTGGCGATCACAACGGTCGTGACGCCGATGCCGGCGATCACGAGGAGGTAGGGCCCCATGCTCGGCTGCGAGGACTTCTGCATCTGCGACCCGAGCCAGATCCAGAACAGCGGGGACAGCAGCCACAGCGTCACGCTGCCGAGCGCCATCAACAGGATCAGACCCACCTGCGTGGCCTTCTGTCCCGGCCCGCCCGGCACCGTGGGCGCCGTCGCCTGACCCGGTGGCCTCGGAGTCGTCTGCGTCGCCTTCTGACCGGAGGGACCCGTCATCGTCGTCCGAGACTGTACCCGTGCCATGCAGTGCAGCATATACTAACCGACTAGTCAGTTAGGTAAGACCGCATGGCCACGGACACCGACAAGCCGACGCCCCTCGACGCCGCATCTCCCCGCCGGCGACGTATGCCCGCCACCGAGCGCCGCGCGGAGATCCTGCACGCCGCGCTCGAGGTCTTCGCCGAGCGCGGGTACCACCACGCCTCGCTCGAGGAGATCGCCTCTTCGGCCGGGATCTCCAAGGCGCTGATCTACGAGCACTTTCCCTCCAAGCGCGAGCTCCACGCGGCGCTCCTCCAGGACCACGTTCAGGAGCTGTTCCGGCGCCTCGCGGACGCGGCGGCCTCGGCGCAGCCCGGCGAGCATCGCCTGCGCGCGGGCGTCGACGCCTTCCTGCGCTTCGCCGAGGAGCGGCGCGACGGATGGCGGATGCTGTTCCGCGAATCGTCGGACCCCGACGTCGCCGAGGGTCTGCGGGCCATGCAGGCGCAGGCGACGACGGTCGTGGCGGCGCTGATCGCCGCCGAGCCCGAGGGGCGCCCGCCGCGCGCCCCCAGGCGCCGGCGCGCGATCGAGATGCTCGCCCAGCAGCTCACGGGAGCGATCCAGTCGCTCGCCAACTGGTGGGCCGAGCACCCCGAGGTGCCGCGGCGCGAGCTGGTGGAGCAGGTGATGGCCTTCGCCTGGCTGGGCCTCGAGCGGCTCCGCGACGGCGAGCGCTACGGGCGCTAGAGGCCCGCGGTCAGGCCGGCGCTCCGGCCCTGCGCTGGCGGTGCCGGTAAGAGGCCGCCCGGGCTGCTAGGCGACGTCGGGGACGATCTCGCGGCCGGCGTTGTCGAGCAGCTCGTCAGCAGCTGTGTTAGCGGATGCGGATGGGGGTTCCGATTGGCATTTGTTTTGCGAGTCGTGTGATGGCTGGGTTGGGGACGCGCACGCAGCCGTGGGAGGGTCTGCCTGGGATGAGCCCGGGCTCGTTGGTTCCGTGGATGCCGACGACGCCGCCGCCGGGCCAGTCGCTGAGCACCGAGTACCCGCTGGTTCCGAACGCCCACGGGCCGTAGAGGCCGGTCGAGCCGGCGACGCGGATGCGTTCGCGGACCCAGAAGCGGCCGGCCGGCGTCGGGGTGCTTGGCTTGCCGATCCCAACCGGCGAGCGCCAGATGCGCCGGCCGCCTCGGTAGAGGGTCGCGCGCAGCCGGCGACGATCGATGACCAGCTGCGTGCTGACCGTGCGTATTGGGCCAAGTCCGGTGGCGGGGACCCAGCCGGTTCGGCCGTTGGGACGCATGGGAAGGCGCACGCGGATCCAGGCCTTCCTGTTGGGATCGATCCAGCGACTGAGGACGAGGTAGACCTCGCGATAGCCGTCCTCGGTTCTCGGGTGTAGCCGAATGATCGTGGCGGAGTCGGTCCGGGGTGAGCGGCGGACTCGCAGGTTCGCGGCCGGGTTCGCCCACGCGGTCAGCGTCGTCTCATTTGAGAGCCGCTGTACCTGGCCGCTGGGCACCGACAACGGTCGTGCCGGCACCGAGGCGTGTGCCGGCACACTGCCGCCGAGGGTCAGGACGCCCCACCCAAAACCCGCCATGGCGAGACGGCCCGCTCGCTTGGTCAGGACGAACATGGCTTGACCGGTGAGTGCGTTCTAGCCCGTGAACCTGGGTCCGCCGGACCCGCCCTGACGCTTGCGTGCGGTCCGGAACGTGCGGTCTGCGCCAAAGCGCGTGCCGAGGGGGCTGACGGCTACGAGCCGGTAGTGATAGTGCCTGCCGGCTCGCAGTCCGTGGACTTTGGCGCTGGCCTTGAACGTCTTTCTCCTGAAGCCCGCGAGAAGGTTGGGTGTGCGGCGGCCGTACTTCTTGGTCGTCCCGTACTGGAAGTAATACGTCGTCGTGGCGCCGTTGGGGTGGACCTTGCCATGCAGCCGCCCTCCACCGGTCCCAACCTTCGCCGACCCGGTGCTCGCCGAAGGCGCCCCGGCCGGCGTCGTGGTCGTGCCACCGCCGGTCGTGGTCGTGCCACCGCCGGTCGTGCCGCCGCCGGTTGTGCCGCCGCCGGTTGTGCCACCACCGGTCGTGCCGCCACCACCGGTTGTGCCGCCGCCGCCGGTCGTGCCGCCGCCGGTCGTGCCGCCGCCGGTCGTGCCGCCGCCCGTGCCACCACCGCCCGGGCTAGTTGCACACCGCGCCGTGGTAATCACGTTGTCGTCCAACGTGACGGCGCCGTTGCGGGCAAGGACTCGGCCGTCAACGCTCGCGCCGGTATTCAGCGTGCTCGACGTCAACGCCAAGATGTTCCCGCGGAAGGTGGAGTTGGTTCCCAGGGTCGCAGAGCTCCCGACTTGCCAGAAGACATTGCACGCCTGGGCGCCGCCGATGAAGTTGACGCGACTCCCCGATGCCGTGATCAGCGTGGAGCCCACCTGGAAGACGAAGACAGCATTGGGGTCGCCCTGGGCGTCGAGCGTCAAAGCCCCTGTCAGCCCAAGCGACGATGTGGCCTTATAGACACCCGGGGTCAGCGTTTGCCCGCCCAAATCGCCTGACACGCTGACCACGGGAGTGCGCCCCGCCGCATCGTTGTACGCGGTCGTCAAATCGGTCTTGGCCTGGCCGGCCACGCCGTCGGCCGCATGGACCGTCCCGAACACCGTCCCGGGCGGAAACCCACTGATCGCAGTACCCGGGCTCACCGCGAGGTCCCCATGGACCACGCTCGGGCCGGTATTGGTGACGGCCGACCCAGCCAGAACCGCGAAGCTGTCGGCCGTCCCAAGACCGACGGGCGGTTGCGCCGCCACCGCACTGCTCGCGAACACCAGCGTCAGTAGTGACGCGAGGGCAAGAGAAGAGTTCAGACCTAACCGGTTCAGGCAAGCCCGACCGCAACGGGCCCGCGCGCGGCCGCTATCGGGCCGGCCGACCGCCAAAGCCTTGCTTGTATGCGTTCTCGAGCTGAGAGAGCCAAACATGTACACGACCACCTTCCAAGAAGGTTGAAAGCCGATTGGGGTCCGCCCAAGAATCGGGCGCAGACTGTGCGAGATGCGACGCGGTCACGGTGGGACCGCAATCGGCGCCTGTTGGGCTCCCTATCGGGACTCCGGCCGTGGGGCGACATCCCCCGGACGTATGAAGCCGTGTGAATATCCCCCGAACGAGCTAGCTCGAAGGAGGCGGCTCGCCCCGACGGCGCCGCGGCCGTGGGCCAGCCGCTATATCTCCCAGGTGATCTGGCCCATCACCAGCGCGATCGCGACGGCGTGCGCGCGCGTGTGCGCGTGGAGCTTGCCCATCGCGTTCTGAACGTGGGACTTGACCGTCTCGGGAGAGAGGAACAGGCGCTCCGCCATATCGCAGGTCTGGAGTCCGGAGGCGACCAATGTCATGACCTCGCGCTCGCGTTCGGTGAGCTCCAGCCGAACACTGCCCTTCGCCACGACCGGTGTCCACGTGGGCCCAACAGCCAGCGCGCGTTCCGGGTGCTCGGCCGAGGCCGTGTCGGGCGGGATGAAGACCGACAGGTGGCGGGCGGGCAGGACGTTGGCGGTTGCGCTGAACTCGACGGGCACCGGTCCGCGGTCCGGAATGTACAAGTGGTACCAACCCTCCGCCTCCCCACTGGTCAGGAACGCCTCCCATTGCTCCTCGAGCCTCCTGAGCTCGCTCGGAGGTGTGAAATCGTCCATCGTGCGCCAGGGGACCTCCTCCCGGGGGATCGCCAACAACTCACACGCAGCCGCATTTCCGGTTACCCAGCGGCGCTCATCGTCGGCGATCAGCATCGGATACCGTGACCGTTCAAACGCCGCCCGCAGGCGCACCGCCGCGTGCGGACCGAACTTGCTGTCCGCAAAGGCGTGCGCGTTCACCGCGGCGCCGGGCAGATCAGTAGTAGCCATGCCCTCTACCCCGCGTTGCTGGATTGCCCCGCCGGGGGCTCCCTGAGGCACAAGGCTGGACCTCGTCCACCGGCACCGCCGGGGCGATCACGTGGTGGGCGCGCTGCTCGTGGGCCTCGGGGAGCTTGCGGCGCGCGCCGTATCGAGCAGGTGCTCGATCTCGGCCGCGCGCTCCCTCGGGAGGCCCACACGGTCCTGGTGTCGGCACGCCCGGCGGCTGCCTTTCGCGCGCGCGACGAAGAGTGGACGCCTGACCTACCGCAGCGGCGTCCCCGGAAGGCATCCGACCCGCTCCGGAGAATCCCGAGGCGATGATCGTCCTCGGGATCGACCCCGGCACCGCGGCCACGGGCTACGGCGTCGTCGCGCGGCGAGGCGCCCGGCTCGTCGCGCTCGACGGGGGCGTGATCGAGACCGCGGCCGGCGTGGAGCCCGCGCTCAGGCTCGCCGCGATCCACGCGCGGGTGACGGAGCTGCTCGACGAGCACGGCCCGGACGCGATGGCCGTGGAGGAGCTCTACTTCGGAGCCAACACGCGCACCGCCTTCGCCGTGGGCCAGGCCCGCGGGGTCGTGCTGCTCGCCGCCGGGCAGCGGGGGGTGGCCTGCGCCGCGTACACGCCCCAGCAGGTCAAGGGCGCGGTCTGCGGCAGCGGCCGTGCCGACAAGGCGCAGGTGCAGGCGATGGTCGCGCGCCTGCTCGCGCTCTCCGAGCCGCCGCGTCCCGATCACGCGGCCGACGCGCTCGCGGTGGCCGTCTGCCACGCCAACCGCGCGCCGCTGGCGGCGGCGGTGGACGCGGAGTCGGACCGCTCGGCGGTGGCCTCGTGATCGCGCTGCTCTCGGGAACGGTCGCCGTGCGGCGCGGCGATCACGTCGTCGTCGAGTGCGGGGGCGTCGGCTACCGCTGCGCAGTGTCTGCGCAGACGCTTCGCCACGTGCCCGCCGTCGGCCGCCCCGTCACGCTCCACACCCACCTCGTCGTGCGCGACGACGCGCTCGCGCTGCACGGCTTCGGCGCCGAGGAGGAGCGCGACCTCTTCCTGATGCTGGTCGGCGTCCAGGGGGTCGGGCCCAAGGTCGCTCTCGCGGTGCTCTCGGGCGGCCCTCCGCGCGAGCTCGTCGCCGCGCTCGCCGCCGGCGACGTCGGGCGCCTCCAGGCCGTTCCGGGGATCGGCAAGCGCACGGCGGAGCGGATCGTCGTCGAGCTGCGCGAGAAGGTCGCCGGCGAGCCGGCCGTCGAGCGCGTCGCCCGGCCGGCGGCCCCCGACGACCCGCGCGCGCTCGCGCGCGAGGCGCTGGTCGGGCTCGGCTTCGCGCCGCCGGAGGTCGAGGAGCTGCTCCAGGCCGCCTCGGGCGAGACACCGGAGGAGCTGATCGCCGAAGCGCTGAAGGGGGCGCGGCGGTGAGCGAGCCCGCGCGCATCCAGACCCCGGACCAGATCGCCGAGGACGAGCTCGAGCGCTCGCTGCGACCGCCGCGGCTTGAGGACTTCGTCGGGCAGCGCGCGGTCAAGGATCAGCTCGCGGTCTCGATCGAGGCGGCGGCCGCGCGCGGCGAGGCTCTGGACCACGTGCTGCTCGCCGGGCCGCCCGGGCTGGGCAAGACCTCGCTCGCCCAGATCGTCGCCCACGAGCTCGAGGTCCCGTTCGTGCAGACGGCCGGGCCGGCGCTCGAGCGCAAGGGCGACGTGGCGGCGTTCCTGACGGCGCTCGAGCCGCGCAGCGTCTTCTTCGTCGACGAGATCCACCGCCTCCCGCGCGCGCTCGAGGAGACCTTCTACCCGGCGATGGAGGACCACCGCCTGCCGATCACCGTCGGCCAGGGAGCCGGCGCGCGCGTGGTGACCATCGACCTGCCGCCGTTCACGCTCGTCGGCGCGACCACGCGTGCGGGGCTGATCACCACACCGCTGCGCGACCGCTTCGGCATCCAGCACCGGCTCGAGCACTACGCGGTCCCGGAGCTCGCGCGGATCGTGCTGCGCTCCGCCGCGATCCTCGACGCCGCGATCGACGAGCGCGGAGCCGCCGCGATCGCGGCCCGCAGCCGCGGGACTCCGCGCGTGGCCAACCGCCTGCTCAAGCGCGTGCGCGACTTCGCCGAGGTGCGCGGCGGCGGCGCGATCGACGCCGGCGTCGCCACCGCCGCCCTCGACCTGCTCGAGGTCGACGAGGAGGGCCTCGACCGCCTCGACCGCGAGATCCTACGGACCGTGTGCGAGCGCTTCGACGGCGGGCCGGTCGGGCTGGGGACGCTCGCGGTCGCCGTCGGCGAGGAGCGCGACACGATCGAGGACGTCTACGAGCCCTACCTGCTCCAGCGCGGGCTGCTCCAGCGCACCCCCCGCGGTCGCCAGGCCACCACCCGCGCGTGGGCCCATCTCGGCCTCGAACCGCCCGACGCGGCGAGGCTCGGAGCCGCCGCCGCATCGCGCGGACCGACGCTTTTCTAAACCGTCCGCTTAGGTCGGCGTCCTAGGCTACGCGGCTCTATCGTCAGCGAAGCAATGGCCCATCTGTTCATCTGCCCCAATTGCGGCAACCGCTCGACCGCCTCCGAGCGGACGGCCGGCTTTCGCCGGGCGCCCAAGGGCTGTCACAAGTGCGGATTCCCGTTCCTGTTCGAGCTCCTCGACGACTACTACCCGGCGCCCGACGCCGCGTTCTTCGTGCTCGATCAGGAGGGCAAGGTGATCGGCTGCGGCCGCGGCTCGTTCGAGCTCACGGGGCTGAGGGAGGAGCGCGTGATCGGGCGCCCGGCGAACGAGGTGCTGGGGCTCCGTTTCGAGGACGGCTCCGACCACGTCTCGACCGCGCTGGAGTGGGGCGTGCGCGTGCTGCGCAAGCCCGTCCAGGTCAACGCCGAGGGCGACCTGCCCGCGCAGGCGACCGCCGACCTGTTCCCGGCCTACGACGACGACGGCGGATTGCTGATCATCCTCACCCCGCAGAAGTGACCCACGGCTAGCCTGTAAGGCTCGTCTAGACCATGAGCGACCGTCGCCGCAACTCATTCATCCTGCTGCTCTGTCTGGGGCTGCTCATCGTCTCGGGCGTCGTGATCGCGACCAAGACGACGCGCGAGGGCCTCGATCTGCGCGGCGGCGTCGAGCTCGTCTACCAGGGCAAGCCCACGCCGCAGCAGCCCAAGGTCACCCAGGAATCACTGGACCGCGCGGTGGACATCATGCGCGAGCGCGTCGACCAGCTCGGCGTGTCGGAGCCCGAGATCCAGCGCTCGGGGCGCGATCAGATCTCGGTCGGGTTGCCGGACGTCCAGAACGCTGCGCGCGCGCAGAAGCAGGTCGGCAAGGTCGCGCAGCTGCACTTCTACGACTGGGAGCCCAACGTCATCGGGCCCAACGGCAAGCCCGACCCGACCAACCCGGCGGTCACCGACCAGCCCCTGCCCAGCCTCTACGACGCGGTCAAGCGCGCTTCGCAGCGTCCGCTGATCCGGGACTCGAACAACACCAACGCGACGCCGCAGTACTACCTCTTCTCGCGCACGAAGACGCTGCTGGCCGGCCCTGAGGACAACCGCACCGACCTGTTGGCCGAGCAGCGGGGGCGGCGCCAGCCGCCGGGCAGCCAGATCCTGGTCGTGCAGCCCGGGACCGTCGTGGTCAAGGCCGACAAGCCCGACAACTTTCCCAAGAACACCCCCTACGACCGCTACTTCGTCCTCAACGACAACCCGGAGCTCTCGGGCACCGACATCACGAACCCCGAGCAGAACTTCGACAACGGCGCGGGCGGCGGTGGCGAGCCGATCGTCACGTTCTCGTTCACCGGGCACGGGCGCTCGCAGTTCCAGAAGGTCACCCGGCGCGTGGCCGACCGCGGCCGCTCGGTCGCGGCGCTGAACCCCGGCAGCCCACCGGCCAACAACTTCCAGCACTTCGCGGCGGTGCTCGACAACGAGGTCATCACGCGGCCGTTCATCAGCTACGTCGAGAACCCGGACGGGATCGACGGCCGCAACGGCGCGCAGATCTCGGGCGGCTTCACGATCCAGAGCGCGCAGGACCTCGCGCGGCTGCTCAAGACCGGCGCGCTGCCGATCAAGCTCGAGCTGATCTCCCAGTCGCAGGTGTCGGCCACGCTCGGCCGCCAGGCGCTTCACCAGGGGCTGATCGCGGGCCTCGCCGGCTTCGCGGTCGTCGTGCTCTTCCTGCTCGCCTTCTACCGCGTGCTGGGCCTGATCGCGTCGCTGACGCTGGTCGTCTACGCGATCTACTTCTTCGCGCTGATCAAGCTGATCCCGATCACGCTGACGCTTCCCGGGATCGCCGGTCTGATCCTCACCATCGGCGTCGCGGCCGACGCCAACATCGTCATCTTCGAGCGCATCAAGGAAGAGGTGCGCGCGGGCAGATCGATACCTGCGGGCATCGCCGCGGGCTACAAGAAGGGCCTCTCGGCGATCATCGACGCGAACGTGGTCACGGTGATGACCGCGTTCATCCTCTTCATACTCGCGACCGCGGGGGTCAAGGGCTTCGCCTTCACGCTGGGCGTCGGCACGCTCGTGTCGCTGTTCACAGCTGTGCTCGCGACCCAGGCGGTCCTCGGGAGCCTGAGCCGCTCGCGCGTGCTGGCGCACCCGGGTGCGCTGGGCGCCGGCGAGCAGCGCCAGCGCTGGCACTTCGACTTCATGGGCTCCTCGCGCTGGTTCTTCTCCATGTCGGGAATGATCCTGCTCATCGGCGCGCTCTCGATCGGCGGCAAGGGCGTCAACTTCGGCATCGACTTCGAGTCGGGGACGCGGATCAAGACCGCGCTCGAGCGTCCGGCCAACGAGGACCAGGTGCGCCAGGTGATGAGCGCGGCCGGCTATGGCGACGCGAAGATCCAGCGCGTCACCGACAAGACGATCGGGCGCAACGTGTTCCAGATCTCGACGCCGACGCTGCGGCCCGCCGCGGTCGAGAAGGTGCGCTCTGACCTCGACAGGCGCTTCGGCGTCGGTCAGACGTTCTCGAACCAGTCGATCGGGCCGACGTTCGGGCAGACGGTGGCGCGCAGCGCGCTGATCGCGATCGTCGCCTCGCTGATCGTCATCTCGGCCTACATCGCGCTGCGCTTCGAGTGGAAGTACGCCGTGCCGGTGCTGATCGCGTTGATGCACGACGTCCTCATAACCAGCGGCGTCTACTCGCTAACGGGCCGGGAGGTGACGACGTCGACGGTCGCGGCGCTCTTGACCATCTTGGGCTACTCGCTCTACGACACGATCATCGTGTTCGACCGCGTGCGCGAGAACGTCCCGCGCATGCCGCGCGCGGCCTTCTCGCAGATCGTCAACCGTTCGATGTCCGAGGTCCTGACGCGCTCCCTGGCGACGAGCTTCTGCACGCTCCTGCCCGTGCTCGCACTGCTGCTGTTCGGCGGCCAGACGCTCAAGGACTTCGCCTTCGCGCTGCTCGTCGGGATCGCGTCCGGTGCGTACTCGTCGGTGTTCATCGCGTCTCCGGTGCTCACCCACTGGAAGGAGCGCGAGCCGACCTGGCGGCAGCGGCGCGAGTCCATCATCCGGCGCTCCGGCGGCGTGCTGCCGCCGTACGCGGTCGTCACCCGCGGCGGGGAGCCCGTCGACGTCGAGCCCGAGCAGCGGCGCCGGCGCTTCGGTCGCCGCGGGCCGGTCGCGCCCGACCAGCCCGCGGAGGTCTCGCGCGAGGAGTTCGAGGAGCTGGTGCGCGACATCGAGGACGAGGCGGCTCCGGCGGCGCCCGAGCCCGAGCCCGAGCGCCCGGCGCCGCGGCCCGCGCGCGCGAAGGCCTCGCGGGCGACGAGCACCCGGCCCGCCCGCACCGGAACGGGCGACGGTCGCCCCAACGGCGGCGGCAAGGCGGAGCAGACCGACCTCAAGGGCGAGCCGGCCCCGGCCGCCGGCGATGGCGACGGCGAGGTCACCCCGGCCCCCGACGCGACCCCCGAGGAAGTCGACGCCGCGACGCCCAAGCCCAACCGCCCCAGGAGCGGGAAGAAGTCGCGGGGCCGGTCAGGGAGGCGCCGCTGATGGGCATGCTCGCGTGGATCATGATGGGCCTCGCGATCTGGCACTTCACGATCTTCCTGCCCGATCGCGAGTGGGGCGGGATCGTCGGCGCGTTCCTGGGAGCGCTCGTCGGCGCGGCGCTGTTCGGGCTCGCCGTCAACGGCTTCACGATCCCCGGCCAGCACGAGACCCACGTGCTCACGGCGCTCGAGGCGATCCCCGGCGCGCTGATCGGCATTGCGTTGGTCTACGCGGAGGGCGTGCGGCGCGAGCGCGCCGCCGTCGCCGGCTGAACGGCATCGACCAGCAGAGCTAGCGCGCTTCCGTCGGGCCGCGGTCGTACGGTCCGTCCGTGCTGCCGCGGCTCGAGCTCTCTCCCTACGACTTCGCCGCCGCCCAGCGGCTCGAGCGCGAGCTCGGGGTCAGCCACGTGCTCGCGCAGGTGCTGGTGCGGCGCGGGCACTCGGAGCCCGAGGGGGCGCGCGCCTTCCTGGACGCGGAGGAGTCCCACACGCCGGCGGCGTTCGAGGGCATCGGCGACGCCGTGGCGACGATCCGCCGCCACGTCGAGGCCGGCTCGCCGATCGTCGTCCACGGCGACTACGACGTCGACGGGGTCTGTGCCACCGCCGTGCTCGTGCGCACCCTGCGGCGTCTCGACGCGGCCGTCTCGTGGTTCCTCCCGGCTCGGGTCGACGACGGCTACGGGGTCTCGGCCGCCACCGTGGAGCGGCTGGCGGCGCAGGGCGCGCGCCTGCTGGTGACCGTCGACTGCGGGATCACGGCCGTGGACGAGGTGTCGCGCGCGCGCGAGCTGGCTCTCGACGTGGTCGTCACCGACCATCACACGCTGCGCGCCGACGGCGAGCTGCCGGCCGCGCCGATCGTTCATCCGGGGCTGTGCGGCTATCCGTGCGCCGAGCTGTGCGGGACCGCCGTCGCCTACAAGCTCGCCGCGGCGCTGATGGACGCGGCCGGCCGTGGCGTGGCCGCCGCCGACGACGAGCTCGATCTCGTGGGGCTGGCCACGATCGCCGACGTGGTCGCGCTGCGCGGGGAGAACCGGCGCCTGGCACGCGCCGGGCTGCGCGCGCTGGCCGGCACGCCCCGCCCGGGCCTGCGCTCGCTGATGCGCGTGGCGCGCGTCGATCCTTCGCGGCTCGACGCCCACGCCGCCGCGTTCAGGCTGGCTCCGCGCATCAACGCCGCGGGTCGCCTGCACCGCGCCGACGCGGGCGTGGAGCTCGTGCTCACCGAGGACGAGGGGCGTGCCGAGCGCATCGCCGCCGAGCTCGACGCGGCCAACACGGAGCGCCGGGCGGTGGAGGAGCGCACGCTGTTCGACGCCGAGCGCCTGGTGCGCGAGGCGAACGAGCGCTGGGCGGCGGAAGCCGGCGAGCGCGCCCCTGCGGTCGAAGCGCCCGCCGACGGGCCTTTCACCTACGTCCTCGCTCAGGAGGGCTGGCACCCGGGAGTGATCGGGATCGTGGCGTCGCGGATCGCCGAGCGTCATCACCGGCCGGCCGTGCTCGTCGCGCTCGACGGCGAGCGCGGGACCGGATCCGGGCGCAGCATCGCCGGCTTCGACCTGCTGGGCGGGCTGCAGGCCGCCGGCGAGCACCTGGAGCGCTTCGGAGGCCACCGAGCGGCCGCCGGCCTCGAGATCCGCGGCGAGCGCCTCGAGCACTTCCGGGCCGCGTTCGAGGCGCACGCCCGGCGCGTGCTCGAGCCGGCCGACCTCGTCCCGGTCGAGCGCGTCGACGCCGTGGTCACGGGCGACGCGCTCGGGCTAGAGCTCGCCGAGGAGCTCGAGCGCCTCGAGCCCTGCGGCGCCGGCAATCCCTCCCCGACGCTGCTCGTGCCAGCCGCACGGTGCAGCGATCCGCGCGCGATGGGGGAGGGCCGCCACGTTCGCTTCACGCTGCACGCCGGAGGGATCCGCTCCCGTGCGCTGTGCTTCGGCAGCGCACGCCTGCCGGTGGACCTCGACGCCCCGGTCGACGCGACGTTCCGGCTTGCGCTCGACGAGTACCGGGGGGCAGTCGAGCCGCGCCTGGTGCTGCGCTCCGTCAGGTCATGCGCTCCGGCGCCCATCGCGATCGTCGGAGAGCCCGAGGACTACGTGGCCGCGGCGCTGGCCGCTCTCGACGCGCCGCCGCACGACCCGGAGGAGGGCGGGCGCGCGCCGGCCGGCGCGCGCGAGACGCTGGACCGCCGCGGCCAGGGCATCGCCGGGGTGATCGCCGACCTCGTGGCCTCGGGCGACAGTGTGCTCGTGGTCTGCGCCGACGGCGAGCGGCGCGCCCGGGCCCTGTCGGAGCGGCTCGGCGGCTTCTCGCTGTGCTCCTACGACGCGCTGCACCGGGACCCATCGCTGGCGGCGCCCTACCGCCACGTCGTGCTGCTCGACCCGCCCGCGACGCCGCGCTCGCCGGTCGTGCACGGCCGGGGCTGGGTCCACGAGGCGTGGGGGCCGGACGAGCTGCATTTCGCGCGGCTCGCGCACGAGCACGCCTGGTCGCTGCGCGACGGGGTGGAGGACGTCTACCGCGCGCTGCGCGGCGGCGCCCCGCTGGCGGCGGCGCTGCGCGGCGCGGGGCAACACCCGCGCTCCGCCGCCCACGCGGGCCGCCTGCTGCGGGTGCTGGACGAGCTCGGCCTGGTGACGGTCGACCGCGAACGCCGGACTGCCGCCGTGCCGGCCGCAAGCCGCACCTCACTCGAGCGCTCGCCGGCCTATCGGTCGTACACTCGTCGCTACGAGCAAGGACGGCGATGCCTAGGCGAGCGGACACCACGAGCGGCCTGAGCGAAGAGCTCCTGAAGAAGAGCGGCCGCGGTGAGCGCGGCGAGAGCTCGGAGGTCAGCAACAGCAGCGGCGAGGACGGCGGTGCACACCGCCACGGTACGCGCGTGCCCAGGCGGCGGCGCTCAGTGGACACCCTGACCCGCCGCGGCGACGCGCCGGTCGTCGAGCGCGGCGACCTCGGCGACGCCGAGCGCGTGCTGCTCTCCGACCTGGTCGCGATCGTCGAGGAGCACGCGGGCGAGGCGGCGATGGCCATCGACCGCGACGAGGTCGAGGCCGCGTTCCTGTTCGCCTGCGAGCACCACGCCGACCAGCGACGCAAGTCGGGCGAGGACTTCATCACGCACCCGGTCGGCGTGGCCCGGATCTGCGCCGGGATGCGGCTAGACACCGAGACCCTGTGCGCCGCCCTGCTCCACGACACCGTCGAGGACACGTCCGCCTCGCTCGAGGAGGTCAACGAGCGCTTCGGCGACGAGGTGGCCGGCCTGGTCGACGGCGTCACAAAGCTGACCGGGATCACCTTCCAGTCGCGCGACGAGGCCCAGGCCGAGAACTACCGCAAGATGATGGTGGCGATGGCGACCGACATCCGTGTCGTCCTCATCAAGCTCGCCGACCGCCTCCACAACATGCGCACGGTGGGCGCCCTGCCGAAGCAGAAGCAGATCGACAAGGCGAAGGAGACGCTGGACATCTACGCGCCGATCGCCCATCGCCTGGGGATCCACGCGATCAAGTGGGAGCTCGAGGACCTCGCATTCCAGACGCTGCACCCGCGCAAGTACCGCGAGATCAAGGACCAGGTGAACCAGCAGCGCGTCGAGCGCGAGCGCTACGTGTCGAAGGCGGGCGACTACCTTGCGAAGGAGCTCGAGGCGCTGGGGATCGACGCCGAGATCTCGGGCCGCGCCAAGCACTTCTACTCGATCTACTCGAAGATGACCAAGAAGGGGCGCGAGTTCAACGAGATCTACGACCTCACGGCGATGCGCGTGATCGTGGAGTCGGTGAAGGACTGCTACGGCGCGGTGGGGGTCATCCACTCGTTGTGGAAGCCGCTGCCGGGGCGCTTCAAGGACTTCATCGCGATGCCCAAGTTCAACATGTACCAGTCGCTGCACACGACGGTCATCGGGCCCGAGGGGCGGCCGCTGGAGATCCAGATCCGCACGCGCGAGATGCACGACATGGCCGAGTTCGGGATCGCAGCCCACTGGATCTACAAGGTCGACGAGGGCGCGGGCAAGCCCGCCGGCGGCGCCGCCGGTTCGGCCGACCAGGACGGCAAGCTGCGCTGGCTGCGGCGCCTGCTCGACTGGCAGCAGGAGCTCTCCGATCCGCGCGAGTTCATGGAGACGCTGAAGGTCGACCTCTTCGAGGACGAGGTCTTCGTGTTCACGCCCAAGGGCGAGGTCAAGTCGCTGGCCGCGGGAGCCACGCCGCTGGACTTCGCCTACGAGATCCACACCGACGTGGGCCACCGCTGCGTGGGCGCCAAGGTCAACGGCAAGATCGTGCCGCTGCACTACGAGCTCAAGTCGGGCGACATCGTCGAGGTGCTGACGGCCAAGCGCGAGCGCGGGCCGTCGCGCGACTGGATCGCGATGGTCAAGACGACCCGCGCCCGCAACAAGATCAAGCAGTGGTTCAAGGCCGAGTCGCGCAAGGACTCCGAGCGCCGCGGCCGCGAGCTGCTCCAGGAGCATCTGCGCCGCCAGGGCCTTCCCGCGCAGAAGATCATCGGCTCGCCGCTGCTGGCGCACGTCACGCGCGAGATGGGGTTCAAGAAGGCCGACGACTTCTACATCGCGCTGGGCGGGGCCAAGATCTCGGCCAAGGTCGTCGTCAACAAGGTCATGCAGCGCCTCAAGCAGGGCGACGCGGCCGGCGGCCAGCCGACCGCCGCCGACGACCTCATCACGGGTCGCAGCTCACGCAGCCGGCGCCCGACGACTTCCTCCTCCCAGTACGGGATCAAGGTGCAGGGCGTCGACGACGTGATGCTGCGCCTGGCCAAGTGCTGCCGGCCTGTGCCCGGCGACAAGATCGTGGGCTACATCTCGCTCGGCCGCGGGATCACGATCCACCGCGAGGACTGCCCCAACGCCGTGGCTCTGCGCAAGGACCCCGAGCGCTTCACCGCGGTGAGCTGGGCGACCGAGGGCGAGACGGCCTTCCGCGTCGAGCTGCACGTCGACGCCTGGGACCGCCACCGCCTGCTCGAGGACCTCTCGCGAACCTTCGCCGAGGCGGGCGTGAACATCCTCGAGGCGCGCTGCATCGTGTCCGACCAGATGGTCCGCAACCGCTTCGTGATCGAGGTCGGCGACGCGCACGGCCTCAACCAGACGGTCACGCGCCTGCGCAACGTCGAAGGCGTGTTCGACGCGTATCGCGTAACACCCCGCGCCGCCTGAGTGTCGTCCGCGAAGCTCACGCGGGCGCGACGAGCAGGGCCACTCGCGCGTCGCGCCGTTCTCGGCGGCGGCGCCAACGGCGGCTGACGTGGCGGCGCCAGAAGCTCATCGACAGGAACATGGGGGCAACGCTGCCAGCGGAGCGGGCCGGGGGAAATGGGGGCAGCCTGCGTCGGCGGGTGCGGCTATCCCTATTCCTGGTGGCTCGCGCGCAGGGAACAATCCGCCCGTGACGACCGACCGCGACGGGGCTCTCGCGCGGCTGCGCGCGCTGGCCGAGGAGCAGGCGGCCCTGCGCCGCGTGGCCACCCTGGTCGCGACCGGCGCCGAGCCGGCGGAGGTCTTCGAGTGCGTGTGCGCCGAGGTCGGGGCCGTGCTGGGCGTCACCAGCACGAACCTCACGCGCTTCGAGGAGGAGGGCACGCAGCACGTGCTCGCCGGCTGGAGCGTGCGCGGCGCGCCGGTGTTCCCGGTGGGGCCCGGCGTGCCGCTGGACGGCAACGCCGCTGTGGTCAAGGTGGGCCGCAGCGGCCGCGCCGAGCGCGTCGACGACTACAGCGACCTGGAGGGCGAGCTGCCGGAGCGGATCCGGGCAGCCGGCATCGCCGCCGCGGTGGCGGCTCCGATCAAGGTCGGTGGGAGGCTGTGGGGCGCCATCGTCGCCTCCGGCGCGGAGCCGTACTGCTTCCCGCCGGGAACCGAGGGCCGGATCGCGGGCTTCGCCGAGCTCGTGGCCGACGCCCTCGCCAGCGCCGACGCGCGCGAGCAGCTGGCGGCGTCGCGCGCGCGCATCGTCGAAGCGGGCGACGCAGAGCGCAGGCGCCTCGAGCGCAACCTCCATGACGGCGCCCAGCAGCGCCTGGTCAGCCTCGCGCTCGCCCTGCAGCAGGTCGAGGCGCAGCTCGATCGCGATCCGCAGACTGCGCGCCGATTGCTTGCCTCGGCGCGCGGCGAGCTCGGCCTCGCGCTGGCCGAGCTGCGCGAGCTCGCGCGCGGCATCCACCCGGCGATCCTCAGCGACCGGGGGCTCGCCGCCGCGCTCGACGCGCTGATCTCCCGCGCGCCGGTCACGACGGAGGTCACCGCGCTTCCGAAGGATCCGCTTCCCGAGGCGGTCGAGGCCGCCGCCTACTACCTCATCGCGGAAGCCCTGACCAACGTCGCCAAGCACGCGCGTGCGAGCGGCGCGAGCGTGCGCGTCACGCGCAGCGGCGACCGCGTACGCGTCGAGGTGCGCGACGACGGCGTCGGTAGCGCGCGCCTGGAGGGCGGCTCGGGGATGCGCGGGCTGGCCGACCGCCTCGAGGCGCTGGGCGGCCGCCTCGAGCTCCACAGCGCGCCCGGCACGGGCACGACGTTGGTCGGCGAGATCCCGCTCGGCTGACCCCGCCCGGGCGGCGGTCGCGCGGTGCTCAGGTCGTGATGAACCGGATCGTCAGGGGGTAGCGGTACGCGATCCCCTTGTTGGCCTGGACGCCGGCGATGATCACGAGGACCACGTGGGCGATCGCGAGCGCGATCAGCAGCGGGATCAGGAGCAGGCCGACGATCAGCAAGATCAGCACGAAGGTCACGACGCCGAGCACGACGAGGTAGAGCAGGAACGAGAGGTTGAAGTTCAGCGCCTCGCGGGCCTGGTCGGCCACGAACGGGTCCTCGTCCTTCTTGATCAGGTAGACGATCAGCGGCCCGAGGAAGGCGAAGCCGCCGACGAGGTAGCCGCCCAGCGCCGACAGGTGCGCGACCATCGCCCACTGGCGCGCCTGCTCGGGCGACATCGGCTGTCGCGGCGCGTAGGGGGCGGGCGCGCCGTAGGGCCCCGTGGGTGCGCCGTAGGGCGCCGCGGGCCCGCCCGCGGCGGTGTGCCCGGTCCACTGCGCGCCGTCCCACCAGCGCTGCCGGCCAGGGGCGTTGGGGTCTGGGTACCAGCCTGGAGCGGACATCGCCTCAGGCGACGACGAGCAGCGCGCGCGGCAGCACGTCGTAGCTCGCGTGCAGGACGTCGTCCACGTGGTCGCCGTCGACCTGCAGGGGGACCGGCCGGTCGTCGAGCGAGCGCGCGCTGAGCTCCGTGACGCCGGAGAAGCCGTGCACGCGCCGGTGGCGCAGGATCCGGGCGCGGCGTGAGAACGCGCGCCAGGCGACAGTTGGCATGTCGACGGGGCTCGCGCGCTCGAGCACCGCGCCGGCCAGCGTGCCGTCCTGGGGCGTGACGCCCTCGGCCACCTCGATCGGCCGGTCGTTGAAGTAGGTGTAGGGCTCGAGGTTCTGGACGATCGCGGTCACCCCGCTGAAGCGCTCGCCCTCGACCTCGACCTCGATCCGCGGCGGCGCGACGAGGTAGCGGCGCGCGAAGCTCGTCACCGCCGCGTAGGTGAAGTAGTAGGCGCCCATCCGGGCCTTCAGCGCCGGGTGGCTGTCGACGCGCTCGACGACGCTCGCGTCGAGCCCGAGGCCGGCCGTGAAGGTAAAGCAGCGCCCGTTGACGCGCCCCACGTCGACGCGCAGCGGGTTGAAGTCGTCGGCCAGCCCGAGCAGGTGCTCGGTGGCATCGACGATCTCGGCCGGGATCCCCAGCACGCGGCAGTAGACGTTGGTGCGCCCGCCCGGCAGCACGCTGAGTGCGGTGTCGGACCCGACCAGGCCGTTGGCGGCCTCGTTGACGGTCCCGTCGCCGCCGAAGGCGACCACCAGGTCATAGCCCTCGCGCGCGGCCTCCCGGCACAGCTGGGTGGCGTGCCGGCGCCGCTGCGTGTCGACCGCGTGGACGTCGTACCGGCCCCGCAGCGCATACACGACGAGACTCTTGAGCCGGTCGGAGACCGTGCTGGCGTAGGGGTTGACGATGACCAGCATCCGCTTGCGCGGTGCGGCCCCGGTCAGGGCGCCGGCGTCGGCGAGCCGCTCGAGCGACTCGAGGGTGGGGCTGGCCATCGCGCTCCCAACACCGTCCCGTGCGCCGCGTTACAGGGCGGCGCGCCGATCGCGCCTCAGGCAACGGTCAGCGTGTGCGTTGAGGTCGCGTCGGCCGCGACCTCGGCGTCGGTCGTCGAGGACATGGTCGCGGACGCGCGTTAGGATCGCGCGATGCTCCCGCCCGCCGCGGTTCGCCCGTCGCTGCACGTCACGGGGCGCTGGATGTTCTCGCCACGCGCGAGCTGGGAGCAGCGGCGACGGCGCATGAAGGCGGCGATGAGCGCCCCCCTCCCGCGAGGGACCGCGGTCGAGGAGATCACGCTAGGCGGCGTGCGCGCTGAGCGGCTGACGCCTCCGGGAGCCGGCGCGGGCTTGCTGCTGTACCTGCACGGCGGCGGCTACACCGTGGGATCGCCGGAGACCTATCGCGCCTTCATCGGACGCCTCGCGCGCGCCTTCGGCGCGCCCGTCGTCGCGCCGTATTACCGGCTCGCCCCAGAGCACCCGTACCCGGCGGCCGTCGAGGACGCTCGCGCCGTCTACGACGCGCTGCTCGCCGAGGCAACTCCCGCCGGGCAGGTGGTGGTCGCGGGCGACTCGGCCGGCGGCCACCTCGCGCTGGCGCTCGCCCTGGCGCTACGCGATGCCGGCGCTCCGCTACCCGCCGCGCTGGGTCTGATCTGTCCGTGGCTCGACCCGGGGGCCGATCTCGCGGGCTCGCGACCCCCGGCGCCGCGCGAACCCGTCCTCAACGCCGGGTTCAGGGGAGCCTGCACGCGCGCCTTTCTCGGCGACCACGACGTCTCGGATCCCGGCGTGACGCTGCTCGCCGCGGACCTCGAGGGCCTTCCGCCGATCGTCCTCCATTCCTGCGGTGACGACCCGCTCGCCGCCGACGCCCGCGCGCTCGCGGCTCGCGCGGCCGAGGTGGGAGCACCGCTCGAGCACCGGCACTACGCGGGCCTGTGGCACGACGTCCACCTGCTCGCATGGTTGCTGTCCGGCATCGGCGACCCGGTGGGGGACCTCGCCACGTCCCTGCGGCGGCACGGCGCGGCGGCCTGAGCGCTACAGCCAGCCGCGCCGGCGGAAGTAGAGGATCAGCCCGAGCAGCAGCACGAGCATCACGCTGATGACCACCAGGAAGCCCCACACCGTGCCCTGGCCCGGCACGTGCACGTTCATCCCCCAGATGCTTGCGATCAGCGTGAGCGGCAGCATGATCACGGAGAACGAGGTCAGCACGCGCAGCACGTCGTTGAGGCGGTGGCTGAGCACCGACTCGTTGGTGTCCTCGAGCGCCTCGACGGTCTCCTTGTAGCCCTCGAGCATCTGCCACACGCGCTCGGAGGCGTCGTTGATGTCGTCGAAGTAGATGTCGAGCTCCTCGGCGATGTAGCGCGACTTCGTGCGCTCGAGGTCGCCGAGGACCGCGCGCTGGGGGCGGACGATCTTGCGGAAGTTGATGATCTCCTGCTTGACGTTCGAGATGTCGCGCACGACCTCGTCGGATCGCCCCTCGAAGATGTCGTCCTCGATGCGCTCGAGCTTGTTGCCCATCTTGCGCAGCATCGGGAAGCTCGCATCGACGCAGTCGTCGACGATCTTGTAGAGCAGGTAGCCGGGGCCCTTGGAGAGCAGCGACTCGCGCACGTCCTCGCGCGTGCGGCAGCGCTCGAACAGGTACTCGAGCGGCAGCAGCGGCTCGTTGGGGATCGTGATCAGGTAGTCGGGGCCGAGGAAGACGTCGAGCTCGGCGGCGTTGAGGCGCTGGATCTGCTTGTCGAAGCGCGGGAAGTGCAGGACGATGAACAGGTAGTCGGGGTACTCGTCGATCTTCGGCCGCTGGTTGCGCGAGAAGACGTCCTCCATGTCCAGCGGGTGGAAGTCGAAGTGCTCCTCCAGCCAACTGCGCTCGACCGGGCGCGGGCGCTCGATGTTGATCCACCGCAGGCCTTCGGTCTCGATGACCTCGACGTTCGGGGTGTCGGGCTCAGGCGGGTGCGGGACGACGTCGCGTGAGCGAGCCGAGCGGCGCAGGCGTGGCTTCGGAAGGCTCGGCATGACTACTTCGCGGTTCGTCGTTCTGCATCGTTGATTCGCCTCGGGTTCGATTCTACCTGCGTCGTTCGCTATTCTCCGCGCCCACATAGCTGGACGCATCGAGAGGGGTGGAGGGACTGGCCCTGTGAAACCCCGCCAACCATCCGCGACAGCGGAAACGGTGGCAATTCCATCGAGATGTGGACAGAGCGATCACTCCGAGACCTCTGCCACACGGACCGGCGGAGGTTTTTCAATATGGCAACTGCACACGCATTGAGATGCAAGGAGTGCTCGGCCGAGTACCCGCTCGACGCGCACTACGTCTGCGAGCGCTGCTTCGGCCCGCTCGAGGTGGCCTACCGGCCGCACGCGATCGACGACGTGGCCGCGGCCCGGCGCCGCATCCAGGGGGGCCCGCAGAACATCTGGCGCTACGCCGATTTCCTGCCGGTTGACGTCCAGCCGGGCTCCTCCCGCCGGACCTCGTCCGGGGCGGGGCTGCCGGCCGGATGCACGCCGCTGGTGCGAGCCGACCGGCTCGCGGAGCGGCTGGGGCTGAGCGAGCTGTGGGTCAAGAACGACGCCGCGAACCCGACGCACTCGTTCAAGGACCGCGTGGTCGCCGTGGCCGCGGCGCGCGCGCGAGAGCTGGAGTTCGAGACGCTGGCCTGCGCCTCGACCGGCAACCTGGCCAACGCGGTCGCCGCAACGGCGGCCGCCTACGGGATGGAGTCCTACGTCTTCATCCCCTCGGACCTCGAGGAGCCCAAGGTGCTGGCCACCGGCGTGTACGGCACGCGCCTGGTCGCGGTCAAGGGGACCTACGACGACGTCAACCGGCTGTGCACCGAGCTCTCCGCCGACCATCCGTGGGCGTTCGTGAACGTCAACCTGCGCCCGTACTACGCCGAGGGCTCCAAGACGCTCGCCTTCGAGACGGTCGAGCAGCTCGGCTGGGAGCTGCCCGATCGCGTCGTCGCGCCCGTCGCCTCCGGCTCGCTGTTCACCAAGATCGCGCGCGGGTTCGAGGAGTGGCGCGAGGCCGGGCTCGTGACCGGTGAGCTGCCGGCCTTCAATGGCGCCCAGGCCGAGGGCTGCTCGCCTGTCGCGCAGGCCTACGCCGCCGGGCACGACGTCTGCCGCCCCGTGCGCCCGGACACGATCGCCAAGTCGCTGGCCATCGGGAACCCGGCCGATGGTCCCTACGCGCTCGACCTTGCGCGCCGCAGCGGCGGCGGCATCGACGCGGTGAGCGACGACGAGATCCGGGCGGGCGTGCGCCTGCTCGCCGAGACCACCGGGATCTTCACCGAGACGGCCGGCGGGGTCACGACGGCGGTGCTGGCCAAGCTCGCCGAGCGCGGCGACATCGGCGCCGGCGAGCGCGTCGTGCTCTACATCACGGGCGACGGCCTGAAGACGATCGACGTGGCGCGGGGCACGTTCGAGCGGCACGAGATCGAGCCCAGCGTCGCGGCGTTCGAGTCAGCGATCCCGGACGCAGTGGCCGCTTAGGTCCACCGGGCGAACCACTAGGATTCCGCGGCTGATGGCAGTCACGGTCAAGATCCCCACGCAGCTGCGGGCCGCCGCGGGCGGCGCGGCCGAGGCCGAGGTCGAGGGCGACACGGTCGGCGAGGCGCTGGATTCGCTCTACGACCAGTTCGCGGACCTGCGCGACCGCATCTCGGAGGACGGGGGCCTGCGCCGCTTCGTCAACGTCTACGTGGGCGGCGAGGACATCCGCTTCCTCGAGGGCCTCGAGACCACCGTGTCCGACGGCGACGAGATCACGATCCTGCCGGCCGTCGCCGGCGGCCGCTGATCGCGGAGTCCTCCGCGCGCGCAGCCTGGCGCGCCGACCGCGCCCGCTACGGCGCGCTGGGCTGGCGCGAGCGGTCGTTGTGGGCGATCGCCGTCTATCGCTTCGGGCGCTGGGTCGACGAACGGCCGGCGGGCGCCGCCCGGCGCGTGCTCGAGCTCGCCTACTGGGCCGCCTTCCACGTGACCGAGACCCTGACCGGGATCTCGATCATCAAGGACGTGCAGATCGGTCCCGGCCTGCGGATCCATCACGCCGGGCCGGTGGTGGTCAACGCCGGGGTGACGATCGGCGTCAACTGCACCATGGAGCACGGCGTCACGCTCGGCGTGCGCGAGCCGGGCGGTCCGGTCCCGGCGCTCGGCGACGAAGTGTCGCTGGGCGCCTTCGCGCAGGTGCTCGGAGGGGTGACGGTGGGCGACGGCGCTCGCGTGGGGGCCTTGACGCTCGTGCTCGGCGACGTGCCGGCCGGCGCGACGGCGGTCGGCGTGCCCGCCCGGATCATCGACCGAGCCGGCGCGCGCTGAAGATCCCGCGCGGGCCCCGCGCTTCTCAGCGAATGAGCCGGCGCGCGCTGAAGATCCCGAGGATGTAGGGGGAGAGCAGCGGGTTGCCCTGCTCGGGGCGCCGGCGCGAGCGGTCGCGCAGCGCGAGGTGGACGGCGCTGAGCGGCGAGGCGCGCACGCGTGGGTCGTCCTCGGCGACGCCCAGCCGTGCGGAGCGAGTCACCTCGGGCCAGAAGTCGTAGTGGCCGCCGGTGTAGCGCAGCTCGACGACGCCCGCGCCGTTGCGGTGGGCGGCGTCGCGCAGGTAGCCGAGGCTCATGCAGCGCAGGTTGTGGCGACGCAGGTTCTCGCGGTCGAAGAGCCAGTGGAGCAGGTGCTGGCCGCGGGCGAAGTTGGGCAGCCCGACGACGACGCGCCCGCCGGGAGCGGCGAGCTCGAAGTGGCGGTCGATCAGCGGACCGGGGTCGTCGAAGTGCTCGACCACGCCGAACGAGGACACGACGTCGTAGGTGCGCCCTGGATCCCAGTCGAAGACGTCGGCGCGCACGACCTCGCCCACCGTGCACCCGTGCCCGTGCAGGTAGCGCTCGATCGCGGCCGCGTCCGCGGCGTAGTCGACTCCGTGGACCTCGTAGTCGAGCCGGCGCCCGAACTCGGCGAGGATGCGCCCCGGCGCGCAGCCGATCTCGAGGAAGCTCAGGCCCGGGCCCGGCGGGAGATGGCGCGCGATCTCCTCATAGAACATGAAGCCGGGCTCCTCGTCCTCGGCCGCGCGGGCCTTCTCCTCCCAGTAGCGCTGCTCGGTCAGGCGCACGGGGCGGGAGGGTAGCCGTGTGCATCGCCCGGTAGCGTTTGGCCCCATGCGGGGGACGACCGGCCTGCGCGAGATCGAGCCGCGGCTGCGCGGTGCGGCCCTGTTCCCGCTCGCCGCCTACCTCGTCCACCAGCTGCGCTACCTGCTCGCGGCCGGCGGCGACGCCGGCCACGAGCTCGGGGCGCAGGGCCACGCCTACCTGAGCTGGCTCACGCTCCCGATCACGCTGCTGGCGGCCGGCGGGGTAGGGGCCTTTGCCGCCCATCTCGTCGCCGTGCGTGGAGCGGACGCGGTCGAGCAGCCGGCGCGCGGCCGCTCCGGGGCGCGCCCCGGCTCGGCGCCGCGCGGCCGTTCCGGGCGGAACCACCACGTCGGCAGCTGGCTGGTCCTCGCCGGAGCGCTGCTCGCGGTCTACGCCGGGCAGGAGCTGCTCGAGAGTGCGCTCGCCGGCGGCCATGCAGCCGGCCTTGCCGGAGTCGTGGGCGGAGGCGGCTGGCTCGCCGTCCCCGCTGCGCTGGCGGTCGGGGCGCTGCTCGCGCTGCTGCTACGCACGGCCGAGAGGGTCCTTCGTCGCTCCCGGGGCACGACGCGCCGGCTCATCCGCGCGGCGGTCCGCGTGACGGCGCCGCTGACCGTCGACCTCAGCCCGCCCGCGCCGCTCGCCCGCCGCGCCGCGGGCCGCGCGCCGCCGCCGCCGCTCGCGCCGGCTCACTGACCGCCTCGGGACCGGGATCGCACGGTCGCGGGCGGTCGCCCTCGACCAGATCCCGCAACGAAGGAGCTTCCGTGCCCCGCAACCAACGCCTCGTGCTCGTCGGCCTCGCCGTGGTCGTGGCCGTGGTCGCCGTGATCGTCGTCGTCGCGTCGGGCGGCAGCAGCGACAAGACCAAGAGCACCGGGCCCACCACGATCGTCGTTCGCAACGCCAAGCCCGTCGGCGGCGTGCGCACGCTCACCTACAAGAAGGGCGACACCATCGATCTGACGGTCGAGTCCGACACCGCCGACGAGGTCCACTTCCACGGCTACGACCTGCACCGCGACGTGACGAAGGGAGGCACGGTCAACTTCCGCTTCCCGGCGACGATCGAGGGCAAGTTCATCGTCGAGCTCGAGAACCACAAGCAGACGCTGGCCAACGTAGAGGTCAACCCGTGACCGACGCGGGCCGCGCCCGGCCGCGCCCGGCCGCGTCCGGGGGCGGCGAACGGGCGGCCGAGGGCGGCGCTGTGAGGCGCGCTCGGCTCGCGCTGGCGATCGCGGCCGGTGCGGTGGCGGCGGGATTGCTCGCTCCGGCGACCGCCTCCGCCCACGGCCTGGTCGGCAAGCAGGACCTTCCGATCCCGCGCTGGCTGTTCGCGTGGGCGGCCGCCCTGGTCCTGATCGCCTCGTTCATCGGGCTGGCCTACCTGTGGCCCAAGCCGCGGCTGCAGGTGCTGCGCGAGCGCGTTGTGGCGCGCGTGCCGCGCTTCCTCGGCCCGCTGTGCGGGGCGATCGGCGTGGCGGTCTTCGGGATCGTCGTCTACGCGGGACTCGAGGGCGCCCAGACGCCGGTCACCAACATCACGCCGACGTTCGTCTACGTGACGTTCTGGGTCGGGATCCCGTTCCTGTCGTGCCTGGTCGGAGACGTGTTCCGCGCCTTCAACCCGTGGCGGGCGATCGCGCGCGCCGCCGGCTTCCTGACGCGGCGCTTCGACCCGCCCGAGCCGCTGCCCTACCCGAGCTGGCTCGGGCGCTGGCCCGCGGCGCTCGGGATCCTCATCTTCGCGTGGGTCGAGCTCGTCTACGCCAACCGCGACGACCCGAGCACGCTGGCCGAGATGGGGCTGGCGTACGCCGCCGTCCAGCTCCTGGGGATGGCCCTGTACGGGAGCGAGCCGTGGCTGCGCAAGGCCGACGCCTTCGGCGTCTACTTCGGGCTCTTCGCCCGCCTCGCGCCGCTGCACTGGACCGACAACGAGCTGCGCGTGCGGCGTCCGCTGGAGGGCGTGGTCTCGCTCGATACGCCGCCCGGGACCGTCGCGCTGCTCGTGATCATGATCGGGACCACGAGCTTCGACGGCTTCTCCCAGGGCGAGATCTGGTCGTCGACGTCCCCACACCTGCAGAACTTCTTCTCCAACCTCGGCTTCGGCCCGGAGACCTCGCTCGAGCTCGGCTATACCGTCGGGCTGCTGTGCGTGGTGCTGTTCGTGGGCGGCATCTACCGGCTGGGCGTGCTCGGTATGCGGTCGGCGGGCGAGGACCACGACGCCAACGAGCTCGCGCGCCTCTTCGTGCACTCGCTCGTCCCGATCGCGCTCGCGTACGTCGTCGCGCACTACTTCTCGCTGCTCGTCTACCAGAGCCAGGCCGCGGTCGCGCTGGCCTCCGACCCACTCGGCCGCGGGTCGGACCTGTTCGGGACCGCCCACGTGACGATCAACTACAACGCCGTCAGCGCCTCGGCCGTCTGGTACGTGCAGGTCGCGGCGCTGATCATCGGGCACGTGTGCGCGCTCGTGCTCGCCCACGACCGCGCGGTCGCGATCTACCGCTCGTCGCGCGCCGCGGCGGTCTCGCAGTACTGGATGCTCGCGGTGATGGTCGGGTTCACCTCGCTTGGCCTGTGGATACTCTCGGCCGCGGGGAACCAATGATCGCGCCGCCCCCGCTCGCCCACGCCGGCCACTGGGCCCTCGACCTCGCGTACGCGATGCCGGTGATCGCCCTGGTCGTCACCGGGCTCGTCGTGCGGCGGCGCGATCGGCGCGCGGAGCGGGAGGAGGCGGCGGCCGACCAGCGCGCGGAGCGGGGCGACCGCCCCTAGCGCGCCGGGCGCAGGCGGCGCAGGACCGCGCGACGGCTGCTAGCGCGCCGGGCGCAGGCGACGGACGACGGGCGCGTCCGCGCGCGTGCCCGCGAAGTCGTCGGCGGTGACGAGGTCGAGCGCGAGCGCTCGCGCCAGCACGTCGGCGAGCGCCTCCATGCTCTCGGTCACGCAGCGCGTGTAGGCCAGCCGCAGCTCCTCGCGGCCCTCGTCGCAGCACTCCTCGTACGCGAGCACCTGGGCGTCCGTGGCCGCCACCTTGACCCGCACCTCGCACTCCGGGCAGCGCAGCTCGAGGTTGAGCAGGCCGTCTCCCCGGCGCGCCGAGCTCAGCGGTTGGACGTAGCTCGAGCCGCACTTCCAGCACGTCTCCAGGCCGGGCACGCGCGCGACCGTAGCCGCACCCCCGGACGTGATCGTGCCTGGCGTTACGAGTTGGAGGCCCCCAGCGGCGCGAAGCGCGGCTCCCGCCGCTCCACGAAGCTCGACACCCCCTCCACGAAGTCGGGCGCCGCGAAGGAGGCGAGCATCCGCTCGCCGGCGTCGGCCATCGCGCGTGCCAGGTCGCGCTCGAGGTCGGCGTAAACCTGGGCCTTCATCGTCGCCATGCTCGCCGGAGAGCTGTTGGAGGCGAGCTCACGTGCGTAGGCGAGCGTCTCCTCCAGCACCCCGTCGCCGGCGATCGCGCGGTTGACGAGACCGAGCCGGGCTGCCTCCTCGCCCAGCACCACCCGCCCGGAGAGCAGCAGGTCGAGCGCGTGCGCCGGCCCGACCAGGCGCGGCAGGATCCAGCCGATCCCGTACTCGGCCACGAGGCCACGGCGCGCGAACGCGGTCGTGATCTTGGCCTCTGCGGCCGCAAAGCGGATGTCGCACATCAGCGCGGCGACGAGCCCGATGCCCGCGCAGGCGCCGTTGATGGCGGCGACGATCGGCTTGGGGATCGTGTGCGGGAAGGACTGCGGACGGCGCTCGCGCTGCGCCTCGCCCTCGTCGACCGTTCCATCGCCGATCGACTGCAGCGACTGCATGTCGGCGCCGGCGCAGAACCCGCGGCCCGCGCCGGTGACGACGATCACCCGCACCTCCTCGCTCGCCCCGCACTCCTCCAGGGCGGCGAAGTACTGCTCCTCCATCTCGCCCGTCCAGGCGTTGAGCCGCTCGGGGCGGTTGAGGGTGAGGACGGCGACCCCGTCCTCGACGGTCTTGAGGACGACGTCGCTCATCGGACCGCCGCCGTCCGCTCGCCGGAGGCCAGCCGCGCCACGCGGGCGCGATGCGTCCCCGCCCCGCCGAGCAGGGCCGAGTCGAGCTGAGCGCGCTTGAACAGCCAGTGCACGTCGGCCTCCCAGGTGAAGCCGACACCGCCGTGGAGCTGGATCGCGGCCGAAGTGACGGCGCGGCCCGCATCCGAGGCCCACGCCTTGGCCATCGCGGCGGCCAGCGAGAGGCGCTCGGGCTCGGCGTCGGCCGCCCAGGCCGCGTAGTAGGCCATCGAGCGCGTGCCCTCGGTGTCGAGCAGCATCTGCGCGGCGCGATGCTGGACCGCCTGGAAGGCGCCGACGGGGACGCCGAACTGCTTGCGGTCCTTGACGTAGGAGAGCGTCATGTCCAGCGCGCGCTGGCACACCCCGACGAGCTCGGCGGACACCGCCACCGCGGCGCGGTCGAGTACGGCCTGGGCGTCGCCTTCCAGCGGCTCGCCGCCCTGCGCCCGCACCGTTCCGTAGCGCCGCGTCGGGTCGATCGAGGCGACCTCCTCGGCGCCGCCGTCGACCACGCCGGCATCGCCGGTGTCGGCGTCGACGAGCACGATCACCGCCGCTCCCGGCGCGTCGGGCACGAGCTCGGCGGCATCCCCGCGGACGAGCCCGAGCGCGCCGGTCGCCTCGCCGGCGGCGAGCGCGGGCAGCCAGCGCTCGCGCTGCGCGGCGGAGCCGGCGTGCTCGATCGCCTGGGCCGCGAGAACCGTGCCGAGGAAGGGCGTCGGAGCGCAGGCATAGCCGAGCTCCTCGAGCAGCACGCACTGGGCCACGGTGCCCAGGCCCTGGCCTCCGTGCTCCTCGCCCACCGCGATCCCGGGCCACCCGAGCCCGGCCAGCTCGCGCCACAGCGCGTCGTCGTCGCGGCCGGCCGTCGCGGCCTCGCGCACCCGCTCCCACGATGCCCGGTTCGCGAGCAGCTCGCGCGCGGTGCGCTTGATCTCCTGCTGGTCGTCCGTCAGCTCGAAGTTCATGTGATCTTCTCCTAGCGCAGGCGCGGCAGGCCCATGACCCGCTCGGCGACGATGTTCTTGAGGATCTCGGTGGTCCCGCCCTCGATCGAGTTGCCGCGCGCGCGCAGCAGCTCGTAGGACCAGTGCGTTCCGGCGGTCAGCGCGTCGGGGCCGGCGATGTCGGCGGCGAGCTGGGTCAGGGCCTGGTTGGTGTCCGACCACACCCACTTGGTCAGCGAGCCCTCGGGGCCGGGCTGGCCGTACTTCTGGATCGTCGACAGTCCCTTCCAGGCCATCAGCCGCAGGATCTCGGTGCGGATGTGCAGGTCCGCGAGCCGGTCGGCGGTGCGCGGGTCGTCGAGCGCGCCGTTCTCGGCGGCGGCGTCGAACAGCTCGTCGAGCAGCTGGCGCAGACGCACCTGGAGGAAGAAGCCGAGGCCGGCGCGCTCGTTCATGAGCGTGGTCAGCGCGACCTTCCAGCCGTTGCCCACGCCGCCGACGACGTTCTCCTCCGGGATCCGCGCGCTCTCCAGGAAGAGCTCGTTGAACTCGGGCTCGCCGGTGATCTGGCGCAGCGGGCGGACCTCGACCTCGTCCTGCTCCATGTCGAGCAGGAAGTAGGTCAGGCCCTTGTGCTTGGGCACGTCGCGGTCGCTGCGGGCCACGAGCATGCACCACTTCGAGTACTGCGCGCCCGAGGTCCACACCTTCTGCCCGGTGACGACCCAGTCGTCGCCGTCCTTCTCGGCGCGCGTCTTGAGGCTCGCGAGGTCCGAGCCGGCGTCGGGCTCGGAGAAGCCCTGGCACCACATCTCCTCGGCGGAGAGGATGGGGGACAGGAAGCGGTCCTTCTGCTCGTCGGTGCCCCACACCATCAGCGTCGGCCCGCCGAGCAGCAGGCCGAGGACGTTCGCGGGCAGCGGCGCGCGGGCGCGGCCCATCTCCTCGAAGAAGATCGCGGTCTCCATCAGCGTCGCGCCACGGCCGCCGTACTCCTGCGGCCAGTGCACGCCGGCCCAGCCGTCCTCGTGCATGCGGCGCTGCCAGTCGCGGCGCCAGGCGTAGATGCCGTCCTCGTCCTGCGTGGGCGGCTCTCCGGGTGCGTTGTCGGCCAGCCACCCGCGTACCTCGTCGCGGAACGCCAGCTCTGAGTCGGTGAACGTGAGGTCCACGTCAGCCCTCCTCGCTGCGGTCATGGTCGTTGTCCGCGCCGAGCAGCACGGCCTCGGCGCAACGGCAGAAGACGTCCTCGAGCTCCCCGAGAGCGGCGGCGCGGCCGGCCCGCACGCGCTCGGCGGCGAGCTGCTCGGTGCCCGCGCAGAGCACGAGCAGCACCTCGTCGGGCGGTGGGCGCCGGCCGGCGTGCGCGCGCTCGAAGGTGGCGCGGTAGCGGGCCGCGAAGCGGCGCAGGGCCTGCGCACGGGCGTCGAGCGCGGAGCCGCCGGCGGCGTGGATCTCGAGCAGGTAGGTGCGGGCGAAGACCGGCTCGGAGGCCAGCTCGGTCACGTAGGCGCGCACGCCGGCGCGGAGCTGGGCCCGCCAGTCCTCGGGGGCCGCGCGCACCGCTTCGCGGACGCGCTCGACGAGCACGTCGACGCCGTGCCGGTAGGCCTCCAGGAAGCACTCCTCCTTGGAGGAGAAGAGCTCGTAGAACGTGGTCCGCGACACGCCTGCCTCGCGAACGACGTCGGCGACGGAGGCGGCCGCGTAGCCGCGCTCGCCCACGACGCGGGCCATCGCGTCGAGCAGCCGCGCCCGCTGGGCGTCGAGCGCCGGCTCGAGGCGCGACCCGACCTGCGGGTGCTGGGCCACGAGCGAGCGGGGAGCGGGGGAGGAGGGGGACGGCGACGGCATACCCGAGGGGTACGGGAAGTGTACCTGAAAGGTACGCACGTGCACCGCGGGGCCGGCCGCTGCGGAGCACGCCCGCCGAGCGTGGCCCGCCGCGCTCTCGCTGCTAGCCCAGCTCGCCCAGCCGGAAGCGCACGCCGCCGATCTCGACCGCCTCGCGCCCGTCGCGCAGCTCGGGTGGAACGGCGACGCGGATCTCGACGAGCCCCTCCCGGCCTTCCTCGTCCGGGCCGCGGAAGTCGACGGTCGCCCCGTCGAGCGCGAGTGCCGGCGCCGTGTCGCCGCCGACCGGCACGCCCAGCGCCTCGCCCCAGCGCGCCGCGACCGCGGGCGGGTCGGCGACCGCGACCGCGATCCCCTCCAACCGTCCTGGCGCCCCCGCCCCGGCCCCGCCGGTCCATGCCGGCCCGCCCCAGCGCCACGACTCCGGCGGGTCGGCGCGGTCGAGCGACACGATCGTCCCGCCGATCTCCGCCGGGTGGAGATGGGTGCCGGAGATGTCCGGAAGGTCGATCTGCCAGACGACGCGGATTCCCAGCCGCTCGACGCGCCGGCGGGCAGCGTCGAGGTCGTCGAGCTGGAAGATCGCCATGTAGCCGCAGTCGCCTCCGTGGCGCTCGAGCTGGCGGCCGGCGGCGGTGCCCGGCTTCGTGGGGGAGACGATCTCGATGAACGCGTCGCCGAGCGCGTAGACGGCGTTGCGCAGCCCGAACTCGGCCACGCCGGGGTCGGCGAAGGGCTCGCTGAGGCCGAGCTGCGCCTCGAGCCGCTCGGCCACCGGCTCGAGCTCCGCGGCGGCCAGCACGGCCTGGCGAAGGCGGACGCCCAGGAGGCTCAGCCCTTCGCCTTCTCGGTCCCGCGCGCCGCGCTGCGCCCGCGGGTCCGTGAGCGCTTCGCCTCGCCCCCGTCGCCGGCCTTCGCCGCCGCGGACAGCAGCTGCTGCACGCCGTCCTCGATCCCGCGGCACAGGACGCCGATGTCGGGTGCCTTGTCGTAGTCGCCGGTGACGCCGAAGTTGAGCGCCCCGTCGTAGGAGAAGATCGCGACCCCGACCGAGACCGTGCCCGCCAGCGGCACGTAGGGGAAGCACTCGAGCATGCGCTGGCCCGACGCGTAGAGCGGGATCTGGGGCCCGGGCACGTTGGTGGTGACCGTGGTCAGGTTGCGCTGCGGCACGCGGGCCGCGACCCGCGTCCCGAGCGCCAGCAGCAGCGGCGGCGCGAACCCGGTCAGCGAGGTGAGCCGCTCGCCGGCGACCGCCTGCTTGGACTCCTTGAGCCCCTTCATCTGCGCGCTGATCGCGTTGAGCCGCGCGACCGGGTCCGAGACCCCGACCGGGAGCTCGGCGAACATCGCCGAGACCTTGTTGTTGTAGGTCCCGCGCTCCTCCGGCCGGCGGACGGAGACCGGGATCAGGCTGCGGATCACCACCTCGTCGACGGGCTCGCCACGCGACAGCAGCAGCTCGCGGAAGCCGTTGGAGATCGCCGCGAGCACGACGTCGTTGACCGTGCCTCCGAGGCCGGCGCGGATCTGCTTGACGTCGGAAAGGCGCGAGCGCGCCCATGCCCAGCGCCGATGGGGCCCGACCCGGGTGCTGAGGCTCGACGGCGGGGTGCGCCGCAGCAGCCCCCGCAGCGCGACCAGCCCCTTGCCCGCCTCGGCGGCCCCCTGGACGAGCTGGCGCGGCGCGCGCGTTGCGGAGCGGACGGTGCGCAGGCCCTCGTACGGGCTCGCGATGCGCTCGGCGAGCGACTGCACGACGAGCGACGGCGTGCTCGGCTCGGGCTCGGGCTGCCAGTCGTCCTCGCCCTGCTCGCGCTCGGGATTGCGCTCGGTATCGAGCAGCACGGTCATCAGGTCGCTGCCCGAGACGCCGTCGACCATGCAGTGATGGACCTTGGAGACCATCGCCCAGCGGCCCTCCTCGAGGCCCTCGGCGACCCACATCTCCCACAGCGGCTTGGAGCGGTCGAGCTGCTGGGACATCAGGCGACCGACGAGCCGGCGCAGCTCGGCCTCACCCCCCGGAGCGGGGAGCGCGGTGTGGCGCACGTGGTACTCGAGGTTGAAGTTGGGGTCCGAGATCCACACCGGGCGGCCCACGTCGAGCGGGACGAAGCGCACCTTCTGCCGGTAGCGGGGCACGTGCGGGAGCTTGCTTCGGACCGACGCGAGGATCTGCTCGTAGTCGGGCGCCGGCCCCTCGAAGATCGCCACCGAGCCGACGTGCATGTGGTTGTTCGCGTCCTCGATGTGCAGGAAGGACGCGTCCAGCGGGCTCATGCGATCCATCTCAGCCTCCGTGTCGTTGCGTCGCGGTTGAGCCTACCCGCGGCGGCTCGCCGAGAAGCTCATGCAGCCGAGCGATGGTGGCCTCGGGGCCGGTGTGGTGGACGACGGCCATGCCCAGCTCGCGCGCCGGGTCGAGGTTGAAGTGCAGGTCGTCGACGAACACGAGCTGCTCGTATGGCACCCCGATGCGCTCGCGCGCGATCGCGTAGATCGCGGGGTCGGGCTTTCGGACGCCCTCCTCGCCGGAGATCACGGCGACGTCGAACAGCTCGGCGAGCAGCTCGCTCGGGTAACTGGCCGCGCCCCACGAGTTCGACAGCATCCCCGTCCGCACCCCGGCGGCGCGCAGCGCGCGCACGGCGTCGTGCATCGAGGGCTCCCCGCGCGCGCCGCCCATCATGCGCGCGACGAGCCCGTCGTGGTTGGCGACCTGGAGCGCCCTGGCGAGGCCGGGCTCGAACACCGACTCGTCGATGCGCCCGCATTCGAAGTCGATCAGCAGCGCCCGCGCCTCGCGGTCGCGGCGGAAGACCGTCGCCACGCGCTCGGGGTCGAGCCCCTCCTGCGCGCAGAAGCTCGAGAACGACTCGAACAGGCTGGAGGTCATCACCCCGCCCCAGTCGAGCAGCAGCCCGCTGCGCTCAGCCGCCAAGGACGAGCTTCTCCAGGTCGGCGGCGATCTCGTCGATGGCTTCGCCGAAGGTCTTGAGGTAGGGGTCGTCGGTGGAGCCCGACAGCGCGCGCTTGTAGTTGCCCTCCATGAACACGATCAGCTTCCAGCTCGCGAGCGCGCGGTACCACTTCACGTCGGTCATCGACCGCCCCGAGCGCTCCTCGTAGCGCGCGACCAGCTCGTCGCGCAGCGGGAAGCCCTCTTCGCGCGTGACGGCGTGCATCTCGGTGATTCCGCGCGGCGGGTCGTTGCGGTCGACCCAGAACGTCGCCAGATACCCGAGGTCGGCGAGCGGGTCGCCGATCGTCGCCATCTCCCAGTCGAACACGGCGATCACGCGCGCCGGCGCATCCGGCGCCATCATCACGTTGCCGAGGCGGTAGTCGCCGTGGACGACGGTGGCCGGGGGGGACTCGGGGAGGTGCTCCGCGAGCCAGCGCCCGACGCTCTCGACCGCGGGCAGCTCGCGCGTGCGGTTGTGCTCCCACAGGCCGAGGAAGCGGCGCAGCTGGCGCTCGAGGTAGCCCGTCGGCCTGCCGAAGCCCTCGAGTCCCGCCTCCCGCCAGTCGACGGCGTGGATCTCCACCAGCGCGTCGACGAGCTCCTCGCCCATCCGGCGGCGGTCGTCGAGCGTGTCCAGCACGGGGGGGACCGCCGAGGTGACGACCTCGCCCTCGAGGCGCTCCATCACGTAGAAGGGCGCCCCGATCACCTCCGGGTCGTCGCACACGGCGAGCACGGCGGGCACCCGTGCGCGGCCGTGCAGCGCGCGCAGCACGCGCGCCTCGCGCAGCACGTCGTGGGCGCTGGGGGGCAGCGGTCCCCGCGGCGGGCGGCGGACGACGAGCTCGGTGTCGCCGCGCGTGACCGTGTAGGTGATGTTCGAGTGGCCCTCGCCGATCGGGGCGATGCGCGGCTCGCCGCTGCCGAGGCCGCTGGCGTCGAGGAAGGCGCCGAGCGGCTCGAGGATCAGCAACGGCTCGCGGGCGTTGCCCTCCGCCTCTGCGCGCGTGCGGACGACGTCGTCCGCTGCGATGACGTGCGTGCTGGCCATCGGCGACCCGGGACGCTACCGGTCTTTCATCGCCGTCTCAGCGCCACCGCTTAGCGTGGCCGCACGAGCGCGAGCACGTGGTCAGCTCAGGCAGCGAGCGCCCTCCGCCTGTGTGCGGTGCCGGTGGCGCTCGGGCTGGCGCTCGCGGGCTGTGGCGCGCACGCCGCGCGCGAGAGTCGCGTGGCGCCGCTTCCGCGCCTGCCCCCGCTCACCGCGCGGCCCGCGGCCGGGGCTCCGAGCGCGGGCGGCGTCTACGCGGCTGCGCGAGCCGGGCGGCTGGAGCCGAGGGCCGCGGCAGCGGTCGCCCGCGTATACGTGCCGGAGACGAACGGCAACAGGATCGACGTCATCGATCCTCGCTCGCTTCGCGTGGTGAGGCGCTTCTCCGTCCCCCGCGAGCCAGAGCACGTGACCCCGTCGTATGACCTGCGGACGCTGTGGGTCGACAGCGACCTCGGGAACGCGCTGACCCCGATCGATCCGCGCACGGGCCGCGCGGGCCGGCCGCGGCGCGTCGCGGACCCCTACAACCTGTACTTCGCGCCGGGCGGCCGGCGCGCGATCGTGGTCGCCGAGCGCCTCTCGCGGCTCGACTTCCGCGACGCGCGCACGCTGCGCATGCGCCGCTCCCTTCACGTGCCCTGTCCCGGGGTCAACCACATGGACTTCACCGCCGATGGGCGCCTGGCCCTCGTGAGCTGCGAGTTCGGCGCCCGCCTGATCGCGGTCGACCTCGCGCGCGAGCGCATGGTCCGGACGGTCGGGCTGCCAGCGGGCTCGATGCCGCAGGACGTCAAGCTGGCGCCCGACGGACGCACGTTCTACGTCGCCGACATGATGCGCGGCGGCGTGTGGCTGGTGGACGCGTCGAGCTTCCGCGAGGCCGGCTTCATCCCGACCGGCAGGGGAGCGCACGGTCTGTTCGTGAGCCGCGATACGCGGCGCCTGTACGTGACCAACCGCTCGGAGGGCTCGATCGCCGTGATCTCGTTCGCGCGCCGGCGCGTTGTCGGGCGGTGGCGCCTGCCCGGCGGCGGCAGTCCCGACATGGGCGGTCTCTCGGTCGGCGGCCGGACGCTGTGGGTCTCGGGTCGCTACGACGCGGTGGTCTACGCCATCGACACGGTCACCGGCCGCCTGCGGGCGCGCATCCGGGTGGGAAGCGGCCCGCACGGGCTCTGCGTGTGGCCCCAGCCCGGCCGCTACTCGCTGGGTCACACCGGCGTGATGCGGTGAGCGACGCATGTGATCGCCGCCCGTACTACGGTTTCACAAGCCCAAGCGGCTACGTCGAGAGGAGAGGATCGATGGTGCGTGTTGCCAGAGAGCGTCTGTCACTCATCGCGCTCGGCCTGCTCGTCGCAGTCCTCGCCGTTCTCGTGCTCGGCCGCCCGGAGGGCGCTTTCGCTTACAAGCTCAGCCGCGGCGGCGGGCTGACCATCACGGCGCTGTCGAACCGCGCCGACCTCGTCAGCGGCGGCGACGTGCTCGTGGCGATCCGAGGGGCGCGCTCGGCGCGCGGGCTCACCGTCAAGGCGGCGGGCAGGGACCAGACGAGCGCCTTCCGGCGCCGTCCGGACGGCACGGCCGTCGGACTGATCAGCGACCTCCCGCTCGGCGCGAGCTCCATCGTCGCGCGCAGCGGACGCCGGGCGGCAAGGCTTCGAGTCACCAACCATCCGATCGGTGGTCCGGTCTTCTCGGGCCCCCAGCTTCAGCCGTGGGGGTGCCCGCCGACGGCGCGTGACGCCCAGTGCAACCAGCCTCCAACCTTCTCCTACCGCTACAAGTCGTCGGACCCCGCGAAGCCGGGGCTCCTGCCATATGACCCCGCGAACCCGCCGGCGGACGTCGCGACGACGACGACGGACGAGGGCGTGACGGTCCCGTTCATCGTGCGGCTCGAGAGCGGCTACATCGACCGCGACCAGTACCAGATCGCGGTCCTGTTCCAGCCCGGCAAGCCGTGGACGGCAGTGAGGGCCCAGCCCCAGTTCAACAACAAGCTGCTGATCACCCACGGCGCCGGCTGCGGCGTCGCCTACCAGACCGCCACCGCACCGCCGGTCATCGGCGGCGCGGCCCAGACCGCGCTCGCCCGCGGCTTCGCGACGATGTCCAACGCGCTCGACAACGCCGGCCACAACTGCAACCTCGCGACCGAGGCCGAGTCGCTGGTGATGACGAAGGAGTACCTGGCCGAGCGCTACGGGAGGCTCCGCTACACGATCGGCACGGGCTGCTCGGGCGGGTCGCTGGCCCAGCAGTGGATCGCCAACGCCTATCCGGGCGTCTACCAGGGGATCCTGCCGACGTGCTCGTTCCCTGACGCGTGGAGCACTGCGACGCAGTTCCTCGACTACCACCTGTCGCTCGCCTACTTCGACAACCCCTCGAAGTGGGGCGCCGGCGTCACGTGGACAGCCAAGCAGCTCGCCGACCTCCAGGGCCATGTCTCGATCGCGAACGCCCGGGTCAGCGACGCGGCGCAGTTCCACGTCGTCGTTCCGACCGACCCGTGCGGCGGCACCACGGCCCAGACGCGCTACGACCCGATCACCAACCCGGGCGGCGTGCGGTGCACCATCCAGGACGCGGCGATCAACCTGTTCGGCCCCCGCCTGGCCGCCTTCTGGGGCCCGCAGGAGAAGCAGATCGGCCGCGGCTTCGCGGGAGTGCCGGTGGACAACGTCGGCGTGCAGTACGGCCTGGGCGCGCTGCGCAGCGGCAAGATCACCGCCGCCCAGTTCGTGGACATCAACGCGAAGATCGGCGGCCTCAACGCTGACTCCGCGATGGTCCCGAACCGAATCACCGCCGACAGGCCCGCCCTCGCCAGCGCCTATCGCAGCGGGATGATCAACGAGACCAACAACCTCGGCCGCACCGCGATCATCGACTGCCGCGGACCCGACGAGGGCCTGTTCCACGACGCCTACCGCGCGTTCGCGGTGCGGGCACGGCTCGACCGCGAGAACGGCGGCCACGGCAACCAGCTCATCTGGGAAGGGCCGGAGCCCCTCGTGGCCGACCCCCAGTGCGAGCTCAACAGCTTCCTCGCGATGGACCGCTGGCTCTCCGCCGTCGAGAACGACTCCTCGAGGCGGCCGCTCGCGCAGAAGGTCGCGCGCGACAGGCCCGCGGACATCACCGACCGCTGCTACGACGGCAAGGGCGTGAAGGTCTCCGACGACCTCTGTCCCTCCGTGGTCCACGTCTACGGCACGCCGCGGACGGTCGCCGGCGACGCGATCACCACGGACAACAACAAGTGCCGGCTCAAGCCGCTGGATCGCGGTGACTACGGCGGCGTGACGTTCACGGACGCGCAGTGGGCCGACCTGCAGAAGACCTTCCCGAACGGCGTGTGCGACTTCTCCAAGCCCGGCGTCGACCAGCAGCCGACGATCCCGTGGCAGACCTACCAGAACGCTCGCGGCACGGTCATCTACGGCGGCAGGCCATTGGGCCCGCCGCCGCGGAGCACGCCGTTCAGGGTCAAGTCCCGCCGGGGCTGGTAGCGCACGCGTTCGTGCGGGCGCCTCTCAGGCGGCGGCCGACAGACTGCGCGCGACCTCCTCGGCGACGAGCGCGGCCTCGGCGACCGTGCCGTAGTCGAGGTTCTCGGGCGTGTCGGTGGGAAGGTGGTAGTTGGAGATCAGCTTCGTCCCGGGCTCCAGCGAGGTCAGCGTCGTGGTCGGGAAGCCGGCGCGGCTGGGGATCACCGCGTCGGTGCTCGAGCGCGCGCGGGCGCCGCGAGCCAGGCGCACGCCGGCCGCCGTGGCCGCCTGCTCGACTAGGTCGCGGAAGGCCGGATCGGTGTAGTCCTCCATCGCGAACGTTCCCTCGCCCTCGAGCATCACCAGGTACGGGGACCCGACCGAGTCGAGGTTGAGGACCGCGGTGCGGTCGCGCGCCAGGCCCGGGAAGTGGCGCTGTGCGAAGCCGTAGATCCCGCCCTGGACGACCTCCTCCGCTCCACACGAGGCGAGCACGACGCGCACGCCGGGGGGCATCTCGTCGCGCAGGCGCTCGGCGAGCGCGACGAGCACGGCGACGCCGCTGAGGTTGTCGTTGGCCCCGGGGACGATCTCGCTGCGGGCGACGTCGGCGCCCAGGTAGGTGTTCAGCAGCGCCCACGCCGTGCCGAGGGCCGCGAGGCTGCGCCGGCCGGTGGCGGCGCCCAGCGCGGCGATGGCCGGCGCGCCGGCGACGGGCCACCACAGCGGAAGCGAGGTGTTGGTACGGGCGACGAGGTCGGGGAACGTCGCGGCGAGCCAGCGCTGGAAGCTCTGGTCGAACACGAGCCCGGTGTGCGCGGCGTCGTGGTGGGCGAGGACGATCAGCGTGCGCGCGGCCTGCGGGTGGCCGATCTCGCCGACGACGTTCCAGGTGGTCCTGGGACGGGCGACCAGCCGCCGCCACACGCGCGGCCCGTTGGACGCGTCGTCGGCGATCGCGGCGGACGCCGCCGCTCCGAGCACGGCGGGCGCGAGCCTGCGGCCGGCCAGCCCGGCGATTCCCGCCACCACGCCGGCCGCGCCGAGCGGAACGAGCCATTCGGGGAACCCCGGCCGGTAGGACTCCTCCTCGATCCCGGCCTCGCAGCCGGCCTTCTGCAGCCTGTCCGCGAGCCAGCGAGCGGCCTCTTCCTCACCGGCGGACCCGGCGCCGCGCTCGAGCGGCGCCAGCGCCTCGACCACCTCCCGCAGGATCGCCTCGAGGGCGGCGTGCTCCCCGAGTGGCACGGCTCCGCCCGCGCCGGCGGCCCCTTCCTCGTGGCGCTCCGCTCCGGCCGGTCCCGCGCCGGCGGCCCCTTCCTCGCGGCGTTCCGCTCCGGCCGGTCCCGCTTCACCGGCGAAGGTCGACGTATCGGGGCGGTCGGGGGCGTCTGCCATGGGGAGCTCCTTGGTGGATCGTCGCAACTCGGCACCATACGGTGCCAGCGTGAACCTCAAGACGTTTCTTCCCCCGCCCACGACCGACACCGCGGCGGCGCCACAGCCGGGCCGGCCCGCCCCGGAGCTCCCCGTCCAGCCGGACGGCCGCGCGATGATCGTCGCCTTCCTGCGCCACACCGGCTGCCCGTTCGCGGAGGCGACCTTCCGCCGGCTCCGCGAGCTCGCCGGGCGCGAGACCGCGCTCCGCGTGATCGCGGTCAGCCACGCTCCGAGCGACTCGACCGCCGAGTGGTGCGACGCCGTGGCCGGCGGCTCGGGCTCGGTCGAGCTCGTGATCGACGAGGACCGCCGCCTCTACGCGGCCTGGGGTCTCGGTCGCTCCACGCTCGGCCACTTCATGGGTCCCCATTCGCTGCGCGAGGTCGCCCGCCTGGCCCGCCGGGGAATCCGCAACCGCCACCCCGAGGGAACCCGCTGGCAGACGGCCGGGACCTTCGCGGTCGACTCCGACGCAATGGTGCGCTGGGTGCACATCCCGGCCCACGCCGGCGAGCTCCCCGACCTCGAGGACGCGGCGCGCGCGGTCGCCTCGGGCTGACAGCGCCGCACGCGCCCACACGAGAGCGGAAGCTGCCGTTCAGTCCGGGTACTCGTCCTTGCGCCACACGCGGGGCTCCTCCGGACGGGCCTTCGGCGTCCGGTCGAGCAGGAACATGTAGTACGGGGCGACGAAGGGGTCGGGCGCCATGACCGTGTACGTGTGATGGACGACCCCGTCCTCGAGCGCGAAGGCGATCCAGGCCGGTCCCTCCCGCAGCCCGTCCTTCAGCTCCGCGCCGACCTGCCTCGACCACTCCTGGAGCCAGTCGGGCGGGTCGTCGATCATGTCCTTGACCTCGGGGACCTGCGCGGCCTGCTCCTCGGTCATCGCCAGCCCGAAGTCGAACGGAAAGTCTGACCCGTAGGTCGACACGTACGGGAACTTCCACCCCATCCGCTCCTTGTAGGCGATGAGGCGGTCGCTCGGCGCGCGCGAGAAGCAGAGCAGCGTCACGTCGCGGTGGTTGAGGTGGACCTGGGCGCCCTCGAGCCCGTCCGCGAGGTTCGAGCAGCCCGGGCACGCGCCGGCGGAGTAGTCGGGTCCGTACATGATGTTGTAGGCGAGGAGCTGCGACCGACCCTCGAAGAGCTCCGCAAGCGTCTTCTTGCCGTCCTCGGTATCGAACTCGTACTCCGTCTCGACCGGGACCCAGGGAAGCTCCAGTCGCTTCTTCTTGATCTCGTCGTTGCGCTTCGCTTGCTCCCTCTCGAGCCTGGCGAGCTCCTCCCGGGCGGTGAGCCACTCCTCGCGCGTGCCCGTCCGATGCTTCGTAGTCCTCTGCGCTTGAGCCATGTCGCGTCACTCCTTCTCGCTTCCAGGCCTGTTCCTATGACCGGGGGTACCCCTGAAACTCATCGTGCCCCACGGTCCGCGGCGATGGCCGCTCAGTCCAGTCTGATCAGCTCGAGCTCGAGCCGGCCGCTGCGGACGGTCGCCACGCCCATGGTGTGACGGGGCTGACGCCGGCGATCGGTCGGACTCCCGGGATTGAAGATCTGAAAGCCATCCCGGCTCTGCTCGTGCAGAGGGATATGCGAGTGGCCGAACACGACCGCGTCGGCGTTCGGGAACCAGCGCCGCAGCCGCTCGAGCCGACCTCGCGCCGGCCCAGCGTCGTGGACCAACCCGATCCGGGCGCCGGCGGCGTCGATGACGCGGCGTTCAGGGAGCAGCGCATGGACCGTCGCCGCGTCGACGTTCCCGTACACGGCCTCCACCTCGCCCAGCGCTTCGAGCTCGTGAAGAGCGGCGAGCTCGCTGAAGTCACCGGCGTGGACGATCAGGTCAGCTTCCGACAACCGCTCCACGCAAGCCGCGGGGAGCTTTCGACTGCCACGAGGCAGATGGGTGTCGGAGATGACCGCGATCCGCATCGTGCCTGCCCTGGCATGGAGTCTCGCGCGTCCTCCCGGGCGACCCCGGCGAGCGCCAACACCGGAAGGCCGCGTTTCACGAATCGCGCGAAAGTCGCCGCCTCTGCCGCCGCACCGCGAATGATCGTCTCCACAAGGGCACGCTACTGACCGAGCCGGACGAACATACGTTCGGGGAATGATGCAGAGGCTGAGCGCTTCCCTCTCGGCGAACTAAGCTGACGGCCGGGCGCCCGTAGCTCAGTGGATAGAGCGCGCGCCTCCGGAGCGCGAGGCCGCAGGTTCGAATCCTGCCGGGCGCGTACGAAAAGCCCCGCTTAGGCGGGGTTTTTCATTTCTCGAGTCGTGCCTGATCGCGAAAAGGTCCCGAAAAGGTCCCGAAACGGCAAGCGATCCATCTCGTTGCGGCGGCATGAACGCCTCTGCAGCCATGCGCGGATACTTGTGCTTCCGTGGACAGCGATACGAGTTCGGCGCCGGCGTACACGGCTACGCGGACACGCCCGTTACGCACAGGACGTGCGTGGCGCGACCGGCGCGTCTGTAGCGTCCGCTGACCTTTGTCGTGACCGCATCAGTGAAGAACTCGGAAGCACAAGGGAAGCGGTGGCTCACCCCGGGCGTGCGCGGGATCGGGGCATCCAGCCTGCTCGCCGACGCCGGCCACGAGATCCCGACCTCGCTGCTGCCGACCTTCCTGACCTCGACCCTGGGCGCTCCCGCAAGCGCGCTGGGCCTGATCGAGGGAGTCTCGGACGGCCTCGCGGGCGCGTCCCGCTTCGGTGGCGGCACCCTCGCCGACGCACCGCGATCGTGCTCTCGGTCATCCCAGGTCTGCTCGCGGTTGGGGCGATCGTCTACGCGATCCGCCACACCGCGCGACCGCGGGAGCGCGAACGCGAACCGATTCGGATCAAGATCAGGCCGATCCTGCGGGGAGAACTCGGACGACTTCTGGGCGCCATCAGCGTCTTCGAGCTCGGCAACATCGCCGCGACGCTGCTGATCCCGCGGGCAACCGACCTTCTGGAGCCCGGCCGCTCAACCGCATCAGCGACGCAGATCGCGATCGCCTTGTACGTCCTCTACAACGTCGCGGCGACCGCATCCAGCGTCCCCGCGGGGCATCTCGCCGATCTGCGGACACCAACCCGCGTTCTCGCCGGCGGCGTCGCTGCCTTCGCCCTCGCCTACGTCGGATTCGCCTTCACCGGCGCCAGCATCGTCCTCCTCGCCGCCTGCCTCATCGCCGCCGGGGTCGGGATCGGGGCGGTCGAAACCGCGGAGCACTCGGCCGTCGCGACCCTGGCGCCCGACGCCCTGCGGGGTTCGAGCTTCGGAGCGCTGCGGGCATCCAGAGCTTTGGCAACCTCGTCGCCAGCGCCTGGCCGGCCTGCTCTAGACGGTCGTCTCGCCGGCCGCCGCGTTCCTCTTCCCGGCGGCGGCGATGATCTTCTCGGCGCTGGCGCTGGCTTGGAGCGGCCAGCACTGGCGCAGAAGATGACGAGCGGCACGGCCCGAGCGCGCCCATCGAATAGGCGCGATGGCAGCGGTTCCCGGTCCTCGCACACAGCCGAAGCGATGCGGCGCGGCGCCTTGGCGAGGCTTCAGCGTTCTTCGCGAGCGGCGACGAGCCGGTCGGCGAGCCTCTCGACGTAACCCTGGCCCTTGGGTCCTTCCTCGAGCGCACGGGTCCAGCTGGGCGGGATCGCCCCGCCGCCTCGCTCGGGCGGCCCGCGATCGCGCCGGCCATCGCCCCGATGGTGTCGGTGTCCCCGCCGCAGCGTACGGCGAACGTGATCGCCGCCTCGACCGATTCGTGGGCCGTCGCTGAGTAGATCGCGGCTGGAACTGATTGGTGGCCCATCGTGCCGTTGCCAAGCTCGGCGGCGAGCTCGGCGGGCTGAAGATCGGCGTCAAGCAACTCCGCCGCCCGCTTGAGAGCGCGCTTGAGCTCCGGTGTGGTTGCCACCGCCAGAGCCACCTCGAGCGCCGATTCGCCGGTGAGGGCGGCGGCGATCGCCGCCGCCTGCGCGACCGCCGCGTCGATCCCAAGCAGATGAGTGTGCGTAACGCGCGCGCTTTCCCGAGCCGCCCTCGCGAGCGCGACAACGTCGTCGGCGTAGCGCACGGCCACCGGCGCGATGCGCATCGCGGCCCCATTGCCCCGCGAGCCCTCGCCTCCGAACGCCGAGCCCGCCGCCTCGTCGGGTGGATCCCCGAGCGCACAAGCTCCAGCACCTTCGTTGTGCCCGACCCGTAGCCGCGACGGGGATCGTGGGCGCGGCGAAGGAAAGCCCCAGCGCCCGCGGGTCGATCCGCCCCCGGTCGAGCAGCGACTCCGCGAGCGCGATCGCCATCTGGGTGTCGTCGGTGTAGGTGCCGCGCCCGAGGCGCGCGTCCAGCATCTTTAGTCGCCCCGGGATCTCGCCAGATGGCGCGCCCTCGAACGGCATGCCGAGGGCGTCGCCGGCGAAGGTGCCAAGTAGCGCCCCTCTGGCTCGGTCGAGCTCGTCGTTGACCGGCACGGCGCAAGGATCGCAGCCCGGTAGGGTCGACTCTGAGCCTGACCCCCCAACGCCATCGCGAAAATGCAGTCTCAGCTAGGTTCGGGCAAGCCCCCAACCGCAGGGAACCGCAGCCATGAGCGCCATCGACCACGTCCACGCCCGCCAGATTCTGGACAGCCGCGGCAGCCCGACCGTCGAGGTCGACATCACGCTCGCGTCAGGGGCCTTCGGACGCGCCGCGGTGCCGTCGGGCGCGTCGACGGGCACGCGCGAGGCGCTGGAGCTGCGCGACGGCGAGGGGCCGTTCGGGGGCAAGGGCGTGAGGCGGGCCATCGCGAACGTCAACGGTGAGATCGCCGACGCCGTGAGGGGTCTCGACCCGGACGAGCAGCGCGAGCTGGACGAGAGGCTCATCGCGCTGGATGGGACGGACGGCAAGACGCGGTTGGGGGCGAACGCCATCCTCGGTGTCTCGATGGGCGTCGCGCGTGCCGCTGCTGCGGAGGCTGAGAAGCCGCTTTACCGGTGGCTGGGCGGCGAAGACGCGACGCTGCTGCCCGTGCCCATGATGAACGTGCTCAACGGCGGCGCGCACGCCGATAACCCAGTCGACTTCCAGGAGTTCATGCTCGCCCCGATCGGCGCGGGCTCGTTCGCGCAGGCGGTCGTGATGTGCGCCGAGATCTACCAGCAGCTCAAGAGCACCCTGAAGGCGAAGCGGGCTCCGGCCGGCTTGCGATCTCTCGATGGCGCCTTGCGCCCGCGCTCGACCTCCACCGGGGCGCCAATGAAGCCACTCGTCGGCGATAGGCCCTCCTCGTCCGGGTGAGGCACTCCGCCATCGGCCTGGACCCGGCCGCGAGCGAGTTCATCTCGACGGCCGTTACGAGCTGCCGGCGAGGCGGCGCGTCGCTGAGCTCGCAGGAGATGGTCGACTACTGGGAGGCGATCAACGGGCGCCACCCGCTGCTGTTCTTGGAGGACGGGATGGCCGAGCAGGACTGGGACGGGTGGAAGGTCCTGACCGAGCGCCTCGGCGACCGGCTGCAGCTCGTCGGCGACGACATCTTCGTGACCAACCCGGCGATTCTGCGTGAGGGCATCGAGCGGGGCGTCGCGAACTCCATCCTCATCAAGCTCAATCAGATTGGCACGCTCACCGAGACGCTCGACACCGTTGCGATGGCCCGCCAGGGCGGCTACCGCTGCGTCATCTCCCACCGCTCCGGCGAGACCGAGGACACGTTCATCGCCGACCTCGTCGTCGCCACCGGCGTCGGGCAAATCAAGACCGGCGTGTCCGCCCGCTCCGAGGTGGCGAAGTACAACCAGCTCCTGCGCATCGAGGAGCAGCTCGGAGAACGTGCCCGCTACGCCGGCCGGTCGGTCCTCAAGCCCCTCGAGTAAGGAAGCGCCTCCCGCTCACGAACTCGTCTCCTCGGCCACCTCGGCACCCACCGCCGACCCGGTGAGTATCTCGGAGGGGTCGGGCACCGCGTGGTGGCGGTGTTCGCGGTCGGGTGAGAACCAGCGCTGCGCGATGGCGGTCGGCACGATGGCCGATAGCACCACGACCGTGACGAGCAGCGAGAACTGCGTGCGGTCGATGATGTGGGCGTTGAGGCCGTAGAGCGAGCTGATGGTCCCGAACGTCAGCCCGGTGCTCATCAGCAACGTCATGAAGCCCGCGTTGCGCGGCTCGTGACGGCGCGCGAGCGGGAAGACCAGCCCGAGCTTGGGCACCATCTTCGCCGCCACGAGCGCTCCGAGGACGCCGAGGTTGGCGAACACGGCGCCGAGGCTGACGTTCATGCCACCGCGCAGGAAGAAGAACGGGGTCAGGAACGCGAACGCCACCACGCGCAGGCGCTCCTGCTCCTTGCGGTGCTGCTGGTAGTGGCGGCTCATCGCCAGCCCGAGCACGAACGCCGGCAGGACCGCGTGGCCGTTCGCGGTGTCGGCGACGACCATCAGCACGAAGAGACAGGCAAAGGCGAGCTTGATCTCCGGCTCGATGACGCGGTCGCCGTAACGCCGGAAAAACCACCGCGCGACCTTCGGCACCAGCGCGATGAGCGCCACCGAGACGACCAGGAACCACGGGAACACGCTGTTGGGCTTGATGAAGACGGCCGACAGCGCGATGGCCGTTCCCATGTCAGTCACAAAGCACGCGCTCATGAGCAGCTTGCCGATCCCGGTCGTGTTCAGCCCCGACTCGACCAGGACCGCGTAGACGACCGCCAGGCTCGTCGTCGAGATCGCCGGGCCGGCGATGAGAGAGCCATCACCGTCCAGCCGAGCGGGCCGAGCGCGACGATCCCGAGACGAACGGGCCGATGCGACACCAGGCCGATGGCCACGGCCGCGCCAAAGCGCTCACGAAAGTCGTCGGGGTCGACCTCCGCGCCGGCCAGGAAGGTCAGCACGATGGAACGCGAAGTGCGCGATGAACACCAGCCAGTCGGCGTTCGCGTCCAGGCCAAACAGGTTGCCCGCGACCACACCGAGCGCGAGCTCCAACAGCGCGACGGACATGCCGAGCTCGACCGACACCATGCTCGCGAGCAGCACGAGCCCGGCGAGAACGGCGGCTAGCTGAACTGGCTCCATTCTGGTACCTCCACTCAACGTCGGACGACGGTTGGGTAGAGGCCATCAGCGGACGGACCGCGGTTATGGAGCGAGCCTCATCGCTACGACTACACCGAGCATCCTACCCGCATCGCGGCGTCGGATAGTGGGGTAGCAAGCCGGTGCCGGTACCCCCATTGCGGGGTCATAGCCGTGGCTGACCTCGCCGACCTCAGGGGTTTCCGGCAATCCGGGTTTCAAGCGTCTCAGCGCCCGTGCTTCAACGCGCCAGCAGGTGTGTTTTCCCCTGCAAAGTGGGGGGAAACCATTCCGTCGCGACCTGACTGAAGTCCACCGGAGCCAACGCGCTCCAGCCGGGTCGCAGGGAGGAAGAGCCGATCGAAACCATCATCAGCGCTCGCAATCGCCGCGACCTCGACCGTCCGGGCGGTGACACGGGGCGGGTCTCGTGATGAGCGCGACCGACGTCGTGCCCTCGCTCGACGAGTCGCTGCTCGACGTCGAGCAGGCCGCCGAGCTTCTCAACGTGAAGGTCTCGTGGATTTACGAGGCCACCCGGACTGGGCGCCTTCCCTGCCTGAAGGTCGGCCGTCACGTCCGCTACACGCGTCGATGCTCGAAGCCTGGCTCGCCGACCATCGGACCGGCTCGACCCCGGACGGGCGCCGGCCCGCCGGGGCGAAAGGAGGACGCCGCATGACCCGGGAATCGGCCACGCCGACGATCCCCGACCTCGACGAGGCGCCGGTACCGCTTGGCACGCCGACAGCAGAGCCGCCTCGCGAGGAGCGGCGAGTTGCATCCGTGCCCTCGCCTGGCGCGCGCGACGATGCGCTTCCCTCCGCCAGCGACTTCACATCCGAGCGCATGCTGCGCCCCCAGTCCGAGGCGCCCCGCAGCCGCTGGCGGCGCGCGCTCTTCCAGTTGAGCGGCGGCCTCATCAACCTCGGCCCGGGAGCCGCGGAGTTGCGCGAGCGTGAACTCGTCGCGCGCGTCAAGGCGCCGGTCGTCGGGTGCCGGCGGATCGCCGTCGTCTCGCGCAAGGGCGGCGTCGGCAAGACCACCACGACGCTGATGCTCGGCCACCTTCGCCTCCTATCGCGGTGACCGCGTGATCGCCCTCGACGGCAACCCGGACGCCGGGGTCGCTCGGCTACCGCGTGCGGCGCGAGACCACGAACACCATCATGAGCCTGCACGTGCATCGCGAGGAGATCGCGCGCTACGCGGACATCCGCGCCTACACCTCGCAGGCGCCCACTCGCCTCGATTCCTACGCGAAATTGCGCTCGCGCGGGCAGCACGACGCCGCCGATGACGGCGTCGAGCGAGAGCCCGATCAGGGTCCGGTCGAGCACGGCGTTGGCCGCCTCCTCGTCGTAGGCCTCCAGCGCTGCCTGAAGCCGGTGTGCCTCGCCGTCCGGAGCGGAGGGCGCCGCCGCCGCGGGCGCCGACAGCAGCTGTCGCGCCGCCTCGGCCGGCGCCACGCCGTCGGCGATCAGCTCGCGCATCGCCAGGACACGCTCTTCGTGTGCCGGCGAATACAGCCGGTACCCGCCGTCGCTGCGGGTGGGGGAAATGACGCCGTAGCGGCGCTCCCAGGCGCGGATCGTCTCCGCGCGCACTCCGGTGCGTCGGGACAGTTCGCCGATCCGTAGGAGCGGAGTGGAGGGATCAGCGGTCATGGGGCAATCTTTCGACAAACCCTTGACAATTGCTACCGTACAGGCTACAAATGCTGCGGTCAACTATGGACAGACTATTGACAACTGCTGTCCCTCACACTCCTGGACCGGATCCTCGATGGAGCCGTACTCCCCGGCTACACCAGCCTCGGATATCGCCTGCGTCGGCTGTCCTGGCCAAGCGCGGTCGCCGGGAGTCTCGCCGGCAAAGAGGCCTTGGTCACGGGCGCCAGCTCCGGACTGGGAGAAGCCGCCTGCGAGGGGCTGGCGCTCGCCGGCGCCCGGGTCCACATGCTGGTACGCGATCGCGAGCGTGGGGAGGCGTCCCGCGCACGGATAGCCGCCCGGCTCGGATCGGTGGACCGCCACGAATCTGCCGCCCACCTCGAGCTTATGGCGATGCGACCTGGCCGACCTCGCGTCGGTCCGGGATTTCGCCGCCCGCTTCGACGATGGGGAGCGAGATCTCGCGGTCCTCGTCAACAACGCCGGGGTGCTTCCGTCGCAGCGCGCGCGCAGCCGCGACGGATTCGAGCTGACCTTCGCCGTCAACGTCCTCGCGCCTTTCGTCCTCACAGGCCTGCTGCTCGGTCCGCTTCGCCACGCCGGGCGGGCGCGCGTGATCACCGTCTCCTCGGGCGGCATGTACACCGCGCGCCTGGACCTCGGCGACTTGCAGCTGGAGCGGCGCGAGTTCGACGGCGCCGAGTTCTACGCGCACACGAAGCGTGCCGAAGTGGCCCTCACAGAGGCCTGGGCGCAGCGGCCGGAGGCCGACGGGATCACGTTCCTTTCGATGCATCCCGGCTGGGCCGACACTCCCGGCCTCAGCGAGTCCCTGCCCCGCTTTCGCCGGGTGATGCGTCCGCTGTTGCGCGACGCCCGCCAGGGAGCCGACACGATCGTCTGGCTCGCAACGACGCCAGCGGCGGACGGGGTGTCCGGCAAGCTGTGGCACGACCGCCGGCCCCGGCCGGCGCACCGCCTTCCGTCCACGCGCGAGACCGCGCAGGAGCGCGCGCAGCTCTGGGAGCAGTGCGCGCGGCTCGGCGGCCTCGACGCCGCCCGCGCGGCGGAGAACGCGAGCCGCTGATGGCCCGCTACGCGGCGACCGTGACGGGGCCGGGCTCGGCCCATGAGGTGTTCGCCTACCTCGCGGACTTCAGCTCGACGGCGGAGTGGGACCCAGGCGTGAGCGAGGCGAGACGCCTGACCCGCGACCCACTACGGGTGGGGGCACGTTTTCACGTGGTTGCGAGCTTCCTCGGGCGGCGGGTCGCTCTCGAATACCGCACCGTCGAGCTCGTCCCACCGCACCGGGTCGTGCTTCGGGCCGAGACCCGGACCGTGGTCTCGGTCGACACGATCACCGTTCGCGATCTGGCGGGCTCAGGGTCCGAGGTCACCTACGACGCGCGCCTGGAGCCGCGGGGAGCGTTGCGGCTCGCCGACCCGTTGTTCGGCGCGCTGTTCAAGCGAGTGGGGGACCGGGCCAAGGCCGGCCTCGCGGACGCGCTCGCGCGGCAAGGGCCCCGATGAGGATCGCGATCGTCGGCGGCGGCGTCTCCGGACTGGTCGCCGCTCGCCGGCTGCACGAGGCGGGGCATGACACGACGGTCTTCGAGGCCGGGTCGTACCCGGGCGGCCACACGAACACGATCCGCGTTGACACCGGCGCCGGCTCGTGGAACGTCGACACCGGCTTCATCGTCTTCAACGATCGCAACTACCCGAACTTCGAGCGCCTGCTGGACGACCTGGGCGTGGCGTCGCGCCCGGCGGACATGAGCCTGTCGGTGGCCGACGAGGCGGGCCGGTTCGAGTGGGCGAGCCGGCCGGCGGGGCTGTTCGCCAATCCGGCCCACCTGTTCGACCTGCGCTTCCACCGCATGCTGCGCGACCTCGTCCGTTTCAACCGCGAGGCCCGCGCGCTCATTCAGAGCAACGGGAATGGCCCGTCGCTGCGGCGCTTCCTGGCCGACGGCGGCTACTCCGAGTACTTCGTCGAACGGCTGATGGTGCCCCAGGCGTCCGCCGTGTGGTCGGCGGACCCGGCGCAGCTGTGGTCCTTCCCGGCGAGCTTCCTCGCAGAGTTCTTCGAGAACCACGGCGTTCTCCAGCTAACCGGGCGCCCGCGCTGGCGCACGGTCGTCGGCGGCAGTTGGACCTACGTACACGCGCTGATCGCCCCGTTGCGCGGCCGGATCCGGCTGCGCTCGCCCGTGCGCCGGATCGAGCGCCGCCCGGATCGCGTAGACCTGTGCTGGGAGGGCGGCTCGCAGAGCTTCGACGAGGTCGTGATCGCCACCCACTCCGACGAGGCGCTGGCCATGCTGGCCGAGCCTTCGCCCGAAGAGCGCGAGATCCTCGGAGCGATCACCTGGCAGCGCAACGAGGCCGTTCTGCACACCGACGAGCGGCTGTTGCCCCGCCGCCGGCGGGCGTGGGCCTCGTGGAACTTCCATCTGCTGGACGCGCCCGCCGACCGCACCACGATCACCTACCACCTCAACCGGCTCCAGGGACTCCGAGCCGATCGAGAATTTTGCGTCACGCTCAACCGCACCGAGGCGATCGATCCGGCTCGGATCATCAGAAGGATGGAGTACAACCATCCCGTCTTCACGCGGGCCGGGGTCGCCGCGCAGGCCCGCCACGGCGAGATCAGTGGACGCCGGCGCACGCACTACTGCGGGGCCTACTGGCGCTGGGGCTTCCATGAGGACGGCGTGTGGAGCGCGCTGCGTGTGTGCGATCTGCTGGCGCCGTCCGCCGTGAGTCCGCTCGAGGCCGCGGCGTGACCGCCTCGGCGATCTACGAGGGCTGGGTCGCTCACTGGCGCGCGGGACCGCCCGCGCACTCGTTCCGTTACCGCGTGTTCATGACCCTGCTGGACCTCGACGAGCTGCCGGAGCTCTTCGACCGCCACCCCCTGTACTCCGCGCGACGCCCCGCGCCCGCCCGGTTTCGCCGCTCCGACCACCTGGGGGATCCCGGCGTTCCACTGGCCGAGTCCGCCCGGCGCCTGGTGGAGAAGCGGACCGGCCGCCGGCCGGACGGGCCGGTTCGGCTCCTGACCAACCTGCGCTACCTGGGCTTCGTCTTCAACCCCGTCAGCTTCTTCTACCTCTACGACCGCAGCACGGAGAGCCTGGACGCCGTGATCGCGGAGGTCACGAACACGCCGTGGCGCCAGCGCCATGCCTATGTCGTCGAGCGGGGCGAGGACCCCGGGCCGATCCGCGGACGGGTCGACAAGGAGCTTCACGTCTCGCCGTTCATGGCGATGGAGCAGGCCTACGACTGGCGAATCGGTCAGCCCGGCGAAGCCCTGCGCGTCGAGATCGCCAACATCGAACGGGGCCGGCGGGTCTTCGCGGCAACGCTCGACCTGCGCCGGCGCGAGCTCTCACCCGCGTTCATGACGCGCGTTCTGCTCACGTATCCGCCGGCGTCCCTGGCGGTGCCGCTGCGTATCTACGGGAACGCACTTCGGCTGAAGCTCAAAGGAGCGTCGTATCACCCTCCGCCGCCTCGCGACGCACTCCCGGCGCGATGATCGATCGGTGGGCGCGCACAGCGGTTCACGCGCTCCTGGGGCGGATCGGCACCGGACGCCTGCACCTGGTCGAGGGATGGAGCGGCAAGCACCTGCATTTCGGCCCGGCGGCCGCCGGCGACCGGGCCACGGTCACGCTGCACTCTCCCGCCGTCTACCGCACGCTGATGCGGGGCAGCGTCGGGTTGGGCGAGGCATACGCGGACGCGTTGTGGGACGCCGACGATCTTGCGGCCCTGTCTCGAATCGCCACGCGCGAGATCCGACGCTACGACGGTCTCCGCGGCCGGTTGGCCCCGGTGCGGCGGCCCTTCCAGCGGCTTAGAGCCCTGCCCGCGCTCAACACCCGGCGAGGCGCTCGGCGCAACGTCGCCGCCCACTACGACCTGGGCAACGAGATGTTCGAGCTGTTCCTGGACCGCGAGTGGATGATGTATTCGAGCGCTTTGTTCGAGGCGCCCGACGCGACCCTCGAGCAGGCACAGCAGGCCAAGCTGGCGCGGATCTGCGAGCGTCTCGAGCTGCGGCCCGGCCTGCACGTGCTCGAGATCGGCACCGGCTGGGGCGGCCTCGCCCTCTACATGGCCTCGCGCTTCGGTTGCCGCGTGACCACGACCACGCTCTCGCGCGAACAGCGTGAATACGCCGAGAAACGGGTCAGGGCCGCGGGCCTCGAGGACCGCGTGCGCGTGCTCGGCGCCGACTACCGCGAGCTGACCGGCCGCTACGACCGGCTCGTCTCGATCGAGATGATCGAGGCGGTCGGCTGGGAATACCTCGACGGCTTCTTCGAGCGCTGCGCCGGCCTGCTGGCGGCGGACGGTCTGATGTTCCTCCAGGCGATCACGATCGACGACCGTGCCTACGAGGGCGAGAAGAGCGGCCGGAGCTTCGCCAATACGCTGATCTTCCCCGGCGGTTGCCTTCCATCGCTCGGGGCGATTCAGCGCTCGGTCGCGAGTCGCACCGACCTGCGCACGGTCTTCCTGGAGGACATCGCGACCAGCTACGCGCTGACGCTGCGCCATTGGCGCTCGCGCTTCGGCGCCGCAGCGGAGCAACTCGAGGAGCTCGGGTACGACGATCGCTTTCGGCGTCTCTGGCGGCTCTACCTGACGCTCTCCGAGGCCGGATTCCTGGAGACCCGGATCCGCAATTTGCAGATCGTGTTTGCGAAGCCCGGCGCTCACCCGCTGATGGCGGGCACCTCAGGGTCGTCCGCGAGCGCCCTGAGCCACGCGGCGACGGTCGGGCTACCCGGGTAGCCCGGGGTGCGCTGACGGGCTGCGCCCGCCGGGGCACTAGCGTTTGCCCGCGTGGACCTCTCCGTCTTCTTCGCCGGCACCGCCGGATCCGTGCCCAGCGCGCGGCGTGGACTGCCCGCGCTACTGATCCGGCGCGGCGGGGATCGGATCCTCATCGACTGCGGCGAGGGGACGCAGCGCCAGCTGCTGCGCTCGGTCGGGTTGAGCGACCTCACCGACGTGTTCCTCACCCACTTCCACCTCGATCACTGGCTCGGGCTCGTCGGGATGATCAAGAGCTTCGACCTGCGCGACCGTGACCGGCCGCTGACCGTCCACGGGCCGGCGGGGCTCGAGCGGTTGATGAGCGCGATGCGGCCGCTCTACGGGCGCACGGGCTATCCGCTGAGCTTCGAGGAGCTGGCGCCCGGCGAGCCGGTGCTGCGCGACGGCTACGCGATCGCTCCCTTCGCCGTCGACCACGGTCGGGCCGCGCTGGGCTACGCGCTCGTTGAGGACGCCCGCCCCGGGCGCTTCGATCCCGACCGTGCGCGCGAGCTCGGGGTCGCGGAGGGCCCCGACTTCGGGCGCCTGCAACGTGGCGAGGCGGTCGACGGGATCGCGCCCGAGCAGGTGATGGGGCCGCCCCGCGCGGGCCGCAAGGTCGTCGTCTCCGGCGACACAGCACCCAACGACGCGCTCGCCGTCGCGGCGCACGAGGCCGAGCTGCTGGTCCACGAGGCGACGTTCACCGAGGAGGAGTCCGCGCGCGCGCGTGAGACGCAGCACTCGACGGCGCGAGAGGCGGCGCAGATCGCCGCGCAGGCGCAGGTGAAGATGCTCGCCCTCACGCACCTCTCCCCGCGGCACCTCCCGCGCGAGATCCGCGACGAGGCGCGCGCGGTCTTCCCGCGCACGGTGGTCCCGCGCGACTTCGACACCGTCGAGATCCCGTTCCCCGAGCGCGGCGAGCCCGCGCTGGTCTCCTGGGACGAGCTGCGCGCCCGGTACGAGGCGGCCGGCGAGGAGCTCGGCGGGGATCCAGAGGGCGGGTCGCCCGCGAGCGCCGAACCCGGGCCGGCGCGCCGCGGGGTGGGTGCGTGAGCGTCGCGGGCGGGCCGCCTGGGCCGCCGCCGTCGCCGCCCGGCGAGCCGCCCACCGAGCCGCGGCCTCCCCAGACCGCCGAGCACTGGCGGCTCACGCACCGCTGGCTCGCCCGCGGCGCGTTCGTCGCCGCGGGCTTCCTCGCCGGCGCGCTCCTCGCCCTGGGCGTGGTGCTGCTGGACCCGACCGAGCGCGACGCGCCCAAGACCGTCACCCGCACGGTCACCCGCGCCCAGACGGTCACCGCGCAGCCCACCGTCCCCGACGTGCTCGGACAGGCGCCTGACGCGGCCCAGCGGCGGATGCGAGGGGCCGGCTATGACTCGAGCATCAACGAGGACAGCTTCCTGTGCGTGCTCGACCAGTCGCTGTGCAAGGTCACCGGCGAGGATCCACCCGCGGGCACGACGCTCGCGGCCGGCGAGACCGTCACGCTGACGATCGACAGGTCCTGAGCCGGGTATCCCCGCGTCCCGGCGCAGCTCGACGACCAGTTCAGGCGCTGAGCACAGGGCGGTCCATCACGAAGATCTCCGCGGCGGCGTCGGGCTCGCAGTGGTTGGCGCTCATGAAGGCGACGACGGCTCGGTCCGTCAGCCCCTCCACGGCCCCTACGAGGTCCGGCTCCATCGTCGCTTGATAGGCACGCCGGATCCGCAGGACCTCGTCGTGCCTGCCGGCGTTCACGAGACTTCGCTCGCCGCTCGTCATGCTGTCCTGCAGCAGCACCACGATCAGCTCGTCGCTTATGGTCGTGCGGGCCTTCGTGGGCCCCCTGCCGACGGTCTGCGCGAGGAGGTGGACCACGGCCGACGAGATCGCTGCGCTGAGCTCCCCGCAACGGCGAGCGTCGCCGTCCTGGTCATCGTCGCGTCTGAAGTCGGTGGGCACAGTGCCCCCGTTCCCGCTTCCCTCGAAGGCAAAGTCGCGCGCGAGGCGGAGGGAAACGATTAGAGCCCGACGACGACGTAACGGAGTCTAGCCCCTCGATTCGGCGCTCCGGAGAGGGGATCGGTACGCTTGACGCTCGCGATGGGAGTTTCCTGGCCGGAACGGCTGGGATGCGACCGGAATTGGGGGGGTGGATGGCCCCTGCAGCAGCCGGACCGGAACGGGTCGAGGCCACCGGCAACCGGCTCGTGCTCGCTCGCGCGCCGCAGTTCGTTCGGCGCGTGTTTCTGTTGACCGGTACGGCTTGGCTGGTCACCTTCAGCGAGCCGGCACCCAGCGGCCCGGCCTCCCGATGAGGAGGGACACGAGAGACAGCCAGGACGCGGCACGCTTCCGGAGCGCGTTCGAGGATGCGCCCATCGGGATGGCGCTCGTGGACATCGTGGCGGGGCGCTTCGGACGCTTCATGCACGTCAACCCGGCGTTGTGCGAGCTGACCGGGCACACGAGGGCAGTCCTCGAAAGCACGAGCTTCCAGGAGATCTCGCATCCAGAGGACCTCGAGGCCGACGTCGATCTGATGAGCGACCTCGTCGCCGGCGGCCGCGAGCGCTTCCAGCTGGAGACGCGCTATCAGCACGCCGACGGCCACGAGGTGTGGGTCCTGCTCACCGCGTCGCTGGTGCGCTCGGGGGACGGCAGTCCATCCCACGTCATCCAGCAGTTCCAGGACATCAACACGCGAAAGCAGTTCGAGGGCCAGCTCGAGTATCTCGCGGACCACGACCCGCTGACCGGCCTGTACAACCGACGGCGCTTCGGACGCGAGCTTTCGCGTCAGCTCTCCTACGCGCGCCGTTACGCGACGGACGGCGCCCTCGTGGTCCTCGACCTCGACCACCTGAAGGAGATCAACGACTCGCTGGGGCACACGGCGGGTGACGAGGTGCTCGTGCGCACGAGCCAGCTACTTCTCGAACGGCTCCGCGATACCGACCTGGTGGGTCGCCTCGGGGGCGACGAGTTCGCGATCTCGCTGCCGCACACGTCGCGCGCCGAGGCGCTGGCGCTGGTCGACGCACTGCTGTCACGGATCCACGACGAGAATCCTCCGGGTGGGGGAGCCCAGCGCCGGGTCTCCGCCAGCGCCGGGGTCGTGTTCTTCGATGCGGACCCCGACGTGAGCGGCGCCGACTTGCTCATCACCGCCGACACCGCGATGTATGAAGCCAAGGCACAGGGCGGAGGGGTCTCCGCTCTCTCTCCGGGGTCGGACCCTTCGCCGGAGGGGCAGACTGCCCAGATCTCGTGGTCGGGCAGGATACGCCGCGCCCTGGAGGAGGGCACGTTCGTGCTCCTCGCACAGCCCATCGTGGACCTCGCGACCGGAGCGCTGCGGGCGCACGAGGTGCTGCTTCGACTGCCCGGTGCGGACGGCGACCTCGTGCTGCCCGGGTCGTTCCTCTACACCGCCGAACGCTTCGGTCTGATCCGGTCACTGGACCGGTGGGTCGTCTCCGCGTCGCTCGACCACCTGCGACTCCTCCGCGGCTGCGACCTCCACGTCAACCTGTCCGGCGATTCGGTGAGCGACGGCGAGCTCCCAGCGTTCGTGGAGGCCGAGCTGGGGCGGACCGGGGTGGATCCGACCCGCGTGGTCTTCGAGATCACCGAGACGGCGGCCATCGGGAACATGGAGCTCGCTCGCGCGTTCGGAGCACGAATCAGGGCGTACGGTTGCCGGCTCGCGCTCGACGACTTCGGCGCAGGCTTCGGGTCCTTCCACTATCTCAAGTACCTGCCGCTCGACCTGCTGAAGATCGACGGCGAGTTCGTGCGCCATCTCCCCGAGAGCAGGACGGACCGGCTGCTCGTCGACGCCATCGTTCGCATGGCCCGGGGCCTCGGGTATCCGACCGTCGCCGAGCACATCGAGAACGGGCCTACCCTCGACGCGGTGCGCGCGCTCGGGATCGAGTTCGGCCAGGGCAACCACGTCGGGCGGCCCGTGCCGATAGCCCAGCTCGCTGCTCGGCGCGCACGCGACGCCCAGCCGCCCGAGGAGCCTGTGGGAGCAGGGCGTACCAGAGGCCTCTGAGGGCGCCGCCGCGGCCCGCGCCGCGGCGGGTGCTACCTTGCGCTGCGTCGGTTCCTTTAACCCGGTCCCGCGAGGCCAGGAAGGGGCACGTTGGAGCACGCCAAGGTCGTCCTCGACCGCGACGACATCCGCCGCACGCTCGTGCGGATCGCGCACGAGATCGTCGAGAAGAACGCCGGCCACGAGATCGCGCTGGTCGGCATCCACCGCCGCGGCGCCGTGCTCGCCGAGCGCCTCCGCCGCCTCGTCGAGGAGCTGCGCGACGAGGAAATCCCGCTCGGCGACATCGACATCGCCTTCTACCGCGACGACATCGCCACGCGCGGCACGGCGCCAGTGGTCCACGCCTCGCACCTCGCCTTCGGGTTCGCGGACCGCACGCTGGTGATAGTCGACGACGTCCTCTTCACCGGGCGCACCGCGCGCGCGGCGATCGAGGCGCTGTTCGACTACGGGCGCCCGGCGCGGGTCCAGCTCGCCGTGCTCGCCGACCGCGGCCACCGTGAGCTTCCGATCCGGCCCGACTACGTCGGCAAGAACCTGCCGACGGCGCGCGCGGAGCGCGTCAACGTCCACGTCGAGGAGCTCGACGGGGTGGACGAGGTGACCATCTCAGCCCGTCAGGAGGCCATGGCATGAAGCACCTGCTCTCGATCGAGGAGCTCGGACGCGACGACATCGAGCGCATCCTCGACCGCGCCGCGTCCTTCGCCGAGGTCTCGGGTCGCGAGATCAAGAAGGTCCCGGCGCTGCGCGGCCGCACCGTCGTCAACCTCTTCTACGAGGCCTCTACGCGCACGAGCTCCTCGTTCGAGCTCGCGGCCAAGCGTTTGTCGGCCGACGTGGTGAGCATCCGTTCCGCCGGCTCGTCCGTCGACAAGGGCGAGTCGCTCAAGGACACCGTCCAGACGCTCTCCGCCTACGACCCCGCGGCGATCGTCATCCGCTCGCCGCACGTCGGAGCCGCGCACCTGGTCGCGGGCTGGACGCCGGCCTCGGTGATCAACGCCGGCGACGGCAAGCACGAGCACCCGACGCAGGCGCTGCTCGACGTCTACACCCTGCGCCGGCGGCTCGGCCGCCCGCTCGACGGCGTCGGCATCTGGATCGTCGGCGACGTGCTTCACTCGCGCGTCGCGCGCTCGAACGTGATCGCGTTCCGGCGCATGGGCGCCAGGGTCACGGTCTGCGGTCCGCCCACGCTGCTGCCGCGCGGGGTCGAGGCGCTCGGCTGCGAGGTGGCCACGACGCTGGATCGCCTGGGCGAGGCCGAAGTCGTCTACTCGCTCCGCATGCAGCACGAGCGCATGACCGAGACCTACCTGCCGTCGCTGCGCGAGTACGTCACCCGCTACCAGGTCGACGGTCGCCGGCTCGGGCCGCGCCAGCTCGTGATGCACCCCGGGCCCGTCAACCGCGGGGTGGAACTCTCGGCCGACGTCATCGATTCGCCCCAGGCGCTGATCGGCGAGCAGGTCGGGGCGGGCGTGTTCGTCCGTATGGCCGTCCTGTTCGAGCTGCTCGCGGGCGGCGGCGGCGAGGCCGCCGGCCGCGCCCGCCGCTCGGCGGAGCGGGCGGAGCCGCAACCGGCCTGATGCGCCCGGTCGAGCCCAGCGCGCCGGCGAGCGGCGCGATCCTCGTCGCGCGCGAGGCCGCGCCCGCCGAGCTGCTCATCCGCGCCGCGTGGGTGGTCGATCCGCGCGAGGGGCTGGACGGCGCGGCGGACGTGCTCGTCCGTGGCGGCGAGGTCGCCGAGCTCGGCGCGCCGGGCTCACTACCGGCTCCGCAGGGGTCCGAGGTCGTGGAGGGGGAGGGGCGCCACCTGATGCCCGGCTTCGTCGATCCCCACGTCCACCTGCGCGTCCCCGGCGACGAGAACGAGGAGGACCTCGACTCGGGCACCCGCGCCGCCGCCGCCGGCGGCTTCGTCGCGGTCGTGGCGATGCCCAACACCAGGCCGCCGGTCGACGCGGCGCCCGCCCTGAGCGCGCTGCGCGACGGTGCGGCGCGTGAGGCGCGCGTGCCGGTCGGCTTCCTGGCGGCGATCACCCGCGGCCAGCACGGGTCCGAGCTGACCGAGATGGCCGAGCTGCGCGAGACCGGCGCGCTCGGCTTCACCGACGACGGCGTCCCCGTCGCCAGCGCGGGCGTGCTGCGGCGCGCGCTGCAGTACCAGCGCCTGTGCGGCGGGGTCATCGCGCTGCACGAGGAGGATCCCGCGCTTTCGGGCGACGGCGTCATGCACGAGGGCGAGGTGTCGGCGCTGCTCGGGATGGCGGGGATCCCGTCGGTATCCGAGTCGACGATGGTCGCGCGCGACGCGGCGCTCGCGCTCTACGAGGACGCGCGTGTGCACTTCTTGCACCTGTCCGCGCGGGAGTCGGTCGAGGCGCTGGCGGCGGCCAAGGCGGCCGGCGCGAGGATCAGCGCCGAGGTCACGCCTCACCACCTCACCCTGGACCACGAGGCGGTGCGCGGCCTGGACACGCGGCTCAAGATGAACCCTCCGCTGCGCGCGGACGAGGATCGCCGTGCGCTCGTCGCCGCGCTGCGCGACGGGGTGATCGACTGCGTCGCGACCGACCACGCGCCGCACGCGGGGGAGGAGAAGGAGGCGCCTTTCGAGGAGGCCCCGATGGGCACCACCGGCCTCGAGACAGCGTTCGCGGCTCTCCACCACGAGCTCGTGCGGCCCGGGGTGATCGACCTGCGCACGCTGGTCGAGCGCATGACCGCCGGCGCCGAGGTCTACGGGCTTCCAGTGCCGCGCGTGGCGGTCGGCGAGCCGGCGAACTTCTGTCTGGCCGACCTCGACGCCGACTGGACGGTGGGGGAGAGCGGCTACGAGAGTCGCTCGGAGAACTGCTGCTTCGCCGGTCACGCCTTCAGCGGGCGCGTTCTGCTCACCGTCGCCGCGGGAGCGGTCGCCTACCGCGCGCGCTCGCTGGCCTTGTCGGTGGCATGACGGCCTACGTGCTGCTCGAGGACGGTGCGCGCTGGGACGGCGAGGCGTGCGCGGCGGCCGGGCCGGCGGTCGGCGAGATCGTCTTCACCACCGGGATGTCGGGCTACCAGGAGTCGATGACCGACCCCAGCTTCGCCGGCCAGCTCATCACCTTCACCTACCCGCACATCGGCAACTACGGCGTCTCCGACGAAGCCATGGAGTCAGACCGCGTGCACGCGCGCGCGGCGATCATGCGGGCGGCGATCAACCGCGAGGACGCCCCGGGGGCCGAGCGCGGGTGGCTGGACTGGCTGGCCGACTGCGGCGTCCCGGGCATAACCGGCGTCGACACGCGGGCGCTCGTGCGCCACATCCGCGACCGGGGGGCGATGCGCGGCGGGGTCTTTCCGGGCGCGATGGACGAGCACGAGGCCCGCGAGCTGATCGAGGCCGAGCCCGCGATGGCCGACCGCGACCTCGCGCGCGAGGTGACCCCTTCGGAGGCGATCGTGCTCGACCCCGAGGCGCCGGGTCCGCGTGTGGTGGCTATCGACACCGGCATCAAAGCGTCGATCGTGCGCAACTGGCGCGAGCGCGGCGTGCGGCTCGAGCTGCACCCGTACACGGCCACCGCATCCGAGCTTCGCGCGCGCGAGCCCGACGCCGTGTTCCTGGCCAACGGGCCTGGCGACCCGGCCGCGCTCGGCTACGTAGTGGACACGGTGCGCGAGCTGGTGGGCACCGTCCCGGTGTACGGCATCTGCCTGGGACACCAGCTCCTGTGCCGCGCCGTCGGGCTTGAGACCTACAAGCTGCCGTTCGGCCACCGCGGCGCCAACCATCCGGTCAAGGACCTCGCGAGCGGCCGCATCGACATCACCAGCCAGAACCACGGCTTCGCGGTGTCGGGGCCCGGGGGAGAGGGACGCATCACCGGCGACGAGCCGGTGCGCTGGGAGACCGACTTCGGCGCCGCCGAGCTCACCCACCTCAACCTCTACGACCGCACGGTCGAGGGCCTGGTGCTGCGCGACGTGCCCGGCGCGGCGGTGCAGTACCACCCCGAGGCGGGCCCGGGGCCCCACGACGCCAACCACCTCTTCGACGACTTCCTGGAGGAGATCGAACGTCGATGACCTGGCCCGGCCTGCAGCAGCGCATGGACGGCGAGCGGGTGATCCTTGAGCCGCTCGCGCCCGAGCACGCCCACGGTCTGCGCGCGGCGGCCGACCATCGCGACGTGTGGCGCTGGCTCGTGCTCGGCGACTTCGACCGCTGGCTCGAACAGGCGCTCCACGCCGCGCGCGTAGGACACGAGGCGCCCTTCGCGACGCTCGACGCGCGCACGGAGCGGCCGATCGGCGCGACGCGCTACCTGGCCCTGCGACCCGAGCACCGCGGGCTCGAGATCGGGTGGACCTGGCTCGAGCCAGCCGCCTGGCGCACCGGCGCGAACGTCGAGGCCAAGCTGCTGATGCTCGGCCACGCCTTCGAGGACCTGGGCTGCCTGCGCGTCGAGTTCAAGACCCACGCCGCCAACGAGCAGTCGCGGCGCGCGATGGAGGCGCTGCCCGCGCGCTTCGAGGGCACCCACCGCAAGCACATGGTGATCCCCGGTCTCGGCGTGCGCGACTCGGCCTACTACTCGATCGTCGACGACGAGTGGCCCGCGGTGCGGGCGAATTTGCAGCGGAGGTTGGAGGCCGTCCGTGCCGCGTAGGGACGACCTCGAGAAGATCCTGATCCTCGGCTCGGGGCCGATCGTCATCGGGCAGGCGGCGGAGTTCGACTACTCGGGCGTGCAGGCGTGCAAGGTGCTGCTCGAGGAGGGCTACGAGGTCGTGCTCGTCAACTCCAACCCGGCGACGATCATGACCGACCCCGAGTTCGCCGACCGCACCTACGTCGAGCCGCTGCTCCCAGGTCCGGTGAGCCAGGTCATCGCCCGCGAGCGCCCCGATGCGCTGCTTCCGACGCTCGGCGGCCAGACCGCGCTCAACCTGGCCAAGACCCTGGCCGAGGACGGCACGCTCGAGCGCCACGGGGTCGAGCTGATCGGCGCCGACCTGGACGCCATCCGGCGCGCCGAGGATCGCGACCTGTTCCGCGCGACGATGATCGAGGCCGGGCTACGCGTGCCGCGCAGCGCGATCGCGACAGCGCTCGACGAGGCCCGCGCGGCGGTCGAGGAGCTCGGGCTTCCCCTGGTCGTGCGCCCCGCGTTCACGCTCGGTGGCCGCGGCGGTGGGGTCGCCTCGACGGCCGCTGAGCTCGACGAGGTCGTCGCCCGGGGCCTGAAGACGTCGCCGATCTCCCAGGTCCTGCTCGAGGAGTCGGTCCTTGGCTGGGGCGAGTTCGAGCTCGAGGTGATGCGCGACCGCAACGACAACGTCGTGATCGTGTGCTCGATCGAGAACGTCGACCCGATGGGCGTGCACACCGGCGACTCGGTGACCGTCGCTCCGCAGCAGACGCTCACCGACCGCCAGTACCAGAAGCTGCGCGACCAGGCGATCGCGGTCATCCGCGCGGTGGGCGTCGAGACCGGGGGCTCCAACGTGCAGTTCGCGGTCAACCCGCAGACCGACGAGATCGTCGTCATCGAGATGAACCCGCGCGTGTCGCGCTCGAGCGCGCTGGCCTCCAAGGCGACCGGCTTCCCGATCGCCAAGATCGCCGCGCGGCTGGCCGTCGGCTACGCGCTCGAGGAGATCCCCAACGACATCACGCGCCTGACCCCGGCCAGCTTCGAGCCGACGCTCGACTACGTGGTGGTCAAGGTCCCGCGCTTCGCGTTCGAGAAGTTCGCCGACGTCAGCGACGAGCTCACGACGTACATGAAGTCGGTCGGCGAGGTGATGGCCATCGGCCGCACCTTCCAGCAGGCCTTCGCCAAGGCGATGCGCAGCCGCGAGCTCGACGACGAGCCCAAGCTCGACGGCGACGCCGACGCGCTCTCCCGCGCGCTCGCGAAGTCCGGTCCGCATCGCTACGACATGCTCGTCGACTGGTTCAAGCGCGGGCATGCGCTGGACGAGGCGCACCGCCTGACCGGCGTCGACCCCTGGTTCCTGGCCGAGATCGCCGCCTACGCACGCGACCCCGAGGCCGCGTTCGCGGGGGAGCGCACGTTCAAGTCGGTCGACACCTGCGCGGCCGAGTTCGCCGCCGCCACCCCCTACTACTACGCGGGCTGGGAGCGGCGCTCGCCGGCCGGGGCGCGCGGCGAGGTCGAGCGCGGGGACCGCGCCTCGGTCGTGATCCTCGGCTCGGGCCCCAACCGCATCGGCCAGGGGATCGAGTTCGACTACTGCTGCGTGCACGCGGCCATGACCGTGCGCGCGTCGGGGCGCGACGCGGTGATGATCAACTGCAATCCCGAGACGGTGTCGACCGACTACGACACCTCCGACCGCCTGTACTTCGAGCCGCTGACGCTCGAGGACGTGCTCGCGGTCGTCGAGGTCGAGGGGCCGGAGGGCGTCATCGTCCAGTTCGGTGGCCAGACGCCGCTGAAGCTCGCCGCGCCGCTGGCGCAGGCCGGCGTGCCGCTGCTGGGCACGAGCGTCGACGCGATCGACCTGGCCGAGGACCGCCGGCGCTTCGGCGAGCTGCTCGACCGCCTCGGCTACCGCGCGCCGCCCTACGCGACGGCGCAGAGCGCCGAGGAAGCCGTCAGCGCGGCGCGCGCCGTGGGCTTCCCGCTGCTCGCGCGCCCCTCGTACGTGCTCGGCGGCCGGGCGATGGAGATCGTCTACTCCGAGGATGACCTGAGCGCCTACCTCGCGCGCTCGGGCGCCGCCCACGCCGGCCGCGAGATCTACCTCGACCGCTTCCTCGAGCGCGCCGTCGAGGTCGACGTCGACGCCCTGTGCGACGGCGAGCGCGTCTGGATCGGCGGAGTCATGCAGCACGTCGAGGAGGCCGGCGTGCACTCGGGCGACTCGGCCTGCGTGCTGCCCCCGCACTCGCTGGGGCCGGACATGCTGGCCCAGGTGCGCGAGCAGGTCACCGGGATCGCCCTTGCGCTCGGAGTGGTCGGGCTCATCAACGTCCAGCTCGCGGTCGTCGGCGACGACCTCTACGTGATCGAGGCCAACCCGCGCGCGTCGCGGACAGTCCCGTTCGTCTCCAAGGCGACCGGCGTCCCGCTGGCCAAGATGGCGTGCCGGGTCATGCTCGGCGAGCCGATCGGGGCGCTGGGGCTGCCGGACGAGGTCGACGGCCGCCACGTGTCCGTGAAGGAGGCGGTGCTGCCCTTCGACCGCTTCCTGGGGTCAGACTCGCTGCTGGGCCCCGAGATGCGCTCGACCGGCGAGGTGATGGGCATCGCGCGCGACTTCCCGACCGCCTTCGCCAAGGCGCAGGCCGCGGCGGGGGCGGTGCTGCCGGCGTCCGGAACGGTGTTCATCACCGTCACCGACCGCGACAAGGACGCGGCCGCCGGGATCGCGACGCAGCTCCAGGACGGCGGCTTCCGGGTGGTGGCCACGCGCGGCACGGCCCGGTCGCTGTCGCGCATGGGCGTGCGCTGCGAGGTGCTCAACAAGATCGGCGAGGGCTCCCCGCACGTGGTGGACTGGATCGAGCGCGGCGACGTCGACCTGGTGGTCAATACGCCGACGGGCTCTGGCGCGCGCTCGGACGGCTACGAGATCCGCCGCGCCGCCGTGGCCCGCGGGATCCCGTGCATCACGACGGTGTCCGGCGCGTTTGCGGCGGCGCGCGCGATCCTCTCCGGCGGCGCGGCCGGGCCGCCCGTCGTCGCACTCCAGGATGTGCACGCCCAGCCCCGATCACCCCCGCTTGCGCCGGAGCCCCTGCCCGAGGGCGCACCGCGGTGAACGGGCCGCGAACCCACGCTCCCTTCGCTCGCCGCGGGCTCGAGGTGACAGAAGCGCGCGAGGTCGGCGCCTACCGGCTGCTCTCGGCAGCCGATCCGGACGGACCGCGCCCGGCGCCGGGTCAGTTCTACATGCTCGCCACCGACGAGCGTTGGGGGGCGGGCGAGGATGAGCGACCGTGGCTTCCGCGCGCGTTCTCCTTTCTCCGTTGGCGCGACGGCGTGCTCGACTTCGTGCTCGAGGAGGTCGGTCCCGGGACGGCTCGGCTGGCCGAGTTGCGCGCGGGCGACGGGCTGCTCGTGCTCGGGCCGCTCGGCGCCGGCTTCGCCCCGCCCGCCGAGGGCAGACGGCCGGTGCTGTGCGGCGGCGGGATCGGCGTCGTCCCGCTCGCGGGCTTCCAGGACGCCCTCGGCGCCGCTTCCACCACGCTCCTCGGCTTCCGCGATGCGGACCACGCGCGCGCCGCCTCCCTGTTCGTCGAGCCCCAGGTGGCCACGGACGACGGCAGCGTCGGGCATCACGGGCTCGTCACCGAGCTGCTCGCTCGCGAGCTCGACGGCTCCGCGCACGTCTACGCCTGCGGGCCGCCGCCGATGCTCGAGGCCGTGCGCGCCCTGTGCGCCGAGCGCGACGTTCCCGCTCAGCTCGCGCTCGAGACCGGGATGGCGTGCGGCTACGGCGCGTGCTTCGGCTGCGCCGTCGCCACCCGCGAGGGCTACGTGCGCCTGTGCCTGGAGGGCCCGGTGCTCGACGCCGCCAGGCTCGAGGAGGTGCCGGCGTGATCGGTTTCTGCGGGCTCGAGCTCGAGCACCCGATCATCAACGGGTCGGGCACGTTCGACGCGATCGCCGCGCGGCGCGTGTTCGGCGACGCGCTGCTGGAGGGCTTCCCCTTCGCGGCCTTCGTCTCCAAGACCGTCACCGTCGCGCCGCGCGGCGGCAACCCGCCGCCGCGGCTGTGGGAGACGGCGGCCGGGCTCATCAACTCGATCGGCCTTCCCAACAAGGGGCTCGACGGCTTTCTCGCTCACGACTTCCCCGAGCTCTGCCGCCTTCCGGTGCCGCTGATCGTCAACGTGATGGGCTTCAGTCGCGAGGAGGTGGCGACGCTGGTGGCGGCGTTCTCCGAGCGGCCCGAGGTGGCCGCGCTGGAGCTGAACGTGTCGTGTCCGAACGTCGAGACGGGGCTGGTGATGGGCGCGGACCCGGTGGAGGTCGCGCGGCTGCTGGAACGCGTGCGGCCCCTGACCACCAAGCCGCTGATCGTGAAGCTGACCCCCAACGCCGGCGAGGTCGGGGCCGTTGCAGCGGCCGCGCAGGACGCGGGGGCCGACGCGCTGTCGCTCATCAACACGCTGCGCGGGATGGCGATGCACCCGCGCGGCGACGGCAGCCCGTGGCTCGGCGCGCGCACCGGCGGAGTCTCCGGGCCGGCGGTGCGGGCGGTGGCGCTCGCCCAGGTGGTCGAGGTCGCGTCGCGCGTCGAGCTGCCGATCGTCGGGATGGGGGGCGTCCAGGACGCCCGCCACGCGCGCGATCTGCGTGGCGCGGGCGCAACTCTGGTCGCTGTGGGCACGGAAAGCTTCCGCGACCCTCTCGCAGCAGCCCGAATCGCCGCCGAACTGGATCGTGGCGACCGCGTTGGCCGTACAGAAATCGCTGCAAATCGGCCCTAATCGCGAAAACCGGAGGCTCGCGGTCCTCCACCTCAGGTTGAGGTCAAGCTGAATTCGGGCAGCTCGCCTTGCACGCCTTGGGGGGATATGTAGACTCGCGCCCCGATGCCGTCGGCGACTGACATCGAGGAGAGGCACACGTCTACTCCAGAGCGCTCACTCGTCCAGCGCATGGAGGCTCTCCAGCGCGCGAACGATATCCGCACCCGGCGCGCCCAGCTCAAGCGCGACCTCAAGGGCGGCCGTGTGTCGATCCAGCAGCTGCTGCTCGATCCCCCCAAGTGGGTCGAGACCGCGAAGGTCTTCGACATGCTGCTGGCGGTGCCCAAGTACGGGCGCGTGAAGGTGAACCGGATCCTCTCGCAGTGCCGCATCTCGCCGAGCAAGACGATCGGCGGGCTCTCCGAGCGCCAGCGCTCCGAGCTCGTGGCGCAACTCCGCCGCTGAGCACCGTCCTCGTCATCACCGGCCCCTCCGGGGTCGGGAAGGGGACGCTGATACGGAGCCTCCGCGATCGCGTGCCCGAGCTCGAGCTGTCGGTTTCGGCCACGACCCGCGCGCCTCGGCCGGGCGAGGTCGACGGCGTCGACTACCACTTCCTCTCCGACGAGGAGTTCGACCGCCGTCTCGCGCACGGAGACTTCGTCGAGCACGCCAGCTACTCCGGCCGTCGCTACGGGACGCTGCGCGCCGAGCTCGAGCGGCGCGTCGCAGCCGGGGTCCCGGTGGTGCTCGAGATCGAGGTCCAGGGCGCGCGCCAGGTGCGGCGCGCGCTGCCCGAGGCCGTGCAGGTGTTCATCGCGCCGCCCAGCCTCGATGCGCTGCGAACGCGGCTGGTCGGTCGCGGCACCGACGATCCCGCCCAGGTCGAGGAGCGTCTGCGCACGGCGGCCCGCGAGCTCGAGGCGCAGCCCGAGTTCAGCCACGTCGTCGTGAACGACCGCCTCGAGCACGCGGTGGAGGAGCTCGTCCGGATCGTGCGCGAGGTCGTTGGTACCCTCAGGGCCCCAGATAACGAATTGTCCAACAAAGGACCGACCGCAAAGTGATCTCTCCGCGCATCGACCGCCTGCTCGACAATGTCGACTCGAACTACGCGAGCGTGATCGTCGCTGCCAAGCGCGCGCGGCAGATCAACTCGTACTACCACAACCTCGGCGAGGGGACGTTCGACGAGTTCCCGCCGCCGATGGTCGACACCCGGTCCAAGAACTACCTCACGATCGCCCTCGAGGAGGTCGCGGCCGGGAAGCTGAAGTACCGCTACCGGTAAGGAGCGGGCGGGGAGGAGGCACGTGGCGCGCCTGCTCCTCGGGGTCAGCGGCGGCATCGCCGCCTATAAGGCGCTGGAGCTCGCGCGCCTGGCGACGCAGGCCGGTCACGCCGTGCGCGTCATCCAGACCGAGGCGAGCCTGCGCTTCGTCGGCGCCGCGTCGTTCGAGGGCATCACGGGTGCGCCGGTGCTCGTCGACCAGTGGGCGCTCGATCCCGCCCGCGGCGCGTTCCCGGGCCAGAGTCCGCCGGATCACGACCCGATCGGGCACCTCGAGGTCGTGGCCAACGCCGACGTCCTGGTCGTCGCGCCGGCGTCGGCCAACACGCTGGCCAAGCTGGCCCACGGGCTGGCCGACAACCTGCTGACGACGGCGGCGCTCGCCGTGAGCAGCCCGGTGCTCGTCGCGCCCGCGATGAACGCGCAGATGCTCGCCCACCCGGCCACCCGGGCCAACATCGCGCTGCTGCGCGAGCGCGGCGTGACCGTGCTCGATCCCGACACGGGACCGCTTGCCTCGCGCGGCGAGCAGGGGCCCGGCCGCCTGCCCGAGCCGGCGCGGCTGCTGGTCGCGATCGAGGCATTGGCGCCGCCGCCGGCGCCCGCCGCGACCGTGGCCGGCGACGGCGCGGGGGCCGCGGCGGCCGAGGTCGAGGGCCCGCTCGCCTGGCGGCCGGCGACCGGATCGCTGGCCGGGGTCCGCGTGCTCGTCAGCGCGGGGGGGACGCGCGAGCCGATCGACAGCGTCCGCTACGTGGGCAACCGCTCGTCGGGGCGCATGGGCTGGGCGCTGGCCGCCGAGGCGCTACGCCGCGGGGCACGGGTGACCGTGGTCGCGGCCAACGTCGACCTGCCGCGCGACCGGGCGGTTCGCTACGTGGACGTCGAGACCGCGGCGCAGCTGCGCGACGCGTGCCTGGTGGCCTTCGAGGACTGCGACGTGCTGCTCATGGCCGCCGCCGTGGCCGACTACCGGCCGGCCGGCGGGGGAGCGGACACGAAGCTCAAGAAGGAGGGCGCCGAGCGGTTGTCGCTCGAGTTCGAGCGCACCGACGACGTGCTGGAGGCGCTGGCCGAGCGCCGGCGCCCCGGGCAGGTCCTGGTCGGCTTCGCGGCCGAGCACGGCGACGGTGCAGTCGCTTTCGGGCGCGAGAAGCTCCGGCGCAAGCGGCTCGACCTGGTCGCGGTCAACGACATCTCGCGGTCGGACATCGGCTTCGACTCCGCCGACAACCAGGTGACGCTGGTCGGCCGCGGGCGCGAGCGCGCGCTGGCCATGGCACCCAAGGCGCAGGTCGCGGCGGCGATCCTCGACGAGGTCGAGCTGCTGCGGTCGAGTCGCGCCGGGGGCGAGCAGGCGGCGGGCCGGCAGGCCGGCGGCTGATGGAGCCGCTCGGCGAGCGGTTGCAGCGCGTCGAGCCCTCGGAGCTCGACGCGGCCGCGCTGCTGGCGGAGCGGATCGCCGCCAACATCCGGCGCGCGGTCGAGGTCGACGGCGAAGCGCTCGCGGCGCTGATCGTCGGGCTGGTGGCGGAGGGCCATACGCTGATCGAGGATCCGCCGGGCGTCGGTAAGACGGCGCTGGCCCGCGCGCTGGCGCGCTCGGTGCAGGTCGAGTTCGCGCGCATCCAGTGCACGACCGACCTGCTCCCCGCCGACGTCGTCGGGACCAACGTCTACAACCAGCGCGAGCAGCGCTTCGAGTTCAGGCCCGGGCCGATCTTCGCCAACGTCGTGCTCGTCGACGAGATCAACCGCGCCTCGCCCAGGACGCAGTCGGGGCTGCTCGAGTGCATGCAGGAGGGCCACGTGACCGTGGACAAGCACACGCACGAGCTCGCGCGGCCGTTCGTGGTCCTCGCCACGCAGAATCCAGTCGAGTACGAGGGCACCTACCCCTTGCCCGAGGCGCAGCTCGATCGCTTCATGGTGCGTCTGTCGCTCGGTTACCCGAGCTCGCGGGCCGAGGCCGGGATGCTCGCCACCCACGAGAGCGGCGACCGCGTGGAGGAGTTGGAGGGGGTTGCTTCCGCCACCGAGGTGCTCGTGGCCCAGGAGGCGGCGACGCGCGTGCACGCCTCGCAGGCGCTGCGCGACTACGTGGTCGCGGTGCTGCGCCGCACGCGCTCCGATCCGCGCGTCGAGCTCGGCGCGAGCCCGCGCGCGGGCCTGATGCTGCTGCGCGCCGCGAAGGCCCGCGCGCTGCTCGAGCGCCGCGACCACGCGCTGCCCGACGACGTGCAGGCGCTCGCCCACGCGGTGCTGGCCCATCGCCTCGTGCTCTCGCCCGAGACGCCCGAGGACCAGCGCGCGAGCGTGGTCGCCGACGCGATCGCGGCGACGCCCGCGCTGTGACACGGTGATCCGCCGCCCGTCCGCCGGCACCATCGCGCTCGGTGCGGTGCTGGCGGCGGGCGGCTACCTGTTCGACGGCGAGCCGCTGCTGGTGGCCGGCTGCGGGCTGCTGCTGCTCGGCGCGCTCGCCGAGGCGTGGACGGCGCTCGCCGCGCGCGGGGCCCGGATCGGGCGCGAGCTCTCGGCCCGCAGGGTGGTCGAGGACGAGCCGCTGACCGTGCGGATCGACGCACGCGCCGGCACGCTTCGCTGGCCGGGCGGGTCGCTGAGCGACCCGCTGCTCCCGGCATCCGAGCCTTTGCGCCCGCTGCGGCGCGCGGCGACGGTGCGGACGTCGGTGCGCTTCGGCCGGCGCGGTCTGCGCGAGCTGCCTCCCGCCACGCTGGTCTTGCGCGACGCGCTCGGGCTGGCCGCGCGCGAGCTCGAGACCGGCGAGCCCGCCCGCGTGCTCGTGCTGCCCCGGACCCACCCGGTGCGCCCGGCTCGCGGTGGCGGCGGTCCGCAGGCAGCGCCAGGGGCCGTCGCCGTGGCCGTGGGCGCGAGCCTCACCGAGCCCGACGGGCTTCGCCCCTACCGGGAGGGCACGCCCGCCGCCCGCATCCACTGGCCGGCGGTCGCGCGCGGGGCCGGGCTGCTCGAGCGCCGTCTGCGGCCGGAGGCCGAGGCGCGGGCGCTGGTCGTGCTGGACACTCGCGCGCCCGCGGGCGAGGAGGCGCTCGACGCGGCCGTGCGCGCCGCCGCCTCGCTCGTGCTCGATCTCGGCCGCCGCGAGGGATGCGAGCTGCTGCTGCCGGGCGAGCGGCGTCCGCGTGCCGTCGAGCCCGACCTCGTCGCCTGGCCGGCGCTCCACGCGCGCCTCGCCCTGGTGGGACCGGGGCCCGCTCCGGCGGCAGCGACGCTCGGCGCCCGCACCGGGCCGGTGCTGTACGTCGCGGCGCGGGCGCTCCCGCAGCCGCCCGCAGCCGCCGTGCGCTGCGCGGCGGGGCGCCTCGCGCTCGTCGTCCCGGGCGGGCTTGCGGGTCGGCGCGCGGCGTTCGCCGTCGCCGGTTGCCACGGCTACCCGGTGCGCTCGGGTCGGAGGGCGGCCGCATGAGCGTCGCGGTCGCGCCTTCCGCCTCCGCGCCGGCCGCGGACCGGCCGCTGCTCGGGGCGCTGCCGGCGCGGCTGTTCGCAGCGGCAGCGCTCGGGGCCTTCGGCGCGGCGACCTGGGCGGGCCAGGTCGAGCCTCGCGCCGGCGGGCGGATGCTCGCGATGCTCGCGGCGGCGCTCGCCGGCGCGCTGATCGTCAACGCGACGGCCGCGGCGCCGTGGCGCCGGCGCGGGCTCGCGGCCGGCGCTGTCGCACTTGGACTCGCGATCGCCGCGCTGCTGACCGCGGGCTTCGAAGCGCGGCTCCTCGGGCCGGCAGCGTGGGGGGAGCTGAGCTCCGACGTCATCGACGCGATCGTGGCGCTTCCCGGCGTGCGCGTTCCCTATCGCGGCGTGGACGCGACGATCCGCTCGACGATCCTGCTCGGCGGGACCGCGCTGCTCGCCATCGGCGCGGTCGCCGCGCTGTGGCCGGGCGGCCGCGGGCGCAGCCGCGCCGTCGCCGTGCTGGCCTTCGCAGTCCTCTACGCGGTGCCTGCGACCGAGGCGAACGTCGCCGGGGAGCGCTGGCGCGGGCTCGCGCTCGCGCTCGCGCTGGCCGCCCTGCTGCTGCTGGAGCGCGTGCGCGCGCGCGACGCCGGCATCGCGCTCGCGCTGACCGCCGCCGCGTTGCTCGCCGGACTGGCGGCGGCCGGGGCGATCGACCGCAACGGGGCGCCGCTGGACTACCAGCGGCTGGCATCGTCGCTCGAGCGCCACGGGGACCCGAGCTTCGACTGGACTCCCGGCTACGGGCCCATGCGCTGGTCGCGCGACGGGCGCGAGGTCATGCGCGTCCGTGCCGCACGGTCGGCGTACTGGAAGGCCGAGAACCTCGACGGCTTCGACGGCCTGCGCTGGACCCAGGCGAGCCAGGCCGCCAACGCCTCGGCGGACGACGAGCTGCCTCCCGCCGGGCTGCGCCGGCCGGCGTGGCTGCAGACCGTGCGCGTTCGCATCACCGGCATGCGCACGCAGCAGATCGTCGGGGCCGGGACGACGCTCGACGTGGCGCGCGCGCCGGTGGACACGAGCCCGTCCGGCAGCCCGGGCACCTACGAGGCCGAGTCCGCGCTGCATCGCGGCGACTCCTACCTCGCGCGCGTCTATGTCCCCAACCCGACCGCCGGCGAGCTGCGCGCGGCCGGCGTCCAGTACCCCGAGTCGCTCGACCCCTACCGGACGCTCGAGATCCCCAATCCGGCCCAGCCCGCCGGCCCGACGGTGGTCGTCACCTACCCCTCGTTCGGCGACCCGGCCGGGACGCGCCCGCTGGCGCTCGAGCCCACGGGCTTGGCCGCGCGCACGGGCGGCAGGATCACCGCCGCCTCGGTCTACGGCCAGGCGTGGGCGCTGGCGCGGCGCCTACGGGCCGGCGCGGGGACGCCTTATGACTTCGTCCGGGCCGTCGAGGTCTACCTGGGGCGCGGGTTCCGCTACACCGAGAGCCCGCCGGCGCGGCGCGTGCCTCTGGAGAGCTTCCTGTTCCGCGACCGGCGGGGCTACTGCCAGCACTTCTCGGGCGCGATGGCGCTGCTTCTGCGGATGGGCGGCGTGCCGGCACGCGTGGCCACCGGCTTCGCCCCCGGCACCCTCGACCGCCGGCGCGGTGAGTACGTGGTGCGCGACCTCGACGCGCACTCGTGGGTCGAGGCGTGGTTCCCGGGCTACGGCTGGGTGCCGTTCGACCCGACGCCCTCCGAGGCACCCGCCGCCTCGCAGGCCGCGGCGGCCCAGGCGCCCTCGGCCGCCTCCCCGCCCGCAGGCGACCGCGCGGCGCGCCGGCACCGCGCGCCCGGGAACGGCAGCGGCGAGGGGCTGCGGTGGTGGCTGGTGGCGTCGGCGGTGGCGATGGTCGCGCTGGCTGCCGCAGCGGCGTTCGCAACGGTGGGGATGCGGCGCACGCGGCGCGGGCGCGACCCGCTGCTGTCCGAGCTCGAGCTCGCGCTCGAGCGCACCGGCCGCCCGCTCGCGCCGGGGGCGACCCTGCGCGGCCTGGAGTCACGGTTCGCAGGCAGCCCCGACGCCGCCGCCTACCTGCGCGCCCTGCGCGAGGCGCGCTTCGCCGGCCGGGGCGCGGGCCCGACACGGCCCCAGCGCGCCGGCCTGCGCCGCGAGCTCGCGCGCGGCCTGGGTCCTGGCGGCCGCCTGCGCGCGCTCTGGGCCCTGCCGCCGCTGCCACCGACGAGGTCCGCTGGGCACGGCACCTAGACTGGAAGCGATGGACAACGTCTACGAGCTCTTCCGACGCGGCACCCGCCTGCTCGAGCAGGGCGACCACCACGCTGCCGCAGTGCCCCTCGCCCGCGCGCGAGACCTGGAGCCCGACAAGACCTCGATCCGCGAGGCGTTGGGCCGAGCCTTCTTCCACACCCGCCGCTACTCCGAGGCCGCGGCGGAGTTCGAGGCCGTCGTCGACCGGGCGCCGACCAACGACTTCGCGCTCTTCTGCCTCGGACGCTCGCTCCAGCAGCTCGGCCGCCACTCCGAGGCGCGCAAGCCGCTCGCGCTGGCGGCCTGCCTGAGGCCCGATCGCGGGGACTACAGGCTGTACCGCGACCGCGCGCGAGCGCGCGCGGCGTAGCTGCGGCGCAGGCGAACAGCATCGACGAGGGAAAGGGGGAGCGGCCTCAGGCGGTTCCCCGGGTTCTGAGGCGCAAGAACAACGTGTAGCGTTGATTTCGCGCCGCAGAACGATCTGGCGCCGCTCTCAACCCAACCTCCTTCCCCTCGTCGATGCCGTTCGTCGACCTCGCGGAAGCGCCCTAGCGCGCCGCCGCCGACCTCCCGAGCCTCGCCGGCGACCCGGACCAACAGCCCGAGGACGCGGTCGAGCTCGCGAGCCGTGATCGCCGGCGGCGGGAGCTCGGCCTGGATCCAGATCTCGCCCGAGCTCGTGTGCGAGAAACGCACGAGCGGGACCTGGCGGTTCCAGTGCAGGAGCGCGTGCGGATCGAGTGCCTCCGGGGCCGCGACCTGGGCCTGCGCCCGCAGCAGCCCGTCGCGCAGCGCGACGCCGACGTGCAGCGGCCATCCGCCCGCCTCGACCGTCACGCCCCACTCGCCCGCGGCGAGGCGCCGGGTGTCGCCCTCCAGCCCCGCCATGAAGCCGTCTACGACCTCGCGCGGATCGGGCATCGCAGGCATCCTACGGTGCTATCCTCGAAGCAGATTTCGCGCCCGGCGGCCGTCCGCCGAGCGAGCAGTACCAGGAGTGGGCGCGTGCCCACTTTTTTATTGGAGGGAGACGATCGAGCAGTGACGAAGACCATCCAAGCGGACATCGAACGACGGCTCGCGGAGCTCGAGCCCGAGGTCGAGGTGCTGCTCGTGGAGGTCGTCGGACGCTCGACTGTGCGCCTGTTCATCGACCATCCCGCCGGGGTGTCGCTCGAGCTCTGCGAGCGGGTCACCAACCACCTCGGGTCCGTACGCGAGCGCTATGCGCTCGAGGTCTCCTCGCCGGGGACCGAGCGCCCGCTGACCAAGCCTGCGCACTTTCGCCACTTCCTCGGCCTTCGCGCCCGCGTGCGCACGCGCGGCGAGCACGAGGGCCGCCGGAGCTTCACCGGCGAGCTCGTGGGCGCTACGGACTCGGGGGTGACCCTCGCCGCGGACGGCGGTGTTGTCTCAATCGCCTACGACGACATCCAGCGTTCCAACCTCGTGGGGGAGTAGCCCGTGTCGAAGGAGATCCTGGAAGCCACGCGCGCACTCGCGCGCGAGAAGGCCATAGCGCCGGAGAAGCTGTTCCTCGCGCTGGAGGACGCGCTCCTGTCCGCCTACAAGAAGCAGGCCGGCGCCGCGCAGTACGCACGCGTAGAAATGGACCGCGAGAGCGGTGACTTCACCGTGTGGGAGCTGCACCTGACGCCGGAGATCGAGGACGAGCTGCTGGTCTGGCCCGAGGCCGAGCTGCCGCAGGTGGACCCGGAGACAGGCGAGCGCCGCGACCCGCCGGAGCCCGAGCTCGACCAGGAGAAGCTGCAGCAGTACCTGCCCGAGATCGAGCACGAGGACGTGACCCCGCACGACTTCGGCCGCATCGCCGCGCAGACGGCGAAGCAGGTGATCCTGCAGCGCATCCGCGAGGCCGAGCGCGACATGATGTTCGAGGAGTACCGCGACCGCGTCGGCGAGCTGATCACCGGCATCGTCCAGCAGTCCGACTCGCGCTACACGCTGGTCCAGCTGCGCGAGCGCGTCGAGGCGCTGCTGCCCAAGTCGGAGCAGATCGAGGCCGAGCGCTACGACCACTCGCAGCGCGTCAAGGCGGTCATCAAGGAGGTCTCGAACCAGGCCAAGGGGCCGAGCATCATCGTCTCGCGCCGCGATCCCGAGCTGATCAAGAAGTTGTTCGAGCTCGAGGTGCCCGAGATCGCCGACGGCCTGGTCGAGATCACCGGCGTCGCGCGCGAGCCCGGCTACCGCTCGAAGATCGCCGTCGTCTCGCACGCCGACGGCGTCGACCCGGTCGGCGCGTGTGTCGGACCGCGCGGCTCGCGCGTGCGCATGGTCGTGTCCGAGCTGCGCGGCGAGAAGATCGACATCATCCCTTACAACGACGAGCCCGCGAGGTTCGTGGCGAAGGCGCTTTCACCCGCGCGGGTGCGCGAAGTCCTCGTCGACGACGACGGCAAGCAGGCGACGGTCGTCGTCCCCGACGACCAGCTCTCGCTCGCGATCGGCCGCGAAGGCCAGAACGCGCGGCTCGCCGCGCGTCTCACCGGCTGGCGCATCGACATCCGCTCGGAGACCGAGTTCGCCGAGGAGGAGGCCGAGCACGGCTACGAGGAGGAGGAGAGCTCGGGCCGCTGCGCGGCGATCCTCGCCAACGGCCGCCGATGCCCCAACGCGGCGCTGCCCGGCTCGCGCTACTGCGGCCTGGAGGCCCACCAGGCGCTGGCCGGGGTCGAGGGCGACGAGGTGGCGGCGCTCAGCGAGAGCGAGTCGGCGCAATAGCCGCGCCGCGGCGCAGCTGCGTCGGCTGCCGCCGGATCGAGGACAAGGACGAGCTGCTCCGCTTCGTCGCGCGCGACGGCGCGCTCGTCGCCGACCCCGAGGCGCAGCTTCCCGGCCGCGGGGCTTATCTGCACCGCGACGAGCGCTGCTGGGGCGCGGCGGTGAAGCGCAAAGCCTTCGCGCGTGCGCTGCGCGAGGCCGTCGCCCTTCCTTCGGCGCAGCCGTTCTGAGCTGCGCGGCGGGGAGTGGTCCGCCGCCGTCGCGAGCGGCGGGGCGCGCGGGGGCGTGTCGCGGTTGCGAGCGGCGCGGCGCGCGGAGTGGCTGCCGCTGCGCGGCTATATTCCAACCGTGCCCAAGAAGCGCGTCCACGAGATCGCCAAGGCGAACGACATGTCCCCCAAGGACCTGCTCGCCAAGCTTCGTGACGCCGGCCTGCAGGTCGGCGCCACCGCCTCGGCGATCGACGAAGACACCGCGCTGAGGGTGATCAACGGCGGCAATGGGGCCGCCGAGGCTCCGGTGGCCGAGCCCGCGGAGGGCGCCGCGAAGCAGCCCGAGGCCCCCGCGGGCGAAGGCGAGGCGGCGTCTCCCGACGCGCGCGCCGCGGACGGCCGCCAGCGCCCCACGCGCAGCTCGCTCTCCGGCGAGCGCGCCCCGGGCGGCGGTGGCGGCGGCAGGCGCCGCGTGGTCATCGACTCGCAGGCCTCGCGCCGCCAGCCCGGCGGCCCGCCTGTGCAGCAGCCGCCCCGCGGCCGCCGGCGTGGCGGCGGAGGCCGGCGACGCGGCCGCGCGCGCTTCGAGGCGCAGGGCGAGCGCGAGGTCGCGGTCCCCGAGCTCCAGGCGATCCGCATCAACTCGGGCTCGACCGTGAAGGACGTCGCTGAGTACATGGGCGTGCCCGTGCCCGACATCATCAAGAAGCTCATGGGCCTGGGCGAGATGGCGACGCTCACCCAGACGCTCTCCGACGAAGCGGTCACGATCCTCGCTGAGGAGTTCGAGAAGAAGATCGAGATCGTCCACGCCGCCGACGAGGTCGACGAGGAGCCGCAGTTCGAGGACGAGGATTCAGATCTCGTCGACCGCCCGCCGGTGGTCACGATCATGGGCCACGTCGACCACGGCAAGACCTCGCTGCTCGACGCGATCCGTGAGACCGAGGTGGCCGCCGGCGAGGCCGGGGGCATCACGCAGCACATCGGCGCCTACCAGGTGCACCATGGCGACAAGGTCGTGACCTTCCTCGACACCCCGGGTCACGAGGCCTTCACCGCGATGCGCGCGCGCGGCGCCCGCGTCACCGACGTGGCGGTGATCGTGGTCGCGGCCGACGACGGGGTCAAGCCCCAGACCGAGGAGGCGATCGACCACGCCAAGGCCGCCGACGTGGCCATCCTCGTGGCCGTCAACAAGATCGACAAGGAGGGCGCCGACCCCAACCGCGTGCGCGGCGAGATGGCCCAGCGCGGCGTCAACCCGGCCGACTGGGGCGGCGACGTCGAGTTCGTCGACGTGTCGGCGAAGACCCGCCAGGGGCTCGACACGCTGCTCGACACGATCCAGGTCGTGGCCGAGCTCGAAGAGCTCAAGGCCAACCCCGACACCGACGCCTCGGGCGTCGTGGTCGAGTCCAAGCTCGACCCGGGCCGCGGCCCGGTGGTCACGGTGCTGATCCAGCGCGGCACGCTGCGCGCCGGCGATGCGCTGGTGGCAGGCGCGCACTGGGGTCGCGTGCGGGCCATGAACGACTTCCTCGGCGAGCGCGTCAAGAGCGCGGGGCCTGGCGAGCCCGTCGAGATCCTGGGCTTCGACGGCGTGCCCGAGGCCGGCGAGTTCGTGCGCGTGGTCGAGAACGACCGCCGCGCGCGCCAGCTCGCGGGCGAGCGCGCCAGCCGCCTGAAGACCGAGATGCTCGCTCGGCGCTCGGGCACCAAGATCTCGCTCGAGCACGTGTTCACGCTTGCGCGCGAGGGCCGCGTCAAGGAGCTCAACCTGGTCCTCAAGGCCGACGTCTCGGGCTCGCTCGAGGCGGTGGAGGATGAGATCGCGCGCCTGCCCCAGGAGGAGGTCGCCGTGAACGTCATCCATCACGGCGTCGGCGGCATCAACGAGTCCGACGTGATGCTGGCGGCCGCATCGGAGGGCATCGTGCTTGGCTTCAACGTCCGCCCGGTGGGCGACGCGCGCGCCGCCGCCGACCGCGAGGGCGTCGAGATCCGCACCTACTCGGTCATCTACAAGGCGATCGAGGAGCTGCGCGCCGCCATGGAGGGCATGCTCGAGCCCGAGGAAGTCGAGTCCGCCGTCGGCCGCGTCGAGGTGCGCCAGCTCTTCCGCGCCTCGCGCATCGGCACGATCGCCGGCTCCTACGTGACCGAGGGCAAGGTGGTGCGCGGCGCGAAGGTGCGGCTGGTGCGCGACGGGACCGTCGTCTACGACGGTGAGATCGCGAGCCTGCGGCGCTTCAACGACGACGTGCGCGAGGTCGCGAGCGGCTACGAGTGCGGGATCGTGCTGCGCGACTTCCAGGACGTGAAGGAAGGCGACGAGCTCGAGGTCTACGAGACGCGCCGCGTCGAGCGCGAGCTCGCCTGAGCGGACCAGCGCGGCTCACGTGGCCGGCTTCATCGCGGTCCTCGTCATCCACCTGCACTTCCCGGCTTCCGGCAGCCTCAAGGCCAAGCGCAAGGAAATCGCTCCGGTAAAGGCGCATCTGCGCGGCCGGCTCGGGGTTTCAGTGGCCGAGGTGGAGCATCAGGACACGTGGCAGCGCGCGACGCTGGCCGCCGCGCTGGCCGGTCGGTCTGTGCAAGGGCTAGAAGAGACCGTTAACGGGGTAGAGCGTTATCTCGAGAGTCGCTTCCCCGAAACGGGAGCGCGCGTCGAGCGACTCGTTGTTTCGGTTGACGAGTTGCGGGGGGTTTAGCATGCACGTAGGGCGCATGCCCCGTGTGGACGAGGCCATGAGGGAGGTCTTGAGCGGGGCGATCTCCACCGACCTCAAGGACCCGCGCGTCGGCTTCGTGACCGTGACCGCAGTCAAGACTTCCCCAGATCTCCACAACGCCACCGTCTACGTGAGCGTGCTGGGAGACGCGCGCCGCCGCGAGCAGAGTCTCGAGGGGCTGCAGTCCGCGCACGGCTTCCTCCAGCGCCGGGTGGCGGACCAGCTACGCCTCAAGCACACGCCGACGCTGCGCTTCGCCTACGACGACAGCGTGGACCGCGGCATGCGCATCTCCGAGCTGCTCGACAAGGGGGAGCCGGAGGCCGGCACATGAGCGACGACAACGGCACCCCGAGCGACTTCGCGCGCGTGCTGGTGGAGCTGGGCTCCGCCGAGCGCTTCGTGCTCGTCACCCACGAGAACCCCGACGGCGACGCGCTCGGCTCGCTCGTGGCCATGCAGGAGGCGCTGACACAGCTCGGCAAGGACAGCCGCATGTTCATCTCGCCCGAGGAGTTCCCGCTTCCCTACGAGTACCAGTTCTTCCCACTCGAGGGCCTGATAGGCGTGCTCCCCGACGACGTCGAGTCGCGCACGATCGTGTTCCTGGACTGCGGGAACATCGACCGCAACCCGGCACACGAGCTCAAGCGCCCCGGGGCCCACATCCTCAACATCGACCACCACCACGACAACACGCGCTTCGGCTCGGTCAACTGGGTCACGCCCGAGGCTTCGTGCACGGCCGAGATGGTGTGGGAGATCATGCGCCACCTGGGCATCGAGCCGACGCCGACGATCGCCGAGGCGCTCTACGTCGGGCTCGTGACCGACACCGGGAAGTTCATGTACGAGAACACCGGTACGCGCGCACACGTGATGGCCGCCGAGCTGATCAGGGCCGGGGTCGAAGTGCACGAGATCTACCGCCGGCTGTACGAGAACATCCCCTACGGCAAGCTCGAGCTGCTGGCCCGCGCCCTCAACCACGTCGAGCGCCACGACGGCGGGCGCCTCACGCTGAGCTCGCTGACCGCGGCCGACTTCGAGGAGGCCGGCGCCGAGGAGAACTACTCGGAGGGCGTGATCGACCACCTGCGCTCGGTCGAGGGCACCGCCGTCGCGGCGCTGGTGCGCGACCGCCTCGTACCCGGCAGCAACGGCCTGCGCAAGGTGTCGCTGCGCTCCTCCGACGACCGCGTCGACGTCTCGCGGATCGCTCGCGCCCAGGGCGGCGGCGGCCATCGCCAGGCCGCGGGCTTCTCGACCCGCCTGCCGTGGCCCGAGCTTGTGGAGTTCCTGCGCGGCGCGGTGCGGGAGCAACTGGAGCTGTCGCGACCGTCATCGTCGACGGCGTCCTGAGGATCGACAAGCCGGCCGGGCCGACCTCCCATGACGTGGTCGCCCGAGTGCGCCGTGCGCTCGGCGTCCGTCGCGTGGGTCACGCCGGCACGCTGGACCCGTTCGCCAGCGGGCTGCTGCTGGTGCTGGTCGGCCGTGCGACGCGCGCGCAGCGCTTCCTGATGGCGCTGCCCAAGACCTACGTCGCCGTCGCCCGCCTGGGCGCGGTGTCCTCGACGGGCGATCCCGAGGGCGAGATCACCGCCACCGGGCGCGTGCCCGAGCGCCTCGAGCTGCCCACGGGCGAGCTGCGCCAGCGCCCTCCGGCCTACTCGGCGGTCAAGGTCGGAGGCGAGCGCGCCTATCGCCGCGCGCGCCGGGGTGAGGAGGTCGAGCTGCCCGAGCGCACGGTCACCGTCCACCGCTTCGAGCAGCTGTGGCGCGAGGGCGAGCGCGCCGGTTTCGAGATCGAGTGCTCGGCGGGCACCTACGTGCGCTCGCTGATCGCCGCTCTCGGCGACGCCTACTGCGAGGAGCTGCGCCGCACCGGGATCGGGAGCTTCTCGGTCGAGCAGGCCGTGCCCCCGCCGGAGCGGCCCCCTTCGGATCCCGCCACCTCCCTCGCCGCCGGCTGGGTCGCCCTCGACGACGCGCTCGCCTTCCTCCCCGAGCGGCGCCTGGCCGGCGAGGACGCGCGGGCCGCCTCGCACGGCCGGTCGGTCCTCGGCGAGGCGAGGGGCACGGTGCGGCTCGTCGACGAGGAGGGGCTGATCGCGCTCGCCGAGTCCCGCGAGGCGGGCATGCTCAAGCCCGTCGTAGTGTTCCGCGCGTGAAGCAGGTCACGCTCCACGAGGCCGAGCGCAGGCCGCGGCGGGTCGCGGTCGGCGAGTTCGACGGCGTCCACCTCGGGCACCGCGAGGTGATCCGCGGCGCCGACACGGTGCTGACCTTCGAGCCCCACCCGCTCGCGGTGCTCCACCCCGAGGCCACCCCCAAGCTGCTGACGCGGCTGGACGCCAAGGCCGAGCTGATCGCGTCGCTGGGCGTCGAGGAGCTCGTGGTCATCCCCTTCGACCGCGACTTCGCGGCGGTGAGCGCGGACGAGTTCGTCGAGCGCATGCTGATCGGGACACTCGACGCGCGCGAGGTCTCGGTGGGCGAGAACTTCCGCTTCGGCCACCGGGCGAAGGGCACCCCCGAGCTGCTCGCGTCGCGGCCCGAGTTCGAGACCCGCGTCGTGCCGCTGGTGGAGGTCGACGGCGAGATCGTCTCCTCGAGCCACATCCGCGGCCTGGTGCTGGCCGGCGACGTCGCCCGCGCGGGGCGCTTCCTCGGCGACCCCTTCCAGATGCGGGGACCGGTGAGCGACGGCGACCGCCGCGGGCGCGGCCTGGGCTTCCCGACCGCCAACCTCGTTCCTCACGACGCGTTCGTCACCCCCGGCCACGGCGTGTACGCGTGCCTGGCCCGGTGGGAGGGGAACGGCCCGCACCCGGCCGCCGTGAACGTGGGCGTCCGGCCCACGTTCGAGAGCGGCCGCGGCGTGCTCGTCGAGGCCTACGTCCTCGACCAGAAGCCCGATCTCTACGGCCGCGAGCTGCGGCTGGACTTCATAGCGCGCCTGCGCGGCGAACGGCGCTTCGCGACCGTCGAGGCCCTGGTGCAGCAGATGGAACGCGACGTGGAGCGCACGCGCGAGTTGCTACCGTTCCGCGCCGCATGACGGTCACCGCAGAGCGCAAGCGCGAGCTCGCCGGTCGCTTCGGCTCCGGCGAGGACGACACCGGCCGCACCGAGGTGCAGGTCGCGCTGCTCACGGAGCGAATCAACGGGCTCACCGAGCACCTGCGCACCCACTCCAAGGACCACCACTCGCGACGCGGGCTGCTGATGCTCGTCGGTCGCCGCCGGCGCCTGCTGCGCTACCTCGAGCGCTCGGACGTCGACCGCTACCGCACGCTGATCAAAGAGCTGGGCCTGCGTCGTTGATCCAGGCCGGCGAGCCGGTCCCGGAGTTCACGCTCCGCGACGAGGAGGGAAGGCCCTTCACTCGCGAGCAACTCCGCGGCCGGACGACGGTGCTGGTCTTCTACCCGTTCGCCTTCAGCCCCGTGTGCACCGATCAGCTCAACCTCTACGAGGAGGTGCTCGATCGTTTCCACGCCCGCGGCGCGGAGCTCTACGGCGTGTCGTGCGACGCGACGTGGTCGCAGAAGGCGTTCAGGGAGAGCCTCGGCGTGACGATCCCCCAACTCTCGGACTTCGAGCCCAAGGGCGCCGCCTGCCGTGCCTTCGGCGTCCTTCACCCCGGCGGCTTCCCGCAGCGCGCGCTCGTGATCATCGACCCCGACCTGACCGTGCGCTGGAGCCACCAGGCGCGGTCGCCCGGAGACCTGCCGGGAGCGAATCTCATCTTCGACGCGCTCGCGGCATAGACCAGGCGGCGCTCGCCGGCTTGATTCGCGTCCGGGGTCGGCGTACGGTCGCCGAAGGATGCATCCAGCCAAGTCGCGTTTCGCGCTGCTGGTGACGGCCTCGGTGGCTGCTGCTCTTCTCGCCGGATGCGGCTGGACGATCCAGCCGACGGTGAACACGAGCAAGGACAACAACTTCCTCAACGGGGTCTCCTGCCCGAGCGCCGGCGAGTGCACGGCGGTCGGCGGAGCGTTCACGGACGGGGCCGACGGGGTTCTCCTGGCCGAACATTGGGACGGCCGTGCCTGGGACATCCAACCGACCCCCGGAGCGACCGCGCTGCAAGGCGTCTCGTGCACGAGCTCGAGCGCGTGCACCGCGGTCGGAGACACGGTCTCCTTCCGTGGGCCGGTCACGCTGGCGGAACGCTGGAACGGGACGGCTTGGGAGGTTCAGCCCACGCCCGGTGCGAACTCCAGCCTGGAGGGGGTGTCGTGCCCGAGCCCGAGCGTCTGCATCGCCGTCGGGGGCTCCTATGACCCAAGCAGCAACACGACGGCCACGCTGGCCGAACGCTGGAACGGCAGCACCTGGGAGATCCTGCCCACGCCCGACCTCGCCGGGTACGCGTTCAGCGGGCTGGGCGACGTCTCCTGCACGGCGCCCGACTCGTGTGTTGCGGTCGGAAGCTCGGACAACGGTCCCGGCGAGGCCGGTGTCACGCGGGTCGAGCGCTGGGACGGCAAGGCCTGGACGGTCCAGCCGAGCCCGAACCCGTCCGGCGCAACGACGAGCTACCTGAGAGGGGTGTCTTGTGCTGCACAGGATGCGTGCACCGCGGTCGGCAGCTACGTTACGGGCTCGGGCGCGGGGCACGCGCTTGCCGAGCGGTGGGACGGGTCCGCCTGGGCGATCCAGTCGACCCCGACGGTGACCGGGAGCGCGCTGGCGGACGTGTCATGTCCGACGCGGTCGGTGTGCGCCGCCGTCGGAAGCCGGCCCACCTCCTCCGGAGGCCTGCCGCTGGCAGAGCGCTGGAGCGATGGGAGCTGGCAGGTCCAGCCCACCGCCAGCCCGTCCGGCGCGCAAGCGAGCTTGAGCGGCGTGTCGTGCCCGACGGAGCAGGTCTGCGCCGCGGTCGGATGGTCGTACGCGAACGGCAAGCAGGCCACGCTGGCCGAGCGCTTCTCCGCGGATCCCTGACCCCCGACGCAGACCTTCGCAGCGCGCCGGTGCCGCCCGTGGCCCCCGAAGACCACGTTCGGGGCCCGCAGGGCGCGCCGCTGGTGATCGAGTACGCCGACTTCGAATGCCACTTCTGCCGCCTGGAGCACGCTCGGCTGAGGGATCTGGAGGTGCGGGTCGCGTTCCGGCACTTCCCGGTGCGCTCCAAGCATCCCCGTGCGTGGGCCGCGGCCGGAGCCGCGGAGGCGGCGGCGCTGCAGGGCCGCTTCTGGGAGATGCACGACTCGCTCTACGCGGACCAGGGGCGCCTCGAGGACCCGCATCTCTGGGACCGGGCACGCGCACTCGGCCTCGACCTCGAGCGCTTCGACGCCGACCGCCGGTCGGAGGCGACGCTGGCCCGCATCCGGCGCGACTTCGAGGGCGGCGTGCGCGCCGGAGTGGCGACCACGCCGACCTTCGTGCTCGACGGAGTCCTGTACCCCGGCCGCTATCCTCATCCCGTCCAATAGGGATCGAGAGATTGGCCCGACCACCGAAGGGCGGGCACGAAAGGAAGATATGAGTAGTGAAGTTACGCGGGTCTCCGTAGAGATCGCGGGAAGCGAGATCTCGTTCGAGACCGGCAAGCTGGCCAAGCAGGCCTCGGGCTCCGTCGTGGTCCGCCAGGGCGACACCATGGTGCTCGGCACGGCCACCGCCGGCAACCTGCGCGACGTCGACTTTCTGCCGCTGACGGTGGACGTCGAGGAGCGCATGTACGCGGCCGGGAAGATCCCCGGCTCGTTCTTCAAGCGCGAGGGCCGCGCGGGGGAGAAGGGCACGCTCACGGCGCGCATGATCGACCGCCCGCTGCGGCCGCTGTTCCCCAAGGGCTGGCGCTACGAGACGCAGCTCGTCTCGCTGCCGCTGTCCGTGGACCACGTCCACCCCTACGACATCCTCGCGATGAACGGCGCCAGCGCTGCGCTGATGGTGTCCAACATCCCCTTCCCGACGCCTGTGGGCGCGATCCGCATCGGCAAGGTCGAGGGCAACTTCGTCGTCAACCCCTCCGAGGAGGACCTGGCCGAGGGCCGCTCGGACCTCGACCTCGTCGTGGCCGGCACCGAGGAGGCCATCCTCATGGTCGAGGCCGGGGCCAACGAGGTCCCCGAGGCCGAGATCCTCGATGCGCTCGACATCGCCCACGAGGAGATCAAGAAGCTGTGCGCGCTCCAGCGCGAGCTGGCCGAGAAGGCCGGCAAGCAGAAGCTCGAGGTCGTCCCGCCGCAGGTCGACGAGGCGCTCTACGAGCAGATCAAGGCCTCCCACGGCCAGGCGCTCGACGAGGCGACCTCGGTCGAGGACAAGCTCGCGCGCCAGGAGGCGGCTGCCGCCGTCGAGGCCGCCGTGCTCGAGCAGTACGCGGGCTCAGACCCGGAGGCGGAGGGATCTGCTGAGCGCCGCGCCGCGGTCCAGCTGGCGTTCGACAAGCTCGAGAAGACGATCGTCCGCGAGCGCATCGCGGTGCGCAAGGTGCGCCCCGACGGCCGCGCGGCGCAGGAGATCCGCCCGATCTCGATCGAGGTCGGCTTGGCCCCGCGCACGCACGGGTCGGCGCTGTTCACGCGCGGTCAGACCCAGGCGCTGAGCGTCGTCGCGCTCGGGACCCTGCGCGAGGAGATGCGGCTCGACACGCTCGGGCTGGAGACCTCCAAGCGCTACTTCCACCACTACAACTTCCCGCCGTTCTCGGTCGGGGAGGCCGGCTTCATGCGCGGCCCCAAGCGCCGTGACATCGGCCACGGGGCCCTGGCCGAGCGCGCGCTCGTGCCGATGATCCCGGAGGCCGAGTCGTTCCCGTACACGATCCGCGTCGTGTCCGACATCCTCGAGTCCAACGGCTCCTCGTCCATGGCGTCGGTGTGTGGCTCCTCGCTGTCGCTGATGGACGCCGGCGTGCCGATCGAGCGCCCGGTGGCGGGGATCGCCATGGGGCTGATCAAGGAGGGCGACGACTACATCGTCCTGACCGACATCGCCGGCGTCGAGGATCACCTCGGCGACATGGACTTCAAGGTCGCCGGCACCGAGAACGGGATCACCGCCCTGCAGATGGACATCAAGATCAGCGGCGTGACGTTCGACATCCTGCGCGACGCGCTCTCGCAGGCCCACGACGCACGTACGTTCATCCTCGGCGAGATGGCCAAGGCCATCCCGGCGCCGCGCTCGGAGATGAGCCAGTACGCGCCGCGGATCTCGTCGATCATGATCGACACCGACAAGATCGGGCTCGTGATCGGCAAGGGCGGCGAGACGATCCGCGCGCTCGAGGAGGAGTTCGAGGCGCAGATCACGATCGAGGACGACGGCCACATCATCGCCTACGCCCAGACGGGCACCCAGGCCGACGCGCTCGTCGACCGCATCCGCTCGATGACCAAGGAGGTCGAGGTCGGCGACGAGTTCGACGGCAAGGTGGTCAAGACGACCACGTTCGGCGCCTTCGTCGAGCTGGCGCGGGGGACCGACGGCCTGCTGCACATCTCGAACATCTCGCCCGGGCAGCGCATCGACACCGTCGAGGACGTGCTCAACCGCGGCGACGAGATCAAGGTGCGGGTGGTCGAGGTCGACCGCGAGCGCGGACGCATCGGCCTGCGCCTGGCTGACGACCCGGACGTCGCGGGCAAGTCGGTCGAGGAGCTGGCGTCGGTCGGCTCGGGCGACCGCGGGCCGCGCGGCGATCGCGACGGCCGCCCGCGGGGCGGCCGCGACCGCGACCGAGGCGGCCGCGATCGCGGGGGTCGGGGCCGCTCGCGCGACCGCGACCCGGACCGCTCGTAGTGGCGGACGCGCCGGGCCCGCTCCACCGCCTCACCGAGACCTCCTCGGGCATCCGCGTGGTCAGCGAGGAGCTGCCGGCGGTCCGCTCCGCGGCGCTCGGCTTCTTCGTCGGCACCGGCTCGCGCATGGAGCGCGAGCCGGAGGCCGGCCTCTCGCACCTGCTCGAGCACCTGCTGTTCCGCGGGACCGCGCGCTTCCGCTCGGAGGAGATCGACCAGATCTTCGACGCGATGGGGGCGGAGCTGAACGCGGGCACCGGCAAGGAGAGCACCTCGGTATACGCGCGCGTGCTCGATCGTCACCTGCCGCGCGCGTTCGACGTGATGGCGGACATGGTCTTCGCCCCGGCGCTCGACGACGTCGACCCCGAGCGCGAGGTCGTGCTCGAGGAGATCGCCATGTACGAGGACGAGCCGCAGGAGAAGGTCTTCGACGTGCTCGGCGCGGCGGTGTTCGGCGAGCACCCACTGGGACGCGCGGTGATCGGCCGGGCCGAGGTCATCGCGCGCACCCCGGTCGAGCGGATCGCGGCCTTCCACGCCGCACGCTACCGGCCCGGCAACGTGGTCGTCGCCGCCGGCGGCTCGGTCGACCACGATGCGCTCGTGGCGATGGTCGAGGGAGCGACCCCCGACCGGCCGGCGCCGCCGGAGGGGATCGACGACGGCGGGCTGCCGCCGCTCGCCTCGCGCGTCCGCTTCGAGACCAAGGAGACCGAGCAGGTCCACCTGTGCCTCGGCGCGCCCGGGCTCCCGCGCGACGACGAGCGGCGCTTCGCGCTGCGCGTGCTCGACGGCATCTTCGGCGGCACCTCGTCGTCGCGCCTGTTCCAGGAGGTGCGCGAGAAGCGCGGCCTCGCCTACGCGGTGTACTCGTTCTCGCAGGGCTACGCCGGCATCGGCCAGGTCGGGATCTACCTGGGCACGCGCGAGGACAACCTCGCGGAGGCGGTGCGCGTCGTGGGCGCCGAGCTGGAGCGGCTGCTCGACGATCCCGCCACCCCGGAGGAGCTCAAACGCTCCAAGGAGAACGTCAAGGGTCGTGCCGTGCTCTCGCTTGAGTCGACGTCCATGCGCATGAACCGCCTGGGCTCCTCGATCCTCGGCGGCATCCCGGTGCTGAGCATCGACGAGCTGATCGAGCGCATCGACGCCGTCACGGTGGAGGACCTCCGGGCGCTGGCCGGCGAGCTGCTGGCGCCGGAGAAGCTCTCGGCGGCGGGTGTCGGGCGCGACCCCGACGCGTTCCGCGCAGCGCTCGAGCCCGTCAGCCCGGCGCTGCTGGCGGCATGATCCGCGTCGCGGTGGCCGGCGCCTGCGGGCGTATGGGGGAGACGGTCTGCCGCGCAGTGGAGGGGGCAGACGACCTCGAGCTCCGCGGGCGCGCCGACCCGCGCCTCCAGACCACGCTCGCCGACGTGCTCGACGACGCCGACGTCGTGGTCGACTTCACGCAGCCCGATCAGGCCGTGGCCAACGCGCGGGAATGCGTCGCCCACGGCGTCCACGTGGTGATCGGGACCACGGGCTTCGAGCTCTCGGAGCTCGAGGGCCTGCGCGGCGCCAACGTGTTCGCCGCTCCCAACTTCGCGATCGGCGCCGTGCTGATGATGCGCTTCTCCGCCGAGGCGGCCCGGCACATGCGCGCCGCCGAGATCATCGAGCTGCACCACGACCGCAAGCTCGACGCGCCGAGCGGCACGGCCGCGCGGACCGCCCGCCTGATGGCAGAGGCGAGCGGGGGAGAGGAGCCCCCGATCCACTCCGTGCGGTTGCCCGGGCTGGTCGCGCACCAGGAGGTCATCCTCGGGGACGTCGGCCAGACGCTCACGATCCGCCACGACTCGATCGACCGCGAGTCGTTCATGCCCGGCGTGCTGCTGGCCGTGCGGCGCGTCGGCTCGCTCGACCGCTCGCCGGTGGTGGGGCTCGAGCACCTGCTCTAGCGGCGCCGGCCGCCGGCTATGCGCTTCCCGCTCGGCCGGCTCCTTTCGCTTCGCGCCCGCGCTCAGATCCGAACGGCCGCTCCGGGTGACGGGCAGGAGTAAGCTCGCCACAAACGGCACAGGGGAGACCGCCATGGCGTTCAAGACCACCGTTCTAGTCGTCGCGAACCAGACGGCGGCATCGGACGACCTGATGGACCACCTGCGCGAGCGCAACGAGCGAACGCCCTCCGCCTTCCACTTCGTCGTGCCGACCCGGCCTTGGACCTCGACGGCGCCCTCCGGTCGCGAGGACGCGAAGCGTGCGCTGAAGGCCGCGCTCGACCGCGCCGCCGAGGAAGGGCTCGAGGCCGACGGCGAGCTGGGCGACAGCGATCCCGTGACCGCCGTGCAGGAGGTCTGGGACCCGCGGCGCTTCGACGCGATCATCGTGTCGACGCTGCCCGGGCGCGAATCGCGCTGGCGTGACAGCGGCGTGCCGCGACGCCTGCAGCGTCACTGCGACGTCCCGGTCGAGCTGGTCATCTCGCGGCCGAAGCGCGAGTACGTGACCACGCCGCCGCCGGCCGCGCGTGAGCACAGCGGCGTTCTCACGCCGCTCACGGCGCTGCCGTGGGAGGACCGCCAGCGGCACGGCGCGAGCTGAGTTGCGGCGCGGGCGCTGTCGGCGCTTGCGCTCGCATCACGGACGCGCTTGACTGGCGGGCTCGACCACTGACGATCGACGCCCCAGGAGACGCCACCATGGGATTCCTCGACAAGGCCAAGGACGCCGCCAAGCAGGCGCAGCAGAAGCTCGACGAGGTGCAGCAGCAGTTCAACGAGGGCCAGACGCAGCGCCAGCAGCAGGCCGCTGGAGGCGCCGCTCCCGCGCAGGAGTACGACAAGCACGGGCGGCCGATCCCGCAGCAGTCCGCCGGGGCCCCGCCGCCTCCACCGGGGCCGCCTCCCGGCGCGGCCGCTCCGCCTCCGGGGCCGGGCGCTCCGTCCCCCGCGCCCTCGCCGCCTCCGGCCGCGCCCGCACCGCCGCCCGCCGCAGCCGCTCCGCCGGCTGCGCCGGCTCCGCCTCCGGCGGCCGCCGTGCCGCCTCCCGCCGCGGCCGTGCCGCCTCCCGCCGCGGCCGTGCCGCCTCCCGCCGCGGCCGCTCCCCAGCCCGCGCCGGTGGAGGTGACGGAGGAGGAGGTCGCGCACGGTGCGCCGAGCGCGCCGCCCGGTCCGCCGCCCAGCGGCGACATGTCCGCGCCGCAGGACCGGGACGCCAACCAGCCGCCGCCGATGACCAGCGGCGATCCGCTGGCCGGCTGAGCACGGGCAGGGCCGCAGTGTCCCGGCTAGTCGCGATGGGCAGGTGGGCGATGGTCGCCGCCGTGCTGGCTGTCTGGCTCGGTGCTCCTGCGGCGGCGCCGGCGGCGCCGCCGGCGAGCTGCCCCGGCGCCGCGATCACCCCGACCAGGACGGTCACCGGAAGCTTCGGGACCGGCGACCGCGGCAGCTACGTGATGGTGCCCTTCGACGTGCCGAGGGGAACGACCCAGGTGCGCGTCAAGTACTGCTGGGACAAGCCCGAGAACCAGCCGCCGGGCGGCTCCTCGCACACGCTGGACCTGGGGCTCTACGGGCCGCTGCGGGGCAGGGACAAGGTCTGGGGCGTACGCGAGTTCCGCGGCTGGGGCGGCTCGAGCCATCCCGACGTGGCTGTCAATCCACGCGGCTTTCCGCCTGCGGCCGACAACTCGAAGTCGTTCGTCGCCGGCTACACCTCGCGTGGCTTTCTGCCCGGGCGGATACCAGCCGGCCGCTGGGCTGCCGAGCTGGGGGTTGCCGCGGTGGTGTCGCAGGCCGAGGGCGACGCCGACGGGACCGTCGGCTGGCGCGTGGAGATCGAGCTCTCCCGCGATAAGGCCAATACCTCGCCGCCCTACCGGCCCGCTCGCTACGACGCGCGCCCGGCCCGAAGGCGGCCGGGCTGGTATGCCGGCGATTTCCACGTCCACGGTGAGATGTCATCGGTCGGGAACGGCACCTTCGCCGACACCTTCGGGTACGCCTTCGCTCCACCGCCCTCGGGTGCCGGGCTGGACTTCCTCTCTCTGACCGACTACGTGACCAGCGCCGCGTGGGGCGAGATCGGCCGCTGGCAACCCCGCTACCCGGGCAAGCTCATCATCCCTTCGGCAGAGGTCATCACCTATCGCGGGCACGTCGGCAGCACCGGGACCGGCCGCGTGGTCGATTACCGCACGGGCCCGATCGACGAGCTCGAGCCCGGCGGGAGCCTGCGCCGCCTGCGCGCGTCCCGGCCGGCGAGCACGATCTTCGACACGATCCGCCGCAACCGGGGGCTGGGCGTGATCAACCACCCGAGGATCTTCCCGCCCGTCACGGAGGCCGCCGCCGCAATGTGCCGGGGCTGCTACTGGAGCTACTCGGACCGGGAGACCGATCTGGCCAAGGTCGACGCGATCGAGGTCTTCAACAGCCCCGAGGAGCTCGTGCCGGGTACACGCAATCCGTTCAACGACGCGGCGCTGCAGTGGTGGCAGGAGCTGCTCGGGCGCGGCTACCGGGTCACGGCGATCGGCGGCAGCGATGCCCACCACGCCGGCAGCCCCACGGGCGCGTTCGAGTCACCAGTGGGTGAGCCGACCACGATGGTCTACGCGCGCGAGCTGTCGAGCGCGGCGATCAAGCGAGCGGTCAAGGCCGGGCGCGTGTACGTCAAGACCCAGGGCGTATTGGGCCCCGACCTCGCGCTGACCGCGCGCGATCGGCGCCGGCGCGGCAAGCGGGCGATGATCGGCCAGTCGATCGCCGGACGCAACGTCAGGATCAAGGCCCGCGTCCGCGTCCTGAGCCCGGGCGATCAGCGGGCGCGCACGCTGCTGTTGCAGCACAACGGCGTCACCGTGAAGTCGGTCGCGCTCGGTCCGGGAGACGCCGGCGCTCGGTTCTCGTACCTGGTCCCGGAGTCGGGCCGCTACAACCTCGAGCTCATCAGGCCGAGCGGCGTCATCGACGGCCTGACCAACCCGATCCGGGTGACCGTTCGCCCGCCCTCGTAGAATGCCGGCGATGGCGGGCCTCGGCGCGATCCTCACCGCGATGGTGACCCCGTTCGACCGCGCCGGGCGCGTCGACGACGAGGCCACGGTCGCGCTCATGCACCACCTGCTCGACCACGGGTCCGATGGGCTGGTCGTGTGCGGCACCACCGGCGAGGCGCCGACGCTCACCGATGAGGAGCAGCTGGGCCTGATCGAGCTCGCCGTGCGCGAGGTCGGCGACCGCGCGACGGTGGTCGCCGGCGCCGGCTCCAACGACACGCGGCACGCCGTCCACCTCACCGAGCGCGCGACCGAGCTCGGCGCCGACGCGATCCTGTCGGTTACCCCGTACTACAACCGTCCGAGCCCGCTCGGGATCCAGCGCCACTTCGAGGCGGTCGCGCGCGCGACCGACAAGCCGGTCCTGCTCTACAACATCCCGACGCGCACGGGCACGAACATGCCGCCCGACCTGCTGGCCGAGCTCGCGCAGATCGAGCACATCGACGGCGTCAAGCAGGCCAACGACGCGGAGCTGGGTCCCATCGACGGGCTCGACGTCTACGCCGGCAACGACGCCTCGCTCGCGCGCTGCCTGGACCTCGGCGGAGCGGGCGGCGTGCTCGTCGCAAGCCACGTCGTGGGGGAGCAGATGCGGCGCATGGTCGACGAGCCGGAGCAGCGCGCGGAGATCGATGCTTCGCTGCGCGACGTGTACGAGGTGCTGTTCCTCACCGCCAGCCCGACGTGCACCAAGGCGGCGCTCAACATGCTCGGCATCGAGGCCGGTGGCGTGCGGCTGCCGATCGTCGAGGCGACCGAGGACGAGCGCGCCGCCGTCCGCGCGGTGCTCGAGCGCCACGGGTTGCTCCAGGCGGCGCGGGCGTGACGTCGCCGGCCGCGGCTTGAGTCCCGCCCTGCGCATCCTCCCGGGGGCGGCGCCCTGACCCCCACCCTCCGCATCCTTCCCCTGGGCGGACTCGGGGAGATCGGCAAGAACATGACCGTGTTCGAGCTCGAGGGCCGCATCGTCGTCGTCGACGTGGGGCTGCGCTTCCCGACCACGGACATGCTTGGGATCGACCTCGTGCTGCCCGACTTCGCCTACCTGCGGGATCGTGTCAAGGACATCGAGGCGATCATCGTGACCCACGGCCACGAGGACCACCTCGGGGCGCTGCCGTGGATCCTGCGCGAGCTGGGGGCCGATCAGGCTCCGCCGGTGTACGGCGGCGCGCTCACCATGGCGATGGCGCGCTCCAAGCTCGACGAGCACCGCCTGCGCGAGGTCAAGCTCGAGGAGCTCGAGCCCGGGCGCACGTTCGAGGCCGGTCCCTTCGGCCTCGAGCTCGTGCACATGACCCACTCGATTCCCGACGCCTCCGCGGTCGCGCTCCACACAGCGCTGGGCACGGCGCTCGTGACCGGCGACTACAAGTTCGATCAGACGCCGGTCGACGGCCAGCCCGCCGACTTCGGCCGCCTGGCCGAGCTCGGCCAGGAGCAGCTGCTGGTGCTGTGCGGAGACTCGACCAACGCAGACCGCACGGGGACCTCGCCGTCGGAGTCCGGCGTCGGACCGCACCTCGAGGAGGTCTTCGGCCGCTGCGAGGGGCGCATCGTGGTGACCTGCTTCGCCTCGAACATCCATCGCGTCCAGCAGGTGGTCGACGCCGCCGCGGCGCTCGGGCGCAAGGTCTCGCTGGTGGGCCGCTCGATGCGCAAGAACGTGAACATCGGCCGCCAGCTCGGCCACATCGAGATGCCCGACGGGATGACGATCCCGCCGCGCGAGATCGACGACTTCCCCGACCACAAGCTCGTGATCGTGTCCACCGGCTCCCAGGGCGAGCCGCTCTCGGCCCTGCGCCGCATGGCCCACCGCGACCATCCCGCGGTCGAGCTGCACAGCGGTGACACGGTGGTCTTCTCCGCGACGCCGATCCCGGGCAACGAGCGCGCGGTCAACGAGACGATCGACCGGCTGTACCACATCGGCTGCGAGGTGATCACCACGCGCGACGCGCCGGTGCACGCGTCGGGCCACGGGTACGCGGACGAGCTCAAGCTGATGCTCAACCTCGTGCGCCCGCGCTACGTGATGCCCTTCCACGGCGACTTCCGGCGCCTGCGGCTCCACTCCCAGCTCTCGGAGGCGGTCGGCATCGAGCCCGACGCGATCTTCCGTGGCGAGAACGGCCTGCCGCTCGAGATCGACGAGCGCGGCGCGCGCTGGGGAACTCACGAGCCCTCGGGGATGATCTTCGTCGACGGCGTCGACATCGGCGACCCGGCCGACGTCGCCCTGCGCGATCGCCGGATGCTGTCGGCCGACGGCATCTTCATCGTCGTCGCGACGATCTCCGAGCAGACCGGCGAGTCGGTGGTCGATCCCGAGGTGATCCTCCGGGGCGTGCCCTTCCTGGAGGACGGCGACGCCATCATCGGCGAGATCCGCCAGGCGGTGGACGACTCGCTGGCTCGCGCGGCCGGCGAGGAGGTGCGCGAGGTCGACCTCCTGCAGCAGTTCCTGCACGACGACCTCGCCGCTTTCGTCTACGACCGCCTGCGGCGCCGGCCGATGGTGCTGCCGGTCGTGGTGGAGGTCTAGCCGGGCGGGAAAAGTGTGGGGAAATGTCGGGGGCGCTACCCGACGCGAAGCGCACGCCAGGGGCGCGAGGGTGCGGGGAGTCCCCGGAAAGAAGAGCCATGATTGAGTGGACTGACCGTGCGCTCGGCGCCCGCGCCTGAGGCGCGTGAACAGGTAGGGTCGTCGCCATCGTGCGCCCTCAGCGCCTCGGGATTGCCGTGCTGGCCGCGGGCGCGCTCGCCGCGCCTCCCGTCGCGGACGCCGCGACGGTGCCCTCCCAGGCGGACGCGGACGTCGCGCTCGGCCGCGCGCTCAGGCGCGTGGTGAGGCTCTCCGACGGCCCGCCCGGGGCGGCCGCGCTCGTGCAGCGGGGGTCGAGGCGCGAGTTCTTCACGGCGGGCTACGCGGATCGGCGTACCAAGCGGCGGTTCAGGCCCACGGACCACCAGAGAACCGCGAGCACCGGCAAGGCGATGCTCGGCGCGGCGGCGCTGAAGCTCGTCGACGCCGGCGTCCTGTCGCTCGACGACACGATCGGCAAGTGGCTGCCCGGCCTGCCGGTCGCGTGGAGGCCGATCACGCTCGCGCAGCTCCTCCAGCACCGCAGCGGGCTGGCCGAATACGCATCCACGCAAGGCGCCATCGACGCGCTCACCAACCGCCCGCGCGAGCCGGTGGCGCCGATCCAGCTCGTCCGGTGGCTCGGCGATGCCCCGCTCCAGTTCACCCCGGGGACCCGCTACGTGTACCGGAACACCGATAACCTCGTCGCCGGCCTGATGATCGAGGCCGCGACCGGGCTCAGCCTGCGCGACGAGCTCTCAGAGCGCGTGTTCGACCCGCTGCTCCTGCGCAACACCTCGCTTCCCCACGGATACCGGCAGCCGACGCCGTTCGTTCGCGGCTACGACGCTCCCAAGAACGGGAAGCGTGAAGACCTCTCAGAGGTCGTCAACGCCGACTACCTGTGGGCCGCGGGCGGCGAGGTGTCCACGCAGGCCGACTTCGGGCGCTTCGTCCGTGCCTATGCCGGGCCGAGCTACCTGAAGGCGTCCACGCGCGAGGCGCAGCGGCAGTGGGTGACCGGCCAATCGGACCCGCCGGGCCCGGGGACGACGTCGGCGGGCCTCGCGATCTTCCGCTACCGAACCTCGTGCGGAACCGTGTACGGGCACACCGGGAACCTCTTCGGCTACACGCAGTTCATCGGGGCGACGTCAAGCGGTGCGCGGTCAGTGGTGGTGTCGGCGAACACGCAGCTCTCGGCGACGATTCGGCCGAAGACCTTCAAGTCCCTGCGCGCGGTCTTCCAGGCCGCCGTCTGCGCGGCCTTCGCGCGCTAGCGCTACGCCACCACGTCCGGCTGGCGCTCGGCGTCGTCGAGCTCGCCTGCGGTGCCGGGCAGCGCGGGCAGGCGCACGACGAAGCGGGCGCCGCGGCCATCGGGCGGCGGCTCGAGGCCGACCGTGCCGCCGTGGGCCTCGGCGACGGCGCGGACGATGGCCAGGCCGAGCCCCGAGCTGCCCGCGCTCTCTCCGCCTCCGCGGACGAAGCGCTCGAAGATCCGCGGCGCCAGCGCGGGCGAAACACCGGGACCGTCGTCGGCGACCTCGAGCACGGCCTGGCCGTCGCGCAACGCGGTCGAGACCCGCACGCGCGTGCCGGGCGGCGTGTGGCGTAGGGCGTTCTCCATCAGGTTGAGCGCGAGCCGGTGGAGCTCGTCGCGCGCGCCGGACACGGGCGCTCGAGCGGCGTCGACCGTCAACTCGTGGTCGCCCGCCACCGACTCGAGCTCGCCCGCCGCCTCGACGACCACGTCGCCGAGGTCGCTCGGCTCGCGGCGCGCGCTGCGCCCGGCGTCGGCGCGGGCCAGCAGCAGCAGGTCGGCCACGAGGCGCCGCATGCGCTGCGCCGAGCGGAACGCCGAGCCGGCCGTCTCACCGGGCTCGCCCTCGAGCTGCTCGCTCAGCAGCTCGAGGTTGGCCAGGACGCTGGTCAGCGGCGTGCGCAGCTCGTGCGAGGCGTCGGCGACGAACTCGCGCTGCCGGCGCAGCGCCGACTCGGTCTCCGAGCGCGAGGCGTCGAGCGCGGCGAGCATGCTCTCGAGCGTTCGCGCGAGCTCGGCCACCTCGTCGTCGGCGCGCGGATGGGGAACGCGCAGCGAGGGGTCGCGGGTGGCCTCGATGCGACGCGCGGTGTCTGTCAGCTCGGCGATCGGGGACATCGCGCGGCGGGCGATGGCCAGGCCGGCGAGCAGCGCGAGCAGCGCGCCGCCGAGGACCCCGACGGCGAGGAACACGCGCACCTTCTGGACGGTCTCCTCCACGCCCGCGGTCGGGCGCGCGACCTGGAGCGCCACCTCGAACTGCCGGACCGGAAAGCCGGGGGTCTGGGGCTGCAGCTGCAGGCGCAGCGGGCGCGTCTCGACCCGGTATCCGTCGGTGTCGAACCCGTTTCCGACCGCCGGCGGACCGAGGTTGGGTGCGCCGGGCGTCTGGCACAGCGCCGTCCCGCGCTCGGTGACGAGGCGGATGACGGTGTCGCCCGCCGGGTCCACACCTTGCTTGCACTGGGCGAGCGGGTCCGGGCTGGCCACCAGCGAGCTGGCGAACCCATCGGCCGTCGAGGAGACCTCCCGGTAGAACTGCAGATGGATCCGGTCGGTGGTGAGCTTGCCGATCACCACGGCGAAGGCCATCAGGATCACCAGCGTGAGCGCCGCCGAGACGATCGCCAGCCGCCAGCGGACGGGGAGGCGATCCAGAGGGCGGGGGAGGCGGCCGGTGGGGGCGGCCGGCCGCCGGTTACGCACGAAGGACGTAGCCCGCCCCACGAATCGTGTGAAGGAGTCGAGGCTCGCCACCGGATTCAAGCTTTCTGCGCAGGTTCGAGACGAACACCTCGATGGTGTTGGTCATCGAGAACGGGTCGTATCCCCAGACCTCGTCGAGCAGGCGCTGGCGCGAGATGACGATTCGCTCGTTGCGCATCAGGTACTCCAGCAGCTCGAACTCTCGCTGAGTTAAATCGATCGCGCGGTCGGCGCGGCCGACCTCGTGCGTGTCGGGATTGAGCACGAGGTCGCCGACCGTCAGCGAAGCCGACCCGCGCGGAGGCCGCCGCCGCAGGAGCGCGCGCAGCCGCGCCAGCAGCTCCTGGCGCTCGAACGGCTTGACCAGGTAGTCGTCGGCGCCGGAGTCCAGGCCCTCGACGCGCGCGTCGAGGGCATCGCGAGCGGTGAGGATCAGGATCGGGGTGTCGTCGCGCTCGCGCAGCGCCTTGGCGACGTCGATCCCATCCATGCCCGGGAGGCCGAGGTCGAGCACCACCAGGTCCGGAGAGAAGCTCCGCGCCTCGACCAGCGAGCTCTCGCCGTCCCCGGACACGCGCACCTCGTAGCCCTCCGAGCGCAACATGCGCTGGAGCACCTGGGCGATGTCCCCGTCGTCCTCGACCACGAGCACGCGAGGCGGTCGTTCGAAGCTCGCCATGCGGCGATCGTAGCGAGGGCAGGGGCGCGCGGGCTGGCGTCGAAGAGGCCGCTGGAAGACACTTTCCATGGCGCGCCGACGCAAGCCAGCACGACCGTCGCTCAGAGAGCGCGCGGCTACCGCGCTCGCTCTCCGCCTGCCCGTGCTCGAACAGCGCCAGCTCGACGTGATCGCGCTGGGGCTGGTGGCGGCCGGCGGCTTCCTCGCCTGCGTCCTGTACCTGGGATGGGCCGGCGGCAGCGTGGGGGAGGGGCTCGAGCGCGCGCTGCGCTGGCTGCTGGGCGTGCTGGCGTTCGCCGTCCCGGTCGCGCTCGTGGCCGGCGGGGCGGTGCTCGCGCTGCGGCCGATCATGCCCGCTCGCCGGCCGTTGCGCACGGGGCTGATCTGCCTCTCGGCGGCGGTGGCGATGGCGCTCGCCTCGGGGACGATGGGACTCGGGCCTGACCAGCCCGCGCGCGTGCGCGCCTTCGACCCGGCCGTCTTCCGTGTCCGCGCCGGGGCCGTGGGCGAGGCGCTGTGGTGGGCGGCATCGGGCCTGCTGGGGGCGACGGGCGGGCGCATCCTGGCGGCGTTCCTGTTCGGCGCGGCCGCGCTGCTCCTCACCGGCGCGACGCTGTCCAGCGTGCTCCACGCTGCCGGCGCGCGCGTCGCCACCACCACGCGACGGTTGCGGCCGCATGCGCCGCCGGCGGTGCCGGAGCCCGAGCCCGACACCAATGAGCTGGTGATCCGCGCGACCCACGTGGAAGCCCCTTCACTGGACGGCGCGCAGCGGTTCCCCAACCTCTTCAACCAGCAACCGGAGGAGCCGTCCGAGATACCCGCCGCCCAGGACGATGACGAGGACGCGCCCACGATCGCCCTTCCGGCCGCCGACGACGAGGCGCCGGCGGGCCCGGCGAGCGAGCCCGAGCAGTCCGATCTCACGCCGCAGGGGCGTTACCGCGCCTCGGTCACCGAGGCCGAGGACTTCTCGTGGAAGGTGCCCAACGCGCGGCTGCTCACGCGCTCCAAGGGCGAGGCCGCGCGCCCCGACACCTCCGGTCAGGAACGCGTCGCCAAGCAGCTCGTCGAGGCGCTCGGGCACTTCGGCATCCAGGCGCAGGTGGTGGGAACGGTCAGCGGCCCGCACATCACGCGCTACGAGCTGCGCCTGGCGCCGGGGATCAAGGTGGCCAAGGTCGCGCAGCTCAAGGACGACCTCGCCTACGCGCTGGCCGCCACCGACATCCGCATCCTGGCCCCGATCCCCGGCAAGCAGGCGGTGGGGGTCGAGGTGCCCAACGCGCGCCGGCGGATCGTGCAGCTCGGCGACGTGTGGCAGGACCCGCCCGAGGACTACTCGCCGCTCGGCGTATGGCTGGGCAAGGACGTCGCCGGCCGCGCGATCGGCGCCGACCTGGCCAAGATGCCGCACCTGCTCGTGGCCGGCACCACCGGCGCGGGGAAATCGGGCTGCATCAACGCGATGCTGTCCTCGATCCTGCTGCGCGCGACGCCGCGCGACCTGCGGATCGTGCTCGTCGACCCCAAGCAGGTCGAGCTCAACCACTACGAGTCGATCCCGCACCTGGTCACGCCGGTGATCACGAGCCCGCGCATGGCGGCCAATGCGCTGGCCAACCTGGTGCGGGAGATGGAGGAGCGCTACGGGATGATGTCGCTCGCCCGCACGCGCAGCCTGGTCGAGCTCAACCGCTCGCGCGAGCGCCGCGGCGAGGCGCCGCTTCCGTACATGCTGTGCGTGATCGACGAGCTCGCCGACCTGATGATGGTCGCGCCCGCCGAGGTCGAGGACTCGATCATCCGCCTCGCCCAGAAGGCGCGCGCCGTGGGCATCCATCTCGTGCTAGCCACCCAGAGCCCGCGCGTCGACGTCATCACCGGGATGATCAAGGCCAACGTCCCCTCGAGGATCGCCTTTGCGGTCTCGTCGCAGACCGATTCGCGCGTGATCCTCGACCAGAACGGGGCCGAGACGCTGCTGGGCCAGGGCGACATGCTGTTCTCGCCGATCGGCTCCTCGCGCCTGCAGCGGATCCAGGGCGCCTACATCGACGAGGAGCAGATCGCCAAGCTGACCGACTTCTGGCGGCGCCAGGGTGAGCCCGAGTTCCGCGAGGAGCTGCTCGAGGAGGTCGAGGTCGAGGGCGGCGACGGCGAGTCCGGCGAGGATGGCCTCGACGCCGACGAGGATCCGCTGCTCGACGAGGCGATCGCCCTCGTCGCCCAGATGCAGACCGCCTCCACGTCGATGCTCCAGCGCCGCCTGCGCCTCGGCTACACGCGCGCGGGGCGACTCATCGACATGCTCGAGCGCCGCGGGGTGATCTCGGGCTACGAGGGCTCCAAGCCGCGCTCGGTCCTGATCTCCGAGAGCGACGTGCCGCGGGTGCTCGCGGCGCTCGCCGAGCGCGCTCCGGGCGCCGCGCGCCCGGCCCCGGACGGGCCGGCCCCGGTTGCGGTCGAGGACGAGTCCTGAGCCGCTGCCCCCTGCGCGCGCGGACCGCGGACTCAACCATCTAGCCTTCGGCGCGGGCCCATGGCTGAGATCGGGACAACGCTCCGCGAGGCGCGCATGCGTCGCAAGATCGACATCAACGAGGTCGAGGCGGCGACCAAGATCCGTGCGAAGTACCTGCGTGCGCTGGAGAACGAGGAATGGGACATCCTCCCCGGCCCGACCTACGTCAAGAGCTTCCTGCGCACCTACGGCGAGTACCTGGGTCTCGACGTCACGCTGCTCATCGAGGAGTTCAAGCGCCAGCACGAGCACCCCTCCGACCTCGACCAGCTGCCGATCAGCCCGCACCTCGACGCGCGCCGCAAGCCGCCCAAGCCGCCGCGCGTGCCGCGCATGTGGTTCGTCGCCGCGGCGATCGTCGCGCTGCTGGTGCTGTTCGCGTTCATCGGCTCGCGCAGCGGCAACAAGGACAACAACGGCGGCTCGACCAGCACGCCCCAGAAGACGCGCGCCCAGCTCGCGCAGGAGCGGCGCGCGCGCCGGCGCGCCAAGGCCCGGGCGCGGCGCCGCGCGCGCGCGGCGGCGGCGCGGCGCCAGGTGCGCTTGAAGCTGGTGCCGACCGGCGTCGTGTTCGCCTGCGTCGTCGACGCCGACAACAAGGCGGTCGTCAACGGGTTGAACCTGCAGCCCGGGCAGCCGACGCAGACCTTCCGCTCCAAGCGCTTCCGGCTGACGGTGGGCAACGGCGCCGTGACCCTGCAGGTCAACGGCAAGAGCATCGACGTGCCCGACCTCGCCACCTCGGTGTCCTACCAGGTGAGCGGCGGGCAGGCGAAGCAGCTTCCCCAAGGCTCAGGCCCGACGTGCCAGTAGGAGCCCGTTTCACAACGATTCGGCACGCCCATCGGCGGCCATCCGCGGCGCCGGATCGCCACCCGCAATGCTCGCAATGGCGCTGCCATTGCTGCGCTTGCGTGCGGCGCCACGCCATCCGGCGCCAATGCACACCGCCGCTGGTCGGGCCGCCTGTTATGAAACGGACTCCAGGCCCCCGCGCGGGGATCGTCATCACCGGCACCGAGGTGCTGACCGGCATCATCGCCGACCGCAACGGGCCGTGGCTGAGCGAGCGGCTGCGCGGGCTGGGGGTCGACCTCGCGCACATCATGGTCGTCGGCGACCGGCGCGCGGACATGCGCGCGGCGCTCGACTTCCTGGCCGGCGAGGGCGTCGAGCTGGTGGTGACCAGCGGCGGCCTCGGGCCCACGGCCGACGATCTCACCGCCGAGGTCGTGGGCGAGTTCGCGGGCCGCGAGATGATCCTCGACGAGGCGCTCGAGGGCCGCATCTGGGAGATCCTGCGGCCGCTGCGCGAGCGCTGGCCAGATCTCGACGAGGACGCGATCCGCGCGTCGAACCGCAAGCAGGCGGTGATCCCGCGGGGCGCGACGGTGCTCGAGCCGGTGGGGACCGCACCGGGGCTGGTGGTGGCGCCGGGCGAGGGCCGCTCTGGCCCGACCGCGGTCGTGCTCCCCGGGCCTCCGCGCGAGCTCCAGCCGATGTGGCAAGCCGCGGTCGCGACCGACGCGTTCGGGGCCGCGGTGGGCGACGCGGGCGAGTACCGGCGCGGGATCCTGCGCCTGTTCGGGATCCCCGAGTCCGAGATAGCCGCGACGCTGCGCGCGCTCGAGGAGCAGGGGATGGACCTGGAGGCGCTCGAGATCACGACCTGCCTGCGTCGCGCGGAGATCGAGATCGCCACCATCTACCGCCCCGCCGACCAGGAGGCCTACTCGCGCTTCGCCGTCGCGGTCGCGCAGCGCCACGCCGACACGATCTTCTCCACCGACGGCGCGACGATCGACGAGCTCGTCGCGGCGCTGCTGCAAGGGCGCACGATCGCCGTGGCCGAGTCGTGCACGGGGGGCCTGCTGGCGGCGCGGCTGACCGAGCGGCCGGGATCCTCGGCGTACGTGCTCGGCGGCCTGGTCGTCTACTCCAACGAGGCCAAGAGCACGCTCGCCGGCGTTCCCGAGGAGCTGATCGAGCGCTTCGGCGCGGTGTCGTCGGAAGTCGCCGCGATGCTGGCCGACGGCGCCATGGACCGCCTCGGAAGCGAGCTGGGCGTGGGCATCACCGGGATCGCCGGGCCCGATGGCGGGACGCCGGAGAAGCCGGTCGGGACCGTGTGCCTGTCGGTGGCAACGCGCGAGGGCGACCGGCTGACGCGCTCGGTGCGGCTGCCGGGTGGCCGGGCGGACGTCCGCGAGCGCTCGGTGACGGTCGCGATGCACATGCTCCGCCGTCTGCTGCTCGGCGAGTCCGACCTCGACCGCGAGGCGGGCGGGGAGGCCGAGCCTGCGCGCCGGTGAGCCCCGAGCGCGCGCGCCTGTTCGTAGCGCTCGACCTGCCCGAGCCGGTGCGCGCGCGGATCGCGGAGTGGCAGGGCGAGGCCGTCGGCGGGATCCCCGAGCTGCGCGCGGTGCGGCACGACGCGCTGCACATCACGCTGTGCTTCCTGGGCTGGCGTGAGCTCCGCGAGGCCGACCCGATCGCGGCGGCGGTGACAGCCGCGCCGGCGCCGGTCCCCGACCTGCGCCTGGGCCCCTCGGTGTGGCTGCCGCGCCGGCGCCCGCGGGTGCTTGCGCTCGAGGTCGAGGACGTGGGGGGAGCGTGCCTGCGCCTGCACGCGGCGGTCTCGGAGGCGCTCGTGCGCGGCGGCTGGTTCGAGCCCGAGCGCCGGCCCTTCTATCCGCACGTGACCGTGGGCCGCGTGAGGGCGGACGCGGGCCGCCTACGGGCGTCGCGCCCGCTCCCCGTGCCGCCGCCGTCGCTGCGCTTCGCCGGTGGCGCGCTCACGCTCTACCGCTCGCGGCCGACGGCGGGGGGAGCGACCTACGAGGCGCTGGCGCGGGCGAGGCTCAGCGCAGCCAGTTGACGGCCGCGCGCGCGCCGACGCGCACGCTGCCGCCCTCGAGCTTGGCGCTGACGCGAGCGGTGCCGGCCTTGCCCGAAAGCAACCCGCGGGCGAGGCGCAGCCGCACCACCGCGGTCTCGCCCGGCAGCCCGGTCACGCTGAACCCGCGCCTCGTCAGCTTCACCGTCACGCCGTTGGACCGGGTTCGCGGACCGACGAGGTCGAACGTGCGCGCGGGGTAGCCCGCAGACTTGATCCAGGCGCTGCCGAGCTCCACGCCGCGGGCGATACGCAGGCGCAGCGAGCGCGGCAGCGAGACCTTGAGGGAGCGCACCCCGGCGCGCGCGGACACCGCGAGCGTCGCATGCCTGCCCGCGCCGCCGCTGGCCCGCAGAGCCAGCCGGCAGGGGGCCAGCGCGATCGAGGTCTGGGCGCTCGCGCCGTCCGTGCTCAGGCGCAGCGTCCGGACGCCGCCCGTGAACGCCGCGAGCGCGCGCGGGCTCACGGTCACCCGGCGTCCGCGGCCGAGCACGGTTCCGTCGACCGACACGGTGACCGGCGAGGCGGCGCGGAGGGTCAGCGGCGCCCACGGCGTGATGGGCGTGCCGCCGTCGATCGCGACCTCGACGGAGCCGACGGTCAAGCTGCGCGGCCTTTGGACCTCGCGGCAGATGCGTTCGTCGGTGAACGCGCCCGACTGACGCGACAGGTCCCGCGGGGCGACCGGTGCCGAGCGCGGCGAGGCCACGGTCTGCGTGCCTCCGGCGCTGGAGGCGGTCAGCTCGCAGGCGAAGCGCGCGCCGAGGTCGTCGTAGCTCACTGGCAGCGTGGCGCCTGTGCTCCCGATCGCCTTGCCGTTGCGCAGCCAGCGGTAGCTGAAGGACGTGCCCTCGTCGTAGCCGAGCGGCCGGCAGGTGAGCTCGCCGCCGACGACGGGCGTCCCCAGGAGGTTCACGGTTCCGCGTGGAGCCGGCGGAGACTCGTCCTTGCCGCCGCCCGGGGGCGGGGGCGGGGGCGGGACGGGCACGACTCCCTTACCGGAGATTCCGATCAGGGTGGGGAACCCGTTGTCGCCGATCAGCAGCAGCGGGGCGTCCTTCTCGCCGGCCGAAGTCGGCTTGAAGTGGACAACCACCGTGCAGGACTCGCCGGGGCCGAGTGCCCGGCCGGTGCACGTGTCGTCCGTGGAGAAGAAGACGTCCGGGCGCCCGGTGACGAACAGCATCCCCTGGGACTGGAGTGGATAGTCGCCCGCGTTGGAGAGTGTGAGCGTCGCCGAGGCGTCGCGCCCGACGCGGACGTCTCCGAAGACGACCCGGCTCGGGGTGACGACCAGCCGCGGCCCGGACAGCGCGGTCGCGCTGATCGGGATGACCAGCGGAGAGTCCGAGGCGTCCGAGCTGACCTCGAGCTGGGCGTTGAACGTGCCGGGTCCGGTGGGGTTGAAGGCGACGCCCATGCCGCATGTGTTGTTCGCCCACATGACCCAGTTGAGGCAGTTCGTGCCCCAGGCGATCGAGAAGCTCCCGGCGTCTGGCCCGGTGATGGTCGCCGAGCCGACCTGGACGCTCGCTACTCCGCTGGGATTGCGCAGCTGGAAGCCCTGCTGCTGGTTGCCGTACTGGTAGGGCTGGGGCGTGAACGCGATCGAGCTGGGGTCGCTGACCAGGCCACCGGTGATGCCGTTCCCCGACAGGGAGACGGATGTCGTCCCGCTCGTGTCCTCTACGTCGAGCGACGCGGAGTGCGAGCCGACCGTCGAGGGGCCGAACTGCACGCCGACGTCGCATTGGTCGCCGGGGTTTGACATGAAGCGGTTGGTGCAGTTGTCATAGGCGATCGAGAACTGCCCCGGCTCGGCGCCGCTGAGCGCGACGGACGAGACCGTCGTCGCGGTGCCGCTGGTGTCGGTGAGCACGACCTTCTGGGTCTCCCAGTTGCCGTCGTGGATGCCGTGATCGTTGAAGCTCACGGTTGTTGGGCCGGCGTCGAGCACGGTCGAAGCCGCGGCCGGCGACGGGCAGAGGAGCGCGGCGGCGAGCACCGCCGTCACCGCGGATGGCAGGTATGCGCGCAGCACTCGTTGGACTTTCGTGGAGGAGGACAAGAGGACGAGCGGCCGGTTCGTCGTAGACCGCTTCTGGCTCATCGGCACCGGAGCCGATCGGTCAAGGGAACTGGACGAGTGTCCGAGAGGGCCTCGCGGTCTCCCGGCCCCCTGCGGCTTAGTGTCGGTTGCGTAGTTCCTTAGCGACCGCTTAGCGGAGCGTCCTAACTTCTCTCACATGTCAAACCGGCACTCGCCCTTCGCCGCCCTCTCGGGCTTCCTCGCGGTCGCGCTCGTGGCCGTGCTCGTCCTCGGCTTCGCCGGGGTCTTCGACCGCGACCACGGATCGAACAGCACGACGGTCTCCGCGCCGGCGTCCCCCGCGGGGCCGCTGGCGCGCAACGCGAGCGTGGCCGACATCTACCAGAAGGTCTCCAAGGGCGTGGTCCAGGTCGACGTGCGCTCGAGCGGCGGCGGCGGGGGCGGGACCGGCTCCGGCTTCGTGGTCGACTCCGACGGACACATCGTCACCAACGACCACGTGGTCGACGGCGCACAGCAGGTGCAGGTTCGCTTCGGGCCCAACGACGACCCGATTCCGGCGTCGGTCCAGGGCTCGGACCCGTCGACGGACCTCGCGGTGATCAAGATCGATCCCAGCAAGGTCAAGGGCGGCCTGCAGCCGCTGACGCTCGGCGATTCGAGCGACCTGCGCGTGGGTGAGCCCACGATCGCCATCGGCAGCCCGTTCGGACTCGAGGGATCGCTGACCACGGGCGTGGTGTCCGCGCTGGACCGCCAGGTCCAGTCTCCTAACGGCTTCTCGATCGACGGCGTGGTCCAGACCGACGCCGCCATCAACCCGGGCAACTCCGGCGGCCCGCTGCTCGACGCGCGTGGGCGCGTGATCGGGATCAACGCCCAGATCGCCTCCGGCGGCTCGAGCTCCAACAGCGGCGTCGGCTTCGCGATCCCGATCAACACCGCCAAGAAGGTGATCCCGTCCCTCGAGCGCGGCCAGGCCATCAAGCGCGCCTACCTGGGCGTGTCGACCACCAACGTCACCCCCGACCTCGCGAAGCGCCTCTCGCTCGGGACCTCCTCGGGCGCGCTGATCGCCGACATCGTCGCGGGCGGGCCGGCCGCTGACGCCGGCCTGCGCCCCGCCGCCAACGGCCGGGGCGGGGACGTCATCGTCGGGGTCAACGGGCGCAAGGTGGCCCAGGCCGACGACCTCTCGAGTGTCCTCGGCGGGCTCAAGCCCGGCGACGAGGCGCGCCTCGACCTGATCCGTGCGGGCGCCAAGCGCACGGTCACGGTGAAGCTCGGCGAGCGCCCCAACGCCACCCAGTCAGAGCTGCCGTAGGCCACGGCCGGCGCGGCGGTCGTCACCGCCGTGGGACTCCGTCTTCGCCGGGCGCAGCCGGGCGACGAGATGGCGGTCGCAGCCTTGCTCGGGACGGCGCAGAGGCGGCACGCTTCGGCGTTGTTTCTGCGCAGCTCTGAGCCGTACCGTCGCGGTGTGAGCGATGCCGCCGGTGGGGCCGGTTCCGGTGGGGCCGGTTCCGTCCGCGCTCGGACCTACGGTGGCGGATCTACGCGAAGACTGCGAGAGGACTTGGAATGGCTACGACCGACGAGGAGAAGACGGCGAAGGCACGCGATGCCGCGCTGCAGGGGGCGCTCACCCAGATCGAGCGCGAGTTCGGCAAGGGGACGGTCATGCGGATGGGCGACCCGGGCGCCCAGGTGCGGGTTGACGCCGTGCCCACGGGGGCGCTGTCGCTCGACCTCGCGCTGGGGATCGGCGGCGTGCCGCGGGGGCGCATCGTCGAGATCTTCGGCCCGGAGTCATCCGGTAAGACGACGCTGATCTACCACATCCTCGCCGAGGCCCAGAAGCTCGGCGGCGTGTGCGCGTTCATCGACGCCGAGCACGCGATGGACCCGCTGTACGCCCAGAAGATCGGCGTCGACATCGACGAGCTGCTCGTCTCCCAGCCCGACTACGGCGAGCAGGCGCTGGAGGTCGCGGACATGCTGATCCGCTCCAGCGCGATCGACGTCGTGTCCATCGACTCTGTCGCCGCGCTGACCCCGCGCGCCGAGCTCGAGGGCCAGATGGGCGACCAGACGGTAGGCGTCCAGGCCCGCATGATGTCCCAGGCGATGCGCAAGCTGGCCGGCAACCTCAACCGGACCGACACGCTGTGCCTGTTCACCAACCAGATCCGCGAGAAGGTCGGGGTGATGTTCGGATCTCCCGAGACCCAGCCCGGCGGCCGCGCGCTGAAGTTCTACTCCTCGCAGCGCCTGGACATCCGGCGCATCGAGACGCTCAAGGACGGCACGGAGGCTGTCGGCAACCGCGTGCGGGTCAAGGTGGTCAAGAACAAGGTCGCGGCGCCGTTCCGCCAGGCCGAGTTCGACATCGAGTTCGGCAGGGGCATCTCGAGCTCGGGCTGCATCCTCGACCTCGGGCTCGAGCACGGCGTGGTCACCAAGTCGGGCTCGTTCTTCTCCTACGGCGACGAACGCATCGGCCAGGGTCGCGCCAACGCAAAGGCCTACCTCGACGAGCGCCCCGAGATCGCCAAGGAGATCGAGGGCAAGGTCTACGAGGCGCTGGGCATCGACCGCGACCTGGTCACGCCCATCGAACGGGGGGAGGAGGACGGCGACGCGGCCGGTCCCGAGCTGGCGGCCGTCGAGGGCCGGGCCGAGGCGGCCTAGGAGCCGGCATGGAAGCTGCGGCCGACGGGCCGGACGCGGTTGATCGGCGGCCGGAGCCGGTTCCGCACGCCGAGGCGGACACGCGGGCGGTGGAGCGCGCGCTGAAGTTCGCCTACCGCTCGCTCAACCGGCGCGATCGCACCGAGGTCGAGTTGCGCCGCCTGCTCGAGGCGCGCGGCGTCGCCGCGGAGGCGATCGAGGAGGCGCTCGCGCTCCTGCGCGAGCAGGGCTACGTGGACGACGCCGCCTATGCGCGCCGCTTCGCCGAGGACCGCCGTCGCCTCGACGCCTGGGGCGCGGAGCGCATCGAGCGGCGGCTGCTCGCCGCCGGGGTCGCGCCCGAGCACGTCGAGCGCGCGGTGGCCCAGGACCCGCGCTGGGAGATCGAGGCGGCGATCGACCTGCTCCGCCGCCGCTTCCCCGACCCGCCGGCGGACGACCGCGGCCGCTCGCGCGCGCTCGGCGTGCTCGTCCGGCGCGGCTACGACCTCGAGCTCGCCCACGACGCGCTGCGCGCCCACGAGCGCGAAGCCGCGTAGCACCGCGCCAAGGGAACCTTCGTTCGTTTGCGGACCGGTGCGCGCGGTTCTATGATCGCCGTAGCGACATGACAGGGCCCGTGAGGGCTTCTTTTCCCAGCAACCAGCAGCTTTTCTTTCAACACAGCGGAACCTTCGAGTTGACGGCTTTCACCACAACGACACGCGGCGCGCCGCGAACACAGCTCACGACCAGACGACGCTCCTAGCCTCGCCTTGAAGGCGGCGGCTGCGGCCGCCGACCGTGACCCATCCATAGCTCTCGACGGCCCGGTCTGTCGCCCGGACAACCGACGCTGATCGCCCCGGCTCGAAGCCGGGGCCTCGAGGGGGAACGGCATGGCAATCGTGATCGGGGCGGCGGTTCTGGCGGCGGCGTTGATCGTGGCCGCCGTCCTCGCTCGGCGCTCCGCGCCGGCGACGCTGGCGGCGCCCACGACCGAGCCCGTGCCGGCATCCGCGCCCGTACCGGCACCCGCGCCGGCCCCCGCACCCGACCGCGCCGCGTTCGACGACGAGCTGCGCGAGCGCCGGGCGGAGATCGCGCGCATCGAGGAGCGCTTGCTGTCCAAGGAGGAGGCGCTCGACGCGCGGCTCGCGGACCTGGCGCGGCGCGAGCGAAGCCTCGAGGACCGCGCGCGCGAGCTCGAGCGCGAACGCGAGAACCTCGAGGAGCGCAAGCGCGAGCACCTCCGCGAGCTCGAGCGGATCGCGCACCTGAGCGCCTCGCAGGCCAAGCAGGTCCTGCTGCGCGAGGTGGAGGAGCAGGCGCGCCACGACGGCGCGCGCATCGTCCGCCACGTCGAGGAGGAGACCAAGCGCGAGGCCGAGCGCCGCGTCCGCTCGATCCTCAGCGTCGTCATGCAACGCCTGGCCGCGGGGCACGCCGCCGAGACGACCGTGTCGGTCGTCCAGCTCCCCGGCGACGACATGAAGGGGCGCATCATCGGCCGGGAGGGGCGCAACATCCGTGCATTGGAGAACCTGACAGGTGTGGATTTCATCATCGACGACACGCCGCACGCGGTGGTGCTCTCGGGCTTCGACGGTGTGCGCCGCGAGATCGCCCGCCTCACGCTGGAGAAGCTGCTCCAGGACGGGCGCATCCACCCCGCCCGCATCGAGGAGATGTACGCGCAGGCATGCTCGGAGCTCGATCAGCGGATCGTCGAGGCGGGGGAGGAGGCGGTCTTCGAGGCCCGCGTCCAGGGGATGGATCCCGAGCTGATCAAGGTCCTCGGCCGCCTGCGCTTCCGCACGAGCTACGGCCAGAACGTGCTCGCCCACTCGGTCGAGTGCGCGCACCTGGCGGCGATGATGGCCGACGAGCTCGGCGCGAGCGCCAAGACCGCGCGCCGCGCGGCGCTCCTCCACGACATCGGCAAGGCGGTGTCGCACGAGGTCGAGGGTCCGCACGCGCTGGTGGGCGGCGAGATGGCCCGCCGTCACGGCGAGACCGAAGCGGTCGCGCACGCGATGGAGGCCCACCACAACGAGGTCGAGCCCCAGACGATCGAGGCCGTCATCGTCCAGACCGCCGACGCGCTCTCGGGAGCCCGCCCCGGCGCACGCGGCGAGTCGCTCGAGCACTACGTCAAGCGCCTGCGCGAGCTCGAGGGCATAGCGACCCGCCACCGCGGCGTCGAGAAGGTCTACGCGATGCAGGCCGGGCGCGAGATCCGCGTGATGGTGGAGCCGGGCGAGGTCGACGACGACGAGGCCGTCGCGCTGAGCCGGGTGATCGCGCGCGAGATCGAGAAGGAGCTCGAGTACCCGGGCCAGATCAAGGTCACGGTGATCCGCGAGTCGCGCGCGACCGACTACGCGAAGTGAGCCGGGGGCCGGCGGAGGTCGTCGGCGGGCGGCATCGCGACGGAGTTCGATCCCTGGCCCGCGATACTGGCCGCGGCGATGGAGAACCCGGTCGTTACGCGAGTCGTCTTCGACGGGCCGGTGCCGACGCGGCGCAGCTTCGCCGACCGCCTGACCGTTCGCTTTCCGAGGATGGCTCGAATGGTCTTCGCGCTTGGAATTCGGCTCGCCGGTCCGCGTTCGAGCGTGCGGCGGGACGGGCTTCGGCGCGTGCTGCGTTCCGGCTGGGCCGCCGCACCGCGAAAGGACTGGGAGCTGATGTTCGCCCGCTACTCACCGGAGGTGGTGTGGGAGATCCCCGAGGAGTTCCAGACGCTGGGATTCGCTGAGAGCTATCGCGGACATGAGGGCTTGGTCCAGGGGCTCGAGCGGTTCTCGGAGGCGTTCGAGTCCTGGGAGATCCGGCCCGACCGCGCGCTCGACTTCGGCGAACGCGTCCTCGCCCTCGGCAGCTTTCGCGGAAAGGCGCGTGCGAGCGGGATCGAGTGGGAGCAGGAGTTCTCCCAACTGGTCACGCTCGACAAGGGGCTCGTGATCCGCGACCGCTTCTTCTACTCCTGGGAGCAGGGGCTGCGGGCCGCAGGACTCACACCGGACGACTGGACATAGGCCGAGCTCGTCGAGCACACGTCACTCGCGCGAACCAGCGCTACGCTGGCCCGGCCATGCCCACCTACCACCTGACCACCTTCGGGTGTCAGATGAACGAGCACGACTCCGAGCGCATGAAGGGCATGCTCGAGTCGCTGGGCTACGGCGAGGCGCCGGCGCGCGCCGACGCCGACCTGATCCTGTTCAACACCTGCTCGATCCGCGAGAAGGCCGACGAGCGCTTCATCGCGCATCTGGGCGAGGCGAAGGCGGCGAAGCGCCGGCGGCCCGGGATCGTCGTCGGAGTTGGGGGGTGCTGGGCGCAGTCGGTCAAGGACGAGGTCTTCCGCCGCTTCCCGTTCGTGGACGTCGCCTTCGGCCCCGGCCAGGTCCACAAGCTCGCCGAGTTCCTGACCTCGGATTCGCTCAGCGCGCAGGGCTTCTTCGAGTTCGAGGGCTTCACCGGCCAGCTGCCGGCCAAGCGCGAGCGCTCGTTCCAGGGCTGGGTGCAGATCAGCGTCGGCTGCAACTCGGTGTGCTCCTACTGCATCGTCCCGTCAACCCGCGGTCGCGAGCTGAGCCGGCCGGCCGGCGAGCTCGTCCCGGAGGTCGAGCGACTGGTCGCCGACGGCGTGCGCGAGGTGACGCTGCTCGGCCAGAACGTCAACTCCTACGGGCGCGACCTCGAGCGGCGCGGCCTGGAGCCGTGCTCGTTCGCTCAGCTGCTGGAGCGGGTCGACGCGACCGGGATCGCGCGCGTCCGCTACACGAGCCCGCACCCGAAGGACATGCGCGAGGACGTCGTCCGCGCGCACGCCGAGCTGCCCTCGCTGTGCGAGCACGTCCACCTGCCGCTGCAATCCGGCTCCTCGCGCATCCTCAAGGCGATGCGGCGCACGTACTCGCGCCAGCGCTACCTCGACCGGGTGCGGCTGATCCGCGAGCACGTTCCCGACGTCGCCCTGACGACCGACATCATCGTCGGCTTCCCGGGCGAGACCGACGCCGACTTCGAGCAGACGCTCGAGGTCGTCGAGGAGGTCGGCTACGACGGCGCCTTCACCTTCATCTACTCGCCGCGCCGCGGGACCGAGGCGGCGACGCTGCCCGGCCGCGTGCCGCACGAGCTCGCGGTCGCACGCATGGAGCGGCTGGTCGAGGCGGTGCAGCGCCGCGCCGGCGAGCGTGCGCGGCGCTTCGTGGGCCGGACCCTCGAGGTGCTGGTGGAGGGCCCCTCGCGCACGGACCCCAGCCGCCTGCGCGGGCGCTCGCGACACAACAAGGTCGTGAACTTCGAAGGCGTGGCGCAGCCGGGCGACCTGGTCGGCGTCCGGATCACGAGCGCGACGAGCCAGACGCTCTCCGGCGAGGCGCCGCTGCTCGCCGCCGTCGCCGCCGCCTGAGCGCTCCCGCGGCGCAACTCGGGCGCGCGCCTGGTGTTGGCGCGGGCAACCGGGCAACGAGGAGGGCGGCGAGATGGGACGGGTGCGCGTTTTTGGGCTTCGACGGGTTGCGGTCGTACTGGCCGCGCTGGGTGTCGTGGCGGTGGTGAGCGGGTGCGCGGCGCCGCTGAACAGCGCCGGCAAGACGGACAAGATCGAGTTCGTGAGCTCGACTACGAGCGGCGGCTACAAGTTCGACTACTACCGCAACCTCTCCTATCCGTGCAGCATCAGCGGCTACCAGACGTTCGTGATCGGCACCAAGATCGGCTCGTCGGACGCGGCGACGCGGCCGCTGTGGGTGCGGATGCGCGGCGGCGGCGTCGGCTGGTTCGACGCGAACGGGAACCCGCAGCCCTCCGCCGGCAACAAGACCGAGGAGTCGGCCGCGAGCCTGATCGGGTATCTGGGCGACGTCGGGCTCACCGGCCGCGTGAAGTCCGATGCCGCCGGCTTCCGGCTGCTGTCGGTGTCGATGTGCGACCACGACATCTACTCCGGCGGGGACCAGCCCGATCCCAACAACCCGAACAAGCAGCCCGACGGCTCGCCGCGGACGACCAACGGCCTGTTCGCTACCAAGGCCGCGATCCAGTTCGCCAAGTCGAAGTTCCCGACCAACGACGTCTTCCTCCATGGCACGAGCGCCGGCTCCTTTGGCACGTTCAGCGTCGCCTGGAGCATGCAGCTTCAGGGAGTGCCGCCCGCCGGCGTGGTGGCCGATTCCGGCGTCCTCAACCAGGAGTGGGAACAGGCCACGGTCGATCAGGGCATCTGCCCGGGCGGCCGCGACGCGGGCCTGGATGCGATCCGCGCGCGGGTCCACCCCGACCTCGCGAACATCGACAACGAGCCCGACAAGCTGGTGGCCCGCGGCGCGCTGACCGTCCCGATCATCCACGTCTGGAACCGGGCCGACAACAACGTGTGCGGCGCCACGCCGATGAACTGCCCGCTGCGAGACGGAACGACGAAGACGCTGGGCGCGGCGGAGTGCGCGCACGAGCCGCTGCAGGAGGTCATCGACGCGTTGCCCCCGGGCTCGCCCACGCGGAACCTGCGCGTGTGCGTGAGCCCGCCCAATGACCCGGGCAGCTGCTCCACGCACGTCGTGACCAACAAGGACCTCCTGAACACCGACCCGTCCGAGCCCGCGGACTACAACGGCACGATCATCGACTGGGTGGACGCGCGCCTGGGCGGCACCTGAGGGCCTGGGCGGCCAGCCGCCGCCCGCCGCCCGCCGCCCGCTGTTGCCGCCGCGGCGCCCGCTCGGCCCGTCCACCCGGTGTGCGAACATGTGTTCGTGCGCTGGGACAACCTGACCGTCGAGGCCGAGCAGGGCCGCCGCCTGCCCGGTTACCGCGAGCCCGCGGCGGTGCGGACCTTCGACGCCCCCGAGGCTATGGACATCCGTTTCTACGAGGTCCAGGCCAAATCGGCGCTCAATAGGGTGCCGAAAGCGTCCCAGATGCCGTTCCGGTGGACCATCAATCCATACCGAGGATGCACGCATGCGTGCCTCTATTGCGGATGGGGAGAGACGCGCATCTTGACCGCCGACAGCGGGATCAAGCGGCTTGCCGACCTCCGTGTGGGGGACGGGATCTACGGCACCGTTCGGTCAGGGAACTACCGCCGCTTCGTCGTCACGACTGTGCAAGCGCACTGGTCGACGATCAAGCCTGCCTACCGCACGCTGCTAGACGACGGGACCGAGCTCATAACGAGCGGCGATCACCGATTTCTCACCAACCGCGGTTGGAAGCACGTGACCGGCGCGGAACAGGGCTCCATGCGCCGGCCGCACCTGACGACGAACAACGAAGTCATCGGGACGGGCGCGTTCCCCTCTCCGCCCGACGACTCGATCGAGTACCGGCGCGGTTACCTCTGTGGGCTGATCAGAGGCGATGGACATATTGGCTCACACGTCTCGGACGGAGTCGGTGGCGTCAAGGAGTCCCATCGGTTTCGCCTCGCTCTCGTCGACATCGAGGCGGTCTGGCGGGCTCGCCAGTATCTGCGCGATTTCGACGTCGCCACGCACGAGTTCCTCTTTCAGAAGGCGGCGGCCGGTCGAAAGCCGATGTACGCAATACGCACCGGCGTCCGGGACCGAGTTGCACGCGTTCGCGAGGTGATCGCATGGCCACGGCAGTCCACCGATGACTGGCGAAAGGGGTTCCTGGCGGGCATATTCGATGCCGAGGGCTCGAACGACGACTGCCTCCGGATCGCGAACACAGACCAAGAGATCATCGACTGGACGACGTGGTGCCTTCGCCGACTGGCGTTCGACCATGCGGTCGAGGACCGGGGCCGGGCCAACGGACTGACATACGTCCGTATCCGCGGCGGTCTTCCGGACCGCCTGCGTTTCATCCACCTCGTCGATCCGGCGATCACACGCAAGCGCTCGATCGAGGGGGCGGCGATCAAGACGGACGTGACAAGGCGTGTGGTGTCGGTGGAGCCGCTCGGTTTCGAGATGCCGATCTACGACATCACCACCGGGACCGGCGACTTCATCGCGAACGGCGTCGTCAGCCACAACTGCTTCGCGCGGCCGACGCACACCTACCTCGACATGAACGCCGGGCGGGACTTCGAGCGCGAGATCGTGGTCAAGGTCAACGTGCCCGAGGTCCTGCGGGTCGAGCTCGCACGGAAGTCGTGGAAGCGCGAGCACGTCGCTCTGGGGACGAACACCGATCCCTACCAGTGGGTCGAATCGCGGTACCGGCTCATGCCCGGGATCTGGCAGGCGCTGCTCGAGAGCGGCACGCCGTGCTCGGTGCTGACGAAGTCTCCGCTGCTCCTGCGCGACATCGACCTGTTTCGCGAGCTCGCCCCGCGCGTCGGGTTCAGTGCCAACCTGTCGATCCCGACGCTCGACGATAAGGCGTGGCGCGCTACCGAGCCGCATACCCCGAGCCCGCGGGCGCGGATCGAGGCGGTGGCCGAGCTCAACCGCGCGGGCGTACCCACGGGAGTCCTGGTGGCGCCGCTCATGCCGGGCGTCAACGACGCGCCCGAGCAGGTCGAGCCGCTGCTCGAGGCCTGTGCCGAGGCCGGCGCGACGCACATCGGCGGGATCGCGCTCCACCTGCGCGGCGAGGTCCGCGAGCTCTTCTTCGCCTGGCTGCGCGAGCACCGCCCCGACCTGATTCCCCGCTACGAGCAGCTCTATCGCCGTGGCGCGTACGCGCAACCCGCGGAGCGCGAGCGCCTGGCGCGACTGGTCCGCCGGCCTGGCAGGGTGGCCGCGCGGGGGAGGCGGTCGCCGCCGGAGGGCGCTACAGCGGAGCGAGAGACGCCCTCGGCGAGCGATTCCGCGGCCTCTCAGCCGCCGCCCGCTGCGCCCGACCTGGCCAAGCAGCAGACGCTGTTCTGATTTGCCACCCTGGGACCTGATGCCTCCGCGTCCCAGAACTCCCGGGCAGGTCCGCGACGTGTCCAACCAGATGCGCGACATGCTCGCGACGAAAAGCCATGCCTGGGAGGAGGCGGGACTGGCCAAGCAGCTCACGCAGAAGGCGGCGCGCCGCGCGCGGGTGCAGCTCGCGCTCATCGTCCCGCTGCTCGTCGGCGTGCTGCTGCTCTACAAGTACCGCAACGACATCTTCAGCAAGACCGCCAGCGACCAGGTCAAGATCGTCACCGTCGTCGCGCTGGTCATCCTCGGATGGCAGTTCGCGCGCGACATCGGTCGCGCGATGGGGCCGAGCCTCATGCGCAGGATGGACCCGGCGACGGCCGGCACCTTCGGATTCCTCATCCGGCTGGTCACGGTGGGCGTAACGCTGATCGTCGCTCTGCGCATCGCCGGGGTGCAGCAGCGCGACCTGGCGATCTTCAGCGCGGCCACTGCGGTCATTATCGGCCTCGCCGCCCAGCAGACGCTCGGCAACCTGATCGCCGGGACCGTCCTGCTCAGCGCGCGGCCCTTCCGCGTCGGTGACCGGATCCGGTTGACCGGAAGCGGCATCGACGTCGAGGGCGTGGTCAGCTCGCTCGGGCTGCTCTTCACCGTCCTGGCCAACGGCGAGGACACGATCATGGTGCCCAACAGCGTGCTCCTCAGCCAGGCCATCACGCCGCTGCGCGAGCCCGACTCGGTCGATCTGCGCGCCAGCCTGCGCCGCGGCGTGAAGCCGAGCGACGTGCAGGCGCTGCTCGACGAGCGCATCACCGTGCCGACGCGCAATCGCCCCCGGATCGTGCTCGAGGAGATCGACGGCGACGAGGTCGTGGTACGCATCTTCGCCACACCGGAGCTGGCGTCGGACGGCCCCCAGCTCGCCGACGAGGTCCTGACCGCGGTCGCCGAGGTCGCCTCGAGCGAGGCCGTTACCAGTCCGAGCGGGACCCAGACACAGGCGATGGAGCGCTGAGCTCGGCGCGCTAGCGCTTGGAGCGCTGCGCCGCGCCGATGCGGGCGGCGATCTCGTCCGCTCCCAGGCGTTGCTGGAGACGGGCCACGGCCATGGGAGCGGCGCCCGCCGCGGCCGCGCCCAGGCGCAGCGGCAGCGGCGCCACGTCGATCTCCGCCCGGTCGCGCTCGATGGCGCGGCAGACGGCGCGCCCGACGTCGCCCGGGCGGCGGTGGCCGGCGAAGCGCGGCAGCGCCACTCCGGTGTCCGCGAACATGCCGGCGTCGTCGATCGGGCCCGGGAACACGCACGAGACGCCCACTCCCTCGTCAGCCAGGTCCTGCCGCAGCCCCATGGCGAACCCGCGCAGCCCGAACTTGGTCGCCGAGTACAGCGATGACCCACTGGTCGCGACCTTGCCCGACAGCGAGGACACGAACACGAGCTGACCCCGTCTCCGCGCGCGCATCCCCGCCGACAGGTGCTGTGCGAGGACGATCGGCGCGCGCAGGTTCACCTCCAGCGCGCGGTCGATCTGCTCCTCCGTGTACTCCTCGAGCCGACCGGAGGCCGGCAGCCCGGCGTTGGCGACCAGGACGTCCACCTCGCCGGCGCGCTCGGCGAGCGCGCGCGCGGCGGCCCGATCGGCGAGATCGGCCTCGACGACCTCGCCGCCGACCTCGCTCGCGAGCGATGCGAGCGCGCCCGCGCGCCGGCCGCTGAGGATCAGTCGAGCGCCCCGCTGCGAGAGCTCGCGCGCGATCGCGCCCCCGAGGCCGCCGGTCGCGCCGGTGAGCAAGATCCGCGCCCCGGCGATCTCCATGTGGGAGACCCTAGGCGACGCACGGGGGGAGTGGGGGTGGGGGCGCGCGGTGGCGGGGACGCGCGCAGGGAGTGGGGCGACGCGCGTGGGAGGGGCGGGGACGCGCGCGCTGAGCTCGCGACTCATGGCGTGGAGATGGCGGGCCGCGGAACTGTCGTCTCCCGCCGCCAGCCCGACGGCACCTGGCGCATCGTCCTCGACAACCCCATGAGCCCGGAGTGAGGGGGTGACTGCTACGCGCCGAAGATCGCGACCGTCGCCGTGAAGCCGTGCAGGAAGCTCGCCGGGCCGACCGGGCCGATCTCGCCTGCCGCGAAGAAGCCGGCGGCGGGGGCGTCGTCGAGCATGGTGGCCAGCGCGCTCGCGTCGTGGTCTGGCTGCTCGAACATCGCGCGGCCGCGGCCGTTGCAGGTGAACACGAGCGCTCCGGCCGGCGGGCCGCCGAGCGCCCGCGCCCTCAGCTCGAGGCTCTCGCGCAGGTCCTCGTCCGCCGAGCGCGCGTCGCGGGCGTGGAGGCGGATGAGCTGGCCCTCGCGCACGATTGCGCCGAGCGCGACCGTCTCGCGGGCCGGGTCGGCGCCGAGCAGGGCGCGGACCAGGAAGTCGCCGCGGCCGTAGTCGGCCTTCGGCTCGCCCGTGACGATCCCGACCAGAAGGCCATGGGAGACCATCTCGCGCTCGCGCTCGTCGAGCGCTTCGACGACCTCGCGCAGCTTGGCCAGCGCGGGCTGGCCGGCAAGCTCGTGCAGGACGTGCCCCTCGGCCGCGGTCACAGCCATCTCGGGCCCGATCGGAGCGGCGCCCTGCGAGACGCACGGCAGCACGTCGACGCCCTCGAGCCGCACGCCGACCGCGCCGGAGTCCACGAGCTCGTCACCGAGGAACAGGGCTCCCGCACCGTCGAGCGTGCGCGCGCTCGACAGTCCGCCCAGCACGGGGACGCCCGGGGCGCGCGTCGCCAGGTCCTGGAGCAGGCCGTCGGTGGGGAAGGAGTAGGGGTCGGCGAGCAGCACGGCGGCGGAGGCGCCTTCGAGCTCGGGCAGGCCGCTGACCGCGACGCCGTCCTCCAGCCTGCGCGCGCTGGCGTGGAACGCAAGCGCCTGACCTCCGTCGAGCGCGGCCGCCCACACCGCCACTCCGGTCGCCCCCTCGATCTCGCGTCCGTCGGCGAGCACCCCGCCCGCGCCACAGCCGACCACCTCCTCCGGCATGAGCGCCTCGTGGACCCCCTCGAGCGTGGCCTCCGGAGCGGCGAGATGGGCGCCCGAGGCGAAGACGGCCACGAGATCCGCTCGCTGACCGTCGAGGCCCTCGCGGGCGGCGCCGGCCGCCTCGATGGCGCCGACCCGCGCGTCCGGCGCGGTGGACAGGCCGCTGCCGATCCTGACCATCACGCCACGATACTCCCCGCCATGGCCACGCCCCAGCGCCCGCGCGCGATCGCGCTCTTCGGCCCCACCGGCGTGGGCAAGACGGCCGTCGCAATGGCGCTGGCCGACGCGCTCCGGGAGAGCGGCGAGGACCCCGTAGCGGTCTCCGCCGACGCGCTGCAGGTCTATCGCGGCCTGGAGCTGCTGACCGCGGCGCCGACGGCGCAGGATCGGGCGCGCCTCGAGCATCGCCTGGTGGGGTTCGTTCCCGTCGACCGGGCCTTCTCGGTGGCGGAGTACGCCGCGCTCGCGCACGCGGAGATCGACGGCCTGCTCGCGCGGGACCGGCGTCCGCTGATCGTCGGGGGGACGGGGCTCTACCTGCGCGCCGCCATCGCGCGGCTCGACCTGCGGCCACCGCCCGAGCCGGGCGTCCGGGCGCGGCTGCAGGAGCAGCTCGCCGCGCGCGGCGCCGCCGCGCTGCATGCCGACCTCGCTCGCCGCGCCCCCTGGGCGGCGACCGGCATCGAGCCGAACGACAGCCACCGCGTGGTCCGCGCGCTCGAGCTGCTCGAAGCGGGCGCGCTCGAGCCCCGCGACGCGGACTCGCAACTGTGGACGGCGAGCACGCGCCACCCCACGCTGCTCGTGGGCCTGACGATGGACCGTGCGGAGCTCGCGCGGCGCATCGAGGCGCGCGTCCGCGCGATGGTCGCCGCCGGAGCGCAGGACGAGGTGCGCCGCGCCGCCGCGGCCGGTGCTTCCCAAACCGCCCGCAAGGCGCTCGGCTTCGCCGAGCTCGAGCGCGGTGACGTCGAGGCGACGATCACCGCCACGCGCCGCTTCGCCCGCCGGCAGCAGACCTGGATGCGAAAGCTCGCGGGCGTGGAGGTCCTCGACGTCACCGGGCGCGAGCCGGCCGAGGTCGCGCGCGACGTGCTGACGCGCCTCGACACCGCCGACGGCCGGAAGTGAGAGGCTGCGCGTATGAGCATGCGCGGAGCCGCGGTCGTAACCGGCGCCTCGACCGGCATCGGCGAGGCGACCGCGCAGCGACTCGCCCGCGAGGGCTTCCGGGTCTTCCCGGCCGTACGGCGCGAGGAGGACGCCGAGCGGCTGCGCGCCTCCGGCGCCGGGCTGGAGCCCGTGCTGCTCGACGTGACCGACGCCGGCGCCATCGCTCGCGCCGCGGCGCAGGTGCGCGACGCGGCCGGCCCCGGGCTCGCGGGCCTCGTGAACAACGCCGGCGTGGCCATCGCGGGCCCGCTCGAGTACCTGCCGGTCGAGGAGCTGCGCACGCAGCTCGAGGTCAACCTCGTCGCCCAGGTGGCGGTGACGCAGGCCTTCCTGCCCGCGCTGCGCGTGGCGCGGGGGCGGATCGTGAACATCAGCTCGATCGGCGGGCGCTTCGCGCTGCCCCTCGCCGGCCCGTACGCGGCCTCGAAGTTCGGGCTCGAGGCGGTGTCGGACTCGCTGCGGCGCGAGCTCGCGCCCTCGGGCGTCAAGGTCGCGGTGGTGGAGCCCGGCGGGGTGCGCACGTCGATCTGGGACAAGGGGTTCGAAGCGGCCGAGCGCGTGCTGGGCAACATGCCCGCCGAGGCCGAGCAGCGCTACGGCGATCTGGCCCGCACAATCCGGGCCGAGGCCGAGCGCATCTCCCGCGAAGGGCTGGCACCGGACGCGGTCGCAGACGTGGTCCTCCACGCGCTCACCGCGCGCCGCCCGCGGACCCGCTACATCGTCGGCCGCGACGCGAAGCTGCGGGCCGGCGCCGCGCGGGTGCTGCCCGACCGCGTGATGGACCGCCTCGTCGCCCGCGCGCTGTCGCACTAGACGCCCACTAGGGTTGCGGGCCGCGATGGCCCCGATCCCCTTCGAGAAGTGGCAGGCGCTGGGCAACGACTACCTGATCGTCGAGGCCGCGCAGCTGCCGTGGGAGCTCACCCCGGAGCGCGTGCGCCGCCTGTGCGCGCCCCACACCGGGGTCGGGGCCGACGGCGTGCTGCTGCTGCAGGGGCCCGACGAGCGCGGCTTCGTGGCCCGGCTGCGCATCTTCAACCCCGACGGCTCAGAGGCCGAGCTGTCGGGCAACGGTGCCCGCGAGGCGATCATGTACCTGCGCACGCGCGGCTGGACGGAATCGGACACCTTCTCGGTCCAGACCGCCGCCGGCGAGATCCGGCCGACGATCCTGGGACCGACCACCTGCCGGGTGGACATGGGCCGCGCGCGGCTGCGCTCGCGCGACTACCCGGACGGACCCGACGACGGCGCCGGCACGCTGACCGCGGACGGGAGCGAGTGGCGCTTCCAGCACGTCTCGATCGGCAACCCGCAGTGCGCGATCCCGGTCGCAGAAGGCCTCGAGGAGCTCGACCTGCAGCGCCTCGGCCCGCCGATCGAGCACGACCCGCTGTTCCCGAACCGCACCAACGTCTCCTTCTACGCCGTCGAGGCGCCCGACCGCATCCGGGCGCGGATCTTCGAGCGCGGGGTGGGGGAGACGCTCTCCTCGGGCACCGGCGCTTCCGGCGCGGCCGTCGCCCACGTCCTGCGTGGCGGCGACAGCCCGCTGACCGTGCGCCTGGACGGCGGCGAGCTCGAGGTCGAGGTGGACGAGGACCTGCACGTGAACCTGACCGGCTGGGCGATCCCCGTGTACCGCGGCGAGCTCAGCGCAGAGCTGACCGAGGAGCTGAGCGCCGAACGATGAGACCGAGCAAGCGCCTGGAGCGCATCCCGCCCTACCTGTTCGCCGAGCTCGAGCGCAAGGTCGCGGCCAAGCGCGCCGCAGGCGTCGACGTGATCAGCCTCGGGATCGGCGACCCGGACCGCCCGACCCCCGCGCTCGTCGTCGAGGCGATGCAGGAGGCGGTCTCAGAGCCCGAGACCCATCGCTACCCCTCGAATCGCGGCCGCGCGGACTTTCGCGAGGCGCTGTCCGACTTCTACGCGCGCCGCTTCGACGTGCGTTTGGACGCCGAGACCGAGGTGATCCCGGCGATCGGCGCCAAGGAGTGCATCTTCAACCTCAACCTCGCCTTCCTGGACCCGGGCGACGTCGCGCTCGCGGCCGACCCCGGCTACCCGGTGTACACCGGCGGACCGCTGCTCGCCGGGGCGGAGGCGGCGCTGATGCCGCTCGTGCCCGAGCGCGGCTTCGTGCCGGATCTGGATGCGATCGCGCCCGACGATCTCCACCGGGCGCGCCTCATGTACCTCAACTACCCCAACAACCCGACCGGCGCCGTGGTGCCCGAGGGCTTCTTCGCGCGCGTGGTGGAGCTCGCGCGCGCCAACGACATCCTCGTGGTCCACGACAACGCCTACAGCGAGATCTGCTTCGACGGCTACCGCGCGCCCTCGTTCCTGGCCACGCCGGGCGCCAAGGAGGTCGGCGTCGAGGTCTTCTCGCTGTCCAAGGGCTACAACATGACGGGCTGGCGCTGCGCGGCGATCGCCGGCAACGCCGACGCGATCTCGACCTACTGGCGGCTGAAGTCGAACGTCGACTCGGGCCTGTTCGAAGCCGTACAGCTCGCCGGGGTCGCCGCGTTGTCGCCCGACGCGGACGCCGAGGTCGCGTCCATGTGCACCCTGTACGAGCGCCGCCGTGACGCGGTGGTCGGCGCGCTGCGCGAGGCCGGCGTCCACGTCACCGCCCCCAAGGCCACGATCTACGTGTGGGCGCCGATCCCCGAGGGCTACGAGTCCTCCGCCGCCTACTGCGAGCACGTGCTCGAGGAGGCCGGCGTCGTGGTCTCGCCCGGAGGCGCCTACGGGCCCCACGGGGAGGGCTTCTTCCGGATCTCGCTCACGACGCCGGACGACCGGCTGCTGGAGGCCGTGGAGCGGCTCAGCCGCTTGCGGGGGTAGGGCACGCCCCGCTAGGTTCGGCGCGGGCGATGACCGGTCCCCTCTACCAGCTCGGGCGCCTGTGCGTGCGCCACCACCGCATCGTCCTGGTGCTGTGGCTCGCGGTGTTCGTCGCCCTGGCCGTGCTCGCACGGAGCTCCGGGCTCGAGACCGACGACAACCTGACGTTGCCCGGGACGGGCAGCCAGAACGCCACCGACCTGCTCCAGAAGCGCTTCCCCGCGCAGGCCAACGGGAGCAATCCGGTCGCCCTCGAGGTGTCCAAGGGCAAGCTCACCGACGACAACTACTCCAAGGCGATCGGCGACACCGTCGATGCGTTCAAGAAGGACTCGATCGTCAGCGCCGTGACGAGCCCGCTGTCGTCCGACGGCAAGGCGCAGCTGTCCAAGGACGAGACGATCGGCTACATCGCCCTGAACCTCAAGGACGGCCCGGGCGACCTGACCGAGGACGAGGCCAACCGCTTGATCGACGAGGCGGCGCCGGCCCGTGACGCCGGGATCAAGACGGCCTACGGCGGCTACATAGGCCAGAAGGTCTCCAAACCCAAGACGCACACCAGCGAGGTGATCGGACTCGCCGCGGCGGTGGTCGTGCTGCTGTTCACGTTCGGGACGGTGGTGGCGATGGGGCTGCCGATCATCACCGCGATCTTCGGCCTGGTCAGCGGCCTGAGCATCGTGGCGCTGCTCAGCCACGTCGCCCAGGTGCCGACCGTGGCGCCAACCGTGGCGACGATGATCGGGTTGGGCGTAGGGATCGACTACGCGCTGTTCGTCGTGACGCGGCACCGAGAGCAGGTGCGCGACCACGGGTTGGCGTACGACGAGTCGATTGCGCGCGCGGTGGCGACCTCGGGCGGCGCGGTCGTATTCGCAGGCTCGACGGTGATGATCGCGCTGCTGTCACTGACCGTGGTCGGGATCCCGCTCGTTACCGCGCTCGGCTACACGTCCGCGATCGTCGTAGCTGTTGCCATGACCGGCGCCATCACGCTGCTGCCGGCGATGCTGGCAATGCTCGGCCCGCGCATCGAGTCCCTGCGCCTGCCGCTGCCGCAACACGTGCACGACGCCAAGCCGCACGGCTGGGCGCGCTGGGCGCGCTTCGTCGGGCGCCGGCCGTGGACGGCCGCGATCGTCGCCCTGATAGTCCTGGGCGCGCTCGCCTGGCCGACGCTAGACCTGACCCTGGGCCAGAACGACGTCTCCGCGCAGCCCACCAGCACAACCGTGCGCCAGTCCTACGACATCATCACCAAGGGCTTCGGCGCCGGGACCAACGGACCGCTCCTGATCAGCGTCGACCTGTCGGCCAAGCCCGCGAAGGCCGACCAGAGCCAGATCGACGACATCAACAACCAGGAGAAGCAGCAGGAGGACCAGGCCAAGGCCACGGCGACCTCCCAGCAACAGCTCAATCAGGAGCTCGACCAGATCCAGAGCCAGGCCGACGACCAGCGCAAGCAGGCCGAGAATCCGGCCACCGATCCGCGCCTGCAGACGCTGCGCACCGACATGCAGAAGACCGCCGACGTCCAGTCCGTCACGCAGCCGCTCGTCAACGACAACGGCACCGCGGCGGTCTACAACGTGATCTCCAAGAGCGCGCCGTCCGACCAGTCGACCGTCGACCTCGTCAACGAGCTGCGCGACAGCGTGATCCCCAAGGCGACCCAGGGCCAGTCGATGACCGCCTACGTGGGCGGCACCACCGCGGGCTACATCGACCTCGCCGGCGAGATCTCCGACCGCCTGGCGCGCACGATCGCGATCGTCGTCGGGCTCAGCTTCCTGCTCCTGATGCTCGCCTTCCGCTCGGTGGTCATCCCGCTCACCGCCGCGATCATGAACCTGATCTCGATCGGCGCGGCGTTCGGGGTCGTGACCGCCGTGTTCCAGAAGGGCTGGGGGGTCGAGCTCGTCGGCCTCGACCACGCGGTCCCGATAGTCAGCTACGTGCCGCTGATGATGTTCGCGATTCTCTTCGGCCTGTCCATGGACTACGAGGTGTTCCTGCTGACGCACATACGCGAGCACTGGGAGGAGACGCACGACAACCACGAGTCGGTGGTGCGCGGGCTGGCCACCACGGGGAGGGTGATCACGTCGGCGGCGCTGATCATGGTCAGCGTGTTCTGCGCCTTCATCCTCAACGGCGACCCGACGGTGAAGCAGTTCGGCGTGGGGATGGCAGTCGCCGTGGCGGTCGACGCGACCTTCGTCCGCTGCCTGCTCGTGCCCGCGGTGATGACGCTGCTGGGGCGCGCGAACTGGTGGATGCCGCACCTGCTCGACCGCTTGCTGCCCGACCTCTCGATCGAGGGCGAGGAGTATTTCGCCGAGCGCGACGCGGCCGCGGGCGCCGCGGCCTCGGCGTCGGGCAAGGTCTAGTGTCCCGCCGGGCCTCCTCGCGCATGCGCGCCTCGCGTTCGCCCACGTAGTGCAGGAGGGCCCGAGGACGAGCTTGGCCACCCCCGGAGTCTTACCGGGCCGTGGCGTACTACGGGCGCCCCCGCACTCGGTCGCAGCGCCGGGTAGGATCGGCTCATGATCCTTGCGCTGGCAGGCGGGACATGGATCTTCCTGGCGGTCGTCGTCGTTCTTTTCGCGGCCATCGTCTTCGGGTACTTCACGGTCACCGGGAGCGGGATCTCGCTGACGCCGTGGGCGAGCGATGAAGAGGCGCCGGGAGCGGTGGGCGTCGGAAACGCGATCGGCAAGGACCCGACGGTCGACGTGAGCCTATGGGGGCGCGGCACGGATCACGGGCACCACGTCCCCAGCCAGCGCGCCGCTCACCACGTGGAGCGCGAGGTCGACCCCGAGCTGCGTGCGCGCCTGCAGAGCTGGCGCGACCGGCTCGGCGCCGTCGAGGGCCGCCTCGCCGTGGACGTCGATCCGCAGCGCGACCACGTGCGCGGCCCGTCCGACGCCGCGGTGACGATCGTGATGTACGGCGGCTTCGAGTGCCCCGCCTCCCGGCAGGCCGCGCGCGAGCTGCAGCGCCTGCAGCGTCGCGCCGAGCGGCCGGTGCGTGAGGTGTTCCGCCACTTCCCGGTCGCGGACGCCCACCCCAACGCGCTGGCCGCGGCCGACGCCTCGGAGGCGGCCGCGGCGCAGGGGCGCTTCTGGGAGTTCCACGACGAGGTCTACGGCCACCACGAGCCTCCCACCGAGGACGGGCTGCGGCACATCGCCCGCAAGCTGGGCCTCGACGTGGAGCGCTTCGACGACGAGCTTCGCTCGCATGCGCACCGCGCGCGCGTGCTCGAGGACCTCGACAGCGGGATGCGCAGCGGGGTGAACGGCACGCCGACGCTGTTCGTCAACGGAACCCGCCACGACGACGACTTCGACGAGGCGACCCTGCGCGCCGCGATCGAGGCCGCGGTCGCCCCTTGAGCCGAGCCGTCCCTAAACTGCTCCGGGAAAGTGGACCAGACCGAGAGCGCCCGATCCAGAGCCCGCCAGCGCGCCTTCGCGATCGCCGCGCTCCCTGAGGGCGACGACCTCTCCGAGCTCCGCGAGCTGCTGCTCACCGCGGGCGTGGCCACGGTGGGGCAGCTCGTCCAGCATCGCGACCGCCCGCACCCCAACACCTACCTGGGGCCGGGCAAGCTCGAAGAGCTCAAGGCGGCCGTCAAGGAGGCGGACGCGAACCTGATCGCCTGCGACGACGAGCTCTCGCCGCGCCAGGAGCGCAACCTGGAGGCGGCGCTCGAGCTGCCGGTGATCGACCGCACCGCGATCATCCTCGACATCTTCGCCGGGCACGCGCACACGGCCGAGGGCAAGCTCCAGGTCGAGCTCGCGCAGCTCGAGTACAACCTCGCCCGCATGCGCGGGCTGTGGACGCACCTCGAGCGCCTGGGGGCCGGCCGCATCGACGGCGGCATCGGCACGCGCGGCCCGGGGGAGACCCAGATCGAGACCGATCGGCGCCTGGCCCGCGATCGCATCGCGGCGCTGCGCCGGCGGCTCGAGCGCGTGGGCAGCCACCGCGACACGATGCGGGCCGAGCGCGATCGCGCCCACCTCTCGACCGTGGCCCTGGCCGGCTATACGAATGCCGGGAAATCCACGCTGCTGAACGCGCTCACCGGCGCCGAGGTCGGGGTCCGCGACCGCCTGTTCCACACGCTCGACCCGACCACGCGCACCATGCGCCACGACGGCGGCCCGCCGTGGCTGGTCACAGACACGGTCGGCTTCATCCGCAAGCTTCCCCACCAGCTCGTCGACGCGTTCGCGGCGACGCTCGAGGAGACTCGCCTGGCCGACCTGATCCTGCACGTGGCCGACGCCGCCGCGCCCGAGGACGAGCTGGGCGAGATGGTGCGCGCGGTCGAGGACGTGCTCGAGGAGATCGGGGCGGGGGCGACGCCGCGGCTGCTCGTGCTCAACAAGGCCGATCTGCTCGATGCCGATCAGCGGCGCGTCCTGGGCTTCCGCCACCCGCGGGCAGCGCTCGTGTCCGCCCGCACGGGCGAGGGGCTCGACGCGCTCTCGGATCGAATTGCCGCGAGCTTCGAGCGCACGCTGCGGCCGGTCGAGCTGCTGGTGCCCTACGACCAGGGTGGCCGTATCGCCGAGTTGCACGAGCTCGCGGGCGACCTGCACCGCGAGAACACCACCGAGGGGGTGCGCGTGAGCGCCCGCCTGCCGGCGGCGGTGGCCGAGCGCTACGAGCGCTTCGCCGTGAACGGCAGCGCGTGAGCGCACCGCGCCCGCGGCCGCGTCGCGCCGGCCCGCTGCGCCAATCCATGAGCCCGCCGCTTCGGTTCCAGCGCCTTTCGCCCGATGCCGTTCTCCCCTCGCGCGCGTACGCGGGCGACGCCGGGCTCGACCTGCGCGCGGCCGAGGCTGCCCGCATCGGCCCTGGCGAGCGCGCGTCGGTGGGGACGCGTCTCGCGGTGGAGATCCCCGAGGGCCACGCCGGGCTGGTCCTGCCCCGCTCCGGGTTGGCGGCCCGCCACGGCATCACGCTTCCCAACGCCCCGGGACTGATCGATGCCGGCTTCCGCGGCGAGCTCCGCGTGCTGCTGCTCAACGCCGACCCCGAGGCGAGCTTCGTCGTGGCCGCCGGCGACCGCATCGCACAGCTCGTCGTGGTGCGCGTCGAGCTGCCGGACTGCGTCGAGGTCGAGGTGCTGGAGGAGAGCGCCCGCGGCGGCCGCGGGTTCGGCTCCAGTGGCGTCGCCCAATAAGATCGCGCGATGCGCCGCGCGATGCTCGCTCTGGTCCTCGGCCTCGCGGCCGCGGCTCTGCCCGCCGCCCAGGCCGCGGCTGTTCCCGACTGCACCGACAAGCCGCCCGTGCGCAAGCTGCTGACGGGCCAGGGGGTGCTCGAATCGATCGTCGCCGACGCACGCGGGCGGCTGTTCGTCTCCGATTCGCAGAACAACCGCATCCTGCGCATCGACCGTCCCGGCGGGCCCGCGCGCGTGCTGGCCGACGGGCTCGACGCCCCCGGCGGCCTGGTCATGGACGGCGCGGGCCGCCTGATCGCCGGGTTCGGCGACAGCGCGGCGGCGGGCAACGCCGACGACGGCCGAGCAGGGCTGGAGCGCATCGACCCCGACACGGGCGCACGGCGGCTGATCACGCGCGGGCTGGGCATGGCCAACGGCGTCGCCCGTGGCCCGGACGGGACGCTGTACGCGACCAACGACTTCGCCGGCGACATCGACCGCATCCGCGGCGGCCGCGTCGAGCCCGACTGGGCGAAGCAGGAGTCCTCCAACGGGGTCGCGGTCGACACCGCAAACCGCTTCCTGTACGTGGTCCAGACCTTCCGGGGCACCGGCATCTTCCGCGTCGACCTGCGCGACCCGAGCCAGGTGACGACCTATGCCTCACCGCCCGCCGCCGACGGCAACCCGCTGCTCGACGGCATGGTCCGCGACGGAGCCGATCGGCTCTACGTCGGGGCCAACGGCGCCGGCGAGGTGTGGCGGGTGGACACCGACCGCTCGATCTGCGCGCTCGCGCGCGGGCTGAGCGGACCGAGCATGGTCGCCTTCGGCGGTGGCGGCGACCTCCCGACTCGAAATCTCTACGCCGTGACCTTCGGCGGAGACGTGGTCGAGCTCAGCGACGTCACCGACGACCCGCCCGCGCCACCCGCGCTGGGCGGCCTGCAGTTGCGGGCCGACGCGCGCCGCCTGCCGGCGCGGCGCCGCGTCCGCGTGACGTTCACGGTGACGCGGCCGACGGTCGACGGGCGCGGCCCCGCCGCCGGCGCGTCGGTGCGCTTCGCCGGACAGCGCGTGAGCGCCGATCGCCGCGGGCGCGTGACCGTCGCCTACCGCTTCACGCGCCCGCGGCTGGTGGTCGCGCGAGCCTCGCAGAAGGGCCTGCGCAGCGACCGTCTGCTGCTGCGCGTGACCCGCTGAGCGCCCGCCCGTCGGACCGGGTTCGCGGGGGTAACGGATAGGATCAGCCCCACGCCCGGCTGGGGAGCGCCTCGTGGAGACCAACGAACCTGCCCACACCCAGGGGCCGTATTCGCACCCTCAGGCGGCTCCTCTCGAGTTCCGCAACGTCAACAAGCGCTACCACGGCGCCAGCCGGCCGGCGATCCAGGACCTGTCGCTGCAGATCCCCGCCGGTGAGATCTGCTGCATCGTGGGCCCGTCGGGAGGCGGGAAGACGACCGCGATGAAGATGGTCAACCGCCTGATCGACATCACCGAGGGCGACATCCTCATCGCCGGCCAGAGCGTGCGGGCGATGGACGTGACGGAGCTTCGCCGCGGGATCGGCTACGTGATCCAGCAGATCGGCCTGTTCCCGCACATGACCGTCGAGGACAACATCTCCACCGTCCCGCGCCTGCTTGGCTGGGACAAGGCGCGGATCCGGGCGCGCGCGGCCGAGCTGATCGAGCTCGTGGGCCTCGAGGCAGAGCTCGGAAAGCGCTACCCGGCGCAGCTCTCGGGCGGCCAGCGCCAGCGCGTGGGCCTCGCGCGCGCGCTCGCCGTCGATCCGCCGCTGATGCTCATGGACGAGCCCTTCGGGGCGATCGACCCGATCACCCGCGAGCACCTCCAGGACGAGTTCCTGCGCCTCCAGGAGCGCATCCGCAAGACGGTCCTGTTCGTCACCCACGACATCGACGAGGCGATCAAGATGGGCGACCGGATCATCATCCTGCGCGAGGGCGGGGTGCTCGCGCAGTACGACACGCCAGAGGAGATCCTGGCCCACCCGGCCGACGAGTTCGTCGCCCGTTTCGTGGGCGCCGACCGCGGCCTGAAGCGGCTCTCGCTGTCGGACCTCTCCGCTCTCGAGCTGCTCGCGCCGAACGGGCAGCCGCCGGATGCGCCGCGGGCCGAGCTGGGCACGAGCCTGCGCGACGCGCTCTCGCTGATGCTCACGTCAGGCGGCGAGCTCGTTGTCGTCGACGACGGCGGTGAGGCGGTCGGGCGCGCCACGATCGACATGATCCAGGCCGCGCTTCGCAACGGCGGCGATCCCTCGCGGGCGAAGGCGGCACGGTGATCGCCGTCCTCGCCCAGGCCCAGCCGGTGATCCCGGACTTCGGGCGCGGCTCTGACTGCGTGCGCAACAACGGCACCTTCTGCTGGGGCTGGTTCGGCGACAACTGGGGCAAGGTCTTCCAGCCCGCGCTGCTCGAGCACCTCTGGCTGACGCTGATCGCGGTCGGGATCGGCGGCCTGATCGCCTTCGCCGCCGCCCTGGTCGCGTACCGCGTGCACTGGTTCGAGACGCCGTTCACGCTCCTGACCGGCTTTTTGTACACGATCCCCTCGCTCGCGCTGTTCCAGCTGCTCGTCCCGATCACCGGCCTGACCACGGCGACGGTCGAGATCGCGCTGGTCTCCTACACGCTGCTGATCCTGTTCCGCAACACGCTGCTCGGGCTGCGCGGCGTGCCCGACGACGTGCGCGAGGCCGCGCGCGGGATGGGCCTCACGCCCAGACAGAGCCTCATGCGGGTAGAGCTCCCGCTGGCCCTGCCGGCGATCGTCGCCGGGATCAGGGTGGCGACGGTGACCGTGATCAGCCTCGCGACGATCGCCGCCTTCGTGGTCGACCAGGGGCTCGGGTCGCCGATCCGCGACGGCCTGCAGAAGAACTTCAACACCGAGTTCATCGCCGCGGGGGCGCTCGCCGTCGCGCTCGCGCTCGTGGCCGACGGGCTGATCGTCATCGTCCAGCGGCTGCTGACGCCATGGAGCCGGAGGACGGCATGAACGACTTCGTCAACGCGATCAAGTTCATCGGGAACAACACCGACCTGCTGTGGCACAAGATCGTCGAGCACCTCGAGCTCAGCGGCGCGGCCATCGGCGTGGCGATCCTGATCGCGATCCCGCTCGGCGTCTGGCTCGGGCACATCCATCGCGGCTCCTTCCTCGCGATCAGCGTGGCCAACATCGGGCGCGCGCTCCCGAGCCTGGCGGTGATCGCGATCGGCATCGCGCTGGTCGGGCTGGGATTCCTGAACGTGATGATCGCGCTGGTTGTGCTGGCGGTGCCCATCATGCTCACGAACGCCTACACCGCGGTCGACGGGGTCGATCGCGACGCGGTAGAGGCGGCCAGGGGGATGGGCATGCGCGGGCGCGAGATCCTGTGGCGGATCGAGCTGCCGCTGGCGCTGCCGCTGATCTTCGCCGGCATCCGTACGGCGACGGTGTACGTGATCGCCACGGCGACGCTGGCGGCGATCGCCGGCGGCGGCGGGCTGGGCGAGATCATCGTCAGCCAGGCGACCTACAAGATCGAGGGCGTCATCGGCGCGGCGCTGCTGGTGACCGCGCTCGCCTTCGCGGCCGAGGGCTTCCTCGCGCTGCTGCAACGCGCGGTGACGCCGCGCGGGATACGCGCCCAGCGCGAACGCGAAGCGCAGGAGCCGCTGGTCGGTCCCGCGCTCGAGGCCACGAGCTGAAACCCAACCAAGGCAAACGGGAGAAAGGAGCCGGTTCCGTGAGAACACGATCGCTGCGAGGAGGACTCGCCGCGCTGCTGCTGGTGACAGTTGCGCTCGGCGCGGGAGCATGCGGGAGCTCTAACGACAACGGCGGCTCGGGCGACCAGCCCGGGAAGGGCAAGCCGGCGGTGACGATCGGGTCGAAGGACTTCACCGAGCAGTTCATCCTCGGCCAGCTCTACACGCAGGCGCTCAAGGCCAAGGGCTACAGCGTCACGTTCAAGCAGAACATCGGCTCGACCGAGGTCATCGACAAGGCGCTGACCAGCGGCAAGATCGACATGTACCCCGAGTACACGGGCACGATCCTGTCGGTCGTCGCCGCGCAGAGCCGGCGGCCGACCAGCGAGCAGGCCGCCTACGACGCCGCCAAGAAGTTCCAGGAGGGCCGCGGCTTCACGCTCCTGAACAAGTCCCCGTTCTACAACTCCGACGCCGTGGGCGTGACCACCGCCTACGCGCAGAAGAACGGCCTGAAGTCGATCGGCGACATCAAGAAGCTCGGGTCGAGCTTCACGTGGGGCGCGCCCCCGGAGTCGCGCAACCGCTTCGAGGGCCTCAAGGGGCTGCGGCAGGTCTACGGCCTGACCGCGATGAAGTTCAAGCCGCTCCAGATCGGCCTGCAGTACAAGGCCCTTGACAGCGGCGACATCCAGGGCGCAGACGTGTTCACCACGGACGGGCAGCTCTCGGGCAACAAGTACGTCGTGCTGGCCGATCCCAAGAAGGTGTTCGGGTTCCAGAACGTCGCGCCCGTGGTCAAGAGCTCGCTGCTGGCCAAGGAGGGCTCGGCGTTCTCCCAGACGCTCAACGCGGTCACCTCGAAGCTCACGCTCGACGCGATCCGCAAGATGAACGCCGCCGTGGACATCGACAAGAAGGATCCGGCCGAGGTCGCTTCCCAGTTCCTGTCGGCCAACGGCCTGAAGTAGCGACGGAACCGCCCGCCTCCGCCGGTGCACAGAGCCCGGCGGAGGCGGCCGGACGCGGCTGGAGACTCCATGACCGACGACGAACCGCAGATCCGGACGCAGGCCGCGACGTGAGGCCGGCGCGGGGCTGAGCTCGTGTCCCTCTGGCCACGCCTTGCCAGCCTGCCGCTCGTCGTCGAGGCGTGCAGATACGACCGACTCGACCCCGGACCGGGCTTCGGCGAGGCGCATGCGACGCGGCTCGTGCGGCTGACGGGCGACGGCGCGGAGGGCCTCGGTGAGGACATCACGCTGTTCATGGGGGAGGGTCCGGACCCGTCGCTGGCCGGCGAGTGGACGCTCGGGGGCTTCTGTGACCGTCTCGCCGAGCTCGACCTGTGGCCCGCTGAGCCGCCGGACCACGATATGGCGCGGCGTTGGCGCAACTGGGGCTACGAGGCGGCGGCGCTCGACCTGGCGCTCAACCAGGCAGGCCGTGCCTTGCACGAGGTGATCGGGCGCGAGCCGCGACCGATCACCTTCGTCAACTCGCTTGGTCTGGGTGACCCGCCCGCCGTCGACACCATCTACCGGCGCCTCGAGCGCTACCCGAACCTGCGCTTCAAGCTCGACGCGGCGCCGACCTGGACCGCCGAGATCGTCGACGCCCTGGCCGGCACGGGTGCGGTCCACACGATCGATTTCAAGGGCCAGTACGGGATGGAGGTAGAGGACGTCGGCGCGCTCGTCGCCGCCTACGACCTGCTGCTCGAGGCGTTCCCCCATGCGCTGCTCGAGGACCCGCACGACCTGCCGGAGATCCGGCCACGTGTGGAGCCTCACGCCGCCCGCGTCGCCTACGACGCGCCGATCGTCACCGTGGCCGACCTCGACGCCACTCCGCTCCCCGCGCGCACGTTCAACATCAAGCCCAGCCGGATCGGCACGCTCCGCGACCTGTTCGCGCTCTACTCCGCCTGCGACGAGCGCGGTCTCGGGATGTACGGCGGCGGGATGGGGGAGCTCGGCGTGGCCCGCGGGCAGATCCAGGCGCTCGCCTCGCTCTTTCATCCCGACGGCCCGAACGACATCGCGCCGCCCGGCTTCAACGCGCTTGACCCGCCTGCCGGGCTGCCCGCCAGCCCATTGCCACCGCAGCCGGCCGCGACGGGCTTCCGCCGGGAGGCCTGATTCCGCGGCGTCCGCTGGAACGGCGCGCCGTGCCGGGACGGCTGACCCCAGCGCGGCCCTCAGCCCCGGAGCAGCACCACCGTGCTGCCGACGTAGTCCGGGGTCGGCGGGATCGTGCGGCGGCGCTCGGGCCGCAGGCCGGCATCCCTCGCCTGCGCCTCGAACGCATCGGCTGACACCCGGTCCAGATGGACCACGTCGCGCTCGGCGTCGCGCCCGCCGTCGGGCCCGATCGTCTCGCGGATGCGCTCGATCGCGATACGGGCTCCGTCGTCTCGGACCGCGATCGGGTGGCTGCGCCACGTCCAGCCGTCCGCTTCGTCGACGTCGGGCTCGGGCAGCGCGAGCGCGTCGGAGTAGGGCTCGAGCTCCTCGGCCAACGCAGCGGCGAGCAGTCCGTCCGGGGCCAGGTGCGCGGCCGCGCAGTGCAGGAACGCCGCGCGCCCCTCGCCGCCATCCAGGAGCTGCACGGTCTGCATGGGGGCGAGGATCAGCCCGAAGCGCCGGCTGAGCTCGAAGTCCCGCGCGTCGGCGCAGACCGTGCTCACGGGCATGTACCCGGCGCGCTCGCGCAGGGCGGCGAGCAGGACCGGGTCGCGATCCAGCGCGACGACCTCGACGCCCTGGCGGCCCAGGGCCAGCGCCACGCGACCGGCGCCCGCGCCGACGTCGAGCACGGGGCTGGGCTCGCGGTCGGCGAGCCAGCGCCACAGCGGCAGGTCGGCGCCGTAGCCGCCGCACTCGAGGTCGTGCCAGAGCACGTGGCTCATCGAGCCGGACCGGTGCCACCGGGGGCGGCCGCAGCCGGCATCAGCACGCGCACGGCGCCCGGGAGCGCCCGGATCGTCGCCGGCAGCCGAGCGATCGGATCTCCGTCGGCGTAGAGGTCGAAGGGGCGGTCGGCCCGGATTGTGACCTCGCGGGCGCGATGGACCTCGATGTGGGGGTCGTCCACGTGCGTGCCCTTGAACACGCTCGGGAGCTGGCGCAGGAAGTGCAGCTTGCTCGACTCGCGCGAGCACACGACGTCGAGCAAACCGTCGTCGAGCGCGGCGTCGGGCGCCAAGAACATGCCGCCGCCATAGGCCTTGGAGTTCGCGGCGGCCACGCTCCAACCGCGGTAGCGGCGCGTATCGCCGTCGAGCTCGACCTCGAACTCCGCGGCTTTCCAGGCGACCAGCGCTCGCAGAGCCCCGTATGCGTAGACGAGGTTGCCCAGCCGTGACGGTGCCTCGTTTGCGATCCGGTTGGCGTCGGAGTCAAAGCCGCAGCTCGCGATGCCCACGAACGCGCGCCCGCCGACCTCGCCGAGGTCCAGCGGGCGCGCGACCCCGTCGCGGATCACCGCGCACGCCTCGGCCGGGTCGCGCGGGAGGTCGAGCACGCGCGCGAGGTCGTTGCCGCGGCCGCCGGGGATCACCGCGAGCAGCGCGTCGGTCCCGCGCAGGCCGTCCGCGGCCCTTCCGACCAGGCCATCGCCTCCCAGCGTGGCCACGACCTCGCCGGCGCCGGCTGCCTCGCGGGCGAGCTCCTCGGCGTGCTCGAGGCTACGCGTGGCCGCGCTGCGGCTGGTCAGGCCGAGTGCTCGCAGAGCCTGCTCGACCGCCGGCAGGGTCCGCGTCGCGCGGCCGCCGCCGGCGGCCGGGTTGTAGAGCACCGCGACGCGCTCGCGGTCGCTCACCGCCGGCTCACCGGGTCCAGCCCTGCTCGCGCATGAAGTCCTCCACCGCCGCCGGGCGGTCGGTCACCACGTAGGCGTCGATCACGGCCCCGTCGGCGTTGATCGTGATCGACAGCCCCGAGGTGACGCGCCGCACCTTGGAGATCGGCGCGACGGGCCGGCCCGAGCCCATGCGCGGCTTCACGCGGCCCGTGGCCACGCGATGCACGGCCTCGTGGCCGGCCAGCGAGTCGAGCAGCCGGCGATAGGCCTTGCGCGAGGAGTGCTTGTGATGGGTGCGCTTGCGCATGGCTCACAGCGTTCCGTCGAGCACGAGCTCGGCCAGCGTGCCGGCGAGCGCGACCGGACGCGGATCCGTCGCCGCCTCGGCCTGCTCGCGGTCGGTCACGCCGGTCAGCACGATGGCCGCGTCGAGCCCGGCGGCGCGCGCGCCGGCCAGGTCGGAGTCGAGACGATCGCCCACCACCAGCGCACGGCCGGGGCCCAGCCGGTCGAGCGCTGTGACGAAGATCTGGACCGCCGGCTTTCCGACGCTCGTGACCTGGCACTCGGCGCCGTATTCGACCGCGGCCACGAGCGTGCCGGTGCCGGGCCAGGGGCCGTCGGGCATCGGGTAGGTGCGGTCGCGCCCGGCGCTGAGCACGTCGGCGCCGCGCAGCGCCGCCTGGATCGCGGTGCGCAGCTCGCCGTAGTCGAAGCGCTCGTGCCCGGCGAGCACGACGACGTCGGCCCGGGCAGCGAGGTCGGTGCCGTTGACGATCCGCATGCCCGCGGTCTCCACGTGGCGGTGGATGGCGGGCGGCCCGATCACGAAGGCGCTGCCCCCGCCGCGGTCGGCGAGCCGGTGCTGGAGCGCGCCGCCCACCGTGACCACCTCCTCCAGCGACGCGCGGAAGCCGAGCCGCCAGAGCTTGCGGACGATGTCCTCGCCGGACTCCTGCACGCCGTTGGTGATGAAGGCGAGGCGCTTGCCCTCCTCGCGCAGCGCCTCGATTGCCCGGGTCGCGTTCGGGGTGGGCTCCTCGCCGACCCACAGGCAGCCGTCGAGGTCGAGGATCAGGTGGTCGTAGGCGCGAAGCAGCGAAGCGAGGGCCACGTCGTGATTATCCTTCGCGCCCGTGCGCCGCCCCGCCTCCCTCGCGACGCCGCTGGTGGCGGCCGTGCTGATCGCCGCCGGGTGCGGGTCGAGCGGCGGGGGCGGCTCGAGCAGCGCCGGCACCTCCAGCGCCGCGCCCACGACCACCAGCGCCTCGACTCCGGCCGCCACCAGCACGACTCAGGCCGCGCGCCCGTCGAAGCGCTCGGCGCGGCCGCGCTGCGTGAAGGTCAGCGAGCCGGCGCCGCGTGCCGAGAGTGCGTCCAAGCCCAAGCGCGGGCTCGACCCGGGCAGGTCCTACACGGCCGTGGTCCAGACCTCGTGCGGCACGTTCACCATCGCGCTGGCCGTCAAGCAGGCGCCGCGGACGACGTCCTCGTTCGCGTCGCTCGCGCGCAGCGGCTTCTACGACGGCCTGACCATCAGCCGCATCTCGCCCGGTTTCGTGATCCAGGGCGGCGATCCTCGCGGCGACGGCTCGGGCGGGCCGGGCTATTCGATCACCGAGACACCGCCGCAGAGGCTCCGCTACACGCGCGGCACCGTGGCGATGGCGAAGACCGCCGAGGAGCGGCCGGGGACGTCGGGTAGCCAGTTCTTCGTCGTCACCGCCCCGGACGCGAGCGCCTCGCCGTTCTCGCTGCCGCCCGACTACGCGCTCGTTGGGCGCGTGACCTCGGGGCTGGACGTCGTGATGCTGATCGGCGACCAGCGCTCGGACTCCCAGACGGAGAAGCCGCTGTCGCCGATCGTGATCCGGCGCGTGCGGATCCGCGGCGGCTAGCGCTATGACGGGCCGCGGCCCTCGGCCGCGCGCTGGGCCTTGGCGCGCTGCTGACGGCGCCGGCCGAGCAACGCCATCACGCCCAGGACGACGATCACGAGCAGGATCCCCAGCAGGATCCCGCCGGCCACGCCGATGCCGCCGAAGGGCAGCGAGACGAGCTCGACGATGCCCAGACCGAGCGCGAGCAGACCGACGACCAGCGCGAGCAGGATCAGCCAGCCGCGCAGCCGGATCCAGATGCTCGCCCCGGGTGGGGGCGCCACGAGGCCCATGAAGCGCAGGGCGAGCAGCTGCCGGCCGCTCGGGGGCGCCTGGCCGAGCCGCTCCACCGCCTCCTTGAGGTCGTCCGGGCGACGCTCGGCCAGCGCGAGCGAGGCGTTGGCCATGCGCCGCAGCTGCATGCGCTCCTGCGGGCGCGCCGCGGCGATCGCCTTGGAGAAGTGGGCGCGGGCGGCCTTGGCGTCGTAGCGCTCGGCGGCCCGCGCGCCGAGGATCGCCTGGGCGGCGGACTTGAACTTGACCTCCGCCTCGAGCTCCTCGTCCGGGCGCGACTCGAGCCGCTCCATCGCTGCCAGAGCGCTCTTCTGCTCGATCTTGATCTGGCGCTGCTTGGGAGCCATCGCGCCCCGAGTGTAGTGGCGCGCTCGCGGCTCGTGCGCCCGGCGAAACCTAGGCCGGGCCGCGCTCCGGACCGGGCACCGGGCGCGTACGGCGCCAGTGCCGCCACAGCGCGCGCGCGCTGAGGACCAGCGCGAGAAGCACCCCGGCAACGACCGCGAAGGCGACCGCGGGAGCCACGAAGGCTACGACGGCGAGCAGCAGCGCGGTGACGTCCTCGAGCGTCGAAAGGACCGGGTTGCCCAACCCCGCGGTCGTGGCGGTGGAGACGGGGCGCACGGACGCGCGCCCGGCGTGGACCGAGCCGGCGATGAGCGCTCCGGCGACGAGCGCGACGCCGGGGTCGAGGCGGCCGGCGACGCCGGTCTGCGCGGCGAACAGGATGGCGCCGGCCGCGGGGTGGATCACCATGCCGGCGGCGTGCAGGACGTGGTCAACGGCTGGGACCTTGTCGCCCACGAAGTCGATCGCGAACGCGAGCGCGAGGGCGATCAGCGCCGGCGTGGAGGACAGGCTGTCGTAGGGGTGGGGGAGGTGGACGACCCCGAGCCGGTCGGCGATGCCCGCGACCAGCAGCGGGATCCAGGCGTTGAGCCCGGCCGCTCCGGAGAGGCCGAAGGCCGCGAACGCGCTGCCCAGCGCGCTGGACGGGTCCACGGCTAGGCCGCCTCGAGCAGGAAGGCGGCCTGGGCGTGGATAGCCCGCTCGAGCTCGGCAAGGTCAACGCCCTCGTCGGCCGAGTGGATGTTGGCGCCGGGGTCCTCGGCGCCCCAGATCACGATCTCGGCGTCGGGCAGCGCGCCGTCGAGCAGCGTCACGAGCGGGATCGAGCCGCCGCTCCCGAGCTTGACCGCGGCCTTTCCGTACGCGCGCTCGAGCGCGGACAGCGCGGCTTGGTAGCCCGGACCGGTGGTGTCGGCCAGGAATCCGTCGGCGCTCGCCGGGCCCGGCGTGACCTCGACCGCGACGCCCCACGGCGCGGCTGCGCGCAGGTGCTCGGCGAGCGCGGCGCGGGCGCGGTCAGGCTCGTCGCCCGGTGCCAGGCGCAGGCTCACGCGCGCCCGGGCGCGGGGGACGAGCGCGTTCTGTGCGCCGTCGACGGCGGGGGCGTCGAGCCCGATGACCGTGACCGCCGGGCTCGTGCACAGGCGCTCGGCGATCGTCCCCTCGCCGATCAGCTCGACGCCGGGCAGCACGCCGGCCGCGGCGCGGAAGGACTGCTCATCCTGGTCCAGGCCGTCCCACGCGCGCCGCTCGAGGCCGGCCATCGCGACCGCCCCGCGGTCGTCGACCAGCGTGTCGAGCAGGCGGATCAGCGCCTGCAGGGCGTCGGGGGCGGCACCGCCGAACATCCCGCTGTGGACAGGGCGCTCGAGCGTGCGCACCGCCACGTCGCAGACGACCAGTCCGCGCAGCGAGGTCGTGAGCGTCGGCTCGCCCAGGGCCCAGTTGCCGCTGTCTGCAACCACGACGACGTCGGCCGCGAAGCGCTCGGGCTCGGTGGCGAGCAGCCGCTCCATCCCGCCGGTCCCGACCTCCTCCTCGCCTTCGACGACCACCTTCAGCGTCACCGGCGCGCGGCCGCCGAGGGCGCGCAGCGCGGCGGCGTGCATCACGACGCCCGACTTGTCGTCGGCGGCGCCGCGACCGTGCAGGCGGCCGTCGCGCAGGACCGGCTCGAAGGGGGGAGAGGACCACGCCGCCTCGGGGCCGCTCGGCTGCACGTCGTAGTGGGCGTAGAGGAGCACGGTCGGCGCGCCCGGCGGCCCGGGCTCGTGCGCGAAGACCGCGGCCGGGCCGCCGCCGGCGGGCTCGACGGCGTGCGCGTCGGCCAGCCCGGCCCCGCGCAGGATCTCCACCACGGCGGCCGCCGCCTCGTCCAGCGGCTCGCGCGGGTGACCGGGGAAGGCGATCGACGGGATGCGCACCAGGCGCTCGAGGTCGCGCCGCGCGGCAGGCATCCCCCTTGCGACCGCGTCGGCGAGGCGCTCGGGGTCCACGGGAGGATTATCGCGGGCGCGGCTGGTCGACGCTCAACGCGCCGGCCCCTCGAGCGCGGCCGCCGCGGGCCGCCGCCTACCCTCGCGCCATGTCCCGATCAGCGCACGACGGACGCTTCGCGCCCTCGCCGAGCGGCGCGCTCCACCTCGGCAACCTGCGCACGGCGCTGCTCGCGTGGCTGTTCGCGCGTTCGGCCGGCGCGCGCTTCGCGCTGCGCGTCGAGGACCTGGACCCTCTGCGGTCGCGGCGCGAGCACGAGGCGGGGCAGCTCGCCGACCTGCGCGCGCTCGGGCTGGACTGGGACGGTCCGGTGGTCCGCCAGTCCGAGCGCCGCGCCCGGCACGAGGACGCGCTCGCCACGCTGCGGGCGGCGGGGCGCGTGTACGAGTGCTGGTGCACGCGTGCCGAGATCCGCGCGGCGGCGCAGGCACCGCACGGCCCGGCCGCGGAGGGCGCCTATCCCGGCACCTGCCGGCGCCTGACCTGGGCGCAGCGCGCCGAGCGCGCGGCGTCGGGGCGGTCGCCTGCCCTGCGGCTCGACGCGGGCGGCGAGCGGGTCGCGTTCGCCGACCGCCTGCACGGCCGCGTCCAAGGCGTGGTCGACGACTTCGTGCTGTGGCGCAACGACGGCACCCCGGCCTACAACCTCGCGGTGGTCGTCGACGACGCCGACCAGGGTATCGGCGAGGTGGTGCGCGGCGACGATCTGCTCGGCGCCACGCCGGCACAGCTGATGCTCGCGAGGCTGCTCGGTTCGGCGCCGCCGAGCCACGTCCACGTGCCGCTGGTGCTCGGGCCCGACGGCACGCGCCTGGCCAAGCGCCACGGCGCCGTGACCCTGGCGCAGCTCGCCGAGGGTGGCGAGGACGCCGGCGCCGCGCTTGCGTGGATGGCGCGCAGCCTCGAGCTCGCCGAGCCCGGAGAGCGTCCCCGCGCCCGCGACCTCCTCGCCCGCTTCGACCCCGAGCGCCTGCCGCGCGCGGCCGCCGTGCTGGACCAGGCGGAGGTCGCCGGCTAGGGACTGGTCAGCTCGCGGGCGCGCAGGGCGAGCTCCAGCTCGAAGCGCGCGTCGGGATCGTCGAGCTGGTCGCCGAGCAGCTCGCGCAGCTGCACGCTGCGGTAGCGGACGGTCTGGGGATGGACGCCGAGCACGCGGGCGACGGTCGGCCGGTGGCCCTCGGCGCGCAGCCACTCGAGCAGCGTGCGCTCGAGGCGAGCGCGCGCCTTGGGCGTCAGCTCCGCGAGCGGCGCCAGCCGCCGCGTGGCGAGGCGCTCGACGATGCAGTCGTCGTCGCGCAGGGCCAGAGCGCGCAGGTGCTCGTCGACGAACCACGGCCCGCGGCCGAGTGCGCCCGCTTCGCCCAGCGCCAGGCACGAGCGCGCGACTTGCAGAGACTCGCTCACCTCGAGCACCGGCACGGGCCAGCCGATCGCGGCGCTCGCCGCCAGCCCCCGCCGTGCCAGCGCCGCGCGCGCCGGGCCCTCGGGGTCCGGCCACAGCCCGACGGTCACGTCGCCGTCGGCAACGGCCAGCACGTCGTCGCCCAGACGCGCGACGATCCGGCCCGGAGAGGTCCCGGCGGCGACGATCGCCGCCGCACTGGCGGGCAGTGCCCAGCCCGCCTCGCGCGCGGCCTCGCGCACGCAGGCGGGATCGACGACCGCGGCGGTGAGCCCGGCCAGCACGCGTCTGCGCAAGCGCTCCTGCTCGCCGGCCTGGTCCGCCTGGGCCTGCGCGTAGCCTTCGACCGACTCGGCCGCGAGCTCGTCGATATAGGCGAAGATCGACTCGGCCAGGAGGTGGAGCGTCGCGGGGTCCATGCCGGCCTCGGTCCCGGTCGCTGCCAGGCGGCGCCAGGCGACGCGCGCCCCGATCCGGTAGGCCGACTGGAGCGCATCGAGGCTGCGCCCGGCGCGCAGCTCCCCCCGGCCGAGCGCGCGGTAGACGTCCCTGCGCTCGCGCTCGCCACCGGCCCGTCCTTCGCCGACGAGCGCCAGGAACCGCCCCAGGGCCTCCTCGACGCCGACGCGGATGCCGCGGCCGAACTCGCCCCGCATCGGGCGGGCGTAGGCGGGCACGCTGCCGACCAGCGCCTCGACGATCTCGTCCGCGAGGCCGGGAAGCTGCGGCCCGAGCAGATCGGCGACCTGGGGAGGAAGCGCCTCCCACGGCGCGTCGGCAAAACCCCCGCCGGCAGCCGCTCCTCCGCCGCCGTCCGCGGTCGCTCGTCGGCGTGCACTCGCGGTCGCTCGTCGGCCGGCATCCGCGGTCGTTCCTCGGCCGCCACTCCTCCGGACATCGGCGCACATTTGTGTCCCAGCTTACAAAAACTGCGTCACAGAACTGCGCCAATTCGGCAAGACAGGCCACTTCTATGTGCCTAGGCTGCAACCGTATGAGTCGCTTTGAACGCTACGCAAACCTCACCGCAGTCGTACTCCCACTCCTGGCCTTCGTCGTCGCGGTCTTCCTTCTCTGGGACCGCGCCGTCGGCCCGACGGAGCTCGCGATCCTCGCCGTCTTCTACCTCGCCGGAGGGTTCGGGGTGACGATCGGCTTCCACCGCCTCCTGACCCACCGCGCCTTCCAGACCCACAAGTCGGTCGAGTACCTGCTGGCCGTGCTCGGCTCGATGACCCTCCAGGGGCCGGTGATCTCATGGGTCGCCGACCACCGCAAGCACCACGCCCACACCGACCAGGAGGGCGACCCGCACTCGCCCCACGCCGGCCACGACGGCGGCCTGCGCGGCGCGCTGCACGGTCTCTGGTACGCGCACGTCGGCTGGCTGTGGCACACCCAGGGCCAGGCCGACCGCCGGCGCTACGCGCGCGAGCTGATTGAGGACGACGGCATGCGCGCGATACAGCGCGCGTTCCCGCTGCTCGTCATCGCCTCCTTCGCGCTCCCGTTCGCCGCCGGCTACGCGCTGACCGGGACCCTCGGCGGTGCGCTCGCCGCCCTGCTCTGGGGCGGCCTCGTGCGCATCTTCCTGCTGCACCACATCACCTGGTCGATCAACTCCGTTTGCCACTTCTTCGGGCGACGGCGCTTCGAGGTCGACGACCACTCGACGAACGTGTTCTGGCTCGCGCTGCCCTCGCTGGGCGAGGCGTGGCACCACAACCACCACGCGTTCCCGCGTTCGGCCAAGCACGGCCTGCGCTGGTGGGAGATCGACGTCTCCGGCGCCGTGATCGCGCTGATGGAGCGCCTGGGCCTGGCCTGGCAGGTGACGCGCATCGACAGCGAGCGGCAGCGCAGCCGGCTCGCGGGGTCGGCGCCCGCGCCGGCGAGGCCCGCCCGCTTCGAAGAAGCGGCCCCCGGGCGGCCCTAGGCGGCGTTGCTCGAGGTCGAGACGATCGCGGGGGAGATGGCCAGCGGCACGACGCCTCGCACGCCGCCGCGATGGCGGGCCGGGTGCGAGAACGCGTGCAGGCGGTTGGCGACCTCGCGGTAGACGCGCGGATTGACCGCCATCCCGCAGTGCGAGCTCGAGACCGACACGGCCTCGGCGTGGGGATCGAGGCACGTCTCCCAGCGGACGATGCCGTCGGTGGCGGAGTAGAGCGAGGCGAAGCCGACGGCCCCGGGCATCGGGGCGGCCATGTCGCGCCAGAAACCCTCGCAGCAGCCGCCGCTCGCATCGTCCGCCGCGCCCATCCCCGGAGCGCCGATCCGGCAGCGGTTGGTGATCACCGGCCGGCCGCGGTCGCCGAGGCGCGTGAGCGCGTCGATCTGGCGCTGGAGCACGGGGTGGAGGTCCTCGAGCGTGGCGAGGTACGGAGTGCCCATGCTCAGGACGCCGGCGACGAGGTCGGGGCGGCGCACGCCGAGCACGCGGCCGAACATGCCGCCGCGGCTGTGGCCGACGATCATCGCCCGCCGGCCCGACTTCGCGACTTCGCGGTCCAGCCGCTTCTCCAGGCTCCGCACGGCGGCCTCCGAGCACTCGACGTTGGCCCGGATGCCCGCGACCACCGGCAGGTGGCCGAGGCGCTCGAGCCAGCCGGCCATCAGGCGCAGCGTCATGTCCCCGGCCAGGAAGCCGGGGATCAGCAGCACCGGCGCGCCGTCACCACGCGGCAGCCCATCGCCGCGCCAGGCGCGCGAGCGCAGCAGCGCCCGCAGCTCGAGCCCCGCGCGGGCCTCGAGGTGCAGCGGCGGGGTGGGGAGGTGGGACACCGCCATTTGGTGCGCTGAGCATACCCTTCGCTACAGCGGCAAAGCCCCGTTCGGCGTCTCGGGGCGTCGGGGTGGCGGTCCGCGCCCGGGCGAAGCGCTCGTTTTCCCCGCTCGGGGAGCGGCGTCCCAAGCGCGGCTAACTCGCGAGGACCTCTTTGGCCGCGGTCCGGCCCGACCGGATCGCGCCGTCCATGTAGCCGCTCCACACGGTCGCCACCTCGGTCCCCGCCCAGTGGATCCGGCCCACCGGCGGGTGCAGCGCGCGCCCGAACGAGGTCAGCACGCCGGGGGGCGCGATGCCCACCGGGCAGCCGCGCGTGTAGACCTCCCGCTCCCAGGGCTGATCGAGGTAGTTGCGCGGGTTGCCGGCGGCCGCGCCGAAGTAGCGCACGTGGGACTCGAGCGCCCTGGCCCGGCGCTTGGCGGCCGATGCCCCGGCGAGGACGCGGGCGTCGTCGCCGTCGATGAAGCCGAGCAGGACGCCGGGCGTGCCGCTCTCGGGCGAGGCGTCGAACATAGCCTTGACCGGGCCCTGGTCGCTCGTCACCTGGCCGTTGAGGCCGTCGTCGCGCCAGAAGGGACGGTCGTAGACGGCGATCGTCTTGATCAACGACCCGATCGGATAGCGCTGCGTGAGCTGGTCGCGCAGCGGGGGGAGCGCGGGCGAGTAGACGATCCGCCCGGCCAGATGGGGTGGGATCGCCACGATCACCCGGTCGCATGAGACGTGCAGGCAGTCGGCCCGCACCTCGACCCGCTGGTTTGCCTGGGTGATCGACCGCACCGGCGCTCCCAGCACGACGCGCTTTCCGAGCTGGCGCGCCATCGCGATCGCGATCCGCTGGGTGCCGCCCGAGACGCGGAAGTCCTGGGCGCCGCCGTCGCCGGCGTTGGCCACGAGGTCGTTGACCGAGCCCGCCGAGTGCACGTAGAACAGGAAGTACAGCAGAGAGACGTCGCGCGGCTCCACCGACAGGACGGCCTCGACCAGCAGCGACACGACCGACCGTGCCTTCGGGTTGGCGAGGTTCTCGTTCATCCACGTGTCGACGGTCTTCGAGTCCCACTCCAGTGCGCGCGGAGCTTTGTAGGGCGCGTCGAGCGGCACCGTCTTGGCCATGCCGTCGATCACCGGCAGCGCGGTGACCAGCTCGACCACGGCATCGGGGTCGGTCGGCGGGACGAGCCCGCTGTAGGTCTTGCGCACGCCGTCCTCGTACCAGACGAGCTTGCCCGTGCTGTAGGTCGGGAAGGTCGAGATCCCGAGCTCCTTCATCAGCCCCAGCACCGCGGTCTGGGTCGGGCCCACGAACGTCGCGCCCATGTTCGCCACGTCGCTCGCGCCGCCGCCCAGCGGACGGCTGAAGCAGCGCCCGCCGACCCGGTCGCGCGCCTCGATCACGACCACGGAGCGCCCGGCCTTGCGCAGCTCGCGCGCCGCGGTCAGGCCCGCGAGGCCGGCGCCGACGATCGCCACGTCGGCATTGCGCGTCCCGCGTCGCTTCGCCTGCGCCCCCGGCGCCGCTGCCGCGGCCGCGCCCGCGGCCCCGACGGCCGCGGTCCCGATGAGCCTCCTGCGCGTGATCTCCGGCACCGGCCTCCTCCTCCTCGCCTCGGTCGACCGCCACGCGAGCCACTCGGACTCGTAGCGGCGATCCTATGCGTACATGCACACCCCGCGCGCAGCAGTCCGGCCGCGGGCGTTCGTCACCGTCGCCGCAGTCCGAGCTCGCGATACAGGAAGTTCGCCGACTGCGTGACGAACAGGTCGCCATAGGGCGGCCACGGCACGTGGCCCGCGCCCGGGATCAGCTCGAGCACGGCCGGCACGCCAGCGGCATCGAGCGCAGTCGCGTTGGCCACCGACCACCGGAAGGGGACGATCGGGTCGCTGGTCCCGTGGAAGAAGAGCAGCGGGGCATCGCCCGGGCCGATGAACGCGTTCGTGGGAAAGCCGCCGGAGATGGAGACCGCGGCGCGCACCACCGAGCTGCGGCCGGGGCTGCCGCTCGCGCCGGGGTCGTTGGCGCGGGTCGCGACTAGGTCGGCGGTCACGCCGCCGGCGGACGTGCCGCCGATCGCGATCCGCGAACGGTCGATCCGGTAGGACCGGGCGTGCGCGCGCAGCCAGCGTACGGCTGCCTGGGCGTCGTGCTGGCCGGCGAAGGCGGCGACCGCGCAGTCCGGAGGCGCCCCGGCGCCGCACGTCGCGCCCTGGAGCAGGCGGTAGTCGATCGACACGGCGACGTAACCGCGCTTCGCGAAGCGCGTCGCGGCCTCGACCATCCTCGGGTTCTCCTTGTCGCCGCTGCGAAAGCCGCCCCCGTGGACCCAGATCACCGCCGGCCGGCGCCGCGCCCTGTCGCCCGCGGGCCGATAGAGGTCGAGCTTCAGCGCGACCGGCGCCCCGCGCGCGTCCGGCGCCGAGCCGTAGACGATGTCCGCCTTCTTCACGACCGTTGCGAACAGCTCGTCGCGGAACCGCAGCGGCGCGCGCCCGGAGGGAGGCGGGACGCTGGTCTGGAAGCCGTCGGCCGCCGGCGCGAGCAGCGCGAGCGCGGCGGCCGCGACGGCCGTCCGCCCCGCGCGGCTGTGCAGCAGACCACCCACGCCACGACAAACCCCCGCGCGGGTGGAAGTCGCGCCGGATAGCCTTGCCCGGCATGCAGTCGCCGGTCGTGCCGGTGACGGCATCGAGCGGAGGGAGCGTGCCCGTCGACTCATACGACGTCGTGGTCGCCGGATCGGGCCCCGCCGGGGCGGTGGCGGCACTCGTGCTGGCGCGCGGCGGTGCCCGCGTGCTGCTCGTGGACCCTGCCCGCTTCCCGCGTGACAAGGCGTGCGGCGACGTCGTCGGGCCGCGCGGCGTCCAGCTGCTGAGCGAGCTCGGCGTCGAGCCCGCGGACGCCGCGCCCACCGGCAACATCGTGCTCGTCGGGCCGACCTGGCGCCGCGTTCGGCTGCCGTGGCCGGCAGGTGACTACATCTCCGGGCCGCTCGTCGTCCAGCGGACGAACCTCGACGCGGCGCTGCACGAGGCCGCCGTAGCGGCGGGCGCGGAGCCGCGGCGTGCGCGGATCGCGGACGTGGCCACTGCGCCCGCAGGGCTCGACGTGACGCTCAGCGACGGGGCCCGCGCGCGAGCCGCCTTCGCGATCGGCGCCGACGGCGCGCTGAGCCACGTGGCGACGGCGGCCGGGCTGCTGCGCCCGGCACGTGCGCTGTGGGGCTTTGCGCTGCGCGCATACGTCCCGGGCGACGTGAGCGCGCCCTACATCGTCCTGTGGGCGCCGCACGGCGACCACCCGCTGCCGGGCTACGGCTGGCTGTTCCCGGCCGGACCGGGTGAGGCCAACGTCGGGCTGGGGATCGCGATGCTCGACCGCCGCGCTCACGCCGTGCTCGCGGGGCGGCTGCTTCCGGCCTTCACCGCCGCGCTGGAGAAGCACGACCTGCTCGAGCCCGGCACGGCGCTCGCCGGCCGCCGCGGCGGCTGGATCCGGATGGGCCTGTCCGGCTCGCTGCCCGCGTCGGGCCGGGTGCTGCTCGCGGGTGACGCGGCTGGTCTCGTCAATCCGATGCAGGGCGAAGGCATCGCGGAGGCGATGATCAGCGGCCGGGCCGCGGCACGCGCGATCCTCGACCACCCCGGCGACGCCGCGGCGGCCTATCGCGCCGCGATCCGTGGAATGTTCGCCGGCTTCCAAATCAGCGCGGGCGCGTTGCACGCCATCGCCGTCGCGCGTCCCCGGGTGCGGACGGTCGCCGCGCGCGCCCTGACCGCGCCCGTCGCCGGGCGCCTGGGCTCACCGGCGTGGTCGCTGTGGTGGAACGACCTGCTCGCGGGCGCCGCGCCCGGGATCGGCCGCAGCTCGGCGGCGTTCCTGGCCGCCGCGGCGCGGGCGGTCACGGCGACCAGCGGCCACCGGGGCGCGGTGCACGCCGCGCTCGAGCGGGCGTAGGGTGCGCGCGTGAGCTTCGAGGTCGGCGCGCAGTCCTACGACCGCTTCATGGGCCCGTACTCGCGCCCGCTGGCGCCGCAGCTCGTCGACCTGGCCGGAGTGGCGGAGGGGCAGAAGGTGCTGGACGTCGGCTGCGGGCCGGGCGCGCTGACGGCAGAGCTCGTCGCGCGCGCCGGCGCCGGGGCGGTCGCGGCCGTCGACCCGTCGCGTGCGTTCGTGGACGCCGCGCGCGAGCGCCACCCGGACGTCGACGTGCGCCTGGCCGCGGCAGAGGAGCTGCCGTTCGCCGCCGCCGCCTTCGACGCCTCGCTCGCGCAGCTCGTCGTTCACTTCATGGCCGACCCGGTCGCCGGCCTGGGCGAGATGCGGCGGGTGACGCGTCCGGGCGGAGCCGTTGCCGCATCGGTGTGGGACCACCCCGGCGAGCGAGCGCCGATGACGGCGTTCTGGCGCGCGGTGCGGGTCGTCGACCCCGGCGCGCGCGACGAGTCCAGCCTGGCCGGGGCGCGCGAAGGCCACCTGGCCGAGCTGTTCGCCGAGGCCGGGCTGGTGGACGTGCGCGGGGCCGCCCTGGCGGCGCCGGTCGAGTACGAGAGCTTCGAGGCCTGGTGGGAGCCGTTCACGCTCGGCGTGGGACCGGCCGGGGCCTACCTCGCCGCGCTCGAGCCCGAGGGCGCCGAGGAGCTACGCGAGCGCTGCCGCGCGCTGCTCCCGCGGCCGCCGTTCACCATCGAGGCGTGGGCGTGGGCCGCGTGCGGCCGCAGCCCGTAGAAGCCCTCAGGGCGGGAACTGCTCGAGCACCCAGTCGGGCCCGAGCTCGGGGCGGCGGTAGGAGCGCCCTCGGATCAGCACGTAGTCACGCGTGCGCGGGTCCATCGGAAGGTCGCGCTCGACGGGGTAGAACTCGTTGTGCTCGCGGATCAGGTCGTTGAGCGCGTCGAAGCGGCACGCGCGCGCCAGCGCGCGCCAGCGCCGCGCGAACAGCGCGCGGTCCTCGCCGCACTCCTCGCGCAGCGCCCGGTAGCTGCGCTCGAGCCTGCGCTTCTCGGCCGCGATCCCGCCGTCGATCTCGACCAGGCGGTCCATCCAGCGCGGCCGCAGCCCGGCGCGCAGATAGGCCTCGAGCGAGCGCCGGGTGCGCCGGGCGCGGGTCGACAGCGGTTGGCCCGGGCGATCCTCCTCCCGGCTCTTCGCGATCAGGCGTTCGACTGCCGTGCGTCGGTCTTCCACGTCTCAGGACGAGATTACGACCTCGGCGCGCGAAGTCCCGCCACCCGGGTTACCGTGAGCGGTTGCATGGCCGCGCCCTCGGAAACCCGTGAGCGCACGCGAGGCGACCGCCGCCGCCGGCCGGTCCTGCGTCTCCAGCAGGCCGGCGACGAGCGCGTCGAACGCCACGCGACCTGGACCGAGCTGTTCTTCGACCTCGTCTTCGTGGTCGCGGTGGCGCAGCTCGGGGCCGGCCTGCACGAGCACGTCACGGTGTCCGGAGGCGTCGCGTTCGTGGGCCTGTTCGTGCCCGTGTGGTGGACGTGGACGACGTACGCCTACGTCGCCGATCTGTTCGACGGCGACGAGGGCGTGTTCCGCGTCGTGCTGCTCGGCGCCATGCTGCTCGTCGCGGGCCTCGCGGCGACCATCCCCGCCGCGTTCGACGGGCGCACGGCGGGCTTCGTCGTCGCCTACGCGCTGCTGCGGGCCGACCTGGTGGCGCTCTACGCCTGGGCGTGGATCAGCCAGCGCGACCTGCGCGGGCTCGTCGGGCCGCACATCGTTGGCTTCTCGTGCGGCGGGCTCGTGTGGCTGGCCTCGCTCGCGGTGCCGGCGCCCGCGCGCTACGTCATGTGGGCGATCGCGATCGCGATCGACCTGGCGACGGGCCTGTACGCATACCTGCGAACGCCGGACGTGCCGCGGCACCACTCGCACATGCCCGAGCGCTTCGGCCTGTTCGTCCTCATCGTGCTAGGCGAGTCCGTGATTGCGGTGTCCGCGGGCACCGCCCAGGCGGCGTGGGCGGTCAGCTCGGTCGTCACCGCCGGCCTCGGCTTCGTGCTCGCCGCGGCGCTGTGGTGGATGTACTTCGCGCGCTACGACGACGGCGTGTTCAACTGGGCGCTGGCGGGTGGCCCGAGCGAGCGGCGGCGCTCGTTCGTGTTCGGCTACGGCCACCTCGTGGTGCTGGCGGGGCTGGCCGCCGCGGGGGTGGGGGTGAGGCTGGCGATCGAGGGCGCGCTGCGCGGCGGCCACGCGTCCGACGCCGCGCCGGTGCTCGGCATCGCGCTCGCCGCTGCTCTGGCCGGCCTCTCGATGGTCCAGCGCGCGGCGCCGGCCGGCCTGCCAGCGCCGGCGCTCGCCGGACGCTGCGCGCTCGTGATCGCGGCGGCGGCGCTGGCGGCGCTCGGCGCCGACCTCGAGGCGCTGCCGTTCATGGCCATCGTCGCGGCGGGGATCGTCGGCCAGGTCACGCTCGAGAGCGTGGTCGAGGCGAGGCGCGCGCGCTCCTAGCCCGTCAGATGCCGGAGGAACCAGTCGCGGGAGAGCGTCACGGCCCGCGCGAGCGCGCCCGGCTCCTCGAACAGGTGGCCGGCGCCGGGGACGATCTCCAGGCGGGCCTCGGCGGTCATCCGCGCCTGCGCGCGGCGGTTGAGCTCGAGGACCTCGGTGTCGAGGCTGCCGACGATGAGCAGCGTCGGCGCCCGTACGCGCTCCAGGGCGTCCCCGGCCAGGTCCGGACGCCCGCCACGGGACACCACGGCGCGCACCCGGTCGGGCCGCTCCGCGGCGGCGATGAGCGCGGCCGCAGCGCCGGTGCTGGCGCCGAAGCAGCCGACCGGCAGTTCGCCGGGGCGCGCGGCCAGCCAGTCGATCGCGCCGGCCACGCGCTCGGCGAGCATCCCGATGTCGAAGCGAAAGCGCGCCGTGCGCGTGTCCTCGGCGTTCTCCTCGGGCGTCAGCAGGTCGACCAGCAGTGTCGCCAGCCCGGCCTCGAACAGCACCCGCGCCGCCGCTCGGTTGCGCGGGCTGTGCCGCCCGCTGCCGCTGCCGTGGGCGAACACGACCACACCGCGCGCATCGGTCGGGACCGCCAGCGTGCCGGCGAGCATGAAGTCGCCGACCCGGATCTCCACCGTGCGCTCCATTCGCTTGGCACCTTGCGGCTCGGAGGTGGACATGCCCGATCAGCCGTCAGTAGTAGACATAAGATGCGTTATCGAGCATTGAGTCATGGTCGCCGGAGGACCCGCCCGGGACGCTGTCGGTCAGCTCGACGCAATGACGTCGACCATGCCTTCGACCGTCAGCGCGAGCGGGGCGTCACGGGTCAGGAGCGTGGCGTCCAGCGCCTCGGACAGAGCCACGTACAGCGCGTCGTAGGTCGTGCAGACGCTGCGCAGCTCCCACGCGCGGCGAAGCAGCCGCGCGTCGGGATGGCGGCGGACGCTCAGCCGGCCCAGGTCCGCGCGTCCCCGTTCCGCCGTTTCCAGGTCGATTATGGAGCCGCGCAAGAGACCCCGGAGAGTCTGGGTCGTCTCCACGTCGACGAGGCTCGGCGCGTGGGCCTCGCCGAGGATTGCCTCACGCTCGGATTCAGACGCCTCGCCGAGCAGATACGCGACGACGCTGGACGCGTCGACTACCCACCTCATCCACGCCGGCCGGCGTCGCGCGCGGCGAGTATGTCCTCCGTGCTGACGCCGGCGCCGCCGCGCGCGCGTATCTGCTCGTCGAGCTCCTCCGGGGTCGGCGTGCGCGCGACCCGTGTGACCTCTCCGAGCAGGTAGTCGCTGAGCGATCTCCCTTGAGCTGCGGCGCGCGCCTTCAGGGTCCGGTGGACGTCGTCGGGTACATCGCGAATCTGGATCAGTCCCATGCAAGCATGATGAGATCATCCTCATTGCATGTCAAGTGTCGTGTCGTGCCCCCGGGTACGATCGCGCGGGTGGGATATGCCAAGAAGAACCTGCGTGACGTGGAGGACCAGGCGGCCCGGCACGGACTGTCCGAGCAGCAGGAGGCGCGGTTTCCGCAAGCCGACCTGGGCGCCGAACAGACCGGAATGAACTTCCTGAAAGTCAAAGCCGGCGAGCGCGAGGCGTTTGCGCACAAGCACAAGACGGCCGAGGAGATCTACATCGTGCTCGGCGGCTCCGGGCGGGTGAAGCTCGACGACGAGCTGGTCGAGCTCGAGCCCCTGGACGCGGTGCGCGTGAGCCCGGGTGTCACGCGCCGCTTCGAGGCCGGCGATGACGGTCTGGAGGTGCTGATCTTCGGCCCGCGCGTCAAGTCCGACGGCGAGCTCGTCCGGGACTTCTGGCAAAGCTAGCCGGCTTGCGGGGCTCAGGGCTCGCTAGTACGAGTCCCGGACTCGTCAACAACTGGGCGTGTCGTGCACGGCGGAGGAGAGCTGCACCGCCGTGGGCCAGCGTTAGGCGCGCCGCCGGCCGGGCCACGGCCTCGCGGCGCGTGCGAGGCCGTGGCGGTGCGCGGCGGCTAGGCCTGGACGACGCCGACGGTGTTTCCGTCGGGATCCTGGAAGAGGCCGATCACCGGGCCGCCGGGGACCTGGTCCGGGCCCATCGTGCGCTTGCCCCCCAGGCTCTCTGCCTTGGCCAGCGCGGCTTCGGCGTCCGGCACCTCGACGTAGAACGTGACGTGGCCCTCGTAATCGTCGGGGGCTGCGCCGACGCCGCCGCCGATCCCGATGCCCTCGGCGTTCGTGTTCCCGTCGCGGTTGACCAGGCCGTAGTCCGTCGGGTTCTCGAACGGCAGCGACTCGATCTTCCACCCGAACAGCTCCGAGTAGTAGCTCTTGGTCTTCTCGCCGTCCTTGCCGAGGATCTCGAAGTGAACGACCGGCTGTCCCATGGTGTCTCCTCTCGCGCCGGTGTGGTCCCGGCGCCTCGTTGTTCGCAACCTAGCTCTCAGACCGCCGCACGCGAGGGAATTCATCGGGCAGCAGTGCGCCGACGCGATCTCGCGACGCTCGACGAGCTCGCTGCGCGCCGAGGACGGCGACGCCGGCTGTAACGTCGGCGGTCCGATCATGGACCAGACGCTGAGATCGAGTTCAACGGCGGTGACCCCAGCGAGCGTTTTCCCGGCACGATGAGCGGCCGCCTGCTGTCGGTCAACGTGGGCCGTCCCCGGGAGGTCGAGTGGGAAGGCAAGACCGTCCGGACGGCCATCTGGAAGGAGCCGGTCGAGGGGCGGCGGATGGTGCGGCGCATCAACATCGATGGCGACGACCAGGCCGACCGGCTCGCGCACGGCGGCGAGCACCGTGCGGTGTTCGTCTACCAGATCGACTCCTACCGCTACTGGGAGCGCGAGCTCGGACGTGACGACTTCAGCCACGGGCAGTTCGGGGAGAACTTCACCGTCGAGGGCCTCGCCGACGACGAGGTCTGCGTCGGCGACCGCTACCGCATCGGCGAAGCGCTGTTCGAGGTCACCCAGCCGCGGGTGACGTGCTACCGGGTCGGTGATCCGCATGCAGGAGCCGGCGATGCCCTCGCTGCTGGTCGCCCACCACCGTCCGGGGTTCTACCTCCGGGTGCTCGAGGAGGGCGCGGTGCAGGCCGGCGACCCGATCGTCAAGGTCGCCGACGGCCCGGAGCGGCTGACGATCGCGCAGGTCGACGCGCTGCTCTACCTCCCGAACAAGTCGCGCCCGCTGCTCGAGCGGGCGCTGCGCGTGCCGGCGCTGAGCGAGGGCTGGAAGGAGAGCTTCCGGGAGCTGCTCGCAAAGGCCGACGGCAAGGCGGCGGCGGCTCCCGCGTGGACGGGCTTCCGGCCGCTGCGCGTCGCGGAGGTCCGTCGTGAGAGCACGACCATCGCCTCGTTCCGGCTCGTGCCCACCGACGACGCGCTCCCGAGCCTTACCGCCGGCGCCGGCCAGTACCTCACCGTGCGCCTGCGACCGGGCTCCGACTCGCCTCCGCTGGTCCGCAGCTACTCGCTGTCCGACGTGCCCGACGAGCGCGGCTACCGCATCAGCGTCAAGCGAGAGGGGGCCGGCAGCCGCTACATGCACGACGAGGTGAAGGTCGGCGACGTGATCGACGTCGCGGCTCCGCGGGGGGACTTCGTCCTGCGCGCCGGCGCCTCCGCGGTCGTGCTGATCAGCGCCGGCGTCGGCGCGACGCCCGTCCTCGCGATGCTGCACGCGCTGGCGGGCGCACGCAGCCCGCGGCCGGTCTGGTGGCTGCACGGTGCGCGCGACCGCGACGAGCATGCCTTCGGCGCCGAGGTCGACGCGCTGCTCTCCGCCTTGGCGGACGGCCACCGGCTCGTCGCCTACAGCCGGCCGGCCGGAGACCACTCGCCCGGCACCGAGCACGACGTCGTGGGCCGGCTCGACCTCGCGATGCTCGAGCAGGCCGGTGTCCCGAAGGACGCCGACTACTACCTCTGCGGGCCGGACGGCTTCATGCGCGCGATCGGCGCCGCCCTCACCGCGCGCGGCGTGGCGCCCGAGCGTGTCGCCACCGAGGCCTTCGGCGCCGTCCCCGCCTACGCCTCCGGAATAGTCAGGGCCGGCGACCGGGCGCCGCACGCTCCCGACGGTACCCCCGGCACGGGCCCGACGATCACCTTCTCCCGCAGCAACCTGGTCGTGTCGTGGGACGACCAGTACCCCAGCCTGCTCGACTTCGCCGAAGCGTGCGACGTGCCGGTCGGCTTCGGCTGCCGCCACGGCGTCTGCCACAACTGCGAGAGCGGGCTCCTAGCCGGCGAGGTGACCTACGACACCGAACCCCTCGAACCGCCGCTCGAGGGCCGCATCCTCGTCTGCTGTAGCCGCCCCAGCTCCGAGCTCACGCTGGACCTCTAAGGCGCCGAGCGCCGCAGGGGCCGTCACCGCGTCGCGGCGCCCCGGGAGCCGATCTCTGCAAGCGCATCGACGGCAGCGTCGACCGGCGGTAGCGCGCGAAGCTCGCCGGCGATGCGGCGCGCGGCGCTTCCAAAGGTCGCGGCTGCGAGCACGCGGTCAAGCGCCCCCGGCAGCTCGGCGAGCGTGTCCGCGCTGGGCAGGGCCAGCACACGACGGGTGGTTCGCTCCGCCGTGAGGGCGAGCCCGGCGCCCGACCGCGCTACGGCTTCGGCGTTCGCCCACTGATCGATGCTGAACAGCGGTAGCACGACGATCGGCACCCCATGTATCAGCGCGCCCAGGGTCGAGCCGTAGCCGCCGTGGCACACGATCACCTCCGCACGCGGCGCCACCGCACCCTGCGGGACCCACTGCTCGACGTGGACGTTGGCCGGCCACGGGGCGAGGTCGGCCGGATCGCGGTCCTCCCCCACCGTGACGAGCAGCCGCACCGGCAAGGGCGCGAGCGCCTCGATCGCCGCGCGGTACAGCGCCGGGAAGTAGGGCAGGTGCGCGCCCGCGGTCACCGAGCCGAAGGTCACGTAGACGAGCGGATCGTCGTTGCCCGGCCACCAGTCGCCGAGCGGGGCGACGTCGCCGGGCGCCTGCGCCCGCAGACGGTGCATGACCGGCGCGATCGGCGCGACCGGCTGGTCGAGCGCCGGCGGGAAGGCGGTGAAGTAAGGCGTCGCCCGCAGGCGGTCACCGTCGGGGTCGGACGGCAGTCCGCGCTGCACCCGGACGAGATCGACGGAGGCCGCCGCCTCGGCGACCGAGAGCTCCTCGATCGAGGTCAGGCCAAGCGCGACGCGCACGAGCGGGATCGCGTGCAGCTCGGCCGCGATCGTCGACGCGAACTCCCAGCTCTCGCGCACGATGACGTCAGGCCCCCACTGCTCGACGATCGCGTTCAGCCCGGGCAGCGCCGCGCGCGTGTCGATTCCGGCGAAGAACTCGCCGATCATGCGCGCGCTGGCCGCATCGAGGTCCAGTTGGGCGAACTGGCCCAGCAGCGGCATCCACTCGTGCTCGGGCGGATCGTCGAGCGGCGTGAAGGGCAGGCCCTCGCGCTCGAGATTGGCCCGATGCTGGCGCTGCGCCGCCACCCTCACCTCGTGGCCGGCCCGCATGCAGGCTCGGGCGATCGGCGCCAGCGGCAGCAGATGCCCGGAGCTGCCGCGTGTGGACATGAGGATCCGCACGGCGCCCAGTTGTACTCAATCGGGCAGCAGCGGCACCTCCATGCCCTGGTCGCGGCCCAGCAGGACGGCGCGCGTGATCGCCGTGGTCCCGAAGCGGTCGCGGACCCGGTCCAGCGCCGCGTCGAGGTCGGCCGCGCGGCGGCCGTCGAACGGCAGCGCGAGTTGGATCGCCGCGTTGTCGCCGAGGTTCGTGAGCGTGATCCCGAGAAGCGTCAGGCCCTGGCGCTCGATCATCGGCATCGATGCCGCGAGCAGTCCCCGGGCCGCAACGAGGATCGTCGCCGTCCGCGCGGTGGCTTCCGCCAGCGTGTGCGAGCGCGTGGCGCGCGAGAAGTCATCGAAGCGCATTCGCAGGATGACCGTCCGGCACGCGCGGTGCGCGGCGCGCAGGCGGCGGGCGAGGCGATCGACGAGGCCCACGAGGACGGCGTCGAGCGCCGCCGGCGAGCGCCGGCGCCGGCCCAGCGCTCGCTGCGCACCCATCGAGCGCCGGCGGCGACGCCGTTGCACCGGCCTGCGGTCGCGGTTGCGCGCGAGCGCATGGAGCTGGCGGCCCGCCGCGCGGCCGGCGATCGAGACCAGCACCCCCTCCCCCAGCCGCGCCACCTCGCCGACCGTGGTGATGCCCAGAGCCCGGAGCTTGGCGGACGTCACCGGGCCGACGCCCCACAGCCGCTCGAGCGGCAGTGGCTGCAGGAACGCGAGCTCGCCGGCCGGCGGCACCGCCAGCAGGCCGTCGGGCTTGGCCACCCCGCTGGCGACCTTGGCCAGGAACTTGGTCCGCGCCACCCCGACGGTGATCGGCAGCCCGACGCGCTCGCGGACCTCGCGCCGCAGCGCCACGGCGATCTCCAGCGGCGGACCGGAGATCCGCGTCAGGCCGCGTACGTCGAGGAACGCCTCGTCGATCGAGAGCCCCTCGACGACGGGGCTCGTCCCCTCGAAGACCTCGAACATCGCGCGGCTGGCGTCGGTGTATGCCTGCAGCCGCGGCTTGACCACGACCGCGTGCGGGCACAGGCGGCGGGCCTGCGCGCCGCCCATCGCGGAACGAACGCCGTTCGCACGCGCCTCGTAGCTGGCCGCCAGCACCACCCCTCCCCCCACGATGACCGGCCGGCCGCGAAGCGATGGGTCGTCCCGCTGCTCGACCGACGCGTAGAACGAGTCGACGTCAGCATGAAGGATCGTGGCCTGCGACACGAACACATGTTCGCAAACCTACCCGACGACGACGCGCCGCTGCCGCGTGCGCGCCCTTACTGCGAGCGCCGCTCGGCGATCGCGCTATTGAGCTGCTCGACGACCTCGGGAGCGCTCTTGCGCAGCCGCTTGACGTCCCAGTTCGAGAGCGTCAGCAGGCGCATGGGCGAGGTCGCGACCACGGTCGCGTTCCGGCGGCCGCCCTCGAGCACGCCCATCTCGCCGAAGAAGTCCCCCGGCCCCAGATCGGCGACGTGCTGCCCATCGTGGAGGACCTCGGCGTCACCCTCGTCGATCAGGAAGAGGTCGTAGGCGTAGTCGCCCTCGTCGACCAGGTGCTTGCCCTTCGACACCGACACCTCGTCGACCCAGGTGGCGAGCTTGCGCCTCCCGTCGTCCGAGAGCGATGAGAAGAGCGGTACGGACTTGAGCCGCTCTGCGTCCACTGTCCCCCCTAAGCGAAAGATCCGATTTGCGGCGCGATCATCGCAGACCGGCGGGTGCCGGTGGGAAGCGGCTCGCACCCGCTAAGCTCGCGTCGTCCCGTGACGCCTCACCTCACGTGTGAGAAGTGTGGGACCACCGCCTTCGTGACTCGCGGGCCGCTTGGTTCCCAGCAATGCCCCAATTGCGGTCACATGCCCGGTGACCCTCCTCCGGACGCCCCCGAGGACGTCATCGCGACGAGCCTGGAGATGCTGGGCAACGTGCTCGAGATGGACGTCGCGATCATCAGCGAGATACGCGACGGCCGCGAGATCGTGCGCCACGCCGCGGGCAGCTGGCCCACGAGGCCGGACCTGAAGGGCGCGTCGCTGCCGCTCGAGGACACCTTCTGCCAGCGCCTGCTCGAGGGCCGCATCGGCGAGGCGGTCGGCGACGTCGCGGCCGACGAGCGCACGCGCGACCTTCGCATGGCGATCGGGCTGGGCGTCGGCGCGTGGATGGGAACGCCGATCAGGCTGTCCCACGCACAGCTCTACGTCCTCTGCTGCCTGGCCCGCGAGGCGCGCCCGCAGCTGGGCGAGCGCGACGTGCGCGTGCTCGAGGGCTTCCGGCGCTCGATGCACGATCAGCTCGAGCAGCTCGCCGCCGGCGAAGATTGATCCACGCGCGCCCGCGATCCTGGCACCTGCGTGCCGCGGAGCCCGGCGACGCGCCGGCGCTGTCGGCGATCGTCGAGCAGGGACTCGCGTCCTATCGCGAGTTCGCACCGGGCTGGTCGCCGCCCGCGGACGCCCATGACGTCGAGGCGCTGCGCACCGCGCTCGTCGATCCCGAGGTCTGGTGCCTGGTCGGAGAGCTCGACTCAAAGCCGGCCGGGCACGTGTCGTTCGTCCCGGCGCGTCGCAGCCGCCGCGGGGCCGGCGACCCCAGGTTGGCCCACCTGTGGCAGCTCTTCCTGCTGCGCGAGGCGTGGGGCACCGGCATGGCCGCCACGCTGCTGGACGCCGCGCTGGTCGAGGCGCGCCGCCGCGGCTTCCTGGCGATGCGGCTTTTCACCCCCGCTGGGCAGTCGCGAGCGCGCCGCTTCTACGAGCGCGAGGGCTTCGCCGCCGCCGGCCCGCCGTTCGACGACGCGGGGTTCGGGATGGAGCTCGTGGAGTACCGGCGGGCGTTGTGAGCGATCACTCCAACAAGCGGTAGGCTGCGGCCCGTGGGGATCGATCCCACGGCCGTTGATCCCGATGAGTTCGCCCGGCAGGTCGGCAAGGTCTCCGACGACGACCTCGCGACGCTGATGGGTGGCGAGCTGCGCCCCACGACGCTGGACGAGATCTTCCGGCGGATGGTGGCCCACTTCCGCCCGGAGCGCGCACGCGACCTGCACGCGGTCGTGCACTGGAAGATCTTCGACCGCCCCGGCGGCGGCTACGACCACTACGAGCTCGTGATCGACGAGGGGGCGTGCACGCTCAGCGAGCGCCCCCAGCAGGCGCCGAACGTGACGTTCAGGATCCCGCCCGTCGACTTCCTCAAGCTCGTGACCGGCAACACGAGCCCGACCGGCCTGGCACTGCGCCGCCGCCTCCAGATCCTCGGCGACCTCGGTCTCGCGCGCCGGGTCGGAACCCTTTTCGAGGTGCCCAGCCGGCGTTAGCGCCGCGCCGGAGCAGCGCTGCCGATCGCGCGCGCCACGGCGTCGGCACGATCGGGACTGAGGCCGGCGAAGGTCACGTGCGAGGCGCCTGCGCGCACGCGGAGGGCCGCGCCGCGCCGCCAGCGCCGCGGTCGCGGCTCGACGCCCTCGACCGCGGACAGCGGCAGCGAACGGATCCGTCCCAGCACCAGGTCGTCTAGCAGCCACAGCAGGCGCCCGTCGGTCAGCACCAGGACGGCCGCGGAGCCCGCGGACTGGCACGGGACGACCTCGCGCACGGCCTCGCGCTCGCGCAACGCTCGCAGCAGCTCGGGGCCCAGCGCCCGGCGAACGGGGGTCGGCAGCCACCAGCCGGCGCCGCGGCGCGCGCGCCCGGCGGGGCGAGGAGCGGCAGCGGCCGCCGCGCCGTCGTCGCGCGACGTCCCCGGATCGCGCGCGGCCCCTCCCCCCTCCCCCGCGCCGTGCCGGCGCGCAGTCCCCCGACGCTCGGCGAGGATCGCCTCGTAGGCGGCGTTGAGTTGGGCCATGCGCGCGAGAGCGGCGGCGTCGCCACGGAGGTCCGGATGCCACTCCTTGGCCAGCCGGCGCCAGGCCGCCGCGACTTCGAGCGGCGATGCGTCGCGGCTCACTCCGAGGATCGCGTAGGGGTCCGGCACCCCTCCATTGTTGCGAGCGTCAGTCGCTGTAGAGCGCGGTGCGGGCGACGCCGCCCTTGATCCAGTACAGCCGCGCCACGCTGCCCACCGAGGTCGAGCCTCCGACCGCTTCGCCCGGGTCGCGCGAGAGCGAATCGGACTCGATGTCGGGGCCCGAGTCGATGATGCGGTCGCCCTTGGGGTTGAAGAGGTGCACGTTGCAGGTCGGCGTGCACGTCCCGTTGGGCGCCTGGTCGATCCAGGCCAGGTAGCCGTTGTCGGCCTGCAGCGGGCGCACGAAGGCCGAGCCCACGGTCACCGAGCGCAGCAGGCGCCCCGTCTTGAGCGAGATCTGCCGCAGCTGCTGGCGTGAGCTGCCGGTGTCGGGATCGACGGCCTGGACGATCCAGGCCACCGCGAGCGGCGACAGGTTCGGGGCCATGATGCGCCGCAGGAACGAGGGCGAGGTGTCGTCGCTCAAACCCGAGACGTCCAGGCCCATGTAGTGGATCTTCCCCGTCCTGGTGGAGCACACGTAGACCTTGGTGCGCCGGTAGTCGCCCTTGATCCCGACGTCGATCGAGAGCACGCGGCCGTCGACGGTGCGCACGAGCGTCCTCGAGGGCCGCTTCGTCGCGCAGCTGAAGCGGTCCGGGGTGATCGTCCCCGCTGCCGCCGCGGGCGCGGCGGGCACTGCGGCGAGGGCGGCGGCGAGAGCGGTGAGAGCGATGGCGTGGCGCATGGATCCTGAAACGGGCGTCACGCCCGAATTGTTCGCCGTTGCTAGCTTCGCCCCTACCGGTCTGCACGACTAGAGGAGCTGCGAGATGGCGAAGGTGCTCTACACCGCCGAGGCGCGCGTCGAAGGCGGGCGCGCCAAGGGCCACGGGCGCACGTCCGACGGGGAGCTCGAGGTCGACATCCGGCCGCCGCGCGAGCTCGGCGGCGAGGGCGGCGGCACCAACCCCGAGCAGCTCTTCGCCGTCGGCTTCGCGTCATGCTTCGAGAGCGCCCTGAGCGTCGCCGCCCGTCGCCAGAAGGTGGAGGCCGACGACGCCGCGATCGACTCCAAGGTCATGCTGATCCCCACCGAGCAGCGCGGCTTCGGGATCGCGGTCGAGCTCGACGTGACGCTGCCCTCCGTCACCGACGAAGACGAGGCCGTGCGCCTGGTGTCGACCGCGCACAAGGTGTGCCCGTACTCCAACGCCACGCGCGGCAACATCGAGGTCAAGCTCACGGCCAACGGACGGCCGGTCGACGAGACGGGCTGAGCCACCGGTTGCCATAAGCGCGCCGCATGCTGGAGAGGCGGCGGCAGCCCTGCTATGAGGGCTGCTCGGATGCCGCCGAAGCCGCCGCGCCGCCCTGGAAAATCCCTGCTGCTGGCCCTGCTCCTCCCGCTCCTGGCGGCGGGAGCGCTGTGGGCGCTGCTGCCGCTCGGCGCGGGCGCGGCGGGCAACGCCGACGACCTGCGCTCACGGATCGAGAGCCAGCGCAATCGCGAGGGCTCACTGGCCGCCGACGCGACGACCTTCGGACGGCTGGAGCGAAAGTTCGCGCGCGACGTGGCGGTCATCCAGGGGCGGCTCGACGAGGTGCAGGCCGAGCTCGACCGGCGCCTCGCGCTGCTGGCCACCACGCAGGGCCAGCTCGCCGCGCAGCGCCTGCGCCACGCCCGCCTGGTACTGCGCCTGCGGCGCTCGCGCGACATCCTCGCCCAGCGCCTGCTCTCCATCTACCAGGACGGCGACCCCGACCTGGCCTCGTTCGTGCTCGGCGCGACGAGCTTCGCCGACCTGCTCGAGCGCACCGACTTCCTGCGCCGCGTGAACCGCCAGGACACGCGCGTCATCAACCTCGTGAGCAACGCGCGCGACGCGGCCCGGCGCTCGGCGGGGCGCCTGCGCGTGCTGGTGGAGCGCAGGCAGGCGGCCGCCGACGCCGTGATGCGACAGCGCAACGCGCTGGCCAGCATGCGCGAGGGGCTCGCGGAGCGGCGCGACAGCTACGGGCGTGCCAAGCGCGCCCGCCTCGCAGCGCTGAAGTCGACGCGCTCGGGACGCAAGCGCCTGCAGGGCGAGCTCGACAAGCTGCTGGCCGAGCAGGCGCGCGCCAGCGGCACCGTCGGGCCGACCGGCTCGTGGGCGATCCCGTGGTCGGTCGTGCAGTGCGAGTCCGGCGGCCAGAACATGCCGCCCAACTGGGCCGCCGCTTCGGGCTACTACCAGATCATCCCCAGCACCTGGAGCCTCTTCGGCGGCAGCGGGCCGGCGGCGTACCTCGCGTCGCGCAGCGAGCAGGACCGCGTCGCCGCCGCGATCTGGAACGGCGGCGCGGGCGCCAGCAACTGGGATTGCTGGAAGCTTCTGAACGGCATCCCGCTGCCCGGGGGCTGAGGCGGTCGTTTCCGGGTACCGGGGCCCGGTTGACTGGCGTCCCCGCGATCGGTGAGGATCGTCGGATGGCGCGCGACGAGCGGGTCGAGGTCGTCCAGCGCATGTTCGACGCCTTCTCGCGGCGCGACGCCGACGCGGCGACCGGGTTCGTCGACCCGGACGTCGAGCTCGTGGCCGTCACGGCCGGCCGCACGCGGGGCGGCGAGCCCTACCGCGGCGTCGACGGGCTACGCGCCTACTTCGAGGACGTCGGGAAGGTGTGGCGGGAGCTGCGCGTCATCCCCCAGGAGTACCGCACCCGCGACGACGTGGTGCTTGCGATCGGGCGCGTGTACGCGCGCGACTTCGAGGGCTCGGTCGTCGACTCGCCGGCGGGCTGGATCTGGCGCGTCGAGAACGCGCGCGTCGTCTACGCCTGCGTCTTCGAGCGCCCGGAGGAGGCGATCGCCGCCTTCGACGAGGGCGGGCCGGGTTAGGCCAAGCGCTCGGCGAGCGCGGTCGCGTTCATCCGCGTCAGCGCCTCGATCGTCACCATCGGGTTGACCCCGCTGGCGGTCGGGAACGCCGAGCCGTCGCCGACGACGAGGTTGCGCAGCTCCCAGGTCTCGCCGTGCGGGTTGCAGGCCGAGCTGTCGGGCGAGGCCCCGATGCGGGCCGAGCCCATGATGTGGAACGAGACGGGCTGGGCCTGCCCGGCGCCCCAGCCGCAGGCGTCGGCGTCGCGCATGAACGTCTCGACGCTGCCATTCGTGCCGGGGTCGTAGGAGACCATCTTCGAGTGCGAGGAGTAGACGCGCCGCGCGCCCATCGCCTCGGTGATGCGCGCGGCCGACTCCACGCCGCGGCGCAGGTGCTCGCGGTCGTAGTCGGAGAGGCGCCAGCGGACGATCGGCAGCCCGTCCTTGCCGACCCGCACCTCTCCCCCGTCGCGGTCGCGCAGCAGCACGCCCACCCCGGCGGTGTGCGAGAGCGCGCGCATCAGCTCGGCGTGGCGCTCGCCACCGCGCCACGGCGAGAACGACAGCAGGATGCTGGGCGGGATCGCGACGTGCTCGTACTTGACGCCGTAGCCGTCGTCCATGTCGGCGTGCTGGTCGGAGTAGGAGCCCGAGAGCATCCCCTCCCAGGGCCTGACCTCTTCGTCGAGCATCCCCCAGATCACCATCACCGGGTGCAGCCTGAGGTGCCGGCCGATGTTGGCGTTGGCCAGGCCCGAGCGCCTGAGCAGAGCCGGAGTGTGGAGCGCGCCGGCGGCCGCGACCACGGCCCGCGCCCTGACCACGACGCGGTGGCCGTCGATCGTGGTCGCCTCCACGCCGCTGGCGGCGCCACGCTCCTGGAGCACCTTCCTCGCGCGCGTGCGCACGACTATTCGCGCGCCGGCGTCGGCGGCGTCCTGGAGCCAGGTCTTCAGCGTCGACTGCTTCGCGCCGAGCTGGCAGCCGTAGTGGCACAGGCGGCAGACCTCGGCCTTGCAGCCGCGCACGTTGCGGTTCATCGAGCGCGAGTCCCACCCCAGCTTGTCGAGCGCGGCCGTGGTCAGCCGGTCGCGCGACGAGGGGAGGTTGTGCTCCTGGTTGACGCCGATGCGGTCCCAGACCGCGTCCAGGTGCGCATCGAAGCCGTCGCGCGCCACGTCGGGCACGCCCATCCCGGCCCACTCGTGGCGCACCTGGTCCGGGGTGCGGAAGCTGAAGCTGTAGTTGACGATGGTCCCGCCGCCCAGGCAGGCGCCGGCGAGCAGGCCGATCGACTGGTCGTCGGAGGCCATGCCGCCGCCGTTGAGGTATAGGCGGCTGAAGCCCGAGAGCTCGTCGCCGTCGAAGTCGGCCTCCGAGTAGTAGTCGCCGGCTTCGAGCACCACCACGTCGAGCCCGGCCTGGGCCAGCACGGCGGCGGCCACGCCGCCGCCGGCCCCCGAGCCGACCACGCACACGTCGCACTCGAGCTCGGTGTCAGAGCTGATGGGGACAGGAGTGATACCGCGCGGCGGCGGGTTCTCCGGCGGGCCGAGCGGCCCCGGGTAGTCCAGCGCGTCCCACACCGGCGAGCGCCCGCCGCCCGGTCCGGGAAGCCCGTAGTAGCACAGCAGCGCGCCCTTGCGCAGGGCCTGGAAGGCGGCGCGCCGCTGGGGCATGCGCGAGTCGGCCCACGAGAGCAGCACGCGCTCGCGATCGGCCTGCGAGAGGCGCGAGAAGCGGCCCAGACCGCCGCCGCCGAGCGCGGTGAGCAACGACGTGTCCCACAACGCGAGCAACTGGGCCACCTGCTTGCGCTCGGCCTCGCGCGGGTTCAGAGCGACCGCGGACATCAGCGCGGCGGGGACGCCGAGCTCGGTCGCAGAGGGCATGCCGTCGCCGCCGGGGGCGAAGGTGTCGCAGATCGCCTCGAGCGCCTGGCGCTGGCGCCTTCGGAGCGTCGGCCGCCCGTTGGTCGGGGCGGGCGCGGCGGGGGTGGCGCTTGGGGTCTGCGGCGTGGGTGTCTCCATGCGTCGATCCTCCTCCTCGTCGGCCGCGCGCGTCAAGGCGTGCCGCGACAGGACGCCGCTCCGGGCTCGCGGCTTTGCACATGAGCGCTCTTTCACGCCGCTCTTAGGTGGGTCTTCAGGTAGTGGCCCACCATCGCTTCCGTGACCTACCCACCCGACGTCTCCCAGCGCGCCCGGACAGGGGTCCGAGGCGCCCCTCCCCCTCCCGCAACGCGCGCTCGTGACGCGGGGCTGCGCCGCATCGGCCGGCTGACGCGCTGGGCGACCGCCGGCGCGCTGGCCCTGACCGGTGCGGTCGCCGGGCTTGCCGCCAACGCGAAGCTCGGCAGCTCGTCCAAGGCGCACGCCGCCGCCGCGCCGCACAGCTCGCCCCGATCGACCACGGCGAGCGCCCCCCCGCGCTCCTCCGGCCTGGATTCGAGCGCCGCGCCAACCTCCTCCGGCCTGGATTCGAGCGCCGCGCCAACCTCCTCCGGCCCGGATTCGAGCGAGAGCGGCGACGACTCGGGCGCCGGCACCGCACTGCAGCCCCCCGACCAGGCGCCGGCGCCTTCGAGCAGCCCCCCCGCGACCGTGTCGGGAGGTTCGTGAGCGGCGCCGTGCCGGGCTCCGGCCGGGGACGCGCGGCCGGCTCGAGCTGGCCGGCGTTGGGAACGCGCGTCTGCGTGCTCGCCGCCGAACCACGGGCGTTGCCAGACGTGCGCGCCCTGGTGGAGCGCCAGCTCGACGAGCTCGATCGCGCCTGCAGCCGCTTCCGCGAGGACTCCGAGCTCGCGCGCGTGAACCGCCGCACGGGCAGCTGGACCCGGGTGAGCGAACTCCTTCTCGAGCTGGTTCGCACCGCGCTACGGGCCGCCCATGCCTCCGAGGGCCGGGTCGACCCCACCGTCGGTCGCGCGCTGCGCCTGGCCGGCTACGACCGTGATTTCGCCGAGCTGGCGGGCGGCGAGCCACGCGTGGTCAGGTTCGTCGCGACGCCGGGCTGGCGCGCGGTCGAGGTCGACGACCGCCGGTCAGCAGTGCGCGTGCCACACCACGCCGAGCTCGACCTCGGCGCAAGCGCGAAGGCCTTCGCGGCCGATCGCGCCGCTCGCGACGCGGCCGCCCTGGTCGGCGGCGCGGTGATGGTCAACCTCGGCGGAGACCTCGCCGTCGCCGGGCCGCCCCCGCCCCGCGCGTGGACGGTCCGCGTCACCGATGACCACGCCGCCCCCGCCGACGCTCCGGGGCAGACGGTCTCGATCCGGTCCGGGGGCCTGGCGACGTCGAGCATCACCGTGCGCCGGTGGACCGGCCGCGACGAGCGGCTGCACCACATCCTCGACCCCTCGACCGGGCGGCCCGCCGCGGCCGTGTGGCGGACGGTCAGCGTGGCCGCGGCCTCGTGCGTAGACGCCAACACGGCGAGCACCGCCGCGATCGTGCAGGGAGCGGCCGCGCCGGCCTGGCTCGCCCGGGCCCGGCTACCCTCGCGCCTGGTCGCTCCCGACGGGGCCGTCGTTACCGCGGGGGGGTGGCCGGAGAGCCCACGATGACGCTGCTCGCCGCCACCGCCGGGCCGAGCCCGCTCTGGTACCTGACGCGCGGCGCCGGGGCGGTGACGCTCGTGTTGCTGACCCTGAGCGTCGTGCTCGGGATCCTGAACGTGCGCCGGGTGCGCAGCGAGCGCTGGCCCCGCTTCGTGCTGGACGGCCTGCACCGCAACATCTCGCTGCTGGTGTTGGCGATCCTCGCGATCCACATCGCGACCGCGGTCCTCGACAGCTTCGCCCCGGTCGGGCTCAAGGACGCCGTGCTTCCCTTCGCGTCGGCCTATCGCCCGCTCTGGCTGGGGCTCGGCGCCCTGGCGTTCGACATGCTGCTCGCGGTTGTCGTGACCAGCCTGCTGCGCCGTAAATTGGGCCACTCGGCCTGGCGCCGGGTGCACTGGCTCGCCTATGCCGTCTGGCCGGTCGCCCTGCTCCACGGGTTGGGCACGGGCAGCGACGTGAAGTCGACGTGGATGCTCGCGCTGGCGGCGGCGTGCCTGGCGTCGGTGTGGATCGCCGTCTGGATGCGCGTGATCGGAGGCTCGCCGCAGGCGCGCGGCCGGCGGGCCGGCGCGCTCGCAGCCGTGCTGCTCGGGCCGATCGCGCTCGCTCTGTGGCTGCCGGCCGGCCCCCTGGGCCCGGCGTGGGCCCGGCGCTCGGGCACGCCGGCGGCGCTGCTGGGGTCGCGGCCCGCCGCGGCCCGCGCGGCGTCGCGGGCGCGGGCGCGTCCAGCGCTCGCCGTCCCGTTCGCGGGCCGGGTGAAGGGCACCGCACGCCGCGGTGAGACGTCCGATGGCCTGGCCGAGATCGACCTTCGGATGAGCTTCGACGGGACCAGCCCCGGCGTGATCGACGTCCGCATCGACGGCGAGCCCGCCGCGGGCGGCGGCGTGCAGATGAGCCAGAGCGCGGTGACCATGGGTACGAACTCGAGCCCCGACGCGTATCGCGGCCAGCTGGTAGGGCTCAACGGCTCGCGCCTGGTCGCCACCGTCGGCGACTCGTCCGGCCGGACTCTTCGCGTGGATCTGGCGCTGGCAATCGACTCGATGACCGGGACGGTGAGCGGCCGCATCAGGTCGGCGGCCGAGGCGGGAGGGTGATGGGCGCGATGCTCACGGCCGCCGTCCCGCGCCTGCTCCCCGACGCCGATGAGCGGGGGACGTCGCTGCGCCGGCATCTGGAGGTCCACGGCACGCTGCCGGCGGGGAAGGGGCGCCACGCGTCGACGTTCGTGGAGGCGATCGCCGCCTCCGGTCTGCTGGGGCGCGGAGGCGCGGCGTTCCCGACGGCGCGCAAGCTGGCGGCGGTCGCGGGTGCGCGGGAGCCGGCCGTCGTGGTCGCCAACGGCGCCGAGGGCGAGCCCGCGAGCGACAAGGATGCCTGGCTGCTCGAGGCCGTCTCCCACCTGGTCCTCGATGGCGCTCTGCTCGCCGCCCAAGTCTCGGGCGCGGCCGATGTGCTCGTCTGCGTGCGCGAGAGCGCGCCCAGGGCGCACGCAGCAGTGAGTCGCGCCCTCGCCGAGCGCGCCCAGGCGCGCATGCTCCCGGCTCCGACCGAGATCGTCACCACGCCCGGCGCCTACCTGGCGGGCGAGGAGAACGCGCTGGTCAGCTTCCTCAACGGCGGCCCCGTGAAGCCGACCTTCGCACCGCCGCGGGTCGTCGAGCGAGGCGTGGCCAAGCGGCCCACGCTGGTCCAGAACATCGAGACGCTCGCGCACATCGCGCTGATCGCCCGCTACGGGCCCGACTGGTTCCGGGAAGCGGGCACGCCGGCGGAGCCCGGGACGAGGCTCGTCACTCTCAGCGGGGCGGTGACAGACCCGGGTGTGTACGAGATCGAGCCCGGCGCGCGCCTGCGTGACCTGCTCGCGGCCGCCGGGGGGGCCACCGCTCCGATTCGGGCGCTTCTGCTCGGCGGCTACTTCGGCTCCTGGATCGACGGCGAGCTGGCCGACGAGGTCATCCTCGAAGAGGATTACCTGCGCCCACTCGGTGCAGGAATGGGCGCGGGCGTAGTGGTCGTCCTGCCCGAGAGCGCCTGCCCGGTTGCCGAGACGGCGCGGGTCAGCGCGTTCCTGTCCCGCGAGGCCGCCGGCCAGTGCGGGCCGTGCACGCACGGTCTCGGCGCGATCGCAGCCGGCGTCGAGCGGCTGGCGGCCGCACGGGCCGAGCCGGCCCTCGACGAAGATCTCGCGCGCTGGCAGGCGATCGTTCCGGGGCGGGGCGCTTGCCGCCACCCCGATGGGGCGGTCCGCTTCGTCGCCAGCGCGCTCGAGGTCTTCGCCCCGGAGTTCCGGGACCACCGCGAGCACGGACCGTGCACGGCCTGCGGCGATCCGAGGGTTCTGCCGATCCCTCGCCCCCGATGAGCGCGCGCCTGCGAGTCGATCCGATCGCCTGCGATGCTCACGGGCTGTGCGCGGAGCTCCTCCCCGAACGGATCACGCTCGACGAATGGGGCTACCCGATGGTCGACGGGGAGCCACTGCCGGCGGACCTGCTCGAGCACGCGCGTCGCGCCGTCGCCGCCTGCCCGACCCTGGCGCTGGCGCTCGAGTACGACAGATGATGCTCATGCGCGTGCTGGTCGTGGAGGACGAGCCCGCGATCGCGGACTTCCTGCGGCGCGGGCTGAGTGCCGAGGGCTACGCCGTCGACGTCGCGTTCGACGGCGCCGAGGGGGAGCGCCGCGCGCTCAACGACCCGGTGGACCTCGTGGTTCTCGACGTCATGCTTCCCGAACGCGACGGTATGGACGTGCTCGCCGAGATCCGACGCCGGCGCCCCGGCCTGCCGGTCATCCTGCTCACCGCGCGCGAGGAGATCGGCGACCGGGTGGCCGGGCTCGACGCCGGTGCTACCGACTACGTGACCAAGCCGTTCGCCTTTGACGAGCTTGCCGCGCGCGTGCGCGCCCATCTGCGCACCGCGCAGGGCAACGACCCGGCGACGCTCGAGGCGGGCGACATCCGCCTCGACCGGGTCAGCCGGCGAGCCATGCGCGCGGGCAAGCCGGTCCAGCTCTCTCAGCGCGAGGCGGACCTGCTCGCCTGCTTTCTGCAGCAGCCCAACGAGGTGCTGGCGCGCGCTGCGATCGTCGAGCGCGTGTGGGGACCGGAGGCAGCGCCGGCCAGCAACGTCGTAGAGGTGTACGTGGGCAACCTCCGGCGCAAGCTCTCGCTCCCGGGCCGGCCGGCGCCGATCGAAACCATGCGGTCGGCGGGCTACCGGCTGAGGACGCGTGCCTGACTCGCTCGCCGCGCTACACGGCATGCGCGCGAGGCTGACGCTTGCGACAGCGGCGATCCTGGTGCTCGCGCTCGCGGTCACGTTCGCAGCCGTCTACACCGGGACGGGCGATGAGCTCCGCAGTAGGGTCGACCGGCGGCTGAGCGGCGAAGCGTCGGCGTTCGCCCGCGCGGGCGTCCCCGCGCGAACGGCCCGGTCCTCCGCGCTGGTCGCGGCCGGGCGACGCTACATCGACGGCCAGCCGTTCGGATCCTCGGCGCGGCTGCTGTTCGAGCGCATCCCCGGCTCGGGGACGATCACCAATCAGCCCGAGCTCCTGCGCATTGGACGCGATCGCGGGGAGCGGACCTCGGCACAGGACGTCGAGAACCGCCAGGCGCGGCAGATCCGCGCGGCCCCGCCCGGCTTCTCGACGGTGAAGCTGGAGGACCTGGGCCCGCTGCGGCTGTTCGTCGCGCCGGTGCGTCGCGGCGGGCGCACCGTGGCCGCGATCGGGGTGGGCGAGCCCCTGGCGCCCGTGAAGGGCGCGCAGCACAGCGTCGCCGTCACCTTCGCGCTGGCGGGCGCGCTCGCTCTGGCGCTCGCCGTGATCGGGAGCTACGCGATCGCCTCCCGCACGCTCAGACCCGTGCGGCGCATGGCCGCGATCGCGATGCGCGTCGACGCCGGCGACCTGTCGCCGCGCATCGCTGCGACCGGCCCGCGCGACGAGGTCCGTGTCCTCGCAGACGCCTTCGACCGCATGCTCGACCGGCTCCAGGACGCGTTCGACCGCCAGGGCGAGTTCGTGGCCGACGCCTCGCACGAGCTGCGGACCCCGCTCACCGTTCTGCGCGGCCAGCTCGAGGTCCTCGCCCGCGACCCCGGCTTCTCGAGGGCGGACTTCGACCGCGTGGAACGGCTCGCGCAATCAGAGATCGTCCGCATGCAGAAACTCGTCGACGACCTGCTGCTGATCGCCCACAGCGGCGAGCCGCAGTTCCTGCACCGGGAGCCGATCGCGATCGAGGGCTACCTGCGCGAGCTGGTCGACGGCGCGCGCCTCACCGCCGACAGGCGCTTCGAGCTGCACGGCGCGGCGCCCGGGGTCTTGAACGCCGATCCCGACCGGCTTGCCCAGGCGCTGCGCAACCTGATCGCCAACGCGATCCAGCACACGCGTGCAGACGGCCTCGTGCGCGTGTCCGCCCAGCCGCTGGGCAACTCGCTGGTCATCGAGGTGCAGGACGACGGGCCGGGCATCCCCGAGCACGAAGGCGAAGCGGTGTTCGATCGCTTCCACCGGACCGATCGCGCGCGCAGCCGCAGCGCCGGCGGGACCGGCCTGGGGCTCGCGATCGTCAAGGCGATCGTCGAGGCCCACGAGGGCACGGTGGCGGTGGGCAGGCGTCCGGGGGGCGGGGCGTCGCTCGCGCTGACCCTGCCCGGCTATACCTCTGCTCTCCGCGCGGCACCGCAGTCCGCGCGAGCGTAGGCAGAACGGCCGTGCCCGACCGTGCAGCTAGCGCGGTCGGTCGCGAACCCGGACGACGAGCTGAAGGCCCGACCACGTCTCGTCGAGCGCGGCGACCTTGTTGTCCACCAGCCCGAGCGGCAGCGCGATCTCCCGCACGACGTCCTCGGTCATGTCGGTCGGCACCTTGGCCGCCCGCTTGGGCCAGGCGACCCACAGCCGCCCGTCGGGCTGTAACGCCGCCTTGAGCTGGGGCAGCCGCTTGGCGAGCCGCGCACGCTCGAGCGTGAAGAACACCATCACGTCCAGCGGACCCCGGGCCCGCGTGCCGACGCGCACCCCGCCCGGCAGGTCCCCGAGCGTCCCCTCGAAGCCCTCGGGAGCGCCGATCAGAGCCACCTTCGCGCCCGGCTTGATTCCGAGCTTGCGCGGCAGCGGGGTGCCCGAGTAACCGCTTGCTCGACGGTTCGATTGGGCCCGAGCCACTGGTGCCAAGCCTACTCTGGACGACGCGTCGGCCGAGCGGGGTTTCGGGTTCGGCGCAGGGTGAGCGCAGACCGAGAGCGCTGTTTCCGGGCCTCCGCTAGGTTGTCGCGCAATGCCTGAGAGCAGGGAAGCGCCGTACCCGCCGGTGGACCTGGCGAGCCGGGTCTTCGGCCTGCAGGAGTGGGGCGATCCGATCGCAGCATTCGACGAAATAGGCGGCCAGACGCGCAACGCGATCGTCGGCCTGCTGCCCGACGACTGGTCCTTTGAGGGCAAGAAGGTCCTGGACTTCGGTTGCGGCGTCGGCCGCACGCTGCGCCATTTCCTGACCGAGGCGGAGACGGCCGAGTTCTGGGGCGCCGATATCGACGCGCCCAGCATCGACTGGCTACGGGCGAACCTGTCTCCACCGCTGCATGCCTGGCGCTGCGCTGCCTCGCCGCCGATGGGACTCGAGCCCGGCTCGTTCGACCTCGCCTATGGGGTCTCGGTCTTCACGCACCTGACCGATAACTCGCTTCCGTGGTTGCTCGAGCTCCACCGCCTGCTCAAACCCGGCGGCATCCTGATCGCGTCGTACATGGGCCGCTGGAACTCGGAGTTCGCGTCGGGCGAGCCGTGGGACGAGGACCGCGTCGGTATGAGCGTCGTGCTGCAGAATCCGGACTGGGACTCCGGTGGACCGGGCGTGCTGATGTCCGACTGGTGGGTGCGCGAGCACTGGGGACGGGCGTTCGAAATCTTGGAGATCGCCCCCCAGATCCACAACATGAGCTGGGCGGTCATGCGCAAACGCGACGTGGAGCTCACGACCGGTGATCTGGAGCGGCCCGGCGACGATCCGAGGGAGTACCTGGCTGTCCGCCACAGCCTGCGCCAAGCCCAACGTCAGGCCTTCGACCTGGCGATCAAGGTCCAGACCGTCGAGCGCATGGTCCGCGACGAATACGAGCATTCGCTGACTTGGCGGGCCACACGACCGCTGCGCGACTTCCTTCGCTCGGGTCGCGCAGTCAGCGCAGTCGCTGACTGCGCACGCGAGAGCAAGCGGACAGGCAACTACTCCGGCAGCCTCGACGTGGGGGACCTCAGAGAAGGACGCCTGGCTGTCAACGTCGGCGGCCCGTTTGGAGATCCTTACGGTGGGACGCAGTTCCTGAGCTCGTTCTGGCTGAATCAGGCGGGCTCGATTCTGTACCAGATCGATGGGCCAGCTCAGTCATATGGACCTCGTCAGTCGCATCGTCGGCTACGACGTGGTGATCGAGAGCGCCGTGCCGCCGAAGCGGTCGACGCGCTGCAGATCATGCAGGAACTACAGCCCGCCCTGGCGCGGGTGCACCTCGAACGGCGTGTAGAAGGTCTGAAGCCGCCGGTGCTGGGTTTCCTTGAAGATCCAGTTGTCGTAGGTGCAGTGAGCTGCGGGTCCAGCGCCACTCCCAACTGCGGCCGTATCGAGCTCGGGACCCAGTAGGCCCGCAGGTAGGTCCAGGCGGTGCGAGCCATCAGTGGAGATTTCACGGGTGGTGGTCGGCGGGAGCTTGCGTGATGAGGGCCCGACGTAGATCCAGTGGTCCCAGGTGGTCTTCCAGTTGTTCGCGGCGTCGTCGAAGACCTGAAAGCTCGAATGATCGAGCTTGGGGCGGACGTTCTTCGACGCGCCGGCTCGCTGCGAGACCTTTGCGAACGCCTTTGAGCTGCCTGGGCGGCTCCCCCGCGGCCGACTGTCGTCGACCTACGGCACCGGGATCAACCCGGGCGCGGAGCCGTGCGTTGCGGCTCGTACCAGCACACCGAGATCCGCCAGGCACCCCGGAAGACGCGGTGGGCGACGACTCGGAAACGGACGCCGTAGGACGGCAGGCAGCGCGGCTTCTGGCCCGGAAGCACATAGGACGAGATGAACACCGGCGCGTTCCGCCGTGCCTGCGGGCCCCACACGCTGAAGAACGTCGCCAGGTTCATCGGCCGTATCCGATGCGGGCGCTTGAGGTAGAACTGGATCGCGCGGGCGGGCGCCTGGTCCGGCGGCAGGAATTCTGAGTCGAGGTAGACGGCATCCGGCGGCGCGTGCGCGTCGATGTACCTGGCCGCAGCGCGGGCGTTCGGGCGCCGGTTGTCGGGGTTGAGCGTCCGCACCGTGTTGACCCCCAGCGCGGCCAGGGCGATGACCGCCAACGGAACGGCTATCCGCCGTCGAGGGGCAGTGACGAGCCAGCCCGCTCCCAGCATCGCGTAGGGAACGGCGCCCGACAGGTTGCGCGTGATCAGGAAGCTGTGTTGCGGACGGGCGCTGTAGAGGATGAGGCCCGCAAGCGGTGCGAGCGCGAGCACTGCGATCAGCGAGCCATCCCGTGGCAGCCGTGGCCACACCCGGTCCGTGGCCCAACGGTAGGTCAGCGCCGCGACGGCCGCCAGCAGGACGCCGATCATCACCGCGCCGGGCACGGTTCCGGGTATCACCTTCAACGGAACGGGGTACTGCCCGGCGATGGCCTTGGGAATGAGCTTCGTCAGCGTCGAGAAGGACAGCGGAAAGGTCCCGGCGAGGTGTTCCGACTCTCGCTCGCTGTTGTCCGCCTGCAAGAGGAACGACGGCAACCACGGCAGCCAGGCGAGCAATGCCACGGCGTTGGCGATCAGCAAGGGCCGGTAGGACTCGCGGTGGCGCCACAACGCCCACAACGCCAGCGGGACGAGGGACAGCGCCGCGATGTAGTGGGTATAGAGCGCCGCGGCCGTCGCAACCGCGTAGAGCACCCACCAGCGCCTTCGCTCGTTATGGAGCGCAAGTAGCAGCGCCAGCGTCGAAACCAGCACCCAGGCGGTCAGCTGCGCGTAGGCGCGTGACTCCGTCCCGTAGAAGATCTCGAACGGGCTGATCGCGAGCCAGGCGGCGGCGAACAGGCCGGCCGCGCGGCCGACCGTGCGCCCGCCGACGAGATACACGAGCGGCACGGTGGCCAGGCTTCCCACGAGCGACGGCACGCGGATCAGAGCCGTCGGGCCGCTTCCCACATCGAGGAGCCAGCTCAGAACGAAGCCGAGCGGCGGGGTCTTCTCGGTCCTGTGGATGCTCGAGAAAACCTCTCCCAGCGAGTGCCCATGGACGATCTGGTAGAGGTAGAGCTCGTCCCACGCCAGGCTGTCGTTGATGATCGCCAGGCGCAGAAGGAAGGCGACGACCACCAGGGCCGCGACGACCCACGCATCCGCGCGAGGCTCCCAGGCGAGCGCCGCGAGAGCTTCTCTCCACGAAGCGCTCGAGCGCTGAGCACGCCACTGTCCCCTCGTCGCCGCGATCGGCGGAGTCTAGGCTCGACCCGACGCAAGCCTAGGACGCGACGGCGGCGAGCGTGCGAACCGGCTTGCGCCGGTGTCGCAGATCGCCTCGAGCGCCGTTGGGAGACCAGACACTGCTGCTTCGCGCCGACGCGGCCAGGCCTACGGGGTCCCAGCGCCGACTTCGGGCCGCCTTTCCCGTGGTCGCCGCGCCGCCAGCACCCGCCACAGCTCAGTGAGGGTCAACGCCGCCGCAGCCGTCAGCGGGCCGGCCATCGGGAGGCTGTAGCGGCCGACGTACGTCCCGGTGAGGGCGGGCGCGAGGATCATGGACAGCCCGCCGACGCCGAAGAGGAGCACGCCCACGCGGGAGCGCCGCGTGCCGATGAACAGGCCGAGGAGGGTGAGCAGCGTCGTGATCGAGAGCGCGGTACCGCCGAAGCGGATGACTCGCTGGAGGTCGTGGAGGAATCGCAGGCCACCCTCGTCCGTATGCACCTCGAACGGCGCGTAGAACCTCTCCAGTAGCCGGTGGTTGATGTCCTTGAAGTAGACGTTGTCGTAGGTGAAGTCGAGCTGCGGATCCAGCGCACTCCCCAGCTGCGGACGTATCGAGCTCGGGACGTAGTAGGCCCACAGGTAGGTCCAGGCGGTCCTCAGGAAGTCGCCGGGCTGGGCGCGCGCGGCGCGCCTGGCCCAGTCGCCGACGAGCGCGTCGTTTCTCCCGAGGCCGCCGAACAGCCGGGCGGCCGGCGACTTGGGATCTATCGTGTAGAACGTCGACCCCGGCCGGGTGGATGGCGGGGTTGTCTGGCACAGGCCGAGGGTTCCCGCGGGCGGGGTGAAGCGGCTGCAGTCGGCGAACTGCGCCACGCGGCCGTACAGGTACCAGCCGGGTGAGGGGGCGACTTCGAACCGCGGGCCCCAGGCGGCGTTGCCCAGCGCGAAGGCCAGCAGCACGACCGCGGCCGCTCCGGCCGCCGCGGCGGGCGCACGCCACTCCCGGCGTAGGGTCCGGAAGGGGCGTGGCCGGATGAGGATCAGGGCGAGAAGCGTGACCGCGATCACCGGCAGCGCGGACGAGCGGATGGTGACCGCAAGCCCCATGGCCACGCCCGTGAGCAGCGGCCAGCGCCACCAGGGCGCAGGATCGTCGAAGACCCGCACGGCGGCGTAGAGCCCCGCCGCCGTGAAAAGCAGGGCCCAGCTCTCCGACAGGACTGCGTGTTCGACGTAGATCTCGTCGGGGTTGAGGAGCACGACGGCGGCCGGGAGCAGCCCCGCCCACCGAGCTCCGGTGACCCGTCGCGTGGCGGCCCAGTAGAGCAGAGCCGCGCACACGCCGACCACGTGCTGCAACAGCACCGTGTTCTGCACCTGACGCGTCAGGGCGCCGATCGCGCCGAGGATCAGCGGGTACCCCGCCGGATGCTGGGGATCGGCGAACGGGTTGTAGCCGGCGTAGATCTGATAGCTGTCTTGGAGCTGGATCGTCGTCGGCCACCAGCTCACGCTCGCGATCACGCGCAGAGCGAGCCCGCACAGGATCAGGCCGAGCAGGATGCTCGCCGCTGCGCTCGGTCGCTGCAGCCCGGCTGCAGGATCCCGAGTCGGCGCGGCAGCGGCGTGCGCGGGTAGCCGCTTCTTCGACGGTGCGAACCGGCCTCCCACCGGCCGTCAGCCTACGCGAGTCGGGGCGGCGGTTGGCGGCGCGCTCCGGCGTTGCCCGCTGGCGGCCATTGCGCGCCAGAGCTCGGTGAGCGTCACCGCGGCGGCGGCCGCCATGGCGCCGCCCAGCGGCACGGTGTAGCGGCCGACGTAGGCGCCCGTGAGGACGGGCGCGAGGATCATGGACAGCCCGCCGACGCCGAAGAGGAGCACGCCGACGCGAGAGCGCCGCGTGCCGATGAACAGGCCGAGCAGCGTGAGCAGCGTGGTGATCGAAAGCGCGGTGCCGCCGAAGCGAATGCCGTTCTGCAGGTCATGCAGGACCTCCAGGCCGTCCCGGCGGGTGTGCACCTCGAAGGGCGCGTAGAACGTCTCCAGCCGCTGGTGTTGCGCCTCGGCGAAGAACGCGTTGTCGTAGGTGAAGTCGAGCTGCGGGTCCAGCTGGATGCCCAGCTGCGGACGTATCGAGCTCGGGACGTAGTAGGCCCACAGGTAGGTCCAGGCCGTGCTTGCGAAGTCCTCCGGTTGCGCGCGCGCCGCGCGCCTCGCCCAGCTGCCGACCAGCGCGTCGTTCTTCCCGATGCCGCCGAACAGCCGGACGGCCGGCGACTTGGGATCGAACAGGTAGGACGTCGACCCCGGCCGGCTGGACTGCGGGCGGATCTGGCACAGGCCGCGGGTTCCCGCGGGCGGGGTGAAGTGGCTGCAGTCGGCGAACTGCGCTGCGCGGCCGTACAGGTACCAGCCCGGTGAGGGTGCGAGCTCGAGGCGGGGTCCCCAGGCCGCGTTGCCCAGCGCGAAGGCGAGCAGCACGAGCGCGGCGGCTCCGGCCGCCGCCGTGGGTGCGCGCCACTGCTCGCGCAGGGCCCGGAAGGGCCGTGGGCGGATGAGGATCAGGGCGAGGAGGGTGACCGCGATCACCGGCAGCGCGGATGACCGGATGGTGACCGCGAGCCCCATGGCCACGCCCGTGAGCAGCGGCCAGCGCCACCAGGGCGCGGGATCGTCGAAGACCCGCACGGCGGCGTAGAGCCCGACCGCCGTGAAAAGCAGAGCCCAGCTCTCCGACATGACCGCGTGCTCGACGAAGATCTCGTCGGGGTTGAGGAGCACGACGGCGGCCGGGAGCAGCCCGGCCCAGCGAGACTGCGTCACACGGCGCGTGGCGTCCCAGAGCAGCAGGGCCGCGCACAGCCCCGCGAGGTGCTGCACGAGCACCGTGAGGGTGATGTTGCGCGAGAAGGCGCCGATCGCGCCGAGGATCAGCGGGTAGCCGGCCGGATGCTGCGGATCGGCGAACGGGTTGTACCCGGCGTAGACCTCGTAGCCGTCCTCGAGCGTGATGTTCGCCGGCCACGTGCTCGCGATCGCGACAACGCGCAGGGCGAGCCCACACAGGAGCAGTCCGAGGAGGACGGCGACGGGTGGGCTGAGGCGCCGGAGCACGGCTGCATGATGTCGAGCTTGCGCTTTCTGTACCCTCGCACCATGCAAGTCGGACCTTTCTCGCGTAAGCAGCTCGGGTACATCGTGCTCGCGGGCGGCGTGCTCATCGCGCTGGTGTGCGTGCTGGCCGAGCCGCTGGGCATCGGGTCGGGTGGCGGGATCCACGTGCGCCAGATCATCGGCATCGTCGTCGGCGCGGTCATCCCGCTCGTCGGTCTCTGGCTCGCGTTCGGTCCCGAGGGAGCGCCGCGGGCGGCGGACGACACGGCTGCGGCCGATGCCGGGCCGGCGCAGGGCGCCGATCAGCCCGGCGCCGCCGGGCAGCCGACGGTCGCGAGCCCGCAGCCGCCGGCCGAGCCTCCCCCCGCAGACACGCCCTAGCCGCCCTCCGCCGCCACCTCCGCGATCACCGCGGAGAGCCGCGCTCCCTGCCATGCGAGCGGCGACTGCCCCCGCCGCTCGGTGAGCAGACGGGCGCCCGGGATCGAGGCCGCGTACGCCTCCCCCACTGCGAGCGGATGGCCCGGGTCTGCCTCGTCGCGGCTGGCCACCACGGCCGCGGGCACGTGCAGCGCCCGCAGCTCCCCGAGCGAGGCGAACGGCCGCGAGCGTGGAACTGCGTGGAGGGCGTCGGCGAGCGCCTCGGGGTGACGGTGGCGCTCGAGGCGCTGGCGCGTGACCGACAGGACGGTGTCGCGCCAGCGCTCGGGCACCGGCGGGTCTCCGTAGGCGGCCATGAAGCCGTCCACCCCGCCCTCGCGCAGCCCGCGCGCCAGCGCGTCCCAGCGCTCGAGAGCGCACGGGTCGCCGTGGGTCTCGGGGTCGTAGGCCGGCGTGACGATCACCAGGCCGGCCACGCGCTCCGGGTGCTCGAGCGCGAAGGCGAGCGCGGTGTGCGCGCCCATCGACGCTCCGGCCAGCACCGCACGCGCGAGCCGAGCGTCGTCGAGAACGTCGAGCAGGTCGCCCGCGAGGTTCGAGTAGCGGTAGGCGTCGGGGCGCGGCGCGGGCGGCGAGTCGCCGTGGCCGCGGGCGTCGTAGGCCAGCACGCGATGGCCCGAGCGCTCCAGCGCGCGCGACCCCATCACCACGTAGCGGCGTGTCGCGGTGAGGCCGTGAAGGAGCACCACGGGCACCCCTTCGCCGGCCTCCTCGACGGCCAGCCGGAGCTCGCTCATGGCGCCATTGTGACCTTCTATCCTGGCCCGCGATGGTCCGCGACGCGACCGAAGCCAGCTTCCAGAGCGACGTTCTCGATCGCTCGCGCGAGCTCCCGGTCGTGGTCGACTTCTGGGCCGAGTGGTGCGGACCGTGCCGTCAGCTCACGCCGGCGCTGGAGGCGGCCGCGCGGGCACGCGACGGGAAGGTCGACCTCGTCAAGGTGGACACGGACGCCAACCAGCAGCTCAGCCAGGCCTTCGGGATCCAGGGCATCCCGGCGGTCAAGGCCTTCCGCGACGGGCAGGTCGTCGCCGAGTTCGTCGGCGCGCAGCCGCCGGCGGCGGTCGAGCGCTTCTTCGACGGCCTGGTCCCGTCTGAGTCCGACGCGCTCGTCGAGGTGGGCGACGAGACCTCGCTTCGGCGCGCGATCGAGCTCGACCCCGCGCGCAGCGACGCCCGCCTGGCGCTGGCGCGGCTGCTGCGCGAGCGCGGCGAGGACGACGAGGCCCTCGAGGTGCTCGAAAGCGCCGCCGGCGACTTCGCCGCCGAGGCGCTGGCCGCCCGCATCCGCCTCGAGCGCGACGACCGCCTCGACCTCGGCGACGCGTTCGAAGCGCTCGACGCCGGCGACCGCGAGCGCGCGCTCGACCTGCTTATCGGCGCATTGCCCTCGGTGGACGGGGCACGCGACGACGTGCGCCGCGTGGTCGTCGGAGTGCTCGACGAGCTCGGCGTCGACGACCCGCTCGCGCGCGACGCGCGCCGGCGGCTCGCCGCGGCGCTGTACTGAAAGCGCCCGCCTGCCTACGCGACGTCCGGCGCGGCGGCGACCGTGCTGCGGTCCACCTCGAGCAGGAAGTCGCGCACCAGCTCCGCCGAGCGCTCGGGCTGCTCCCAGAAGAACAGGTGGCCGACGCCATCGAAGATCTCCAGCCGCGCGCCGGGAATCAGGGCGGCGATCAGGCGCCCGTTGACGACGTCGAGCATGCGGTCCTCGGTCCCGTGGAGGACCAGCGTCGGGGCTTCGATCTCCGCGAGGCGCGCGGACAGGTCGTGGCCGGTTACGGCAAGCGTCTGGCGCACGATCGTGGGTAGCGGCGGCGGGTGGCGTACCGCGAGCTCGCGGAAGCGGGCGAAGGCCTGCTCGTCGGCCGCGTAGGGCGCGGCGACGTTCGCCTCCCATGCGGCGTGGACGGCGGCCTCGCGATCGCCGGCGAGCATCGGCTTGGCCAGGCTCTCGGCGACCGCCGGATCGGTGAGCCGGGCGCCCGGGCCACCGGCGTAGGTGCAGCCCAGCACCAGGCCGCGAACGCGCTCGCGATGGTCGAGCGCGAGCTGCTGGGCGATCATCCCGCCCATCGAGATGCCCATGACGTGGGCGGCGTCGAGCCGTAGCGCCGAGAGCAGCCCGGCCGTGTCGGCAGCGAGGTCGGCGATCGTGAAGTCCTCGTGAGCCGGACCGCTGCGGCCGATGCCGCGGTTGTCGAACGCGATCACGTCGAAGTCGCGCTCGAGCAGCGAGAGGAACGGCTCGCCCCAGTTCAGGCTGCTGCCGCTCAGGCCCATGATCAGCACGAGCGGCTCGCCCTCGCCGCGGCGCTCGTAGAAGATGCTGCGGCCGTGGACGTCCAGCTCGGCACGGCCGCGAACGGTAACGCGCCGGCCCGGGCCCAGGCTAGGCGGAGCCCGCCGCGGCCTTGACCTCGGAGCCGAGCACGTGCGTGGTCGGCAGGCCCGTGGTCCGCCGCACCCGGTTCGGGAGGTCGAGCTTGAGCCACTTGGAGACGTGCGTCGGCAGCGTCGAGACGATCACCTCGTCGTAGGGGCCGGCCAGGTTGATCGCGTCCTGCACCGCGGCGTAGGGGTCCGGGTCTCCGATCCGTCCCTCGACTTCGAGGCCCGCGCCGCGCAGCCGCTCGACCGCGTTGCGCATGTGCCCCTCGGCCTCGGGCGCCCCCGAGTGCATGTCGGCCGCCCACGCGACGCCGTGCGGCGTGGCGGGAACGAGGAGCGTGAAGGCGGCTTCCCCCTCCGACGCCCGGTCTCGTAACGCCGCGAGCAGCTCATCGCACTCGGCGGTGCGATTGGCGACGACGAGCACCCGCGCCTTAGCGGCCATGGCAGAGACCTCCCTCTCTTTCTCGCCTACGTGAGGATCGAGGCTAGCGCCCTCAGAGCGGAAGCGCCAGCTGGCTGGAGTCCCGCTCGGCGGCGCGTGGTTCGAAGCCGGCCACGCGCACGCCGAGCAGGCGCACGGGGCGCGGCGGGGCGTAGGCGCGCAGCAGCTCGAGGGCGACCCGACCGACGCGCTCGCGCTCGTCGGTCGGGTCCTCGAAGGTGCGGGCGCGTGTGATCGTGGTGAAGTCGTCGAGCCGCACCTTGATCGCGATCGTCCGGCCGCGCCGGCCGCTGCGCCGCAGGCCCGCGCACAGCTCGCCGGCGAGCTCGGCGAGGATCCGCTCCTGCTCGGCGCGGTCGGCGACGTCGAACGGGAAGGTCCGTTCGCGCGACTCGGAGACCGCCACCCTCTCGGAGCTCACCGCCGAGTCGTCCTCGAGCCGGGCGCGGCTGCGCAGCCACGGGCCCAGGCGCGCTCCGAAGCGCGCGCGCATGAGCTCCTCGGGCGCGCGCGCGACGGCGCCGACGGTCGCGAAGCCCATGGAGGCCAGGCGCTCGGCGGTCTTGGGCCCGATCCCGGGCACGATGCCGGCGGGCCGGTGCTCGAAGCGGGCGAAGGCCTGCTCGCGGTTCAGCACGACGAATCCGTCCGGCTTCTCGGCGTCGGAGGCGAGCTTGGCCACGAGCTTGCTCGGGCCGATGCCCACCGAGCAGCGGATCCCGGTCGCCTCGAGCATCTCGGCGACCAGCCGTCGCATCGCCGCGCGTGGGGCGACGTGGCCGCTGAGGTCCAGGTAGGCCTCGTCGAGGCCCGCCTGCTCGACGGTCTCCGCCGTCGCGCGCACGCGCTCCATCACCGCGCCCGACACCTCGCGGTAGGCCTGGAAGTCCGGGGCGATGAAGACCGCGTCAGGGCACAGGCGCCGCGCCCGCGACGCGGGCATCGCGGAGCCGATGCCGAAGCGCCGCGCCTCGTAGCTGGCGGTCGTCACGACCGCCCGCGGACTGCTGCCCGCGACGACCACCGGCCGCCCGCGCAGCTCGGGCCGGCGGTTGAGCTCGACCGTCGCGTAGAACGCGTCGCAGTCCAGGTGGGCGATGGTGCGCACGAGAGCCTCCGGCCCGAGCGTAGGGCCCGAGCCGGAGGTCATCGCGGCGAGTTACTTGGTAACCCAGATCTGCCCGACGCCGTCGAAGCCCAGCTTGCGGGCCACGGCGCCGGCGAGGTCGAACTCACGGCCGCCGACGTAGGGGCCGCGGTCGCGGACGACAGCCTTCACGGTGCGCCCGCGGTAGCGGATCGTGAGCCTGGTGCCGCACGGCAGCGACTTGTTGGCGACGACCATCGAGTCGTAGCCGAGCCTGCCGCCGCAGGCCAGCGGACCGCCGTACGCGTCGTAACGGGACGCGAGCGAGGACCGGTAGACGTTCAGGCGCCCGACCGTGCGCTGGGCCGAGCGCGCGGTGGCGTCGCCGGCGAAGCGGACGCGCACGAGCGCGCTGCCCGTGGACTTCGCCCGCGGCTTCAGCGTGTAGCGCCCCGACGCGTCGGTCGAGTCGGCGGCGAGCCGCTTCCACTTGCGGCCGTCGCGGCGTTCGAGGACGACCCGGCGGCCGGCCTTGCGGGGCCGGAGCTTGCCGCTCACCAGCGCGGTCCTGCCGCGCAGCACCTCGAGACGCGTCTTGCTCGCGGTGAGCAGGCTCGTCGCGGCGGTCTGGGCAGGCTGCGCCGGGGTCTCGGCCGCCATGGCCGTGCCGGTTGCAGATACGGAAAGCGCGCTCACGGCCACAGCCGCGCCAACGCGCAGCTTGGACTGCGGTCGCAAAGGAGTCACCTCCAGGTCGTGCCTTCGGGAAGGGGCGCGTGGGCGCCCTCGTGACCGCCGGCGCAACCGCCCCGTTCGGGCGACAATCAGCCTGCGGCAGCTCCCCCAGCCGCCGCGACTAGACGCACGGCGACCCGGCGATCGAACAGTTGTTCGCGCAGCAGGCTACGGAGGTGCAGGCGCCGTCCGTGTGACCCCGGTCACACGGACGGTCGGGGGCGTGCCACAATCGCCCCCGTGGCCAACCCGGACCGCCTGAGCGGGCTCGACTCCTCCTTCCTGCACCTGGAGCGCGACGGCGCGCACATGCACGTCGCCTCGTGCATGGTGTTCGCGGGCGACCCGCCGACCTACGAGGACCTGGTTCGGCAGACCGAGTCGCGCCTGCATTTGGTCCCGCGCTACCGGCAGCGGCTGGCCGAGGTGCCGCTCCAGCAGGGCCGGCCGGTGTGGGTCGACGACCCCCACTTCAACATCCGCTACCACGTGCGCCACACGGGCCTGCCCGCCCCCGGCGGCCAGGCCGAGCTGCGCAAGCTCGCCGGGCGCGTCTTCTCGCAGGGGCTCGACCGCTCCAAGCCGCTGTGGGAGACGTGGCTGGTCGAGGGGCTCGAGGGCGACGGCTGGGCGATGCTGGCCAAGACGCACCACGCGCTCGTGGACGGCGTCTCGGGCGTCGACATCGTCACCGTGCTGTTCGACACGCAGCGCGACCCGGCGCCGGTCCCCGGTCCCGATGCGCCCTGGATCCCGCGCCCGGTGCCAAGCGGCGTCCAGCTCCTCGGCGACGCCCTGCGCGAGCGCGCGACCGTGCCCGGCGAGATGGTCCGCGGCGTGCGCGCGGTCGTGCGCGGTCCGCGGCGCGTGGCCGGTCGCATCGTCAAGGACGCCTCCGCCCTCGGCGCCCAGGTCTCCGGCATCCGCGGCGTCCCCCCTCCCCCTTCAATCAGCGCATCGGCCCCCACCGCCGGTTCGCCTGGGTCCAGGGCGACCTCGGTCAATTCAAGGCGATCAAGAACGAGCTGGGCGGGACGGTGAACGACGTCGTCCTGGCCACGGTCTCGCTCGCGCTCGGCGGTTACCTGCGGGCGCGGGGCCACGGGACCGAGGACCTGACGCTGCGCGCGATGGTCCCGGTCTCGGTGCGCGCGGACGTCGAGCGCGGGGCGCTGGGCAACCGCGTCGCCTCGATGTACGCGCCGCTTCCCGTGCACCTCACCGACCCGCTGAAGACGCTGCGCGCGGTGAGCGACAGCATGGCCGGCCTGAAGGCATCGGGGCAGGCCGTCGGCGCGCAGGTGCTGACCCAGCTGACCGACTTCGCCCCGCCGACGATCCTCGCCCAGGCGGCGCGGCTTCAGTCCCGTGCGCTGGCCTTCAACCTCGTGGTCACCAACGTGCCCGGGCCGCAGTTCTCGCTCTACAGCTTCGGCCGCCGGCTCGAGGCCATCTACCCGATGGTGCCGCTCGCCCAGAACCAGGGCCTGGGGATCGCGATCATGAGCTACGACGGCCACATCAACTTCGGCCTGGTCAGCGACTACGACATCGTCCCCGACCTCGACGAGCTCGCGGCCGAGGTCGCCTCGGCGATGGACGAGCTCTCCTCGGTCGCCGGCGTGGAGCCCGCGGCGCTGCAGGCGCCGGCGGAGGTCGGCCTGGGCAGGCCGCCGATGGGATTCTCGCTGCCGCGCTCGCGGCCCGACAGCCGCGCGCGCAGGCGCGAGCGCCAGCCCTCCTGAATTGCCTGACTCGCGGGCCGGGCGGGTCGTCCTCATCGCGCTCGCCGCGCTGGTCGTCACCGCGGGCGCGCTCGCGCTCGCGGTGCTCGTGCTCTCGAGCCGCGACGACGCCGCCGTGCACGCCCCGGCCGGACCCGGCCAGTCCTACCCCGACCGCGGTGCGCGCCACATCACCCCGGCGCAGCGCGGCTCGGTGCGCTACGACTCAGAGCCGCCGGTCAGCGGCCCGCACGTGCCCGTGCCCGTCACCCGCGACGGCGCCGCGCTCAGCGACGACCAGATCCTGCAGGCGCTCGAGGCCGGCAACGTGGTGCTCGTGTACGGAACGCGCACTACGCCTCGGGCGCTGCGCCTGCTCGCGGCCGACGTCGCCGGCCCGTTCGACCCCGCGCTCGTGCGCGCCGGGCAGGCCGTCGTGCTCGCCCGCCGGCCGGGCACGCGCGGGGTGATCGCGCTCGCGTGGACGCGGCTCCTTCGCGTCCCCGGGCCCGGCGACCCACGGCTGCGAGCCTTCGCCGAGGCGTGGCTCGGGCGCGGCGCGCGGGAATAATGGGGCCATGAGCGACTTCTCCGGCCGACTGCGCGTCGCCCTCGCCCAGCTCGACGTGACGGTGGGCGACCTCGAGGGCAACGAGCGCCTGCTCGCCGGCGCGATCGAGCGCGCGCGCGACGCCGGCGCACAGCTCGTGGTCGCGCCCGAGCTCGCCATCACCGGCTATCCCCCCGAGGACCTGCTGCTCAAGGAGCACTTCCTGCGCGACGCGCGCGCGACCCTCGAGCGCCTGGCCGGCGCGGCGAGGGGCATCGTCGCGCTGGTCGGCTTCCCCGAGCGGGCCGAAGACGTCTACAACGCCGTCGCCGTGCTCGCCGACGGAGAGCTGCGCGCGGTCTACCGCAAGGTCTACCTGCCCAACTACGGGGTCTTCGACGAGCAGCGCTACTTCCAGAGCGGCGACGGCGGAGTGCTGATCGAGGTGGACGGGACCAAGGTCGGGCTGACCGTGTGCGAGGACGTGTGGGAGCCCGGCCCGCCCGCCTCCGACGAGGCGCTCGCCGGCGCGGCCGTGCTCGTCAACCTGTCGGCCTCGCCCTACCACGCGGGCAAGGGCTCCGAGCGCGAGCGGATGCTGATCCAGCGCGCGCGCGACAACCTCGCCGCGGTGGTCTTCTGCAACCTCGTGGGCGGCCAGGACGAGCTCGTCTTCGACGGCCACTCGCTGGTCATCGACCACCTGGGCGAGGTGATCGCGCGCTCGCCCCAGTTCGCCGAGGACCTGCTGGTGGCCGACGTCGACGTCGAGGGCCCGCGCGCGATGCGGCTGCGCGACACGCGCCAGCGGCCGGCGGCCAAGCGCATGGCGGTGAAGGTGCCGGTGCTGGCGCGGCTGGGCGCGCCGGCCGGCGCCGGGGCGGATCGTGAGCCCCAGCGCCCGCGCCTCGGCGGCCCGGTCGCGCCGCTGCTCGACCGCCCGGCCGAGGTCTATGCGGCGCTCGTCCTCGGCCTGCGCGACTACGTCGACAAGAACGGCTTCGCGCGCGTGGTGCTCGGCCTCTCGGGCGGGATCGACTCGGCGCTGACCGCGTGCGTGGCGGTCGACGCGCTCGGCGCCGACCGCGTGACGGTGGCCATCATGCCCTCGCCCTACTCGTCCTCCGCGACGCAGGACGACGCGCGCACGCTCGCGGTCAACCTCGGCGTGGAGGCGATCGAGCTCGACATCGCGCCGGTGATGAGCGCCTATGACGACACGCTCGCGAGCTCGTTCGCCGGCCGCGACGTGGACGTGGCCGAGGAGAACCTCCAGGCGCGGGCGCGCGGCAACCTGCTCATGGCGCTGTCCAACAAGTTCGGCTGGCTCGTGCTCACCACCGGGAACAAGTCCGAGCTCTCGGTGGGCTACTCAACGCTCTACGGCGACCTGGCCGGGGGCTTCGCGGTCATCAAGGACGTGCCCAAGACGCTCGTCTACGAGCTCTCGCGGCACCGCAGCGAGGTGGCGGGCGGCGATCTGATCCCGGCCTCGATCATCGACCGCGCCCCGAGCGCCGAGCTGCGTCCCGACCAGCGCGACGAGGATTCACTGCCCCCCTACGAGCGCCTGGACCCGATCCTCGAGGGCTACGTCGAGGACGACCTCGATCGCGAGGCGCTGATCGCCGCGGGCCACGACCCCGCCGACGTCGACACCGTCATCCGGCTCGTCGACCTCGCCGAGTACAAGCGCCGCCAGGCCCCGCCGGGCGTGCGGATTTCGACGCGCGCGTTCGGGCGCGACCGGCGCATGCCGATCACGAACCGCTACGGGCGCCCGTCGGCCGCGCGCGAGGGCACGCGCGGGCAGGCCGAGGAGGTCGTCAGGTTCGGGCCGGCCTGACGGCGATCGTCATCCGCGACAGGGCCACGAGCCGGTCGCGGTCGTCGGTGAACTCGAGGTCCCAGAGCCAGGTCGTGCGGCCGCGGTGCCTGGGATGGCCGACCGCGTGCACGGTGCCCTCGGTCACGGGGCGCAGGAAGGTGGTCGCGTTGGACATCCCCATCGCCTGCTTGCCCTCGTCGTAGACGGCCGCCTGGGTGCCCAGCGACGCGAGCGATTCGGCCATGGCGGCGTACACCCCGCCGTGCAGGAGCCCGTGAACCTGCTTGTGCTGCCGGCCCACGCTGAGCCGGCCACGGACCTCGTCGCCCGAGCACTCGAGGAACTCGAGCCCGTAGAGCTCGTCGAAGTGGGCGGCGGTCGGCTCGGCCCGCGATCCGGTCACGGCGGGCACGATAGCCGCCGACCGGATCCTCGCCGCCCCCCGCTCCAATACATTTCGCCGGACATGGCCACCCTCGAAGACCTTCCGGCCGAGCAGAACGCGGTCATCCAGCTGCTGCTCAAGCAGGGCAAGTCCTACGAGTACATCGCGGGCATGCTGCGGATCGAGCCCGAGGACGTGCGCGACCGCGCCCACGCGGCGGTCGACGCCCTGGGCCCCGAGCGCGGGCGGCGGCTGCCAGAGCAGCGGCGGGCCGAGATCGCCGACTACCTCCTGGGCCAGCAGAGCGCCGACGAGGAGGCCGCCACGCGCGAGCACCTCGCCGGCTCGGCGGGCGCCCGGGCGTGGGCGCGCGCGATCGCCGGCGAGCTGCGCACGGTGGGAGGCGACAGCGTTCCTTCCGTCCCCGACGACGACGGCGCTCGCTCCGGGGCGCGCCGGTCCTCCCGCGCCGCCACGCGCGCGGCGGGCGCCGCGACCCGCACCCGCGGGCGCGCCGGGGCGGCGACCAAGGCAGCGCCGCCCGACGACGCCAACGGCTCGGACACGACCGCCGCGAAGCGGCCGCCCAAGGGCGCGGCCAAGGGCTCCGGAGGGCCGGACGAGCCCGAGGAGCCCGAAGCGCCCGGCGACGAGGACGGCGAGCCCGCCGCGCGTCGCGGGGGCGGGCCGGCGCTGCCGAGCTCGCGCCTGGGCGGCGCGCTCCTGATCGGCGGCGTGGCGGTCGTCCTGCTCGTGGTCCTGATCATCGTCCTGAGCGGCGGCGGCGACGACAAGAGCGACAAGGGCGGCTCGAGCAATACCACCTCAACCGCGGCCCAGCAGCAGGCGCGCCCGGTGGCGCAGATCAACCTCAAGGGCTCGGGCAAGACGCTCGGGATCGCGCAGGTCCTGAGCTCGAACTCGCGCTTGGCGCTCGCGCTCGTCGCCCAGAACATGCCTCCGACGACGAAGACCACGGCGTACGCGGTGTGGCTCTACACCTCCCCCACCAGCGCGCGCCGGCTGGGCTACGCCCCCGCGGTGGGCAAGGACGGGAAGCTCCAGGCCGTCTCGGCGCTCCCGCCCGACGCCCGCACCTACGGGGAGCTGATCGTGACCCGCGAGCCGGTGACCGGCCAGAACCAGCAGCAGCCCACCCGCCCGGGCCCGATCGTCCTCCGCGGCCCGCTGAAGCTGGGCTAGGGCCCGTCAGCCGCTGGCGCGCTCCAGACCCTCGAGCGCCTCGTCGAGCTGCTGGCGCGCTGCGCGGCGGAACAGGAAGCCGCCGAAGCGGGCGAAGCCGCGCAGGCGCCGGCGGACCTCGATGGTCACGCGCGTGCCGCCCTCGGCGTCCTCGAGCCGGACCTCGGTGACCGACTCGGTCATCAGCTTGGCGAACGGCGAGCCCGCGAGCTCCTGGCTCCAGCGGCGCAGGCGCGGCGGCTCTGACTCCTCGAGGCGCTGGTCGGCGCGCACGCCGCGGCCCTTCTGGGTGCGCATGAGCTCGGTCCAGCGCTGCCCCCCGACGTCCTCGACGCGCTCGATCCGGGGCCACCAGCGCGGCAGGTGGTAGGGGTCGGCGACCACGTCCCACACACGCTCCGGCGGAGACGCCACCAGGCGGCTGCGGCGCGTCGTCGGCATCACTCGCTGTCGTAGGCGACGAGCGCGTGGACGTCGAACGGCTCGAGGCGGGCGCGTCCGTCCAGGAACGCGAGCTCGATCAGGAACGCGCAGCCCGCCACCTGCGCGCCGCGCTGCTCGGCGAGCTCGCACAGCGCCCGCGCGGTCCCGCCCGTGGCCAGCAGGTCGTCGTGGACGAGCACGCGCTGGCCGGGGCCCAGGGCATCGGCGTGCATCTCGAGCGCGTCGAGCCCGTACTCGAGCAGGTACTCGGCCCTGACCTTGGGATCGTGAGGGAGCTTGCCCGGCTTGCGCGCGGGCACGAAGCCGGCTCCGATGCGCTCGGCCAGCGCCGCGCCGAGGATGAAGCCGCGCGCCTCGGCCGCCAGAACGAGGTCCACGCCGAGGCCGCCCGCGTACTCGGCCAGGCCGTCGATCGCCGCGCGCATGGCCGGCGGCTCGCGCAGCAGCGGCGTTATGTCCTTGAACACGATCCCCGGCTTGGGGAAATCCGGGATGTCGCGGATGTGAGCGCGCAGGTCGACGCTCACCGCGTCGCTCACCCGGCGATCCCGCGCAGGTCGCGGATCAGCAGCAGGTGCTTGAGGTGGGCGGCGACCGCCGCCAGGTTCTCCAGCGTGTCGACCGCCTCGCGGCGGCGCTCGGGGTTGCGCGAGCGCAGCGCCGGGGCGAGGATCTGCTGGAGCAGCGCGGCCTCGCGGTCGGCCGATGTTCGGAAGACCTTGAGGTTGCGGCCGGCCACGCCGAACTTCGCGAGCTCGGTCGCCGCGCGGATGATCTCGCGCTCGGTCTCGTCGTAGCAGACGACTCCCGCGCGCTCCTCGCCCTGGATGACCCCGAAGTCCTCGAGCTCGCGCACGAGCCTCGCGTCGGCGCCGGTCTGCAGCAGCACGTCCTCGAGCGGGTGCATCGCGCCGCGATCGCGAACGGTGACGCCCTGGCGCCGCGTCGCGCGCTCGTCCGCGGCCGCGGGCCGCACGTCGCCGCCCTCGGCCGTGCGACCGGAGGAGAGCTCCTGGCGGATGACGCGCAAGGGCAGGAACTCGTCTCGCTGCAGGCGCAGGATCGTGCGCAGGCGGACGAGGTCGCTGGTCGAGTAGAGCCGGTAGCCGCCGGCCGTGCGCCGCGGCGAGACCAGCTTCTGGTCCTCGAGGTAACGCAGCTTTGAGATCGTCACGTCGGGGAACTCCTGCTGCAGCGTCTTGCACACCGCGCCGATCGTCATCGACTTCTGGCGCCCCCCGGGAGTCGCCTCGGTCGCCGGCGCGGGGTCGGGAAGCTCGACCTCCGGTGGCACCGAGCTCGCGTTCATTTGGACCGGTAGGTCAGCTTGTACTTGCCGATCTGCAGCTCGTCGCCGTCGGCCAGGCGATGGGACTCGACCCGGCGCCGGTTCACGTAGGTGCCGTTGAGCGAGCCGCAGTCGTCGAGCCAGTAGTCGGCCCCGCGGCGGATCAGCGTCGCGTGGTCGCGCGAGACCGTGACGTCGTCGAGGAACACGTCGGAGTCCGGGCGCCGCCCGATCGAGATGCGGTCGCCGGTCAGCCCGAAGCTCTCGCCCGTGCGACCCCCGCCCGAGCGGATCACGAGCGCGGCGCCGCCGGCGACGACGTCCTCGAGCTGCACGGGCTCGATCTCGCCCGTCTCGCCGATCCGGTAGGTGGTCGTCGTCACCTCGGTCGGCCGCTCGCCGGCGCCGACGAACGCGCCGCACTTCGAGCAGTAGCTCGCGCCCTCCGGGTTGACGAACCCGCACTCGGGGCAGTGGTTGGGCATTGCGCCGCCCTCCTCCGCGGCGGTCGCCGGTCTACTCGTCGGCCCCCGCCGGCACGCGCCCGGCGAGGATGTCGGTGAGGCGCTCCACGTCCGCCCCGGAGATCACCGCCTCGCCGCCCTCGTGCTTCTTTCGCAGCCGGTTGACGAGCTCGGCGCGGAGGATGTCGATCTTCCCGTGCAGGATCCGGCGACGGTAGGAGACCTCCATCTCCTCCTCGGTGAGCTGCTGGATGAGGTCTTTGAGCTCCTGGTCGTCGAGCGACCCGAGGTCCGGGAAGGTGTCCATGCGATCTCCTCTGCTGCGGGCGCTGGCGGTCGAGCGGAACGGCGAGTATAACTGCGCCGGGCTGCCATGGGTCAAGCTCAACTTGAGGGTCGAGCGCGTGCCTGCGCGAGTCCGTCCCGAACATAGAGCGCTGTCGCCCACAGCGTGAGTACCAGCCCGAGGTAGAGCGAGATCAATGCCAGCGTGTGTGCGTCGAGCATCGCCAGCATCGGCGCGGCGAGCGCGAACCAGATCCCGGTTCGGCCGGGCCAGTTGATCCTGAGGTCCAGCCCGCGCGTCATGCCGACACGCGCGAGCACGAGCATGAACAGCTCGCGCGCCACCAGCACGGCAAGCGCCCAGCGCGGCAGCGTTTCGTAGTGCCAGCAGACGACGAGGCCGGCCACCACCAGCAGGCGGTCGACGAGCGGGTCCAGGATGGTCCCCAGGCGGCTGTACTGGCGCGTCACGCGCGCGGCGATGCCGTCGAGGTAGTCGCTGAGCGCGAGCGCGAGGTAGATGAGCGCCCCGGCGACCGTCGTCCCGTCGCCCGAGCTCAGTGCGATCACGAGGAACACGGGGATCCCGGCGAGGCGCAGGGCGACCAGCAGGTTGGGGATCGTCCACGGCCGCAGCGGCCGGCCGGGCAGCGTCTCGGGCGGGGGCGGCCCCGAGCGGTCGAGGCCGGTGAGGCGGCGGAACGTGAGCGGGCGGCGGGCCGGCGGCTCCGTGCCCGACGCGGGCGGATCCGCGTCCGGAGCGGGCGGCGAGCCCTTGCTCAGTCCAGCGTCCGCCACAGCGCCGCCACCGCGTCGGCCGCGCCCTCGAGCGCCACGCTGCTCGATTCGCGCCCGCGGCGCACCTGCAGCTCCAGCTCGCCGCTCGACAGCGTCCGCTTCCCGACCGTGACCCGCAGCGGGCAGCCCAGGAGCTCGGCGTCTGCGAACTTCTCCCCCGGTCCGGCGTCGCGGTCGTCGTAGAGCACGTCGAGGCCCGCTTCGCGCAGCTCGTCGTAGAGCCGGTCTGCCAGCGCGCGCTCCTCCGTCCCCTCGCGGCCCAGTCCCACCAGCTCGACGTCGAACGGCGCCAGCGCGCGCGGCCAGACGATCCCCTGCTCGTCGGCGCGCTGCTCGATGGCCGCCGCGCAGATGCGCGCGGGCCCGATCCCGTAGCAGCCCATCCAGACGTGCTCCTCCCGCCCCTGCTCGTCCAGGAAGGTCGCCCCGAGCGGCTCGGAGTAGCGCTTGCCGAGCTTGAAGATGTTGCCCACCTCGATCGCCTTCTCGATGCGTACCGTGCCCCCATCTACGTGGTCGCCGGCCTCGACGGAGCGCACGTCGACGCGCTCGGCGGCGAAGTCGCGCCCGGGCACGACCCCGCGCAGGTGGGCGTCGGGCCGGTTCGCGCCGGTCACGTATGCGCCGTCGCCCACGCCCTCGTCGAGCAGGATCTCCACGTCTGCGCCCACCGGGCCGATGAACCCGGCCGGGCCCACACGCTCGGCGACCTCGTCCGGGTGCGCGGGCCGGAACGGCGCCCGCAGGGCGTTCTGGAGCTTGATCTCGTTGACCCGGTGGTCGCCGCGCACGAGCACCAGCACCAGCCCGCGCTCGTCGAGCACCACCGGGAAGGCCTTCAGCAGCGCGCCGGGCGGCACAGCCAGCGTGCCGGAAACCTCCTCGACCGTCGTCAGCCCCGGCGTGGAGACCTCCTCGGGCTCACCGCCCGGAGCCGAGACCTCCACCGCCTGCGCCCGCGCGCTGGCCACCTCGACGCTGGCGGCGTAGCCCGGCGCGAGCGCGACCTCGTTCTCGCCCGCCGCGGAGGGCGCCATGTACTCGTGCGCGCCCAGGCCGCCCATCATCCCCACGTCCGCCTCGACCCGGTACCACTCGAGCCCGGCGCGGTCGAGGATGCGGTCGTAGGCCTGGACGTGGAGCTCGTAGGCCGCGTCGAGCCCCTCGCGGTCACGATCGAACGTGTAGGAGTCCTTCATCACGAACTCGCGCGTCCGCAGCACTCCGGCGCGCGGCCTTGGCTCGTCGCGCTCCTTGGTCTGCACGTGGTAGAGGATCAGCGGCAGGTCGCGGTAGGAGCGCACGAGCTGGGCGACGTGGCCGGTGACGATCTCCTCGTGGGTCATGGCCAGCACCAGCTCGGCGCCGCGGCGGTCGGCGAGCTTGAACAGCTCCTCGATCGCGTAGCGGCCGGTGCGCCGCCAGGGCTCGGAGGGGTTGAGCACCGGCATCGACATCTCCTGCCCGCCGATGCGGTTCATCTCCTCGCGCACGATCTGGGCCGCGCGCTGGTGCGAGCGCCAGCCGGCCGGCAGGTAGGTCCACAGCCCCGCGCCGATCTGCCGCACGAGCCCGGCCCGCACCATGAGCTTGTGCGAGATCGCCTCGGCGTCGGCCGGCGGCTGGCGCTCGGTGGGCAGGAAGTAGCCGGAAAGGCGGGTCACGGATGCAAGCGTACGAGACGGCCGGGCGCCGGCGTGCGCCGCTCGCGGGCGGCGGCGTGCCGGGCGTGTGACCTCGGTGCGGCTGCCGCTCAGCGATAGTCCCGCCGCACCGCGGCCACCGAGCGCGCATAGCCGGGGTCGGCGCTCGCCGGCGCGAGGCTCCAGCGCACGCTCACGCTGCCCGACGCTCCGCGCAGCGCGATCTCGCGCCCGCCCGGCTCAAGCGACGCGCTGCGGACCTTCGATGCCCAGGCCGGGACGGGCCAGCGCAGCCCCGTTCCCGGCCTCAGGTCGCGCACACGCCAGCTCAGCCGCGCGCCGCCCGGCCGCGGGCGCAGCGTGAGGTCTACCCGCCCGCGCAGCGTGGGCGCGCGGCGCACGACCAGCGGCCGGCGGCCGCGCAGCCAGGCCGGGGGCACGGCGGACAGCAGCACGAGGTCGCTGCCGTCCTCGCGGACGAGCATGTTGCGCAGCAGCGTCACGTACTCCGCCGCCCACCAGCCGTTCGGGCTCAGGTTCTGGCCGAGGCTCCGGCCCCTGGCCAGCTCGAAGCCGCCGCGCGTGGACGTGGTGTGGGCGAGGCTGTCGTAGAGGCCCTGCACGACGCGGCGCTGCTCGCCGCGCTCGAGCTCGGTCTCCCAGACACGGAAGCCGAGCGGGCCGTGGAGCAGGAAGGGCCGCGCGCCGAACCGGTACGTGGCCAGGCCCTCGCGGAAGCGCGCGCGGGCGCGCCTGAGCGTCGCCGTGACGATCGGCTCGTCGGGGGTGAAGACGCCCGTCGGGAAGGCGAGCTGGAGGTTGCCGAAGTCGGTCCCCGAGCCGCTGTCCAGCGTCGGCGGCAGCGAGCCCCCGGCGGTGCGCGCCGCGGCGGCGAGCGCGGCGCTGCGCACCGAGCCCGCGAGCGCATCGGCTTCGGTGGACCAGCGCGCGGCGAGCGCCTCGTCGCCGGCCAGCCGCGCGATGGCGCCCGCCTCGCGCGCGCCGGCGACGGCCCACAGGCTGTCACCGGCCAGGCGCCCGGCCGTGGCCTCGTTGTCGCTGATGTCGGTGTAGGGCATCAGGCCGCCGTCGCCGGTGCGCTGTGCCTCGAGCCAGTCCATAGCGCGCCTCACGGAGGGCAACATCATCTTCGCGAACGCCGCCCCACCGCCTCGCTGCGCGTGCTCGCCGAACGCCCACAGCGCCTGGCCAAGGCCGTCGTACTGGCCGGGGCGCGAGATGAAGAGCCCATCCGACCGCTGCCAGCGAGCGAAGAAGCGCAGGTTCTCGCCTGCCTCCTCGTCCAGGCCCACGAGGTCGAACATCCACGAGATCACGGCCGCGTCGCGCAGCCAGAACGCGTGGTACTGGAGCTCGTTGACGGTCTGCACCCAGGCGCCGCCGGGCAGCCGGTAGCGGGCCATGGCGGCGTTGACGAGGCTGGCGGCGTAGGTGTCCTCCACGACGCGCTCCGGCAGTCGCAGCGACAGCGCGCGGCCCACCAGCGCGCGCCAGCCCGCAACGGTGGCGGTGCGCACGGCGGCCGGCGACGCGGCGGCGAGCGCCGCGTACGCGGAACCGCCCGCGGGCGGAGGAGTCGCGGGCACCACGAAGTCCAGCCGCGTGCGCGCGCGCGGGCGCAGGTCGATCCGGTAGTCGGTGCGGCCGAAGACCGTCCGTGTCGAGGGCGCTCCCGAGCCACCGTCGGGGCGAACGAGAAGCGTCCGGCGGACGCCCGCCGCGCGTCGCGGGAACAGGTAAACGGCGCGCCCGTCGCGCACCAGCGCACGCCCAGAATCGAAGGCGTAGCTCGCCGCGGGCGAGAAGGGCTCGCCCGGCTGCAGGTAGAGGCCGGGGAAGGACGGCGTCGCCGGGCGCGGGAAGCGCGAGCTGAAGCTGCCGTCGGCGCGTCTCTTTCCGCCCGACCAGCGCCAGCCCGCCGCGAAGCGCGCGCGGGCCGGCCGCGCCGAGCGGTTGCTGACGAGGACGCGCACGAAGTAGGCCGCCTCGCCTCCGGCGCGGCCGGCGAAGTAATCGAGCTGATAGCGCACGCGGCCGTCGTCGCGCGTCGCGCGGACGACCGGCCAGCGGCCGTCGAGCAGCGAGCGCTCGCGCTGGTCGAGCGGCGCCAGGCGCGCGCCCGTCCAGAACGCCAGCTCGCCGTAGCCGGTGTAGAGGTCGCCCTCGGGCGTGATCTCGGCCCCGCCGGGCTCGCCCGGCACCGCAAGCTGGTCGGTGGGCGCGGCCGGGAACGACCACGGCGCGTCGGCGTGAGCGCAGGCCGCCGCGGCGGCGAGAGTCGCGACGAGCACGGGGACGCCCGCCGTGAGCCTCCGCATCGCTCGAGGGTAGCGTGGGCCCGGTGTCCGAGGCCTATGACCCCGACAACCTGCTCGACCGGCTCTCCGACCGGGCGACGCTCGAGCTCCAGTACCGCCACGTCGAGCAGCGCGAGCACGAGCTGCTCGGGCGTCGCCTGGGACTCGGCGGCGGCGACGTCCTGTCCGTCGGCTGCGGCTGGCACCCGGGGCGACACCTGTTCCCGGCCGGGCGCTGGCGCATGACCGGCGTCGACGTCGACCCCGAGAAGGTGGCCGCGGTGCGCGAGCGCGGGCTGGTCGAGGAGGCGCGCGTGGGGCGCGCCGGGGCGCTGGAGGAGCCCGCCGGCGCGTACGACGTCGTCCTCTACCGGATGGTCCTGCACCACGTCGCCTACTCCCAGCCGCTGGACCCCGTCCTGGCCGAGGCGGCGAGGCTGCTGAGGCCGGGCGGAGCGCTGGTCGCGGTCGAGCCCGGCCTCTGGCACCCGGTCGGCGCGGTGCTGGCGGCGGCCAACCGGGCCGGCCTGGGTCCGTGGGTGCACGGCACGCCCGACGACGTGCCGCTCTCCCCCGCGCGCCTGGTCGCCGGCGCGCGCGCCGCCGGGCTGGCGCCCGAGCTGCACGCGGTGACGTTCACCTGGCGCCGCCTTCCCCCGCCGCTCCAACGGGCGCTCCGGCCGCTGGACCGGCTGGGGTCGCGGCGCCGGTTGGCCGCATTGGGTCATACCCTTCTGCTCATCGCCCGTCGCCCACGCGCCGGCCGCAACTCCACCCCCGCCTGAGGTTTCAGTCCTGAGCATGCGACGCATCGCACGCAGAGCGACCATCGTGGTCGTCGCCACAGTGGCCCTCGCGCTGGCCATCGCCCCCGCCGCGGGAGCGTCGAGCAAGCTCGAGTCGATCTTCCAGGACGACGCCGCGCTCGTGAACAGCGGCCCCGACTTCGCGCGCCAGAGCCTGGACGAGATGCGCGGGCTCGGCGTGCAGAGCATCCACTCGCTGGTCGTCTGGGCCCAGGTCGCCCCCGACCGCGACAAGGCCACGCGCCCCTCCGGCTTCGACGCCTCAGACCCGGCCGCCTACGACCAGGCCAAGTGGGCCAAGTGGGACACGCTCGCTCGTGAGGCCGCAGCGCGCGGCATGGGCCTGATCTTCACCCCGACGGTCCCGGCGCCGGTGTGGGCGGGCGACTGCAAGACCGGTTCGGCGAGCCCGTGCGTGAACCGTCCCAGCGCCAAGGAGTTCGGGCGCTTCGCGGCCGCTGTCGCCAAGCGCTACTCGGGCACCTACCCCGATCCGGACAACCCGGGCCGCGTGCCTGCCCCGCGTCAGCCGCTGGTCGTTCCTCAACGAGCCCAACCTCGGTGCCTGGCTCAGCCCGCAGTACAAGAAGATCAAGGGCAAGGTCGAGCCGGTGGGCGTGAAGTACGCGCGCGACATGATCAAGGCCGCCATCGCCGCCATGAAGGCCAACGGGCACGGCTCGGACCAGTTCTACGGCGCCGAGACGGCCCCGGTCGGCGCGACCAGCGGCAAGCTGGCCACGCGCAAGAACCCGCCCCGCAGCTTCCTGCGCTCGCTGTTCTGCCTCAACTCGCGCGGAGGCAAGCTCGTCGACTCGAGGATCGGCTGCACGCGCAGCTTCGCGCGGCTGGGGCTCACCGGGATCACCCATCACCCCTACACCCTCGGAGCCGGCTCGCCTCCGTTCGGGCGCGTCGGGAGCGACGACATCACGATCGGCACGCTCTCGCGGCTCACCGGCGTGCTCCGCCAGGCCGCGGCGCGCGGACGGATCTCCAAGTCGGCGGCGGGCCGCATCTACCTCGACGAGTTTGGCTTCCAGACCGATCCGCCCGACGACACGTTCGGGGTCTCGTTCAACCGCCAGGCCGAGTACATCAACCTCGCCGACTTCATCGCCTACCGCACGCGCGGGGTGCGCGGGATCGCCCAGTACGAGCTCTACGACGACCCGGCGAAGGCGAGCTTCAACACCGGCCTGCGCATGTGCAACAGGACGGACGTCGGCGAGTGCCTGGCCATGCTGCAGGCCAACGGCCTCGAGGCGGGGCAGGAGAAGCCGAGCTACGCCGCCTACCGCCTGCCGCTCTACGTCGTGCGCGTGAGCGCCAAGCGGGTCAGGGTCTTCGGCTGGGTGCGACCCGCTCGCAGCGCACAGTCCGTGCGCATCAGGATCACGACCGGCAAGGGCGACAAGAAGAAGGAGCGCTTCGTCGACGCCACGACGCGCGCCAACGGGATCCTCGACAAGCGCGTGATCCGCCCATCAGGCTCGCCGCGCTACCAACTCATCTGGGGCACCTTCTCCGGCCGCACGGCCAGCGTCGCCCTGCGGTGAGTCAGTCCCCGCCCGCGCGCAGGAACACGGTCGCCAGGCGCCGCACGTAAGCGCGGCTCATCGGGTCGAGCGCGGCCGGGGCGCGGGTGAGCAGGGAATCCACGCGCGGGCGCTCCAGGACCTCCCACGCCGGATGTCCCTGCTGCGCGAGCGCCGCTTCGCGCACGGCTGACATCGTCGCCGCGAACTCGTCGGGTGCCTGTGATGGGCGGGCGTTTGCAGGGACCGTGGCTCGCCGTCGCGGCGCGCGCCGCCGCGCCTCGGCCAGGAGCTTGCGCGCCAGCTCGCCCGCGTGCGCTGCGCGGCGGCGTGCCGCGCTCCGCCGCGCGGGCCACGGGCGGCCGCCCTCCAGCGGCACGTCGACCAGCCGCGGCGCGAGCTGCTCGAGCACGCGCTGGTGGAAGAGCTCGAGCGAGCGCTCGCGGGGCGGCAGGCCGAGCTGGTCGGCGAGCAGCCGGCGGCTCCACAGCGGCGAGGTCGTGTCCCTGACCCACTCCACGCAGCCGTGGCTCGGCCCGGCCCAGGCCGCGAGGCGCGCGTGGAGATAGAACAGGTCGGGGACGTCGGCCGGCCTCGCGCCGAAGCCGAGCTGCTGCGCCACGAACGCCGCCAGCCGCTCGCGCACGAGGCGCGCGCCGTGCTCGCCGACGAGCGGCGGCCGGCCCGGCCGCGACGTGGTGAAGTGCCGGTACAGGTGGTCGACGAGTGGTCCGGCCGCCGGCCCGGCGCCCGTCCCGTGCGAGTGGCGCGCGATCCGGCGCCTGCCCGGGCCGGTCCCGATCCCGTAGTAGGCGCGGGCGATCTCGCCGCCCTGCCCGCTGTGCCACAGCCCGAGCGTCCCGTCGCGTGGGCCGAGCGGGAAGCCTGAGGCGTCCGCGACGCACGCGGTCCCGGCCCCGCTGAGCGCGACGACCTGGGCCATCCGGCGTGGTCGCTCCAGCAGGTTGCCGTGCGGGTCGAAGGAGGCGAGGTGGTGCTCCACCCCCGCCGCCTCGCACACTGCGCGGCCCCGGTCCACGTCCTCCATCCCCGGGACGCCGGCGGTGACCGCCTCCCACTCGAACTCGCCGTGCAGGGCGGCGGCGAGCACGAGCCGCGAGTCGCGTCCTGCGGTGATCGGCACCTGGCTGGGCCGTCCCGGCCAGTCGGCGAGCGCCTCCAGGCCGGCGACGAGCACGCGTGCGGCGCGGGCCGGCTCGAAGCCGTTGCCGGGGAGGCGGGCGATGTCCTCGGCCGGGAAGCTTTCATCGACCGCTTCGGGCTCGCCCCGCCGCAGGCGCACGACCGCGCCGCGCGGTACCCGCCGCACGGCTCGCCACCACGGGTCTCCGGTGAGCGAGAAGCCGCCGCCGAGCAGGCCGGCGAGCGCCTCGACGTCCCAGCCGGAGTCACCGGCAAGGCGTGCCAATACCTCCGCGTTGCCGCTGAACCACGACGTGCCGTCGCGGTCCCGGGCGCGGAACAGCGGGTATGCGCCCATGGCGTCGGCGGCGACCTCGAGCTCGCCGGCACCGTCGTCGCCGCGGGCGGTGGCCCAGCGGCCGTCCATCCCGTCCACCCATTCCGCGGCCGGCGCCAGGTAGTAACGGGGATCCAGGGGCCCGCGGCCGTCCGCCCTCTCCTCCCCCATCCAGCGGATCGGCCGTCCGGCGAACAGCGCCAGCCGGCTGCGCTCCACGTGCGCGTAGCGCACGCCGCCGGTCTGCTCCGGGTCGTGCTGCGCCCACGCGGCCGCGAGTCCGCCCGAGGGCGCCGACCACGTCTCGACCCGCTGCGGGTCGAGGAACCCGGCCGAGGCGAGCAGCTCCCGAAGCGCCGCGGCGCCACGACCCGCGTCCACGGCGCCGTGCGGCGACCAGCCGACGACGAACAGGTTCACGAAAGGCGGCTACCGCCGGGTGAAGCGCCTGCCGGCGGTGGGCGAGAGCTCCTCGTCGAGCGGCGCCGGCCCGCCGTCCGTGCCATCCGCGCCGCCCACGGTCGCGGCCGCTCCGCCGGCCGTCGGCTTGATCGCCGACAGCAGCTGCGCGTCCTCCTCGTCGCCGTCCGCCGCCGCCCGCTCGAGCGCGGCCATGCGCTCCGGGGTCATCTCGCCGGCGTTCTCGGCCTCGATGCGCGCGAGCCACTCGGCTCCCTGGGCCGCCTCGGCGTGGTCGACATCTATGCGCTTGTGCGTCGCGTACTTGTCGATCTCCTCGAACAGCACGTCGACGAGCTGCTCCTGGGGCACCTTGCGCAGCGGCTTGCCGCGGCTGAACACGAGCCCCTCGTTCTTGGCCCCGGTGATCCCGAAGTCCGCGTGCGAGGCCTCGCCGATCCCGTTCACCGCACAGCCCAGCACGGCGACCTCGACCGGGTCCTCGTAGGCCTCCAGCCGGCGCTCGATCTCGGCCACCACCGTGTCCATGTCGAACTGCAGGCGCCCGCACGTCGGGCACGCGATCAGCACCGGGCCGCGCTCGCGCAGCTTGAGCGCCTTGAGGATCTCCCACGCGACCTTGACCTCCTCCTCGGCGTGGAAGGTCGAGAGCGAGATGCGGATCGTGTCGCCGACGCCGTCGGCCAGCAGCGTGCCGAGGCCGACCGCCGACTTCAGCGAGCCCGACCACTTGGTCCCGGCCTCGGTGATCCCGAGGTGCAGCGGGTAGGGGATCTTCTCGGACAGCAGGCGGTTCGAGGCGATCGTGTAGGGCACGTTCGTCGACTTGATCGAGACCTTGAAGTTGGTGAACTCGAGCCGCTCCATCAGCTCGACGAACTCGACCGCGGCGGTCACGAGCGCCTCGACCGGGCTCTCGCGCTCGAGCGCGTGCAGGTGCTTGGGGAGCGACCCGGAGTTGACCCCGATGCGCATCGGCGTCCCGTGCTCGTTCGCCTTCGCCGCCACCTCGGCCACCTTCTCGGGGCCGCCGATGTTGCCCGGGTTGAGGCGCACGCAATGGGCGCCCGCGTCGATCGCCTTGAGCGCCAGCGTGTGGTTGAAGTGGATGTCGGCGATGATCGGGACGGGCGAGTCGCGCACGATCACCTTCAGCGCCTCGACGTCCTGGTCGCGCGGCACCGCCACCCGAACCACGTCCGCCCCCGCCTCCGCGGCCTTGCGGATCTGCTCCATCGTGGGGCCGAGGTTGGCGGTCTCGGTCTTGGTCATCGTCTGGACGGCGACCGGCGCGCCGCCGCCGATCTTCACCCCGCCCACGTCGATCTGGCGCTGCGAAGCCACGCAGCCAGTGTAGGAGAGGCCTGGCGCGGGCTCGCTGATGGCGCAAGAATGCGTGAAGGGTGCGAGCGTCCGACCGAGATCGCCGCGAGGCGGTCGCCGCCCTCGCGGCGGCGTTTGACCGCGGCAGCCTGAGCACCGACACCTTCGAGGAGCGCGCGGGACGGGCCTATGCGGCCCGCGACGTCGGCCAGCTCGACGCCCTCATGCCCGACGTGCCGGGACCGCGGGCGGCGTGGCGGTCGTTTTCCCGCGCCCTGTCGAGGCTCTGGTGGGGCGACCCGGACGAGCGCATCCTCGTGCTCCCGCCGCCCAGCCTGCCCGACGCCGCCCGCGGCGTCGTCATCGGCCGAGCGGAGGACTGCAACATGGTGATCGACGACCCGACCGTGTCGCGCCGCCACGCGCGGCTGGTCACGCGCGGCGAACGCTGGGAGATCACCGACCTGGGGTCCACCAACGGCACCGCGGTCAACGGCTGGCGCGTCGACGCCGCGCTGGTCGGCGAAGGCGACGAGATCACGGTCGGCGCGACGACTCTCGTGCTCGCGCCGTAGCTCCGACCAGGCCGCGGCCGCCTGGACGAATCGACGTTGCCACGCGTGCGACGGCGGGGGTAGTGTCGGTCCAGTCGCGCGGGGCACGTCCAGGGCCGCCGGCGCGGCCGGCCACCACCCTATCGGCAGTCTTCGCGGCTAGGCCTGAGGCAGGACGAAGAAGGCGATCGCCGCGAACTGGGCCACCGCGGCCAGGATCGTCAGCGCGTGGAAGACCTCGTGGTAGCCGAACACGGCTGGCACGGGATCCGGGCGCTGGGTCGCATAGACCACGGCGCCGGCGGTGTAGAGGAGGCCGCCCAGCCCTACGAGCACGATCGCGGTCACGCCCAGTTGCTGGGTGAGCTCGGGCATCGCGAGGATCGAGAACCAGCCCAGCGCGATGTAGACGAGCGCGCTCAACCACTTCGGCGCGTCGATCCACACGAGCTGCAGGATGATCCCGCCCACCGCGCCGCCCCACACGCCGACCAGCACGATCGTCGAGAAGTCGCCGTGCAGGGCGAGCAGGGCGAAGGGCGTGTAGGTGCCGGCGATGAGCACGAAGATCATCGCGTGGTCCAGGCGGCGCATCCAGCGCCGGGCGCGCGGGCCCCAGTTGATGCGGTGGTAGAGCGCGCTGGTGCCGAACAACCCCGCGACCGAGACCGCGTAGATCGCGCAGGCGATGCGCGCGTCGCCGTTGGGCGCGAAGGCCACCAGCAGCGTGCCCACGACCAGCGAGACGAAGAACGCCCACTGGTGCGTGACGCCGCGGAAGCGCGGCTTCACCTTGGCCAGCGCCGCCTCCGCGCCGGCCCGCGCGGCGTCGGCGCTGGCCCGTGCCGCGTCGGCGGCGCGGCCCATGGCCTCGCCCGCCTTGTCGCGCGCCTCGTTCAGGCGTCCCTCCCCGCTGGCTTCCATGCCTCCAGGGTAGACCTCCGAGACCCCTCGGGCGTGGCCCATTTCACATAGCGTTCAGCGCATGGCCGACGAGCGAGCGGACGGAGCGGGCACCCGGGCCGAGGAGCTCGCCGCCCGGCTGCGGGAGATCTGCGGCCCGGCCCACGTCTACACCCATCCCCACCAGCTCAGGACGTACGAGTCCGACGGCCTGCTCCATCTCCGCGCCAGTCCGCGCGCCGTCGTGCTGCCGGCGACGCGCGACGAGGTGCGCGATGTCGTGCGCGCGTGTCACGACGCGGGTGTGCCATTCGTCGCGCGTGGCGCGGGCTCGGGCCTCAGCGGCGGCGCGCTTCCCGTCGAGGAGGGAATCCTGATCGGGCTCTCGCGGCTGCGGCGCATCGTGGAGGTCGACCTCGACGACCAGCGCGCTGTCGTGGAGCCCGGCGTGACCAACAGCGAGGTGTCGCGCGCGGTCGCGCCCACGCACTTCTACCCGCCCGACCCCTCCTCGCAGGCCGTGTGCACGATCGGCGGCAACGTGGCCGAGAACTCGGGCGGCGCCCACTGCTTCAAGTACGGCTTCACGACCAACTACGTCACCGGGCTGGAGGTCGTGCTGGCCGACGGCGAGGTCGTGCAGTTGGGCGGCATGGAGCTCGACCGCCCGGGCTACGACCTGCTCGGGGCGTTCGTCGGCTCCGAGGGCACGCTCGGCGTGGCGACCCGCATCACGCTGCGCGTCTGCCCCGTGCCCGAGCAGCGGCGCGTGCTGGTCGCGTTCTTCGACACGACCGAGGCGGCGGGGGCGACGGTCTCCGACGTGGTCGACTCCGGGATCGTGCCGGCGGCGATCGAGATGATGGACCGGCTCGCGATCGAGGCGGCCGAACCGGTCGCTGACGCGGGCTTCCGGACCGACGTGGGAGCAGCGCTGCTGATCGAGCTCGACGGCGCGCGCGCCGAGGTCGGCGCGCGCTTCGACGAGCTCTCCTCGCTGTGCGAGCGCAACGGCTCGCTCGAGATCCGCGTCGCGGCGGACGACGAGCAGGCCGAGCGCTTCTGGCGCGCGCGCAAGGCCGCGTTCGCGGCGATGGGCCGGATCAGCTCGCACTACTTCGTCCAGGACGGCGTGCTGCCGCGGACCAGGCTCGCCGAGGTGCTGCAGCGCATCGAGGAGCTCGGCCGCGAGCACGACCTGAGGATCGCCAACGTGTTCCACGCCGGCGACGGCAACCTGCACCCGCTCGTGTGCTACGACGGCGGCTCGCCCGGGCAGGCCGAGCTCGCGGAGAGGGTGTCGGGCCTGATCCTCGCGGCGTGCGTGGAGGCCGGCGGGTCGATCACCGGCGAGCACGGCGTCGGCATCGACAAGGCGTGCTCGATGCCCAGCATGTTCGGCCCTGACGACCTGGCCGCGTTCGAGCGCCTGCGCCGCGCGTTCGACCCCGAAGGGCTCGCCAACCCGGGCAAGGTGATGCCCACGCCGCGGCTGTGCGGCGAGGTCCCCGGGCCCTACCGCCGGCACCCGCTCGAGCGCGCCGGGCTGGCCGAGCGTTTCTGATGGGAGCGGCCACCTCGCCCGCCCACACCCCCTCCTCGGCGACCGAGGTCGCCGAAGCACTCGCGGCTCACGCCCGCGCCGGCCACTCGGTGCGGATCGTCGGCGGCGCGACGAAGCTCGATTGGGGAGCGCCGGTGCGCGCCGACGCGACGCTGTCGACGGCGCGCCTCGACACGATCCACGAGTACAACCCCGGCGACCTGACGGCCGTGCTCGGCGCGGGGGTCCGGCTCTCAGACGCGCAGGCCGCATTCGCGCCCCACCGCCAGCGCCTCGCGCTCGACCCGCCGACCGGCCCCGGCGCCGCGGCGACGATCGGAGGCGCCCTGGCGACGGCTGACTCGGGCCCCCTTCGCCACCGCTACGGGGCTCTGCGCGATTTGGTCATCGGCGTCACGCTCGCGCTCCCCGACGGCACCCTCGCCCACGCCGGCGGCAAGGTGATCAAGAACGTCGCGGGCTACGACCTGGCCAAGCTGAGCGCGGGGGCCTTCGGGACCCTGGGAGTGGTGGTCCAGGTCGCGGTGCGGCTGCATCCGGCGCCCCGCGCCACCGCCAGCGCCGTCGCCCGCAGCGACGACCCCGGCGCGCTCGCCCGCGCGGCCCGGCGCCTCGCCCACAGCTCGCTGGAGACCGACGCGCTCGACTTCGCCTGGCGCGGCGACAACGGCGGCGTGCTCGCGCGTTACGGGGGCGCGGCGGCCGCCGAGCAGGCCCGTCACGCCGCTGAGCTGCTGGGGCGGGAGCCGGGCGTCGAGGGAGCGGTGCTCGAAGACGACGACGCGGCCTGGGCGCAGCAGCGCAGCGGCCAGCGCTCCGCGGACGGCGTCGTCGTGCGGGTCGCCGGCGTGGGGTCGGAGCTCGAGCACGTCGTCGGCGCCGCTCGGGCCGCCGGTGCGTCGGTGGTCGGCCGGGCGGCCGCGGGAACGGCGTGGCTGACGCTTCCGGCCGCAACGGGCGAGGCCGAGGTCGTCGCGCTGCGCGCCACGCTGGCGCCGCGGCCGTGCACGGTCCTCGACGCGCCCGAGGCGCTGCGCGCCGCTGTCGACCCCTGGCCGGAGCTCGAGCCCGAACTGCTGGCCCTCTCGCGCCGGCTCAAGGAGCGCTTCGACCCCGGGCGCACGTGCAACCCGGGCATCTTCGTGGGCGGACTGTGAGCATGGCCTCCGCTCCCGAGCCGGCCGCCGGCCGCCCGCGCGCCGCGTCGAACGGCGGCGATGCCCACCGCCCCCCGCTCCCGGCTCTGATCGACGATTGCGTGCACTGCGGGTTCTGCCTTCCGACCTGCCCCACATACATCCTGTGGGGCGAGGAGATGGACTCTCCGCGCGGGCGCATCGTGCTGATGTCCGAGAGCGTGGCGGGCGGCGCGGGCGAGCTCTCGCCGGAGCTCGTCGGGCACCTCGACAACTGCCTGGGCTGCATGGCATGCGTGACCGCCTGCCCGTCGGGCGTGAAGTACGACCAGCTCATCACCCGCGCGCGGCCGCAGGTCGAGCGCGGCTTCCGCCGCCCGGGCTACGAGCGCCTGTTCCGCCGCGCGATCTTCGCGACGTTCCCCCACCCCGGGCGCATGCGCGCCGCCGCGCCGTTTGCACCGCTCGCGCGCCGCGCGGCGCGCAGCGGCATGCTCGACCGTGTACCGCGCCTGCGCACGCTGCTGGGCCTCGCCCCATCCGTGGGCGCGCGCGCCCTCGCCCGGCGGCTGCCGCCGGTGACCCCAGCGGCCGGCCAGCGCCGCGGCACCGTCGCGTTGCTGCAGGGCTGCGTCCAGCGTGTCTTCTTCCCAGGCGTCAACGAGGCCACGCTGGCCGTGCTCAGCGCCGAGGGCCTCGAGGTCCACGCCCCGCGCCTGCCGCGCTGCTGCGGCTCGCTCGCGCTGCACTCGGGCTACGAGGACGAGGCGCGCGCACGCGGCAAGGAGACGATCGCCGCGCTGGAGGGCTTCGAGCGCGTCGTCGTCAACGCGGCGGGCTGCGGCTCGGGCATGAAGGACTACGGCCATCTGCTCGACGACGAGCCCGAGTGGGCGCGGCGCGCCGCGGAGTTCGTGGCGAAGGTGGTGGACGTCCACGAGCTACTGGCCGAGATCGAGCCGCGCGCCGCGCGGCATCCCGTCGCTCTGCGGGTCTCCTACCACGACGCGTGCCACCTCGCCCACGCCCAGGGCGTGCGCTCGCAGCCGCGCGAGCTGCTGGCGGCGATCCCGGGGCTCGAGCTGCTCGAGCCCGCCGAGCCCGAGATCTGCTGCGGCTCGGCCGGGATCTACAACCTGCTCAAGCCCGAGGCGGCCGCGGAGCTGGGGCGGCGCAAGGAAGGCCACCTGCGCGCGACGGGCGCCGAGGCGGTCGCGGCAGCGAACCCGGGGTGCGCGCTGCAGATCGCGGCCAACGGGCCCACCGGGGAGCCGCCGCTCCCCGTCCTGCACCCGATGGAGATCCTTGCGGCTTCGATCGACGGGAAGCCGCTCGCCCGCCGGCCCCACTCGCCCGCCACCACCCGCCCCGCTTGACCGCCCGCGACGGCATCGAGCTGCGCGCGCCCGTCCACGAGCGCTACGAGGAGATCCTCACCGGTGACGCTCTGGCGCTGGTCGCGGACCTTCACCGCGAGCTCGACCGCGAGCGGCGCGCGTGCCTCGCCCGCCGCCGCGAGCGCGCGGCGCGCCTCGCCGCCGGCGAGGGCCTCGACTTCCTCATCGAGACGCGCGCCGTGCGCGAGGACGACTGGCGCGTGGCGCCGGCGCCCGACGACCTTCAGGACCGGCGCGTCGAGATCACGGGCCCGCCGCAACGCAAGATGACGATCAACGCGCTCAATTCCGGCGCTCGGGGATGGATGGCCGACTTCGAGGACGCCTCCTCCCCCACCTGGGACAACGTCGTCGAGGGCCATCTCAACCTGGTCGACGCGATCGAGGGCACGATCGAGCACTCCGAGCCCGACGGCCGCGAGTACCGGCTCTCAGAGCAGACGGCCACGATCCTGGTGCGCCCGCGCGGCTGGCACCTGGAGGACCGCCACGTGCTGGTCGACGGCGAGCGCGTCTCCGGCTCGCTGCTGGACTTCGGGCTGTTCATGGCAAATGAGGCGCCGCGCCTGCTCGAGCGCGGCTCTGGCCCCTACCTCTACCTGCCCAAGCTCGAGAGCCACCGCGAGGCGCGGCTGTGGAACGCCGCCTTCGAGCTGGCCCAGGACCGGCTCGGGATCGGGCGCGGGACGATCAAGGCCACCGTGCTGATCGAGACCGTGCCGGCCGCCTTCGAGATGGACGAGATCCTCTACGAGCTCCGCGACCATTCGGCCGGGCTCAACGCCGGGCGCTGGGACTACATCTTCTCCATGATCAAGTGCTTCCGGGAGCGGCCCGAGTTCGTGCTCCCCGACCGCACCCAGGTCAAGATGACGGTTCCCTTCATGCGCGCTTACACCGAGCTGCTGGTCAAGACCTGCCACCGCCGCGGCGCCCACGCGATGGGCGGCATGGCGGCGCAGATCCCGAGCCGCAAGGACCGCGAGGCGGCAGCGGCGGCCATCGAGGCGGTGCGCGCCGACAAGCGGCGCGAGGCCGGTGACGGCTTCGACGGCACGTGGGTCGCCCATCCGGACACGGTCGCCGCGGCGATGGAGGAGTTCGACGCGGTGCTGGGCGAGCGCGCCAACCAGGTCGAGCGCCGGCGCGACGACGTCCAGGTCACGGCCCGCGAGCTGCTCGACGTCGCCGCGACGCCCGGCGACGTGACCGAGGAGGGCCTGCGCCTCAACGTCAACGTCGGCATCCAGTACATCTCCTCGTGGTTGCGCGGCAACGGGGCGGCCGCGATCTACGGCCTGATGGAGGACGCAGCCACGGCCGAGATCTCGCGCTCGCAGGTGTGGCAGTGGCTTCGCCACGACGTGGAGCTGGCCGGCGGCCAGCGCGTCGACCGCGAGCTGGTCCAGCGCCTGGAGGACGAGGAGCTCGAGCGCATCCGGGCCGAGATCGCCGACGACGAGTGGTTCGAGCGCGAGGGCCGGCCGGCGCTGTCGCGCGAGCTGTTCGAGGAGGTCGCGCTGGCCGGGGAATACGCCGACTTCCTCACCATCCCCGCCTACGAGCGACTGGAGGATTAGGAGCCTGTCTCAAAACGCTTCGGCACGCCCATCGCCGGCCATCCGCGGCGCGGGCACCGACGGCGAAGCCGTTGGTCCGCCACCCGCAATGCTCGCAATAGCGCTGCTATTGCTGCCCTTGCGTGCGGCGCCCGGCATCCACGGCTGACCGCCGCTGGTCGGGCCGCCTGTTTTGAGACAGACTCTGGCGATGCTCGAGCAGGAGCGGCGCAAGGTCGCGGAGGCGTGCCGGACGCTTGCCGCGGAGGGCCTCGTGCAGCGCACGGCGGGCAACGTGAGCGCGCGTTCCGGCGAGCACGTGGCGATAACGCCGACCGGCGCCGTGCTGGCGGAGCTCGAGCCCGGGCAGGTGACGGTCGTCGATCTCGACGGGCGCGTGGTCGACGGCGAGCTGGCCGCGACGTCCGAGGCCGACCTGCACCTCGGCGCCTACCGCCGCTACGGGACCGCTGCCGTCGTCCATACGCACGCGCCGGTGGCCACCGCGCTGTCCTGCGTGCTCGACGTCCTGCCCTGCGTCCACTACGAGATGCTCGCGCTGGGCGGGGAGGTGCGCGTCGCCCCCTACGAGACCTTCGGGACTCCCGAGCTGGCGGCGGCTGCGCTCGACGCGCTCGAGGGCCGCAGCGCGGCGCTGATGGCCAACCACGGCACGATCGCGGTGGGCGCCGATCTCGACGGCGCGATGAATGCCACGCGGCTGCTGGAGTGGGCTGCGACGGTCTACTGGCGCGCGGCCTCCGTGGGAACGCCGCGCGTGCTGGATGCGGCGCAGCGCGAGGCGGTCGTCGCGGCCGCGCTCGGACGGGGGTACGGCGCCATGAAGCCCGCTCCCCCCGACGACCCGGAGGACCGATGACCGAGATGCGCGCGATCGCGCTCGGCGTGCACGTGCTGGACGTGCTCGTCCGGCCGGTCGAGCAGATTCCCGAGGGCCAGGGCGGGCAGCTGGTCGAGGAGATCCGCATGACCGCCGCGGGCTCGGCGGGCGGCGCAGCGCTGATCCTGGCCAAGCTGGGAGCTACCGTCCAGAGCGCGGGCGCGATCGGCGCCGACGCGCTCGGCGATCAGCTCGTCGCCCTGCTGGAGCGTGACGGCGTGGACACCTCGCTGCTGGTGCGCCGCGACGAGGTCCAGACCTCGGCCAGCGTGCTGCCGATCCGCCCCGACGGGTCGCGGCCGGCCTTCCACGTCATCGGCGCGAACGGGACGTACGGGCCCGATGACGCGCCGTGGGAGGCGATCGAACGCGCGAGCCATCTCCACGTCGGCGGACCGGAGTTCATGGGCGGCGAGGCGGCGGCACGGATCTGCTCGCGCGCGCGTGAGTACGGAGCAGTGACCTCGGCCGACATCCTCGCTCCCGGCGACATGGGCGTCCTTGAGTGGATCGCGCCGCTGCTGCCCGAGCTCGACTACCTGCTGCCCAACGACGAGCAGGTCCTCGGCTTCACCGGCGCGAGCGACGTCGTCGCCGGCTGCCGGGCGCTCGTTGACCGCGGTGTGGGGTGCGTGGCCGCCACCCGTGGCGCGGAGGGCGTGCTCGTTGTCGACGCCGACGACGTCGTCGCGGTGCCGGCCTTCGAGGTCGACGTCGTCGACACCACGGGCTGCGGCGATGCGTTCTCGGCCGGCTTCCTGCGCGGGCTCTCGCTGGGGCGCGACCGCCGCGGCGCCGCGGTCACGGGCTGCGCGACTGCGGCGTTGGTCGCCCAGGGGCTCGGGACCGACTTCGGCGACTACGACCTCGCCGCGGTCGAGGAGCTCGCCGCTCTGAAATAGTCAGCGCCGATGACCGACTTCAACTGGGACTGGATCGTGGTCGGGTCGGGCTTCGGGGGCAGCGTGGCCGCGCTGCGGCTGGCCGAGAAGGGCTACACGGTGTGCGTGTACGAGACGGGGCGGCGCTTCGCCGACGACGAGTACGCGCGCACGACCTGGGACCTGCGCAACTTCCTCTACATGCCCAGGCTCGGGTGCCGCGGGATCATGCGCTTCACGCCGTTCAAGGACGTGGCGATCCTCTCGGGCGCGGGCGTAGGCGGCGGCAGCCTGGTGTACGCGAACACGCTCTACCGCGCGCCCAAGCGCTTCTTCGAGGATCGCCAGTGGGCGGGGCTGGCCGACTGGGAGAGCGAGCTCGCGCCCCACTACGACACCGCCGAGAGGATGCTCGGGATGGCGCCCGTCACCTACGACGATCCCGGCGACGACCTGCTCTCCGATCTCGCTCGTGACATCGGCGTCGAGGACACGCACGCCAAGGTCAACGTCGGCGTGTACTTCGGCGAGCAGGGGGTCACGGCGCCCGATCCCTACTTCGCCGGCGAGGGGCCTGCGCGGCGCGGGTGCGTGAAGTGCGGTCGCTGCATGATCGGCTGCCGCTACAACGCGAAGAACACGCTGGTCAAGAACTACCTCTACCTGGCCGAGCGGCGCGGCGTCCGGATCCTCGCCGAGCGCAAGGTGGTCGACGTGGCGCCGCTCGGGGCGCCCGACGGCTCCGACGGCTACCGGGTCACGAGCGAGCGCACGGGCGCCTGGGTGCGCCGCGACGCCCGCTCGGAGACCGCGCGGGGTGTGATCTTCGCCGCCGGGGCGCTCGGCACCAACAAGCTGCTGCAGAGCTGCCGGGCGCGGGGCTCGCTGCCGCGCGTCTCGCACCGCCTCGGCTACCTCGTGCGCACCAACAGCGAGGCGCTGCTCGCCGTCACCTCCGACGACAAGGGCGTCGACTTCACCGAGCGCATCGCGATCACCGGCAGCATCTACCCGGACCCCGACACGCACATCGAGACCGTCACCTACGGCGGCGGGGGCGGCGCGATGAGCATGCTGTTCACGTTGCTCGTCGGCGAGGGGACGCGGCTGACGCGACCGCTGAAGTTCTTCCGCGAGGTGCTGCGCGACCCGCGCGCCTACCTCAAGACGCTCGTCCCGGGGGACTGGTCCAGGCGCACGATCATCCTGCTCGTGATGCAGACGCTCGACAACTCGATCCGCCTGCGTCCGATCGAATGGCGCCTGGGGAGCGGGGTCCTGCTCCAGACCGAGCAGGACCCCGACAACCCCAACCCGACCTACATCGCGGCGGCCAACGACGCCGCCAAGCGGCTCGCCGACAAGGTCGGCGGCCACGCCCAGAGCTCAATCCTGGAGGCGCTCGCGAACATCCCGGCGACCGCGCACATCCTCGGCGGTGCGATCATCGGCCCTGATTCCGACGTAGGCGTGATCGACGCCGACGGCCACGTCTTCGGCTACGAGAACATGCTCGTCACCGACGGCTCGGCGATCCCGGCCAATCCCGGCGTCAACCCCAGCCTCACCATCACCGCGCTGGCCGAGCGCACGCTCAGCAGGGTCCCACCCAAGCCCGGCGTACCGCCAGTCGAGCCCGTCCGCACCACGTGGGAGGTCCCTCGACCGAAGACGTCGGTCGTGCCCGGTACGCCGGAGGCCGCCCCGGTGGAGGCGGCTGCCGGCGACCGGAGCGGTCCGAGACCTCAGCGCGCGCCGAGCGGCGGGTCGTAGACGCTGGCGAGGCGGCCGAGGGTGAGCGCGCCGAGCATGAGCCCGAAGTCGCGCAGGGCGATGTCGTAGTAGCCCGAGTAGCTGAGCAGGTTGAAGATGATCCCGCCGAGCCAGGCGGCGACCAGATAGGCGCCGTAGCGGGGCTTGAGCGCGACGGCCAGGCCGGCCACGATCTCGACCGCGCCGACGAAGTACATGAGCTGCTGGCCCGTGCCGGGCGCGATGTCGTTGATCCACGGCGCGAGGTAGTTGGGCCAGTCGACCAGGACGTTGAAGAACTTGTCGAGGCCGAAGGCGATCGGGGCGACCGTGAAGGCCACGCGCAGCAGCGCGAAGGCCTGGTAGCGCGGGTCGCGCCAGTCGGCGCGCGCGACGGCGCCCGTACCTGAGGCTGGGCGCTCGTCGGGGTGGGTCGCGGTGTGCGGAGCGGTTGCGGTCATCGTGATCTCCTTCGATCGGATCGGTGGACCTTTGCCTCGATGCACGCGAGCAGCTCGCGGTAGGAATCGCTGAACGCGCTCACGCCCTCGCGCTCGAGCCGGCTCGTGATGGCTTCGAGGTCGACGCCTTGGCCGGAGGCGGCGGCGAGCATCTCGGCGGCGGCCTCGGCGCGCTCGTCCAGGGAGCTGCGCACCTCGCCGTGGTCGGCGAATGCCCGCAGGGTGGCCTCCGGCATCGTGTTGACCACGCCCGGGCCGGCGAGCTCCTCCACGTAGAGGACGTCGGAGTAGGCCGGGTCCTTGGTCCCGGTGCTGGCCCACAGCGGGCGCTGCGGACGCGCGCCGTGCGCGCTCAGCTTCGTCCAGCGGGCGCCACCGAAGCGGGCGCGGTGGCGCGCGTAGGCACGCTGGGCGTTGGCCACGGCCACGCGCCCGCGCAGGCCGGAGCCGGCGGGAAGCGCGGCGTCCGCCTTGGCGTCGACGCGCGAGACGAAGAACGAGGCGACCGACGCGACCCCGGCAACGGGCTCCCCGGCCGCGAGGCGGCGCTCGAGACCGACCAGGTAGGCCTCGATGACCTGCTCGTAGCGGGCCAGCGAGAAGAGCAGCGTCACGTTGACGTTGACCCCGCGCGCGGTGAGCTCCTCGATCGCTTCGACGCCCGCGCCGGTGGCCGGGACCTTGATCATCGCGTTCGGCCGGTCGATCCGGTCGCGCAGCTCCAGCGCCTGCGCGACGGTCGCGGATGCGTCGTCGGCGACGTCGGGCGTGCACTCGAAGGACACGAAGCCGTCGCGGCCACCGGTCGCCTCATAGATGGGGCGCAGGAGGTCTGCGGCGCTGCGGACGTCCTCGAGCGCCAGCGCGAAGAACAGCTCGCGCGGCTCGCGAACGCCCGCGAGCGCCGGCGCGGCGAGCTGCCCGTCGTAGCGCTCCGAGCCGGTGATGGCGCGCGCGAAGATCGTCGGGTTCGAGGTCGCGCCGCTGACCCCGAAGCGCTCGATCAGCGTCTCGAAGCGGCCGCTGTCGAGCAGCTCGCGGGAGAGCGTGTCGAGCCAGATCGAGACGCCCGCCTGGCGGAGCTGCTGGAGCCGCGGCGGGGCGAGCGGTGCGGAGGAGGTCATGCATCGTCAGCGTCGAGCGGCGCGGACTTCTTACCTCCGAGGTAAGGCCCGGCTCCGGCGGGTCGCAAAAGACGTGTGACAACGTGCGTGGAAGCGCCGCCCGCGGGCCCGAACGTCGCTGTTAGCGTGGGACGGGTGCCGCCCGCCCCCACCTCCCCGGCCGCCCGCGCGCCCGACGCCGAGTCGCTGGTATGGCTCGAGAGCCTCGCCGCGAGCGGTGAGCGACGCGAGCAGGCGGTCGAGCGCCTGCACGCGCTGCTCGTGCGCGCCGCGCGCTTCGAGGTCGGCCGCCGGCCGGGCTCCGTACGCGGCGGTCCCGGCGACCTCGACGATCTCGCGATGCAGGCGGCCGACGACGCGCTCGTCGCGGTGCTGGCCAAGCTCGACCGCTACCGCGGCGACAGCCGCTTCTCAACCTGGGCCTACAAGTTCGCGATCCTCGAAGCGGCGGTGAAGGTGCGCCGCCGCGCCTGGCAGGGCCGCGAGTTGCCTCTTGAAGACCATGCCTGGGCGACGTTCCACGACCGCGGCGGCACGCCGGATCGCGCGGCGGAGTCGGCCGAGCTGCTGACCGCCGTGCGCGAGGAGATCCAGCGTTCGCTCACGCCCCACCAGCGCGAGGTGCTCGTCGCCATCGCGCTCAACGACGTCCCGATCGACGTGCTCGCGGAGCGGCTCGGAAGCACGCGCGGCGCGATCTACAAGACGCTCCACGACGCTCGCCGCCGGCTCCGGGAGCGGCTCGCGCTGCGCGGCCTTGCCCCTTCGCAGGACAAGGAGCTGCCGTGAGCCGACTGCACCGCATCCTCGGCCCGAGCAAGCCCGAGCTCACCTGCGACGAGTGCTTCGAGAACCTCGACCGCTTCGTCGAGCTCGAGCACGCGGGCGCCGACGCGGACGCGGCCATCCCCGGGATGCGGCCCCACCTCGAGGGCTGCCCGGCCTGCAGCGAGGAGCACGACGGCCTGCTTGCGCTCGTCGAGCGGGAGCCCTAGCCGCCGCCGGACCGCTGGTAGCATCGATCGCTCGCCGTGGGTGTGAGGGGGAATGCGGCGGGGTCACCCTCCTTACCGAGTGAAGTTCACCGGAAGGGGTGACCGTCATGAAGGACTTCAGCGACATCTACACCGAGACGTCGACGGAGGCCTCGCTGCAGATCGGCTTCGACAAGGTGGTCGGGCGGCTGTTCCTCATGGGGTTCGAGCTCGATCAGCACGGTGTCCAGGCCACGCCGTTCTCGACGCTGACGCTTCTGGGTGAGACCGGGACGCTGATGGTGGGTGAACCGCACGCGGGCCAGCCGGGGAAGCTGATCGTCGGCGGGCAGCGCGACGAGGACGCGACGATCACGCTCTCCGGCGCCACGGTCTCGGCGGGCGGTGCGCGCGGCTCGAGCGGCCACCTGACGCTCAAGAACAGATCGGGTGAGGACGGGGTCTCGCTCGACGGCGAGGACGCGACCCTGCTCGTGGTGAACGGCGACCGCCACGAGACGGTCCGGCTCGAGGGCAGGCACGGGAACCTGGTCCTGGGTGGCGACCAGGAGGACGGCGACGTCACGCTGCGCACCTCCGCCGGCAACGACGCGATCGTCCTGGCCGGCTCGACCGCGAGCATCACCGCCGGCGGCGTCGGCACGAACGGTGACATCGTGGTCAAGAACGAGCACGACGTCGAGACCATCCACGTCTGGGGCTCGAGCGGCGACATCGAGTTCCTCAATGCGGACGTCGCCGAGGAGTTCGACGTCAGCGCGGAGGTGCGACCGCACGCCGACCCCGGCACGGTGATGACGCTGGACTCAGAAGGGGCGCTCGTGCCGTGCGAGCAGGCCTACGACCAGCGCGTGCTCGGGATCGTGGCCGGCGCCGGCGGCTTCAGGCCGGGCATCGTCCTGGACAAGCGGCAGGCAGCGAACCGCCTGCCGGTGGCCATGGTCGGGAAGGCGTACTGCTTCGTCGACGCCGATCCCGAGCCGATCGCGGTCGGGGACATGCTCACCACCAGCGCCCGGCGCGGCCACGCCATGAAGGCCTCAGACCGCGAGCGAGCGTTCGGGGCAGTCATCGGGAAGGCCCTCTCCCCCGTCCGGCGAGGACGGCAGCTCGTGCCCGTGCTCGTCAACCTCCAGTAGCGGGCGCGGCCATGCCCATCCACGTCAAGCAGGACATCAAGCCGCTCTTCGGGTTCGGGTCGCGCTTCTCGCTCGGCGACACGCCCGTGGGCGACAAGCACTTCCGCGACACCCGCGGCTCGTATCTCGACGCCGTCCGGGACCGTGTCGCGGACCACAACTGGGGCGACTTCTACGCGGACTGGCACTTCCAGGGAATCCCCTTCTCAGACACCAAGCGCGAGGTTCTCAAGTCGCTCGCGCGCCACTTCAACCTCGACGATGCCGAGCAGGAGACGTTCGACGCGCTGTGGTCTCTCTTCGCCTTCGCGACCCGCTACGAGCGACGCTCCGAGGAGGAGCTCGACGCGGACCTGGACCGGGCCTACCACGACGTCGCCCTCATCGCCGCGGGCCTCCACGCCCACGAGGACACGTTCTCGCGCATGCCGGCCGACCGCGAGGACGAGCGCTTCGTCGTGTTCTCCGACCACCACATGACCGCGCACGCCACCAAGCCGAACTACTTCAAGGACTTCAACTACGAGCTGTACCTCGAGGTCCTGTCGTACTACGCGACGACCGACTTCTGCCTGATCGAGAACGGCGACATCGAGGACTGTGTGATCTACGAGCCGACGCTGGCCGACGCCCGCACGCGCGCGGACCAGATCCACGACGCGGACCACTTCCCGATCGAGCCCGGGCCGAGGTGGGACGACTTCCTCGGCACACGCTACGACCAGCGACTGGCCACGCTCACCCACCTGGTAGAGACGTTCAGGGACTACTACGACCTCGTGCGCTCGAGGTTCGTGGCGCGCGACAAGTACGTGCGGATCGCGGGCAACCACGACACCTATCAGGAAGGGGCGCTCGAAGCGCCTCTCAGGAATCTGGTCCAGGCGACGCTCGGGGCGGACGTCAACGACGCCGTGCGCATCAAGCGCGGGGGCGAGATCGCCTACGTCGTCCTCCACGGGCATCAGTTCGACGCCTCGTGCATGCAGCACGGCGCGATCCCCTGGGCCAAGAGCCTCGGCGAGGTGTTCTCAGAGTGCGCCGGGTGGGCGTTTCAGGGCGCCGACCGCTTCTGGACCGAGCAGGACACGAAGCGCTGGTACCACCCTCCGGCCGTCTACGAGAACACGCTCGCGATCGAGGCGCCCGGCACCTACCAGGGCGGCGGTGACGGGACTTTCGACCTGGTGTTCAACAACCTCGACCAGATCAAGTCCGACCCGCGCGACTTCGTCGAGACGCTGCTCGACCATCAGGTGGCGTGGGAGTACTTCGAGAACGCCGGTGCGTTCCAGGCCCTGACGCTCGAGGTGTGGACGGGCGACGAGCTCTACAAGCTCAGGCACACCAACGAGCAGAAGCTCTGCCGGCGCTACGCATCGGAATTCCTCGACCTCCAGGACCCGCCCGACCTTGGCGCGCGCATCCCGGCGCTGGTCATCGGCCACACCCACGAGCCGCGCAAGAGCGCGCGCGACCCTGCTTCCGGCGACTTCCCCTACTGGTACATCAACGGAGGCTCCGTGGGGCGCTACGAGAACCTGCTGTGGTGCGTGGAGATCCTCGAGGACGAGGATCGCATCTGCTCGTGGTCGAAGATAGGCGGCCGGCTGACCAAGATCGCGTGGCGCAACGACGGCGCCACGCTGGTCCACGACCCCGCGAACACGCTGGTGCTGTGAGCGCGCGCGTCGGCTTCGGCTAGCTCGCGGCCCGCGCCACTCGCACCGCGGTGCCGTACGCGCAGATCTCGGTCCAGGTCGAGCCCAGCTCGGAGGTGTCGAAGCGGAAGGCGATTATCGCGTTGGCGCCCTTGCCCTCGGCTTCCTCGACGAGGCGCTGGGTCGCGTGCTCGCGGCCCTCGGCGAGCATCTTGGTCATTCCCTTGAGCTCGCCGCCGAACAGCGACTTGAGCGACGCCCCGAACTGCGAGCCGACGTTGCGCGAGCGGACCGTGAGGCCGAACACCTCACCGAAGACCGCCTCGATCCGGTGGCCCGGCAGGTCGTTCATGGTCGAGATCAGCATGGGCTTCCCCTCTGTTCGAGGCGGCGGCGGAAGTCTCCTGCTCCCTGGACGCGCGCACCGGCGTCGCGAGCGCGGCGCGCGAGCTCGGCGTCGGACGTGACGATGGTCAGCGACGCCGGGTCGGGGTCGGACGCGACGCGCACCACGATCTCATCGTCGGCGGCGTCGCGGCCCGCGCGCGCGGCGAACGAGACCTCCACCGGGCCCGGGTCCCCGAGCTCGAGCGGTCGGCCGTCGAACACGACCGCGACACGGTCGCCCGTGGAGCGCGCGTGGGCCGTGAGCGCCTCGACGAGCCGGCGCATCGCCGCCGGGCGGTCGCGCCACCAGCCGTCGGGGCGCGCGCCCATCACGTTGTTGCCGTCGACCAGGTAGCGAGCGCGCTCAGCCGCCGTACATCCCCTCGATCTCGTCGGCGTACTTCTCGGCGATCGGCTTGCGCTTGAGCTTCATCGTCGGGGTCAGCTCGTCGCCGCCCGGGGGCCAGTCGCCCACGACGATGTGGAACTTCTTGATCTGCTCCACCCGCGCGAGCTTCTCGTTGGCCGCCTTGACCCCCTCCTCGACCGCCGCGCGCATCTGCTCGTCGCTCGCGAGCTGCTCGAGTGAGACGCCCTCGAGCCCGTTCTGCGACGCCCATACCGGCACGAAGTCGGTGTCGAGCACGATCAGCGCGGTGTTGTAGGGCCGCCGGTCGCCGATCGCCGCCGCCTGGCCGATCAGCGGGCTGGAGCTCTTCAGCGCGGCCTCGATGTTGGCCGGTGACATGTTCTTGCCGGCGGCGTTGATGATCAGCTCCTTCTTGCGGTCCACGATGCGCAGGTAGCCGTCCTCGTCGAACTCGCCGATGTCGCCCGTCGACAGCCAGCCGTCGGCGTCCAGCGCCTCGGCGGTCTTGTCGGGCAGGTTGCGGTAGCTCTGCATGACGATCGGGCCCCGGATCAGGACCTCCCCGTCGTCGGCGAGCTTGATCTCCACGCCCGGGTTGGCGGGCCCGACGGTCCCGAGCTTGACCTTGCCCGGCAGGTTGCAGGCACCCGCGCCGCACGTCTCGGACATCCCCCACAGCTCGGAGAGCTCGATCCCGATCGCGTGGAAGAACTCGAGCACCTCGACCGGCGTCGGCGCCGCGCCGACGTTGACGGCGACGACCTGGTCGAGCCCGAGCTGCTCGCGCAGGCCCGCGAACACGGCCGCGTCGGCCTCCTGCACAGCGCGCGCGAGCTCTTCGGGGACAGGCTCGCCCGCCTGCTCGAGACGCACCTTCTGGATGCTCGCTTCGATCGCCGCCTCGGCGGCCTTGCGCCGCTCCTCGGGCTGCGCGGCGAGCATCGCCTCCAGGCCGGCCTTGAGCTTCTCCCAGATGCGAGGCACGGCGAAGAACCACGTCGGCCGCACCGCCGGGAGGTAGGTGAGGATCTCGCGCGGGTTCGGGCAGCAGGTCACGGTCATGCCGTAGGCGATCGGCAGGTAGTGGTGCGCGTTGCGCTCGGCGATGTGCGCCGAGGGCAGCCACGAGATCACGCGCGAGGCGTCGGGCATCTCGATGACCTCCTCGACGACCTGGACCGCGCTGAGCAGGTTGCGGTGCGTCAACTCGACGCCCTTGGGCGGCCCGGTCGTGCCCGAGGTGTAGATCAGCGTCACGATGTCGTCGGGCTTGACGGCGGCCGCGGCCGCCGCGCCGTCGAACTCCGGGTCGGCCCCCTCCACCTCGCTCAACGCGATCGTGCCCTCCGGCGCCTCCCCATCGACGACCACGACGTGCTCGAGCATGGGCGCGCGCTCGCGTGCCGCCAGCATCTGCTCGAGGTGCGCCTGCTCGACGACCGCGATCTTCGAGCCCGAGTCCTCGAGCAGGTACTGGATCTGCTCGGGCGTGTAGGTGCCATAGACCGAGTACGGGGTAGCGCCCAGGGTGGTTGCCGCGAGGTCGACGATGTTGAACTCGGGGCGGTTGCCGACCATGATCGCCAGCGTGTCGCCGGGGCCCAGGCCGAGCTTGGCCAGGCCGCCGGCGACGGCGTCGACGCGGTCGAGCAGCTGCGCCCAGGTCAGCGAGACCTCGTCGTCCTTCGTCCGGAAGGCGACGCGGTCGGGCACGCGCGCGGCGGTGCGCCGGAATGCCTCGGCGATGGTAGTCGCCTCGACCCTGGGCGCGGGCTCGGTCGGCCGCGTGGCGGTGCTGGTCTCCATCTCGTACTCCCTCGCTAGCTTTGCCCTGCGAGGGAAGCTACCGCAGCCCGCCCGGTCGCGGGCGCCGGCTCACGCCTTCCCGAGCCAGCGCATGAACACCTGTCGCGGGCCGCCCGAACCCAGCGGGGCGGGCGCGTCCCACAGGATGTAGTTGGCGTAGAAGCTCATCGCCGGGTTCGCGCCACCGCGCGGGAGCGCCGCGCCCAGGCTCTTCACCGACTCGAGCAGCGTGATCTTCCGCACGCCGGTGTAGAGATAGACGTCGGGGCTGCCGTTGCCGTCGACGCGGCCGCCGTCCGCGCCGGTCTGCAGGTTGGAGGCCCACGACTCGAACGCGACGTAGTAGCCCGAGTTCCCGATCACCGGCTTGCCCGAGGGCGCGTTGCCGGGCTTGCCGCGGAAGCTGCTCGCGAGGCGCAGCTTGCTGCCGAGGTCCTTCCACACCACCTGGCCACCCAGCTCGTAGGCCACCACCCGGCGCTTGACGTTGTTGTAGACCGGGTTGCGGCCGCCGGGACCGATCAGCGCGCCCGTACCCTTGCCCCCGCGCGAGAGGCGCACGCCGTCGGGCGCGGTGTAGACCAGGTCGCTCTCCCTGGACTTCCCCGTCGACCACGACGGATCGGCGCCGGGTCCGAGCGAGCGGACGCTCTTGCCCGACTTCACGTACAGGATCCCGCCGGTGACGAAGGCCAGCCGCTTGCAGCTGCCGTTGACCGCGACCGCGGTGGTGTCCGCCTGGGCCTGGCCGCCGCCGACCTTGCTGATGCGCGTGGCCGCCCGGCCGGGGCCGCGCGAGAGGAAGGCGTCGACGCGGCCGTTGGTGTCGCCGCGCACGAGGTTGGAGGCGGCCGACAGGAACGCCACGCACGACCCGCGGTCGGTGAAGCTGCCGTTGACCGCGGCGCCCCACGACGCTCCGTTCGCGCCCTGGCCGCCGATGCCGCGCGAGACGAGGATCGTGCGGCCCGGCTTCCAGCTCGCGCCGTTGTTGCCGACCCGGCCCGCGCGCCTGACCGCGAACACGTCGGTGCGGCCGTTGGAGTCGTTGCGCACGAGGTTGGACGCCGAGGACTGGAAGGCGATGATGCGCGCGTAGCGCCGGTCGCCCGAGATCACCGGGTTGGTCGACGGGCCGTTGGGCAGCCCGCCTCCGACGGCGCGCGAGATCAGCTGCGTGCTCTGCTTCCGCACGGCCGCCTGCGTGGGTGCGGCCGCGCCGGCGGCCACCGCGATCGAGGCCAGGGTCAGAGTGCTACGGGCATACCTGCCCACGGACGAACGGGTGCGCAAAGCGGACACCGGTTGACTCCTTCGCTTTTCGTGCGCCTGCGGAGTTAGCTGTCGGGCTCGCGCGGAAAGCTCGCGCTACGTCGCAGACTCGCGACGACTCGCCCCGTACTGCTTGGGTCCCCCGCTCCCCGCGCCTCGGAGTGCGCAGGGATTCGGCTGGGTCAGTTCGGGGCGCAGTGTAGCCACGCTGGCGGCGCAAACGCTCCAGCAGAGACTCCGGAAATCCGCTAAGTGCGGCCGGCCGCGCGCTGAGCGGTCGGGTTGGCGGGCCAAGTGCGGCCGGCCGCGCGCTGAGCGGTCGGGTTGGCGGGCCAAGTGCGGCCGGCCGCGGGCTGAGCGGTCGGGCTGGCGGCCTAACCGCGGCAGACGGCGACGCTGAGCGGCCGGCCGCTGGCGGCGGGGAAGCTCAGGCGCGCGCGGAACAGCCGCGGTTCGGTGCCCGAGCTGTAGCCGCGGTCGACGGTCAGGCTGAAGTCCGAGCCGGCGGTGACGCGCTGGCCGCCGCCGGTCAGCGTCCGGTCCTGGCGCACCGGCGGCTCGGTGAAGAAGAACGAGTGCTCGTAGCGGTCGCCGCGCCGCGTCGACCACGTGATCCGGACTCCGCAGGGTGTCGGAGCGAACACGAAGCGCTCGCCGCGCCGCAGGACGCTGCCGTTCGAGGTCCGGTAGCCGCCGCCGATCGCGACCTTGCCAGAGCCGGTGACGCGCAGGCTCCTGCCCATCGGGAACAGCGTCCGACCGCCGCTGCGCAGCAGCGGTCCCGCGCTGTCGGGGCGGCGCGAGGTGCGCGGCCGGATCGGCAGCACGTCGCGCCAGCCGCCCGCGTCCGCGACCTTCAGCGCGACCAGGCCGAAGTCGTTGCGCAGGTCACGCGGCGCGCGCGTGGAGCCCGAGCGCCGGACCGCGTACCAGAGGTCTCCGCGCCGCACTGCGGCAAAGCGGCTGACCGCGCTCGAGAGCTGGACCGCGCTCGAGCGGTCGGCGCCGATCGACCCGATCGGGCGCCGCACGCCGACCATCTCGTCCAGTGCCCAGTTCAAGCTCACCAGCGCGACGCCGGCGAACGACGGCGCTCCGGTGCTGGCGTCGGTGCCCCGGACCCCGCCGCGCAGGTCCTTGCGCAGGGCCGGTGTCACCCACAGCCCCTGCGGGCCGTTGCCGTAGTCGTCACGCGCGCGGGCGAGCGCTCGCTCGGTGACCGCCCGGTAGCTCGCCGCAGCTCCCGCGCGCGTCCCTGGCAGGCGCGCCGCCGACTCGGTGCCGAGCGCGGTCGCGGTCAGCGCCCAGACGTCCTCCTGCCCGCGCCCGAAGTACGCCAGGTCGCCGTCTGGCGCCGTCAGCGCGACCGACGCGTTCGCGACCTCGCGCAGGGTGTCGTGCGCGCGCCGTGTGGCCGCACCCCCGAGCAGCTGTAGCCCGCGCGCGTAGAAGCCGGCCGAGAAGCCGTGGTAGGCGGGCGGCTGGTCGGGCGGATCGGAGAACACGAACGTGCGCCGGCCGCGGTCGAGCACGGACGAGCGCGCCGCCATGCGCGGCACGTCGCTGTTGAGCAGGCGCAGGGTCAGGCGCCGCGTCAGCGCGCGCTTCCCGCCGAGGATCGCCCCCGGGCGGTTGGAGCGAAGGCCGCTGCGCTCGAGCTCGAGCACCGCGATCGCCTCGATCAGGTAGTGGTTGGAGTAGCGGCTGGTCTGGGGCCTGCGATAGATCGTCGAGATCGGCCGCAGGGAGCGAAGCCACTGCTCCCAGGCCGGGCGGATGCGCTGGAAGGCGGGGTCGCCGGCGAGCTTGGAGCGCGCGAGGTTGTAGGCCGAGGCCATCCCCATGTACTCGAACACGCTCCCGCGCTTGTAGAACTTCTTCGGCCGCTCGAGCACGGAGCGGATGCCGTCGAGCCCGGACCGGATCAGATCGGGCCGGCCGTCGCGCACGCCGGTCTGCATCAGCCCGTAGCCGAGCAGCGAGTCGCCGTAGCGGCTGAAGGCGAAGCCGGGCGTGTAGAACTGGTCGGTGTAGTCGCGGAAGCGACCGGCCGCGGTCTGCTGCGCCGGCCACGCCGCGGCGATGTCGCGCGAGAGCGTGTCCCACGCCGCCGGCACGGCGGCCCGCGCGCCGGATGCCGCGCCGAGCAGCGCAGCGAGCGCCAGCGGCACGCACAGCGCCGCCCGCCGCCGCTCCAGGCGGGTCAGCGCCCGCACGTGGTGATGCGGATCACGCCGCCGGCCCTGGCCTGGAGGATCACGCGCGCCCGCAGCAGCTTGGGATCGAGGCCCGAGACGTAGCCGCCGCTCGTGCCGACGCGCACCGGTGCGCGCGAGAACGTCACGCGCTGGCGCTCGTCGGACAGCACCCTGCCGCTCAGCTTCGGCGCGCTGCCGTCATCGACGAAGAACGTCGAGTACTCGTAGCGGTCGCCGGCCCGGACCGGGAAGCTGAGCTCGGCGCCGCAGCTCGTGGCCGTCCAGGTCCAGCGCACGCCGCGGCGCACCCAGCGGCGCTGGCGGCTGCGGTAGCCGCCGCTGACCGTGACCGTCGCGCCCGCGGCGGTCAGCCGCTCGCCCCTGGGCAGTCCTTCGGCGCCGCCCGAGCGCAGGATCGGCCCGACGGTGTCGGGACGCTGCGAGGTGACCGGGCGCAGACGCAGGACGTCGCTCCAGCCGCCGCTCGTGCGGCGCTTGAGCGCGACCAGGCCGAAGTCATAGCGCATGTCGTTCTTGCGCTTGCTGGAGGCCTGGCGCTTGACCGCGAACCAGACGTCGCCGCGCCGCACGATGCCGAGCTGGCTCTCGCCCTGCGAGGCGACCGCCGCCGAGTTGCGGTCGGCGCCGATCAGGCCGACGGGGCGGCTGCCCTGAGTGTCCATCTCGTCCAGCGCCCAGTTCAGGGCCACGAGCGTGACGCCCGTGAAGGCGACCGCGCCCGCGTAGCCGTCGACGCCCTTGATCGCCGCCCTCATGTCGGCCCTGAGCGAGGGCGTGACCCACCAGCCGAGCGGTCCGTTGCCGTACGCATCGCGCAGGCGGGCCAGCGCGCGATCGGTCACCGCGTGGTAGCGCGGCACCTGGCCCGAGCGAACACCGGGCGTGTCCGCCGCAGCCTCCGTGCCCAGCGCGAGCGCCGCGTTCGCCCAAGAGGCCTCCTCGGAGCGCCCGTAGTAGGAGGAATCTCCGTCGGGGCCCGTGACCCAGACCGCGGCGTTGGCCGCCTCGAGGATCGGCTTGCGCGCCCGCGTGGAAGCGCCGCCGCCCAGGACCTGGACGGCGTGCGCGTACAGGCCCGCCGAGAGCCCGAAGTAGGCCAGCGCGTTGTCGGGCGGGTCGGAGTGCACCCATGTCCCGATGCCCTGGATGTCGATGTCGTTGCGGCGATCGATCGCCGGCACGCGGTCGTTGATCAGGAAGCGGGCGATCCTGCGCGCCTCGTCGCGCTTGCGGCCCAGGATCGCGTCGGAGACGTTGGAGCTGACCCCGGACCGGAGCAGCTCGAGCACCTCGAGCGCCTCGACCAGGAAGTGGTTCGAGTAGCGCGTGGTGTCGGGCTTGCGGAAGACCGTCGTGGTGAGCGGCTGGCGGCGCATGTACGCCTCCCAGCTCGGCTTCGCGCCGCGGAACAGCGCATTGTCGGGCTGACGGCGGCGCAGCAGGTTGTAGGTCGCGGCCACCGCCAAGCCCTCGAACGACGTTGGCAGCTTCGACTGCAGCTGCGGCTGGGAGATCACGTAGTCGAGCGCCCGCACGCCCGCGTCGATCATCGGCTGGTCGCCCTCGCGCAGGCCGGTCATCACCAGCCCGTAGCCGAGCAGCGACTCACCGTAGCGCGCGTTGCCAAGGCCCGCGCGGCAGCGCGACTTCAGGCAGAAGCCCTTGCCGCCGCCATAGACGTAGTCCGGGAACCAGCCCTCCTTCTTCTGCAGGCCCGGCCACGGCGCGGCGATCTCGCGCGCCAGCGCCCGCCATTGCTCGGGTGCGGCCGCGCCGGCGCTCGCCGTGCTCAGCGCCCAGGCCAGGGCGGCGAGGAACAGCAGCGCGAGAAGGCGTCCAGGAAACCGGGTCATCGGCGCGTACAACTCGCGCGCGGCGCGACTGTTGCGCACCGGGAGGCGACGAGGAGCGCTTGAGGCTAGCGGAAGGCTCACGTCCTAGACTCAGGTCAATGAGCTGGCTGCTCGCGATCGGCGCGCTCGTCGTACTGATCATCCTCCACGAGCTCGGGCACTTCCTCGCCGCCAAGGCGGTCGGGATGCGCGTGGAGCGCTTCTCGCTGTTCTTCGGGCCCGTGCTGCTGTCCGTACGGCGCGGCGAGACCGAGTACGCGCTCAGCGCGCTACCCCTGGGTGGCTACGTGCGCATCACCGGCCAGAACCCCCGCGAGGAGCTGCCCGAGCACCTCAAGCCGCGCGGTTTCTTCGCCAAGCCGCCATGGCAGCGGCTGATCGTGATCCTCGCCGGGCCGGCGGCCAACGTGCTCGTGGCCGTCGTCGTGGCCTGGTTCGCGTTCTTCGCCTTCGGGCAGGCCCGCCTCACCGACGAGGTCAGCGGGCCGCTGGAGCGGCCGGCCTCGCAGGTACTGCGTCCCGCCGACCGCGTGCTGAGCGTCGACGGGAAGCGTGGAGGGCCCGACGTCCTGGCCGGCGCGATCGGCTCCCACCGCTGCCCCGGCGCTCCGAAGGCCGGCTGCCGCTCCGCGACGCCGGCGATCGTCGTCGTCGAGCGCGACGGGCGGCGGCAGACGATCGCGGTCAAGCCCGTCTACGACCCCACCGCGCGGCGCATGCGGCTCGGGTTCAAGTTCACCGTAACCCGCGACCCGGTCGGGCCGCTGCACGCCTTCTCGCTGGGCGAGAGCCAGCTCTGGAAGGCGACGACGCTGAACCTGAGCGTCTTCTCCCACATCTTCGAGAAGCAACAGCGGGACCGTCTCAACGGGGTTGTGGGCACGGTCGACGTGACCCAGCAGCTGATCCGCCAGGACGCTCAGGCCGCGCTGTTCATGATCGCGCTGATCTCGGTCGCGCTGGCGATCGTGAACATGCTGCCGATCCTGCCCCTCGACGGCGGGCACGTCGTGTGGGCGCTGCTCGACTGGGTGCGTCGCAAGCCCATGCCGGTGGCGGTGATGGAGCGCACGGCCTTCGTCGGGATCGTGCTCGTGATCGTGCTGGCCTTCGTCGCCCTGTCCAACGACATCAACGCGCTGCAGAACGGCGGCCTGAACGTCCGCTAGGTCGCCGCGGTGCGCCGCTCGCGCTGCGAGACGAGCTCGGCGGCGACCTCGCGCGCCCGGTGGTCGGCCTCGTACAGCGACTCGAACGCGCGCACCGGCGCCGCCTCCACGCGCTCGAGCGCGCCCTCGACCACGGCGGCGATGTCGAGGAACCCCACGCGCCCGCGCAGGAAGGCGTTGACGGCCACCTCGTCCGCCGCGTTGAGCACGCACGGCGCGGTACCGCCCGCCTGCGCCGCCTCGCGCGCCAGCCGCAGGCACGCGAAGGTCCGCTCGTCGACGCGCTCGAAGCTCAGCGCGCCCAGCTCGGCGAGGTCGAGCCGGCGCACCGGTACGTCGACGCGCTCGGGGTGATGGAGCGCGTAGGAGATGGGCACGCGCATGTCCGGGTAGCCGAGGTGGGCGAGCGAGGCGCCGTCGCACAGGTCGATCAGGCTGTGGACGATGGACTGCGGATGCACCAGGACCTCGATGCGCTCGTAGGGGACGCCGAAGAGGTGGTGGGCCTCGATCATCTCCAGGCCCTTGTTCATCAGCGTCGCCGAGTCGATCGTGATACGACCGCCCATCGCCCACGTCGGATGCGCGAGCGCCTCCTGGACGGTCACGTCGCGCAGCTCGTCGGCGCGCCGGCCCCGGAAGGGCCCGCCGGAGGCGGTGAGCACGAGGCGGTCCACCGTCCCCGGCCGCTCTCCGTGCAGGAGCTGGTGCAGCGCCGAGTGCTCGGAGTCGACGGGCAGGATCTGCGCGCCGGTGCCCTCGGCGAGCTGCATCACGAGCTCGCCGCCCACGACCAGCGACTCCTTGTTGGCCAGCGCGAGGTCGATGCCCTCGCCGAGCGTCGCGATCGTCGGACCGAGGCCGGCCGAGCCGGTCAGCGCGTTGAGCACGACGTCGGCCCCGGAGTCGGTCACCAGGCGCACGAGCCCCTCGGCGCCCGACAGCACCTCCCCCTCCGCCCACGCCTCCCCCGCGAGCGCCGCGGCGTCGTGGTCGGCCAGCGCGATGCGCGCGACCCGGTGGGCGCGCGCCTGCTCGACAAGGTCACGCCACGAGCCCTGCGCGGAGAGCCCGACGAGCTCGAGCTCGTCAGAGCGCTCGACGATGTCGAGCGCCTGCGTCCCGATCGAGCCCGTCGAACCGAGGATCAACAATCGCCGCATGCGGGGCTGAGTCTAGGTCGACGAAGGGGGTGCCCAGCATCCGGCCACACAGGAGCGCTACTCCGCGAAGTCGGGCGAAGCAGCGTGCGCCGCAGCGGCGCGGCCCTTCGGCTCCTCCCAATCCTCCTGCCGCCCCAGCGCCGTGAGGTCGAGGAAGTAGTAGGAGCCGCCGGTCATCTCGGCCCCGCGCGCGTAGCTCGAGTAGGTGTGGAAGACCCCGTCGCCGTCGCGCAGGAAGTAGCTCGTTCCCGGCATCTCGATCGGCGCGTCGCCCTCCACGTAGAAGCTCGCGCCCCGCCGCTCGTACTCCTCCCGGCTGCGGTAGTTGTACTCGACCGGGGCCACGCTCTCGTCGAGCGTGACGTGGAAGTCGTAGTTGAAGTCGCTGCCGTGCGATGAGTACCACGGGAACTTCCAGCCGCGGCTCGCCTTCCATCGCTCGAGCTTGTGCAGCGGCGCGCGCGACACGTAGGCGAGCGTCGTGTCGCGGGCGTGGAGGTGGGCCAGCAGGCCGTCGGAGACCTCGTCGGCCCCGGCGGTGCAGCTCGGGCAGCCGTCCTCCCAGCGCGGGTCGAACATGAAGTGGCCGACGATCAGCTGGCGCCGGCCCTCGAACAGGTCGAGCAGGCCCACGCGGCCCTCCGGGCCCTCGAACACGTAGTCCTTCTCGATCCTGACCATCGGCAGCCGCCGGCGCTCGGCGTTGAGGGCGTCGCGGCGCCGGGTCTGCTCCTTCTCCTTGGCCAGCAGCGCCTTGCGGGCGGTCAGCCACTCGTCTCGTGATGCGATCTTGGGAAGGCTCATGTCATTACAGACCCGCGCGGGGCGCGAAACTCATCGTTGCACGACCAGGCGGCCGCGGCGCGCGGCGAAGGTGACGGTCAGGACGCGCGTGCCGGAGTCGTAGCGGAAGGGCAGCCGGCGGCCGTCGAGCCGCACGCTGCGCGGCCGGAACGGGCGCCGCAGGGCGGTGAGCCCGGCGCGCAGGGTGAAGGCGCGCCGCCTGGCCGCCTCCACGGCGAGCGTCCAGCGGCCCCGGTCCTCGCGCGAGCGCAGACGGCCGTCGAGGCCGAAGCGGGCGCTCGAGCGCTCGCGCGGGAAGGCGAGCAGCTCGAGCCTGTCGCGCCGGTCGGCGAGGCTCACCACGCCCGGCGCGCGGTAGGGCGCCAGCGTGTCGACGTCGGCCGGCAGCAGCGGCAGGACGGCGCCGGCCCGCAGCAGCAGCGGCAACCGGCCCAGGGGCGCGGCGAGCGTCCGCGCGCGACCACCGGCCAGCAGTCGCGCCCGGCGCGGCTCGAAGCCGCCGCGCCCGCCGCGGTCATACGCGACCGAGGCCCAGAATTCCACCCAGCTCCCGCGCGGCAGGTAGACCGCCTTGCGCCGCTGCGCCGGGCTCGTGACCGGCGCGACGAGCAGGTCGGGGCCGAAGAGGAACTCGCGGTCCTGCGCCACCGCGCGCCGGTCGCCGGGATAGGCGAGCGCGAGGTGGCGCATGATCGGCATCCCGGTGCGCCGGTAGCTCGCGTCCGCGGCCACGAGGTAGGGGTACAGCGCCGTGCGCAGCTTCGCGTACCGCCGCCAGACGCCGATGTGGGCGGGGTCGTAGACCTGCGGCCGGGTGTAGGGCGGAAGTGCGATCCCGGTGCGCTTGGTCCGCATCACGCCGCTGACCGCGCCGAGCTCGATCCAGCGCGTGAGGAGCTCCGAAGTGAGCCGCTCGTTCGCCCCGAACGAGTTGTAGCCGCCGATGTCAGAGCCCCACCGGCTGACGCCGCTGAGGCCGATCGACAGGCCCTGCGTCAGCGCCGAGCGCAGGCCGTCGAAGCCCCACACCGTAGTGGGGTCGCCGCCCCAGACGTCGTCGGCGCAGCGCGCCGCGCCGGTCCAGCCCGAGCGCTGGAAGCGGACGACGGGCTTGGGCAGCGTGCGCGCCAGGCGCTGGACGGCGCAGTGGTAGTCGCGCGGGTAGCGGTTGTGGGCCGCCTCGCCCGTCGTTCCGTCCGCAAGCACGACCGAAGGAGGCGTGTCCTCGCCGAAGTCCTCCATCCAGCCGTCGGCGCCCTGGTCCGCGACCGCCTCGCGCAGCAGCGCGCCGTACAGGCCGGCGGTCGCGGGGGCGGTGAAGTCCCACTGCGCCAGTGGCTCGACCGTGAAGCCGGCCGCGCCCGACCCGCCCACGAACGAGGGGTAGGTGAACGGCCGCCCGCCGGCCCCGAGCTGCAGCGCGCCTGCGGCCGCCGCGCGGTCGAAGACGCTCGCGTAGGACGCGCACAGCGACGGGTTGAAGTAGACGAGGCGGGCGACTCCGAGCGCGTGGAAGGCGGCGGTGCGAGCGCGCTCGGCCGCCTCGCGGCCGCCCTGGGCGCCGCACGGCAGGTAGTGCATCTGGGTCTCGGCGGCCGACACGGGGGCGTCGGCCGCGCGCAGCGTGCGGAAGATGCCCTGCTCCTCGGCCGGCGGGATCACGTTGGGCTGCCCGGTCTGCACCCACGGGCCGTACGCCCACGGCGCTCCAGGCCGCCCCTGGCGGCCGGTGCTCGCGGTGAAGCGCGCGAGCGCCTGCGCCGGCGTCGGCCCGGCGAACACCCGCAGCGCGAGCCGCCGGCCGGTCGCGCGCACCCGCCACGCGCGGCTCGCGCCGGGAGCGAGCGTGAAGCGGCTGGTCGCGTCCTCGTCGACCAGCACGCCATAGCCGCGCGAGGAGAGCAGCCACGGGACCGGGTAGTAGGTGCTGTCGTCGCGCTCGCCGCGCGCCCACGGCGGCCGGATCGCCCCACCGACCGCCCGGTCCTCGGGCCGGAACGGCCCGTCCGACACGTAGCTCTCCACCTCGCGCCCGCGCTGGTCGACCGCGTTTGAGCGCTCGCCGAAGCCCAGGAAGCGCTCGCCGGGCCGCGCCGCGAAGCGCTCGGCGACCGGGCCCGTCGCCGCCGCGAGCGCGCGCACCTCGAGGCTCAGCACCCCCTCCCCCCGAGCGCGCACGCGGACGCGCAGCTCCGGGCTGCGGACGCCGACGAGCGCCTCGACGCCGCCTGCGATGCGCGTCAGCCGCAGCGCCCGCATTCCCACCCTCCCCCCTGCCTCGCGCAGCGCCTCGCCGCCGCGCTGGCGGAACACGATGCTCCACGGGCGCGCACGGACCTCGGCTCGCAGCGGGCCGGCGCGGACCACCGCGTCGGGCTCGGCGGCAGCGGGCCCCGGAGCGAGCAGCGAGGCTGCGAGCGCGAGCCCGCCCGTCACCGCCGGCAGCCGACCCGCAACGTGCACCGCCCCTGCCCGGCCTACTTGCGCGGGCAGTGGCGCAACCGGACCTGAAGCGGGCCGTCGGCGTCGATGTTCAGCGCCGGGTCGCAGGAGACACGCGCCCGGCGCGCGTCGATCGTGATCGACCGCACCCCTTCGGAGGTGATGTCGAGCCGGTCGCGCACCGGGATCCGCGGGATCGCTCCCCAGACCGTCCGGCGGATCGAGAAGGGGAGCGTGCCGAGCGTCCCACCTTCCAGGTTGCCGGTGCCCGTGAGGTCGGACGGCGTCGGGTCACCCCGGCCGAAGCCCCGCGATCGGACGTCCACCTTGCCCGTCGTCACGCCGCTGCGCAGACGGATCCGCGAGACCCAGTAGGCGTGGTCGGCCGTCGTGCCCGCCCGGGGGAAGTCCTGCGCCGTGTCGCGCACGAAGGTCACGCGCGGCGGGTTGCGGAACACGGTCGAGTAATCGAGGAACTGCGCCGCGGGCTCATACCAGTCGTTCGCGGCCAGCGAGACGTGGCCCAGGCCGGTGAACTCGTCCAGCCGGTAGCGATAGCCGAGCCGCTGGAGCGCGTTGGCGCTCGACCGGTACAGCCCCGGACGGACCAGGTTGTCGGCCGTGGCGTTCCACATCCGGAACGGGATCCAGCGCACGGAGGCCAGCCTGTTCAGGTAGAGCATCGTGCCCACGGTCGGCTGGGCGCGCGCGAAGAGGTCCGGGAACTGGCTGGCGAGCTGGAAGGTCCCGAAGCCACCCATCGAGTAGCCCGCGATCGTCGTGTGCCGCGGATCGAGCCGGTAGCGGGCGGCGACGTCGGCCCACACCTCGAAGGTGTCGGCGCCGGCGAGGTCGCGGTAGAAGCCGTCGGGTCCGCGGCCCGACGGGGTGATCACCAGCGAGGGCCGCGAGCGGTCGCCGAACTGGCTCTGGTTGCGCGAGGCCCCGAACTGGTTGTAGTTGGCGCTCAGCGAGTGCAGCAGCAGCGTGAGCTGGTAACGGCCTCCGCTCGGGGGCTTGGGCGGCACGTACAGCAAGTAGGGCTGCAGGCGGCCGCGCAGCTCCCCGTCGCAGCTGGGAGTCGAGGGGCTGCAGCCGTCGCTGAAGTCCACGCCGCCCTGCCCCGTCTGGAAGCGGCTCGAGAGGATGCGGTTCATCGGCCCGGTGGTCGGTACGCCCTGGGGCCGGCCGCGCAGGTTGTCGTCGACCTTGCGCGCGAGGAGGTCGAAGTTCACGAAGGCGCGAAAGCCGGAGATGTCGCCCGCCGTGAGCGCGTTGGACTGGAACCGCTCGCGCCACCATGCGGCGCCTGCGGGGCCCGCCACGTTCGAGAAGGGATACGGCTCGGTGGGGCGGAACGCGACGTTGAAGAATGCCGTGGGCCGCGCCAGACCTCCGGCCCCGCCGGGCGTGCCAGCGTCGGCGACGGCTTGCGGGAGTAGGTAGCGCCCGTTCGCCTTGTCCCACAGCCCCACCCCCGCGGCGAGGCGGACCGTCCGCCGGCCCGGGTCCCACAGGTTGTGCGGTACGCGGAGCGTGACCTGCCGGCGCGCTGCGTCGACGTCGACGCCGATCTCGCCGTCGACCGGCTGGCCCGTCGCCGCATCCGCCAGGTCGGCCTCGTCGCCGTGCCAGGTCAGGAACAGCTCGGCCGGGGCCGAGGCGTTGGCCCCATGGGGGAACTGGCGCGGGGCGGACGAGGTGCCGATCGCGATCGTCGCCGCGGTGAGCTCGGGGTCGATGAGCGTGTTGAAGGTGAGCCGGAACGCGGTCGCGCCCGCGAGAGGCTTGACCCGCAGCTCGACGAGGTCGGCGGCGTTGCTGGCGTAGGCCGGCGCCGTCGGGTACGTGTAGGTGCCGCTCGGCGTCGAGAAGACCGAGGTCGAACGGCGCGGGTCGCCGGGCTGGGGATCGGCTTTGGCGCCCAGGTCGTCGTAGAGGTAGTCCTGGTACAGGAACTCGCCGTCGCGGTACGCGCTGGCGCCGGAGATCAGGATCGGCTTGGCCCTCCAGACGCCCGCGTTGGTGAGCTGCGGAGCGGTCTTTATGCGCTTGTAGAGGATCGCCGGGCCCGGTCGCTGCCCCGGCCCGGCGAAAAGCGAGGCCTCGTCCGCGACCGCGCCCGCGGCGCCGAGCACGGCCAATCCGAGTGACGCAACCAACATGCCGATCGCGAATCTGCGCAACGTGGGCTCCCCTCCTCGCTCGCCGGCGAAACAGTACCCGCGCGCGCGCCGGCGCGCTTCAGAGCAGCGCGATCCAGATGTAGTAGCCGACCGGCACCGCGAACAGCACGGCGTCGAGGCGATCGAGCGCGCCGCCGTGGGCGCCGAACAGGCTGCCCGTGTCCTTCGTGTCGGCGTCGCGCTTGACGAACGACTCGAACAGGTCGCCGATCGGCGCGGCGATCGCCACGCCGAGCCCGAGCAGCAGCGCGTCGACGCCCGACAGCCAGTCCTGGTAGAGCCCGGCGAACCAGGTTCCCGCGATCGCGAACACGAAGCCCACGGCCAGGCCCTCGAGCGTCTTGTTGGGCGAGATCCGCGGCGCGAGCGGCCGCCGGCCGAGCGCGCGGCCGCCGAAGTAGGCGGCGGTGTCGCCGACGAACGTCCCGACGAGCAGGTCGACGATCACGCCGTCGCCGTGCGGCGCCTCGCGCAGCAGCACCGCTTGCGCGATGGCTAGCCCGATCCAGCCCACCCCGAGCGCGGTGACGCCCATCGCGAGCGTGGGGTAGCGCCGGGTCGGCCCGACCACCGTCAGCGCGAACAGCACCGGCACGAACGCCGCGAGCACGAGCACGATCTGGAACTGGTCGCCATAGAGGGCGGCGAGCGCGAGCGCGATCAGCCCCAGGAAGCCGGCGAGGGTCACCGGCCGGACGGGGGCGAAGAGCGTGTAAAGCTCGTGCAGGCACACGATCCCCAGCGCGATCACGCCGAGCGTGAAGATCAAACCGCCCTCGGCGATGATGAAGATCGCGAACAGGATCGCCGGGATCGCGACCAGCACCCGCGCGCGCAGGTCCGAGCGCGATCGCCGCCGTCGCCTCCGCCCACCACCGCCGCCGCGCCCGCTCCCGCGCCTCGTGCTCGGTGCCGTGCGCGCCATCAGCGGCCCCCGAAGCGGCGCTTGCGCGCCGTGTATTCCTCGAGCGAGGCTTCGAACGCCTCACGCGAGAAGTCGGGCCACAGCTCGTCGCGGAACACGAGCTCGGAGTACGCGCCCTGCCACAGCAGGTAGTTGGACACGCGCTGCTCGCCGCTCGTTCGGATTATCAGGTCGGGGTCGTGCATCTCGGGGGCGTAGAGATGGCGGCGAAACTCCTCCTCGTCGCCGTCCTGAAAGGTTCGCGCCGCGTCCACGATCTCCGCCCTGCCGCCGTAGTTGAAGGCGACGAAGAGGGTGATCCGGTCGTTGGCCGCGGTCAGCTTCTCGGCCCACTCCATACGCTCCACGAGCTCGGGCGCGACGCCTGCGCGGCGCCCGACGAAGCGCATCCGGACGCCCTCGTCGTGCAGCTCGGGCGTCTCGCGATCGATGCGCTCGGCGAACATCGCCATCAGCGCGCTGACCTCGGCCGCCGGGCGCGACCAGTTCTCGGTCGAGAACGAGTAGACCGTCAGCTCGCGCAGCCCGAGGTCGACAGCGTCGCGCAGGCGCGCCTTGACCGTGTCGGCGCCCGCCTGGTGGCCCTCGACCACAGGCAGCCCCCGGCGCTGGGCCCAGCGACCGTTGCCGTCGGTGATGATCGCGACGTAGCGGGCCCGCTCGCCAGCGCCGCGCTCGTCTCGACCGCCCCCCTCCGGCCCCTCCCCCACTAGACCTCGAGGATCTCTCGCCGTTGTGACGTCCAATACCGCCGCATGTCAGGAAGTATCGCGATTGCGGGGAGTTCCGCGCCTCCCGCCACCTCGCCATGCCGCCATGTGACGGCCTGTGCTAACGCGTTCGTCAGCAATTCGTTAGCACCGGAAGGCGCACGCCGGCCCCCGCTAGGCTCCCGCCGATGCGTATAGGGCACATCTTGTCAGCGCCGTTTCGCGCTGCGGGCAGACTCGTGACCGGACTTGCGCGACGCGTGACGGGGCGCAGCTAGGAGGGGCTAGCGAAACGGCTAGCGAAACTCGCCACGCCTACTCCGCCAGCCCCGCGGCTTTGAGGGCTTCAAACGGCTCGTTGAACCACGCGAACCGGACGATCTTGCCGTCACGAACCTCGAACACGTAGCCACGCTCAACATCGACCTCGACACTGCTGCCGACGCCGCGTGCGACCACCCTCACCCGCACCGCCACCAGGTCCCGTGGTGCATCGTGAAACTCAAGCGGCTCGAACCGGCGGGTTGGGTAGACGTTGCGGACGTTCTGGGCAGCGAGCGCGAATCCCTCGTAGCCCCGGCGCGTCCCGGGCTCGACGGCATACGGAGGGTTGACGTACTCGATGTCTGGGTCCATCACTGCGGGCACTACGCCGAAGCCATCTTTCTGCCAGGCGTCATAGAGCCGCTTGACCAACTCCACGTTCTCCTGCGACATCGCCCGCCCAGTATCCCGCACGGCCTCCGCGTTCGGGGTGCGCCGCGGCCTGCTCGCGCCCGTCCACGACACCGTCTCGCCGCGGGCGATCGCATCGGCGACCTCCTCGTCGACGTCGAGCTCGCACGCGCGTTCGCCGAGCGATGGGTCGGCTACACGCTCCAGCCGGACGACGGGCTCTTCACCGCGACGGTGACTGTCTCGCGCGAGAAGGTCGTCGCCTGCTTCGAACGCGAGTCAGCGTCGGGTATCGAATGCGTCGTCCCTTCTCGGCGCGGTTATCGGGCCCGCGTAGAGCAGTTCGGGACGCTGCGTTAGCGCCTCGTTAGCAAAACACGGCCGCAATCCCGCTTGTAGAGCGGCGGTGTCTAGACCTCGAGGATCTCGGCTTCCTTGGCCTTGAGCAGGGCATCGAGCTCGCCGATCTTGGTGTCGGTGAGCTTCTGGAGCTCGGACTCGGCGCGGTGCTCCTCGTCCTTGCCCGTCTCGCCGGAGTCGCGCAGCTCGCGCAGGTCGTGCATGCAGTCGCGGCGGATGTTTCGAACGGCGACGCGGCCCTCCTCGGCGATGCCACGAACCACCTTGACCAGCTGGCGCCGACGCTCCTCGGTGAGCTCGGGGATCGTGAGGCGGATGAGCTTGCCGTCGTTGGAAGGCGTCAGCCCGAGGTCGGAGTTGATGATCGCCTTCTCGATCGCCTTGATCGAGCTCTGGTCGTAGGGCTGGACGTTCAGCAGCCGGCCCTCCGGAGCCGAGATCGAGGCGAGCTGGCGCAGCGGCGTCTGCGCGCCGTAGTAGTCGACGCTCACGCGGTCGAGCAGCGCGGGGCTGGCGCGGCCCGTGCGCACCGAGCCGAACTCGTGCCGGATCGACTCCACCGACTTGTCCATGCGCTCGCCTGCGTCTTCGAGGAGCTCCGTGATCACGTGCTAACCAGGGTTCCGACCCGTTCGCCCGAGACTATCCGCTCGATGTTGCGCTCGTCGTCCATGTTGAACACGTAGATCGGGAGCCGGTTCTCCATGCACAGCGTCAGCGCGGTGGCGTCCATCACCTTCAGCTGGCGCTGGATCGCGTCCATGTGGGTGATGGCGGGGAGGAACTCCGCGGTGGGATCGAGCTGCGGGTCGGCGGTGTAGACGCCCTCGACGCCGTTCTTGGCCATCAGGATCGCCTCGGCGTGGATCTCCGAGGCGCGCAGCGCGGCGGCGGTGTCGGTGGTGAAGAACGGGTTGCCGGTGCCCGCGGCGAAGATCACGATGCGGCCCTTCTCGAGGTGGCGGATGGCGCGCCGGCGGATGTAGGGCTCGGCGACCTCCTGGACGGCGATGGCCGACAGCACGCGCGTGTGCGAGCCGGCCTTCTCGAGCGCGTCCTGCAGGGTCAGCGCGTTGAGGACGGTCGCCAGCATCCCCATGTAATCGGCCGTCGCGCGGTCCATGCCCTCGGCCGCCCCGGCCAGCCCGCGGTAGATGTTGCCCGCGCCGACGACGACGGCGATCTCCACCCCCCGCTCACGCACGCCGGCGATCGACCGCGCCAGCGTGGTGACCCGCCCAGGATCGGTCCCGTGCCCGAGCTCACCCATCAGCGCTTCGCCCGAGATCTTGACCAGTATGCGTTCGAATGCAGCGTCAGCCATCGCCCACGGCGAAGCGAGTGAAGCGCCGGATCACGACATTCTCACCCGTCTTGGCCGCGAGCTCCGCGCGCAGGTCCTCGATCGTCTTGCCGTCGTACTTGTCGGCGTTCACGTGCGCCTGCTTGAGTAGCACGACGTCCTCGAGCCACTTGCGCAGCTTGCCCTCCGCGATCCGGGGGCGCACGTTCTCGGGCTTGTCGGCCGCCTGCTCCTCGTAGATGCGCAGCTCGGCCTGGCTAACGTCCTCGGGCACGTCCTCCTCGGAGATGTACAGCGGGTTCGCCGCTGCGATGTGCAGAGCGACGTCGCGCGCGAAGCCCACCACGTCGTCGGTGTTGGCGGTGAAGTCGGTGTTGCAGTCAACCTCCACCAGCACGCCGATCTTGCGGTTGGCGTGGATGTAGCTCTGCACCGTGCCCTCGGTCGCCTCGCGTGAGCCGAGCTTGGCCGCGCCCGCGATCCCCTTCTTGCGCAGCCACTCGATCGCGGAGTCGACGTCGCCCTCGCTCTCCTGCAGCGCGCGCTTGCAGTCCATCATCCCCGCGCCCGTTCGATCGCGCAGGGCCTTCACGTCCTTGGCGCTGATCTCGGCCATCGCTCTACGTCTCGTCGGCGGCCTGCGGAGCCGTCTCCGCCGAGGGCCTGGGCTTCGGCTGCTCGGGGTCGCGCGCAGGCTTGTCGGTCTGGTCGGCGCCGATCTCGGGCACACCGCCCTCGGTGCGCATGCGATCGACCTTCTGGGCCGCGTCGGCCACCTCGGCCTCCGCCGCCTGTCGGTCGGGACCCTCGCCGCCGTGCGTGAGAGCCTCCTCCGCGGCGCGCTCCTCGGCCTCGCGCCGCGCCTGCTCCTCCGCCTCGCGCCGCGCCTGCTCCTCCGCCTCGCGCCGCGCCTGCTCCTCCGCCTCGCGCCGCGCGCGCTCCTCCTCGGCCCTGAACACTGCTCGCCCGTCGGCGGCGACGTCCCCGATCGCCTGCGCGATCAGGGCGCACGACCGGATCGCGTCGTCGTTGCCCGGGATCACGTACTTGATCCCGTCGGGGTCGCAGTTGGTGTCGACCAGGCCGATGATCGGGATCTTCAGCCGCTCGGCCTCGCGCACCGCGATCGTCTCGGTCTTGAGGTCGATGACGAACATCGCGTCGGGCACGCGCTGCATGTCCTTGACGCCGCCCAGGTTGGCCTGCAGCTTGGCGAGGTCGGCCTGGGCCGCCATGCGCTCGCGGGTCGGAAGCAGATCGAGCTGGCCCGCTTGAGCATATTGCTCGAGATCGTGCAGGCGCGAGATGCGCTTGCTGATGGTCTGGAAGTTGGTGAGCAGGCCGCCCAACCAGCGATGGTTGACGTACGGCATGCCCGCCCGCTCGGCGGAGTCCTTGATCGCGTCACGGGCCTGCTTCTTCGTGCCCACGAACAAGACGGTCCCGCCGCGGTGCGCGACCTCGGACGTGAACTCCTGCGCCGTCGCGAGCAGGCGCTCGGTCTTGAGCAGGTCGATGATGTAGATCCCCTCGCGCTCGCCGTAGATGAAGCGGCGCATCTTGGGGTTCCAGCGGCGCGTCTGGTGGCCGAAATGGACCCCGGCCTCCAGCAGCTCCTTGATGCCTACCTGAGCCACGGGTGCTCCCTTTGTTCGTGTTGCCGTGCTGCTGCTCCCACGGGGGTCGCACGGACCCGGCACAGGAGCGCCGGGCAGGGCCGCGAGAGCCTTCCGGGGGTTCGATTGCGGAAGCGAGGAGCATAGCGGCGCGGGCTCCCCGCGCAGCCGATCGGCGCACCGCGCGGCGCGGAGCCCGTGGTGCGGCCGGAGAAGGCGTTCGCGAGCCGCGCAAGTTTTCGGCGTTTTGAACGTTTGAATCGGTGTCGGACGTCCCGTCCTCCTTCCCCTACCTCCGGTGGGCGGGTGTTCGATGCGGGTGGCCCTCCGTTCCGTGTACAGGAACGCCGCTCGCGACGGGGGGCGGAGCGGCTATTGGACGGGCCGCTCCGCCCAACTTTTCCCGGGCTCAGGCCCGCTGCGCCCGCTCCAGCGCCTCGCGGAGGTCCGCGGGCAGCGGCGACCGGACCTCGGTCCGGTCGCCCGTCGCCGGATGCGGGAAGGCCAGGCGCGAGGCGTGCAGGAACTGGCGCTCGAGCCCGAACAGCCCGGGGGTCCCGTACTCGGGGTCGCCGGCGACCGGGTGGCCGACCGCCAGCAGGTGCACGCGGATCTGATGGGTACGCCCGGTCTCCAGCCGCACCCGCAGCAGCGTCGAGGAAGGCAGCGCGCGCTCGACCTCGAAGTGGGTGACGGCCGCGCGCGGCGTCTCGGAGTCAACGGACATTCGCGTGCGCCTGCGCCGGTCGCGGCCGACCGGCGCGTCGATCGTCCCGCTCCGCGCCGGCGGGCGACCCTCCGCCAGCGCGAGGTACTCGCGCTCCACGCGCCGGTCGCGCAGCGCCGCGCGCAGCGCGCGGTGGGCCGCCTCGGTGCGGGCGACCAGGAGCAGCCCGGAGGTGTCGCGATCCAGGCGGTGCACGATCCCCGGGCGCTGGGGATCGGCGCCGCCCCCGGCCTCGGCGCCGAGCAGCTGCACGAGCGTCCCCTCGCTGTGCCCGCGCGCCGGATGCACCACCAGCCCCGCCGGCTTGTCGACGACCAGCAGGTGCTCGTCGCGGAAGGGGATCGCGAGCTCTCCTGACGGCTCGGGCGCAACGCTCGCCGCCGGCGCCGGCTCGTCGACAGCGACCGTCTCGCCGCCGTGCAGGAGGCGTCGCTTGGGTACGGTCTCGCCGTCGACGCGCACCCGCCCGGCCTCGAGCAGTCGCTGCGCCCTAGCGCGCGAGCCCAGCGGGCCGGCGAGGAAGGCGTCCAGGCGCAGACCGGCGGCGTCAGGCGGGACGCGGATCTCGGTCATCGCCCGTCTCGTCGGGCGCGGTAGCGCCCTCTCCCCTCTCGAGCACGAACAGCAGCAGCAGCACGCCGAGCGTGATCGCGGTGTCGGCGAGGTTGAACGGCGGCCACAAGGGCAAGTCGATGAAGTCGGTCACCGACTCGCCGCGCAGGCGATCGGTCAGGTTGCCGAGCGCGCCGCCGATGAGCAGGCCGGTCGGCAGCCACAGCAGCGGCCGCTCGGGGTGGGTCGCGAAGTAGGCGAGCAGCGCCAGCAGCGCGGCGGCGGTGAGCAGCAGCACGATCCCGCGGCCGCCGCTCAGCAGCCCGAAGGCCACGCCGCGGTTGCGGACGTTGACGAAGTCGATCCCGAGGAACACGTTACGGACCTCGCCCTGGGCGATCGAGTGGTTGACCCACGCCTTGCTCAGCTGGTCGGCCGCGACCACGGCGGCGGCCACGCCGAGCGCGCGGGCCCAGGCCGCCGAAGCCACGCTCAGAGGTTGGAGACGGCGTTGGCGATGATGGTCCCGCCGATCTGCAGGACGAAGATGGCCACGATCGGGCTGAGGTCCAGCGGCCCGACCATCGGGATGATCTTCCGAAAGGGCCGCAGGAACGGCTCAGAGACGTCGCGCAGGAAGGTGAGGAACCCGTTCGCCACGCGGTTGTAGGGCGTGCGCACGCCGAACGAGAACACCAGGCTCGAGACCACGTAGGCGATGATGATCAGCGAGTAGACCGTGACCAGCGCCTGGATGTAGCCGCCGACGTCCGAGGCGGTGACCGCGGCCAGGGGGCTCACGGGCCGTCCAGGACCGCGTCGAGGGCGTCGGCGAAGGCCGCGCGCACCCCTCCGCGCTCGAGCGCGCGCAGGCCGCGCGCGGTCATGCCCCCGGGCGAGGTGACCTCGCGGCGCACCGCGAGCGTGTCCATGCCGCGCGCGCGCAGCAGCTCGGCTGTGCCCCCGACCGCGCCGACGACCATCTCCGCGGCCTGGTCGGGCGTCAGGCCGCGCCGGATGCCGGCCTCGACCCACGCCTCGACCACCAGTGCTACGTAGGCCGGCGCGGTGCTCATCAGGCCGGTGGCGACGTCCATCAGCTTCTCGTCGACGGGGATCACCTGGCCGACGCGTCCGAAGAGCTCGAGCACCGCGCGCTCGAGCTCGGCGCCGCCGCCGCCGCTCTCGCGCGCGTAGCCCAGCACGCCGCGGCGCACCGCCACCGGAGTGTTGGGGATGAAGCGGAACGCCGGCGCCCCGGGGTAGGCGGCGCGGACGTACTCGAGCCGCACGCCGCCCAGGATCGACACCACCGCCTTCGACGACTTGGCGCCGCGACCCGCAGACCGCCCCAGCTTGGGCGCCACCTCGTTCGCGACGTCCCCGAGCTGCGGCGGCTTGTGGCACAGCACGACGAGGTCCGCGCGCTCGGCCACCTCCGCGTTCGAGGCGAGCGCCTCGCCGCCCAGCTCGCTCGCGAGCGCCTGCGCGCGCTCGTGCACGGGATCGGCGCACAACACCGGGTCGCCCCAGCCGAGCGCGAGCGCGCGGGCCATGTTCCCGCAGCCGATGAGCCCCACCTGCATGGCGGCGAAGGGTACTTCGCCGCCCGTCAGGACTGGTTGAAGAAGCCCTTCTCGATCAGGCGCGCGCGCTCCTCCGCCGAGATCTCGACGTTGCGCGGCGTGAGCATGAAGACCTTGTCGGCGATCTTCTGCATGCCTCCGTCGAGCGCGTACGTGAGCCCCGAGGAGAAGTCCACGAGGCGCCGGATCAGCTCTGGGTCGGTGCCCTGCAGGTTGAGGATCACCGGGATGCCGTCCTTGAACTTGTCGGCCACGTCCTTGGCGTCGTTGAAGCTCTGGGGGACGACGAGGTGCACGCGGACGTCCGAGCGGCCGTTGGGCCGTCCGCCGCCGACCGAGCGCAGCACCCGCGTGCCGCGCTCGCTGGCCGCCGGCATGTCGTCGTCGGCGAAGATCTCGTCGATTTCGTCACGCCTACGGCGCCCGCTGAGCCGGCGCACGTTGGGCCGCTCGCGGTAGCGGTCCTCCATGTCCGCCTCCGGCTCGGGCATCGGCTCCTCGTAGCGGTAGTCGTCCTCGTATTCCTCCTCGCGCTCCTCGGCGAGGCCGAAGTAGACGAGGGCACGGTGCCAGGTGTCGCGGAAGGCCATGACGATCAGGATGTTCGCGTGACAGGGCTCATTCCCTGCAAGCGACATTATGACCCCTGGACCCCCACGCCGGCGCGGGCCGCGGAACGGACAAGCGCCCCCACGCCCGCGCGGGCCGCGGAACCAGCTGGCGCGCCACGAGCCCGCACGCGCCGGCGGGATTGTCTAGCCGCGGTAGAGCCTTGTGCCGATGCGCACGATCGTCGCCCCCTCCTCGACCGCGACCGTGAAGTCCTGCGTGGTGCCCATCGACAGCCGCGCCAGCCCGTGCTCGGCAGCGAGTGCGCGGAGGCGGGTGAAGTAGGGCCGGCTCGCCTCGGGATCGGCGGCGGCCGGTGGCATCGTGGTCAGGCCGGCGACCGGGACGGGGCAGCGGCCCAGGAACGCGTCGAGCTCGGCCTCGGGCACGCCGCTCTTGGACTCCTCGCCCGAGAGGTTGACCTCGACCAGGACCTCACGGCCCTCGCCGTGGCGCTCGAGCCGGCGCAGCACGGAGTCCGAGGCGACCGAGTGGACGAGCCGCACGCGGCCGATCACGTCCGGGACCTTGCGGCTCTGGAGGTGGCCGATGAAGTCCCACGTGAAGCGCTCGCCCCAGCGCTCCTGCTTGGCGGCGAGGTCCTGGGCCCGGTTCTCCCCCACGAGCTCGATCCCGGCCTCGGCCAGCGCGCCCATGTCCTCGACGCCGATGTACTTGGTCGCGGCGAGCAGCTCGACCTCCTTCGGATCGCGGCCGGCTTGCTCGGCCGCCTGGGCGATCTCCTCGCGGACCCGCGCGAGGTTGGCCCGGACGCGGTCGGGATCGAGCCCGTGGATCAGCTCGGGCATGGCCGACCGCGCCGGACCGGCGTACGGCGGCCGGTCACTCGCGCCACACCACTCCGGCCTGGCGGCCGGTCACACCGGCATCGCGCCGGTGCGAGAAGAACAGTTCCTCCCCGGCGCAGATCGTGCACAGCCCGACGTCGTGGATCGCGTCGACGCCACCCGCCTCGAGCTCGAGACGCGCGGCGGCCTTCAGGTCCACGTTGCGCCCCCGCCGCACGCCGTCGCCGTGGCGCGCGAACGCGGCGTGCAGCTCTTCGCCGGACTCGTAGCAGCACGGCCCCGCGCCCGGGCCGATCGCCGCGGCGATCGGCCCGGCCGCTCCCAGCTGGCGCAGAGCGGCGACGCCCTCGCCGACCAGCCCTCCGGCCAGCCCGCGCCACCCGCAGTGCAGCATCGCCACGGCCTCGGGCGCGACCAGCGCGACGGGCAGGCAGTCGGCGACGAGCACGATCGCGGCAACGCCGTCCTGCGCCGTCGCCTGGCCGTCGGCGGGCTGCGGCTCGCCCGGAACGCCCTTCACCCGTCGCACGACCGTCCCGTGGACCTGGCGCCCCTGCGCGAAGCGATCGCGCGCGATGCCGACGCTGCGGGCGACGCGCTCTCGGTTCTCGATCACGCATCCGCGCTCGTCGTCGGTCCACAGGCCGAGGTTGAGGCTCGTGTAGGGCCCGGTCGAGACCCCGCCGCGACGGGTCGTGAACAGCACGCGGCCGCCGGGGAGGTCGATCGCGATGTGCTCGCCGGCCCAGCGGAAGCCCTCTCCAGGCCCGCTCGTGGCCCCATCCACGGGTCGGGCGGCGCCCGGTCCGCCGGCCGGCACGCTCACGGTACGTGCAGCTCCAGGCCCGGGACCGGATTGCGCTGCGCGTACTCGAAGTGCGCCCGGCGCGGCGCGACGAGCCGCTCGACGTGCTCCCAGCGACCGCCGGAGCGCTGCTGGACCTGGACCCGCATGCTCGCGATCTCGGTGTTGTAGCAGTAGGCCGGCGCGCCGTCGGGGTCCTCGTACGCGACGCCGACGAGGTCCTCGCGGCGCGCGTCCACCTCCACGTGCAGGCGGCGATCGGAGTCGCGGGCGCCGAAGCGCCACGACGTGAGCGCGAAGGTGCTGGGGTTGGCCAGCACGGCGCGCGGCGAGGTGGAGAGCAGATCGCGGTCGCCCACGCGCGCGACCACCGGCGTGCTCGGCCCCAGCTCGCGCCCGAAGCGCGGGACGAACACCGACACGCCGTCGACGAACGCTCCGGGGCGTGGCTCCCCGGTGTCCGTCTCGAAGTCGTTGCAATGCGCCCACGCCCAGCGCGCGGCGTGCTTGGTGCCCCACAGGTGGGCCTGGCCGCCGCGCGCACCGCGCAGCTCGAGCGTGCGCCCGGCGAAGCTGACCGTGCCGTTCACCTCGACGTCGGCATGCGGCAGCGCGAGCACCGTCTTGGCCACGCGCGCGCGCTGGAGCAGCGGACGAACGTGCTCGTAGGCCCGGCCGGGCTGCCACTCGAGTTCCCAGCGCGCATCGCCGACGGACCCGCGCATGCCGCGGTCGCTGAGCTCGGCGTCGCCGATCCGCAGCCGGAAGGGATCGACGTCGATCGAGAGCGCGGCGATCGGGAAGCTCTGCTTGCGCGCGAACGGAGCGCCGGGGGCGGCGGGGTCCATGGCCATCAGCCACAGAGAACAGGTGGGCTCGCCCGGCCCCCGCCCCGGCCCGCTCGGGCTCGCCGCCGGCGCCCCTCTCCCCTTCACCGGCGCGAGCAGGGTGTAGCGGATCCACAGCCCCACGCCGCTGCCCCGATCGGTGGCCGAGAGGTAGTAGACCTCGTAGTGGCCCGGCCGGCCGTCCCAGCGCAGCGCGTTGAGCGGGCTCCTCATACCACCGCCAGCCCCGCCCGCAGCTCCTCGTCGCGCCCGCGCGCAGCGCCGTCGAGCTTCGCCACGAGCGCCGCCGTGAGCGCTCGGCCTACCGCCGGCCCCTCGGGCACCCCGGCCTCCACGAGGTCGCGGCCTGCGATCTCCAGCCGTACGTGGCGCAGCTCCTCCAGCCACCGGCGAGCCGACTCCGCGGCGCCCAGCGCCCCCGCGAGCGCCACCGCCGCCGCCGACGCCCGCCCCGCGGCGGCCGCGATCTCGGAGGGGCGGTGTGCGGCCCGGAGCGCGGCGGCGAGCGCCGGCGCATCGCGTACGGCCGCGACCATCGCGTCGCGCTCCGCGGCCGGGAAGCCCAACCCGTCGAGCCAGGCGCGCAGCGGCCCCGGGTCGATGCGGCGGCTGACCGCGGCGAGCGCGGCGAGCGGGCGCTCGCGGTCATCTCCGATCAGCGCGAGCGTGCTCGCCGTGAGCTCCTCGTCGAGCTCGAGCGCCGGGTTCAGGGCGGCGAGGAGGCCGAGCCGTTGCGCCTCGCGCAGCGCGGCGAGCGGTGGCGCCTTGGCGACGAGCAGGCGCAGCTCGGCGCCGATGCGATGGCCCGAGACCGTGTCCAGAGCACCGGCGCCGATCGCTTCGCGCGCCAGCCGCTCGGTTTCGGGCTGGGGGGTGAAGCGGGCTCGCGAGCGCCCCTCGCCCGCCTCGCCGCGGCCCCCTCGCGCGGCGAACCGCGCCAGCCTCAACAGGCGCGTGGGGTCGTCGATGAAGCTGCGCCGATGCATGACGCGCAACAGGCCGGCGTCGAGGTCCTCCAGCGCTCCCGGCGGTGAGCGCAGCTCGCCCAGGCGCGCCCGATCGAGAGAGGCGGCGAGCGCGTTGACGGTGAAGTCCCGCCGGGGAAGGTCCTCGTCGATCGTCGCGGGCTCGACCTCCGGCAGCGCTCCGGGACGGGGATAGGACTCGCGGCGGGCGCGCGCGACGTCGAACACGAGGCCCCGAGCGCTCACCGTGGCGGTGTCGAAGCGCCCGCTGGCGTGGACCGTCCCTCCGAGCCGCTCGGCCATTCGCTGCGCCGTCGCCGGCGCGTCGGCCTCGACGCTCAGGTCGAGGTCGAGCGGCTGCTCGCCGAGGAGCAGGTCGCGCACGGCGCCCCCGACCAGCCACAGGCCCGACTCCCCCTCCCCCGCCTCGGCGAGCCTGCGCACCGCAGAGTGGCCGCTCAGGCGGTCCGACAGCGTCGAGGGATCGGCGGCGGGAGCCATCGCGGCGCAGTCTCGCCCGTCTCAGGACGGGGCGGGCCGGATCGCCACTCCCGCCTCGCCCAGGCGGCGCTTCAGCTCAGCGACGGTGAAGCGGCCGTAGTGCAGGATCGACGCGACGAGCACCGCATCGGCGCCGGCCTCGAGCGCCTCCACGAGGTGCTCGACCTCGCCCGCGCCGCCGGAGGCGATCACCGGCACCCCCACAGCGCCCGCGACCGCCCCGGTGAGCTCGAGGTCATACCCGGTGTTCGTGCCGTCGCGGTCCATGCTCGTCAGCAGGATCTCCCCCGCCCCCCGCTCGACCCCCTCGCGCGCCCACTCCACGACGTCGCGTCCGGTCGGGCTGCGCCCGCCGGCGACGAACACCTCCCAGCCCCCGTCGCGGCGCTTGGCGTCGATCGCCAGCACCACGCACTGCACCCCGAAGCGCTCGGCCAGCTCCCCGATCAGCTCGGGCCGGGCGACCGCGGCCGAGTTGACCGACACCTTGTCCGAGCCGGCGTCGAGCACGGCCTGCGCATCCTCCACCGAGCGGATCCCGCCGCCGATCGTGAAGGGCACGAACACGTTGTCGGCAGTGCGCCGGGCGAGCGCCCTCATGGTGTCGCGCTTCTCGTGCGTCGCGGTGATGTCGAGGAAGACGAGCTCGTCGGCCCCGCCGGCGTCGTAGCGCTCGGCCAGCTCGACCGGATCGCCCGCGTCGCGGATGTCGACGAAGTGCGTGCCCTTGACCACGCGGCCGGCGTCGACGTCCAGGCACGGGATCACGCGCTTGAAGTGCACGCAGCCACGATAGGGCGCGACGAGGTCAGTCTTCCAGAAGCGACTGAGCCTCGGCCACGGTGAAGCGCCGCTCGTAGAGCGCCTTGCCGACGATCACGCCGGCGAGGTTGACCTGGCGCAGCGCGGCCAGCGCGCGGAGGTCGTCGAGCGATCCCACGCCGCCCGAGTACAGGAAGCGCCCGCGCACGACGGCGGCCACGCGGCGGACCTCGTCGACGTCGACGCCCTGCAGCATCCCGTCGCGCTCCACGCTCGTGTAGACGAAGTTGCGCACGCCGCGGTCCTGCATGCGCTCGATGACCGCGTCGGCCGGCATCTGGGTGGTCTCGGTCCAGCCCGCGGTGGAGACGTGGCCGCCGCGGACGTCGACGGAGACCAGGATGCGGTTCTCGAACGCGGCCAGCACCTCGTCGAGGAACTCGACGTCGGTGTAGGCGGCCGTGCCCAGCACGACGCGGGCCGCGCCGGCCCGCAGCGCCTCGCGCACCGAGACCAGGTCGCGCAGCCCGCCGCCGTACTGAACGGGCACCTCGAGCTCGGCCGTGATCCGCTCCAGGTGACCGAGGCTCGCCGGCCGGCCCGTCCGCGCACCGTCGAGGTCGACCACGTGCAGGAAGCGCGCGCCCTGCTGCGCCCACGCGCGCGCGGCGTGCAGCGGATCCTCGTCATAGACCGTCTCGTCCTCGAAGCGGCCCTGGACCAGGCGCACGGCCTTGCCGCCCGCGATGTCGATCGCCGGGTACAGGATCACGCCGAGACGGGCGCGCAGATGCGGGTGAAGTTGCGCAGCAGCGCGAGCCCGTTGGCCGACGACTTCTCGGGATGGAACTGCGCGCCGAACACGTTGTCGCGGGCGACGACCGACGCGAACGGCGACCCGTACGAGCTCGTGCCCAGCACGTCCTGCTCATCGGCCGGGTGAGGCACGTAGGAGTGCACGTGGTAGAAGGCGGCAGGGTCGGGTAGCCCTTCGACCAGCGGCGACTCCCGGACCCAGGCCACCTCGTTCCAACCCATGTGGGGCAGCGTCGCGCCGCGGGCGTCGAGCCGCCGGACCTCGCCGCGCAGGATCCCGAGCCCGGCCGCGCCGCCCTGCTCCTCCGAGCTCTCGAACAGGAGCTGCATGCCCATGCACGAGCCGAACAGTGGCATCCCTTCGCGCGCGCAGCCGCGCAGCACGTCCTCCAGCTCGAGCTCGCGCAGCACGCGCATGGCCGCCGGGAACGCGCCCACGCCGGGCAGCAGCAGGCCGTCGGCCGCGCGCAGCTCGGTCGGTTCGCGCGTGATGACGGTGCGCGCTCCGACGCGCCCGAGCGCCTTCTCGACCGAGCGCCGGTTGCCCATCCCGTAGTCGACGATCGCGATCGCCGGGCCGCTCACGTCAGCGTTCCCTTGGTCGAGGGCACGCCGCGCTCGGTCGGATCGAGCGCGACCGCGGCGCGCAGCGCCCGCGCGAAGGCCTTGAACGCCGCCTCGATCATGTGGTGCGCGTTCGTCCCGGCCTCGATGCGCAGGTGGACGGTGAGCTTCGCGGTGCTGGCCACGGCGCGGAAGAACTCCTCGGCCTCCTCGTGGTCGAAGCCGCCGATCGCGCCGGGCGGGAGCGCGCCGGCCCAGGCCAGGTGCGGGCGACCGGAGACGTCGATCGCGCACGTCGCCAGCGCCTCGTCCATGGGCACCAGCGCATCGCCGTAGCGAGCGATCCCGGCGCGGTCGCCCAGCGCCCGGTCGAGCGCCTGGCCGAGGCACAGCCCGACGTCCTCGACGGTGTGGTGGGCGCCGGTGTCCAGGTCGCCCTTGGCGCGGATGTCGAGGTGCAGGCGGCCGTGGCGGGCCAGCAGGTCGAGCATGTGGTCGAGGAACCCCACTCCGGTGTGCCGCTCACCCGAGCCGTCGCCGTCGAGCGCGAGCGCGAGGCTCACAGTGGTCTCGCCGGTCCTGCGGTCTATCTCGGCGCTGCGGGTCACGGGCGCGGCGGATTGTCCCCCATGCGCGCCTCCATCGAGGCGGCGTGGAGCTCGAAGCCCTCGGCGCGCGCGATCGCGGCCCCGGCGGGGGCCAGCCGGCCCGCCGCGCCGCCGATGCGCACCTGCGCGACGCGCCGCCGGAACACGCTCGGCGACAGCGCCGAGCCGAAGCGGGCGGCGCCGCCGGTGGGCAGCACGTGATTGGAGCCGGCGACGTAGTCGCCGAACGCGGTCGCGCTCGGCGCCCCGACGAGCACGCAGCCGGCGACGCGGCCGTCGGCGCGCCGCTCGGCCTGCTCGCCCATGAGCTGCAGGTGCTCGGGCGCGATCGCGTCGGCGAGCGCGAGCGCGTCGTCGATGCCGGCCGTCTCGACGAGCACGCAGGGCACGTTGCCGCCCGCGGGCAGCTGCGCCTCGATCGCGTCCAGGATCGCTCCGCTCGGAGCGACGGCCGCGACCAGCGAGCCCTCGCCATGCTCGGACTGGGCGCCGAGGTCGAGGGCGACGAGGGGTGCGGACGCTGCGTCGACGGTCACCACCACGAGCTCACTCGGCCCGGCGAGGCCGTCGATCCCGACCTGGCCGTAGACCTGCCGCTTGGCCTCAGTGACGTACGCGTTGCCGGGCCCGGCGATCACGTCGACGGGCGCGATGCTCTGCGTGCCGTAGGCGAGCGCGGCGATCGCCTGCGCCCCGCCCACGCGATACGCCTCGTCGACCCCGCACACGTGACTCGCCGCCAGCACGGCGGCGTCCAGCTCGCCGTCGCGGCCGGGCGGGGAGCAGAGCACCACCCGCGGGACGCCGGCGGCCCGCGCGGTGGCCGCAGCCATCACGACAGTGCTCGGGTAGGGCGCGCGGCCGCCTGGCACGTACACCGCGGCCGAGGCAACCGGCGCCTCGACGAGCACGACCTCATGCCCCTGCGGCAGTGCCACCGGCAGGGGCTCGTCACGGACCTGGACACGCGCGACCGTCTCGACGTTGCTCCGAGCGAGCTCGAGCGCCTCGCGCAACGGCGCCGGGATCGTCGCGGCGGCCAGCTCTCCGGGGGCGACGCGCAGCGGTCGAGGCTCGGCGCCCCGGGTGTCGAAGCGCCGATTGAAGTCCAGCACGGCTGCGTCGCCTTCGGCGCGTACCCGCTCGATGATCTCCGCGACCCGCGCCGCGACCTCCGGCGGGGGCGGCGCGAGCGCACGCACGCGGGCGGCGAGCGCACGCACGTCGCCCTCGAGAGCGAGGCGCTCAACCCGCACGGATCCGCTCCAGCACGTCGTCTACCGCCGCCGCCTTGAGCTTGTGGGCCACCGGGTTGGCGATCAGGCGGGCGGTGCACGTCGCGATCTCCTCTCGCACGACCAGGCCGTTCTCGCGCAGGGTGTTGCCGGTGGCGGTGAGATCGACGACGGCCTCCACGAGCCCGGTCAGCGGCGCGAGCTCGACCGAGCCCTTGACCTCGACTATCTCGGCCTGCCGGCCGGTGCGCTCGAACCAGCGCGCGGCGACGCGCGGGTACTTGGTCGCCACCCGCATCACGCCCAGACGGCGCAGCGCGCGGGCGGCGGGGTCGGGGCCGTCGACGCTCGCGAGGATCATCCGGCACTCGCCGTAGCGCAGGTCGAGCAGCTCGTAGACGTCGCGCTCGTCCTGCTCCATGAGCACGTCCTTGCCGGTGATGCCGAGGTCGGCGGCGCCCGCTTCGACGTAGGTGGGGACGTCCGACGGGCGCATGGTCACGATCCCGGCCTCGGGGAAGATCAGGCGCCGGTCGTTGGCGCGCACCTCGGCGGTGTCGACGCCGAGGTGGTCGAGCAGGTCGAGCGTGCCTCCGAACAGGGCGCCGCGCGGGACGGCGATAGTGAGCTCGTTCATCCGCCCTCCTCGCCGGTCAGCGCGGCGTGCAACCGCTCCACGTCGAGCGCGAAGCCCACAGCGGGCAGCGGGCGGCCGAAGCGGCCCAGGAGCTCGTCGTAGCGCCCGCCGCCCCCCAGCGGGACGCCGACCGCGGGGTCGTAGACCTCGAACACCGCGCCGGTGTAGTAGCCGAGGTCGCGCAGGAGCCCGAGGTCGAAGATCACCCGCTCGGCGATCGCGGGCTCGAGCAGGGCGTGCACCGCCCGCATGCCGTCGACCGCTGGGCCCGCCGCGTCGAGCGCCTCGGCGCCGCCGCGCGTCTGGGGCACGCGCAGCAGCAGCTCGGAGGCATCGGCGTCCAGCCCCAGCGCGCCGATCTCGCGCTCGACGCCGGAGAAGTCGCGCGTGACGAGCTCGTGCAGCAGCGGGCCGCGCCGCGCCGGCTCCACGCCGACCATGTCGAGCAGCGCCGGGTAGAGGCCGGCGTCGCCGAGCCCCACGCGGTAGCCGCGGAGGCCGGCGGCGTCGAGCGCCTTGCACAGAAGTGTGAGCGCCTCGGCGGTTCCCTCCGGCGCGGGGGATCCGATCAGCTCGACGCCGGCCTGCAGCAGCTCGCGCGGCTGGCCGCGGTGGGCGCGGACCGGCCGGTAGGTGTGGGCGAAGTAGCAGAAGCGCAACGGTGGCTCGACGTTCCCGTAGCGGGTCGCGGCCACGCGGGCGATCGGCACCGTCATGTCCGCGCGCAGCACCAGCACCTCGCCGTGGGCGTCGAACAGCCGGTAGGCCGGGCTCAGGCCCGCCGGGCGCAGCTCTGACTCGTACTCGAGTGCGGGAGTCGACACCTCGCCGTAGCCCGCCGCCTCGAACGCCGCTCGCAGACGATCCGTGATCGCGCGCAGCTCCCGCATCTCGTCGGGCAGCACGTCGCGCGTTCCGCTCGGGATCGGGTGGATCACAGCCTTCCGCTCTCCTCGCGCAACACATCGCACCATCCGTTGGGAATCGGGTCGATCATGGGCGGGCTACCGGCCACGCCCTAGTGTCGTGAGTCGTCAGTTCGCGGGCAGCCTGCGGGCGCCTCGCCGCCCGTGCGCGCGGCCGTCTCCTCGCCTGTGCCACCGGCACAGGCTTCGTCGCCGCCCACACCCACGGACGACGATGCATCCCGCATCCTGCGCCCGAACTTCCGACTCACGACACCTAGGCGTGGACCGGCTCCGTGGCGACGCGCTCGATGCGGGCGCCCAGCTCGCGCAGGCGCTCGTCGATGCGCTCGTAGCCGCGATCGATCTCGCGGATGTTCCCGATCTCCGAGACGCCGTCCGCGCACAGCGCGGCGATCAGCATGGCCATCCCGGCGCGGATGTCGGGCGACGACAGCCGCTCGCCGCGCAGCCGGCCCGGGCCGGTGACGATCACGCGGTGCGGGTCGCAGAGCACGATGTCCGCGCCCATGGCGATCAGCTTGTCGGTGAACACCAGGCGATTCTCGAACATCCACTCGTGGATCAGCACGGATCCCGCCGCCTGGGTCGCGAGCGCCACGGCGATGCTGGTCAGGTCGGCGGGGAACGCGGGCCAGGGGCCGTCCTGGACCTTGAGCTTGTAGTCCCCCACGTCGCGCGCGACGACGAGCTTCTGCTCGCCCGGGACGACGACGTCGCCGCCGTCCTCCTCGCTGCGCAGGCCGAGGCGGTCGAAGACCAGGCGGATCATGCGCAGGTCGTCGTGGACGACGTCCTTGACCCGCAGCTCTCCGCCGGTGACGCCGGCGAGCGCCATGAAGCTGCCGATCTCGATGTGATCCGGGGCGACGTCGTGGACGCAGCCGTGGAGCTCGGCGCGGCCGTGGACCGTGAGCACGTTGGAGCCGATGCCCTGGATGTCGGCCCCCATCTTCACCAGCATGCGGGCGAGGTCCTGGATGTGGGGCTCGCAGGCCGCGTTGCCGATCACGGTAGCGCCGGGCGTCAGGGCGGCGGCGAGGAGCGCGTTCTCGGTCGCCATCACGGACGGCTCGTCCATGAACACGTCGCCGGGACGCAAGCCGCCCGGCGCGGTGAGCAGGATGTCGCGCTGGACCTGGATCTGAGCACCCAGGGCGCGGAAGGCGTCGATGTGCGGGTCCAGGCGCCGGCGGCCGATCACGTCGCCGCCCGGCGGCGGCATCTCCGCGCGGCCGAAGCGGGCGAGCATGGGACCGGCGAGCAGGAACGATGCGCGGATCCGGTTGGAGAGCTCGCGGTCGATCTCCTGCGGCCGGAGCCCGGCGGCGCACACCGCGACCTCGTTGTCGCCGCGCCACTCGACGCGCGCGCCCAGCGCCTCGACGATCGCCAGCATGGTGGCGACGTCGCGGATGCGCGGGACGTTGCGAAGCACGACCTCGTGCTCCGTGAGGACGGCGGCGGCGACGAGTGGCAACGCGGCGTTCTTGTTGCCTGCGGGCACGATCGTCCCCGACAGCGGAACGCCCCCGTGGATCACGAACTTCTCCATGAGTGGTCGCTCGCCCGGACGCGCGGGGACAGGCGGGACGGAGCGCTGGGCTAGGGTAACAGCCATGACTCCGGCGACCCTTTCGCGGGAAGAGGCCTGGAACCTCTTTCGCGAGTGGACCGAATCGGAGTCGCTCCGCCGCCACGTGCTCGCCGTCGAGGCGGCGATGCGGGCCTACGCCCGGCGCTTCGGCGAGGACGAGGAGCTGTGGGCGATCACGGGCCTGCTCCACGACCTCGACTACGAGCGCTACCCCGATCTGGAAACCGGCCATCCTCGCCATGCCCTCGCCGAGCTCGAGGCGCGCGGGTATCCGCCCGAGGTCGTGCGCGCGGTCGCTTCACACGCCGATTTCCTGGGTGTATCGCGCGATTCGCCGATGGAGAAGACCCTGTACGCGGTCGACGAGCTGACCGGGTTCATCGCGGCCGTCGCCTACGTGCGCCCCGAGGGCATCCACGGCATGACGCCGAAGTCGGTCTCCAAGAAGCTCAAGCAGCCGAGCTTCGCGGCGGCGGTCGACCGCGACGCGCTGCGCGCCGGGGCCGAGGACCTGGGGGTCAACTTCGACGAGCACGTCGCGTTCGTGATCGCGGCGATGGAGGAGCACGCGGAGGAGCTCGGGCTCGAGGGATCGCGCGAGCGCGGCTAGCCCCAGCGGCCGCCGCGCTTGGCCCACTCCATCAGGTGGGCGGTCCCGCAGAACGCATCGGCGATCCGGTGCTCGCCGCGATGGCGCACGAGCAGCACGCGGGCGTCGCCGGTCTGCTCTCCACAATGCGCGCAGCGCGTGAGCTGCGTGCCGTTCGCGTCGTCGGGCTCGGGCAGATCTCCGGGCTCCCAGTGAGCGCCGCTGATCACCCACGGCACGACGTGCTCGAGCCGGCAGAACGCAGCGACGCGCTCGCCCGCCGGCTCGCTCGCCCGGTAGCCGTCGTCCGGCCGGACGGTCTGCCCGCACCAGTCGCACTGCTGGGCGGCCATCACGACGCTTCGGGCGCCGGCTCGGTGTCCGGCTCGTGCGCGGGCCCGACGTAGGGCTCCAGCCCGCGCCGTATCCATATGGGGATCTCCACCTTCTGGCCCTTGTCGGCGCCTTCGACGGCGATGAACACGTGCCTGACGTTGCCGCGCACGACCTCGGTCGAGGCCGCGCACATCGTCACGTCGGTTGTCATGCTGGTGTTGCCGAGACGCTCGATCTCGAGCGAGATCTCGAGCTCCTGGTCGAAGTGCGCCGGGGACAGGTAGCGCAGCCGGCTCTCCGCCACGACCATGTCCACCCCCTGCTCGACCATGTCCCCGTAGGGGCCGATGGCCTCGCGCCAGAGCTCGGTGAGGGCCACGTCGAAGTAGGCGAGGTAGTGCGCGTTGAAGACCCAGCCCTGCGGGTCGCACTCCCCGTAGCGCACGCGAAGCCGGTGCACGAAAGCGGCCATTCGCAAGAATCCTTGCAGCCTTCGCGGCCGGAATCCCGCTCTGGACGGGCGTTCGGTGCCCGAGGGCTCTCTTTCGAACGTGGGTTCCGTCCGCAGGCCGCCGTAGCTTGGCGAACGCATGTTCTGGTCAATGACACCCCGGTCATCGACAGCCAACCGCCCGCGGCCGCCCGCGCCGGCTCTCCGCCTGCTCGACGCCGTCGTCGCCTTCGCGACGCTCGAGGCCGTCGCGCCCGCCGGCGCCGCGACCAGCCGGGCACACCCTCGCCCGCATCCGCACCGGCAGCCGCTGCGCACCCCGCGCAGACGGCGCGCCGGAGCGGTAGCGGCGAGGGAGCAGCTCTGCGTGGCGCCGCGCTCTGCGCGCCGTTGCCGCGCCCAGGCCCGCTGAGGGCGACCCGCGCGTGGCGCCCACCGCTCGCCCGGCCGCCCTCCAGAACGAGCAAGCGCCCGGTCGGCTGACCGGGCGCTGTGAATGAAGAACCGGCGGCGACCTACTCTCCCGGGCCCTTGCGGGCCAAGTACCATCGGCGCTGAGGGGCTTAACTGCTCTGTTCGGAATGGGAAGAGGTGTTTCCCCCTCGCCATAGCCACCGGAGAACCGGCGAGACCGCCTCTCCACGGGCCTTGAGAACCGCACAGCCGCTGAACGGGCGTCGCCGCGATGACCTGATCGGCCGTCACAGCGTCACCTCTGCGAGCACGAGGCCCGCAGAAAGAAATCATCCGTCAAGCCCTCGACCCATTAGTACCGGTCTCCTTCGCACGTTGCCGTGCTTCCAGATCCGGCCTATCAACCTGGTGATCTCCCAGGGGTCTTACTCCCTCAAGGGGATGGGAGAGCTCATCTCGAGGTCGGCTTCCCGCTTAGATGCCTTCAGCGGTTATCCGATCCACACGTAGCTAACCTGCAGTGCCCTTGGCAGGACAACAGATACACCAGAGGTGTGTTCATCCCGGTCCTCTCGTACTAGGGACGACTCCTCTCAACTCTCCAACGCCCGCGACAGATAGGGACCGAACTGTCTCACGACGTTCTGAACCCAGCTCGCGTACCGCTTTAATGGGCGAACAGCCCAACCCTTGGGACCTACTTCAGCCCCAGGATGCGACGAGCCGACATCGAGGTGCCAAACCGGGCCGTCGATGTGGACTCTTGGGCCCGATAAGCCTGTTATCCCCGGAGTACCTTTTATCCGTTGAGCGACGGCACTTCCACTTGCTACCGCCGGATCACTAAGGCCTGCTTTCGCACCTGCTCGACCTGTCGGTCTCGCAGTCAAGCTCCCTTGTTGCCTTTACACTCTACGCACGATTTCCGACCGTGCTGAGGGAACCTTTGCGCGCCTCCGTTACATTTTGGGAGGCGACCGCCCCAGTCAAACTACCCGCCTGACACTGTTCACCGCCCGGCTAACGGCGCGGTGTTAGAAGCCCAATACATCAAGGGTGGTATCTCAAGGGCGGCTCCACGCCGGCCGCAGCCGGCGCTTCCAAGCCTCCCACCTATCCTGAGCGAGATGGACCGGACTCCAATGTCAGGTTGTAGTAAAGGTTCACGGGGTCTTTCCGTCTAGCCGCGGGTACTCGGCATCTTCACCGAGACTGCAATTTCACCGAGCCCCTCGTTGAGACAGCGTCCAAGTCGTTACGCCATTCGTGCAGGTCGGAACTTACCCGACAAGGAATTTCGCTACCTTAGGACCGTTATAGTTACGGCCGCCGTTTACCGGGGCTTAGTTTCAGTGCTTCGGGCCGAAGCCCTAACACCTCCACGTAACCTTCCGGCACCGGGCAGGCGTCAGCCCCTATACGTCGTCTTGCGACTTAGCAGAGACCTGTGTTTTTGGTAAACAGTCGCTTGGACCTATTCACTGCGGCCCGCTCGGGCTCCGGCCGCGAAGGCCTTCACCCTACGGGGGCGCCCCTTATCCCGAAGTTACGGGGCAATTTTGCCGAGTTCCTTAACGAGGGTTATCTCGATCACCTTAGTATTCTCTACTTGCCCACCTGTGTCGGTTTTGGTACGGGCACGCGCTTCCTTCCTAGAGGCTTTTCTCGGAGGCTTGGCGTCAGGGACTCGCCGGCTATCTGCCAGCTGGCATCGCACCTCAGGTTATGCAGCCCCGCATTTGACAGGGGCCACCCCTACATGCTTACCCCAGGACAACCATCGCCTGGGATCCCTTAGCCTTCCTCGTCCCCCCATCGGTCAAGCGGAAGCGACGTGGTACAGGAATATCAACCTGTTGGCCATCGACTACGCCTTTCGGCCTCGCCTTAGGACCCGACTGACCCTGAGCAGACGAACTTTACTCAGGAACCCTTGGGCAATCGGCGGAGGGGAGTCTCACCCCTCTTTCGTTACTCATGCCGGCATTCTCGCTTCGCGCGCCTCCACGGCTGGCTTACGCCGCCGCTTCGCAGGCCTGCGAACGCTCTCCTACCGCGCGATCGGCCCGAAGGCCTCACGCACCCGCAGCTTCGGTGGCTAGCTTGAGCCCCGTTACATTGTCCGCGCTCGAACACTTGACCAGTGAGCTGTTACGCACTCTTTCAAGGGTGGCTGCCTCTAAGCCAACCTCCTGGTTGTCTCTGCACTCGAACATCGTTTCCCACTTAGCTAGCACTTTGGGACCTTAGCTGGCGGTCTGGGCTGTTTCCCTTTTGACGCTGAAGTTTATCCCCCAGCAACTGACTCCCGGAGTAATCGTGACGGTCTTCGGAGTTTGCCTGAAGTCGGTAACCTGGTAGGGCCCCTAGTCCAAGCAGTGCTCTACGGCCGTCACGGAGTTGATCCGAGGCTATACCTAAATATATTTCGGAGAGAACCAGATATCTCTGAGCTTGATTAGCCTTTCACTCCGACCCACAGGTCATCCGCCCAGTTTTCAACCTAGGTCGGTGCGGTCCTCCACGGGGTCTTACCCCCGCTTCAACCTGCCCATGGGTAGCTCGCTCAGTTTCGGGTGTACCGCCCGCGACTATGACGCCCTGTTAGGACTCGCTTTCGCTACGGCTCCGCTCATCGCTTAACCTTGCCGCAGACGAGTAACTCGCCGGCTCGTTATGCAAAAAGCATGCGGTCACGGACCGAAGTCCGCTCCCACCGCTTGTAGGCACGTGGTTTCAGGTACTATTTCACTCCCCTTCAGGGGTACTTTTCACCTTTCCCTCACGGTACTAGTCCGCTATCGGTCACCAGGGAGTACTTAGCCTTGGAGGGTGGTCCCCCCAGATTCAGTCCGCGTTTCACGGGTGCGGACCTACTCAGGTACCGCCGCGGAAGGCCGCTCGATTTCGTCTACGGGACGGTTGCCCTCTATGGTGCGCGGTTCCACGCGCTTCGACTATCGAACGACTTTGTGACTTCCGCCGAGCCGGTCACGACTCGGATGGCGGCCCTACAACCCCCGGCAGGCAACGCGTGACCGCTTACACCTGCCCGGTTTAGGCTGATCCCCTTTCGCTCGCCACTACTCGGGGAGTCTCGGTTGATTTCCTTTCCTCGGGGTACTGAGATGTTTCACTTCCCCCGCTTGTCCTCGCCGTGCCTATGTGTTCAGCACGGGATTGCGCCGCATTACCGACGCTGGGTTGCCCCATTCGGGAATCCGCGGATCAAAGGCTGTTCAGCGCCTACCCGCGGCTTATCGCAGCCGTCCACGCCCTTCATCGACTCCTGGTGCCAAGGCATCCACCATGTGCCCTTACTATCTTGACGGTGATCTGAGGCCACGCACGCGGCCCTCCGAAGAGGAACCGTCGCCGGCTTCGGTGAGCCAAGGCACACGGCCCCCCGAAGAGGGACGGTGCTCGCCTCGAAGAAGCCGAGCTCGCGCCCGGCCTCGGTGATACCCGTTCAGCTTGCTGTGCAGTTTTCAAGGACCGTGAAGAGGCTGAACGCCCCCGAGCGGCCGTCCCGCTGGGCGGGTCGGCGGCCGGCGGGGGCGCCGGTCTCTCAAAACTCGACAGCATGCGAGCTCAGTGACGCGCGGTACGCGCGCCAGCCTCGCCAGCTCCTGGTCGACGTCTCTAGCGGCCGCCGCGTCGAGCGCGGCGGTGCCTCTCGAGGAGGCTCCCTAGAAAGGAGGTGATCCAGCCGCAGCTTCCGCTACGGCTACCTTGTTACGACTTCACCCCAGTCACAGGCCCCACCTTCGACGGCTCCCTCCCTTGCGGGTTGGGCCACCGGCTTCGGGTGTTGCCTACTCCCGTGGTGTGACGGGCGGTGTGTACAAGACCCGGGAACGTATTCACCGCGGCATTGCTGATCCGCGATTACTAGCAACTCCGCCTTCATGCAGGCGAGTTTCAGCCTGCAATCCGAACCGAGACGCGCTTTGAGGGATTCGCTCCACCTCGCGATATCGCAACCCTCTGTACGCGCCAATGTAGCACGTGTGTAGCCCTGGACATAAGGGGCATGATGACTTGACGTCATCCCCACCTTCCTCCGGTTTGTCACCGGCAGTCTCGCATGAGTCCCCAACTAAATGCTGGCAACATGCGACGGGGGTTGCGCTCGTTGCGGGACTTAACCCAACATCTCACGACACGAGCTGACGACAGCCATGCACCACCTGTGATCCTGCCCCGAAGGGAAGCCCTGTTTCCAGAGCGGTCAGGAACATGTCAAGCCCAGGTAAGGTTCTTCGCGTTGCGTCGAATTAAACCACATGCTCCGCTGCTTGTGCGGGTCCCCGTCAATTCCTTTGAGTTTTAGCCTTGCGGCCGTACTCCCCAGGCGGGGCACTTAATGCGTTAGCGCCGGCACGGGGGGAGTCGACACCCCCCACACCTAGTGCCCATCGTTTACGGCGTGGACTACCAGGGTATCTAATCCTGTTTGCTCCCCACGCTTTCGCGTCTCAGCGTCAGTACCGTCCCAGCGAGCTGCCTTCGCCATCGGTGTTCCTCCTGATATCTGCGCATTTCACCGCTACACCAGGAATTCCACTCGCCTCTTCCGGACTCTAGCCCGGCAGTATCCACCGGCATTCCAGGGTTGAGCCCTGGACTTTCACAGCGGACTTACCGGACCGCCTACACGCTCTTTACGCCCAATAATTCCGGACAACGCTTGCCCCCTACGTATTACCGCGGCTGCTGGCACGTAGTTAGCCGGGGCTTCTTCTGAAGGTACCGTCACTCCGGCCGGCTGTTCACCGGCGGAGCTTCGTCCCAACTGAAAGGGGTTTACAACCCGAAGGCCGTCTTCCCCCACGCGGCGTTGCTGCGTCACGCTTTCGCGCATTGCGCAAGATTCCCCACTGCTGCCTCCCGTAGGAGTCTGGGCCGTGTCTCAGTCCCAGTGTGGCTGATCGTCCTCTCAGACCAGCTACCCATCGTTGCCTTGGTGGGCCGTTACCCCACCAACAAGCTAATGGGCCGCGGGCCCATCCCGATGCGGAGGCCGAAGCTTCCTTTCCCCCGAAGGGCACATCCGGTATTAGCCCGGGTTTCCCCGGGTTGTCCCAGTCATCGGGGCAGGTAACCCACGTGTTACTCACCCGTTCGCGGCTTTGCCCCGGGCCGAAGCCCGGTTCGTCGCTCCACTTGCATGTGTTAAGCACGCCGCCAGCGTTCGTCCTGAGCCAGGATCAAACTCTCCGTGAAGAGCGCGGCGCTATGCGCACCACGCTTCGAAGAGTCCGTCCGCATCTTCCTCGCGCTCCGTACACATGGAGGCGCGAATGCTGACGGGAAAAATGTTTCCGTCCCGCGATCGTCGAAGCGATCGTTGGACAGGTTCAGGACCTGGACGTCGCCCGACGGTGTGAGTCGGACGACGCATGCTGTCGAGTTTTCAAAGACCGCCACGCCTCTTCGGAGGGATCTCCCCCTCGTGGCGCATCCGGGCAGCGGTAGCCGCCGGAAGCAGGACCGACGAGTATAGCGCTGGCGAGGCCTCGATCGAAGCCTCCAGCGGCCAGTCGGCACGGCAGTGTAGCGACGATCCGGCCTCCTACGACACCACCTGGACCGTGACCGACCGCTCTCGGGCCCGGTCGTCGAAGTCGAGCAGCACGATCTGCTGCCAGGTGCCCAGCACGAGCCGGCCGTCCACGACCGGGATCGACTCGGAGGGGCCCACGAATGCCGCGCGCATATGCGCGTGTGCGTTGGTGTCGTGGTTGAGGCGATTGTGGGCGTAGTCGCCGTCCGACGGGACCAGGCGCTCGAGCGCCTCGGTCAGGTCGCGCACGCCGCCGGGCTCGAACTCCATCGTCGTGACCGCCGCCGTCGACCCGGTCACGAACACGGTCGCCACGCCGCGGTCGACGTCGGCGGCGCGGACCACGCTCGCGACGCCGTCGGTCAGGTCGGTCACGTCGCCGTGGCCGGCGGTGCGTACGCGCAGCAGCCCGCCGTGGACCGCCACCGTCAGCCCGACCGCCGCAGGCGCGCCCAGCGGCGCTTGCCGACCTGGAGCAGCGCCCCGTCGAGGACCTCGGCGCCGATGTCGGCGGATTCCGGGGAGACCGTGGTGCCATCCAGCTTGACCCCGCCGCTCGCGATCAGCCTGCGTGCCTCCGAGCTCGACATCTCGAACGCCTGCGCGAGGACGTGCGGGAGGTGGACGGGCCCGTTGGCGCTCGGGAGCACCACCTCGGGAACCTGCTCTGGGGGCTGGTTGAGGATGTGGCGCCGGTCGAAGGCGCTCTCGGCATGCGCAGAGGCCTCGCGATCGTAGGCCTGCTCGACCAGCCGCCGGGCCAGCGCGCGCTTGGCGTCCCGCGCGCCGAGCTCGGGAGGTGGCGGCTCCCCCAGCAGCAGCTCGTACCACCCCGCCATCGCCTGGTCGGGAAGCCGCATCGTCTTGCCGTAGATCTCCTCGGGGGGCTCCGTCACCCCGATGTGGTTGCCCAGCGACTTGGACATCTTGTCCTTGCCGTAGACGCCGACCAGGATCGGCATGGTCAGGATCGCCTGCTCGGGCTGGCCGTAGGCGCGCTGGACGTCGCGGCCGAGCAGGAGGTTGAACTTCTGGTCTGTCCCCCCCAGCTCGACGTCGGCGCGCACGGCGACGGAGTCGTAGCCCTGCAGCAACGGGTACAGGAGCTCGAGCACGGTGATCGGCTCGCGCGCCGCGTAGCGCCGGGCGAAGTCGTCGCGCTCGAGCAGCTGTGCCACGGTCGCGGTGCGCGCCAGGGCGAACAGCTCCTCCATCGCCATGTCGAGCCACTCTCCGTTGCGCCGCACCTCCACGCGCTCGCGATCCAGGACGCGGAACGCCTGCTCCTGGTAGGTGGCGGCATTGCGCTCGATCTCCGAGGCGTCCAGCACCGGTCGCGTCGCGGTCCGGCCGCTCGGGTCGCCGATGCGCGCGGTGTAGTCGCCGATGATCAGCACGACCAGGTGCCCGAGGTCCTGGAACTCGCGCAGCTTGCGCAGGACGACGGTGTGCCCGAGGTGGATGTCGGCGCTCGTCGGGTCGATGCCGAGCTTGACCCGAAGCGGCCGGCCCTCCTCGGCCGCGCGCGCGAGCTTGGCCTCCAGGGCACCCTCGGGCAGGCTGTCGACGGCGTTGCGAGCCAGCCATGCCGCCGCCTCGGCGGGGCTCGAGCCGGCGGGCGGCTTGCGGGTTTCCATCCGCGCCAATGCTAGTCTCAAGGCCCGGTGGAGCCCCTTGCCGTGCTTCGCCCACAGGCGCTCGTCTGCACCGCACGCCACGTACCTGCGGATCCTGGCCCAGCGGCGCGCTCCATCGCCATATTGACCCCGTGAGCGACGACTCCAACATCGTCCAACTGCACGGCCGGCCTCGGGGAGGCGGAGCAGCGACTCCCCCTCCCGAGCCGCCGGCCGCGACGCTCGACGCCGAGCCGCCCGAGCGCCCGCCGACCAGGCCCCGCGTCAAGAAGATCCGGCTTGCGCTGATCCTCGCCGGCCTCACGATCCTCGCCGGCGTCTCGATGATCTTCGGGATGATGATGGCGGTCGCCTCCGACCTGCCCGATCTCGAGAACCGGCAGATCTACAACGGGGCCCGCAACTCGGTCATCCTCGACGCCAACGGCCGGCGCATCGGGCTCATCACCGGCCGCCAGAACCAGGTGCTGGTCCCCTACAGCCAGGTCAGCCCGGCGATGCGCAACGCGATCGTCGCGATCGAGGACAAGCGCTTCTACGAGAACCGCGGCATCGACATCCGCGGCATCGCGCGCGCGCTCTACCAGGACGTGCTCAACAAGCAGACGGTCCAGGGCGGCTCGACGATCGCCCAGCAGTTCGTCAAGAACGCGCTCCAGGCCCAGCAGAAGCGGACGATCTTCGAGAAGTTGCGCGAGGCCGCGCTCGCCTACCACCTGACCCGCAAGTGGTCCAAGCAGAAGATCCTCACCGAGTACCTGAACTCGATCTACTTCGGTAACGGCGCCTACGGCGTGGAGTCGGCGGCGCGCACCTACTTCGGGACGGTCGGCGGCCAGAAGGTGTGCGGGACGCCCATGGTCCCGTACTGCGCTGCGCGCCTCACCCTGGCGCAGTCGGCGCTGCTCGCGGGCGTCGTCGCGTCGCCGGCGGCCTATGACCCGGCGAGCAACCCGGTCGCGGCCAAGGGGCGGCGCGACCTCGTGCTGCGCGACATGCTCGCGCAGGGTTACATCACGCGCCCGATCTACAACCAGTCCGTCGCCGAGTCGATCCCCTCCAAGGCCGACATCCAGCCCCCTCGCGAGGACTCGGAGGCGCCCTACTTCACGACCTGGGTCAAGCAGCAGGTGGTCGACCGCTTCGGCGCCCAGCGCGCTTTCGCCGGCGGCCTGCAGATCAAGACCACGCTCGATCTGGACCTGCAGAAGGCGGCCCAGGACGCCGTCAGCCAGACGCTCTCGGGCATCGGTCCCAACGCCTCGCTGGTGGCGATCGACAACCGCACGGGCGGAGTCGTCGCCATGGTCGGTGGCCTGGGCGACTACAACTCGCAGCCGTTCAACCTCGCGACCCAGGGCCAGCGCCAACCCGGTTCGTCGTTCAAGCCCTTCGTGCTGGCCCAGGCGCTCAAGGAGGGCACGAGCCCCGACTCGATGTGGGAGTCCAAGCAGAAGGTCTTCCGCACCAAGGGCGGCAAGAGCTACTTCGTCGTCAACAACTACAACGACTCCTACAACGGCCTCATCAGCCTCAGGGACGCGACCGCCGAGTCCGACAACTCCGTTTTCGCGGAGATGGGCCTGAAGGCGGGGCCGCGCCGGATCGCCCGGCTGGCGCGCAAGATGGGGATCCGGACGAGGGTCTCGAGCAACCCGGCGGTCACGCTCGGCGGCCTCAAGCAGGGCGTGACGCCGCTCGACATGGCGCACGCCTACCAGACGCTCGCGCGCGGCGGCCTTCGGATCTGGGGCACTCTTGGAGCGGGCAAGAAGGGACCTGTGGGGATGCTCTCGGTGCGCGACAAGGGCGGCAACGTGATCGCGAGCAACACCGAGAAGGAGACGCGCGTGCTGCCGCAGGGGGTCGCCACGACCGAGACGCAGATGCTCGAGAACGTGATCCAGAGCGGAACCGGGACAGAGGCGCAGCTCGGCGACGGGACCTTCGAGGCCGGCAAGACCGGCACGACCGAGAACTACGGGGACGCCTGGTTCGTGGGCTACAACGAGTTCTACACGGTGGCCGTCTGGGTCGGCTACTCCCAGGGCCTCAAGCCGATGCTGACCGAGTACGGCGGCTCGGCGGTCGCGGGCGGCACGTATCCCGCCCAGATCTGGCGCCAGTTCATGGAGAGCGCGATGGGCATCCTCGACCAGCGCGGGATCCTCACCCGGCTCAACACCGAGAAGCCCGACCGCCTGCTTCCGAACGGGATGCCGGCCAGCTCCTACACCTTCGACACGGGCACCTCCTCCGACGGTACGAGCACCGACTCCTCGGGTGGCAGCAGCGGCTACTCGGGCGACACGAGCACCGACTCCTCGGGTGGTACGAGCACGGACTCGTCGGGGTCGGGTGACACCAGCACGGACTCGTCCGGGTCGGGCACGAGCACCGACTCCTCGGGGTCCGGCGATACGAGCACGGACTCCTCGGGCGGGTCGGGAACCGGCTAGCCGCACCGCCGGCCGGAGGAGCGGCGGCTCCGGGGGCTAGCGACGCCGGCCGGCGTGCGCCGCGGCTGGGAGCGGCGGCCGCGGACGCGACACGAAACGGCTGCCCGCCTCGCTGAAGCGCCACGGTAGGTCGGCGGCTTTGGTGATGCCTACCCGCGGCCCGGCGGCCACCCCCGCCGACGGGAGGCCGGCCGCAGGTGGACGCAGCGCAACCGGACCGGCGAGTAGGTCTGAGCCGTTGAGCCCGAGGCCGATGCCCAGCGCCTGGGTCAGCTTGCCCGGACCCGAGCAGAGCTCCTCTACACGCTCGATCCCGCGGCGCGCCCGCATGGCATCGACGCCCGCGAGCGGCTCGAGCGCGCGGATGAGCACCGCCGCGCCGATGCCCTCGGGCTCGGCGACCACGTTGAGGAGCGCGTGGATCCCGTAGGAGCGATACACGTACGCACGCGCGGGCGGTCCGAACAGGACCTCGGTGCGCGGCGTGAGGCCGGCGAACGCGTGGCAGGCCGGCTCAGAGTCGTGGTAGGCCTCGGTTTCCACGATCCGCCCCGAGCAGCCCGCGTGGGCGACCGTCCAGCCGACGAGCTCGCGCGCGAGGTCCACCACGGGGAGGTCGAGCGGGGGCGGAGGGATCGGCGCGCGGGACGCCGAGATCGGCGAACGGGCCGGTTCGCGCGTGGCCCGCGCGGGCGAACCGATGCGCTGCGCGCTCATCCTTCCTCCAGCGCCGCCCGCGCCCGCTCGAGCTGCTCGCGGACCCGGGGCAGGGCGGTTCCTCCCTCGGAGACCTTGGACTCGAGCCAGCGGCCCTCGCTCAGGACCTGCCCCAGCTCCTCCTCGAGCGCCGGGTGCGCCGCCCGCAGCCGCTCGGGCTCGAGCTCCGACAGCGCGACACCGCGCTCGAGCGCCTCGCGGACGAGCCCGGCCACGATCCCGTGCGCCTCGCGAAACGGCACTCCACGACGCACCAGCAGGTCGGCGACGTCGGTGGCCGCCAGCAGCTCGTCCGACGCCGCGGCCGCGAGCCGCGAGCGGTCGAAGGTGAGCGTCTCGAGCATCCCGCGCGCCGCCTCCAGGCACAGCTCGAGCGTGTCGACCGCGTCGAAGAGGTGCTCCTTGTCCTCCTGGAGGTCCTTGTTGTAGGTCAGCGGCAGGCCGTGCAGGACCCCGTGCAACGCGACGAGGTGGCCGGCGACGCGCGGCGCCTTCGCTCGCAGCAGCTCGGCCGCGTCCGGGTTGCGCTTCTGGGGCATGATCGAGGACCCCGAGGCCCACGAGTCGGCCACGCGGCAGAACCCGAACTCGTCGCTCGACCACAGCACGATCTCGGCGCCGAGGCGCGACAGGTGGGTCGCGCACGTCGCCGCCGCGCCCAGGTAGTCGAGCACGAAGTCGCGGTTGGAAACCGCGTCGATCGAGTTCTCGGCGACCCCCTCGAACCCCAGCGCGGCCGCGACCTGGCCCCGATCGGTCGCGAAGTTGACCCCGGCCAGCGCCCCCGCGCCCAGCGGCAGCCGGCTCGCGGCGGCGCGCTCCGCGAAGCCCAAGCGCGCCCTGTCGCGCTCGAGCATCCAGAAGTAGGCGAGCAGGTGGTGGGAGAGGTACACCGGCTGCGCGCGCTGGAGGTGCGTGTAGCCGGGCAGCGGCCAGTCCAGGTGGCGCTCGGCGAGCGCCAGCAGCGCGTGCATGACCGCGGCGACCGACTCGCCGGCGCGCGCGGCCCGATCGCTCACGAACAGCGCCACGTCGGTCGCGACCTGGTCGTTGCGCGAGCGCGCGGTGTGCAGCTTGCCGCCCACCGCGCCGACGATCTCCGTCAGCCGCCGCTCGACGGCCATGTGGATGTCCTCGTCGTCGGCAGCGAACGGGAAGCTGCCGCCGTCGAGCTCCCGCGCGACCTCGTCCAGCCCGCGGTGAAGCGCGTCGCGCTCGGACTCCTCGATGATGCCCGCGGCCGCGAGCATCGTCGCGTGGGCGCGCGACTGGGCGACGTCGTAGGAGGCCAGCCGCCGGTCGAACGACAGCGACGAGTTCAGCCGCTGGAAGGCCGGGTCCTGCGGCTCGGAGAAGCGCGACATGGGGCGCGAGTCTAGGAGCGGAGCACGTCGGCCAGTGCTTCCACCACGCGCGCGACCTGGCCCTCGGTCATCTCGGGGAAGAACGGCAGCGCCAGCGAGCGGGCGGCGACGTCCTCGCACACCGGGAACTCGCCGCCGCGGTAGCCGAAGCGCTCGCGGTAGAACGACAGCAGGTGGATCGCCGGCAGGTAGGGCTTGGAGTCGACGCCGCGCTCGCGCAGGGCGACGACGGTCGCGTCGCGGTCGACCCCGCGCGGCAGCTGGACGACGAACACGAACCAGCCGCGGCGCTCGGCGCGCTCGTCGGAGCACGGAAGCTCGAGGCCCTCGAGGCCGGCGAGCGCCGCACGGTAGAGCGCGGCCACGCGCGCGCGCCCGACGAGCATCTCGTCGAGGCGCTCGAGCTGCGCGAGTCCCAGCGCGCACTGGAGGTCGGAGAGGCGGTAGTTGAAGCCGAGGCGGTCGTGGTCGAGCCAGCCCATGTCCGGGGCCCGGCCCTGGTTGCGCTCGGAGTCGATCGCCTCCTTGACCGCCGGGTCCGCGCACACCACCATGCCGCCCTCGCCGGTGGTCAGCTGCTTGTTGGCGTAGAACCCGAACACGGCCGGGTGGCCGCGCGCGCCCACGCGCACGCCGTCGGCGTGCACCGCGCCAAGCGCCTCGCACGCGTCCTCGACGATCGGCCGCCCGAGGCGCTCCAGCGCGGGCACGTCGGCCGGGTAGCCGAAGATGTGGACCGGAAGCAGCGCAGCGGTTCGGTCGGTCAAGGCAGCGGCGGCGGCGGCGGGATCGAGGTTGAGCGTGCGCGGGTCGATGTCGACGAACACCGGCCGCGCGCGCTCGTAGAGGATCGCGTTGGCCGAGGCGACGAACGAGAACGGGCTCGTGACGACCTCGTCGCCCTCCCCCACGCCGGCGGCTCGCAGCGCCAGGTGCAGGCCGGCGGTCCCGCTGGAGACCGCACTGGCGTGCGAAGCACCGAGCCACGCCGCAAACGCGCGCTCGAACTCCTCTAGCCGCGGGCCGAGCGAGAGCCGGCCCGAGCGCAGCACGTCGAGAACGAGCTCCTCCTCGCGCTCCCCGATGACCGGCTGCGCAAGGGGGATGTGGTCGCGGGCAGGCGCCGAAGCGGCCCGCGCGGGGGCGGCATCGCCCGTGTCCCTCACTTCGGCGCGGCTTCCGCCAGCGCGGCGTCGCGGCTCGCGACCTCGGGCTGGAGCTTGTACTCCAGCGACTCGACGAGCGCGTCCCACGAGGCCTCGATGATGTTCTCAGAGACGCCGATCGAGCCCCACACGTGCTCGCCGTCGGAGCTGTCGAGCAGCACGCGGGTGACCGCCGCCGTCCCCTCGCGACCGTCCACGATGCGCACCCTGTAGTCGACGAGGTGGATCTCGCCGATGTCTGGATAGAGCTCTGAGATCGCCTTGCGCAGCGCCTGGTCGAGCGCGTTGACCGGGCCGTGGCCCTCGCCGTGGTGGACCGCGCGGCGCTCGCCGTGCACGCGCACCTTCACGGTGGCGTCGCACTGGGCGGGCTCGGAGCCGCGCTTGTCCACGATCACGCGCCACGACTCGAGCGTGAACAGGCGCTGGTAGGAGCCCGTCTCGCGGCGCAGCAGCAGCTCGAACGACCCGTCGGCGGCCTCGAAGTGGTAGCCGTCGTGCTCGAGCTCCTTGACGCGGTCGGTCACGCGGCGCGCGGCGTCGGGATCGAGCTCGAAGCCGGCCTCGCGTGCGCGGGCCTCGATCGTCCCGCGGCCCGCGAGCTCGGACACGAGCAGCTCGCGCCGGTTCCCGACCAGCGCCGGGTCCGCGTGCTCGAACGTCGCGGGGTCGGCGTTGACTCCCGCGACGTGCATGCCGCCCTTGTGGGCGAAGGCGTTGCGCCCGACGTAGGGCTGGTCCGGATCGGGGTTGAAGTTGAGCAGCTCGTCGGCGAAGTGCGAGACCTCGGTGAGCAGCGCGAGCTGCTCGTCGCTCAGGCACCGGACGCCGAGCTTGAGCTGCAGGTTGGCGATGATCGAGACCAGGTTGGCGTTGCCGCAGCGCTCGCCGTAGCCGTTGAGCGTGCCCTGGACGTGGGTCGCGCCGCGCGCGACCGCCTCGAGCGTGTTGGCCACCGCGCAGTCGGCGTCGTTGTGGCAGTGGATCCCGATGCGCGGGCCCGCCACGGCGCTCGAAGCGGCAGCCGTGGCCTCGCCGATCTGGGCGGGCAGCGAGCCGCCGTTGGTGTCGCACAGGACCACGGTCTCGGCCCCCGCCTCGGCGGCCGCGCGCAGGCAGGCGAGCGCGTAGTCGCCGTCGTCGCGCCAGCCGTCGAAGAAGTGCTCGGCGTCGTAGATCACGCGCTTGCCCTGCGCGACCAGGAAGGCCACCGAGTCGGCGATCATGCGCAGGTTCTCCTCGCGGTCCACGCGCACGACCTTCTCGAGGTGCAGGGCCCAGGTCTTGCCGACCACGGTGCACACGGGCGCGAAGCACGAGGCCAGCGCGCGCAGCCCGGGGTCGTCCTGCGCCTCCACCCCGCGCCGGCGCGTCATCCCGAAGGCGACGATGAGCGCGTCGGCGAGCGGCTGTGTCGCCAGCAGCTCGAAGAGCTCGACGTCCTTCGGGTTGGAGGACGGGAAGCCGGCCTCGATGAGGTCGATCCCCAGCTCGTCGAGCTTTGCGACCAGGCGCATGCGCTCCTCGACGGAGAGCGACATCCCCTCGCCCTGCATCCCGTCGCGCAGGGTGGTGTCGTAGAGCTGGAGCGGCGTTGTCATCGAAGGCCTCCTTTCGTGCAGGTGTGCGAGCTTCCGGGCAGGCGGCGCGGCGCTAGGGCCTCGCCGCCCGCGGAATTCGCGAAGTGCACGAAAAGGGCTTCTTCATGACGCTGCTCTCGAGGGTACCGGCACGACGTCGAGCCACTCGCGGTAGCGCTCCGCGCGACCGCAGATCGCGTCGTCGAACGAGCTCTGGATGGCGCGCGTGATCGGGCCGGGCTCGCCGCCGCCGATCGCGTGGTCGTCGACCTCGCGGATCGGCACGACCTCGGCCGCCGATCCCGAGCAGAAGAGCTCGTCGGCCAGGTAGAGCTCGGCGCGCGCGAGGTCGCGCTCGACCACCGGATGCCCGAGGTCGCGCGCGATCTCGAGCAGCGACATGCGCGTGATGCCGTCGAGGATGCTGGCGGTCTGCGGCGGGGTGTAGACGGTCCCGTCGCGGACCACGTAGAGGTTCTCGCCCGAGCCCTCGCACACGTGGCCCTTGTCGTCGAGCAGGATCGCCTCCTCGTAGCCGCCCTTCACGCTCTCGATCTTGGCCAGCACGCTGTTGAGGTACTGCCCGCTGGCCTTGGCGTGGGGGATCAGCGAGTCCGGGCTGATGCGCCGCCAGGAGGAGACCTTCGCCCGCACGCCCACGCGCTTGCCCTCCTCACCCAGGTACGCGCCCCAGGGCCAGACCGCGATGCACACGTCGACGGGCGCGTCGAGCGGGTTCAGGCCCATCTGCCCGTAGCCGCGGTACGCGAGCGGGCGGATGTAGCACGACCGCAGCTCGTTGCGGGCGATCAGCTCGTGCGTCGCCGTGCGCAGCTCCTCGAGCTGGAAGGGCAGCGGCATGTAGTAGAGCTCGGCGGAGCGGTACAGGCGCTCGAGGTGCTCGCGGTGGCGGAAGATCGCCGGGCCCTGCTCGGTGTCGTAGCAGCGGATCCCCTCGAAGACCCCGGTGCCGTAGTGCAGGCCGTGGGTGAGTACGTGGACCTTTGCGTCCTCCCATGCGACGAACTCCCCGTTCATCCAGATGAGATCGACTGGCTCCACGTGCTGACTCCTTAGAGATGGGCGAGAACCGTCTCGGTCGCCTCGGCCGTGCCTGCCGTGCCGCCGAGATCGGGGGTCCGCAGACCGTCCTGTAACGCGCGGTCGACCGCGGATTCTAGAGCGGCGGCGGCGTCCGGTCGACCCAGCCCGTGCCGGAGCATCAGCGCCGACGACAGGAACATCGCCAGCGGGTTGGCCGTGCCGCTGCCCGCGATGTCGGGCGCCGAGCCATGGACGGGCTCGAAGAGCCCCGGGCCGTCGCCCCCCAGCGACGCGCTCGGCAGCAGCCCGATCGAGCCCGTGAGCATCGCCGCCTCGTCGCTGAGGATGTCGCCGAACATGTTCTCGGTGAGGATCACGTCGAAGTGGCGCGGGCTGGACACGAGCTGCATGGCCGCGTTGTCGACGAGCACGTGCTCGAGCGCGACGTGCGGGAACTCCTCGGCGTGCACGCGGTGCACCACTTCCCGCCACAGGCGCGAGGTCTCGAGCACGTTTGCCTTGTCGACGCTGGTCACGCGCGCCTCGGCCGCCTCGAAGGCGGTGCGGGCGATGCGCTCGATCTCCTCCGAGCTGTAGGCGCAGATGTCGTACGCGCGCCCGCCGTCGCGCCCCTTGTCGCCGAAGTAGATGCCTCCGGTGAGCTCGCGCACGACCAGCAGGTTCGTGCCCTCGATCACCTCGCGCCGCAGCGGGCTCGCGTCGTAGAGAGCCGGCAGGGGACGGACGGGTCGCAGGTTGGCGTACAGGCCCAGGCCCTTGCGCAGGCCGAGCAGCCCCTGCTCGGGCCGCGGCGCGGCCGGATCGGTGGAGTCCCACTTCGGCCCGCCGACGGCGGCGAGCAGGACGGCATCGGCGCTGCGGCAGGCCGCGAGCGTCTCGTCGGTGAGCGCGGTTCCGTGCTCGTCGATCGAGGTGCCGCCGAAGGGATGCTCCTCGAACGTGAAGTCGCCCAGGCGGCTGAGCACCTCGATCGCCGGCGCCATGATCTCGGGGCCGATCCCGTCCCCGGGCAGCGTGACGATCCGCTGGGCCACGAGCCCGGCGCTACCCGAGGCCGAACAGGCCGGTGCGCTGGAACTTCTCGGTGCCGTTGGCCAGCTTGAGGTCGGAGAACCCGTGCGAGCGGGCGTAGGCGAGCTCCTTGTCCAGGCTGCCCACGCCGTTGCTCAGCGGCTTGCCCAGGAACTGCAGCGTGCTGAGGATCCCGAACGCCTGGCCCGAGCGGTTGAGGAAGCCACTGCCCGAGTCGCCGGGGATGCCCGGCGTGAGCGTGTAGACCGTGTAGCTCCAGCCGCCCGCCGAGCCGCCGACGAGCAGCCCGCTCTTGGGCTTGAGGAAGTCGATCCCCAGGCGCAGCTCGGAGTTCCCGTAGGTGAAGACCTCCTGGCCCTTGGCGGCGGTGCCCAGGCCCGTGGGACCGCCGAACTTCGGCACTGTCGGGTTGACCTTGTCGCGATCGGCGGGGTCGATGCGAACCAGCGCGAGGTCGTTGTAGGCGCACACCTCCGTGTTGGTCTCCCCCACCTTCTGCATCGCCAGCCACGAGTTGTAGGCGAGCTTCCCGGGCCGGGTCGCGCCCTGGATCGTGACCGGAGTACCGAGCGGACGCGACCCCGTCCGGCACCCGTTGGTGCCGCTCTCGCCGCCGGTGGAAGAGCAGTGCGCGGCCTGCCCGAGGTAGACCTCGTCGCCCTCGTAGAAGACGAAGTTCGCCGTGCACTGGCCGCCCTTGGTCATGGTCTGGACGCCGGGCCGGATCTTGGCCTTGTCCGCCGCCGCCCACTTCGGGACGTCGCTTCCGCCACCGCCGCAGCCGGCGGCCACCGCCACCAGCGCGGCCAGGACCAGCGCGGGTGCGGCTCGCCGTGCGCTCACAGCGCCGTCGTCACCGGTCCAGGCCGCTCGCGGTCGCGCTCGTAGGCCGCGATCGCGTCCTCCTCCTGCAGCGACATGGCGATGTCGTCGAGGCCGTTGAGAAGACGGTGCCGCGTCTCGAGTGCGATCTCGAAGCCGAAGCGCTCGCCGCCGGCGCGCACCTCCTGGGCTTCGAGGTCGACCTCGGCCTCGCCGGCGCGCGCGATCGCGGCACACGCCTCCTCGGGCAGCTCCACCGGCAGCAGCCCGATCTTGGTGCAGTTGGAGCGGAAGATGTCGGCAAAGCTCGGGGCGACGACCGCCTCGAAGCCGTAGTCCTCGAGCGCCCACGGCGCGTGCTCGCGCGACGAGCCGCAGCCGAAGTTGCGGCCGGCGACCAGGATCGGGTTGGGCGGGAGCTCGAAGCCGGGCTCCTTGCGCCAGTCGTGGAACAGGAACTCGCCGAAGCCCGTGCGCTCGACGCGCTTGAGGAACTGCTTGGGGATGATCTGGTCGGTGTCGACGTCGTCGCGGTCGAGGTGCGTGACCGGGCCGCTGATCGTGCGAATGGGATCCATCACGCCCCCCATTCGCGGATGTCGACGAAATGTCCTTCGACCGCCGCGGCGGCGGCCATCTCGGGCGAGACCAGGTGGCTGCGGGCGCCGCGGCCCTGGCGCCCCTCGAAGTTGCGGTTCGAGGTCGAGGCGACGCGCTCGCCTGGGGCGGCGATGTCGGGGTTCATCCCCAGGCACATCGAGCAGCCGGCGGTGCGCCAGTCGAAGCCCGCCGCGCGGAACACGCGGTCCAGCCCCTCGGCCTCGGCCTGCTGGCGGACCTGCTGGGAGCCGGGGACGACCATCGCGTCGACGTTGTCCGCGACCCGTCGGCCCTCGACGACGCGCGCGGCGGCGCGCAGGTCGCCGATGCGGCTGTTGGTGCACGAGCCGATGAACACGCGGTCCAGGCGGATCTCCTTCATCGGCGTGCCGGGCTCGAGCGCCATGTAGTCCAGAGCGCGCTCGTCGCCCCCGTCCTTTGGCTCGGGAACGCGCTCGGTGACCGGCACGACCATGCCGGGGTTGGTGCCCCACGTGACCTGCGGCGACATCGCGGCGGCGTCGACGACGAGCTCCTTGTCGAACGTCGCGCCGGGCTCGGTGCGCAGATGCCTCCAGCGCTCGACGGCAGCGTCGAAGTCGGCGCCGCGAGGGGCGGCCGGCCGGTCCTGGACCCACGCGAACGTCGTGTCGTCGGGCGCGACCATGCCCGCGCGCCCGCCGCCCTCGATCGTCATGTTGCAGATCGTCATGCGGCCCTCCATGGACAGCGCCTCGACCGCCGGCCCGGCGTATTCGACCACGTGGCCCACCGCGCCGTCGACGCCCATCTGGCCGATCGTGCCGAGGATCAGGTCCTTGGCCGTCACGCCGAAGCCGGGGTCGCCGTCGTAGCGGATGCGCATCGACCGCGGCTTGTGCTGGACCAGGCACTGGGTCGCGAGCACGTGCTCGACCTCGCTGGTCCCGATCCCGATCGCCAGCGCGCCGAAGGCGCCGTGGGTGGCGGTGTGCGAGTCGCCGCACACGATCGTCATCCCCGGCTGCGTGACGCCGAGCTCCGGCCCGATCACGTGGACGATGCCCTGGCGGCTGGAGCCGAGCGAGTACAGCGGCACGCCGAATTCCTCACAGTTGCGCTCGAGCGTCTGAACTTGCACCCGCGACAATTCATCGTGGATGCGTGCGGCCACCGGCGTGCCGTCGGTCGGCACGTTGTGGTCGGCGGTGGCCAACGTGCGGTCGGGCCGCCGCACCTTGCGGCCGGCCAGGCGGAGGCCGTCGAAGGCCTGCGGGCTGGTGACCTCGTGGACCAGGTGGACGTCCACGTAGAGGAGGCCGGGCATCACCTCGTGGGCGTTCCAGATCTTGTCGAACAGGGTCTCTGGCATCTCAGCTCCTACGCAGCCCGGCCGAGACAACGGCGAGCAGGCTCGCCTGGCCGCGGCCGGGGTTCTCGAAGTGGTGGGGCAGGTCGGCGTCGAAGGTCACGGCGTCCCCGGTCCGCAGCTCGTGGCGCTCGCCGTCGCACACGAGCACCGCGCGGCCCGACTCGACCACGGCCGTCTCGCGGCTGCCGGGCTCGTGCATGGGCGGGTCGCCCGGTCCGCCGGTCTTCGCCCCGGGCGCGAGCGTGTGGCGCGAGACCTCGGCGCGCTGGCCGGGGAGCGCGGGCGTGAGGACCTCGTAGCGGTGGCCGCGGCGGCCACCGGTGCGGCCGTCGCCGCGGCGCACGACGGCCACCGTGCCGGCCTCGTCGAGGCGCAGCAGCTGGGACAGCGTCAGCTCGAGGCCCGCGGCGATGCGCGCCGCGACCTGCAGCGTGGGGCTGGTCTCGCCGCGCTCGACCTGGGAGAGCATCGGCGGGCTGACCCCGCAGCGATCGGCGAGGTCGCGCAGCGAGAGGTCCATGCCCTCGCGCAGCGCGCGGACGCGCGATCCCACGGCCGTACCGGTTACCGGTGCGGTCATCACCATACACTCGTACGTTATCACGTACAACCTTCGAGGCGTAGGATCGGCGGCGATCCCTGACGTCTATGCGGCCATCGCGGAGGCCGACGAGGCGGTGCAGGAGCGGCTCGCGGGCGTCCTCGAGCTGCGCGGCGGACCCGCAGCAGCGCGCGATGCTCGAGGATCACCTGGCCGGTCTGTCGCTCACTGACGGTGCGCGCGTGCTCGAGATCGGCTGTGGGACCGGCGCGGTATCGCGCGCGCTCGCCGCACGGCCCGGCGTCGGCGAGGTCGTGGGCATCGATCCCCGCCCGTGTTCATCGAGCACGCCCGGCGGCGGGCGACAGAGCGCCGTTCGCTGAGCTTCGTGGCCGGCGACGCGCGCGGCGCGCCGCTCGCGGCGCTGCCGATGGTCGGGCGGCTTCCGGGGGCGACGAGGGAGAGATTTTCTTTCTGACCCCGAGTTGTGTACGTCTGAGGTGCATAACTCGACCCAGAACGCGTTGGCGGTCTCGCTGCCCCTCCTTCGTCGACCGACCGCGCCCGGCCGCCACCGTCGAGTGCCCCCGGCGGGCGCGGCTACGCTGGATCGCCCGTGCCTTCGTGTTTCACCCTCCCCGACGCGCTCGTGCTCGGCGTCGGCGGCGTCGTCGGCGAGGCGTGGATGAGTGGTGTGCTGGCTGGGATCGAGGAGGCCGCCGGGGTGGACCTCCGCGAGTGCGAGTACCTCGTCGGTACGTCGGCCGGCTCGATCATCGCCGCCCGCCTCGCCGCGGGCCGCCGGCCGCGACGGCCGCACCAGGCCGAGCCGCCGATGGCGCCACCCGACGGCCTGCCCGATCCCGGCCAGTCGGGCACGCTCGGCCGTGCCGCCGTGCGCTGGTCCGCGGCGCTGGGCGGCGCGGTCGCGCGGCGGGCGGCTCCGATCGCCGCGCCCACGCGCGCGCTGTCGCGCGCGGCGCTGCTCGCTCTCCTGCCGCGGGGTGAGGAGGAGCTCTCAGACCTGCGCCGCCGCATCGATCGCCTGGGCGTCCACTTCGACGGGCGGCTGCGGATACCGGCGGTCGCCCGGCGCACGGGCCGCCGCGTGACCTTCGGCGCGCCGGGCGCGCCGCGCGCGAGCGTCGCCGAGGCCGTCGTGGCGTCGTGCGCGATCCCCGGCCGCTTCACTCCCGTCGAGATCGGCGGCCGCGAGTACGTCGACGGCGGCGCCTGGAGCCCGACGAACATCGACGCCGCGCCGGTCGGAGCGGGCGCACGCGTCCTGTGCCTGAACAGCACCGCCGCGCTCGCCGGGCCCGCCCTCTCCCCCGGCGCTCCGCTCGTCGCCCTGTCGCGGACGGCGGCCGGCGTCGAGGCCATGTACCTGCGCTCGCGCGGCGCGAAGGTGGACGTCGTCGCGCCCGACCGCCAGGCGGTGGAGGCGATGGGCATCGACCGCATGGACCCGGTGCACAGCGAGGACGCGCTCGCGGCCGGCTTCGCACAGGGCCTCGCGCTGTGAGCCGCCCGACGATTCTCTACGCTGGCCGCCGACCGCAGTGACCCCCGATGTAGCACCTCCAGTCGCGCAGCCCGCCGCGGGCGGCGCCGCCGCCGCGCCGACGCTCGAGGTCTCGGTCGTGATGCCGTGCCTGAACGAGGCCGCGACGCTCGGGACGTGCATCGCCAAGGCACGCCGGGCCATGGACGATCACGGGATCGCGGGCGAGGTGATCGTGGCCGACAACGGCAGCACGGACGGCTCGCCCGAGATCGCGAGGGGCGCGGGCGCTCGCGTCGTGCACGCCGAGGAGCGCGGTTACGGCTCTGCCCTGGCGGCGGGCATCGCGTCCGCGCGGGCGCCCTACGTGGTCATGGGCGACGCCGACGACAGCTACGACTTCGGCGAGCTGCCGCGGTTCGTCGAGCGCCTGCGCGAGGGCTATGACCTCGTCCAGGGCTGCCGCCTGGAGCCGGGAGGCGGTCGCGTGCTGCCGGGCGCGATGCCGTTCCTGCACCGCAAGCTCGGCAACCCCGCCTTCTCGGTCATGGCCCGGCGCTGGTTCGGCGCCCCGGTGAACGACGTCTACTGCGGGATGCGCGCCTTCACCCGGCGCCACTACGAGTCGCTCGACCAACGCTGCACCGGCATGGAGTTCGCGACCGAGATGATCGTGAAGTCGAGCCTCCGCTCGGCGCGCATCGCCGAGGTCCCGATCACGCTCCATCCCGACGGCCGGCGAGGCACGCGCCCGCACCTGCGGACCTTCGGCGACGGCTGGCGCACGCTTCGCTTCTTCCTGCTCTACAGCCCGCGCTGGTCGTTCCTGCTGCCGGGCCTTGCGCTCATCGCCCTCGGTGTCCTCGGCTACGCGCTGGCGCTCCCCGGCGTCCACGCCTTCGGCGTGAGCTTCTCCGCCCACACCCTGCTCGTCGCGACCCTGGGACTCATCTGCGGCTATCAGTCCGTGCTGCTCGCGGTCTTCGCCAAGGTCTTCGCCGTGAGCGAGGGGCTGCTCCCGCCCGACCGGCGCCTGGAACGGGTGACGCGCGAGTCGACGCTGGAGCTCGGTCTCGCGGCGGGCGCACTCGCCTGCGTCGCCGGGCTCGTGCTCATCGCGCTCGCGGCGAACCGCTGGCGCGCCGGGGGCTTCGGCGACCTCGACTACGCGTCGACCATGCGGCTCGTCGTCCCCGGCGTCACGCTCGCCGCGCTCGGCTTCCAGACCGGCCTTTCGAGCCTGTTCGTCAGCCTGCTGGCGCTGCGCCGGCGCTGACCGCGGGCGACGGCGCGCAGCGCTCGAGCGCGGTCCAGGTGGCGTTCTGCGCGATGCGCCGGAAGCCGGACGCCGACCCGGGCGCCTCCTTCTCGCCCGAATAGCGAAGCAGCAGCCCGTTGCGCACGACGAGGAACTTGCTGGCGACGATCGTCGGCGGACGATCTCGCTTGCTGTACAGGTAGAGCAGCTCCGGCCGCGCCCGGAACTCCCGCGTCTCGACCCGCGGGCAGCGGCGCACCGCGGCCTCGACGGCCGGCACGGCGACGATGCGCTGCAGGTCGCGCTCGCGCCGGACGGAGGCGTCGTGGCGCGAAGCGAGCCGGTCGATGCTGCGGACCTCCCACGGCACTGAGACGACGAAGGCGGCGATCGCGACCGCGCTCGCTACCGACCAGCGCCTGCGAACGGTGCCCGACGCGGGAAGCAGGCGCCACCCGAAGGCCCCGACGGCGGCAAAGAGGCAGAACAGGACCCCCGGGAGCAGGAAGTAGCGGACCAGGAGCGGGAGCCCGGAGAAGCCCGTGGCCACGAAGCTGACGCTCCCGAGAACGAGCAGCACCGCTCCAGGCAGCGTGCGCGAGCGCAGGTAGCGCAGGCCGGCGAGCAGTCCGCCGATCGCCACGATCCCGGGCACGACATGGACGATCCCCTTCCACGAGCGCGCCGCCCACGAGAAGGTCTCGAGCAGGCCTCCGCGCTGCTCGCCCGTGTTCTCGGCGATGGCTCGTGTGCGGCTGAAGGAGTAGAGCGGCTCGCCCGTGATGACCGCGTCCGACACGATCCACACAACGGGCGCCACGGCGGCGACCGCCACCATGAGCGTCCTCTCGCGGGTCGTCGAGGCACGCCAGCGCCACGCGATGAACGCCGCGGAGAAGAGCCACGCCTCCGGGCGCAGGAGCCCGGCGGCGCCCAGCAGCCCGAGCACCGAGAGGCGGGCCCTGTCGGAGCTCACCGCGACGAGCAGCGCGCCGAGCACCAGGCACATGAAGGGCAGGTCGATCGTCGAGGTGAGCGACGTGCCAAGGAGCACCGGGCGGGTGACGACCAGGCCGGCGAAGGCCAGGCCGACCGCCGCCGAGTACAGCCGCCGGCCCAGGCCGAAGCACACCACGCACAGCACCGCGAAGCACACCACGCACAGGACCCGCACGGCTACCAGCGCGCCGTCGATCCCGAGCGGCGTGAGCGCAGCCCCCAGGAGGTTCGCGAGCGGGTGCGGCGTCGGCCCGTGCGGCACGTCGTACGCCGGCAGGTCGCCGTGCGTCAGCTGCCGCCCCCAGATGAGCGCGTAATAGGTGTCGTAGCCGATCGACGGCGAGCGGAACACCGCCCACAGCGCCAGCACGAGCGCCGCGCAGCCCGCGATCACGCGCGTGGCGGGAGCGAGCGCCGCGCGGCGCAGCGAGCCGGCGGATGCGGGAAGCGTCGCCTCGGGCGAGCTCACGCGGTCTGCCCGCAGGTCGAGAGCAGGCGCCAGTACCGGCTCTGCGCGACCGGGGCGAACGCGCCCGGCAACGCCGCGTCGGAGCCGTCGCGCTCGAGCAGCAGCGTTCCCGGCACCGGACTCGAGGCGCGAACCCTGACGATCGAGTTCGTGCGCACCCCGAGCAGGTAGGCGAGCAGCGGCCGTGTCTGGAAGTAGCTCACCTGCCGCGGCGGGCAGCGCCCGAACGCCGGGCGGTGGGCGTCGACGAAGGCCGGCAGGTCGCCGTCGGCGCGGTGGCGCGCGGCGGCGAAGTCGACGTTCTCGCGCACGGTGGGCACCACATCCACCGTCGCGACGGCCATCGCCGCCAGCGCGGCGACCGACACCACCGCCGCCCAGCGACCCAGCCGGCGGCGCACGTCGGGGATCAGCCACGCCGTCACCGCGGCGGCGCAGAACAGGGCGAGCATCGCGCCGGGCACGGCCAGATAGCGCGCGAGCAGCGGCTGCCGCCCCAGGCCCAGGGTCAGGAAGGCGACAAGGCCGACCGCGGCGATCGCAACGGGAAGCGCCGCCCGCCGGCGGTCCCAGCGCAGAGCAGCGGCGGCGGCGATCAGCCCCACCAGCACGGGGATGAACTGCAGGAACTTGACGCCATAGGAGGGCGTGAGCCTGACCGCGCGGTCGATCCCCTGCGGCCGCCCGATCCTGGTGGCGGCGCGATGCGTGCCGATGAGGGAGTGCAGCGGATCGCCGGCTGCGATCAGGTCGAACAGCCCCCACAGCACGGGCGCGCTGAGCGCGATGGCGACCGCCGCCGCGCGCCCGCGGCCGTGCGTCGCGGGCCACAGCCAGACGACGTAGGCGGCGGACAGCAGCCACGCCTCCGGACGCAGCAGCCCGGCCACCGCCAGCAGCGCCAGCACGGGCAGGCCGCGCCGCGGGCGCGCGACTTCGAGCGTCGCCGCGGCGAGGACCAGCGCGAGGAACGGCACGTCCACGTTCGCGGTCAGGGCCTGATGCACGAGGATCGGGCGCGTGAGCAGGATCAGCGCCAGCACGGCTCCGGTCGCCGGCGCGAACACCCGCGCGCCGAAGCGGTAGGCGGCCCAGCCGAGGGCACCGAAGGAGATCACGGATACCGCCTGGAGCGCCTGGAGCGCCGTCGCCTTGCTGAGCGGCGTGAGCAGCGCGCACAGCAGCGTGGCCAGCGGATGGGAGGTCGGCGAGTGGATCGCCGCGATGTCCGTCGCCGCGTGGCCGTGCGCCAGGTCGCGGCCCCACATCAGCGCGTAGACGGCGTCGTAGTCGACGTAGCCCGAGCCGTAGATCAGCCAGATCGCGAGCGACAGCGCGGCGATCCCGGCGACGTGCACGAGCGCCTGCCGGGCGCTCGACCACGTCCACCGGCTCCGTGCCGCGAGCGGCCCGGAGGCCGATGCTCGCTGCGTCGTGGTTGCTGTCGCGGGAGCCATCGTGCGGGCCGCGGCAGGCGGCGGCCACGCAGCCTAGCGGGGCCGGTGGAGACTGCTAGGCGGCGTCCGCGACGCCCAGCGGCTCCGGCGCCGGCTCCGGCGCCGGTGCCGGCGACGGGCGCGGCCGCAGGGCGACCGCCGCGAACACGGCAGCGAGCAGCAGCAGGAGCACGGCCAGGCCGAACCCGGCGCGCGCGGCCACGTCGAACGCGTCGTCGGCCCGCGCCAGGAGCTCTGTGCGCGCCGAGCCGCCGGCGCCGGCGATCACCTGGTGCGCGTCCTCGATCGACTCGCCGGCGCGCGAGCGCGCGCTCGCCGGCAGCACGGCCAGCCGCTCGTCGATGCGGCTCGTGTACAAGGAGGCGAACAGCGACCCGATGGTCGCCACCCCCAGCGCGCCACCCACCTGGCGCGCGAGCTGGTTGACAGCGCCGCCGTCGCCCGCCTTCTCTTCGCCCACGGCATCCATGATCACCGCCGTCGCCGGCGCGACGGTGAGCGTGATGAACGCGCCCAGCAGCGCCGTGCTGACCATCACGACCACGAGCGAGGTCGTGCTGCCCAGGACGAGCAGCAGCGCGATGCCCGCCGCCATGCCCAACAGTCCCCCGGCGAGCGTCCGCCGCGCGCCCAGGCGAGCGAACACGCGCGCGTTGAACGGCGCTGCGATGACCGTAGCGATCCCCACCGGCGCGATCACCAGCGACGAGAGGAAGATCGAGCGGTCCTGCACGTACTGCAGGTACTGCGGGAGCAGGAACATCGTCCCCAGGAAGGTCAGGTAGATGGTCAGGATCGTCACCGCGCCGGCGGCGACGGCGGGCCGTACGAGCAGGCGTACGTCGAACAGCGGGCTCGCGCGCCGCAGCTCGAGCCGCACGAACAGCACCCCGGTCACGACGCCGACGACGGCCGACGCGAGCACGGCGGGGTTGGTCCAGCCGGCGTCGGCGCCCTCGATCAAGGCGAATACGACGCCGGTCAGGGCGAGCGTGGAAAGAGCCGCGCCCGGCAGATCGAGCGGCGGCGCGCCCGGCCGCCGCGACTCCGGCAGGAAGGCGATCCCCGCCGGCACGGCGATCAGGATGCCGGGCACGTTGGCGAGGAACACCGCCTGCCAGCCGGCGGCCGGCACCAGGATCCCGCCCAGCACCGGGCCCAGGCAGAAGCCGGCGCCCGCGACGGCCGCCCACACGCCAAGCGCCTTCGGGCGCTCCTCGGGCGGGAACATCACCGCGATCAGCGACAGTGCCGGCGGGAGCACGCAGCTCGCCGTCGCGCCCATGAGCACGCGCGCGCCGATCAGCTCGCCGGGCGTCTGGGCGAGCGCGGCCAGCACCGAGGCCACCGCGAACCCGATCAGCCCGCCGAGGAAGATGCGCTTGCGCCCGAACCGATCGGCCAGGCCGCTCCCCACGAGCAGCAGACCGGCGAGCGCGACCAGGAAGCCGTCGAGCACCCACTGCAGCTCGCCCACGCCGGCCCCGAGGTCGTTCGAGATGTCGGGCAGCGCGACGTTGACGATCGTCATGTCGACCGCGCTGATGAACATCGCGATGCACAGGACGAGCAGCCCCTGCCGGCGCTGGGGATGCGCATCGCCCTCGTGCGGGCCGGAGCGGGTCAGGAAAGCGGGGTGCTCCAAAGCTCGCCCCGCGCGCCTACGGGGTCGCCGGGGCTGGGGCGGGAGGCTCGGTCACGGCGCCGGCTGGAGCTCCGCCGCCGGCGGCTCGTCCGGCACCTTCTCGCCGACCTTGCGCGAGACGTTGCCGAGCGCGCGCACGTAGGCCGTCGCGGCCGCCTCGATGATGTCGGTCGAAACGCCCTGGCCCGAGGCCGACCGGCCCTCGAGCTCGAGCACCACTGAGGTCTCCCCCAGCGCGTCCTGGCCACCGGTCACCGCGTCGACGCGGAACTCGCGCAGGCGCGGCTCGATCCCCGTCGCGGCGTTGATCGCACGGAAGATCGCGTCCACCGGCCCGTCCCCGGTGAAGCTGCCCGTGGCCTGCTCGCCGCCCGGCATGCGCACCGCGACGGTGGCGTGCGGCGGCCGGCGCGAGGAGGCCTCGACGTCGAACCACTCGAGCTCGATGCCCTCGACTCCGCCGCGCAGCTCGTCGGTCACCAGCGCCTCGAGGTCCATCGCCGTCACGTGCTTCTTCTTGTCGGCGATCTCCTTGAAGCGCTTGAAGGCCTGGTTGAGCGCCTGGCCGGAGACGTCGAAGCCCAGCTCGGAGAGCGCCTGCTGGAGGGCATGGCGGCCCGAGTGCTTGCCGAGCACGATCGAGTTGGCTTCGAGCCCGACGGTGGTGGCGTCCATGATCTCGTAGGTGGTGCGCTCCTTGAGCACGCCGTCCTGGTGGATGCCCGACTCGTGCGCGAAGGCGTTGCGCCCCACGATGGCCTTGTTCGGCTGGACCGGATAGCCGGTCAGGCGCGAGACCAGGCGGCTCGTGCGCGCGATCTCGCGCGTGTCACAGCCCGTGGTCAGCCCGCCGACGTCCGCTCCGCGGGTGTGCAGCAGCATCACCATCTCCTCGAGCGACGCGTTGCCCGCGCGCTCGCCGATGCCGTTGATCGCGGCCTCGACCTGGCGCGCGCCGGCCAGCACGCCCGCGAAGGAGTTGGCCACCGCCATGCCCAGGTCGTCGTGGCAGTGCACCGAAAGGACCACGTCGCGCAGCTGCGGGATGGCCGCGTACAGCCGCTCGAGGTAGTCGGCGAACTCGTGCGGCATCGTGTAGCCGACCGTGTCGGGGATGTTGATCGTCGTCGCCCCCTCCTCGATCGCGATCGCGCACACCTCGGCCGTGAACTCGAGCTCGGCGCGGGTCGCGTCCATGGGCGAGAACTCGACGTCCTCCACGTACTGCTTGGCGTGCGCGACGGCGGCCCGCGCCTGCCCCTTGACGTCCTCGCGCGTGGTCTGGAGCTGGTGCTCGATGTGGATGTCCGAGGTCGAGATGAAGGTGTGGATGCGCGGCCGGTCGGCGTCCTTGACCGCGTTGTAGGCCGCGTCGATGTCCTGCTGGTGGGTGCGCGCGAGGCCGGTGACGATCGGGCCGTGCACCTCGCGGGCGATCGCCTGGACGGCCTCGAAGTCGCCGGGCGAGGTGATCGGGAAGCCGGCCTCGATGACGTCCACGCCCAGGCGCGCGAGCTGCTGCGCGATCTCGAGCTTCTCGGCCGTGTTCAGCGAGATCCCCGGCGACTGCTCGCCGTCGCGCAGCGTCGTGTCGAAGATGACTACTCGGTTGGGATCCATCGTGTCGCTACCTCTCTGTGTCGGACTTCTGCTTCTCCTGGTGTGCTTGCGGCTTCGCGGCCGCCACGCGCTATTCCCCCCGAAGGGGGAGGAGGAGAAGAAGAAGGCCGAACGGGTGCGACATCGCGTCGCAGCGTAGCACCGGCCCCCTCACGGGACCAGCACCACCTTGCCGACGTTCGCGCGCTCGGCCAGCATGCGGTGCGCGCGGGGGGCTTCGGCGAAGGGCACGGCGGCCGCGACCCGCGGGCGGATGGTGCCGTCGTCGAGCATCTCGCGCAACGCTGGAATCCACGGCTCCAGGCTGCCGGCGGCGTCCCATAACGTCAGCAGGTTGAGTCCGATCACTGCCTTGGACTGCGACATCTGCTTGATGAGGTTGAAGCGCGGCATGCGCGCGGCGGCGCGTGCGGCGGTGACCAGGTTGCGGCGCTCGCCGGACATCACGGATGAGGCGCCGAAGGCCACCAGCCGGCCCCCGGGGCGCAGCAGGTTGTAGCTGAGCCGGAAGTTCCGCCCGCCGATGGCGTCCATGATCAGGTCCATCTCCGGCACTCCGCGCTCCCAGCCCGAGCGGGTGTAGTCGATCGCCTCGTCGACCCCGATCTCGCGGATCGCGTCGTGCTTGCCCGGCGACGCGGTCCCGTACACCTGCGCGCCTGCGCGCTTGGCGATCTGGGTGGCGGCGATCCCCACGCCCCCCGCCGCCGCGTGTATGAGCACCCGCTCGCCGCTCTGGAGCGCGCCGTAGCGGTGCAGGCCCGTCCACGCGGTCCCGTAGTTGACGGGAATCGCCGCCCCCTCCTCGAAGGACAGCCCCTCGGGGAGCGGCACGGTGTCGGAGGCCTTGACCTTGACCTGCTCGGCGTAGCCGCCGAAGCGCGTCATGGCCATCACGCGATCGTTCTCCGCCAGGCCCTCGACGCCCGGTCCGACGGACGCCACCGTGCCCGCCACCTCGTAACCGACGACCGTGGGGGGCTTGGGCGCGTCGGGGTACAGGCCCACGCGGGCCATGGTGTCGGCGAAGTTGATGCCCGCGGCCTTGACGTCGACCACCACTTCGCCGCCCAGCGGCCGCTCGGGCGCCGGCCGCTCCTCGACCTGCAGCACCTCGGGCGGGCCGTGGCGGGTGATCACGACCGCTCTCATCGGCGCGAGCCTACAGCGCGACGCTGCGGCCGTCGACGAAGCCGTCGGAGGCGACGATCTCGGCGACCACGTCGTCCGGGACGGCGGCGTCGGTGGTGATGGCCATCGTCGCCAGGCGCCCGGGGGCCTCGGCCTGGCCGTCGGGATCGCGGCCCACGGCGGCGGAGATCACGTTGACGTCGTGGTGGCCCAGGATGGTGCCGACACGACCGATCATCCCGGGCTGGTCGGTGTAGCGGAACAGCGTCACGAAGGGCTCGATCTGGAGGTTGAAGCGCGACCCCCACGCCTCGAGCAGGTGGGGCCGGTTGCGCCGGCCCAGGCAGGTCCCGACGACGCGCGCCTCGACGTCTCCGCCGCGGATCGTCACGCGCACGAGGTCGGTGAAGTCGCGCGCCACGGGGTTCGTGGTCTGGACGACGTTGATCCCGCGCTGCTCGGCGAGCGAGGGCGCGTTCACCAGGTTGACCTGCTCCTCGGTGTGCCCGGCCAGCATCCCGTTGAGCACCGAGAGCGTGAGCAGCCGCGTGTCGCGGTCGGCGATGCGGCCCAGGTACTCGGCCTCGACCGCATCGACCGAGGACCCTTCGCCCAGCGCCATGGCGATCCGGCCGAGGTCGCGAGCAAGGGGCAGGAAGGGTCCGAGCGCCTCCATGTCCTCGGGCGCGACCGCCGGGATGTTGACCGCGGTCGACACCACGCCGCCGGTCAGCGCGGCGACGACCTGCTCCGCGGTCTGAACGCCGGCCCGGTCCTGCGCCTCGGCGGTCGACGCGCCGAGGTGCGGGGTCACCACGACGTTGGGATAGCCGAACAGGGGGTGCTCGGTGATCGGCTCCTCCGAGAACACGTCGAGCGCCGCGCCGCCGACCTTGCCGGAGTCGAGCGCCGCCTGCAGATCGGCATCAACGACAAGTTCTCCGCGCGCACAGTTCACGACCCGCACGCCGTCGCGCATCTGCGCGAACGCCTCGGCGTCGAGCCAGCCGCGGGTCTCGGGCGTGCGGGGCAGATGGATCGTGATGAAGTCGGCGCGCTCATAGAGCTCGGCCGAGCTCTCCGCCTTCTCCGCGCCCAGCTCGCGAAAGCGCTCCGCCGACACGAAGGGATCGAAGGCCAGGATCCGCATGCCGAAGGCGGCCGCGCGCTGGGCGACGAGCTGCCCGATGCGGCCGAAGCCCAGCACGCCCAGCGTCTTCTCGTAGAGCTCGGTGCCGCCGAACTTCGAGCGCTCCCACTTCCCGGCGGTGAGCGAGGCGTGTGCCTGGGGCACGTTCCGCGCCAGGGCCAGCATCAGCGCCATGGTGTGCTCGGCGGCGGCGACGATGTTGGACTGGGGCGCGTTCGCCACGACGATGCCCCGGCGCGTGGCGGCCTCGACGTCGACGTTGTCGACCCCGATCCCCGCGCGGCCGATCACGCGCAGGCGGGTCCCGCGCTCGATCAGCTCGGGCGTGAGCTGCGTGGCGGAGCGGATCAGGATCGCGTCGTAATCGCCGATGCGCTCGGCGAGCTGCTCGTCGGTCCAGTCGAGGCCGACGTCGACCTCGAAGCCGGCGTCGCGCAGCAGCGCTACGCCGGAGTCGGCGATCTTCTCCTTGACGAGGACCTTGGGCTCGCCGTCTCGGGAGCCGTTGTCCGTCACAGGGCGGCGGGGACCCGCGCGTCGAGGAAGACCCGCTGCGCGGCTCCGACGCCCGTGCCCAGCTCCACCTCGAGCCCCAGCTCGGTGAGGACCATCTCGAGCCCAGCGAGCGTCGTGACGATGTCGTAGGCGCCGAAGTAGCCGCAGTGGGCGATGCGCAGGATCCGGCCCTTGAGCTGCTCCTGACCGCCGTTGGCGGTGATCCCGTGTTCGCGCAGCAGCTTGGGCACCTTGGCGCCGTCGATGGACTCGGGCAGCTCCACGGCGGTCACCACGGTCGCGCGCTCGTCGGGATCGCCGAACAGCTCCAGCCCGATCGCTCGCACGCCCGCGCGCGTGGAACGCGCGAGCAGGTCATGGCGGGCGAAGACGTTCTCCAGGCCCTCGGCCTCGATCAGGTCGAGCGCGGCGTCGAGGCCGCGCACGAGCGTGACCGGCGGCGTGAACGGGCTCGAGCCCTTTGCCTGGCTCTTGCGCGTCTTGACCCAGTCGAAGTAGTAGCGCCCTCCGGAGCGCGCCGCGGCGTGCTCGAGCGCGCGCTCGGAGACGCTCGCGAAGGCGAGGCCGGGCGGGCACATGAGCGCCTTCTGGGAGCCGGCGACGACGACGTCGACACCCCAGGCGTCCTGGCGCAGCTCGGCGGCGCCCAGGCCCGAGACGGCGTCGACGGCGAGGATCACGTCGCGGGCGCGCGCCACCTCGGCGATCGCCTGGATGTCGTGGACGACGCCCGTCGAGGTCTCCGCCAGCGTCGCGAAGGCCACGCGCACGTCGGGGTTGGCGCCCAGCAGCCGGTCGATCTCGCCCGGGTCGAGGCGGGCGCCCCAGCCCGGCTCGTGACGGACCGTGCGCGCGCCGTAGGCGTCGCACAGCTCGATCCAGCGCTCGCCGAACTTGCCGGTCGCGCAGGCCAGGGCCGGGTCGCCCGGGCGCACCAGGTTGGCGACCGCCGACTCCATCGCCCCCGAGCCGCTGGAGGCGAACATCAGCACGTCATTGGAGGTCTGGAAGATGGCCGGCAGCCGCGACAGGACCCGTTCGTAGAGCGCATCGAAGGCCGGCGAGCGGTGGTAGACGACCGGCTCGGCCATCGCGTTCATCACCGCCGGCGGGACCGGAGTGGGCCCGGCCGTCATCAGGTATCCCTTGATGAACGGATTCGGCGTCGGCATGGGAGGGCGAGAGGGTAGCGAAGGGCCCGGGCCGCGAACGGACGGGCCCGGCGTCAGTCGCCGTAGGCGATCACGAGCGCCCAGAACGCGATCGCGAGCCCGCCCAGGACGACCCCCACGACGCCCGTGATCACGCCCGTGCGGGCCGCGGCGGCGCCGCGGTCGGTCTCGCCCGCCGCGATGCGCCGGCGCGCGCCGGCGCCCAGCAGCCACGCGAGCGCCGAGCACGGCACACTCACCAGTGCGAGCACCCCGAGGCTCGTCAGCCACAGCGTCAGGCCGGTGATCCCGAGCACGAGCGCCGCGGTCGCGCGGCTGTTGTCCGCCGAGGGCGCGGCGGCCGCCGGTGCCGGCCGCGTCCGCGGCGGCCCCGGCGCGCCCAGGTAGCTGCCGGGCGGCTCGGGCGGTTGCGGGCCGCCCGGGTCGGAGGTGGGCGGCGGGCGCAGCCAGAGCGTCGGGTTCTCCTCCGGGTCGGCCACCGTCACCCGTTCTGCTGACGCTCCCACTCGCGCCGGAACTGGTCGCGCAGCTCGTCGCTGAAGACGAAGCCCAGCGCCCACGCGACGACCGCGAGCGTGCCCACGACGGTCCCGACGATGCCGAGGATCATGCCCGCCTGGGCGAGCCCGCGGTGCGCCGGCGTCTCGCCGCGGTCCACGCGCCGCATGCCGGCGCGCCCGAAGACCCAGGCCAGCACCGAGCAGGGGAGGTTGAAGATGAACAGCAGCCCCGCGCCGCCGATCAGGAACGCGATCCCCGCGATGCCGAACACGAGTGCGGCGACGGCCTGCGGGTTGCCCGGCTGCGCCCGCGCGACCGCCGCGCCGTGATCGCGAGCCACGGGGGCGCCGGACTGCCGCCACCAGTCGTGCGCCACGGTTCCCGGGGCCGCCTGCGGCGCAGCCTCCAGGAACGCCGGCCCGGTGGCCGGCGGAGCCGTCGCCGGTGGCGGTATGGGCTCGCCGACCGTCTCCCACATCGGCGCGGGGCTCGCGCCGGGCGCCCGCGGAGGAAGCCAGGTGTGGTGTGTGGTGGGCTCCTCCGCAGCCCGTGGGTCGTCGCTTCGGTCGCTCTCGGTCAGAACTCGGTCTCTATCCAGCTCATCATCCCGCGCAGCTCGCGCCCCTCGCGCTCGACCTGGTGATCGGCCTGCTCCTCGCGCATGCGCTGGAAGCTCTCCTGTCCGGCGCGGTTCTCGGCGATCCACTCGCGCGCGAACTCGCCCGACTGGATCTCGGCGAGGATTCGCCTCATCTCGGCGCGAGTGGCGTCGGAGATGACTCGCTTACCACGTGTCAAGTCGCCGTACTCGGCGGTGTTCGAGATCGAGTAGCGCATCCCGGTGATGCCCTTCTCGTACATCAGGTCGACGATCAGCTTGAGCTCGTGCAGGCATTCGAAGTACGCCAGGCGCGGGTCGTAGCCCGCGTCGACCAGCGTCTCGTAGCCCGCGCGGACGAGCTCGGTAACGCCCCCGCACAGCACCGCCTGCTCACCGAACAGGTCGGTCTCGGTCTCCTCGCGGAAGCTCGTCTCGATCACGCCGCCGCGCGTGCATCCGATGCCCTTCGCGTAGGCCAGCGCGAGCTCGCGCGCCCGGCCGCTCGCGTCCTGGTGGACGGCCAGCAGGCCGGGGACACCCTCGCCCTCGGTGAACTGGCGGCGCACCAGGTGCCCGGGCCCCTTGGGCGCGACCATCGCCACGTCGACCTCGGGCGGGGGGACGATCTGCTCGTAGTGGATCGAGAAGCCGTGGGCGAACATCAGCAGGTCGCCGGGAGCGATCCCGTCGCGGATCTCGCTCTCCCAGACGTCGGCCTGCTTCTCGTCTGGGAGCAGCACCATCACGACGTCGCCCCGGCTCGCCGCGTCGGCGATCGAGAGCACCTCGAGGCCCTCCTCCTGCGCCTTGGCCACGGAGGACGAGCTCTCGCGCAGGCCGACCACTACGTCGACGCCGGAGTCCCTGAGGTTCAGCGCGTGGGCGTGGCCCTGGGAGCCGAAGCCCAGGATCGCGACGGTCTTGGAATCGAGCAGCCCGAGGTCGGCGTCGTCGTCGTAGAACATGCCCTGACTCTACGCGGTCGCCGTGGCGACAAGGGTGCGCCACGGAAGGCGCACCGCGCCATCGCCGCTCGTGTACGGCTCCAGGCGAGCGCGCACCCCCTCGCGAACCGCCTCCCGCTCACCGTCTTCGAGCGCGCCGACGGCGTCAGCGAACGGGACCGACATGTCGCGCATCGTCTCCCAGTAGGCCTCGGGGGACTCGAAGCCGTACTCGATCTCGACCGCGTCGACCTCGACCTCGGTGAAGCCGGCGTCCTGGAGCAGCGACTCGAGCCGTCCGTGGGGTGAGAAAGCGAACATCCCCGGCTGCGAGGGGTCACGCCGCTCGGTCAGCCCGCGCGCGAGGAGCTCGTCCGTGGGCACCGTGGCCCAGGGGTTGTGCTCGGGCGCGTCCCAGGCGGCCAGCGCGACGCGGCCCCCGGGGCGCAATACGCGGCGCGTCTCGCGCAGGGCCGCGGCCGGGTCGGCGGCCAGCATGTAGCCCCAGCGGCACAGGACGGCGTCGACGGACGCCGCCTCGAGGTCGATCCACTCGAGCTCGAGCACGCGGAACTCGACGTCGGCGATCCCGAGCTCGTCCGCGCGGGCCCGCGCGACCGCGACCATCTCCTCGTTGGCGTCGGAGGAGATCAGCCGGCCGCCGGGCTTGACGAGCTCCGCGGCGAGCAGGCCGGTGTCGCCCGGCCCGGCCGCGAGCTCGAGCACGGTGTGGCCGGGCTGGAGCCGGACGGCGTCGATGAGCCACTGAGAGACCGGAAGCGAGCTGCTCTGGAAGTGCTCACGCCGCCGCGACCAACCCCCGGCCGAGCGGCTCCACTGATCGCGCTGGGCTTCGCGGTATTCGTGCGGGTCCATCCGGGTGACGCTACAGCTCGCCACGCTTGAGCTTGCCGGAGGCAGTCCGCGGCAGCCTGGCCGCGAAGGCGATCGACCTGGGCACCTTGAAGCGGGCCAGGCGCGCGGCGACGTGGTCGCGCAGCTCCTGCTCGGTGGCCGCCGCTCCGCGGCGCAGCACGACGGTGGCGGTCACCGCCTCCCCCCACTCGGGATCCGGGCGCGGGTGGACGGCGGCCTCGGCGACCGCGGAGTGCTCGAGCAGCGCCGCCTCGACCTCGGCCGGCGCAACGTTCTCGCCGCCGGTGACGATCGTGTCGGCGATGCGGCCCGTGACGGTCAACCGTCCGTGCTCGTCCAGGGCGCCCCGATCGCCGGTGCGCAGCACGCCGTCCTCGCCCGCCGCTCCGGGCGCGACCGTTGGGCCGGCGACGAGGATCTCGCCCTCGGCGCCGCCGTCGATCTCGACGCGAGTGCAGAACAGCGGCACTCCGGAGGTGGCGACCTGCGAGCACGCCTCGGTCAGCCCGTAGGTCTCGACCACCGGCAGCCCGGCCTCGTGCGCACGGCGGGCGAGCGCCGGCTCCAGGGCTGCGCCGCCGACGAGCGCGCAGCGCAGCGCCGGCGGGCGGGCGAAGCCCTCGTCGAGCAGACGCACGACCATCGTCGGGACCAGCGACACCCCGGTCACGCCATCATCGCCCAGCGCCCGAGCCACCGCGCCGGCATCGAAGCCGGGATGCAGGATGGCGGTCGTGCCGTAGATCGCGCTTCGCAGCAGCACCGAGAGGCCGCCGACGTGCGAGAGCGGGAGCGGGCACAGCCAGCGCTCGGCCGCATCGAGGCCGAGCGCGACCGCCGAGCCCATCGCGCTCCAGAGCCAGTTGCCATAAGTCAGCTCCACCGCCTGCGGCACGCCCGAGCTGCCCGAGGTGTGGACGACGAGTGCGGGCGCGCCGAGCTCATGGTGGCCGGGGGCCCCGCCCTCGGCCTCGAGCGGCGGCGCGATGTCGAGCTCATGGCCGCCGGCGGGCGGCCCCTCGGCGTCGAGCAGCGCGGCGTCGACCATGACCCTCGCGCTCGCGACCTGCGCGGCCCGCTCGCTCTCCGCCAGCCGCAGGTCCACCGGCATCGCCACCGCGCCGAGCCGCAGGCACGCGTGGAGGGCGATCACGAAGTCCTCGCCCGCCTCCAGCGCCAGCGCGACGCGGTCCCCGGCGCGGACGCCCTCGCGGGCCAGCGCGCCGGCGGCCAGCACCGCGCGCTGGCCGAGCTGCGCGTAGGTGAGCGTGCTCGACGGCGTCTCGAGCGCGGCGCGATCGGGGTGTCGGGCGGCGGCGCGGGGCAGCCAGGCCGGTAGGAGCATCCGGATAACGTAAGGCGACATGAGCGTCGAATGGCAGCGCGGCGGGCAGTACGAGGACATCCGCTACGAGCTCTCCGGCGACGGGATCGCCAAGCTCACCATCAACCGCCCCGAGGTCCGCAACGCATTCCGCCCCCAGACCGTGATCGAGCTCGCGCGCGCCTTCGAGGCCGCGCGCGAGGATCCGGACGTGGGCGTGATCGTGCTCACCGGCGAGGGGCCGGACGCGTTCTGCTCGGGCGGCGACCAGCGCGTGCGCGGCGACGCCGGCTACCTCGAGGACCCGAGCTCGACCAACCGCGTCGGGCGCTTCCACGTCACCGACCTGCACGTCCAGATCCGCCGCCTGCCCAAGCCCGTGGTGGCGATGGTCGCCGGCTACGCGATCGGCGGCGGTCACGTGCTGCACCTGGTCTGCGACCTGACGATCGCCGCCGACAACGCGCAGTTCGGGCAGACGGGCCCGCGCGTGGGCTCCTTCGACGGGGGCTTCGGCGCCAGCCTCATGGCCGACCTGATCGGGCCCAAGCGGGCCAAGGAGATGTGGTTCCTGTGCCGCCGCTACGACGCCCGCCAGGCGCTCGAGATGGGGCTCGTCAACACCGTGGTGCCGCTCGAGCGCCTCGAGCAGGAGACCGTTCAGTGGTGCCGCGAGATGCTCGCGCTCTCCCCCTTCGCGCTGCGCCTGGTGAAGGCCTCGTTCCACGCGCGCGAGGACGGCTACGCCGGCCTGCAGCAGCTCGCGCACGACACCAACCTTCTGTTCTACGCCTCGGAGGAGGCCCAGGAGGGCCGGGACGCCTACGTCGAACGACGCCCGCCAGATTTCGCCCGCTTCCCCCGGCGCCCGTGATGGATCAAGGGGCGGAGCACTAGATGGAGGACTCGGGCCAGGAGGGTCAGGGCGGCGGGCGCTCGCGCCGCTTCGACCCCAAGCGCGCGCGCGAGCTACTCGAGGGCGAGCGTGCGCCGCGGTCGCCGCGCGCGCCGGGGCGCGAGCCCCGGCCGGGGGGCGAAGGCGACCCGGAGGCGCTGCCGGCTCCGCCGGAGGAGGAGGAGCTCGCGGCCGCGCCACCGCCGCTCGAGCCCGAGAGCGAGGCGCCGGAGACCTCCACCGCCCGCAGCCGCGCTCGCGAGGAGCGCGAGCCCTCCACCGCCCGCAGCCGCGCTCGCGAGGAGCGCGAGCCCTCCACCGCCCGCAGCCGCTCACGCGACGCGCGCGAGCCCTCCCCCACCCGTGGCCGCACCCATCCCGCGCTCGAGCTGCGCGACAGCGTGCGCATCTGGACGATGGCCGCCCGGCCGCGGACACTCCCGGCCGCCGTGGCCCCGGTGCTGGTCGGGACCGCGCTCGCCTCCCATGACGGCGACGTCAACTGGCTCGCGTTCTTCGCCGCGCTCGTCGGCGCCGTCGCGATCCAGGTCGGCACGAATCTCTCGAACGACTACTCCGACGCCCGCCGCGGTGCCGACGCCGAGGACCGCCTCGGCCCGGTGCGCGTGACCGCGGGCGGCCTCGTCCCTCCGCGGCAGGTCCTGATCGCAACCTGGGCCTCGTTCGGGGTCGCGGTGCTGGTCGGCATCTACCTGGTGGCGATCGCCGGCTGGCAGCTGCTGATCATCGGGGCGGCCTCGATCCTCGCCGGCGTGCTCTACACCGGCGGCCCGCGCCCGTACGGCTACGAGGGCCTGGGCGAGCTGTTCGTGTTCCTGTTCTTCGGAATCGTGGCGGTCACCGGGTCCTACTTCGTGCAGCGCGAGCACGTGACGTGGGAGGCAGTCGCGCTCGCCGTCCCGGTCGGGATGCTGGCCGCCGCAATCCTGGTGGTCAACAACGTCCGCGACATCGACTCCGACCGCCGCGCAGGCAAACGCACGCTCGTCGTGCGGCTTGGGCGCCACCGCGCCCGCAACCTCTACGCCGGCCTGGCGTATCCGGCGTTCCTGCTGCCGCCGCTGATCTGGCTGGCCGGCGGAAGCGGCCTGACGGCGTGGCTGCTGCTCCCCTGGCTGGCGCTGCCGCTGGCCGTGCCGGTCGTGCGGCTGGTCCGCAACCGCACCGACGGGCCCTCGCTCAACGACGCGCTGGCGCGCACCAGCATGCTCCAGCTCGCGTTCTGCGTGCTGCTCTCGGCCGGCCTCCTGCTGAGCTAGGAGACCCAGGCCGATGGAGCTGCAGGTCGAGCGGCGATCGCTTGCGCTGCGGGCGCCGCTGGAGACGGCCTGGGGAGCGCTGGAGCGCCGCGAGCTGCTACTCGTCGGCCTGCGCAACGACGACGGCCTCGTCGGCTGGGGCGAGGCCGCCCCGCTCGAGCCCTACGACGGTGTCCGGCTGGAGGCGGTGGAGGCGGCGCTCGAGGCCTACCGCCCGGTGCTGGCCGCCGACGGGCTGGCGCCCGGCGACCGCCTCGAGGCCCTGCGCGCCGCCGCCGATCTCCCGCAGGCACTGGCCGCGATCGATCTGGCGCTGTGGGACCTGCGCGGGCGGCGCGAGGGGCGACCGGTGGCCGCTCTGCTCGCGGGCTCACCGGCGGCGGAGGTCGAGGTCAACGCGACGATCACGACGCTCGACCGGGCCGGAGCGGCGGCCGAGGCGGCGGCCGCCGCGCGCGCCGGCTTTCGCTGCCTCAAGGTCAAGGTCGGGGTGGGAGACGACGCGGGCCGCGTCGCCGCCGTGCGCGCGGCTGCGGGCCCGGCCGTCGCCCTGCGCCTGGACGCGAACGGGGCGTGGTCGCCAAAGGAGGCGGTGGCGGCGATCGCCGCGCTCGAGCCGGTGGGCCTCGAGCTGGTCGAGGAGCCCTGCCACGGCGAGGCCGCGCTTCGCGAGGTGCGCGAGGCGGTCGCGACGCGGATCGCGATGGACGAGACCGCCGGCCGGCCGGGCGCGCTGCTGTCGGGCGCCGGCGACGCCGTGTGCCTGAAGATCGGGCGCTGCGGCGGAATCTCCGCGCTGCTGGGCCAGGCCGTCGCGGTGCGCTCGACCGGCGCCGAGGTCTACCTGGCCTCGACCTTCGACGGGCCGCTCGGGATCGCTGCGGCGCTGCACGCCGCTGCGGCGCTGGCGCCCCTGCCGCCGTGCGGCCTTGCCACCCTGAGCCTCTTCGACGGCCTCGACGACCCTCTGGTCCCGAACGCGGGCCGCATCGCCGTGCCGACCGCCCCGGGGCTCGGCGTGTCGCCCTAGGTTGTGGATGACCTAGGGCCTCGGTCAGGTGGCGACGTAGGCCGCGAGGTGCTCGCCGGTGAGGGTGGAGCGGGCGCCGACGAGGTCGGCGGGTGTGCCCTCGAAGACGATCCGGCCGCCGTCGTGGCCGGCGCCGGGGCCGAGGTCGATGATCCAGTCGGCGTGCGCCATGACCGCCTGGTTGTGCTCGATGACGATCACCGACTTGCCGGACTCGACGAGCCGGTCGAGCAGGCCGAGCAGCTGCTCGACGTCGGCGAGGTGCAGGCCGGTGGTCGGCTCGTCGAGGACGTAGACGCCGCCCTTCTCAGCCATGTGGGTGGCCAGCTTGAGCCGCTGCCGCTCGCCGCCGGACAGCGTGGGTAGCGGCTGGCCGAGGCTGAGGTAGCCGAGGCCGACGTCGGCGAGCCGCTCGAGGATCTTGTGCGCGGCCGGCGCGCGCGCCTCCCCGTCCCCGAAGAACTCCTCGGCCTCGGTCACCGACATCGCGAGCACCTCGCTGATGTCGCGGCCGCCGAGGTGGTACTCCAGCACCGACGCCTGGAAGCGCTTCCCCTCGCACTCCTCGCAGGTGGTGGCGACGCCGGCCATCATCGCCAGGTCGGTGTAGACGACCCCGGCGCCGTTGCAGTTGGGGCAGGCGCCGTCGGAGTTCGCGCTGAACAGCCCCGGCTTCACGCCGTTGGCCTTCGCGAACGCCTTGCGGATCGGGTCGAGCGCGCCGGAGTAGGTCGCCGGGTTGCTCCGTCGCGAGCCGCGGATCGGCGCCTGGTCGATCGACACCACATCCTCGCCGGCGGGGATCGAGCCCTGCACGAGCGAGCTCTTGCCAGAGCCCGCCACGCCGGTGACCACGCAGAGCACGCCGAGCGGGATGTCGACGTCGACGTCCTGGAGGTTGTGGGTGGTGGCGCCGCGAATCTCCAGCGTGCCGGCGGGCCTCCGCACCGTCTCCTTGACGGCGGCCCGGTCGTCGAGATGGCGGCCGGTGACGGTGTCGCCGGCCCGCAGCCCCTCGACGGTCCCCTCGAAGCAGACAGTGCCGCCCGCCGTACCGGCGCCGGGGCCGAGGTCGACGACGTGGTCGGCGATCGCGATCGCCTCCGGCTCGTGCTCGACGACGAGCACCGTGTTGCCCTTGTCGCGCAGCCGCAGCAGCAGGTCGTTCATCCGCTGGATGTCGTGGGGGTGCAGGCCGGTGGTGGGCTCGTCGAAGACGTAGGTGACGTCGGTGAGCGAGGAGCCGAGGTGGCCGACCATCTTGGTGCGCTGTGCCTCGCCACCCGACAGCGTGCCCGACGGCCGGTCGAGCGAGAGGTAGCCCAGCCCGATCTCCACGAACGAGTCGAGGGTCTGCTGCAGCTTTTCGAGCAACGGCGCGACCGAGGGCTCGTCGAGGCCACCCACCCATTCGGCGAGGTCACTGATCTGCATCGCACAGGCGTCGGCGATGCTGATCCCCTCGATCTTCGACGACCGAGCCTCCTCGCTGAGTCGGGTGCCGCCGCACTCAGGGCAGGTGGTGAACGTCACCGCCCGCTCCACGAAGGCGCGGACGTGCGGCTGAAGCGCGTCGACGTCCTTGGACAGGAACGACTTCTGGATCTTCGGGATCACACCCTCGTACGTCAGGTTGATGCCGTCGACCTTGATCTTGGTCGGCTCCTTGTAGAGCAGGTCGTTGAGCTCTTTCTTCGTGTACTTGCGGATCGGCTTGTCGGGGTCGAAGAAGCCGCAGCCGCTGAAGATGCGGCCGTACCAGCCGTCCATGCTGTAGCCGGGGATCGTGAGCGCACCCTCGTTGAGCGACTTGCTGTCGTCGTACAGCGCAGACAGGTCGAAGTCGGTGACCGAGCCCCGGCCCTCGCAGCGCGTGCACATACCGCCGGTGCGGTTGAAGGTCGCTTTCACGGTCTTGGTGCGGGCACCGCGTTCGACCGTGATTCCACCCCTCGCCCGAACGGAGGCGACGTTGAAGGCGAACGCGCTGGGCGAGCCGATGTGCGGCTGCCCGAGCCGGCTGAAGAGGATGCGCAGCATCGCGTTGGCGTCCGTGACGGTGCCGACGGTGGAGCGGGCGTCGGCGCCCATCCGCTGCTGGTCGACGAGGATCGCGGTCGTCAGGCCGTCGAGCACGTCGACCTCGGGCCGCGCCAGCGTCGGCATGAAGCCCTGCACGAAGGCGCTGTAGGTCTCGTTGATGAGCCGCTGTGACTCCGCGGCGATCGTGCCGAACGCCAGCGAGCTCTTGCCCGAGCCGGAGACACCGGTGAACACCGTGAGCCGGCGCTTCGGGAGCTCGATGCTGACGTCCTTGAGGTTGTTCACGCGCGCGCCATGCACGCGGATCAGATCGTGACTGTCGGCGACCTGCGGCGCAGGCGATTTCCTGTCCGTCCTCGCAGCCGTGCTCATCGCCGGCGGCTCAGCGTAGTCCTGGATGCGGATCAGGTTGCCCGCGGGGTCGCGGACGGCGCAGTCGCGGATCCCGTACGGCTGCTCGGTCGGCGTGCCGGGCTGGTCCGGGGGCCCGACCGTGATCCAATGCATCCCGCCGTATTCGACGTCGTTGCGGACCTCGAAGCAGACCTCGGTGACGCTGAGGTCGCCACGACCCAGCAGCGCCATCGCGCTCGATGCGCCGTGTCATCAGCTAGCCGTAAGGCGACTCGCCGTAGGCGCGGCGGGACTCGCGGCTGAAGTGCCCGGCCGACATGTAAGCGCCGCGGGCGAGCCCCTCGACGTCGAGCGGCTGCGGCCGGGGTCGAATGCTGCGTGAGGTGGTCAAGCGCGTAACGGTTGCCTGACGCGGCACCGGCTCAGGTGACCTCGCGCAGGCGGCCTGTCTCGACCTCGTAGACGAAGCCGCGCACGCTGTCCTTGCTGGGGATGAAGGGGCTCGCCTTGATGCGAGCGATGGACTGGCGGACGTCTCCCTCCAGGTCGCCGAACGCCTCCGCCGCCCACTGCGGCCTGATGCCGGTGTCCTCCTCGATCTGCTGCTTGAACTGATCGTCGGTGAAGGTGAGCATGCCGCAGTCGGTGTGGTGCACGAGGATGATCTCCTCGGTCCCGAGCAGTCGCTGCGAGATCGCGAGCGAGCGGATCTCGTCGTCGGTGATCACGCCGCCGGCATTGCGGATCACGTGTGCTTCCCCCTCCTCGATGCCGAGGATCTTGGAGGGCATCACGCGCGCGTCCATGCACGCCACGACCGCGACCTTCTTCGACGGCGGCAGCGGAAGGTCACCCTTGTCGAAGCTCTCGGCGTAGCGTGCGTTGTTGGCGAGGTACTCGTCAGTCGCGCTCAATGGGATCTCCCGATCAGATAGGGGTGCGGGATTCTATACCGGTTCGGTTGACAACCCCTTCGCCGCGGCGAGCTGGGCCCGGGGCGTCCGGAGCCACTCGCGCAGCTTGGCGTAGACCGCAGGGTGGTTGAGCAGCGCGAAGTGGTTGACGCCGCCCACGTGCAGGCCGTGCTCGGCCCTGAACGGGAGCCGGCGCGTGCGGCCGCGCCCCGAGGCGCTCGGCTCGAGCACGAGGTAGTCGCCGACGAGCCGGCCCAGCGGATGCTTGGCGCTGCGAGTGATCGTGCCCGCGACGAAGCAGTGGGTCGCGCCTTCCAGCAGCGGCACCTCCTGGCACGCGGCCGCGCGCAGCGCGTCGGGGTCGCGGTCGCGCCAGTCATCGTCGACCAGCGAGCCCTGGCGCAGGTCGCGGATGCCGGCGCTGCGCCGGCGCAGGAAGGCGCCGACCGGCCGCGTCTCGGGCAGCGCATGGAGCGCCGCGCTGAGGTAGTGGACGCCCTGCTCGAGCGGCGCGCCCATGTGCGGCGAGCCCAGTGACACCACGTGGCGCACGCTGCGCGTCCACTCCATCTGCTCCCGGGCGGCCTGGTGGCAGGCGCTGCGGCTCACGAGGCCGCCCATCGAGTGCCCAACGAGTGCGATCTCGCGCACGTCCACCGGCCACTCGTCGCCCAGCGCGGCCAACAGCTCGGCGAGCGAGCGGCCGTTCTCGGAGATGTGGCGGCCGGAGTTGTAGCGCACGTACACGGGCGTGCAGCCGAGCTCCGCGGCCAGCCGCGCGCCGTAGGTGTCGTCGTCGCGGGCTCCCAGGTGCCACGAGAACTCGGTCTCCATGAGGCCGTGCAGGAACACGACGAGCCGCGGGGTCGCCTCGGGGAAGGCGGCCGTGAGCGCCTCGCGCTCGAGCTCGACCGGACCACCCTCGACGCGTACCGCCATCGGCTGGTGCAGCGGGTTGCCCGCCCGCTCCAGGGCGTCGCCGCGCAACCCGTTGAGGATCCCGACGGCAAGGCTGCCCTGACGTGTGGTCGAGACAGGGCGTGCCTCCCCGGGTCCACGCAACGCCGACGCGGCCCCGTCGACACCGCGGCCGAGAAGGTGCGTGCCGCCGCGCAATGCTCCGTAGACGCCGCCCGCCACCGCGTTGTGCACGACGCGGACCGGCGCCGCCGCCGGGCCGACCCAGCGGAACACGCGGTCGGCGACCGCCATGTGGATGCCGCCTATGCCCGCCGGTATGCCGGAGATCTCCTCGAAGGCCAGCCGCGTCAGGGCGCGGACCTCGTCGGGCTGCCCGCGCACCGCCAGGGCCTGAGAGCTGCCGGTCGTCGTCGTCATCGCCACCCCTTCGCTCGCCGCCGGACAGCGGCCGATCCTACCGCAACGATTTGCGGATCTGTTGCAGGTGGGATCAGCTCAGCAGGAGCCGCAGGATCGGCTCGGCGCGGCGCGCGTCGGGGCGCTCGCCGGTGATCAGGTCCAGGTAGGTGTAGGACTCGATCAGGCGCACGATGACGTAGGCGACCTCGTCCATGTCGGCGCCGAGCTCGAGCGCGCCGTCGGCCGACTCCTCGGCCAGCATGCGCCGCACGGCGGCGATCAGGCGCGGCTGGAAGCCGGGCTCGCGGCGCGTGAGCAGGCGCATCGCGAACTCGCCCTCGTCGGCCAGCCAGCGCTGCATGCCCGCGTTCGAGATCACGGCGTCGAGGAAGCGGGTCACGACCCGGACGACGCGCTCAGAGCCGCTCGCGCGCACCCTGGCGTCGATGCGCTCGAGCGTCACGCTCGCCAGCGACCACACGACATCGACCAGCAGCCGCTCGCGCGACCCCACCCAGCGATAGAGCGTGACCCTGTTCACGCCCAGCTCCTCGGCCATCGCCGTCATGTCGACGCGCTCGGCGGCGAGGAACCGCCGCCGCGCGAGCCGGAAGGCGTCCTGCGCGGTCGGCCGGGCCATCGCGCGCCCAGCTTCGCAGAGCGGACGGCCGGTGTGCGTCCCTCCTCTGGTACTCCGCGGGGGTTGCCGGGAGGGAGCGGGACACTCCCCCCTTTTCAGCCCAGGGAGGCGCGCAGGGCGAGCACGCGCGCGGCGTGCTGCTCGAGCTCCGAGCGGTCGACGTCGCCCGCCTGCGCGCTGCGGAGAAACGCGGAAGCGGCGGCCGCGCCGTTGGAGTAGCTCTGCGCGAAGAGCAGCAGGTCGTTGCCGGCACGGGCCGCGCGCAGGCCCACGGTCGCTGCCCTCCCGAAGCGGTCGAGGGCGCGGACGTCGAGGTCGTCGGTGATGGAGACTCCGGTGAAGCCCAGCCGGTCGCGGAGCTCGCGCGTCGCGACCGCTCGCGAGAGCAGCGCCGGGCGCCGCGAGTCGAGCGCCGTGTAGATCGAGGTGCTGGTCATGACCATCGGAACGCCCGCGCTGAACGCCGACGCGAACGGCGCCTCGTCGACGGTGCGCAGGAAGTCGAGCGAGCGCGTCGAGCGGTTGACCGCGACGTCCTCGTCGGTGCGCGCGTCGCCCAGCCCCGGGAAGTGCTTGGCCGTCGCCAGCACGCTTCCGTCCGCCAGTCCCTGGGCAAAGGGCACGCCGGTGAGCTCGACCTGCCGCGCCGTGGAGCCGTGAGCGCGCCGGAGCCGGCGAACGACCGACCCACGGCGGCCGATGTCGAGCACGGGTGCGAGGTCCACGTTGACCCCGACCGAGCGCAGGTTCGCCGCGGTGGCCTGGCCCACGCCGCGCGCATAGGTTGCATCGCGCGTGCGGCCGACCTCGGCGGGCGAGCGGTCGGGCGCGCCGGACAGCCGCTTCACCAGCCCGCCCTCCTGGTCGATCATCACCAGCAGCGGCTGGTCGAGCCCCGCAGGCCGCTCTATGGCCTGTAGCGAGGCGATGGTCCGGCGCAGCCGGTCGCGGGAGCCGATGTTGCGCGAGAAGAGGATCACCCCCGCCAGCTCGCCGCGCGCGATGCGCTGCTTGAGCTTGGAAGGAGGCGTGACCCCCGAGTACCCGACGATCAGCCGCTGGCCGACGAGCTGGCGCAGGGTCAGGTCTGCAGTCGACGGGGCGGCAGCCACCTCGACGGCCCCCACGCCGAGCAGGGCGGCGGCGAGCGCGAGGGAGACGAGGAGCCGTGGTCGCATCGCCGCAATCAAACCGGTCGCCGCCGCCGAGTTGCGCGTCACAGCAGCGCGGCCACCTCGGCTGGACGCTCGAGGTGGGCCGCGTGGCCGGCTCCGGAGAACAAGTGCAGCCTGGCGCGGGGCAGGCGCTCCACCATGCGCTCGTTGATTTCGCGGAAGCGCTCGTCGCGCTCACCCACGATCAGATCGACCGGCATCGGCAGCTCGTCCAGCCGCTCCCACAGCGGCTCCATGACGCCCGTGCCCAGTCCGCGCAGCGCGGCGGCGAGGCCGCTCGCGGTCCCGCGCAGGCGGTCCTCGTGCGCGGCGCGGACGACCTCGGGCGGCTGGCCTGCGAACAGCGGCTGGGCCGCCCAGCGTCGCGCGAATGCCTCGACGCCGTCGCGCTCGATCTCCTCGGCCAGCAGCTCGTCGGCCTGCCGGCGCTCCGCGCGCGCGGCGTCGTCGGCCAGCCCCGGCGACGCGCCGACCAGGACGAGCCGCTCGACGCGATCGGGGTGCGCCAGCGCGGCCGCGAGCGCGATCCGGCCGCCCATCGAGTAGCCGGCGAGGGTGAAGCCACCGGGCGCGAGCACGGCGACGTCGTCCACCACCGCGGCGAACGTCACCGGAAGTCGCGACGAGGCGTCGCCATGGCCTCGCAGGTCCGGCGCATGCACGCGGTAGCGTTCGGCCGCCTCCGCGGCCACGGAGCTCCAGCTCGCGCCGGTCTGCGTAAAACCGTGCAGGAGCACCAGGTCGCGCACCCACGCATCATGGACACACACCTCCTCCTACGCGCCTTCGTCGACGAGCTCGCGCGCTGCGGGATGCGCCACGCCTGCACCTCGCCGGGGTCGCGCTCCTCCCCCATCGTGCTGGCGCTCGCGCGCGAGCCGCGCCTGCACGCCTGGTCGCACCTCGACGAGCGCTGCGCCGGCTTCTTCGCGCTCGGGCTGGCCAAGGCGTCCGGGTTGCCCGCCGCGGTGTCGGTCACCTCGGGGACCGCGGCGGCGAACCTGACGCCCGCGGTCGTCGAGGCGCACGAGGCGCGCGTGCCGATGCTCGTGCTCACCGCCGACCGCCCGCCCGAGCTGCGCGAGGTCGGCGCCGGCCAGACCATCGACCAGCTCAAGCTCTACGGGTCGGCGGCGAAGTGGTTCTTCGAGGTCGGCACCCACGACGCCGACACCGGCCGCCTGGCCTGGATCCGCGCGCTGGCCTGCCGCGCCTACTGGACCGCGGTCGACGGCCGCCCCGGGCCGGTGCACCTCAACTTCCCGCTGCGCGAGCCGCTCGTGCCCGACGGCTCGCTTCCCGACGATCCCGGCGGAGGCGGACGCGCCGGCGAGCGGCCGTGGATCACACGGCCGCGCGCGGTCGCGCGACCGTCCGACGCGGTGATCGAGCAGCTCGCGGACGAGCTCTCGGCGCGCACGCGCGGTGTCGTGGTCGCCGGCCGCGACGAGCGCCACCGCGAGCTTCCCGCCGCGCTCTCGCGCTTCGCGGCCGGCGCCGGGCTGCCGCTGCTCGCCGACCCGCTCTCCTGCGCGCGCCAAGGCCCGGGCGCGATCGCGCACTACGACGCGCTGCTGCGCTCCCAGTCCTTCGCCGACGGCCACAGGCCGGAGGTCGTCGTGCGCGTCGGCGACCTGCCGACGTCCAAGCCGCTGCGCGCATGGCTCGCCGCCGCCCGCGACGCGGTCCAGGTCTCGCTCGACCCCGACGGCACCTGGCAGGATCCCGACGCCGTCGTCTCGACGCTGCTCGCCGCCGATCCGGCGGCCACCCTGGACGCGGTCACCGAGCGCCTGCCGCGGTTGCGCCGCGAGAGGGCGGGCGCGCGCTTCCCCGTCGGGCGACCGCCGGAGCGCCCGCCCCACAGCGACTGGCTCGAGGAGTGGAGGACGGCCGACCGCATCGCCGCGGAGCGCATCGCGGCGACCCTGGGCGACGAGCTCTCCGAGCCGCGCGTGATCGCCGAGGTCGGCGTCCGCCTGCCCGCGTACACGACGCTGTTCGTGGCCTCCTCGATGCCCGTGCGCGACGTGGAGACGTTCTTCCCCGCGCGCGACGCGCAGCCGCGCGTCCTCGCCAACCGCGGCGCCAACGGCATCGACGGCACGATCTCCGCCGCGTTCGGCGCCGCCGCGGCCGCCTCGGGGCCGGTGGTGGCGCTGATCGGAGACGTGGCGCTCGCCCACGACCTTGGCGGCCTGCTGGCCGCGTCGCGCCTGGAGCTGCCGCTGGTGATCGTGCTGATCAACAACGACGGCGGTGGGATCTTCCACTTCCTCCCGATCGCGGGCGAGCGCGACGCGTTCGAGGAGCACGTCGCCACTCCCCACGGGCTCGACTTCGGGCTGCTCGCCGCGGCGTTCGGAGTCGTCCACCTGCCGGTCTCAGACCCCCCGGCCTTCCGCGTCGCGCTGGACGAGGCGCTCGTGTCGGGCCGCGTCACGCTGATCGAGGTGCGCACCGAGCGCGAGGCCAACCGCGCTCTGCACAGGCGCGTGTTCGACGCGGTCGCCGAGGCGGTCTAGTCGCTTCGAGAGCGCTTCGACGCGCCCACTCGGCCCTCGTCGATGACGTTCGCCGGCGGGGACCGCGCGCTTGGTCAGTCGATCAACCGCTTGCCCTGGCGCCACACCGCGAGGCGCCACATCACGAGCGCGAAGCCGACCAGCGCGGCGGCGTTCAAGAGGTCGACGGGGCGCAGCCCCCGGGTCACCGCGTCGCGCACGAGCTGGACGGTGTAGTAGAGCGGGTTGAGGTGCGCGATCACCTGGACGCCGCGCGGGAGCTGGTCGATCGGGAAGAAGGTCCCGGCGACCAGGAACAGCGGTGTGATGACGGCGCTGGTGACGTAGTTGAAGTTGTCGATCGTCTTCGCGATCGCCGAGATCAGTACCCCGAAGGAGGCGAAGCCGAAGCCGGTGGTGAAGCCGATGAGCGGCACGATCACGACGCCCGGGCCGGGCTCCAGCCCGAAGGCGACGGCGACGAGCAGCGGAGCCATGCAGTACACCCCGGCGCGGCAGGCGATCCACAGCACCTCGGCGGTCACGAGCTCCTCGACGTCGACGGGAGCGGCGAGCAGAGCGTCGTAGGTGCGCTGGAACTCGCGCCGCACGTAGGTGTTGAACATGCCCGGGAAGACCGACGAGAACAGCGCGGCGCTGGCGACCACGCCCGTGCCCACGTACTGGACGTAGTCCATCCCGTTGACGTTGGAAACCAGCGCGCCGAAGCCGAAGCCGAACGCGAGCAGGTAGATCGTCGGCTCGACGATCGAGGAGAAGGTGGTCGCCTTCCAGAAGCGCCGGAAGACCACGACGTCGCGGCTCATCACGCCGGCGATGGCGGCCGGCTCGAGGCGGTGCAGGCGCCGGCGGGTCACTCGATCTCCTCTCCTGTCAGGGCTACGAAAGCGTCCTCGAGGCTCGCCGGCCGCCCCTCGCCCTCGGGGGCGGCGCCGTCGAGGCGCTCGGCGAACATGATCGCCACGGCCGTCCCCCGGTGGCGCGTGACCCAGCCTCGCCGCCGGCCCTCCTCGGTGACCTCGGCCAGCCGTGCGGGCGGCCCGTAGACCTCGACGACGCGCTCGCCCGCGTTCTCGCGCACGACGTCGGCCGGCCGGCCGAGCGCGACGACGCGCCCGGCGGACATCACCGCCACGGTGTCGGCCAGCCGCTCGGCCTCCTCGATGTAGTGGGTCGACATGAGCACGGTCACGCCCTCCGAGCGCAGCCCGTCGATCAGCGACCACACGTCCTGGCGAACCTGCGGGTCGAGGCCGACGGTCGGCTCGTCGAGCAGGAGCAGGCGCGGCCAGTGCACGAGCCCGCGCGCGATGAGCAACCGGCGGCGCATCCCGCCCGAGAGCTCGGACACGGGCGTGTCGGCCCGGTCGGCGAGCTTGGAGCGATCCAGCACGCGCCGGACGGCCGCGTCGCGCTCCGCCCGCGGCACGCGGTAGAGGCGCGCGAACACGTCGAGGATGTGGCGCACGGTCAGCTCGGTGTCGAGGTTGTCGAGCTGGGGCACGACGCCCATCTCCGCGCGCGCCTGCTTGGACTCGCGCGGCAGCTCATAGCCGAGTACGGAGATCTCGCCCTCGTCGGCCAGCGCCTGCGCCGTGAGCATGCGCATGGTCGTCGACTTGCCCGCGCCGTTGGGCCCGAGCAGGCCGAAGCAGATCCCCGTCGGGACCTCGAGATCGAGGCCGTCGACCGCGGTGATCGGGCCGAACCGCTTGCCGACCGCGCGAAGCGAGATGGCGGGCGGGGACATGCTTCCAGGGTAGGCGCGCCCGCTGCGACGATACGGGCATGAGCGACGAGCTCCGCGTCGGCCTGATCGGCTACGGCCTGGCCGGGCGCGCCTTCCACGCGCCGCTGATCGCGACCACCGGCGGGCTGCGCCTCGCCGCGGTGGTGACCTCGCGGCGGGCGGAGGTCGCCGAGCGGCACCCCGAGGCGCGCGTGCTGGCCGGCGTGGCCGAGCTCTGGGAGCAGTGCGACGTGGCCGTGGTCGCGGCCCCCAACCGCGTCCACGTCGAGCTCGCGGAGGAGGCGATGCGCCGCGGCGTCGCGGTCGTCGTCGACAAGCCGCTGGCGGTCGAGGCCGCCCAGGCTGACGCGTTGGTGTCGCTGGCGCGCGACCGCCGCGCCGCGCTGACCGTGTTCCACAACCGCCGCTGGGACGACGACTTCCTCACCCTGCGACGGCTCGTGGCCGAGCAGGCGCTCGGTCCGCTGACGCGCATGGAGTCGCGCTTCGAGCGCTTCCGGCCGCAGGTCGCGCCGAGCGCATGGCGCGAGCGCGGAGATGTCGCCGAGGGGGGCGGCACCCTGCTCGACCTGGGCTCGCATCTCGTCGACCAGGCGCTGGTGCTGCTCGGTCCCGTCGTGCGGGTGTACGCCGAGCTCGCACGGCGGCGCCCCGGCGTCCGGGCCGAGGACGATGCGTTCCTCGCGCTCGAGCACGCCGGCGGGGTGCGCTCGCACCTGTCGATGGGCGCGGTCGCGCCGCTGCATGGCCCGCGCTTCCGCGTGAGCGGGATGCGAGCAGGCTTCGCCACCGACGGCCTCGACGTCCAGGAGGATCAGCTGCGCGCGGGAACGACGCCGTCCGAGCCCGGCTTCGGCTTGGGCGAGCGCGCCGGCCGCCTGGTCGAGGAGCACGGCGAGCAGGCGGTGCCACTCGAGCGCGGCGACTACCCCGCGTTCTACGCCGGCGTCGTCCACTGGCTGCGGGACGGGGCGCCGCCGCCGGTGCCGCCGGAGGACGCGGTCGCGGGCCTGCGAGTGCTCGATGCCGCGCGCGTCAGCACGGCCGAGGCGCGCGTGGTGGAGCTCAGCCCGCCAGCACGGGCAACAGCGCCTGGAGCTTGACCTCGGTCTCGGCCAGCTCGGCCGCGGGGTCGGAGTCGCGCACGACTCCCACGCCCGCGTAGCAGCGAGCGACGGTCCCCGACAGCAGCGCGCAGCGCAGCGCGACGCACAGCTCCCCGTCCTCTGCGGCGTCGGTCCAGCCCAGAGCGCCCGCGTACCAGCCGCGGTCGAGCCCCTCCAGGGCGGGGATCAGGGCGGCCGCGCGCTCGTGGGGCTCGCCGCCCACCGCGGGAGTCGGGTGCAGCGCGCCGGCCAGCTCGACCACGGACACAGGGCGCGCGAGCTGGGCCCGGATCGGAGTGGCGAGGTGCTGGATGTTGGCGACCTGCACGAGCACGGGCTCGGGGCCGGCCGCGAGCCACACCGAGCGTGGGCGCAGCACGCGCTCGATGCGTCGCGCGACGATCTCCTGCTCCTCGCGGTCCTTGTCCGAGCGCAGGAGCTGCTCGCCGAGGTGCACGTCGACGGCTGGGTCGGCGGACCGGCGCGTGGAGCCGGCGAGCGCGACGGTGCTCGCCCGCATCCCCTCGCGGCGGATCAGGAGCTCGGGGCTGGCGGCCACGAAGGCGCTGTCACCCCGCCCGGCGCCGACGACGTAGCAGGCGGGGAACGCCTCGCGCAGGAACCCGAGCACGGCGGCCGCGTCGTGCGGTTGGGACGCGTGCACCTGGACCTCGCGCGCCAGCACGACCTTCTCGAGCTCGCCCGCGCGGATGCGCTCCACCGCGCGCCCCACCGCGGATTCGTAGTGCTCGGGCGGAGTCGCGCCGACGATCCGGCAGCGACCCGCGGGCGACGGGTCGACCAGCGGCAGCGGCGCGATCCGCAGCTCGTCGAGGCGGGCGTCGATACGCGCCAGGAGCTGGTCGGCGACGTCGTCGGGCGCCGCCAGGGCCACAACGGTGAGGCGCACCCCGTCGCCCCGGCGCGCGAGCGCGACCTCGGGCACGCCGAGCGCCGCGGGCGGGAAGCCGGACCAGTGCGGGGCCGACCCGCCGTCGGGCGCGAACGCGAAGCCGGCGGTGGCCACCAGACCGGCGCCGCGCTGGCCCTCGGGCGGGTCGGCCACGGCTTCGGCGAGCAGCTCGCGCCAGCCGCGCGCCACCGCGGCGAAGCGGTCCTCGTGGGCGCGCGCCGGGGCTTCGACGCGGCGCACCTCGCCGAGCGTGGCGAGCGCGAAGCGGTCGCGATCGGGCTGCTCCATCACCCACCAGGGCTCGCCGGCGCGGCGCGAGGCGAGCGCCACCGCCGTGGGGTCGACGCTCGCGGCGACCGGGACCGTGAGCGCGGCGAGCGCCTCGCCGCCCGACTGGCGCGCACGCCGGATCGCCTCCTCCAGGCGGGCGGCCAGACGCGCCCGGTCCGCGCCGCTGAGCGCGAACGGCCGGCCCTCGCGCGTGGAGACGGACACGTTCATGTCCGGTATACGGGCGCGGCGGGGGCTACGTCTCGCCGCGGCCGCGGGCGATCGCGATCTCGCCGGTGCGCACCATCTCGATCAGACCGAAGGGCCGCACCATCCGCTCGAAGGCGCCGATCTTGTCGTCGGTGCCGGTGACCTCGATGGTGATCGAGCGCTTGGTCAGGTCCACGACCTTGCCGCGGAAGATCTCGGCGATCTGCATGACCTCGGCGCGCGCGGCGCCGTCGGCGGAGATCTTGAACAGCGCGAGCTCGCGGGCGACCGTCTCCTCGGGCTCGAGATCGCGGATCTTGAGCACGTTGACGAGCTTGTGGAGCTGCTTGGTCACCTGGTCGATCGGGTGCAGGGCGCCGTCGAGGGTCAGCGTCACGCGCGAGACCCGGGCGTCGTCGGTCGGGCCGACGGCCAGCGTGTCGATGTTGAAGCCGCGGCGCGCGAACAGGCCGGCGACGCGCGTCAGCACGCCGGGCTTGTTCTCGACCAGGATCGAGAGGATGTGCTTGCGCCCCGTGCGCATGCCGCCGGCGGCCTCGAGCTCCTCGAGGCTCAGGACCTCCTTGGTGCCGGGCTCGCCCATCACGATGCCCCCTCGCGGCGCGCGGCCGCCTCGCCCTCGACGGTCATCCCACCATGTCCCGCGCCGCCTGCCCGGCCGGGATCATCGGGTACGTGTTCTCCTCCTTCGTCACGCGCACGTCGACCACGACCGGTCCCTCGGTCGCGATCGCCTCGCGCATCCCCTCGACGAGCGTCGTCTTGTCGTCGAGCCGGATGCCGGTGGCGCCGAAGGCCTCCGCGAGCTTGACGAAGTCGGGTGAGGCGCCCATCTTGACGGCGCTGTAGCGGCGGTCCCAGAACAGCTCCTGCCACTGGCGGACCATGCCCAGGTAGCCGTTGTTCATGATGAACACCTTGATGGGGATGTCGTGCTCGACGCACGTGGCCATCTCCTGCATGTTCATCTGCACCGAGCCGTCTCCGGCCAGCGTGCACACGAGCTGGTCCGGGGAGCCGACCTTCGCGCCCATCGCGGCGGGAAGGCCGAAGCCCATGGTGCCCAGGCCGCCCGAGTTGATCCAGCGCCGCGGGGCGGGAAAGTGGAAGTACTGGGCGGCCCACATCTGGTGCTGGCCGACGTCGGAAGTCAGGATGCAATCGCCGCCGGTCGCCTCGTAGAGCGCCTGGACCATCCGCTGCGGCTTGATCTCCGAGTCCGACGAGTCCTCGTAGGCGAGCGGGTATTGCTCCCGCCAGCCGCGGATGCGGGTCCACCAGCCGTCGAGCCGTGTGCTGTCGGTCTCGAGCGCGCGGTACTCGGCGGTCAGGCGCGGGACGATGTTCTTGGCGTCGCCGACGATCGGGATGTGTGCGGGGACGTTCTTGGAGATCTCCGCGGGGTCGATGTCGATGTGGATGAACTTCGCGCGCGGGGCGAACTCGGAGAGCTTGCCGGTGATGCGGTCGTCGAAGCGCGCGCCGATCGCGACGATGAGGTCGGCCTCGTCCATCGCGTAGTTCGCGGTCCGGGTGCCGTGCATGCCGAGCATCCCGAGCCACTGCTCGTGGGTCCCCGGGAAGGCACCCAGGCCCATGACCGTGCAGGTGACCGGGAAGCGGTCGGCGGTGGCCAGCTCGACGAGCTCGTCCGAGGCGTTCGCGTTGATCACGCCGCCGCCGGCGTAGATGACCGGCCGGCGCGCGTTGGCCAGCGCCTTGGCGGCGAGCCGGATCTGCTTCTGGTTGCCGTCCGTCGTCGGCTGGTAGCCGGGAAGGTGGACGTTGTCGACGGGCTCGTAGGGGATGTCCGCTCGGGACAGGTCCTGAGGGATGTCCACGAGGACGGGACCGGGCCGCCCCGTGCGCGCGAGGTGGAAGGCCTCGTGCAGCGCGCGCGGGATCTCGGTCGGATCCTTGATCATGAAGCTGTGCTTGACGATCGGCATGGTGATGCCGAACGTGTCGCACTCCTGGAAGCCGTCGGTGCCGAGCAGGTCTGTGCGGACCTGGCCGGTGAGGAACACGGTCGGGACCGAGTCCATCATCGCGTCGCAGATCGGCGTGACGAGGTTGGTGGCGCCGGGCCCGCTGGTGCCGAAGGCGACGCCGACGCGGCCCGTGGCCTTGGCATAGCCCTCGGCGGCGTGGCCGCCGCCGGCCTCGTGGCGCACGAGGATGTGTGTGATCCCCGAGTCGTAGAGCGCGTCGTACGTGGGCAGGTTGGCGCCGCCCGGAAGCCCGAATACGTGCTGCACGCCCTCGGCCTTGAGGCATTCCATGAGAGCGTCGGCGGCGCGCATGCTGCGATCCTTCGGTCGGCGGGACGGATATGGGCCGCGCGGCATTCACCTCCGCGGCCGAGAAACACCAGTCTAGCGCGCCATTTTCAGCCCCTCGGGACCGATCACGGCCCCGCCCGGAGCCGCGCCGCTCGCTCGCCCGCTGCCGGCCCCTTATCCGGCCCGCAGCCGGGCCGCTCGCTCGCCGCAGGCGGCCGGCCGCCCTCAGCCGGCCCGCAAGCGGCGGCCGCCCTCAGCCGGCCCGCAGCCGCCGCTCCTCCCCCTTCGAGATCACCGCTTCGTCCGGGAACTCGAGCTCGGTTCCGCAGCGGGTGCAGATCGCGTCGTGGAGGTTGACCAGCTTTCCGCATCCCGGGCAGTAGCGGCGAGCCTCCTCGCTGTCCCACCGGTAAAGGATGGCGGCGACGAGTCCGATGACGGGGACGATCGCCGAGATCAGGAACCAGATGAAGAAGGAGCTGCCCTTGATCTTGCCGACGATGCCGCCCGCAAGCCCGAACGCGAGCGCGATGACCAGATAGGCCCCGCCGGCCACGACGCCGAGCTAGATGTGCCTGATGGCCCAGACCAGGGCGGCGACGACGAACACCGCCACCAGGATCCAGAAGATCGTGATGACCGTGCCGACGACGAAGCCGGCGGCGAGCTTCAGCAACAGCAGGCCGACGCAGATCAGCACCGCAACGGCCAGGACGCGCTTGAGCAGTGAGGGCTTGGCTGCCTCTTGCATGGTGAGACAAAGAGTAGACGGCGCCGGCCCTCGGCCGGCCCGGCGGCGCCCGCCTTTCGCGCCGCCCCTAGGCGCGCGCATTGCGCCGCACGTGGGCGCGCGCATTTGCGCCTGCCCGCGCGCACCCGCACGACGGCCCCAACTCTTCGCGCGCGGGCCGCTCAGTCGTAGGTCTTCTTCAGGTACTCGAACCGACCGGGGTCGGTCGCGACTCGGGGTGCGACGCGGGCGAGGCGGTAGCGGCGTGGTGATCCCGCGGGCCGCACGCCGTCCGAGGCGCGGAGAGCCGGAACGAGCACCAGGCGATGAGGCGAGGCGGCTGACATGCGGGTGATTGTGCGCCACACGAGCGCGCGTCTCTTCGGCCGTGTGTCGAAACTTCCTGCAAACACGCTCGACACTTGGTCGAGCCGGATCCGCACCGGGGGGCCGGCAGGCTTCACGTGCGGGCCGGCGGGCGGAGAAGCCCGGCCGGCGGCCCCCGCTAGCGCCGCGCTTGCGCGCGCACCGCTGCCTTCAGCGCGGGGCGCATCGCCTCCGGCAGCTTCGGCCGCACGCGCCAGCGCGCGCCGGCGAAGGCGAGGTTCGCGACCGTCGCGAAGCCCTGCTCGTCGGCGCGCAGAGCGAGCAGCAGGTGGGCGATGCGGTCGCCGGCCGGCAGGTCGGGGTCGGGCACGCGCACGCACCAGCACATCACCGTGCGGCCTCGGGGCCGGACCAGGAGCGCGCCCGCCTCGCCCACCAGCCACGTCCCGAGCCGGCCCGGCTCGAGCACGAGGCCGGTCAGTACCAGCAGCTCACGCGCGTCGTGATCGACGAGGTCGCCGAGCAGTCCCAGCGCCCGACGCTCCGCGGCATCCTCCCCACGCCGGCGCGGCCTCACCACGTTCGCCCCCCTGCGCGCGTAGAGCGCGGGGATCACGTACGCCTTGATCAGCGCGATCGCCGAGACCGCGAAGGCGAGCGGCTGCAGGACCATCAAACCGATCGCGATCGCGATGAACGGGACCACGTGAGCGACGGTGGTCGCGGTCCAGAGCCGCTGGCGAGAGACGAGCGACGCCTCGTCGACACGGCGCCGCCAGTGGACGGTCGCCACCTCGGGGAGCACGCCGACCGGCGCGCTCGAGGCGAGCGGGGGCGCTGCCATGCCTGGGCCGAGCCCTACCCGCCCGCGATCGGGCGGCGCATGATCACGAGCTCCGCGTCGAGCGGAAGCTCGCGCACCATCTGCGCGTCACCCGCGCCCTGCGTGACGACCCCGAAGTAACCGCGGTCGAGCTCGGCTCGGAACGCGGCGACCGCCGCGTCGGTTGCCTCGGTGTCACCGGCGGTCCACTCCGCCAGCGTCGTGTGGCCGGTCTGGTCCATCCGCACGAGTCGTGCCATAGCGGGCTCCTCTGCTCTCGAGACTGCGCTCATGGTACGCCCTCGCCCGCGACATCCGGGCACGTTGCAGCGGGCGTCCGACCGGCGTACGCTCGTCCCGTGGAGGGAGCAGCTCCGAGGTCCGCGCTCGCGGCGCTGACAGCCGCGATCGCGATGCTGGCTTTCGTGGCGCCGGCGGCCGCGGCCGCACCCGGTCCCGCGCGACCGGCCACCGTCAAGCGCGAGACCGTGGGCCAGGGCGCTCAGTCCGCCACCATCCGGCGCGACGCGTACGGCGTGCCCCACATCACCGGCCGCACCGTCGCCGGCATGTGGTTCGGCTCGGGCTGGGCCCAGGCCGAGGATCGCCTGTCCCAGATGGAGCTCGTCCGCCGCAACGTGCGTGGCACGCTGGCCGAGCTCTTCGGGCCCAGCGAGCTGCAGGACGACCAGGACAACCGGCGCGACTACTACACGAACGCCGAGCTGCGGACGGAGTACCGATCGCTGCCGCGCACGAACCGCGCGGCGCTGAGCGACTACGCCGCCGGCATCAACGCCTACCTCGACGCGATCTACCGGACCCAGGCGGCCCGCGACGCCTCCGTCCCGAACGAGTTCTGGTTGCTCGGGAGGATCCTCGGGCTCGGCGACCAGCCCTACCGCCCGCCCCGCTGGAGCCCGGTCGACACGGTCGCCGTCGGGAACTTCCTGGCGCGCGAGTTCGGCGGCGGGGGAGGCAGCGAGCTCGACTACGAGAGCTTCCGGCGCTACCTCGAAGCCAGGCTGCGCGGGCAGGGCGACGCCGACCCGGCCGGCAACGCGCTTCGGATCTTCGACGACGCGCTGTGGATCAACGACCCGACGGCGCCTACGACCGTCCCCTCGGACGCGAGCGCGGCCACCGCTTCCACGCGAACGGCCGGCGGAGACCCGCTCGCCGCGCTCCCGGACAGCTCGCTGACCGCCGCGGCCGACGCCCTGCAGCGCACGCGCGCGGGTCGCGAGCGCCGCGGGGAGACCTACGGCGTGCCCTGGAAGGACGGGTCCAACGCCTTCGTGGTCGCCCCGCGACGTTCGCGCAGCGGCCGGGCGCTTCTCTGGGGTGCGCCCCAGGAGGGCTTCTCGTCGCCGAGCATCGACGTCGAGGAGTACCTGAAGGCTCCCGGCTACTCAGCCGGCGGCATGGCGATCGCGGGCGAGCCCTACGTCCTGATCGGCCAGAACCGCGACATCGCCTTCACCACCACCAGCGAGGAGCTCGTCAACCAGCAGGTCTACGTCGAGCAGGACGTCGACTACTCGTCCGACCCACCGACCTATCGCTACAAGGGCCGGCGCCTGAAGATGCAGAAGATCGTCGAGCGGATCGCCGTGAGCGGCCAGCAACCGAGCCAGTTCACGATCTACCGCACGGTCCACGGCCCGGTCTTCCAGACCGACCCCGCCAACCGCGTCGCCTACGCGAACCGCTTCGCGTCGTGGAAGCGCGAGCAGGGCAGCCTCGCCGGATTCGCCGCCCAGGGCACCGCGACCAACCTGCGCGAGTACACCGCGGCGATGCGCAAGGTCGCGACGCTGCACAACTTCTTCTACGCCGATCGCGCAGGGAACATCGCGTATTTCGGCGTCGGCCGCGTCCCGATCCTGCCCCGCTGCGCGGCGTGCGACCCGCGCCTCCCCCACCTGGGCGACGGCTCTCAGGAGTGGCGCGGCTACGTCCCCTGGAGCCGCATGCCGCGGTCCATCAACCCGCGCCAAGGCTACCTCGACAACTGGAACACCAAGCCGAGCGCGACGCAGTACTACCAGCAGAACGGCGGCGACGAGTACTGGGGCACGATCTACCGCTCGCAGCGCATCGCCCAGCTGATCACGGCCAAGCGGAAGCTCGGCTTCGGCGACATGCTCGCCGTCGAGCGCGACATCGGGACCATGGACGGCGACCGCACCTACCGGCCCGCAGCGCCCTACTTCCTCCCGGTCCTGCTCAAGGCCTACGACCGCCTCCGGGCGGCCGGTGACCCGGTCGCCGATCCGGCCTCCCACCCGCTGCTCGACGACGCGATCGGCCAGCTGCGCAGCTGGGACCGCTACCGCAGCCTCGGCAGCCCCGCGCTGACGATCTTCGTGCAGTGGATGGGCGCGCTGCGCCGCAACGTGTTCGGCGGAGGCGCGCTGCCCGGCGAGCCCTACGTCGGACCCGTCAACCTCGCGGACGAGTCGCTGGGCTTCGGCAACCAGCTCGGCAGGGCCACCTACAACCTGCTCTGGCACGTGCTCGCGGGGACGCGCGGACTGGTTCCCTGCAACCGCCTCTGCTACCGCGGCGACTACTTCGGCGGCAAGCGCGACCAGATCCTCGTGCAGTCGCTCAACGACGCGGTCACGCGCCTCTCGGGCACGGACGAGCAGTGGGACAACCAGGGCGCGCCGGGATTCGGCACGACCGACATCCGCGGCTGGCGGTGGACCCCGGTCGCCGACATCGACTGGGACGAGCTCAACCCCCTCGCCGACCTCGTGGTCCGGACCAGCTTCGGCAAGAGCCCCTCCCAGGAGCGCTCGACCTACATGCAGGCGCTCGAGCTGCGCCGCCCGATCCGCGGCGTCAACGTGCTCCCGCCCGGCCAGAGCGGCTTCATCTCCAAGGCCGGGACCCCCGATCCGCACTTCGGCGACCAGATCGGGCTCTTCGACCGCTTCGGCTACAAGCCGATGCGGCTGAAGTAGGCGGGGGCGGGCCTCAGCCTAGGGCGGAGCGTGGCGAGTGGCCGCCGCCGGCTGGCCTCGGCGGCCGCTCAGGACCCGAGCTGCTCGCGGATCAGGCGGCTCACCTCGCCGCCGTCGGCGCGGCCCTTGGTCTCGCGCATGACGTGGCCCACGATCTTGCCGATCGCCGCCCCGCGGCCCGCGCGGATGCTCTCCACCGCGTCGGGGTTGGCCTCGATCGCCTGGGCGACGACGCCCGCCAGCGCGTCGCCGTCGCCCATCGCCCCCAGCCCCTCACGCTCGACGATCGCCGCCGGGTCGCCACCGTCGGCGACGAGGCGGTCGAGGACCTGACGGGCGGCGCCGGCGCTCACGCGCCCGTCGGCGGCCATCGCGACCAGCGCGCCGAGCGCCTCGGGCGTCACCTCGGAGCCGGCGGGCGGGTGCTCGCCCAGGCGCTTGGCCAGCTCACTCGCCACCCAGTTGGCCGCCTGCTGGGGATCGAGCCCCTCCGTCGCGGCCAGCACGCGCTCGAAGTAGTCGCCGAGCTCGGGGCGAAACGCGAGCTGGCGCGCTGAGTCCTCGCTCAGCCCCAGTGCCTGGTAGCGCTCCACGCGTGCGGCCGGCAGCTCGGGGAGCTCTGCCCGCACCCGCTCGATCGTCGCCTCGTCGACGGCGATCGGCACGAGGTCGGGCTCGGGGAAGTAGCGGTAGTCGTGCGCCTCCTCCTTGGAGCGCAGCGGCGTCAGCGTGCCCGAGCCGGGATCGAAGTGCAGCGTCTCCTGCTCCACCTTCCCTCCCCCGTCCAGGCTCTCCGCCTGGCGCACGATCTCCGCCCGCAGCCCGCGCTCGACGAAGCGGAACGAGTTCATGTTCTTGAGCTCGGTCTTCGTTCCCAGCTCCGTGGTCCCCGGCGGGCGCAGCGACACGTTGGCGTCGGCGCGCAGCGAGCCCTCCTCCATGTTCACGTCGCTGACACCGAGCTGGCGCAGCGTCACGCGCAGCAGCCCCAGCCACTCGCGCGCCTGCTCGGGCGAGTGCAGGTCGGGCTCGGTGACGATCTCGACCAGCGGCGTGCCGCCGCGGTTGAAGTCGACGACGCTGGCGTCGGCGCCGTGGATGCGCCCGCTGGCTCCGATGTGCACGAGCTTCGCGGCGTCCTCCTCCAGGTGCACGCGGTGTATGCGCACGTCGCCCAGGCGCCCGCCGCGGCACAGGGGCACGTCGTACTGGCTGATCTGGTAGCCCTTGGGCAGGTCGGGATAGAAGTAGTTCTTGCGGTGGAACACCGAGCGAGGCGCGAGCTCGCAGCCCAGCGCGAGCCCGATCTTGATCCCGTACTCGACAGCGTGGGCGTTGGTGACGGGAAGCGTCCCGGGCAGGCCCAGGCAGACCGGGCACGTGCGCGTGTTGGGCGGCTCGCCGAACGACAGCTCGCAGCCGCAGAACATCTTCGTGCGAGTGGAGAGCTGGACGTGGATCTCCAGACCGATGACGGGTTCCCAGGAGCTCACGGACGCCGCGCTCCACTCCCGTCGAAGCCGATCGCCTGCTCGAGCGTGTAGGCCGCGTCGAGGATGCGGTTCTCGCTGAACGCCGGGCCGGTGATCTGGAACGAGGTCGGCAGGCCCTCGCTCATGCCGTTGGGGATCGAGATCGCCGGGATCCCGGCCAGCGGCATCGGGACCGTGCAGTAGTCGTTGAGGTACATCGCGTAGGGGTCGTCGGTCTTCGCGCCCAGCGGGAAGGCGACCGTCGGGCTGGTCGGGGTGACGACGAAGTCGAAGCGCTCGAACGCTTCGCGGAAGTCCTGCGCGATCAGGGTGCGAACGCGCTGGGCGCGCCCGTAGTAGGCGTCGTAGTAGCCGCTGGACAGGGCATAGGTCCCCAGCATGATGCGCCGCTTGACCTCGGGCCCGAAGCCCTGCGCGCGGGTCTGCTCGTACATGGCCCGCAGACCGTCGTCGCCGTCGACGCGCAGCCCGTAGCGCACGCCGTCGAAGCGCGCGAGGTTGGACGACGCCTCGGCCGGGGCGATGAGGTAGTAGGCCGACAGCGCCTGGGGCGCATGCGGGAGATGGGTCTCCTCGACCTGCGCGCCCAGCTCCTCGGCCAGCGCCAGCGTCGCCCGGAACGCGTCGGCCACGCCGGGCGCGATGCCCTCGGCGTCCTCGGCGAGCTCGGAGGGCACGCCGAGCCGCACACCGCGCAGGTCCTGGGCACGGGGCAGCTTCACCGGCTCGGGGAACTGGAGCGAGGTCGAGTCGCACGGGTCCTGGCCGACCATGTGGGAGAAGAGCAGCGCGGCGTCGGTCACGTCGCGGGTGAGCGGGCCGGCCTGATCGAGCGAGGAGGCGAACGCGATCATGCCGTAGCGGCTGACGGCGCCGTAGGTCGGCTTCAGGCCGACGATCCCGCACAGCGCGGCCGGCTGGCGGATCGAGCCGCCGGTGTCCGTGCCGATCGCCCACGGCGCGAGCCCGGCCGCGACGGCGGCCGCGCTGCCGCCGCTCGATCCTCCCGGGACACGGCTGCGATCCCACGGGTTGAGGACCGGCCCGAAGGCCGAGTTCTCGTTCGACGAGCCCATCGCGAACTCGTCCTGGTTGGTCTTGCCCAGCAGCGGGGCCCCGGCCTCGGCCAACTTCGCCACGACGGTCGCCGTGTACGGCGGGCGGTAGCCCTCGAGGATGCGCGACCCGGACTGGCTGGGAACGCCCTCCGTGCAGAACAGGTCCTTGACCGCCAGCGGGACCCCCGCGAGCGGGGCGCCGGCCGGCGGCGGATCGGGGGGCGCGGCCTCGGCGACCCAGGTGAAGGCGTTGAGCTCATCGTCCTGCGCCCGCGCTCGGTAGGCCTCGAACAGCTCTGAGGCCCCGAGCTCGCCCGCCCGCAGGCGCTCGACCGCCTGGGCGGCGGTGAGTGCCTCGAGATCGCTCATGCCCCGGGGCTCGGGACCTCGAAGCCGTCGTCGGCGACCGCGGGCGCCTGCGAGAGCGCCACCTCGCGCGGCAGGCACGCCCGCGGCTCATCGGGGCGCAGCACGTTCTCCACCTCGACCACGTGCGACGTCGGGGCGACGTCCTCGAGGTCGAGCTCGGAGATCTTCTCGATGTGGTCGAGGATCCCCGACAGCTCGCGCGCCATCCGGTCGACCTCGTCTTCCTCGAGGCGAAGGCGCGCGAGCGCGGCGACGTGCAGGACCTGCGCGCGGTCGATCATCAGGAGCAGTCTAAGCTCGCACGAGGGCGATCAATCGGCTTCACCAGAACCAGATGACGAAGCGACCGCCGCGGAACAGGTACAGCGCGTAGAGCCCCAGCAGGGGCACCACCAGGACCAGCGCGGGATGAGAGAACGCGCCGAGAACCGCTCCCAGCGTCAGCAGTGAGTACCAGACCCAGGCGATCGAGCGTCGACGCTCCTGAGGCGGCTTGGTGAGAACGGATTGTGGCCGGGGCGGTGGCAGCGGACAGGTGTATCCATTGGACGAGCCAAGTGGCGGCCCCGGCACCTCGCTCTCGAGCTCGACGTGAAGGCGAGACCGGGCCTCCACCGGAGGGTTGACGTCGCGCGCAGCCTGGGTCCCACAGGTACGGCAGTACCTGGCCCCGAGGCTCAGCTCCGTGCCGCACGCACTGCAGATGCTCATACCTGCAACCCGGATGGCACCCTCGCACCCGACACAGGCGGCGGCGGGTAGGCGGTCTCCGCGCAGACCGGGAACTCTCCCGGAATTCGCTGTACGGCCATCGAGCCGTCGTGGGCCGCTGAGAAGTGCGGGCCATGGGAGAGCGCCTCCCGCTCCTGCTCGCTGATTCCGGAGTTGAACTGACGACGCTGCCACATGGCAACGGCGGCGATCGCTCGCCCGGTGTCCCGCACAAGCGCTCCTCCGAGCGTCATATGGAGTGCAATCTCCACGAGCGTGCCGTCGACCTCCCGGCACGAGAGCCCGATGATGCCGGGCGATGCAGTCCGGCGGGCGCTCTCCTCGGTGTGGTAGACCCGCGCGACCCAGGGCCACCGAAGCTGCCCCACCAGGAACTTGCCTCGATTCTTACGAGCGGCGTTGGCGTAGCTGAAAGCGGTGGCAGTCAGTGCGAGACTCGGGGAGCCCCACCACGTGCTGCCCTTGTGCAGTTTGTCCGACACCAGCACGAGGCGCCCGCCGGAGAGGTAGAGGTTGAAGGGAGAGGCGGGGGTGAGGTTGAACGCCGTCTCGCCGTTGCGTTGCATCACCACCGACCGAATCGAGCTCCATTGCTCCAGGCGTCCGTCGGCGGGCTCCGGTTCCACGCGCCCCGCGCCGTCGACGAGGCGCGGCATCCATGTCTGGTCCGACGCCTCCTGAATCGATGTGACGTAGGCGAAGCCAAACGGCTCGGCCGGCGCCTGCCTCGGGCCCGAGACAGCGAGCCCCGGCGGCGCATCCTTCGGCGTCACCTGGGCCGCGGCGTCAGATGGCTCGACGCGCGAGCGTTCCGACGAGGCAACGTCCGATGCGTTCCGGCTTGCCTCAGGGAGCATGAAATCGGCCTGCCGGGTGCCGCATTCCGGACAGAATCTCGCTGGAGGGACAAGCGTTGACCCGCACTCCCCGCAGAACTTTGGGGCGTTCATCGGCGCAGAACCTACGGAGCGGGTCGGCGAGAGGTCAAGACCACAAGGTGTGGTGGCGGCACACCCGTCTACTGAAGAGCGCCTTCCCCGTCAGCGCGCGGAGGGGCAGGCTCTCCTCAGCGGTAACGGCCGCGCCGATATCGAGGGCACGCCGACCAGCCGTTTGACGACGGGGCCCACCCCGGCGATCGTGCGGCGCGCCTGGTTGAAGACGCGCCGTACGTCGGGCGCCAGCGGCCGGTTCTCGAGGCCGCCAGCAGGCAGACGCTGCGCCATGGTCACCATCGCGCCGATGACGAGCGCGTCGCTTCCCCTTCCGACGACAGTGAACTGCTCGACCGTCATCTTCCCGTTCGCGGGATCGATGCCATCTCCGCCCTTGGTGTAGAGCAGCCGCCGCGGAAAGGAGGCGTTGACACCCCAGACTCTGTCTCGCTGAGAGTCGACCGCGGCGTTCATCAGCTTCAGAACCTGTCCGAGGTCGGGCGCATCGAGGAGGCATCCGCGAGCAAGTCGCCGGTAGAACTCGACGCCGTCCTGCACGCGCCATCGCGTGGTGCCCACGGCAAGAGATCCGCTGAGCTGCGGGTCAGCCGCACTCGACACCATGCTCGGGACGCCGCCGCGCCGCAGCGTCTTCGCGATCGCATCGGCCGCCGCTGCGGCTCCCATCGCCCTGACCATCTCGAGGACGATCCGCCTGAACGCCTCGTTGTCCGACTCGACGAGCGCCTGTCGAATGTCCGCACGCGCTGCGGCGTTAGACCTCGACCAGCCGCTCGGCCCGTTCGCGCCGCGCTTCCAGTTCAGGTACGCGGTGACACCGGGCACCTTGATCGCGCTCCACGCTCGCTCCTCGTCGATTCCGGCGATCACCGGCGGCCCTCCGCGCAGCGGGGCGACGGCGACGCGCAGGCGATCGCCGTCGTCCTGAGCCTTCGCGACGAGCTGCTGGAGCGGCTCTCTGGTCCGTTCGAGGGCGCGGAGGTTCGCCCCGGACGCCGGGTAGCCACCCCCACCGTCGCCCGAGATCGTGGTCAAGACCCCAGACCCGTCGCCGGATCCCCCGGCCAGCAGTCGCGGCTTGCCGTCGGACGCGAAGGCGAGTCCCGCCAGAACCCCAAGAAGCAGGCCGAAGGCAAGAGCGATCAGGCCGGACGCCGGGCGTGCCCGGAGGGCCTCAAGCGAGGCTCTGCGCATCGCTGCCGGCTAGGAGGAGTAAGACCTGCCCGAGCACGACTCACCGCTGAGCTGCCCGATCACGGCGCAGGTCCCAACCCATCGGCGCCGGTCTGGCTCATTCCGATAGCCGAGGTCCCACAGCATCCGCCCGTCCTCGTAGCGGAACCAGGTGACGCCGCAGTAACACGTCAGGCTGGGCGGACCGGAGGTGGAAATGCCGCTCTCGATCACGGCAGTGATCTCGCCGGTGTCCTCGTTGATGTCCGAGATGCGTACGTTCAGGGGCGGGCTGAGGTAGAAGTCGTTGTCCCTCTGGCCTTTCTCCCAATCGGAGTAGCCCTTCTCCTCCTGTTCCTTCCAGGACTTGTACTCCGAGCTCAGCGTCTCATCCCACGCCTGGCGGTAGCTGCCGTCCGCGACGAGCTTGATGTTGCGGGTCACGACAGCCTCGATCTCGCTCCGAATCTCGGACCTCGACAGCTGCGAGACGTCCTGAGGACCGCTCGTCGTCGGGGTGGTGCCCGGGTTGCCATTCGTCGCCGGCCCCGAAGCGGTGCCCTGCCCGTCGAAGGTCGATGCGCGCGAGTCGTGCTTGTTGTTGGCGCTCACGATCAGAGCCGCGGCGGTCGCGCCCCCGGCGAGGATCGCGACGATCACTCCGACGACGAGCGCGATCCAGGCGCCGCTTCTTCCCGATCCAGGGGCTTGGTGGCGGGCGGCGGCCGGAGCGGGAGGTTGACCGGCGACGTCCACCTGGAGTTTGCCGGTCGGACGCGGCGCCGGCGGCAGGGTGGCCGCCGCCGAGCCGTCCGGGCCACCCTCGCACGACGTCACGGAGCAGCCGCCGTTCTCACCCCAGCAGTCGGCATGGTGGACCGCGTGGCAGTGGCCGCACTCCATCGTGGCCCCGCCGTCTCCCACGCCCGCGTGGCAGTACGGGCAGCTGCGGGCGACCCCGACCGCGGGCGCGGTGGGAGCAATCACCGGTGAGGGGGCGGCCACGTCGATCGCCGGTGTCCCACACTGCCGGCAGAAGCGCGCCCCATCCGGCACGCCCGCGCCGCACGAGGCGCACTGCCGCAGCATCGTCGCCTAGCCTCCGGATTCGGTGGTGGTGGACGGCACGGTCGTCGACCGGCCGGGCTGCCGTGGTGCCCCGCTCTCGGAGTTGCGAGGCCCGGAGCCGGTTCGATCGGGCGTCGTTGCGGTCGAGGTGCTGGTCGTCCCGCGCGGGCCGTTCGTCGACGGCGTCGTCTTCGACGCGCTCTTCGGGAGCGGCTCGGGCGGCTTCTCAGGCGCCAGCGGGCTCTTCTGGGACGGCTTGTCGTTTCCCCCGCTCGCCAGCACCAGCGTGACGCCCAGCCCGGCGATGAACCCGATCAGGACCAGCAGGATCAGCGGCGTGAGCGGGAGGCGAGGCTTGCGCGGCGCGACTCGCGGCCGCGCTTGAGGTGGCGCCTCGTCGGCGTCGCCCTGGACCCGGTACCTGGCATCCGGGTTCGGACGGGCGGCGCCGGCGCGCGTGGCCTCCCAGGTCGTCGGACCCTTGTACAGGAGCTGGACCTCGCCGCTGCGCCAGCCGAAGACTCCCTCCTCGCCGGCGTGCGGATCGATGACGTAGGCGACGCTCGACTTCTCCGAGAAGAAGTTCTCGTGGATGAAGAGGTCGTGGCCTGACAGGAAGATCCCGAACCCCGGGTGGCTGTGGTACCAGCCCACGATCGTGAGGTCCTGGTACTTCTCCTCCATCACCGCGTGGACCTTGGCCCACGCCTCATGGGTGAAGGTGACGCTCGCCCTCGCACCCTGAGCCTCGAGCGCCGGTATGGCCGCCCGAACGATGGCGATCTTGCCGGGCTGGGCCTTGCCCACCAACACTCCGCCGACCTCACCCTGGTCGTTCATGAAGACGTGCTCGTAGATCTGCTCGCGCAGGCGCGCGGTGAGACCGGGAACGACGTGGCGCTGGTCAACCTTCATGTCGCGCCAGCCATTTGATCGGATCTCCTTCGCCCTCGACCAGCCGGTAATGCCGGCGATCGAGCCCGCGCCGCGCCGTCACTACGTCGAAGGGCGGAAGGCCGACGTTCCGAGGGGACAGTTCGAGCAGCGCCGCCTGGCCGGCATCGACGATGTGCGTCGCCTCGACCGCTCGCTCCTTGCCGCACGCCGGGCAGCGCGCGTCGGGAGCGTGCAACTCCAGCAGCGGGCGCAGGCGCTCCTCGCGGCCGCAGCTCTCACAGCGCAGCGCGAGTGCGATGTCCTGCTCGAGGTCGAGCACCGACCCATCCCCGAGATCGCGCCTCGCGGCCGCGAGCAGATCGCGAAACGGCGTGTCCGACGGGAACGAGGCGGCGTCCGCGAGCTCGTAGCGGTCGTGGCTCAGGCAATCCTCGTTGCGCGGGTAGGTCACCGTGTAGGAGTCGTGCGAGAGCCCGTTGAACACGACGCCCCTGCCCGCCATCACGTAGTCGAGCGCGTCGGCATGCAGCAGCTTCACGGCCTCCTGCGCCTGCATCGCCGCCACGACGCTCGCCGACGTCGCGGTCGTCGGCACCTTGCCGGCCAGCAGATCCTCGCGCGTCAGGAGCGAGCAGGCGCGCCGCTGAGCGACCAGCTCGTGGTCGCGGTCGTTCATGGTGCACTCGTAACAGGCTGAGTCGGGCGGCACGAACGCGCGCATCACGCCCATCAGGCCCTCGATGGCGCCGTCGACCCACGGGGTTCCGACCTTCCAGCACGCCTGGTTCACGTGGAGGCGGGCCTCACGACTGTCGAGTCCGGCGAGCACGAGGTCGACGGCGTCGAACAGGCCGAGGCCGATGGATAGACGCACGTCCCCTCGCACGGCGATGAAGCGGGCGTACGGATTCACCGCCCGCGCACCCCTGGCCACGACCGGCGCCTTGTCGCTGCCCTCGTCCTCCTCCCGGAAGAACACGCAACGAGAGAGGTTCGAGTTCTCCACCCGGTCGAGATCGACGACCACGACGGTGCCGATCCCCAGCAGCGCGAGGTTCTTGACGAGCTCGTTGCCTAGCGCGCCCGCTCCGACGACGAGCACACGCGCACGCGTCAGACGGTCCTGCTCCCACCACGAGATCAGCGTCTGGCGGTGAAAGCGGTCCTCCGTGCCGGCGAGGTCCACTTCCAAGCGACCGGCCGGCTCGTAGGCGAGCGACATGCGGTCAGCCGGCTGTGATCTCGGCCACGAGCCGCACGACGTCACCGTCGCGCACGCCCGCCTGCTCGAGGCTCTCGTGATCGCCGATCTGACGGCCCGTCTGCTTGTGGTGGAACTTGTAGGACAGCGGCTGTCCGTCCGGTCCCATGGTGGGCAGGTCCATGAGCTCGACCAGCTTGGCGACGATCCTTCCGGCCGCGGCGTCGCCCGGCACGGTGGCCTCCTCGGTCTTGTTCCCCGTCGCGTCTACAACCGTGATGTCCAAGCCGTGCTCCTCTAGTCGTGGTCTCGCGGCGTGCGAACGATCGGCGCTACCGCTTCAGTGCAATGTCGCCGCTCTGAGCTGCTCCCTGAACGGCCTGCTCCCCTCGGGAGCCGAGCCCGACGTCGATCTCCGGCTGGCCGAGCTCGACGTTGCCGATCGGAAACAGCTGGGGATTCTCACCGGCCCAATTGGCCGCCACCGCATCCAGCGGGCTCTTCGTGTTGTAGATGCGGTACTGGATCATGTCGCCGATCTTCGCGATCACGTCGACCAGTGACTGCCCGGCCGCCCAGTAGTCCGCGATGCAGTATCGGTCCGGGTTGATGTTCGGGTGAAAGACGGGTGTGCGGGGAACGCAATACGGCTGCTCGCGCGGGTACCCCAACGGAAGCTGGATGTCGACCACGTGCTCGTGACGTTCGACCGGTCGGTCGCCGTTGAGCTCGAGCCCGCGCAGCCGGTAGGTGACGCGGTAGGACTCCGCGGGGGCCGCGCCGAGCGGCTGGACGTACACGTGCGGGTGGCCCGAGTACTCGGCGCGGACGGCCTCGTAGTCGGCCATCAACCTTCTCATGCGGGGGTTCAACGATGGTCCTTCATCCGTTGTGAGGAACGTACCGGACCGCTCGTGCCGCAACAACGACACCGAGGTGTTGTCCGCGTCACCTCACTCGCTGCAATCAAACGGCGGCCCGGCGTCGAAGCCCAAGCGCCGTCGCGCCGAGAAAGACGATCACGAACGCCGCGAGGATCAGCAGCAGGGACCCGACCGAGAGGTCGAAGAAGTCGGGGCCATAGCGGCTCGCGTGTGCGAAGCCGCGATCGGCGGCTATGCGGCCGTTCATGTCCACCGCCGTCCCGACACCGGCGAACACCCACTGCTCGAACACCGCCGCGGAGAGCGCCTTGACGGGCTCTCCCATCCTGGCGATCGGGACGATCGCCCCTCCGAACAGCAGTTGCGGGATGAGAGCCAGGGGGATCAGGCTCATGGCCTGCTCGTCTGATCGCACCGAAGCGGAGATGAGCAGGCCCATGGCGACCGAGGTGATGCCGGCGAGAGCCAGGATCGCTATCGCGGCTGCGGTCGTTCCGGTCGGCTCGTGCAGAGGTTGCAGCGCGAACACGGTCACGCCGAGGAGCAGGACCTGGACGATCACGAGCGTCCACAGCAGGGCGAGCTTGGAGGCCAGGTAGGCCGACAGGCGCACGCCGACCGCGGCCTCGCGTGCCAACACCGCGCGCTCCTTGACGATCTCCCGCGCGGAATCGACGGTGCCCAGCCAGGTCGCGATGGTGGTGAGCAGGAACAGCAGCTGCGCCGCCTCGTTGGCCCGCGTTGGATGGGAGTCGAAGACCCCTTGCTTGAACATCGCGGCCACCGCCAGCGCCAGCAGCGGACCTGGCCGAAGAGGATCAGCAGGTGCGACGGTCGCGCATGAAGACCTTAGCGTAGCAGCGTGTGAGCACCACCGTCTGTGGCAGCACGCAGCGCCAGCGGCCAGCCCTGGTCGCCAGCGTGATCAGCATCCCGTCTTACCGGCCCATCGCCTGCCCGCATAGCCGCGAAGCTCGCGTGCCAGCGCTCCGAGCCGCCCTCGTCGATCACGGTGTACACGTCGTCGTACAAGCTCACCCGGAACCACTGCAGCGCTTCACGCAGCGGCCGTCGTAGCAGAGCACACCGCCCTAGCCAATCACGACCAGCTTGTCGCACAGCTCGAAGCTCTTCGTCGAGTGAGTGACGAGCACGACCGTCCGGCCACCGCTGGCGAGGCGGCGCAGGAGGCGCATCATGCGCACCTCGAGCCCAGGGTCCAGACCGGTCGTCGGCTCGTCGAGAAACAGCAGCGCGGGGCGGTTGAGCAGCTCCGTCGCAACGCCGACTCTCCGACGCTGGCCTCCCGAGAGCGATGCGATCCGCGTTCCCGCCTGCTCGCAAGGCCAAGCTCCTCCATCACCTGCTCGGCGGTGAGCTGGATTTCGGCTCGGCTCGCGTCCTCCGGCAGGCGCAGATGCGCGGCGACACGAGCGCCTCGGCCACCGTGGCTCTCCGTGCACGATCTCGCTCTGAGGGACGTACCCGAGGTCGTTCACGCGCGCCATCACGTCCTCACCGCTCACGGTGGCTAACCCCAGCGTCGGCCGGTGAACGCCCGCGAGGACCTTCATCAGGGTGGTCTTACCGGCCCCGCTTTCGCCGATGATGGCCACGGCGACCAGGGGCCACGCTGAGCGAGGTGGGCTGGAGGATCTGGACGCCCTTCACCGAGAACGCGACCCCCGCCGCGTCGAGGCGCAGGCCGCCCTCGTCGTGCCTCGAACGACGGTGGCCCCGTCGAAGACGAGGCGAAACGGACCCACCGCGATCTGCGTGCCGCTCGAGATGAAGGCCTGCGACGCCGGCCGGCCGTCGAGCATCGTGCCGTTCGTCGTGCCGAGGTCGCGCAGCCGCACCCCGGCCGCTTCCTGGACGAGCTCGGCGTGGACCGCGACACCGTGGGGTGGTCGAGCACGATGTCGTTGGTGGGTCGCGCCCGATCCGAAGGCGCTCGCGGGTCAATGCGATCGATTGCTCGCCCAGGACCGAGAGCTGCGGCAGGCGGGCCTCTTCACCGCTCAGGAAATGGAGCACCTCGCTGCCGACGGCCATGGTGTCCCCGCCCTGCAGACGGCGCGATCCGCCGTGGACGCGTTCGCCGTTCACCCGCGTCCCGCTGCCGGAGCCCAGGTCCTCGACCTCGTGTACGCCGCCCCGGCTCCGGACGACGGCGTGCCTCGGCGCGACACCCGGGCTGTGGATCTCCAGATCGCTGAACGGGTCCGAGCCGATGCGCAGGCCGTCGCGCGGGATCGGATGCCGTTGCCCCGACCGCAGGAGAGCCGGGCGGAGCGCGACTCGGTCGGAAGCGACCGCGGTGGTCCCGTGCAGTGTCACCTCCGGCTCGCCGGCTTGCGCCGTCGAGCGCAGCGAGACGACCGGATCGTCTGGGTGACGCTGTCCTTCCATTGAGAGTGGCGCGTCACGCTAGTCGCCGGGCACGGGCGGCGGCAACCCGCCAGGGGCCGGGTGGACCACTTTTCACCCCTTGGTGGGGCTGACTCCGCGGTAGCCCGCTGGGACGATCCCTGTCGAAATGCTCTGCCGGCTTACACGCCAGACATTAGGGTTCGCGCTTGGACGGGCCGCGCCCCAGGAGCCCGCGCCCGAGCCGATGTCTTCCTTCGGACCTCACACCTCATCGCCGGCCGAGCTCTAGCAAGGCTCGAGGCTGAGCGCAGCGGCGATCCCTTCCTCGTCGTCCGGGCGAGGTCGCCGAGCAGCAGATCGGCCGCTCGAGGTCGCCCTCGCCCGCTGACGATCGGCCGCCGGCGCGTGAACGATCTGGCGCTCGAATGAGATCCGCTCGGTCACGCGGCACTGCGTGCTCGAGCGCGTCGGCGGCGCGTGGACGGTCGATGACGAGGGCCTCTCTGCAACGGCACGTTCGTCAACGGCCGCAGGCTCACCTCGAGCTGCGCCTCAAGGACAGCGACGCCGTGCGCTGCGGCCGCACCGTGATCGCCTTTCGCAGTCCGGATCGAAGCTCGACCGCGATGACCGCGACCGACGAGGAGACGCCGCTGCGAGAGCCGTTGAGCTCGGGCAGCAGCGCGTGCTGGAGGCCTTGTGCCGGCCGTGCCGGCCGAGTCAGAGCTTCGTCGCGCCGGCCACCAACCGCGAGATCGCGGAGAGCTCTACCTCTCCGTCGACGCCGTCAAGACCCATCTGCGCGCGATCTTCCGCAAGTTCGAGCTCGATCAGCTGCCCTAGAACCAGAAGCAGAGCGGTTGCCGAGCGGCGTTCCGCTGGAGCCTGGTGAGCGAGCGCGAAGCTTAGCGATGAGCTCGATCTCCACTCCGGCGAGCGCCTGCACGAGCTGCGGCAGAGCGCTGTCCCCGCAGAGTCGCTTCTGCCCGTCGTGCGGAGCGCCACAGCGCGACGAGCGAGGGACCGAACCCGTGGACTCAGATTTCGACCGCATAGATCTCGACGCGAGCGCCGTGGAGTCGATCTGCCAGGAGTTCGCCGGCTACCGGATCGAGGAGCTCATCGCTCGCAGCGAGATGTGAGTGGTCTATCGCGCGCAGCAGCTTCGACTCGATCGCCCGGTCGCCCTGTAGCTCCTCGCGCCCGAGCTGTCTCACGACGAGCGCTTTCGCGAGCGCTTCATCGCCGAGTCGCGCTCAGCCGCCGCGATCGACCATCCCAACCTGCTGCCTGTCTACGAAGCGAGCGAGCAGAGCAGCGTGCTGTTCATCTCTGCGCGCCTCGTTGACAGTGAGGACCTCTATTCTTTATTTCTCTGTTAATATCTCTATCTATCTTATCTCTCTCTTCTTTGCTCTATCAGTTCTTATTCTCTCTCTACACTCTCTCTCTAATATTTTTTTCATCTCTATTTTATCTCTCTAATTTCTATCTATCTCTCTATTATTCTCTATCTCTATCTCTGTTATTTATTATTTTTTCTATCTTATCTTATCTTTCTTCAGTTACTTATTATCACTTTTATTTCTTTATCACTATTTATTACTTTCACTATATCATTTTATTTTATTATTTTTATATTCTCACTTATCATTACTCTCTTTATTATTTTTTTTACTAATTTTTTATCTTTAATTTCTTTTTTCTCTCTAATATTTATATTTTTTCTTTTTCTCACTTCAATTATAATCTCTCTCTTTACTTATCTCTTCTCTTAATTATTTAATTTTTTTATTATTTTATCTCTATATTTATATCTATCTATCTTTTCTATCTCTTCTCTATTTCTTCTCTTTCTTTTCATTTTTTCTCTCTTCTCTTCACTTAAATTTATCTCTATTTTTCTATTATCTACTCTCTTCTCTCTCTTCTCTCTTCTTATTTTATCTCTCTCTTTCACTTTTATTTCTTTTTTTTATCTCTCTCTAATTCTTATCTCTTTTCTCACTTCTCTCTTTATTTCAATTTTCACTTTTCTAGTCTCTTTTTATTTTTTTATTAATTTTATTTTATTTATTTATCTCTCATCTCTATCTCTCTATCTTTCTCTTTTCATTCTCTTTTCTCTATTTTTCTTCTCTATTCTCGCTCCTGCGCAGCTCCAACGAGAGCGCGAAAGCGAATCCATCGCTCCGCGCGCAGCTGACAGCTGACCAACGCAGTCGCTGAGCAAAAGCGTTAGCGACCTTGCCGACCAGATTGACCAGTCCAGCAGCCCTGCCACACCTCAGCCGAAAGTCGCAGACCAACTCAGCACGCGAGCCGCTCATCGCTCACCCTCCGGCAGCACGCTCTCGCCGAAGCCAGCCGCGCCACCGAGCAACTCAAAGTCGCCTACATCCACCTCGCGAATGCGAACGATCACCTGCACAAGCTCGCAGTAGCGCTCGCCAAGATCGCTGCGACTGGAGGACCTGACGCAGCGCCCGCTAGAGAGCGCAGCCCGATTCCCGTGCGCCGAGCGCGAGCTCCGCAAAGCCAATAGGACGATCGATCGCCTGCTGCAAGGACAGGAGCCTGGCCGGCGCCCGCCCCCCCAGACCGGCCGACGCTCGAACGTCGAGCTCCCGGACAGAACCTCGCTTCAGGTGCGCAGCGAAGACAGCAGCTTTAGCAGCCACGTGCCGCCGCCAGCGACGTCAACGACGACAGCAAGCCCGATCTGATCGTCAGTTCTTAGACCGCAGCAGACAAGCTCGACAGCCTGCGTACGTCCTTTTCGAGGAAGCGAGCGGATCGGTCGACGTCACCGACCTGCGCGGTCGGCTTCAAGATCGACGCCAGCTCCCAGTCAATCGACGCAGTCTCGCCGCAGGTGACTTCAATAGCGACAAGATCGACGATATCGCCGTCGCGACCAACGATTTCTCGTCGACCCGTGCGTCTTGAGACCTACATCATCTTCGATCAGCGAACCCGCAGGACGTCACCCTCGCAAGTCCGGATTCAACGGAGTAGAGATCGACAGCAGCGGTGCGGAATGACCAGCGTCAACCAACTCGCCTCCGTCGAGACGTCAACAGCGATGGTATGACGACCTCGCCATCGCAGGTGAAACCAGTACCGCCGAAGATGCGCAGTCGCAGTCATCTTCGCAGCGCGTCGGCAGAGTCGACGTCATGCAGGGTCGTGGGCTTTCGGATCACCAGCGCGACAGGCTCCGAGCGTGAGTCGGGGCGACTTCAACGGAGATGGCGCGACGACATCGCTGTCAGTGCTGGCCGACCGCGCAGATGGGAGTCACGCCTCCGTAGCGCAGGTGATCTTTGGAAGCCCGCAACCAAAGCGTGCAACTAGACGCTCTCAGATCGAGCGAGAGATTGACAGTCAGTGTGCCCCATGCGGTCACCTCCGTGGACCTCAGCCCGAGCGTCAACCGCGATGATGTACCCGACCTGATCATAGTTGCGCCAGTCTCTTCGGCAGCAGAGGAGAAGCGTTCGTTGTTTATGTGCAAGGGGAAGCTCTATGCCGCAATCTGGAGATCGCAGTTATCTCATGAGAGCAACTACCTGACTAGATGTAGACCAGCCCCGCTCGTCCCCTCCGGACTGCGGCCAAACAGTCGCGAGAGTCGACGACGTGAACAGCGACGGCGCAGCGACGTCATCGTAGCGCGCCAGTACGTCCGTGCATCCCAGCGGCGCCTACCTCCGTTCTAGCGCGATCCGAGCTCGCCACTGCTTGAGCGCAGCTCGCGTCGACGTTCGCGATCTGCCGATCGCTGAGCTTCCAGAGCCAGCTCTCTACGTTCCGGCGTCGCGCCAGGTCGCCGCCTGCTACCTTATGCTATCGCCGTGAGAGTGCGATCTGTGTGCTTGCGCACAGGCGCTTTCGTCGTTCGTTACCGACTAGCAGGCCCTGAGGTCCGATCATCAGATACCGACGTCGCGTTCTGTGGAACTGCGATAGCCAGATCTCCGCTACGCGAGTTCTGCCAGTCTGCGCGCACGCCAGTCGACTTCGTCGTCGACGGCTCCCTAGTCTGCCATAGCCGCGCTCTGTGAGCTGAACAGCTCGACTAGCCCATCCAGCGCCCCGTCCGCCGCAACCACTGCAGCTATACCGTTCAGCAGAGCCGCTCACTCACCTTTAGCGCTTCCAGTAGCGCCTCCAGCTTCTCGCCAGCGCGCCAGCAGCTCCAGATCAGCCAACTCGCACCGACTGCACAGATCCTCCGCTGACCGAGCCCCACGCGCCCGTCCGCCCCAGCGCCGCAGCAACAACTCTACGCCGCCCTTGCCAGCGCCTTAGTGCCTACCCAGCCGCCACCGCCGCCAGCTCACCCCCCGCTCCGCCCGCAGCTCACCTCGTGCTCCTCCCTCACCGTCCTACCTGCCCCACCTCCGCGCCCCAGCTCTCTCCTCGTACTTGCGCCAACCGTTCGCTCCGACCCAGCTCGCCAATTACCCGACTGCGCCAGCCCTCTTTCAACAGCTCTAGCAATCGCACCTTGCCATCTAGTTCGCGCCCAGCTCCGATCCTGTTGCAGACCCCTTCGTGCTATTCCTATATCGCCATCCTGATCAGCGCTCTCTCGACTATCGCCTTCGGACTGCTCCTCGCTTTGCGTTCCCCGAGCAGAGTCGCTCATCGGGTCCATCAACAGAGATGCGTCGCCAAGGACACCGCTCGCCAGACCGTCGGCATCCTCCAGGCGCCGGTCCACCTCACGGACGGTGCGGCATCTCGATTCGCACTACCCCGTTGCTCTTCGTCTCGGTGCCGCTCGTCGCCACTGCGCTGGCGTTCGCCTGCGGGCAGCGTCCACGCGGAGCATGTCACCGCGCATGCGGATCGTGTGGCCGCGCTAGCGGGAGTGCCGGTGGCCTTCGTGATGATCCTGCCGGCAGCAATAGCGCGGTGACAGCGGAGACGCGCACGTGAGCGGCCAGGCTCGCGGTCAGCTCCTTGGCTCCTCTGGGTCTCTGGCGAGCTGCCGCAGCTGCACGCGCTGCACCGCGAGCACCTGAAGCGTGTTGACGTACTGCCGCCGGGCGCGCGGCCGCATCAGCGGTGAAGGCCGCGCTTCGCCCGTTGGCTATCGCGCTCGCCCTGACCGCGGCGATCCGCGCTAGCAGCTAGCTCGTCGCCACACTCGCAGGTGTCGACAGCACCAAGAGCGGTGGCTCCGGAGGGGAAGGCGCGCGGTCCACGGACTCGCCGCCCTCGAGAACACGCTGTATGGCGCCGAGCACAGCGTTCACCACTTCGAGCTCGGCAGTTTCGCCTCGTTCAAAGCCAACCTCCCAGGAACGCTCGGCAACCCGATCCCGTCTCCGATGCCGATGCCCTCAATACGTCCAGCGGCGTGCTTGCCCTCGGAGGCAGTGGCCGGGTCCGGGAAGAGCTTCACGATCTTCAGCTACGCGGTCAGCTGTCAGCTGCGTTCTTCATCCCCCTGCTCCTGCTGCTCGCGATCCCTCTGGCCGGCGTCCTGTACGCGGGCTCGCCGTCGCCCGTGACCGACGCGCCACCACGCCGGGGCTCGCGGCGGCGTGGGGGCCCTCGTCGGACCGGTCTGGCCCTCGCGATGGTGCTCCTGAACGTGCTCGCGACCAAGACCTTGCTGTCGTTCGACGTGTTCGAGAGGCAAGCGACAGTGTCTTCCTGATCCTGCTGCTGCGCGCGCGTTCGCGCGCTGGTGGATTCATCGAGCCGGCGGCGTTCGCCAGAACGCTCCGCCCCCTCCTCCGCCCGGTGCGGACGGCGACTGCCCCCTACGGCGCACGAGTCACCTATCCCCCCGCCCCGCGCTCCCCCCACAGCCCCCACACCCAGCAGCCCCCTCCCCGTATCTTCGGCAGCTATAGCCCTCCCCCCTCTGCTCCGCCGCCCAGGAGTGCGGCGCATCGCGGCCAGTCTAGGCGCGACTCCTTCTAGCCGGGCTCCCCGGTCTGCTGAGGCGGCGGCGGGGGCGGCGGCACTGCCTGAGGCGCGGCGCCTGGGGGCGGCGGCGGCGCCTGAGGCGCGCCACCCGGGGGCGGCGCGGTCGGCGCGCCACCCGCGGGCGCCTGAGGCGCGCCGCCGGCAGGTGCCGCCGGTGGCGCCGCGGAGCCGGGCGCCTGGCGTGGCGGCGCCGGAGTCGGAGCCGGCCGCGTCTGCGCGGCGAGCCGCGACGCGGCGGAGCCGAACGACGCTCCCTCGTCGCGCATCGACATGAAGCCGCCGAACGCGATGCCGGCTATCGCCAGCAGCCCGAGATAGGCGCCGATCTTGATGCCGATGTAGGAGTCGGGGATGTTGACTCCTCCCGTCTTGTCGGTGAACCCGGGCTCGTTGATCAGCCGATAGAGCACCAGCAGGACTCCGAGGCCGGCCACCGCGGTCACGAGCACGCTGGCGCTCAACGGGAGGGCGACGGTGCGCTGGGTCATCGTGAGCACCGCCAGCCCGATGGCGAGCAGGATCACGAGGAACAGGTAGATGTCGATCAGGGTGAAGGTCTCCCAGGCGTTGAAGCTGCCCCCGCCGCGGTTGCCTCCGTACCAGGGCAGGAACATGACGAGGAAAAGCACGGCGGCCGACGCCGCAGTGATCATCTCGCCGAAGCGAAGCCGGTTGACGTCCATCTGACTGTGAGCCTCCTCGTTGGTCCGCGCCTGTCGCGGGCGGACTGTACCTCGCTAGCCAGCCGGATCCCGTGCGCGCGCGGCCGCGCGCAGCGTGTTTCGAAGCAGCATCGCGATCGTCATCGGGCCGACGCCTCCGGGCACCGGCGTGATGAGCCCGGCCCGCGCGGCGGCGGCCTCGAAGTCCACGTCACCGGCGAGGGCGTCGTCGAGGCGGTTCATGCCGACGTCGATAACCGCCGCTCCGGGCTTCACCCACTCGCCACGCACAAGCCGCGGCACGCCGACGGCGGCCACGAGCACGTCCGCGCGAGCGCAGACCGCGCCCAGGTCGCGCGTGCGCGAGTGGCAGACGGTGACGGTCGCGTTGCGCTCCAGCAGCAGGTGGGCGAGCGGCTTGCCGACCAGGTTCGAGCGACCCACGACCACCGCCTCCGCGCCCTCGAGCCCGACCTCGTAGTCGTCCAGCAGCGCGAGCACGCCCGTCGGCGTGCACGGCCGCAGCCCGTCGCGCCCCTGCGCGAGGCGCCCGGCGCTGATCGGCGTGAGGCCGTCGACGTCCTTGTCGGGCGCGATCGCCGCCGTCAGCGCGTCGGCGTCGAGCCCGGGCGGCAGCGGGAGCTGGAGGAGGATCCCGCTGACGTCGTCGTCGCCGTTGAGCTCCGCGATCAGGGTCGCCACCCGCTCCTGCGACACGTCTGCCGCCAGGCGGCGGTCGAACCCCTGGATGCCGACCTCGGCGCACGCGCGCTGCTTTCCGCCGACGTAGATCGCCGACGCGGGGTCGTCGCCGACCAGGATCGTGGCCAGTCCGGGGGGCGGCTCGCCGCGCGCCCCCGCCGCGGCGACCTCGTCGGCCACGCCCGCCCGCACGCGTGCCGCGACCGCCTTTCCGTCGATGATCGTCGCCGCCATCAGCCGTCGGCGACGATAGCGGCGACCGGTACGGTGCCCGGGTGCCCGCGGGACCCAACGTGCTGCTGCTGATCACCGACCAGCAGCGCGCTCCCCGCCACTGGCCCGAGGACCCGGGCTGGCTGCGCGAGCTGACGCCCGGCGACCACGAGCTCGCTCGGACCGGCCTGACCTTCCGCCGTGCCTTCGCCGCGAGCTGCATGTGCACGCCGAGCCGCGCGACACTGCTCACCGGCCGCTGGCCGTCCGACCACGGCCTGACGCTGACGCTCACCGGCGAGGGAGCAAAGCCGCAGCCGCGCTTCCTGCCGGGGGTGGTGCGCCAGTCGGGGCCGGCACTGCGTCGCGCCGGGATCCCGGCACACCGCGGCGCGCGCAACTTCGTCCGGCTGGTCACCGGACTGGGGGCCGGGCGCGGCGTCGAGCCCGAGCTCTCGCCGGCGACGCCGAACCTGGCGCGGATGCTCGAGCGCGCCGGCTACCACGTCGCGTACCGCGGCAAGTGGCACCTGACCAAGCCGGTGGGCGACGGCTGGGGCGAGGCCGACGCGCGGCGCATCGAGGACGACTTCGGCTTCCGCGGCTGGGTCCCGCCCGACGCCGGCGAGGACGTGGAGCCCGAGCACTTCGGCGGCGGCAACGCAGGGACGGACGGACGCGGCTGGGACGAGGACTTCACGCGCCAGGCCGAGGCCTTCCTGGGCCAGGCCTCCCCACCCGAGCCGTTCGCGCTCGTCGTCTCGCTGGTCAACCCGCACGACGTGCTCGCGTACCCGAGCACCTACAGGCGCGGCGGGTATCGCCGCGAGGCGTTTCGCGACCTCGGCGTCGGGCTACCGCCGACCTACGACGAGCAGCTGCGCGACAAGCCGACCGCCCACGGTCTGATGAGCGCGGGCCAGGCCGCGGTGCTCGGCCCGATCGCCTCGCGCGAGGCCGCGCTGGACTACGTCAACTTCTACGCCTACCTGCACCGCGAGGTTGATCGCAAGCTCGAGCGGATCGTCGCGGCGCTGGGCGACCCTGCCGATCCCGGCTCGCTGCGCTCGCGCACGCTCGTGGTGCGCTGCTCGGACCACGGCGAGATGGGGCTGGCGCACGGCGGGCTGCGCCAGAAGATGTTCAACGCCTACGAGGAGACGATCGCGGTGCCGCTGGTGATCTCCAACCCCGTGCTCTTCCCTGAGGCACGCGAGACCGACGCGCTCGCCTCGCTGGTCGACGTGCTGCCGACGCTCGCCACCGCCTGCGGCGTCGATGCCTCCGACCTGGGGCTGCGGGGCGCTGATCTGACCCCGGTGCTCGCGCGTCACGCGCCGGCCGGCCGCGAGCAGCTCGCCCGCGCAGGCGCAGGGCTCGACCGCATCGCTTCGCACCCCGCCCCCGCCGAGACGGTTCAGGAGGCCGTCCGCTTCACCTACGACGACCATCAGGCTGGCACCGCGCGCGCCGACGTCGTTCCGCAGCCCAACCGTGTGCGCTGCATGCGCGAGGCCGGCTGGAAGTACGCCGTCTACGTGGACCCGACCGGCAGGCGCGCGGCCGAGCACGAGCTCTACGACCTCGAGCGCGATCCGCTCGAGCGCCGCAACCTGGTCGACCGCGCGTCAGGCGAGCCGCGCGAGCCGGCCGCTCGCGCGCACCGCGAGCGCCTGCTCGAGCGCCTGCGCGCTCAGCGCCTGGTCAACGGCGCGTAGGCGGCGACCAGCTTTCGCTCCGAGCGGTCGCCGGCGAAGCGAACGACGACGATCCCACCGGGCTCGACGGCGGTGACCACGCCCTCGCCGAAGGCCGCGTGCTCCACGTCGTCGCCCAACCCGAGCGCAGGCGCGGACTCGGCGGCGTCGTCGCCCCAGGTCGTCGCGCGGCCGCGAGCGCCCGAGCCGTTGCCGCCGCCGCCCGGCCGCCAGCCGGCTCCGACCGGGACCGGCTCCTCGCGGTCGGTCAGCGCGGCCGGGATCTCGTCCACGAAGCGACTGCGCAGGCCGAAGGTGCGCGCGCCGTAGAGGCTGCGCGACCGCGCCCAGGTCACGTACAGCGAGCGCTCGGCGCGCGTGATCCCGACGTAGCAGAGGCGGCGCTCCTCCTCGAGGCCGCCCTCGTCCAGCGCGCGCGAGTGCGGGAACACGCCCTCCTCGCACCCGATCATGAACACGATCGGGAACTCGAGCCCCTTGGCGTTGTGGAGCGTCATCAGCGTCACCAGGCCCTGCTCGTCGCGCAGCGAGTCGGTGTCGGAGAGCAGCGCGATCTGCTGCAGGAAGCCGTCGAGGCTCGGCTCCTCGGCGGTCCGGTCGTACTCGCGCCCGACGTTCACGAGCTCCTCGAGGTTCTCGATCCGCCCCTGCGCCTCGATCGTGCGCTCGGCCTGCAGCGCGTCGAGGTAGCCCGTCTCGCGCAGGACCTCCTCGAGCAGCTCTCCGATCTCCGTCCCGCCCTGAGCGCGCTCGCGCAGGACGGTCATCGTGCTCATGAAGCGCCCGATCGCCTTGACCGCGGCGGCGCCGAGGCCCGGGACGGCGTCCGGCTGCGCCGCCGCGTCCCAGATCGGCTCGTCCATCGTGGCGGCGTGGCCGAGCACGCGCGACAGCGACGTCTGCCCGATCCCGCGCCTCGGGGAGTTTGCGATGCGCTGGAACGCGCCCGCGTCCTGGGGATTGATGAGGAAGGTCAGGTAGGCGATCGCGTCCCGGATCTCGGCGCGCTCGTAGAACTTCGTCCCGCCGATGACCTGGTACCCGATCTGCGCGCGCACGAGCGTGTCCTCGAGCACCCGCGACTGCGCGTTGGTCCGGTAGAAGACGGCGACCTCCTCGCGGCTGACGCCCTCGTCGACCAGCCGATCGATCTCCCCCGCGACATAGCGCGCCTCGGCGTGCTCGTCGTCGAGCTCGCGAACGACGATCGGATCCCCCTGCCCCAGATCCGTCCACAACCGCTTGCTCTTGCGCCCGCGGTTGTTGGCGATCACCGCGTTGGCGGCGTCGAGGATCGTCTGCGTCGAGCGGTAGTTCTGCTCGAGCTTGACGACGTGCGCGTCGCTGAAGTCGTCTTGAAACTCCAGGATGTTCTTTATGTCGGCTCCGCGGAACCCGAAAACTGCCTGATCGTCGTCGCCGACAACCGCGAGGTTGCGGTGCTCGCCGGCCAGGAGCTGGAGCCAGCGGTACTGGGCGTGGTTCGTGTCCTGGTACTCGTCGACGAGCACGTGGCGGAACGTGTTGCCGTAGCGCTCGCGGACCTCGGGGAAGAGCTCGAGCACGTTGACCGCCCGGACCAGGAGGTCGTCGAAGTCCATCGCGTTCATGCGGTGGATCTCGCGCTCGTAGAGCTCGTAGACGTCGGCGGCGGTCTGCTCGAAGAACGAGTCGACGAGCTGGCGGTAGTCCTCGGCCGAGCGCAGCTTGTTCTTGGCATCGGAGATCTGGGCAGCGATCGCGGCCGGCGTGAAGCGCTTGGGGTCGACTCCGAGGTCGTCGATGCAGCGCTTGACCAGCCGCCGCGAGTCGGCCGCGTCATAAATGGTGAATTGCTTGGTATAGCCCAGGCGGGGCGCCTCGGCGCGCAGCATCCGCGCGCAGGCGGAGTGGAACGTCATCACCCACATCGCGCGCGTGCGGCGGCCAACCAGGAGCTCGACGCGCTCGCGCATCTCCTGCGCCGCCTTGTTGGTGAAGGTGATCGCGAGGATCTCGCCGGCGTGCGCGCGGCGGGTGTACACCAGCCACGCGATCCGGTGCGTGAGCACGCGCGTCTTGCCCGACCCCGCGCCTGCGAGGATCAGCAGCGGGCCGCCGGGATGGACGACCGCCTCACGCTGCTCGGGGTTGAGCCGCTCGAGTAGATCGTCGGGATATGGGGCGTCCTCGGCCATCGGGATGAACGCTAGCGTCGGCCGCGGCGCGCGCCGGCGGTGGGCGAGCGAGCGGCGTGGCCGGCCGGCCCGCGCGCGCCTACGGTACGGCGGTGGCCCTCCTCGACGACGTCCGCTCGGCCTGCGCGCGGGTCGCGTCGCTCGCGCGGCACGTCCGGATCGCCGAGGAGCGGATCGAGCCCTACGCCGACGGGCTCGATCCGGCCGCGATCCCCGCGGTGCCGGATCCCGAGACGCATTTCGTGGGCGGCTCGCTCGAGGACCGCGCCGCTTACGTGATCACCCTCGACGCGATCAACTTCGGCTCGGGCTGGTTTCCCACCCTGCGCAAGCGGCCTGGCCGCTCGGGCTACTTCACGGTCGCGATGGGGCTGCGCGACCGCTTCACCGCGCACGGCCCGTGGCCGGCCGGCGAGCTCGCCAAGATCGAGCCGGCCGAGCTGGCGGCATGGCTCGATCAGGATCCGCACCACGAGCTGATGGGGCTCTTCGCCGCCTCGCTGCGGGAGCTCGGCTCGCGCGTGGCCGGCGAGCATCGAGGGCGCTACCTCGACCTCGCCCGCTCGGCACCGGGCGCGGAGGCGCTGGTCGAGCGCATGGCGACCTGGCCGACGTGGGCCGACGTCTCCCGCTACGCGGGCGAGGCGGTGCCGTTCTTCAAGCGCGCCCAGATCCTCGCCGCCGACCTGGCGGGCGCGGGAATCGCCTCCTACGGCGACCTCGACCGGCTGACGCTCTTCGCCGACAACCTCGTCCCCCACGTCCTGCGACTGGACGGGATCCTCGAGGTCTCTCCTGCCTTCGCCACACACATAGAGCGCGGCGAGCTGCTCGCGCCCGGCTCACCCGAGGAGGTCGAGCTGCGCGCCTGCGCCGTGCGCGTGGTCGAGCTGCTCGCCGCCCGCCGCCCCGAGCTCCCGCCCCACCGCCTCGACACCCTCCTCTGGAACCGGGGCCAGCAGCAGCGCTACAAGTCCGTCCCGCGCCACCGGACGCGCACGACGGCTTATTGACCTAGGGCTGATCCGCAACCTCGCGCGCGACGAGCCGTCTTGACTGGCGTGTCCCGCTGGCTCCTCCTCGCGACGGTCCTCGTGTCCGCCCTGTGCCTCGGCGCCGGCGGCGCGGCCTCCGCGCCCGCCTCGACGAGCTGCAAGCCGAGCGGGAGCAAGGCGCTGGTGAAGAGCCGGTACGCACGCGTCTACACCCGCGGGCGCGTCGACACGGACACCGGCGAGACCCAGCGCCTCTACGGCTGCCTGTACTCGAGCGGCCGGCCGCTGCGTCTCTTCGAGGCCTCCGACGACGGCTACGTGACCTCGGAGGGCTACGCCGACGTCCGCCTCGCCGGCCGCTATGTGGCCTGGAGCGAGACCTACTACGACATCAGCTGCAAGGCCGACTGCCCGCCAGGCTACGAGCCGACGACCTACGGCATCGGGCTCGCCGACCTGCGCGGACGAAGCCATCGCAGCATCGCCGCGCGCGTGCTCGACGGCGCCCTCTTCGTGTCCAAGCGCGGCTTCCTCGCCTGGGCTCAGCCCGGCCCCGGCGCCACGGTCGCGATCCGCGCCCGCGACACGGCCGGAGTCCGCGAGCTCGACGCCGGCGGCATCGACGCCGGATCGCTCTCGCTGCACGGCTCGGAGGTCAGCTGGACCAAGGACGGCGTGCGCCGCTCGACCACGCTCGGTTGAGTCTCACTGGACGTCTCCGCGACAATTCGTCGCGACTATGTCGCAGGTCCGCCAGCAGGTGCTGATCGAGGCGCCCCTCGACAAGGTGTGGGCCCTGCTCGTCGACGCCGATCGCCACCCCCAGTGGTGGCCGCGCGTCGTGCACGTCGACTGCGAGGACTTCTCGCAGGGTTGCACCTACCGCCAGGTGACCAAGGGCCCGTTCGGCAACTTCGAGAGCGACATCATGGTCGACAGGCTCGACTCCTTCCGCGAGGTCAAGGTGCGCTGCCTCGAGACCGGGACCTACATGATCTGGGTCCTCACGGACGCCCAGGGCGACACGTTCGTCGACGCCGAGTTCGGCTGCGATCCGCTCAACACGCAGATGAAGGCGTTCGACGTCGTGGCAGGCAAGCGCTACTTCCGCCGCTGGATGGAGCGCGCAGTCGAAGGTCTGCGCGTGGCGGCGCAGCGCGACCGCGCGACGGCCTAGAGGCTGCGGTCCGCGTCCCCCGCCCGCGGGCGGGGTGGGCCCGCGCCCCGCCCTCAGCCCCCGGCCGGGTTGGGCCCGCGCGCGGTCGGCCTCAGCGGGCGCACGTCGGCCGGCGGCGGCTCGGCGGCGTCGCCCGCGAGCTCGGTCACAGCGCGCTCGAGCGCGCCGATGCGGCTCGCGAGGCCCTTGATCGCGTCGACCACGGGGTCGGGAAGGTGGACCCAGTCGGCGTCCGGGCCCTCGGGCCGGCGGCCCTCGACGCGCACCGGATGGCCCGGGTTGCCGACCACCGTCGAGTTCGGCGGCACGTCGTGCACGACCACGGAGTTGGCCCCGATCTTCGCGCCGTGGCCGATCTTGATCGGCCCCAGGAGCTTGGCCCCCGATCCGATCGTGACGTTGTCCTCGACGGTCGGGTGGCGCTTGCCGGTGGCAAAGCCCGTGCCCCCCAGAGTCACGCCCTGGTAGAGCGTCACGTCGTCGCCGATCTCCGCCGTCTCGCCGATCACGACGCCCATCCCGTGGTCGATGAAGAACCCGTCTCCGATCGAGGCCGAGGGATGGATCTCGATACCGGTGACGGTTCGCATCGCGTAGGCGATCGCCCGCGGAGCGAGCGGGACGCCGACGTCTGAGAGTCCGTGCGCGACGCGATGGGCCAGCAGCGCCTGGACTCCGGGCCAGGTGCCGAGGATCTCACCCGCGCCGACGCCGCGCGTGGCGGGATCGCGCTCGCGGGCGGCGTCGATGTCGCGCGCGACCTCTCCGGCCACCCGGGCGAGCGTCCCGAGCCCGAACATGGCGCAAGCGTAGCGTGGCCGTCGCGCCGCCCTCTGTGACGCGCGGCTCTGGACCGCACCGGAAAGTGCTCTACGCTCGACCGTGGCAATGGCGCTCCAGGGCTGCCCGAGCTGTGCGACCGAGAACCCCGAGGGTGCTCGCTTCTGCATGAGCTGCGGGACCGCGCTCCCGCGCGCCTGCCCCTCGTGCGGCGCGAGCAATCCGCCCGAGGCCCGCTTCTGCATGAGCTGCGGCTTCGCGCTCGCCCCCGAGGGCGCCCCCGCGCCCGCGCCACAACCCGCGGCGGCCGCGCCGGCCCCCGCTCCCGTAGCGCCCCCGCCCGAGGAGCGCCGCGTCGTGACCGTGCTCTTCGCCGACCTCTCGGGCTACACCGCGGTCGCCGAGACGATGGACCCCGAGGCGGTCAAGGGGCTCGTCGACGGCAGCCTGCGACGCCTGGGCCAGGAGGTCGAGCGCCACGGCGGCACCGTCGACAAGTACATCGGCGACAACGTGATGGCGCTCTTCGGTGCCCCCGTGGCCCACGAGGACGACCCTGAGCGCGCGGTCCGCGCCGGCCTAGGCATGCAGACGGCCATGCGCGAGATCAACGATGGCCTGGAGCGCAGCCACGGCGTGCGCTTCGACCTGCGCGTGGGCATCAACTCCGGCGAGGTGGTCGCCGGCGCGGTCGGCGACGCCTACACCGTGATCGGCGACACCGTCAACGTCGCGGCTCGCCTGCAGACCGCCGCGCGCCCGGGCTCGGTGACCGTCGGCACGCGCACGTGGCGCGCGACCCGCGACGCCTTCGACTACCACCAGCTCGAGCCGCTGCAGCTCAAGGGCAAGGCCGAGCCCGTCACCGCCTGGGAGGCACGCAGCATCCTCAAGGCGCGCGCGACCGAGCCCGGGCACCGCGAATCGCTGCTCGTGGGCCGCGACGACGAGCTCGACATGCTCGCGTCGGTCTACGGCCGCGTCGTGCGCGAGGGCCGGCCCCACGTCGTCACGGTGATCGGCCAGGCGGGTGTGGGCAAGTCGCGCCTGATGCGCGAGCTCGAGCAGCGCCTGCGTCGCCATCCCGACGTGCCCACGTTCCGCCAGGGTCGCTCGCTCGCGTACGGCTCGGGCACCGTGTACTGGGCGCTGGGCGAGATCATCCGCGCCGAGGCGGGGATCCTCGACACCGACAGCTCGAACGTCGCCTGGAGCAAGCTCCTGCACGGCATCGAGAAATTGGGGGCGAAGCTCGGCCAGCCCACCGAGGAGCCGGCCGACCGCCGCGCCGCGCTGATCGGGCGCCTGGTCGGCATCGAGGCGCCGCCCGACGTGCCTGTGGTCGAGGTCGAGGATCCGCGCGAGATGCGCGAGCGCTTCTTCTCGGCGGCCCGCGGCCTGATCGAGGGCCTCACCCGTCGCGGCCCGCTCGTCATCGAGTGGGAGGACATCCATTGGGCCGACGACGGCATGCTCGACCTGATCGAGTACCTCGCCCAGTGGGTGGGCGGCCCGCTGCTGGTGCTGTGCCTGGCGCGCGAGGAGCTGCTCGAGCGACGCCCGAACTGGGGCGGCGGGCGCCGCAACGCGACCTCGATCTTCCTCGAGCCGCTGACCGAAGCCGACACGCGTGCGCTGGTCGCCGCCCTGATGCCAACCGGGGAGGACGGGCGGGAGGCCGTCGAGGCCGTGGCCTCGCGCGCAGGCGGCAACCCGCTGTTCGCCGAGGAGATGGCCCGCCGGCTGGTCGAAGAGGAGCATCCCGATCTCACCGGTCTGCCCGACACCGTCCACGGCGTGCTCGCGAGCCGGCTGGACGCGCTCGACCCGCTCGAGCGCATGGTCGTCCAGCACGCCGCGGTGGTGGGCGAGCGCTTCTGGACCGGGGCGCTCGAGCGCCTGCTCGACGCCGACAGCTCCGAGCTGCAGGTCGCGCTGCGCGGGCTCGAGGCGAAGGAGATCGTCCAGCCGGCCCCGGAGGGAGCCCAGCGGCTCGCGAGTGCGGTCGGGCTGCGACCCGGCGACCGCGAGTACGAGTTCAAGCACGTGCTCGTCCGCGACGTCGCCTACGGCACGCTGCCCAAGGCACGGCGCAGCGAAAAGCACTTCCAGGTCGGCTCGTTCATCGAGGAGCGCGCGGGCGACCGCTCCGAGGAGGTCGTGGCGCTGGTGGCCGAGCACCTCGGCCGCGCCGCGGTCCTGGCCGAGGAGGCGAGCCTGCCCGCGGACGAGCTCAGGCGCATCCGCGCGCGCGCCATGCAGTCGCTCGAGGCCGCCGGAGACGCGGCGGCGGCGGTCTACGCGACGGGCGAGGCCGGCTCCCGCTACGGCGCCGCGCTGGACCTCAACTGCGACGACGAGCCGGGGGCGATCGCCCGGATCGCCGAGAAGCGCGCCGACCTCGACGCGCTCGCAGGTCGTGTCGAGGAAGCCACCGAGCGCTGGAGCGAGGTGCTCGAGCACTACGAGCGCGAGGGCGACGACGTGCGCGTCGCCGACCTGCACCGCAAGATCGGCGCCGCCCTGTGGCAGCGGGGCGAGCGCGAGGCGGCGGTCGAGCACTACCAGGCCGGCATCAACCTGCTGCGCGACGGGGAGCCCTGCCGCGAGCTCGTCGACCTCTACGAGGAGGCGGCGACCCTCTACCTGAACACCGGCGACAACATGCTCGCCGTCTACGCCTCCGAGCGCGCGCTGCGACTCGCCTCGCGCCTGTCCGAGCCGCGCGCGGCCAGCCGCGCCTACGGGATCTTCGGCCGCGTGTTCGGGCGCATCGGCGATCGCGCCAAGGCGCGAGAGAACCTCGAGCGCTCGGTCGAGCTCGCGCGCGGCTCGAGCCCGCCGGAGACGATTCGCGCGCTGATGGCGCTGGGCGACTACCTCGAGGTCTCAGAGGCCGACTACGGCGCCGCGCGCAGGATCTACGAGGAGGCGCTGGCGATCGCGCAGGAGATCGGCGATCTCCCGCCGCAGGTCGAGCTGAACGCGCACCTCGCGCTGATCGCCGCCTACCACGGCGAATGGGAGGAGGCCGAGCGCTTCACCCACACGAGCACCGAGCTGGCCGAGCGCGAGGGGCTGATGGGCAAGCTGTGCTTCCCCTACGCGCTCCAGGGCCTGCTCAAGTGGCGCGCGGGTGACTTCGAGGGCGCCGAGCGCCAGCTGCGCACCGCCTACGAGATGGCGCGCCAGGTCGGCTGGTCGGAGATCGAGCAGTCGACCCTGACCGCGATCGCGATGACCCGCCGCGATCGCGGCGACCTCGACGGCGCGGTGCAGGCGCTGGACGCCGCGCTGGAGGTGTGCGAGCGCGCCGGGCTGATCGCGCAGTCGCTGCAGACCATGTCGTCGCGCGCGATCGTGCTCGAGCGCGGCGGTCGCCACGAGGAGGCCCAGGCCGCGGCCGCCGACACCGAGAAGCTCGCCGACCGGCTTCCCTACCCCACCGGTCGTGCGGCGGCGCTCACCGCGCGCGGGGCCACGAGCCCCGACCCCGACGAGGGCGTGGCGCTGCTGCGCGAGGCCGCGGAAGCCTGGCGGGCCCTGGGGCGACCGGTCGACGCCGCCTTCTGCGACGACCTGGCCGAGCAGCGCAGCAAGGCGGGCTACGGCGCGAAGAAGGGCGTCGAGACGTAGCGCTCGCCCGAGTCGGGGAGCACGGTGACGATGCGCTTGCCGCGCGACTCCGGCCGGCGGGCGACCTCGCGCGCCGCCCACGCGGCGGCGCCGCACGAGATGCCGGCGAGCACTCCTTCGCGGCGAGCCAGCAGTCGCGCGGTGGCGATCGCGTCCTCGTCGGCGACCGCGATCACCTCGTCGAGCAGCTCCCGGTCGAGCACGTCGGGCACGAAGCCGGCGCCGATGCCCTGGATCTTGTGCGGTCCCGGCGCGCCCCCCGAGAGCACCGGCGAGGCGCTCGGCTCGACGGCGACCACGCGCGCGTCCGAGCCGCGTTCTCTCAGCGCCTGGGCGACGCCGGTGATCGTTCCTCCCGTCCCGACGCCGGCGATGAGCACGTCGAGCTCTCCGTCGAGCGCCTCGAGGATCTCGGGTCCGGTGGTCGCGCGGTGGATGGCGGGGTTGGCGGGGTTAGAGAACTGGTCGGGGACCCAGACGTCGTCGCGCGCCGCCAGCCGCCGCGCGGCGTCGACCGCCTCGTCCATGCCGCCCAGCGACTCGACCTCCTCGACGGTGGCGCCGTACAGGCGCAGCAGCGCGGCGCGCTCGCGGCTCATTCCCTGGGGCAGGGTCAGGATCAGGTCGTAGCCCTTGGCCGCGCACACGAAGGCCAGCGCTATGCCGGTGTTGCCCGAGGTGGCCTCGACGATCGTTGTGCGGCCCGGCTCGATGTGGCCCTCGCGCTCGGCGGCCTCGACCATCGCCACCCCGATGCGATCCTTGACGCTTCCCCCCGGGTTGAGCGCCTCGAGCTTGCCGTAGATCTCGGCCCCGCCCTCGGGCTCGATGCGGGTCAACCGGACCATCGGCGTGCGGCCGACGTGGTCGGCGATGTTGGCGGGGATCCTGGCCACGGCTGGTCGCGAACCCTAACCCGCGACCGGGCTCGCCTGCGGGCGCGCCGCAGCGTAGGCTGCAGAGCATGACCCCTCGCCGCATTGCCCTTCTCGTAGCCGCGGGCGCCAGCGCGCTGACGCCGGTGACGCTCTTTCTCACGTATCTGAAGATCGCCAACCTGACCGCGACGGGCTGGGAGGCCTTCACGCGCGCCGACGTGCTGATTCTGCTCGGCGGTGTGGCCGGTGCCGTGCTGCTGGCGGCGGCGGCGTTCACCGGGCAGCGCGCGCTCGTCGCGCTCGGCGTGGCCGTCACGGCCATGACCTTCGGCGCGCTGCTCTTCAACGGGGTTGAGCTCGTGCACCAGCTCGGCCGCCAGGTCGGCGTCTCCCCCATCGCGCTGTCGCCCGGCAGCGTGCTCGGAGCAAAGCTGGGAGCCGGCGCGGTGCTCGGAATGATCTTGAGCCTGATCGCGACCCTGGCCGCGGTCGCGGCGGCGGCGTTGCCCGAGGGCGCACCGGCGCGGGCAGCCGGCGCGGACCCCTACGCGCAGCCGCGCGACCGCGGGGCGTCGGCGCCCGCCGCGAGTCCGTACGCACGCGGCGTGGACCGCCCCGGCGTCGCCACCGGAGAGCCGGCAAAGGCGGCGCCGTTCCAGGCGGGCGCCTGGCCCGCGGACGCCGGCGCCAAAGCCGCCGGGGCCGGTGCCGGCGAGGCCGCCACGCAGTTCGGCGGCGGGCACGAGCGTCAGGGCGCCGCCGCTCAGCCGGCGGGTGCACAGGAGCGCCAGGGGGCCGCTACACAGCTCGCCGGCGGGCAGGAGCGTCAGGGGGCCGGCGCCGGCGAGGGCGCCGGCGCACAGGAGGGTCAGGGCGCGGCCGCGGGCGCGCAAGAGCGCCCGCGCACGGCTCCGGCCGGCTGGTACGACGACCCAACGGGCGCCGCTCGCCGGCGCTACTGGGACGGGAGTCGCTGGACCGAGCACGTCGACGGGTGAGCCTGCTCACTCCCGCCCGACGCGTGGCGGACCTCGCGCGGTTCGCCGTTACCCGGCCCGAGCGCGAGCGCGAGGACGCCGCGGCGCTCGAGGCACTGCGCGCGACGCCGCTCGAGCTGCCGCCGGGCATGGAGCTCGAATGGCTGGGCGTGGCCGGCTACCGGCTCACCTACGAGGGCCGCACGCTCCTGATCGATCCCTATTTCTCGCGGGTGCCGCTCCGGGCGATGCTCGGCCGCGAGCCCGCGCTGCCGGATTCCGCGCTCCTGGCCCGCTTCCTGCCCGACGAGCTGGAGATCGAGGGCGTGCTCGTGGGCCACACGCACTTCGACCATGCCGTCGACGCGCCCGCGATCGCGAGGCGCTTCGGGTGCCCGGTCCTCGGCTCCAGCTCGCTGGTCGAGCTCATGGGCCTGCACGGTCTGCGCGAGCAGGCCGTCGAGGTGATCCCCGATCGACCCTACGAGCTCGGGCCGTTCACGGTCACCTTCGTGCCCAGCGCCCACTCCAAGCTCGTGTTGGGGCTTGCGGTGCCGATGGACGGTGAGCTGACCTGCGCGCACCTCGACGGGCTGTCGCCGCGCGCCTATCGCTGCGGCCAGGTGTGGGGCATCCACATCGAGGCCGGCGGCAAGAGCTTCTACCACCAGGGCTCGGCCGACCTCGTCGACGAGGCGCTGGGCCGCCGCGACGTGGACGTCTTCTTGGCCGGGATCGCGGGACGCGGCTTCGCGCGCGACTACTGGCGGCGGATCCTGCCGCGGCTCGACCCCGCGGTGGTCGTGCCCAGCCACTTCGACGACTTCTTCCGCCCGGTCGACGCGCCGCTCGGCTTCACGCTGAACGTCAATCTCGCGGCGGTCCCGGACGAGATCGGCGCAGTGAGCCGCGACGCCGCCGTCGCGACGCTGGCGCCGCCGTCGCAGCTCGCCTAGCGCTTCACGCCGTAGTCGCCCAGGCCCTCCTCGAGCAGCGCCAGGGCGCGCTGGGTCTGGGCGCGGACGCGGCGGCGCAGTACCGGATTCCGCGTGCCGCCTAGGATCTCGGCGCGTGAGTAGCGGACCACCGTGCGGTGGACGCCGAGCAGCGCCGTGGCCGCGACGCGCGGCTCCACGGCCTCCGATCGGGCGCCGGTCTCCTCGGCGATGAGGAGCGCCAGCGACTCCGTGTAGCGATCGAAGATCCGCTGCTCGCGGGCGAGGAGCGCGGGGCTCTCGCTGATGACCCGCGTCATCGCGGCGAGGCGCTCGATCGCCTCCGGGTCCGTCGCTGCCAGCAGACCGCGCGGCTCGAGCACGAAGCGGCCGAACGCAGCGAGGATCGATTCGCCCGGCGGGCGCTCGCGGATCGCGGCCAGGAGCGCCTCCTCGAAAGCCTCGAGCCCGCTGTAGAAGAGGTCCTCCTTGGTCGGGAAGTAGTTGAACACGGTCGCCTCGGCGACGTCTGCCGCCTCGGCGACCTGGGCGACCGTGACGCCCTCGAACCCGCGCTCGGCGAACAGGCGCCGCGCGGTGTCGGCGATCAGCTGCCGCGTCTGCTGCTTCTTGCGCTCGCGCAGTCCGGATGTTTCGTTCGTGCTCACCGTGGTAGAGTAGGCCTAAGTTTAGAGTGACCCTAAAGACATGGCGACCTCAGCAAGGAGGATTGCAATGCCATCGACCGGAGCTTCCAGGACTGCAAGTCTCGCCGAACGGCACGACGGGACACACGAGACCGGCCGTCACGCCGCGCCTCGCACGAGCGACGGGCACGACGCGATGCCGGCCGGGCGGGCCCCCACGCCCGCGAGCGGCGAGCGCGGAGCGGCGTCGGTGGGGGTCGCCTTCGCCGCGATCGTGCTCGCGATGCTGCCCGCCGTCCTCGACCAGACGATCCTCGCGACGGCGCTGCCCGTGGTCGCGCGCGACCTCGGCAGCCTGACCGACGTGTCGTGGGTCGTGACCGCGTACGTGGTCGCGGCGGCGGCGACAACACCCCTGTGGGGCAAGCTCAGCGACCGGTACGGCCGAAAGCCGCTGCTCGAAGCCTCGCTCGTCGTCTTCGTATCGGCGTCGGCGCTGTGCGGCGCGGCGCAGGACATCACGCAGTTGATCGTGCTGCGGCTCGTCCAGGGCGCCGCCGCGGGAGGGCTGATGACGCTGGCCATGGCCGCCGTCGGCGACCTCGTCGCACCGCGCGAGCGCGGGCGCTACCAGGGCTATATCGCGGCCACGTTCGCGGTTGCCACTGTCGTCGGCCCGCTGCTCGGCGGCGTGCTCGTCGACCACGCGAGCTGGCGCTGGGTCTTCTTCGTGAACCTCCCCGTCGGTGTCGCGGCGCTGGCCGGCGTGCGGCTGCGCCTGCCCGCGCCGCCCTTCGAGCGCCCCACGGCGGCACTCGACGTCGCCGGAGCCGCCCTGCTGGCCGGGGCGACCGCCACGCTGATGCTGACCTGCATCTGGGGCGGCGAGCGCTACGCGTGGGACTCCGCCCCGATCCTCGCGCTGATCGCCGCGACCGCCGCGCTGGCCGGGGCCCTGGTCGTGCGCGAACGGCGCGCCGAGGACCCGATCGTCCCCTTCCGGCTGCTAAGCACCCGCGCCGTGGCGGTCGCCAGCTCGGCCCTGTTCCTGGCCACCGCGGCGCTGTTCTCGATCACCGTGTTCGTACCGCTGTTCCTGCAGACGACCACCGGCGCCAGCCCGACAGAGGCCGGGCTGCTGCTGGCCCCCGCGATGCTCGGCATCGCGGTGTCGACGACTCTCTCCGGGCGCAGCATCGCCCGCACCGGCCGCTACAAGCGCTTCCCGATCGCGGGACTGGCCCTGATGACCGCCGCGCTGGCGCTGCTGGCCGTCGTCACGGGGCATCCCTCCCAGGCCGCGACCGGCGCGGGGCTGGTCGTGTTCGGGCTCGGCTTCGGGCTGGTCACGCAGGTGCTGATCGTCGCCGTCCAGAATGGCGTCGAGCGTCGCGAGCTCGGGATCGCGACCGCCACCACCGGCTTCTTCCGCGCGCTCGGAGGGGCCGTCGGCGCCGCCGTGCTGGGCGCCGTGTTCGCGTCCCAGGCAGGCGTGCACGCCTCCGGCGGGGGCGCGGGGCGCATCGACGCGGCCCTGCGCAGCGGCGTCATCGACGGCGCGCAGGCGGTCTTCCTGGTCGCCGCGCCGCTGGCCGCACTGGCGCTGATCGTGGTCCTGCGGCTTCCGGAGTCGCCGCTCTCGACGCAGCCGGCCGCGCGGCAGCAGAACGCGAGGAGCCCCCGGGCGACACCGACAGCGCCCACGCCCCACCCTCGGCCAGCGCGGTGACGAGCCTTCCCCCCGGCACGGCGACGCTCCGCACGCGGCGCAGGCCGCCGGCGCTCACGCCGGCGGTCGCGCCGGGGTAGAAGGCCTCCAGCACGACCCCGGTGCGCGCGGCCCGGCCGCTCGCCTCGAGCGTGCGCCCGGCGGCGTCCCAGCGCATGGCCGCGAGGCGCCCGGGGGCCGCGCGCACGTATCCCCGCGTGACGGTCGTCCGCAGCGCGCGCCCGATGGGCAGGATGCGGTTGGTGGCGCAGTCGATCCCCCACAGCGCGAACGTACCGGTGGAGACGGTGCCCGCCAGCGCCGTGCCGCGCTGGTGCGGATCGCCGCACGACTCGCGCCACGTCCACTGCGTGCTCGACAGGAGGTAGCGGTCCTGGAGGTCCAGGTGGGCGGCGAGGTAGTCCGTGCGTCCGCGCGCCGCGCCCCACTCGCCGCTGAGCACGGGCGCCCCGCCGAGGCCGCGCGCCTCGTCGAGCGCGATCTCGAAGGCCTGCGGCGTGATCGCTGTGCCGTTGAAGGCGCCGCTGTAGATGTGCGGGGAGTAGACGACGTCCCGATCCGCCTGGAACGCGGGTGGAGCGCCGCGGCCGGTCGCCGACCACAGCACAGAGGGCTCGAACAGCACCAGCCGCCGCGGCGCGCGCGCACGTCGTTCCGCAGCCCGGATCGCGCGCACGGCGCGCGTGTACAGGCGGGAGAGGGCGGCGTTCTCGGCGTCACCGAAGGCGTTGGGCTCGTTCATCACGTCGTAGCCGGCGATCCCGCGATCGGCCGCCACCCCGCGGACGACGTGAGCGACCATCCGCAGGTAGCGACGCTGGATGCCCACCCCGCCCGGCCCGCGCTCGTCGTCCCAGAACGCGCTCCACGCGCGCACTACGGCGGGACTCAGCTCGCGGGTGCCGGCCGGCGCGCAACGGGCCTCGCTCGCCGGGACGAGCGTGGCCCACGCCGGCGCCCCGTCCCACCCCAGCGCGGGCTCCGAGCCGGGCGGACACGCCTCTCCGTCGCGGGCGGCGAGCGACGGCCCCCATGCGTCCTGGTGGAAGTCGACGAGCACGTACAGCCCGGCACCGGTCAGGCGCGCAGCGGTCCGGCGCACGCGGGCGAGGTAGCGCTCGTCGTAGCGCCCCGGCGCGGGCTCCACCCGCGACCACGACACCAGCAGTCGGACCGCGTCGAAGCCGAGCTTGCGCATCCGCAGCGGGTCGCGGGGCTCGAGCGGGAACACGGTGCGAAAGCGCGTCCCCTTCCAGTACTCGGCCAGCGCATTGACGTTGACGCCGCGAAGGATGACCTCGCGTCCGCGCGTGTCGACGATCCGCCCGCGGCCGTGCGCGTCGGGAGCGGCGCGCAGGCGCGGAAGCCCGGCCTCGGCGGCGGCCGGGGCGAGCGCCAACATCGCTGCCCCGAGTACGGCCACGGGAATCCTCGACCACATCCTCACCGCCACATTGTGGATACTCGACGTTCCGATGCCGCGGGACAACATCGATGTCGTTCGCAGCGTCTACGACGCCTGGGCGCGCGGCGACTTCCCTGGCCCCGCGGACCTGCTCGATGACGAAGTCGAGTACGTCAATCCGGTGGGGGCGGTCGAACCCGGCACCCGGCACGGGCTGGCCGCGTTCCACCGCGCGGTCGAGAAGACGTTGGAGGGCTGGGAGACCTGGCAGATGGATCCGGACCGCTACGAGGCGAACGGCGATCGGGTCGCGGTCGTGGTCCGCTATCGGGCGAAGGGACGGGGAAGCGGGGTCGAGGTGGAGGGCCGCGAATCGGCCATGTGGACGGTGCGTGACGGCAGAGTCGTGCGCTACGAGTGGTTCCACGGCCCGGCGGACGCGCTGCGTGCCTTGGGGCTCGACCCGCCCGAGGAGGAAGAGCGATGAGCTTCACGCTGGCACTCACAGACGAGCAGGCCGCCCTGCGCGAGAGAACGCACGCCTTTGCGCGCAGCGTCATCCGCCCGGCGGCGCCCGAGTACGATCGGGCGCAGGAGTTCCCCTGGCCGATCATCGAGGAGGCGGCCCGCGAGGGCCTATACGGATGGGAGCTCTACGCCGAGCTGTCAGTCGATCCGACCGGCCTGTCGCTGCCGATCCTCATGGAGGAGCTCTTCTGGGGCTGCGCCGGCATCGGGCTTTCGATCGTCATGCCGGCGCTGGCCCTGGCCGCGATCCGCCAGGCGGCGACCGACGAGCAGCTCGTGCGCTGGGCGCCGGAGTGCTTCGGCACCCCCGGCGATCTGAAGCTCGCCGCCCTCGCGGTGACCGAGCCCAGCGGGGGCAGCGACATACGCTCGATCCAGACTCAGGCCCGCAAGGACGGCGAGGACTGGGTGATCGACGGGCACAAGGTCTTCATCGGCAACGGCGGCATCGCCGACGTCCACGTCGTCGTCGCCACCGTCGACCCGCTCGCGGGTCACCGCGGCCAGGGCGTCTTCATCGTGCCCAAGGGCACGCCCGGCCTGACCATGCTGCGCAAGCTCGACAAGCTCGGCTGCCGCGCCTCGCACACGGGCGAGATCATGCTCGAGGACTGCCGCGTCCCGGGCGAGCATCTGCTCGGCGGGGACGAACGGTTGGGAGAGCGGATCGCCAAGGGCCGCGAGGCCGAGCAGGGACGCGAGCCGCTGACCCCCGCTGAAGAGGGCGGCCCGGCGGCGGCGGTCCAGCGACGCAGCTCCGCCGCGCTGGGCGCCTTCGAGCGCACCCGCCCGATGGTCGCCGCGCAGGCCATCGGGATCGCAAGGGCAGCGCTGGAGTTCGCGCGTGACTACGCGGTCCAGCGCGAGGCGTTCGGGCAATCGATCATCGAGAACCAGGGCGTTGCCTTCCCGCTGGCCGACCTCGCCGCCGACGTCGACGCCGCCCGTCTGCTGACCTGGCGCGCCGCGTGGATGGCGGCTCAGCGCCGGCCGTTCGAGCAGGCCGAGGGATCGATGTCGAAGCTCAAGGCCTCCGAAGTCGCGGTGCGAGCGTGTGAGCAAGCGGTCCAGACGCTGGGCGGCTGGGGCTATGTCAAGGACTTCCCCGTGGAGAAGTGGTACCGCGACGCGAAGCTCTACACGATCTTCGAGGGCACGAGCGAGATCCAACGCCTCGTCATCGGCCGCGCCTTGCGTGCCCAGGCCAACACCGAGCGTCTCGATCAACGCATGGAAGAGCCCCGGTGACGACAACCGTGGCCGGCGCGTACTGGCCCAGACCGTGGACGTGCGAGGACGGCGGGCCGCGGCGCTGGGGCTGCGCGACTGGTCAGGCGGGGCTCGCGATCCAGCCCGGGGAGCGCCTCGAGCTCGCCGCCGTTCACGACGCCTTCGGGTGCGACGCGCTCGTGCGCCGCGAGCCAGGCGAGCTCTACGCGCTGCGCCACGACATCCCCGTCCGCGGGCCGCAGAGCACTCCGGTCGAGGGCTGGGTGGAGCGGTTGGATCCCGAGACGCTCGCGGTCACGGCGTCGACGCCGCGGCTGCCCGGTGGCGCGTACTGGCCGGGCGGGATCGCCGCGCACGCCCGCGGCGACCTGCACATGGTCTTCGGGCGCTGGGCGCATCGCCTGAGCCCCGAGCTCGACGTCCTGGCCTCGCACCGGCTACCCGTCGCGCGGCCGCACAACTCGTTCGTGGTGCTCGACGGAGGCGAGCTCGTTACGAAGGACTGCGACGCGCCGGCCGGCCGCGAGCCCTCGACGGTCTCGGTCCTCGATCCCGAGACGTTGCTGCCCGTGGCAGCGCCCCTGCGCCTGCCGGAGCCCTGCATCGCGCGGCTCTCGAGCGACGGCGAGAGCGTGATCGCCGTCGGCACCACCGAGGTCTTCCGCCTGCGCGTGGACCGGGACGCCGGCCGGATCGCGATCGACGAGCAGTGGCGGCCGCGCTACGGGCCCGCGCCCGACCGCAGCTACGGCTGGGACCCGGTGATCACCGACGATCACGTCCTGTGGATGGACAACGGGCGCAACCGCGTCGACAGGACGATGCTGGGCTCGGGCGAGCAGTCGGGGCCGGTGCGGCTGTGGTGGGCCCGCCGCGACGACGGAAGCGTGCGCTCGACCGAGATCAGCGGGCTGCCGTTCGGAACCGAGTCCAACCCGCCGGCATGGGAGCCGGAGTCGCGGACCGTCCTCGCCTACGACGCGGGCAACGCGGTGCTGCGCGCATGGCGCATGAACGGCGACGAGCTCGAGCCGCACTGGCGCCGCGACGGGTTCGCCCACGCCGGCCACCTCATCGTCTACCCCGACACTCGTGAGCTCGTAGCCCAGGACTGGCAGGATGCCGAGATGCTGCGCCGCCCGCTCGTCCGCCGCGCGCTGCGACCGGCCTTCCAGGTGCTCGCACAATCGGCCGCGGCACGCCGCGCCTCGATCTCCAGCGGCCACGACGACCTCGTCGTGCTCGACCTCGACAGCGGCGAGGAGAAGGCCCGCGTCGCGGTGCCCTCTCCCTCCCAGGCGTTCCTCTTCCCCGCCCCGGGCTTCGGCCGCGACGTCTACTACCAGTCGCTCACGACCATCGCCCGCGTGGCGGTCGCCTGAGCGACACTTTGCGAAACGCCGGGCGCCGCGATTAGGTTTGGCGCAAATGTCGCGAGAGAACATCGAGCTCGTCCGAGCGTCCCTGACGGCGTTCGCGGACAGTGGGTTGGACGCGATGGCCGAGTTCTGGGCCCCGGACATCGTCTGGCGGGCGATCGAGGGCGCTCCCGACGACGTGGGAGAGATGCGCGGACCGGACGCGGTGCGGCGCTACTTCCAGGAGTGGGTCGACATGTTCGACGGCATCACCAACGCCCCGGAGGAGCTTCTGGACGCCGGCGATGACCGCGTCGTGGCGGTGCAACGCGCGGCCGGTCGCGCGAAGGAGAGCGGCGTCGAGACGGAGATCCGTTACGCGGTCGTCTACACCCTGCGCGGGGGGCGGATCGCCGGCGGACGGGAGTACATCGACCGCGACCAGGCCCTGCAGGCGGCCGGGCTGCGGCCGTAGGAGCGGGCCTCGTCTAGCCCGCCTTGGCGTAGACGGCGCCGCCCTTGAAGTCGACCCCCACGTAGGACTCGTCGCCGACCACCCAGGCGTCGTGGCCCGGCGGGATGTGCAGCGCCTCGCCCGGTCCGATGGCCAGCTCGCTGCCGTCGTTCATCTGCACGTGCATCCGCCCGGAGACGCAGTAGCCGAAGTGGTCGACCTGGCAGCTGTCACCCCCGACGATCGGCTTCACGCACTCCGACCAGCGCCAGCCCGGCTCGAACGTCGTCCGCATGACGGTGCCGACGTCGAGCTCGACGATCTCGACCTTTCCCTTATCGACCGGACGCGTCTCGTCCGGCTGGTCCAGCGGCTTGCTCTGGATACCCGCCATCGTGTCTCCCTCTGCTTTGCGGCCCTGGCTGGTCCGCGGGAGCCGAACCTAACGCACGTGCTCGGGCGGGCTCAAGTGTCGCGCCGCCGGAGATCAGCCGTTCGCGGCCGGGGCCGTTTTCGACTGTCGCGGGCGAGCGCGCCGGTCGAGGGCGATCACCCAGCCGGCGAGGTCGGTGGCCACGCGCAGCTCGCCGGCGTCGAGATTGGCGAACTGGAACTCGGCGGCCCGCAGGTAGATGCCACTCGCTCCGGGAAGCTGACGCTCGCCGGACTGGTCCTGCAGCGGCAGCAGCGCAACGCCGCCGTCGTCGTCGTCGCCGGCCATCGTCAGCGGGCCGAGAACACCGCGCGTGACGAGCGTCGGCGCCCCCGGTCGCGCGACCGCCCACACGCCGACGGCCACCCGCTCCCCTTGCCATCTCGTCAGCGCATCTAGCGTCTCGTCGAAGCCGAGGTCGCGCATGTGGGTCTTCTCGACCCGGCCCGGATCGTGCTTTATCGACGCTCCCCGTAGCTGGCCGAAGTTCCGCCCTGCCCGTGCCCGGCCCCGCGCCAGGCCGCAAAAAGCGCTCGCCGCGTCCTCGTTCCGGGTATGAATAGGGAGCGCAGAGCCTTCGAGGGTGCTGCGCCGGCGCCCGCGGACGCCTCGACGGTTGCGCCGCGGGCGCCATCAATCTGGCCGTGCTCGCGAAGGGTCAGGGCTCGATGACCCTGACGTCGGCGAACTCGCTCGAACACCCGGCGGGCGGCGGGCAGCTGTACGCGGCGTCGTGGTAGAGCCCGAGGCGGAGATGGGACGGAACGGACGCCCCTGAGGACGGCGAGCGGCGCAGGGTCGCCATCCGGAAGGTCGGGCTGCTCTCAGCGGCGGAGAGTCTGCCGTCGCCGTTGCCATCGATGCCGACCCGCAACCGCCCCTTCGACGGATCCCGCGAGTACCGAACATCGAACGCGATCGCGGTCCAGACCCCCGAGCGCGCAGGAGTCGACCACACCACCCTCCAGTTGCTGCGCACGATCCACCGGCCCGAGTCTGCCTCCAGCTCGATCTCCGGACCGCCCGTGCCGGTATCGGTCGGTTGTGTCTGCAGCATCTGCATGACCACCTGCCAGTTCGGCCGCCTGATATCGAGGTTCGACGGCGCGCGCTGCAACCACCAGGTGGTGAAGTGGTCGCCCTCGCGGTAGAGCTTGAAGGTGCCGTTGTAGTTCGCCTCGCCGTGGCGCGACTCGTTGCGGCCCAGCTCGCAGCGCTCCGTGCCCGGCGAGCCCATGTCGTCGCCGTCGAACACGGTCAGCCGCCGGTAGGTGATGCGGCCGTACGTCGGGGTGGTGGTGGAGAGCGTCCTGATGCGCGAAGCGGCGGCGCAGGCCCTGAAGCAGCGCGTCTGCCCGCCGGCGCCGCCGGCGCTGAACGAGCATCCCCACTCGTTCTCGAGACCGGAACTCGACGTTCCCGTCAGGCGGGCGTCGTCCAGGCGTACGACGGCGCAACCGGCCAGGGGCACGGCCACCGCCAACGCGAGCAGCGACGTCATGGCGCGTCTCGAAGACAACGAAGCACCCATTGGAAATGCCGCGGCTGAATCGGCAGCACCTCGCAGAGCCGATCCCCTACCGTGCGGCGCTGCGAGAATAGCGCGATGCTCACGGGCAGCGACATGCGCCACACCGGGAGTAGTCGATGTCAGAGCAGAACGTCGCGCTCGTCCGTCGTATCTACGCGGTGATGGATCCGCAGGCCTGCGGGCAGTAGACGGCATCGCCGGGGCGCCGGACCGCCGGCCGCTCAGGGGAGCCCTACGGGCCCTTCCTGCTCTCCGGCGCCGGCGGGCTGACCGCGGGGCACAGCATTCTCGTCATCTGACTCGCGCGCTGCCGCTAGCCGATCGCGACCGAGGCCTGCAGCGGCAGGTTCCGCGACGAGGTGCCGACGAAGATGCGATAGGTCCCTGGGGTGGTCTTCCAGTCGTTGCTCGCCTCGTCGAAGACCTGGAAGCTCGAGCGGTCGAGCTCGAGCCGCACGGTCTTCGCGCGACCGGCCCCGAGGGAGACCTTGCCGAAGGCCTTGAGCTGGCGCGGCGGCTCGCCCGCGGCCGAGGGGAAGCCCAGGTAGAGCTGCACCACCTGCGCCCCCTTTCGGGAGCCGGTGTTGCGCACGCGGACCTTGACGTCATAGCGGCCACCGCTGCGCTTGACGACGTTCAGGTTGCTCAGCGAAAAGCGGGTGTAGGACAGCCCGAAGCCGAACGGGTAGAGCGGCTTCTGGCCGTTGGCGTCATAGAAGCGATAGCCGACCTGAAGCGCCTCGCTGTACTGGGCCACGTTGTTGATCCCCGGATAGCGCGCAGAGTTGTTAGCCGTCGGCCCCTGCGACTCCGAGGCCGGGAAGGTCACAGGCAGCCGCCCCGAGGGGTCGACGTCGCCGAACAGCGTCCTGGCGATCGCCGCCCCGCTCTGCTGACCTGGGTACCACGCCTCCACGATCCCCGCCACGCGCTTGCGCCACGGCATCAGCACCGCGCTCGCGGTGTGCAGCACCACCACCGTGCGCGGATTCGCCTTTGCCACCGCCTCGATCAACTGGTTCTGATCCCCCGGCAGAGACAGGCCGGAGCGGTCCACCCCCTCGGCGGTCACATCGTTGGCGAACACCACCGCCAGATCCGCCTTGCGCGCCGCCGCGACCGCCTTCGCGCGCAGCGAGGGCTCTGGCGGCTGCCACCCCAGCTTCAGCACGGCGCCGCCGATCGACGCATTGGTCCCGTACTCCACCCTGATCGGCACCTTCTGGCCGGCCGTCAGCCGCACGACTCCCTGGAAGTTGACGTCCGGCGCCCCGGGGAAGCCCGCGGCGCCACCCTGGACGAACTCCGTGTCGCCCGCGATCACCTGCTTGTTGTCGATGAACAGCTTCGCGTTCCCCGCAAAGGTCAACGAGAAGCGGTACTCCCCGGTCACCGAGGGCGTCACGAACCCCATCCAGCGCGCCGAGCCCGCGCTCGTCCCCGGGATGGGCTCCAGCGGCTGAAACCCTTGGCTGTCGGTCGATGAGTCGAAGTCGATCGTCTGATCCACGCGCATCGTGACCGGCGACCCCGTGCAGCACGGCGCGTGGCTCGCGTAGAACGTCCCCGACAGCCCCTGGCCCGACCCCGACGACGGCGTCAACGCGCTCGCGGGCACGATGGGCAACGACACCACACCGCGCGTGCCGGCCGCGTAGCTGACCTTCACCCCGCTCGGCGCGCGGTCGCGGATGCCGGTCAGCGGCGTGATCACCGTTCCGCCCGGCAGGACCGCGGGCGAGCCGCCCTCCTCGATCTGCGTGCCCTTCCCCGCGTCATAGCCGATCACCGCGATCCGGCGGTCGCCGGAGTCCAGCGGCAGCACGCGCCCGCGGTTGCGCAACAACACGCTCGCCTGCGCGGAGATGCTCGTCGCCAGCGCCCGGTTCTTCGCAGTGCTCGCCACCGGCTTCGCGGTCGGATTACCGGCGTCGAACGCCCCGGTCTGGATCATCCCGAGCAGGATCCGGCGCGCCGCGTCGTCGATCCGCGCCTGCGACACCGTCCCGGCCGTCAGCGCCGTCTCCAGCCCGGCGCGCTCGTTGCCGGCCAGGCTGCCGAGCTGGAAGTTGTCGACGCCCGCGTTGGCCGCCGCCACCAGGTCGCGGATCGCAAGCGTCGCATCGGGCGCCACGAACCCGCGCAGCCCGAAGCTCTTGAAGATCGCCAGCGTCGACGCGTTCTGGCACGACGGCGTGCCGTTGATGCGGTTGTAGGAACACATCACCGACGCGGTCCCACCCTTCCGCACCGCCGCCTTGAACGGCGCCATGTAGATCTCCTCAAGCGTGCGCAGCGAGATGCGGTCATCGACCGCCGGGGCGGGAAGCGGGATGCCGAACCGCCCGACCTCCTGGTTGTTGCCCACGAAGTGCTTGACCTGCGCCATCACCCGCGCGGTCTGGACGCCACGGATCTCCGGAGCGATCAGCGCTCCGTTGAGAAACGGATCCTCCCCATAGGTCTCCGCCGCCCGCCCCCACAACGGAGTGCGGACGATCTCCGTCGTCGGCCCCAACAGCAGGTTGAACCCCTTCGCCCGCAACTCCCCACCCAGCGCAGCGCCGTACCGGCGCGCCAGCCGGGGGTCCCACGACGCGCCGATGTTCACCGCATTCGGGAACGCCGTCACACCCTTCTCCCCCTCACCGATCCCGTTCGGGCCGTCACGACCCGCGAGCTTGGGGATGCCGAGCCGCGGCAGCCCGCTCACGCCGCTGGCCACGAGGTCGAGCTTCTCGCCCGACGACATCTGCCCCACCAACGCAACAGCCCGCTCCTCGGGCGTCTGCGCCTGCGCTGCCTGGGCGCCCGCGCACAGCGACGCCAGACAGAGGATCAGCGCCCACGCTCCGAGGCGGACGCGCGTCATGGCCTCTCCCATATGAGCCCTCCTCCTCGCACGATGCGCCATCTCTCCTCCGACGATCCTCTGGCGCCAGCCGCCGCAGCGTACCCAAACGATTTGCCCCGTCACTGAACCGATGAGCGCACCCGAGACGACATCCGCCACCGAGTCGCTGTGGCTCGACAGCTCGTGAAGACCTCGCACGGCGAGATCAGGGCCGCGCATGTCGTGGTCGCCACGCACTACCCGATGCTCGATCCCGGCCACGGCTCGCGCTTCGAAGTCGACGGAACCGTGCTCGAGGGACCCGCCGTGAACCCGCTCGAGCGCCGCGGCGGCTGAGCCGCGTCGGCCGTCGTCAGGTCGTGACGTAGATCGGATTCGGCAGCTTCACGCTGACGCGCGCGTGGCCGCCGGCAAGGTCGCTCTGCTGGTCGCCGACGTTGACGAGGATGTTGAAGCCGGCGGCCTCCAGAAAGGCCCGGGTGGCCGACTTGTAGGGCACCAGGGAGTCGTTCGTGTCGGTCGGCGGCCTGCCGGTGACGCTGAACGTGCCACCGAAGCCCACGGCGCGCAAGTTCGCGGCGCGGGCGCCGGCGAGCGCCGACGGCGCCCCGGTGATGAAGAGGACGCGAACGCCTCTGCGCTGCGCGCGGGCGACGAACCGGCGTGCAGGCGGGATCGCGGTCGACCGGCTCGTGACAACGCACGTCGCGATGCCGGTCAGCGCGAAGTCGACCTCATCCAGGCACCCGTAGTTCGACAGCGAGGTCTCGTCGATGTCCAGCACCACGGCAGGGTTGGCCGGACCGGCCCGGAGCTGCGTTCGCAGCGCCTTGGTAGCCCTCCTGTATCCCCGCGCAAGGCCGCGCGCGTAGGCGCCGGAATCGTGGTACGCGCGGATCTGCTCCGGGGTGAGCGAGGTACGCGTCGTCGCTCCGGTGGCGGGCGCCGCAGAGACGCCGACGACGGCGAGAGCGGCCAGCGGACCGATGAGGAGTCGGCGCACGCGCGGCGAGGCTACCAGCGGCCGGCGGGGACCGCGCCACCCGGTCGGGGCGACACTTGCAAGCCGGGCTCACAGGCGACCGCCTCAGGCGTCGGCGGGACCCGTCTCGACCCGTCTCGACCCGCTGGATCCGGGATCGATTGCAGCGCGGAGCTGTTGATCCGCGGTCGCGCCGGCGCGGGAGAGCGAACGCGCGTGCCTGGCGCGCAGCTCGCCGCCTTCGCTCGACGCTCCTGAATGTAGAACTTCTGTCCGCTCGTTCACCAGCCCCTCCCCGGCGGAGCTAGCTTGCGCTCGGTGCGCCCATGATCGCCGCCCTCGCACGGCCCGCGGCGATCTTGGCGCGGAAAGCCCATACACGAGCCGGGAGGGTTTGGGGGCTATGACGACCGAAGAGTGGCTCCACGCCGCCGAACAAGCAGCCCGACGCCGGGGCAAGCTGCGCCACGCCGGCGGCGACCACGAGCTGGAGCAGGCCATCAAGGCGCGAAAAAATCTGTCAGATCTCCGCGGCGGCCGCGTATGGATAAACGGGCGCGAGGTGGACGGCACAGCCGCTCGCTACGGGCACCTCGTCAGCTCCCACGACTAACAGATCCGACGTGCCAGGCGCCCCTGTGCGCCTATATCTCGAGCAGGTGCACCAAATGCGGCATCCGACAGCGGTGCCGCATCCTTGCCTTCCCGCAGAACGCCAAACTGGCCCGCGAACTCGGCGTAGGGCGTGGCCCCTCATGCCGGCCCCGGCGGCGCTTCGCGCGGCATCTCACGTTTCACCGACTCGGTCATCAGGGCGACCAGCGCGAAGCGCGGCGAGAATCTCCTCCCGCGCTACCGGTGTGAAGCGGCTAGTGGTGGCTCACGCAAGTACGTTCGATCAAGCGGCGGCTGGTAGGTGATGACGTTCGTTGAGGCGGTCGAGGAGATCGCTCAACCAGCCCGGAACATATTTCCGGCGTGATCACTAGTCAGCCCACCAGTCGCGCTGACCCTCCACGTCTTCGCGCGGATTCTCGCCGAGATTGGGCGCGCCGAAGACGAGGATCTCGAGGCCCTCCGGCCCGCCCTCGTAGCCTCGCCACGTGCCGGGCGGGACGCGCACCACGTCCCACTCCTTGACCTCGACGACCTCGTCGTCGAGCTTCATCCGCCCGCTCCCGCGCACGACCACGTACACCTCCTCCTGCTCCTTATGCGTGTGACCGTACGGGAAGCGATAGTCGGGCGGGATGCGCTGATAGCTCAGGCCGCACTGCTCGAGCTCGAGCGCCTTGCTCGCGTGGCGGAACTCAAGGTCCGGCGAGCCGTCGAAGTTGGACCCGAGATCCTCCAGATCCTCCCTGAGGTTCCTCAGCGTGAACGGCACGGCCGCGATCCTACTGTTCATCAGGCTGGCCCATGCTTGCCAAGCATCGCGCGCGTAGCCCCAGCTGCGGCATCGACCAGTCGCCACAGACTCGTGCCCGACCGCGACCAACCAGCCCGGAACATATTTCCGGGCGTGACCACTAGGCACTCACCAACCCCCTGTTTCGCATTGGTTCCCACGGTCGACTCATCGCGTGACCGTCGCGAGAGAGGCCAGTGATGCGAAAGCCCTCTCCGTTCGAGAGCGGGCGCTCGGCCCGAACGCTGCGAGATACTCGGTAGGCGATGTCGCACGAGAACGTTGACGCCGCGTCCAACCCTCGAAGCCTTCAAACGGGCATACCTGGTCGCCAATGAGGCGTTCAACCGCCACGACTTCGATGCGGCGTTCTTCGGGTTCCACCCAGACCTCGTGTGGGAGACGATTGCCAGCGCGCCCGGGACGGAACCGCTTCGTGGGCGACGCGCCGTAATCGAGGGCTTCCGAGAACTCCTTGCCGAGTTCCCGGACTGGCGGGTCGAGCCGCAGGAGTTCATCGACCGCGACCACGCCATCCTCGTCCGCAACGTCGGCACCGCGACAGGCGGCCAGAGCGGCACACCGGTACGCCAGTCGTTCACGCAGGTCTGGACCTTCCGGGACGGTCGCCCCGTCCACGTTCGGGAATACCTCGACCACGCGGAAGCCCTCGAAGCCGTGGGGCTGCGGGAGTAGGCGATGCAGGAGAACGTCGAGATCGCCCGGCGCCTCTACGTAGCCCTCCGACTCTTGCTGGACCGCGCGGCGGCCGGAGAGGACATCAGCGAGGTTCCCGAGTACTGGGAGCTCTGGGACTCCGACGCAGTGATCGTGGAGATCGCTGAGGTCCCGGATGCCGGCACCTACCGCGGCCACGAGCAGATCCGACGCTGGATCCAGGGCTGGCTCGACGCCTTCGACGAGCTCTCGGTCGAGCCGCGGGACTTCACCCCGGCTGGCGACCACGTCGTGGTTTCCACCCACCAGCGGTTCCGCTCGAAGGCGGGGCTCGAAGTGCAACAAGACATCACTCAGGTGCTCCGATTCCGCGACGGCCGGGTGATCCACGCAACCGGCTACCGCGACAAATCAAACGCCCTTGAGGCTGTGGGGCTGGCGGAGTAGGCGATGTCGCAGGCGAACGTGGAGCGGCTGCGCTGGCTGTATGGGGAGTGGGCTGAGGGCAACCTGTGGGCTCTGCGCAACATCGCCGACCCGGCCATCGAGTGGGAGTGGTCGGTAGGGTTGGCGACCCTCTATGGCGGACCTCGCATCTACCGAGGGCTTGAGCAGATCGAGGCCGCCACCCGTGAGTGGCTGACGGCTTGGACCACTACTGGATGACCGCCGATGACTTCATCCAGGCCGGTGATGAGATCGTCGTGCTCATGACCATTCACGCTCGTGCCGCGGATACCGACAGCGTGTTCGAGCAACGCATCGCAGCCGTGTGGGCTCTGCGCAACGAGAACCGTACGGGTGCGCTACTACGAGGACCGGGCCGCAGCCCTCGACGCCGCGGGCCTGCCGGAGTAGGCGATGTCGCATGAGAACGTCGAAGTAGTGCGCCGGGCTCTGAGCGCGTTTGCGGACACGGGCCCCGATTCCCTGGCCGAGTTCTACGACGCGAACATCGACCACCGTGCCGCCGAAGGCGCCCCCGACGACGTGGGCGAGATCCGTGGATTGGCCGCGTTTCGTCGCCACGTCGAGGAGTGGATCGACATGTTCGACGATTTCACCAACGTCGTGCAGGAACTGCGCGACCTCGGAGATGACCGCGTCCTCGCTGTACAGCGCATAGCTGGGCGGGCGAAGATCAGCGGCGTCCAGACAGAGCTGAGCTACGCAGTCGTCTACAGCATCCGCGACGGAAAGATCGTGCGCGGGCGGGAATACATGACCCTCGAGCAAGCACTCGAAGCCGTAGGGCCGTCGGAGTAGCTCCCTTACGCAGCGCTGTGGCTGATGGATGGCCGACCACCTTCAAGGCCGAACCGCGAGGTCGTCTCGCTCGCACAGCGCTAGCTGGGACGTGGGGGCTCGAGCGTGCCCCTCCGCGCTAAACGCGCGTGCTCAGCTCAGAACTGCTACCAGCCAGGCGCCGGTGGCGAGCACCGTGGCCGACAGTTCGATGACGATCGACAGGCCGAGCGCGAGCAGCGCCTCGCGGGTGGAGCGCCAGGCGGACGCGTGTCGGCCGAGCCGCCGACGCTCCTCGAGGTAGACGCCGAGCGGAAAGCCGATGAAGAAGCCGGCGACCGGGATCACGAAGAAGCCGATCACGGCGACCAGCAGGCCGGCGAGGATGGACTGGCGGGGAACGCCCGCGTCGCGCAGGCGCCGTCCGGGCACGAGGAGCTTTACGACCTGGGCGCCGCCGATCAGCATTGTCGCGATGGCCAGCACCGCCAACGCGGTCGCGGAGCCGTCGGCGAGCGCCCACACGGCGATGGCGGCCCACGCCAGCACTGCCCCGGGAAGTACCGGGACAACGATCCCGACGATGCCCGCAGCGATCGCCAGGCCGACGACGACAAGTCCGAGTTCGCTCACCGCCGGATCGCCCGGCCCCCGGCCGGGGGGCGATCTGAGGCTCGATCAATCAGCTCGTCGTCTGCCCGCCGAGCGCCGAGAGCACCCCGGCGGAGCGTGCCGCCATCTCCGCCGACGCGCCGCCACGGATCAACGCGACGATCTTGTCCTGGCGCCCGGGATTGAGCAATGAGGGACGGGGCATAGCAACTCCCACGCTAGGCCGCGACCAGGACGAGACCGATCCGAGCGCGCTCGTAAACGATCGGCGAACTGCGCGAGTCGCGGCCTCGACGATGGCGCTGAAGTCCCAGCGAGCAATCGCGTAGCGCTCGCCCCGATCACCCGCCCATTTCCCGCACGCATTCCTCCTTCTGCTCCAGCGTCGCGTCGCCGCCGAGCTGCTCATCGCATATCCCCTCAATGAGCCGCGAGTAATCGCTACCCGTCGATCCGCTGTCTTCCAGAGGCGCCCTCGCCGCGCGTTCCTCGGGGGTCAGTTTTCGAGTCACGCGTGCATCAGCGTAGTCCTCGCTGAATCCCTCTTTGTCGGCGACGACCGTGAACTCGTTCCGTCCAGGGTGGAGCTTGACCCTCAACGACCATCTGCCGCCAGACACTCTTGCCTTCCTGCCGTTTACCGTGACGGTTGCGCCTTTGGTGACCGTTCCCTTGAGCGTCGCGGAGTCGCGCCGATAAATCTTGGCCGTGGTTCGAGGCTGAGACGTCTACGGGAGGGTTGGTCTCTCCACAGCCCAGGAGAAGCACGGCGCTGATTATCACCGCTGCAACGAAACGAACGAATCGCATGGCCGACCACCGGTGAGACGCCCCTGCTGCGCGCCTCGCAACGTGGAAGCTGGTTGCCGAACCTACATGTCGCGGCCGGTACCTGTCGAGTGCCGAGACGCTCGGCCCCCGGGAGGCGAGCTCCGCGAGTAACCGCACACGTCGCCGCGATCCCGCCGGTTTTTCACGAACGGTTGACGCCGCGTGAAAGATCGGCGCTACGTTGCCGGCGAGGGTACGCGGCTGTTCGACGACGTCGCCAAGTCCTACCGGCTCGACCTGGTCTCCAGCACCGAGTTCAGCAACGGGACCGTCGGGCTGCACTACCGCCGGCACCGCTAAAACGGCGGCCGACATGCAGGACGAGTGAGAATCAGGCGAGCGCCACGACCTGTCCGAGGGGTCCATGGCCCAACGCAAACCAACCTGCATACTGGCGGTATCGCCGCGATCGACAGCGGCGAGTAGACACCGACGATCAACCTCAAAGCCCACCACTCCGCGAGGCAATGCCTGCCCCTCAAGTGGACCGGGACGTTGCGGGTGCTCTGCGAATGAGCAGGAGCGGTCGCGTCGGTCGCGTTTCCGCGCTTAGCGAGTCTCACGTGCGCGGGATATAGGAGCGTCTTGGGCGATGAAAGCGGGAGCTGGTCGAAGCCTCGACCGGCGTCGAGATGGGGCCCCTTGACTTTGACACCGTGTGAGGCCGTATCACTCCGCTCGTCATGTTGCGATCGTCCACTACGCTTCGCGGATGAGTCCTCCGGCGACCCTTCTCATGTGGTTTCAGCTGCGTTCGCCGGAGCTAGCCGAGGACTTTGAGCGTCTGATGACGGAGGATCGCGACATCGTCCGCGGGTCGCTGGACACGGTCTCGGATTGGCGCCTTACGCGGCCGGCGGACGTGCCCGGACAGTCCATCGGTCAAGCCGATTACGTGCTGATCGCCGAGATCGTCGAAGTGCGGCGCTTCGAGCAACAGGCGAGCGAACACGTCCAACGCTTGGCGGACGACCTGGCGCATCTCGTCTCGAGCCGGGGGATGCTCGTCGTGCGTCCCGTCCTTTGAAATCCGCGGTCGGTTGAGGGCGCAAACATGAAGGCAGGTGTCGGCCCGGCGTTGACCAGCGACGTGCTCGTCGCCAAGAGCAGAACCCAGGCGACGACGCGCCGAGCGACAGCAGCAAGCTCGAACGGCCGGCGGTTCGCCAAGTCATTGCGCTAGCCACCGGCGCGCGAGCGCGGCGACCCATTCTGCCGCGGCGCGCGGGTTCTCCGGGGGCGCGTCCACGACGACGAGCTCGTTGACGCCGAGCTCGGCGAGCGGTGCGAGGTCGCCGGGTTGGCCGTCCTCGAGCCCGACCGCGACGTCGAGGTCCCGTCGGTCGCGCCCGGCCTCCCGGCACAGCTCCGCGAGGACCGTGAGGCGCTCGCCGACCGCCTCGACACCTGACAGGTTGAAGCCGTACCAGCCGTCTCCCCACGCGGCCACCCGGCGCAGCGCGGCGTCGCTGTTGCCGCCGAGGACGACCGGGATGCGGCGGTCCCTGACGGGCTTGGGATTAACCCGCACGGCGTCGAAGGCGGCGAACTCGCCGTCGAAGGAGGCGACGTCGTTGCGCCACAACGCCCGCATCGCCGCCACGTACTCCGCGGTGCGCGCGCCGCGACGCGCGAACGGGACGCCGAGGGCGTCGAACTCCTCGCGCGACCAGCCGACGCCCACGCCGAGCGTGAACCTGCCGCCGCTGAGCACGTCGAGCGTAGCCGCCTGCTTGGCCACTAGGACCGGGTTGTGCTCGGGCAGCAGGAGCACACCGGTCGCGATCTCGATGCGACGGGTCGCGGCGGCGGCGAAGCTCAGCCCGACGAGCGGATCGAGCCAGTCGGCGCTGGCCGGGATCGGGATCCGGCCATCGGCCGCGTAGGGATAGTGCGACTCGGACCGGTCCACCATCACGACGTGCTCACCCGACCACAACCTGGCGAAGCCACTCGCCTCCGCGGCCACGGCGACGGCGTCGATCACGTCACGACGCGCTCCCGGGCCGACCCCGAGCGCGTGCAAGCCCAGCCGCATCGACCGATCCTCCCACACGGTCCTCGGCCGACGGCCGCTGCGAACGAGGACGAGCGGGCCTTACGGCCGCCTACCAAGCAAGAACCCACCTTCAGGGGCGTAGCATCCACCCAGTGCCAAGGAACGGCGAGGATCTCTCCGCGCGTGTGCGGGCCGCACGCGCCCTCGCTGGCCTGTCCAGAGACCAGCTCGCAGAACGGCTCGGCGTCAGCCGCCACACGGTCGCGAAGTGGGAAGCCGGCAGCCAATACCCCAACTCCGAGCGGCTCGAGCAGTCGGCCTAGCTTGCGCTGTTCCGGTTGAGTTCTTCCGCGTCGACCTCCAAGCCCTGACGAACGCGCCGGCGGTCCTCAGCACACAGCTCGCCGCGATCGAAGACCGACCCTCAAGGATTGAAGCTGAACTGCGGATCCGTCCAGCGGCCCGGCGCTAGGCGGTCAGGGACGGCAAGCCAAGCCGATCGGACTGCAGCGCTAGCGCGGAATCGCGCTCGTGGAGCCGAGATGGTCAGATGTAGTACATCGCCGCGCCGGCCTCGCGGGCCTCGCGTTCCATGGCGTCGGCGATCGTCGTCGAGGCGAAGATCGTTCGGGCGGCTGTGGCGGCGTCGGCGAAGACTCCCGTCGCGTCGCGGCCCAGGGGCCCGTCGAGGAGCTCCACGATTTCCAGGACCGTGATCTCGCGGGGTGGGCGCGCGAAGGAGTAGCCGCCCTTGACGCCGCGCTGTGAGCGCAGGACGCCGGCGCGCCGCAGGGCCGCGAAGAGCTGCTCGAGGAACTGAACGGGGATGTCGCGGCGGCGGGCCAGCTCGCCTATCGGGACCGGGCCGTCTGCGCCCGAGCGCGCCAGCTCGGTCAGCGCTCGCAGCGCGTAAGGCGACTTAGTGGTGATCGAGATCATCGGCGTGCTCCCTAGGATGCAAGCGTATGTCAGCCGCCACCCGCTTTGCCCCTCCCCTGCTGCTGATGGGGATCATCTTCGCGCTCTCCGCGCAGCCCAACCTCAACTCGGGCCTGGGCACGTGGGACGTCGTCCTGCGCAAGCTCGCCCACATGACCGAGTACGGCTTGCTGTTCGTGCTGTGGTGGCGGGCGTTTCGCTGGCGGGCCCCGCTTGCCGCCGCGTTGATCGCCGTCGCCTACGCCGGCACGGACGAGGTCCATCAGCTGTTCGTCGAAGGGCGCCACGGAACGCCGGTCGACGTGGGCATCGACGCAGTCGGCGTCGGGGTCGGCTACGTCGGGGTGCGTCTCTTCGCGCGCCGCCGGCGGCGGCTCGCGGCCGCTTAGAGCCAGCCGCGCTCGGTCGCGAGCAGCACGGCCTGGGCGCGGTCGACCGCACCGATCTTGCCGTAGATGTTGTGCAGGTGGGTGCGGACCGTGCTCGTCGAGAGCTCGAGCTCGCGTGCGATCTGCTTGTAGACCTTGCCCTCGGCCAGGCGCTTGAGCACCTCGACCTCGCGCGCGGACAGCGGGCACGGATCGACGTGGCGCTGGCGCGCCGCCTGCCCGAGCGGGAGGTCGTACATCACCGTGCGCAGCTCGTTGGGAGCGAGGCCGATGCGCCGCGCGGCCTTGAGCAGCTCGCCTGCCGACACCGCGGCGCCCTGGCCGTAGTGGGCGAGCATGTCGGAGAGCCGGATGAACGCGGCCTCGTCCTCGGCGTCGTCGGCGTGGTGGCGCTCGATCGCTGAGGCCAAGGTCGCGGGAAGGCCCCAGCGGCGGGCCAGCACGCCGCCGACCAGGGCGTGGTCGACGCCGAGCTCGCGGCGCTCGCGCTTGACGCGCTCCTCCGGGGTGCGCGCGCCGTTGTGGATCTGCGCCGGGTAGCCCGGATAGGCGTGCTGGAGCACGAGCTTGCCCACGTCGTGCAACAGCGCCCCGACCGTCAGGCGGTCGCGCTGGTCGTAGTGGGACTCGGCACACAGGCGCTCGGCCGCGCGCTGGGTCGCCGTGGCGTGCAGGCGGAAGCGCTCGGGCGCGCCCTCCCACGGCGTCGAGCGCTCGAAGAAGTCGAACGTGCGCGCTCGCGAGACGATCGCCTGGACCGCGTTGGGCGACAGCACCTCGACGGCCTTGACGATGTCCTCAACCTTCCCGCGCGTCGAACCGGCGACGCGGTTGGCGAGTCGAAGAACTGAGATGGCCAGCGCGACGTCGGACTCGACCACCGAGATGACCTCGGAGGTCGATGGCCCGTCCCGGGAGAGGAGCTGCAGGACCCGCGTGCGCGACTCAGCCAGTGCGGGAAAGGCGCCGAGCGCCTCGAAGGCTGCGGTCAGCCGCCGGCCGTGTCCCTCGTTGTGGTGACGTCCGAGCGACGTCCCCACGGGAGTCTCGGCGCGGCGCAGCGGAACGACATTGCTGGCCATCTCGCCTTCCCTATCGGCAGCACCGGCCCGGGGGTTTAGCTGCGAAGCGCAGAATCTTGCAGCGCCGCGTCGACGCGGCCCAGCGTCTCCTCGCGGCCGAGTAGCGCGACGGACTCGAAGATGCCCGGTGAGACGGTCGTTCCGGCGATCGCCACGCGGACGGGTTGGAAGACGTCCTTGGGCCGGACCCCCAGGCGCTCGACCACGCCGCGGAGCGCCGCTTCCACCCCCTCCTCGGTCCACGGATCGACGCCGGCCAGGGCCTCGCGCGCCTCCGCGAGCCGCTCGCGCCCCGCGGCGTCGAGCACGCGCTCGCGCGCGCCGGGATCGTCGGCGGGGCCCTCGAACAGGAAGCCGGCCAGCGGCCAGAAGTCGCTCAGCGTCTGGATCTTGTCCTGCGCGATCGCCACCGCCGGGCCGAGCCCGTCGCGGCCGGTGTACTCCTCCAACCGCCGCGTGAGCTCGTTCGCCGGCAACGCGCGCAGGTAGCGCCCGTTCATCCAGCGCAGCTTCTGCTCGTCGAAGCGCGCGGGGTTGCGCGACACGCGATCGATACGGAAGCGACGCACGAGCTCCTCGGTCGGGATCAGCGTCTCGTCGTCCTCGTCGCCCCAGCCAAGCAGCGCCAGGTAGTTGCGCACCGCCTCGGGGAGGTAGCCCGCGGCGCGAAGCTCCTGCACCGACGCCGCGCCGTGGCGCTTTGAGAGCTTGCGGCCGTCCGGGCCGTGGAGCAGCGGCAGATGCGCGTAGACCGGTTGCGGGGCACCCAGGGCCTCGAGCACAAGCAGCTGCTTGGGAGTGTTGGAGAGGTGGTCCTCGCCGCGCACGACGTGGGTGATCCCCATGTCGAGGTCGTCCACGGCGACGGCGAAGTTGTAGAGCACCGATCCATCGGCCCGCGCGATCACCGGGTCGTCGAGGTGCTCGTGCCGGAAGGTCGCGGCGCCGCGGATCTCGTCGCGGACGACGGTCTCGCCCTCGTCGGGCACGCGCAGGCGCACGGCGCCCTGCGCGGCGGGCTCGCCGCGGAAGCCGCGCTGCGCGCCGTGCTCGTCCTTCCACGCCTTCACGTCTTCCGCCGTGGCCGCCGAGCGATACGCGTGGCCCTCGTCGAGCAGCCGTCCCGAGCACCTCCTGATGGCGCACCCCGCGCTCGCTCTGGAGGACGGGATCGCCATCCCAGTCGAGCTCGAGCCACCGCAGAGCATCGAAGATCTCGTCCACGTTCTCGGGCGTGGAGCGCTCGCGGTCGGTGTCCTCGATCCGCAGCGCCATCTCGCCCCTGGAGCCGCGCGCGAGCAGCCAGTTGAACAGCGCCGTGCGCGCGCCGCCCACGTGCAGCGCGCCGGTCGGCGAGGGGGCGAAGCGGACCTTCATAGGATGACCGCCATGCTAGTCGGGGCCCAGGTCTCCCCCGCCGGCGGCCCCGCCAACGCGGTGCGAAACGGCGAAGAGCGCGGCTGCGAGGCGATCCAGTTCTTCAACCAGAGCCCGCGCGCGTGGCGCGCCCGGGTGTACACCGATTCGGAGGTCGCCGCCTACCGGCAGGCCTTCCAGGACTCGAAGGTCCAGGCCACGCTGATCCACGCCGTCTACCTCATCAACTGCGCCAGCGAGGACCGCGAGCTGCGCGACAAGTCGCTGCGGGCGCTCACGACCGCGCTGCGCTCGGGTGACGCGCTGGGCGTCGACGGCGTAGTGCTGCACGCCGGCTCGGCGCTGAAGTCCGACGTGGACGAGGCCGTCGGCCGTGCGGCTGCGGTCATCCGCGAAGCGCTCGCGGAGTCAGAGCGCTGCCCGCTGCACCTCGAGAACACCGCCGGCGCGGGAGGCACGCTGGGGCGTTCCTTCCGCGAGCTCGCCGCGCTGATAGAGCAGGCGGGCGGCGACGAGCGGCTCGGCATGTGTCTGGACTCGGCCCACCTCCTCGGCTCCGGCTTCGACGTCCGCACGCCCGAGTCGCTCGCGCAGGTCATCGACGAGTGCGTCGCGATCGTGGGGCTCGACCGGCTCGGCTCGCTGCATGTCAACGACTCCAAGGCGGCGCTCGGCTCCAACGTCGACCGTCACGCGCCGCTCGGCAAGGGCGAGCTCGGCAGCGCGGGCTGCGCGACCTTTCTCTCCGAGCCCCGCTTCGACGGGCTGCCGGCGATCTTCGAGGGTCCGGGCGTCGAGGGCAAGGCGCCGGCCAAGCGCGACGTCTCGACTATGCGGCGCCTGCGCACGCGCGGGCTGAAAGCGCGCGGCGGCGGCTGACGGCCCGCCGCCGCACGCGCGTGGATCAGAGCGGGATCGTGACCTGCGTCAGCCGGACGCTGTTGCCCGACGGATCGCGGAACGCGGAGTCGATCCCGTAGGGCCGCTGCTCGGGCTCCTCGCTGAACTCGACGCCTCGGCCCTTGAGCTCCTCGTAGGACGCCTGGCAGTCGTCGGTGGCCAGGAAGATCGTGCCCGCGAAGCCCTTGGCCATCAGCGCACGCACCTGCTCGGCGGTGTCCGGGTCCATCACCGGCGCACCCGGAATGGCCATCAGCACGATCGAGACGTCCTTCTGCCCCGGCGGCCCCACGGCGAGCCAGCGGAAGTCCCCCAGCTCGGGCAGCGTCACGTCGCTGCGCACCTCCATGCCGACCTTCTTCGTGTAGAAGTCGAGCGCCTCGTCCTGGTCGTGGACCCAGAGCTGGGCGTTGGCGATCCTGAACATCGGAGTCCTCCTGAGTCGGGTAAGGGTCGACGCCCAAGCTAGTCGCGCCCATCGCCGTTGTCTTCTCGAAACGTGCGGCGTTGCGGGCGCGTGTAGGCGCGCAGGACGCAGGTCGGGATCAGCGCGTGCTCGGTGGCCGGCGGGAAGCCCGCGCGGTAGGTGGTCGGGGACACGCCGTAGGTCCGCGCGAAGCTCGTCGTGAACGACCCGACGCTCCGCAGTCCGACCGAGAAGCAGATGTCGGTGACCGAGCGGTCGGTCGTCCGCAGCAGCGCGGCCGCGCGCTCGAGGCGACGGGTGAGCAGGTATGCATGCGGGGACTCGCCGAAGGCACGGCGGAACTCGCGGCTGAAATGCGCGCGCGAGAGGCCCGCGGCGCCAGCCATGGTGCCCACGTCGAGCGGCTCGAAGTAGCGCGCGTCGGCGAGGTCCTTGGCGCGCAGGAGGTGACGGGCAGGCGGAACGAAGGCCATGCGTACCCACAGTGACCGGGCGAGTGGCCGGGACTAATCGGCGCCCTGCTACGCGGCGCTGAGCTCCGACGGGCCCAGCAGCTGGGCCAGCTCCGCGCGCAGCCCGGCGCTCGCCTCCACGCGATAGCCGTTGCCGAGCCGCAGCCGGCGCGCGCCGGCCGCGGTGCTCATCTCGAGCACGACCTCGGAGTCGCCGGGGAAGGTCTCGAGCAGGTGCTTGAGCTCGTCGATCACGCTCGCCGGCAGGCGCGTGGCGTCGACGCGCAGACGCAGCGCGCGCGGAATCACCGTCTCGGCCGCCTTGGCCTCGGCGGCCTCGAGCTCCTCGGCGGTGGGCTCGAAGCGCGTGACGTCCTGGACGATCACGCAGGTCTTGGTCGCGTCCTTGTGGTCGACGCGACCGCGGACCGTCACGATCGAGTCGACCGCGGCGGCGTCGCCGGCCGCCTCGAGCGCGTTCCCGAACAGGAGCAGCTCGACCGAGGCGTCGAGGTCGTCGAGCGTCGCGAACATCATCGGGTCGCCCTTCTTGGTGCGGATGCGCTTGGTCTCGGTGAGGATCCCGCCCACTGTGACCCAGTCGCCGTCGCGGCGCTCGCCGAGCGCCGCGAGCGTGCAGTCGCAGCGGGCGCGCAGGGCGTCGCGGACCGGCTTGAGCGGGTGCGCGGACACGAACAGGCCGATCGACTCCTTCTCGACGGCGAGCAGCTGGGCCTGGTCGAACTCCTCGGACGGGATCGGCGGGTGGCTGGGCGCGTACACGGTGCTCGGCTCGGCCGCGCCGCCGCCCATGTCGAAGATCGAGCCCTGGCCCAGCAGCGCGTCCTGCTGGGCGCGCTGGCCCGCGCCCTGGGCCTGCTCGAGCACGATCAGCATCCCCTTGCGCGACGCACCGGTCGAGCCGAAGGCGCCGCACTTGATCAGCGCCTCGATCGCCTTCTTGTTGACCGCGCGGCCGTCGACGCGCCCGCAGAAGTCCCACAGCGACTCGAACGGGCCGTCCTCCTCGCGGGCGCGCTTGATCGCCTCGACCGCCTGGTGCCCCACGCCCTTCACGGCGTCCAGCCCGAAGCGGATCTGACCCTCGACGACCACGAACTCGTGGTCGGACAGGTTGACGTCGGGCGGCAGGATCTCGATCCCCATCGCCTCGGTCTGGTTGACGAAGAACGGGACCTTGTCCTTGGTGTCCATCACCGAGGAGATCAGCGCCGCCATGTACTCGGCCGGGTAGTTGGCCTTCAGCCACGCGGTGCGGTACGAGATCATCGCGTAGCACGCCGCGTGCGACTTGTTGAAGCTGTAGTCGGCGGACCGCTCGTTGGTCTGCCACAGCCACTCGATGACTGAGTCGCTCGTGCCCGAGGCGCGGCAGCCCTCGACGAACTCCGGCTTCAGTGCGGCCATCTTGGCGCGGTTCTTCTTGCCGATCGCCTTGCGCAGATCGTCGGCGCGGGCGGCCGAGAAGCCCGCCAGCTCCTTGGCGATCTGCATCGACTGCTCCTGGTACAGGATCACGCCCTTGGTCGCCTCGAGGATCGTGCGCAGGCGCGGATCGGGGTAGCTGACCGACTCGGGGTCGCGCTTGCCCTTGGCGTAGGTGGGGATCTGGTCCATCGCCCCGGGGCGGTAAAGCGCGTTGAGCGCGACGAGGTCGTCGAACTCCGTGGGCCGCACCTTCTTCAGCGCCTCGCGCATGCCCTCGGACTCGAACTGGAACACGCCCACCGAGTCGCCGCGCCCGAGCATCTCGTAGACGCGGGCGTCGTCGAGCGGCAGCGTCGTCATGTCCGGTCGACCAACGGCTTCGCCGTCGGCGCCCCCGGTCGAGCGGGCGATGATGTCCAGCGCGCTCTCGATCACGTCGAGGTTGCGCAGGCCCAGAAAGTCCATCTTCAGCAGGCCGATCTGCTCGATCGGCCCCATCGAGAACTGGGTGACGGTGCGGTAGGCCTTCTGCCCTCGCTCGTCGGCGCCCGCCTCGGCCAGCTGCAAGGGAACGATGTCGGTGAGCGGACGGTCGGCGATCACCACTGCGGCGGCGTGGATCGAGGAGTTGCGAACGATCCCCTCCAAGCCCTTCGCGAGCTCGACGATCTCCCGCGCGGCGGCGTCCGTGTCGACCGCCGCCTGCAGCGGCTGGCCCGGCTTCAGGCACTCCTCGAACGACGGCGCCCGCCCCATTATGGGCTCGGGGATCAGCTTGGCCAGGCGGTCGCCGGTCGCGTAGTCGTGGCCGAGCACGCGCGCCGCGTCGCGCGTCGCGGCGCGCGGGGCCATCTGGCCGAAGGTGATGATCTGGGCGACGCGGTCGCGGCCGTACTTGTCGGCCACGTAGCGCAGCACCCGCTCGCGCCCGCGCGGCGAGAAGTCGATGTCGATGTCGGGCATCGACACGCGCTCGGGGTTGAGGAAGCGCTCGAACAGCAGCCCGTAGGCGAGCGGGTCGACGTCGGTGATGGCCAGGCTGTAGGCGACGATCGATCCCGCTGCCGAGCCGCGGCCCGGGCCCACCGCGATCCCGTTCTCCTTGGCGAAGCGGACGAAGTCCCACACGATCAGGAAGTAGGCGCTGAAGCCCATGCGCTCGATGACCTCGAGCTCCATGTCGGCCCGCTGCACCGCCTCGGCGGGCGGTGGCGCCCCGTAGCGCAGCGCGAGCCCGGCGCCGACGAGCTCGCGCAGGTACTCGCCCTCCGGCCGGCCGTCGGGGGTCGGGTAGCTGGGGATGAGCTGGCGCTCGACCTCGAGCTCGACCGAGCAGCGCTCGGCGATGTCGAGCGTCGACTGCAGCGCCTCGGGCCAGGACGCGAAGGCGTCGGCCATCTCGGCCGAGTCCTTGAGGAAGAACTCGTTGGTGTCGAAGCTCATCTTCGGGGCGCGCAGCGTGCTCTTGGTCTGCACGCACAGGAGCGCGCCGTGGTCGCGGTAGTCCTCGCGGCGCAGGTAGTGCACGTCGGCGGTGGCGACGAGCGGCCGGTTGAGCTCGCGCGCGAGCGCGATCACGCCCTCGTTGGCGACGTCCTGCTCGGGCACGCCGTTGCGCTGCAGCTCGAAGTAGACCTGCTCGGGACCGAAGGCCTGGACGAGGTCGTCGGCGTGGGCGCGGGCGTCGCCGGGGCGACCCTCGACGATGCGCCGGGCCATGCGGCCCTGGAGGCAGCCGGTGAGGACGATCACGCCCTGCGCGTGGGCGGCGAGGAGCTCCATGTCGACCGTCGGCTTTCCGCGGTGAAGGCCCTCGAGGAAGCCGGCGCTCGAGAGCTTCACGAGGTTGCGATAGCCCGCGTCGCTCTCGGCCAGGAGCGTCAGGTGGTTGCGCTCGAACGCGCCCGCGGGGCGTGCCCTGCGATCGTCGACGAGGTAGGCCTCACAGCCGAAGATCGGCTTGACGCCGTGCTTCTTGCATGCCGCGTGCAGCTCGACGGCGCCGTTCATCACGCCGTGGTCGGTGAGCCCCAAGGCCGGTTGTCCGAAAGCGGCGGCGCGCTCCGCGAGCGCGTCGATCTTGCACGCTCCGTCGAGGAGCGAGTACTCGGAGTGGACATGGAGATGCGCGCACGACGGGGTGCTCATCGCAGGGCTGAGAATAGGCTCCGGCGCGGATGGCGCCGGGGTGTCGTGGACGGCGTTTGGCGCACCGTGCGGGGTGCCCGCAGCGACGCCGGCGCGGCGGTCAGCCGGCGCAGGCGAGGCAGAGCCCGACCACGGTCGTCTCGGCCCGCTCGGGGGCGAAGCCGGCGCGCCGCGCGTCGGCCGGCGCGGGGCTGCGGACGAGCGGGACGTCGAGGTCCTCGACGCGCCCGCAGCGTCGGCACGCGAGGTGGGCGTGGTCGTCGCGCTCGCGATCGCCTACGTCGTGGTCGCGACGGAGCTCATAGCGATCGCCTGGGTGCGCCGCCGCTTCCTGCACGTCTCGCTACCGCGCTCGCTGATCCAGGTGACGCTGGGCGGAGCGATCGTCGCGTTCGTCGGCTTCGCCGTCGGTCACGCCTAGCGCCCGGCGGACTGCACCCGCGCGACCCACTCCCGCAGCAGCGCTAGCGAGCGCAGGTCTCCGCGCAGCGCCGCCTTCTCGCCCACTGGGCCGGTGTCGCCCGCGAGCAGCGGGAGGAAGGCCTCGTCGGCGCAGCGGACGGTGACGTCGGCCCGGGGCGGGGTGGTGGCGCTGACCCTCACGCGCCGGCCGTCGGCGACGCTCACCGCGCAGGTCCGCCCGCTGGGGACCAGTTGGTGCGCGACGACGAAGCGTTCGCCCGTCGTCCATGCCGGCGCGATCGCCTGGGCGAGCGCGAGGTAGGCCAGATCCGGGTCCAGCCGCAGGCCCGCCGCGGCCGCGGTCGCCAGGTCGAGCGGCGTCGAGGCGAGCGCGCGGAGCGTGGGCCGCGCGCGCCGCCGCGAGCGGCGGATGGCGAGCCGCCCGTAGCGCCGCGCGGCGCGCGGCTCCGCGCCAGCGAGTACCGCCGCCAGCCCGCGCGCGTCGGCCTCCAGCCGGAAGCTGGCGGCCCTTCCCCGTGCCGCGGGCAGCCGTTTCAGCGAGGCGAGGCGCCCCGGCGCCGCGGTCACCCGCCAGGCGCCGGCCTCGCCCAGCACGAGGTCCCAGTCGGCCTCTTCCTGACAGGCGAGCCCGTAGAGCGGGAGCAGGCCCAGCGCCAGTCGCGCCGCGTTCTCGGGATCGCGCTCGGCGATCGCCACCAGCGCGCGGCCGAGCCAGCCCGGTCCGGGAGCGACGGTCTCGGCGCCGGCGTGCCCGGCCCGCTCGCGCTCGAGCTCCTCGATGCGAGCGTCCTTGTCGGCGATCGTCGTGATCAGGCGGTCCTCGGTGCCGCGCAGCTCGCGCCGCTCATCGTGGAGCTGCTCCCACAGCGCGTTGCGCTCACCGTCGCGCGCGGCGAACGCGGCCGCGACCTCGTGCCTGAGCCGGCCGACCTCGGCCTCGGCGGCCGCCTTCGCCGCGAGCGCGCGGCGGGCGCGCTCGCGGTCGGCGCCGGCCGTCGCCTCGGCCTCGGCCAGCTGCTGCTCGGCCCGGGCCAGCGCGGAGCTCGCCGTCTCGACCAGCTCGCCGGCGATGCGGCGAGCCTCGCGCTCGCGCTCGGCGCGCGCGCGGGCGTTCTCGCGCGCCGCGCCCAGCTCGCCCCGCAGCGACGCGATCGCGTCGCCCGCGGCGACCAGCGCGGCGGCGTTGCGCTCCGCATCCGCGCGCAGCTCGGACGCCTCGGGCTCGTCCGCGGGGCGGAGCTGCTCGGGCCGCTCGGCATCCTTCGCCGGCAGCTGCGCTTCGAGCTCGTACACGAGGCCGCTGAGGTCCTGCACGCGCCGGGCCGCGACGCGCATGGCGGCGAGCGCCGCCTCGGCCGCCCTCCGCGCGCGCCGCTCGCCGTTCGCCTCCTCCGCTCCGCCATCGAGGGCCTCGCCGGAGCGGTAGACCACGATCGAGTCGCCCTCGGCGCGTGCACGCTTGGCGGGCCGGCGCGCGAACAGATCGACGTTCGCCCGCCGCGTCATGTCCTCGGCGGGCGGGCGATCAGGCTGCTCAGGAGGGCCCGGGTCGGGCGCGGTCATGGCGCGGCAAGGCTAGGCACCGCGCCGGACGGCGCCGCGCGAGGCGGCGCGCGTCCGCGCGCGGGCTGGCAGCCGCGCCGCGCGACGAGCATGGGCCTGCGAGGCTAGGAGTCGTTCGATCGCGCCTGGCGCGCGGCGAGCGCGACTCCGATGGCGAGCGCGATGCCTACCACCCCCGCCGCGGCCAGCTTCCGCGGGGCGTCGGCGAAGCGGCGGCGGAGGTACCACTTGCCGCCGTTCCAGACGACGAAGCCGACGAGCTCGTAGTGGGCTCGCATGAACCGCTTGCTGGATCGCCAGACGAGATAGCCGAGGATCTTGTACCGCATTGTCGCGAGCCTACCCCGAGCCCGCCGACGCTGAACCCCCGCGCTCGTTTCGCAGCCGCCACGCCAGCCGCGACTGCAGCGACCACAGCTCGATGAAGCCCGGCGAGGACTGCTGCGAGAACAGCCCGCCCGACTCGGCGAAGCTCGCGAGCTGCGCGTCGTAGACGGCGTTGGGCGAGGAGCGCGTGACCACCCGCACCGAGCCCTTGTAGAGCTTGAGCCCGATCTCGCCCGTGACCTGCTCGTTGACGCGCTCGATGTAGGCGTCGAGGTCGGAGCGCAGCGGCTCCCACCACAGGCCGGCGTACACGAGGTAGGCCCACTGGCGGTCGAGCGCGGGCTTGAACTGGTTCTGGTGGATGGTGCCGACGAGCTTCTCGAGCTCGGCGTGCGCGGTGAGGACGATCGCGGCGGCCGGCACCTCGTAGATGTCGCGGACCTTCAGCCCAACGATGCGGTCCTCGATGTGGTCCACGATCCCGGCGCCGTGGCGCGCGCCGATCTCGCCGGCGCGCTCGAGCAGCTCGACCAGCTCCAGCCGCTCGCCGTTCAGCGCGACCGGCACGCCGCGCTCGAAGCCCACCGTCACCGTCTCGGGTTCGTCCGGCGCCTCCTCCGGACGCGTGACGAGCTGGAAGACGTCGTCCTCGGGCGCCTTGGAGAGATCCTCGATCCAGCGGCCCTCGCTCGAGCGCCCCCACAGGTTGTCGTCGATCGAGTAGGGCGCGACCTCCGTCCCGCCCTTGACCGGGATGCCGTGCTCGCGCGCGTAGGCGATCTCCTCCTCGCGGCCCATCTTCCACGAGCGCACTGGCGCGATCACCTTGAGCTCGGGCGCGAGCGTCGCCACCGTCGCCTCGATCCGCACCTGGTCGTTGCCCTTGCCGGTGCAGCCGTGGGCGATCGTGTCACAGCCGCTGGCGCGCGCCCGATCGACGGCGAGCTTGGCGATCAGCGGCCGCCCTAGCGCGGTGAACAGCGGGTAGCCGCCGCCGTACAGCGCGTTGGCCTTGATCGCCGGCAGCACGTACTCGCGCGCGAACTCCTCGCGCGCGTCGACGACGTGCGCCTCCACCGCGCCGAGCTGCCGCGCCTTGCCCTCGACGACCTCGTAGTCCTCGCCGGGCTGGCCGAGGTTGACCGTGAGGGCGACGACCTCGGCCCCGTAGGCGTCCTGGATCCACTTGAGCATCACGCTCGTGTCCAGCCCGCCCGAGTAGAGCAGGCACACGCGGCGCACGTCCTCGGGTCGCGCCTCGTAGGACGCGATGGGCTGCGGAAGGTCTGAGGGGCCGGGCACCGGCGCGGAAGCCTAGCCGCGCATGGCGCAGCGGGACGTACGCGCATCCTGCCCCTCGACGGCGGCCGGTGGCGGCTTGCGTACGATCTCGCTCACCCCGCGTTCGGCTGTAACGTGGGAGGGGAGGAGCATGGACTCGCGGCCGAATGTGGTTCTCGTGCTCGCCGACGACCTCGGGATCGGCGACGTGGGCGCGTATGGCGGCCGGTTGATCAGGACTCCGGCCATCGATCGCCTTGCGGCCACCGGGCTGCGGTGCAGGGCGATGTACGCGGGCGCCGGGTGGGACACGCCGTCGCGGGCCGGCCTCCTCGTGGGCCGCTACGGCGCCCGCTACAACCTGCCTCCGTCGGCGCGCCCGGACACGACCGCGGGACTGCCTTCGGACGCGAGGACGGTCGCGGCGCTGCTTCGGCGGGCGGGCTACGCGACGGGGCTGTTCGGCCAGTGGCGGCTGGGATCCGGACCCGGTCAGCACCCGCTCGATCACGGCTTCGACCGCTTCGCAGGGACGCTGTACGGCACCGACGTCTCGCCCCTTCCGTGGTATGAGGGCAGGCAGGTCGTCGAGTCCGACCTTCGACTCTGCGCTCGGGGCGCGCCGCATCACCGAGGACGCGATCGACTTCATCGACGAGCAGTACATCGACCGCGGTCCCGTCCGCGGACGGCGACGCGATCGCCGTCGTGCCCGGCGCCGGCGCCGGCCGTTCCTGGCCGTGCTCTCGCACCTGGCGCCGCACGCGCCCTACCGGGTCGAGCCGCGTTTCGCCGGCCGGTCGGATGCGGGCCTCTACGGCGACGCGGTCGAGCAGCTCGACCACCACCTCTCAACGCTGGTCCGTCACCTGGGCCGTAGGGGCGAGACCGCGCGGACGCTGGTGATCCTCACGAGCGACAACGGACCGCACTACGAGGGACGCACGGGGAGGCGGCGGGGCCGCAAGCCGGAAGTGTTCGACGGCGGTGTGCTGGTCCCGTTCGTGGCGTCATGGCTGACCGCGGGGCGCGCGAGACGCGACTCGACCCCGCGTTCCCTGCTGGACCTGACGCCGTCGCTGTGCGCCCTGGCCGGCGTCACGCCGCCCGGCGACCTCGACGGCGAGGACATGTCGCGGCTGCTGCTCGGCCGCGACACGCCGGCGCGGCGACCGGTCTTCCTGTTCTGGGGGGAGCGGCTGTTCGCCATGCGCAGCGGGCGCTGGAAACTCCACGTGGCGGGGGTTTCCAACCCTGGGCTGGCGACCGTCTTCGCGGAGTACTGGCCCCAGCTCTACGACGTCGAGGCGGACTACCGGGAGGAGTACACGGTGGAGAACCTGCATCCGGAGGTCGTCGCCCGCCTGCGGCCGCAGCTCGAGGCGGTCGCCGCCGACGTGGCCGCCGAGGCGGCGGCGCGGGCAAAGAGGACGGCGCCGTGAGCGCCGGGCCGGTCACGCGGCGGGACGTCCTCAAGGGCGCGGGCGCCCTCGGTCTGGGCGCCCTGGCGACCCGCGCGCCGGGTGCGAGCGCGCGGGGCCCGCGCCGCCCTCCGAACATCGTGTTCGTCCTCACCGACGATCTCGGCTACGGCGATCTGAGCTGCTACGGCTCGTCGCTGATTCGCACGCCCGTACTGGACGGCATGGCGCGCCGCGGAATGCGCTTCACCGACTTCTACGCGGGCCAGGCGACCTGCACGCCGTCGCGCACCGCGCTGCTGACGGGCCGCTACGCCCCGCGGGCGAACCTCGGGATCGTGCTCCAGCCGGACTTCCAGCGGGGGCTGTCGAAGCAGGAGCGCACGCTGCCGGAGTACCTGAAGCAGGCGGGCTACGCGACCGCGCTGTTCGGGAAGTGGCACCTCGGCAACCCGCGGCTGAACCCGGACTGGCATCCCCTGGAGCACGGCTTCGACCGCTTCTTCGGCGTGCCGTACTCCGACGACCAGAAGCCGCTGTCGCTCTACGACGACCGCACGATCATCGAGGAGCCGCCCGAGCAGGCCCCGCTGACGCGGCGCTTCACCGAGCAGGCGGTGGCCTTCGTGCGCGGGCACGCCGAGCAGCCGTTCTTCGTCGAGCTGGCGACCACGCAGCCGCATTCGCCGCTCGCGGCCGAGCGTGCCAACGTGTCGCCGGCCGGCCTCCACGGCGACTCGGTGCAGGAGATCGACCGCTACGTGGGCGTCCTGCTGGACCAGCTCGGCGCTCCGGGCGTCCGCAGGAACACGTGCGTGATCTTCGCGAGCGACAACGGGCCCTGGTTCGTGGGAAGCACCGGCGGCCTCAACGGGCGCAAGTCCGAGACCTACGAGGGCGGCCCCCGGGTGCCGTTCATCGTCGAGTGGCCCGGCGTCGTTCCCCGCGGCGCGACCTACACGGCCCCGGGCATGTTCACGGACGTGCTCCCCACGCTGCTCGAGGCGGTCGGCGTCGAGCCGGATCCGACCCGACCCCTGGACGGTCGCAGCCTCCTGCGCGCATGGAGGACGCGCAAGGTCGTGGACCGCGGCGACGTCTTCTACTTCGACGACTCGGGGTCCAACGGCAGGCTCAACGCCGTCCGCCGCGGGAAGTGGAAGCTGCACCGCAGCCGCATGGCCGGCCCCTACTTCACCGCCCGCGATTACGACACCACCGCGGAGCTACCCCAGCTGTTCGACCTCGACGTCGATGAGGAGGAGAGCTACGACGTGAGCGATCGCCATCCGCGGCTCGTCGAGGAGCTGCTCGCCCGGATGGCCGAGTTCGACGCGCAGGTCAAGGCCGACCACGCGGCCCGCTACCCCGGGTCATGACGGAGCGCCGGAGTCTGGATCGGCGTTCGTTCCTCGCGGGAAGCGCAGCCGCGGCGGGCACGTTGCTCGCCGCCTCGGGGCCGGCGCGCGCGCGGGCATCGCGCCGGCGTGGGCGACCGAACGTCCTGTGGTTCATCAGCGACGATGCCTCGCCGTACCTCGGCGCTTACGGCGACCGAGTCGCGCGCACGCCGACGATCGACCGCCTGGCCGAGGAGGGCATCCGCTACGAGACGGTCTACAGCGACGCGCCCGTGTGCGCGCCGTCGCGGTTCACCCTGATCACGGGCCTGCACTCGGCCACGGCCGGGCCCGCCCACCACATGCGCGCGATCGCGAAGCTGCCCTCCTCCGTGCGCGGCTGGCCCGAGCTCCTGCGCCGCGCCGGCTACTACACGCTCAACAACTCGAAGACCGACTACAACGCCGACATCGACCTGGCCGCGACCTGGGACGAGTCGAGCGCGCAGGCGCACTGGCGCAAGCGGCCTGCGGGCGCGCCGTTCTTCGCGCAGTTCACGACGCTCACCACGCACGAGTCGAGCGTGTTCGCCCAGCGTCCGGGACGGACGCGTCCGCAGGACGTGCGCATCCCGCCGTTCTATCCCGACACGACGACCACGCGCACCGACCTCGCGCAGTACTACGACCGCATCGCGCAGATGGACGGCGAGCTGGCGGCGCGCCTGTCGGAGCTGGAGGCAGACGGCCTGAGCGACGACACGATCGTCTTCTACTTCTCCGACAACGGCGGCGTGCTGCCCTGGAGCAAGCGGTTCGCCAACGACCGCGGGCTGCGGGTGCCGCTGATCGTACGGATCCCCGACAAGTGGTCGCGGCTCGCGCCGGCGCGCCCCGGGACGGTGATCGAGGCGCCCGTCGGCTTCGCCGACTTCCCGCCGACCGTCCTGTCGCTGGCCGGCGTGCGTCGTGCCGCGCTACATGCAGGGCACGGCGTTCCTGGGCGAGCCGAAGCAGCGCGGCGAGAACGCCTACGTCTTCGGGCAGCGCAGCCGCATGGACGAGCGCTACGACCTCCAGCGTGCGGTGCGCGACGAGCGCTACCTCTACGTCCGCAACTACATGCCGCACCGCCCCTATGGCCAGCATGTCGCCTTCATGTGGCTCCAGAAGGGCTACCAGGAGTGGGAGCGGCGCCACCTGGACGCCAGCGTGACCCCGCTCCAGGAACGCTTCTGGGACGAGAAGCCCGCCGAGGAGCTCTACGACCTGTGGCGGGATCCGGACCAGCTGCGCAACCTCGCCTCAAAGCGCCGCCACGAGGACCTGCTGACGCGCCTGCGCCGCGCGCTCGACGCGCACCTGGTCGCGGTCAACGACAACGGCTTCATCCCGGAGGGGTCGCCGCTGGAGGGCTACGAGCAGAGCCGCGCACCGGGCGCCTACCCGCTGCTGCGCGTGATGCGGGTCGCGCAGACCGCGATCGAGCGCGATCCGGAGAACCTCGAAGCGCTGATCGAGAGCCTGCGCGACGACAACGAGGTGGTCCGCTATTGGGCGGCTCAGGGCATGGTCATGCTCGGCGACGCCGGCCGGAGCGCTGTGGGGGCGCTCAACAAGCGGCTGAAGCACGATGCCTCGGTTCACGTGCGGGTGGTCGCGGCCGAGGCCCTCGCGCGGCTCGGTCACACCGGGCGCCCGGTGGCCTTCCTCGCCCAGACGCTCGACACCCACGACAACGTGCGCGTGCGGCTCCTCGCCCTCAACGCGCTCACCTACCTCGGCGTCGCGGTGCTGCCCTACAAGGCGGCGATCGACCGCGCCGCCGCCTCCGGCGACGAGTACCTGGCCGGTGCAGGCCGGTACCTGGCGCCGTGCTCGCGGGCACGTACGCGCCCTAGCCGGCGAGCAGGGGACGCAAGCGCTCGAGCGCCTTGTCGATCTCGCCGGCGCTGACCGTCAGCGGCGGCAGGAAGCGGACGGTGGTCGGGCCCGTCGCGTTGAGGACCAGCCGCCGCTCGAGCAACGCGCGGCGTACGAGCTCGGGGCCGCCGCCGTCGAGCTCGATCGCGAGCATCAGTCCGCGGCCGCGGACCTCGCGCGCGGCGGGCAGCGCGGACAGGCCTGCGGCGAGCTGGGCGCCGCGCTCGCGGACGTTGTGCAGCAGCGCCGGGTCGTCGATCACGTCGAGCACGGCGAGCGCCGCCGCGGCGACGAGCGGAGCGCCGGCGAAGGTCGAGCCGTGGTCGCCAGCCGCGAGCACGTCGCCGAGCTCGGGCGACGTGATCAACGCCCCAATCGGCAGCCCCCCGCCCAGTGGCTTGGCCACGGTCATCGCGTCGGGTCGCACGCCGCTCTCCTGCCACGCCCACAGCGTGCCCGTGCGCCCCATTCCGCACTGGATCTCGTCGAAGATCAGCGCCGCCCCGGTCGCGTCGCAGGCCGCGCGCGCGGCGCGCAGGAGGTCGTCGTCGAGGACGTGGATCCCGCCCTCGCCCTGCACGGGCTCGAGCAGCAAGGCAGCGGTGCCGTCGCCGACCGCCTCCCATAGCGCGCCGGCTTCCGGCGCCACCGCGCGGAAGCCGGGCACGAGCGGGGCGAACGGCGCCTGCTTGGACTCCTGCGGCGTCGCCGACAGCGCGCCATAGGTGCGCCCGTGGAATGCGTTGAGCACGGACACCACCCCTCCCCCGGGCCGGCGCTTGCGCGCGAGCTTGAGCGCGGCCTCGACCGCCTCGGCGCCCGAGTTGGTGAAGAACACCTTCCCGCCCAGCGAGTGCGCGGCCAGCCGCCCGGCCAGGCGCAGCGAGGGCTCGGAGTAGAACAGGTTGCCGACGTGGATCAGACGCTCGGCCTGCTCGCGGATCGCCGCCACCACCGCGGGGTGGCAGTGCCCGACGCTCGACACCGAGATGCCGGTCAGGAAGTCGAGGTACTCGTTGCCCTCGCCGTCCCACAGCCGCGCGCCCTCGCCGCGCACGAACTCGACCGGCAGCCGCGCGTAGGTGGGGACGAGCCACTCGCGCTCGAGCGTCTGGAGCTCGGCGAGGCTCACGCCGAGAGCGACCGCGAGCCGCGGCGCGCGACGGTCGCTGAATTGATCGGCGAGCAGCTCACGCCGCGCGGACCTTGGTGCCGATGCCGGCGTCGGTGAAGAGCTCGATCAGCAGCGAGTGGGGCACGCGGCCGTCGACTATGTGGGCGAAGGTCGTCCCGCCCTCGATCGCCCGCACACAGGCCTCGAGCTTGGGTCGCATGCCGCCGGTCATGCCGTCCAGGGCGGCCAGCACCTCGGCCGAGCTCGCCTCGCTCACCAGCGTCGACGGGTCGGCCACGTCGCGGCGCCAGCCCTCGACGTCGGTCAGGAACATGACCTTGTAGGCGCCCAGCGCCGCGGACACCGCGCCCGCCGCCTCGTCGGCGTTGACGTTGTAGGAGTGGCCCTCGCGGTCCGCTCCCACCGAGGCGATGACCGGTATGTAGTCGCGCGCGACGTGGCGCAGCACGTTGACGTCGACGCGCTCGATGCGCCCGACGAAGCCGATGTCCTCGCCTCCGGGCGCGGTCTGCCGCGCAACCCGGAAGAGCAGTCCGTCGTCGCCGCACAGGCCCACCGCCGGCTGCCCGTGGCGGTTGATGCGCAGCACTATGTCCTTGTTGACCTTGCCGACCAGGACCATCTTGGCCACCTCGACGGTGGCCTCGGTCGACACGCGCAGGCCGCCGACGAACTCCACCGGGAGGTCGAGGCGCTCCATGTAGGCGGTGATGTCGGGGCCGCCGCCGTGCACGACGATCGGATCGAGGCCGACGTACTTGAGCAGCACGACGTCGCGGGCGAACTCCTCGCGCAGCGCCGGGTCGCTCATCGCCGCGCCGCCGTACTTGATGACGACGGTCTTGCCGTGGAACTCCCGGATGTACGGGAGCGCCTCGAGCAGCGTGCGGACGTCAGGTGGTGTACTCGGCATTGATCGTCACGTATTCATGGGACAGGTCGGAGAAGAAGACCTCGGTCTCCGCGCCCTCGCCCGGCAGCCCAACCTCGTAGTCGACCTCGTCGCCCGCCACCGCGTGCGCGAGCGCCCGCTCGTCAAAGGGCAGCGCGGCACCGGCCGAGCACACCGGCACGCCCTCGATGGCGACGTCGACGGGCAGCGGCGCGGTGCCCGGCAGGGCCATCCCGATCGATTGCACGATCCGGCCCCAGTTGGGGTCGCCGCCGTGCAGGGCGGCCTTGACCAACGGCGAATCGGCGACCGCGCGCGCGGCGCGCTCGACGTGCTCGGGATGGCCGCCGCGGACCACCACGCGGCCCACGCGCCGGGCCCCCTCGCCGTCGCCGACGACCAGCAGCGCGAGCTGGCGCAGGAGCGCGTCGAGTGCCTCCCCCAACCGCAGCTCGTCCTCGCTCTCCGGCGCGACGCGCACGCCGGCCGCCCCGCTGGCCATCAGGATCGCGGTGTCGTTGGTCGAGAGCTGGCCGTCGACGGTGATGCGCTCGAACGAGCGCTTGACGCACACGCCGAGCAGCAGGTCAGCGGTCTCGGGCTCGAGCGCAGCGTCGGTCTCGACGAAGGACAGCAACGTCGCGAACGACGGCGACATCATCCCGGCGCCCTTGGCCTGGCCGGCGAGCCGCACCGTGCCGCCCGGCAGCTCCACCTCGAGCGTGGCCCGTTTCGCGAACGCATCGGTGGTCATGATCGCCTCCGCGAACGGCTCGTCGCCTTCCACGGCAACTGCGGAGGCGACCTCCGGCAGCGTGCGCTCGATCCGCTCGATCGGGAGCGGCACGCCGATCACGCCGGTGGAGGCGACGGCGACGGCCGACGGGCCGACCGCCAATGCCTCCGCGGCGGAGGCCTGCATGCGCGCCGCGGCGTCGTAGCCGTTCGCGCCCGTGGCTGCGTTGGCGTTGCCCGCGTTGGCCACCACCCCCCGCAGCGCGCCGAGCTCGCAGCGCTCGCGGCACACCAGCACCGGAGCGGCCGCGGTGCCGGAGCGCGTGAAGCGCGCCGCGCTCGTGGTCTCCGGCGCGTCTGAGACGAGCAGCGCCAGGTCGCTCGCGCCGCTGGGCTTGATCCCGGCGGTGCCCGCGCCGGCGCGGAAGCCGGCGGGCAGCCCACCGGGAAGCTCCCGCGCGTGCGCGGGCCGCTCGACCCAGCGGGACGCGAAGAAGCCCGCGCCGGAAGCGGGCCGGCCGGGAGCGGACCGCTCCGGGGCGGGCGCGCCGCTCACGAGATCCCTTCCCCCTCCGGCCGGCCGAACATGAGGTTGAGGTTCTGTACCGCCTGCGAGGAGGTCCCCTTCCAGAGGTTGTCGGTCGCTCCGAACGCGAGGATCCGGTCGGTGCGCCGGTCGTGGTGCACGTGGATGCGGCAGAGGTTGGTCTCGCGCACGTCGCGCACTCCGGGCGGTCGGTCGGCGAGCTCCACGAACGGCTCGTGCGCGTAGGCCTGCTCGTAAAGCGAGCGCAGCTCGTCCTCGTCGGTCGCGCGCGCGGGAGTGACGTAGCAAGAGACGAGCTCGCCCTGGTCGAGCGGCACGAGGTGGGGCACGAACGTGGCCCGCGCCGCACCCGCCCCGAGAGCGGCGAGCTCCTGGTCGATCTCGGGCGAGTGGCGGTGCGCGCCGACGCCGTAGGGGACGATGTTCTCGTCGACGGATACGAAGTGCGTGCGCTCGGTCGGCGCGCGCCCGGCGCCCGATATGCCGGTCTTGGCGTCGATCACCACGTCGCCGATCAGCCCCGCCCGTGCGAGCGGCGCGAGCGTGAGCACGGCGGCCGTCGGAAAGCAGCCCGGGTTGGCGACCAGCCGCGCGGAAGCCGTGGGCTCGCGGTAGAGCTCGCTCAGTCCGTAGACCGCCTCGTCGATCAGCGTCGGCACGGGATGCGGTCCGTACCAGCGCTCGTAGAGCGACGCGTCGCGCAGGCGGAAGTCGGCCGACAGGTCGACCACGCGCACCCCACGCGCCACCAGCCCGGCGACCACCTCGGCCGACGCCCCGTGCGGGTAGGCGACGACCGCGGCATCGACCTGCGCGTGGCGATCGATGTCGAGCTCCTCGAGCTCGAGCGGAACCCGGTGGCGCGGATAGAGGTCGTCGAGCCGCCGCCCGGCGTCGCTGCGGCTCGTCACGGCCACGAGCTCGAACGAGGGATGGCGCCACAGCAGCTGCGCGGCCAGCGCACCGGCGAAGCCCGACGCCCCGAGTACCGCTGCCTCAGGCACGGTACGTCCCCCCCAGCTGTTCCTCTACCGCCCGCGTTATGCGGTCGCGGATCTCGATCGCCTGCTCGTCGGTCAGCGTGCGGTCGGGCGCCCGGAAGGCGAGGTGCACGGCGATCGAGACGCGTCCCTCGCCCGCCTGGCGGCCCTCGTAGCGATCGAAGATCTCAGCTCCGGCCAGCAGCGGGCCGGCCGTTTCGCGGACCACCTCCTCCAGCCGCGCCGCGGGCACCTCGGCCGGCAGCGAGTAGGCCACGTCGAGCCGCACCGCGGGGAAGCTCGTTAGGTCCACGTAGCGCTGCACCCGGCTCTGGACCGTCTCCGCGACCGCGTCGAGGTCGAGCTCGAAGGCGGCTCCGTCCTCGAGGTCGTAGACGCGCGCGACGAGCGGGTGCAGCTCGCCGAGCCAGCCGACGGGCTTGCCTTCCACCAGCACCGTCGCCGCACGGCCCGGGTGCAGGAACGGCTCCGGGGCGGCCTGCACCGACCACGGCGCGCGCAGCCTGTCCAGCAGCCCGACGAGCACGCCCTTGGCGGCGAACAGGTCGGCCCGCGGCGGCGAGGCGTCGCGCCAGGTCGGCGGTCGAGCGGGCCCGACGAGCAGGCCGGCGACGTGGAACGGCTCGTCGGGCAGCGAGTCCGTACCGGTGGGCAGATACACCGGCGCCGCCTCGAACAGGCGCACGCCGGGAGCACCGCGCGCGAGGTTGTGGCGCGCCGCCTCGAGCAGCGACGGCAGCAGCAGCGTGCGCATCACCGACTGGTCGGCCGACATCGGGTTGGCCAGCACGGCGCCTGCGCGGCGCGGATCGTCCGCCGGGAGGCGCAGCCGGTCGGGAGTCTCGGGCTCGCCGAACGCCCACCCGAGGATCTCGTGCAGCCCGCACGCGACGAGCGCGTCCTGGGCCTCGCGGCGCAGGCGCTGGCGCGCGGTCAGGCCCGCGGGCCGCGGATCGGCCCCCGGCGCCGAGCGCGTCGCCGGGATCGTGGACGGGAGCTTCTGGAGGCCGTCGATGCGCGCGACCTCCTCGATCAGGTCCGCCTCGCGGGTCACGTCGTTGCGGCGGAAGTGCGGCGCGCGCGCGTCGAGCCCGTCGCGCGCGTGGGCCGTCTCGAAGGCCAGGCTGCGCAGGATCTCCTGGCTCCGCAGCCGTGGGATCGGCTTGCCGAGCACGCGCGCGAGCTTGGCGTCGCGCAGGCGGATCGGGGCGGGCGGCGGCGGCGCCCCGCCGACGTCGATCGTGCCTGGCGCCGGCGTGGCGCCGCAGAGCTCGACCATCAGCCGCGCGGCCACGGCCTGGGCCTCGAGCGTCGACTCCGGCGACAGCCCCTTCTCGAAGCGCGCCGAGGCCTCGCTGCGCAGCCCGAGCCGCTGCGAGGTGCGATGGATGTTGGGGCCGTCCCACGTCGCGACCTCCATCAGGACGGAGGTGGTGTCGGGACCGACCTCGCTGCGGGTGCCGCCCATGATCCCCGCGAGGCTGGTGGGGCCGTCGTCGTCGAGGATGACCATCATGTCCGGGTCCAGGGGGCGGCGCTCGCCGTCGAGCGTCTCGAGCTCCTCCCCCTCGTGCCCTCTGCGCACCACCAGGCGCCGACCGGCGACGCGATCGAGGTCGAATGCGTGCAGCGGCTGGCCGGTGAGCAGCATCACGAAGTTGGTTATGTCGACGACGTTCGAGATCGGGCGCTGGCCGGCTGCGGTGAGACGTGCCTTGAGCCACTCCGGCGAGGGCCCGACGCGCACGTTCTCGAACACGCGCGCGGTGAAGCGCGGGCACAGCTCCGGATCCTCCACCACGACCTGGGCGCCCTCGACCGGCCCCGGCGTCCCCGGGTCCTCGCGCCACGGCTCGGGCCCCAGCACCGTGCCCGTCGCCGCGTGCACCTCGCGCGCGACGCCGTAGACGCCGAGGCAGTCGGGCCGGTTGGGGGTGATCTCGAGCTCGAGCACGTCGGTGGCGATCGGGAGCACATCGGCCAGCGCCGTCCCGGGCGCCGGACCGTCCTCCAGCACGACGATCCCCTCGTGGGCCGTCCCGATCGCGAGCTCGTCCTCGGCCAGGATCATGCCCTGCGACTCGACGCCGCGCAGCTTGGCGGGGCCCAGCTCTGTTCCGTCCGGCATCACGGCTCCGGGAAGCGCGACAGCCACGGTCTGGCCGGCTTCGACGTTGGGCGCCCCGCACACGATCTGGTTGGGCGCGCCGTCGCCGACGTCGACGGTGCACACGCGCAGGCGGTCCGCGTCGGGATGGGGTTGCGCCTCGAGCACGCAGCCGACCACGAAGCGCTCGGGCGAGCCCACGCCGTGGCGGTGGACGCGCTCGACCTTCGTTCCCGTGAGGTCGAGGCGCTCGACGAGCTGGGCCGTGGTCAGCGGCGGACGCACGTGGTCCTCGAGCCAGAAGCGGGGGACGAGCATCAGGCCCTCCCCCTCGCGATCGGCGCGCGCGCAGCGGCAATCATCCGAACTGCTCCAGGAAGCGCACGTCGTTCTCGTAGTAGAGGCGCAGGTCGAGCACCTCGTGCTTGAGCATCGCGATCCGCTCGATGCCCATCCCGAAGGCGAAGCCCTGCACGCGCTCGGGGTCGTACCCGTGGTCGCGCACGTAGCCGAAGACGTTGGGGTCGACCATCCCTGCGCCGAGGATCTCGATCCACGTCGAGCCCTTGCACAGCGGGCAGCGCGAGCCGTCGGGGAGCAGCCCGTCGATGCAGCGGAAGCAAGACACGTCGACCTCGACCGAGGGCTCCGTGAAGGGGAAGAAGTGCGGGCGCAGCCTCACCTGGCGCTCGGGGCCGAACACAGCGCGCGCGAATGCGAGCAGCGTCCCCTGCAGGTCGGCCAGCGTGATGTCCTCCGACACCGCGAGGCCCTCGATCTGGTGGAACTGCGGCGTGTGGGTGGCGTCGGAGTCACGGCGGAAGGTCGTGCCCGGGATGACGATGAACAGCGGCGGCGGGTGCGCCTCCATGGCCCGGATCTGCACCGGCGAGGTGTGCGTGCGCAGCAGGATCGAGTCGGGCCGCTCTACGTCCTCGGGCCGCGCCGGCGCGAGGTAGAAGGTGTCCGACCACAGCCGCGACGGGTGCGTCGGCGAATGGTTGAGCGCGTCGAAGTTGTAGTAGACGGTCTCCACGTCGGGGCCCTCGGCCACGTCGAAGCCCAGGCCGATGAAGATGTCCTCGAGCTCGCGCCGGGTCTGGGTGACGAGGTGCAGCCTTCCCACCGCGGGCGCGGGGTCCGCGGGCAGCGTGACGTCGACGCGGTCGGCGGCCAGGCGCGCGTCGAGCTCGGCCGCCTCGAGGTCGAGCGCGCGCGCGGAGATCTGGGCCTCGAGCGCCTGGCGCGCCTCGTTGGCGGCCTTGCCGACCGCGCCGCGCTCCTCGGATGGGAGCTCGCGCACGCCGCGCAGCAGGTTGGGCAGTTCTGCCTTGCGGCCTAGCAGGCGCACGCGCAGCTCCTCGAGCTCCCCGGTGGAGCCCGCCGAGGCGATCGCCGCCTCACCCTCCGCCCGGATCTCGGCGATGCGATCGGTCATCGGCGCGGCATCCTACGTGTCGTCTCGTAGAGCGCCACCGTCGCCGCCATCGCGGCGTTCAGCGACTCGGAGCGGATGGCGATGTGCGCGACGCGGTCGGCCGCCGCGAGCACCTCCGCGGGCAGCCCCTCGCGCTCGGCGCCGAGCAGCAGCGTGACGTCGCCGGCGAGCGGGCCCGCGAGGGGCTCTCCCTCGCCGGCGACCAGCGCGATGCGCTCGCCGGGGAGGGCATCGAAGGGGGCAGCCGCCGCGCCCGCGCTGCTTTCCCGCTCGCCCTCTTCGCCCGCGACCGGCCCGGCATACACCTCCGTCGCGGCCACCCGGCCGACCGGCACCGCGAAGATCGCCCCCATGCTCGCCCGCACCGCCTTGGGCCCGAACGGATCCGCGCAGCCAGGGCCGACGGCGACGCTGTCCGCGCCGAAGGCGAGCCCACTGCGCAGCACGGCGCCGACGTTGCCCGGGTCGCGGACGCCCCACAGGGCCACGCACAGCGGCCCCGCCGGCGCCGACCAGCGCTGTTCGTAGATGCCGAGCGCGCGCGTGCCCGAGCCGAGCGAGGAGGCGCGCGCGAGCAACTCGGGCTCGACCTCGGTGCCCTCGAGCCCGCTGCCGGCGGCGACCAGCCGGCCGAGAGCGGTCCAGCCGGCGGCGTCGGCCGCGGCGAGCAGGTCCTCGCCCTCGGCCACGAAGCGACCGCTCTTCTCGCGCGCGCTGCGCCGCTGGAGCGACCTTGCCTCCTTGAGGCGGGAGTTGTGTGGGGATTCGATGGTTGTCATGGAACGAAAAAGGGCGCCGTCCCGGAGGGAGCGACGCCCGTCGAGGCTTTGGTGTCGGTCGGGTCCGGGGTCAGGCCGCCGACGCCTCGCGGGCGCGCTCGGCAAATCGGCGGAAGGCCTCGGGGTCGTGGACGGCGATGTCGGCCAGGACCTTGCGGTCGAGCTCGATCCCTGCCTGGCCCAAGCCGTGGATGAACTGCGAGTAGCTCATGCCGTTCTGGCGCGCGGCGGCGTTGATGCGCGTGATCCACAGGCGCCGGAAGTCACGCTTGCGGTTGCGACGATCGCGGTACGCGTACTGGTCGGCCTTGAGGACGGCCTCCTTGGCGCGCTTGTAGGAGGAGTGCGCTCCGCCCCGGTAGCCCTTGGCCAGCTTGAGCGTCGCGCGTCGCTTCTTGCGCGCGTGGACGGAGCGCTTGACGCGCGTCATCCGCTCCCTCCAAGCAGCTTGCGCACGCGCTTCGCGTCGTGGCCGGAGATCTCGACCGGCCGCGCCATCCGCCGCTTGCGCTTGGGCGACTTCTTCTCGAGGATGTGGCTCGAGAACGCCCGCCGCCCACGTAGCTTGCCCGTGGCGGTGGTCTTGAAGCGCTTCTTCGCGCCCGAGTGAGACTTCATCTTGGGCATCGGGCTGGCTAGTAAAGCAGAAGCCTGTGGGCCCCCTGCCACCGCCGGGTCGCGCGACGGATCGCGAGCCGGTTGGCAGCACGCAGGCGGGAAGCCGGGCGCGAATAGGAGGTCGACGTCCCCCTCGCCCACGACCTAATAGGCGATGTTGACGTAGCCCCGCCGCGCGTACTGAGTTCTCGGCTCCCCCGCCATGCGCGGCGAAGGCTAACGTCGCCGAGCGCGAACGCCTTCGTGTGAGCAGTGTTACGGTGCGCCGACGATGTCCGTCGCGCGCCCCGTTTCCGTCGACAAGGAGGCATTCGAGCGCGACGGGTACCTCGTGTTCGATCCGCAGATCCACGAGCGCGACCTGGACCGCGTGGTCGAGGAGACCTTGCGGCATTTCCAGCCGCGCAGCACCCTCTCGCGGCTCGCGTTCTGGCGCGACGACAAGCCGGAAGACCCGCTCCCCACGCGGTTCACGGACATGTGGGCGGTCTCGCCGACCGTCCGCGGCATCGCCACGGCGCCGGCGATCCTCGAGGTGCTCAGGCAGCTCTACGGGCGCGAGCCCAAGCCCTTCCAGACGCTGAACTTCCCGGTCGGGACCCAGCAGAAGACGCACTCGGACGCGGTGCACTTCAACACCGAGCCGCGCGGCTTCATGTGCGCGGTATGGGTCGCGCTGGAGGACATCGACATGGACAACGGGCCGCTCGTCTACTACCCGGGCAGCCAGAAGCGCTCCGAGTTGATGCCGAGCGACGTCGGGATCGAGATCCAGCCCGGGCAGACGGAGGTGCCCCACGACGAGTACATGGCGGCCTACGAGCCCTACGTCGAGAACCTGATCCAGAGCGAGGGGCTGGAGCCGCACTACGGGACGATGCGCAAGGGCGAGGCGCTGCTCTGGTCGACCAACCTGCTGCACGGCGGAATGCCGGTGCGCGACCCCAAGCGCACGCGCCACAGCCAGGTCACGCACTACCGCTTCGAGGGCACGCGGCTCTGGACGCCGCTGCTCAGCACCCCGGAGCACGTCAGCTGGCGCGACGCGCCCGAGATCTGACCGCGCCGCGCCGCTAGCCGCCGGCGAGGCCGCCAGCGTGCGCTCAGGCCGGCTTTCTCGCGACCGTCAGCAGGCGACGGTGCTGCTCGTCGTGCTCCACCTCTGAGAACCCGGCGAGCTCGAGCCCGACGCGCTCGACGGTCTCCTGGACTTCGGGGCGCGTGTAGCAGCGAACGTAGGTGGCGCCGTCCGTCTCGAACATGCGCCGGCTGCCCTCGATCAGGTCGAAGAACAGCAGCCCGCCTGCTCGCATGTGCCCGGCGCAGTTGGCAAGCGCCCGCTCGAACGACGGGTAGAGGTGCTTGAACGTGAGCGAGGACATGAGCACGTCATAGCTGCGATCGAGCGTCATCTGCTCCACGTCGGCGTTGACGAACTCGATCCTGGGGTCATCGAAGCGCTCGCGGAGGCGGGTGACGTTCGTCGCCGAAAGATCGACGCCCAGGTACTCGCGAAACGGCGCTTCCGCCGCGAGGCAGGCGGCCAGCAGGCGGCCGTAGCCGGGCCCGATCTCGAGAATCGCGGCTTCCGGTGTGAACGCGTCGTAGTCGGCGAGGCGAGCGACGAACGCATCGCCGCTCAGCTCCTTGCCCCACGTGAGGCCGGCATCGGGGCTGACGGCCCGCCAGCGAAGACGAGATCGCTGCCAGGTGTCCTCCGTCGACTCCTGCAGCCGCACCTCCAGCTGGTCGAAGCGCACCTCGAGCTGGTCCAGGCGCTCGTGGATGCGCCGGATCCCCAGCGCATCCCGGGCACGTGCGCGGACCGCATCCAGAGCGCGCTTCCCCGATGCTTGCACCGGCCGTGCAGACACCGTAGGCGGTTTAGCCGGCCGCGGGCGCCGGCTCGGCCGCGGGCTGGCCCGTCGAGCGCGAGGGGCCGAGCAGCATCGTCATGTTGCGGCCGTCCTGGATCGGGCGCTGCTCTACCACCGCGAGGTCGCCGAGGTCCTCGGCGAGGCGCTCGAGGATCATCACGCCGCGCTCGGGGTGGGTCACCTCGCGGCCGCGGAACATGATCGTGACCTTGACCTTGTTGCGGTCCTTGAGGAACCGCTCGACGTGGCCCTTCTTGGTGTCGTAGTCGTGCTGGGCGATCTTGGGCCGGAACTTGATCTCGCGGATGTTGACGCTCTGCTGGTGCTTGCGCGCCTGCTTCTGCTTCTGCTCCTGCTCGTACTTGTACTTCGAGTAGTCGAGCACGCGGCAGACGGGCGGGCGCGCGTCGGGAGCGACCTCGACGAGGTCGAGGTTGCGCTCCTGGGCGTAGCTCAGCGCCTCCGGCGTCTTGATCACGCCGATCTGCTTTCCGTCCTCGCCGACGAGGCGCACCTCGGGCACGCGGATCCGTTCGTTGATGCGAGTCGGGTCCCGCTCGGGCGGGCGCCGGTCGAACCGCTTCGGGACCGGCACTAGCTGGCGTCGGTGCGCGTCAAGCGGGCGCGGTGGGAATCTGCTGCGTCAACCCGAGCGAGTATAGCCACGCAGAGCGCGCTCGCGGGCGAGTCGCGCGGCGAAATCGTCGAGCGCGACCGTTCCCTCGTCGCCGCGACGGTGCTCGCGCAGCGCGACCTCGCCGGCCTGCGCCTCGCGGTCGCCGACGACGAGCATGTAGGGGATCTTGCGCAGCTCGGCCTCGCGGACCCGGCGGCCGACCGACTCCCCGCGCGCATCGACCTCCACGCGCGCGCCGTCCGCGCGCAGGCGCGCGACGACCTGCTGCGCGTACTCCGCGTGCCGGTCGGAGATCGGCAGCACCAGAGCCTGTACCGGCGCGAGCCACACCGGGAACTCGCCCGCGTAGTGCTCGGTCAGGATCCCGATGAAGCGCTCGAAGGACCCGAGCAGGGCGCGGTGGATCATCACCGGGCGGTGTGGACGGTCGTCGGCGCCCTGGTAGTGGATGTCGAAGCGCTCGGGCATGCCGTAGTCGAGCTGCACGGTCCCGAGCTGCCACGAGCGCCCGATCGAGTCGGTCATGTGCAGGTCGATCTTCGGCCCGTAGAACGCGCCGTCGCCCTCGTTGACCTCATAGTCCAGCCCGCGACCGTCGAGCGCGGAACGGAGCGCGGCCTCGGCGCGGTCCCACATCTCGTCGGAGCCGATGCGCTGCTCCGGACGCGTCGAAAGCTCCAGCCGCGGCTCGAACCCGAACAGGTCGTAGATCGCGAAGCCCTGGTCCAGGCAGCCGAGCACCTCCTGCTCGATCTGCTCCTCGGTGCAGAAGATGTGGGCGTCGTCCTGGGTGAAGGCGCGCACGCGCAGTAGCCCGTGCAGCACCCCGCTGGGCTCGTGCCGGTGCACCCGGCCCGCCTCCGCGAGCCGGATCGGCAGGTCGCGGTAGGAGTGGCGGTCGGCTGCGTAGATTTGGATGTGCCCGGGGCAGTTCATGGGCTTGATGCCCATGGCCCGGCCCTCCACCTCGACGAAATACATGTTGTCGCGGTACTTGTCCCAGTGCCCGGACTCCTTCCAGACCTCGGTGTCGAAGAGGATCGGGGTCCGGACCTCCCGGTAGCCGCGCTTGGCGTTCTCCTCGCGCACGAGGCCGGTCAGCTCCTGGAACAAAGTCATCCCGTTGGGCAGCCAGAACGGTGAGCCGGGCGATACGTCGGACATGAAGAACAGCCCGAGCTCGCGGCCGAGCTTGCGATGGTCGCGGGCGCGCGCCTCCTCGAGGCGGCGCGCGTGCTCCTCCAGGTCCTCACGCGAGAAGAACGCGGTGCCGTAGATGCGGGTGAGCATCTGGCGCGACGAGTCCCCGCGCCAGTACGCGCCGGCGACCGACTCGAGCTTGAACGCCTTGATCGTCTTGGTGCTGGGCGCGTGCGGGCCCCGGCACAAGTCGGTGAATGGTCCGTTGGTGTAGAGGGAGACGGTCCTGACGCCCTGGTCGCGGACCAGGTCCTCGATCAGCTCGACCTTGTAGTCCTGGTCCTCGGCGCGGAACCGTTCGAGCGCCTCCTCGGCCGGCACCTCGTCGCGGACGAACGGCTCGCCGGCGGAGATGTGCGCGCGCATGCGCGCCTCGATGCGCTCGAAGTCGTCATCGGAGACGCTGACTCCCTCCGGGAAGTCGAAGTCGTAGTAGAAGCCGTTCTCGATCGGCGGTCCGATCGAGATCTTCACGCCGGGATAGAGCTCCATGACCGCCGTCGCCAGGACGTGCGCGGCGTCGTGGCGGATGACAGCGAGCGCCTCGGCGTCGCGCGGCGTGAGGATCGCGAGCGGCTCGCCGTCGGCGCCGTCGAGCGGGCGCGCGAGGTCGCGGACCTCGCCGTCCACCTTCACGGCCAGCGCGGCGCGCGCCAGCCCGGGCCCGATCGCGGCGGCCGCGTCGGCGCCGGTGGCGTCGTCCGGGAGCTGGAGCGGGGTGCCGTCCGGAAGCGTCACGCGCATGAGGTCAAGGATGGCAGGGCGCGCAGCCACGCGACCGGGCCGGCTGCGGCCAAGCGGGCGCGGTGGTCGCCGGCCTGCGCGTGTGACCCCCGTCACACATCGAACGCCTGTTCGGGGTACGTTGTTACACGGACGGAGCTTTTGAGGGGTCCCTGGATCCCGCGCCCGTCCCGCACCCAACCGGCAGCGCGCGCCGGCGCTCCCTGCGTCTGTGCCCACCGCCGAGTGAAGGACGAGAGATAACGCATGTCGTTCCGAAAGAGCATCGTGACCATGTCCGCCATCGCTGCGACGAGCGTGTTCGCCGCTCCGGCCACGGCGCAGACCCATAAGCACTCGCCGGCCGACGCCGGCTCGAGCGGCACGAGCGCCCCGAGCGCCCAGCTGCAGGCGATCGCCCAGTGCGAGTCGGGCGGCGACCCGACCGCCATCGGCGGCGGCGGCGCCTACCGCGGCAAGTACCAGTTCGACTACCAGACGTGGGCTTCGGTCGGCGGCAGCGGCGACCCCGCCGCGGCGCCGGAGTCCGAGCAGGACAAGCGCGCGGCGATCCTGCTCGCGCAGAGCGGCACCTCGCCGTGGCCTGTCTGCGGCGCGTAGCCGAGACCGAGAGCTGAAACTAGTAGACCCGGGCCGGGAGCCGACGCTCCCGGCCCGTTTTCTTCTTGGGGGAGAGCTCTTCTAGGGTCCAGCGCATGGACGCCGCCGCCCTGCGGGCCGAGTTCCCGGTGCTCGAGCGAGTCGCCTACCTCAACGCCGGGACGGACGGGCCGCTGCCCTCGCGCGCGCTCGAAGCCGCCCGCCAGGAGCTCGAGCGCGAGGCCGCGGACGGTCGCCTCCATCCCCACTTCGAGCGCCGCGGCGAGCTCTCGACTGCGCTGCGCAGCGCCTACGCCGCCCGGTTGGGCGCGCGGCCGGCCGACGTCGCCCTGACCTCCTGCACGTCGGAGGGTCTGGCGACCGTGGTCGAAGGCCTCCCTCTCGAGCCGGGCGACGAGATCGTGACCTCGGACCAGGAGCACCCCGGCATGCTCGGCGCCCTGCAGGCCGCGCGCGACCTGCGCGGCGTTCGCGTCACCGTCGCGCCCTTCGCCAAGGTCCACGAGGCGGTGGGTCTCGCGACGCGCCTGGTGGCCACCTCGCACGTCTCGTGGGTGGGTGGCGAGCTCGCGCCGGCCGAGCTGCGCGAGCTCGACGTGCCGGTGCTGCTCGACGGCGCCCAGGGCGTGGGCGCGATACCCATCGACCCCGCCGCGCTCGGCGCCGACGCCTATGCCGGGGCCGGCCAGAAGTGGCTCTGCGGCCCCGACGGCACCGGGATGCTGTTCGTCTCCGAGAGCCTGCGCGAGCGCGTCCCCCCCACACGCCGCGCCTTCCTATGCTTCGCCGACACGGCCGACGGGCTCGACGCACCGCTGCAGCCCGACGCCCGCCGCTACCAGGCCACCTCGCAGTCCGCCGAGGCGCACGCGACCGCGCTCGCCGCTCACGAGGTGCTCGAGGCCTTCGGCTGGGAGCAGGTTCACGAGCACGCGGTCGGATTCGCCGCCCGACTGGCCGACGCGCTCGCGCAGCGCGGACACGAGGTCGCGCCGCGGGGCCCGACCACGCTCGTGTCGTGGGCCAGCGACGACCCCGGGGCCGAGCGCCAGCGGCTCGCGGCGCGGGGGATCGCGATCCGCGACATCCCCGGTCGCGGTCTGCTGCGCGCCTCGGTCGGAGCGTGGAACGACGACCGCGACCTCGAACGCCTGCTCGACGCGCTCCGTAGCGGGTAGGTATGTGCGCCCGCGCGACACGGTCCACGGCGGTCCGGTGATTCGCGCCCCGCTCGCACTCGCCCTCGCGACCGCCGCGGCCCTCGCGCTCAGCTCGTGCGGAGGAGCGGGAGGCGCGACCGCGTCCGCCGGGAACTCCGCCCGCGCAGCCGCGGCCCCCGCCCGCGCGGCAGCGGCGCCCTCCTACCGCAACCCGGTGATCCCGGCCGACTTCCCGGACCCGACCGTCATGCGCGTCGGACGCGACTACTGGGCGACGGCGACCAACCACGGTGCGCTCGTCCCGGTGTTCGGGCTCATGCGCTCGCGCGACCTCGTCAACTGGAAGCCGGCCGGCGCCGTGTTCCCCCGACCGCCGCGCTGGACGACCCAGAGCTGGTGGGCGCCGGACTTCCTTCGCCTGCCCGGCCGCCTGCTCGTCTACTACAGCGCCCAGCGCCGCGACGGAGGCGGGCGCTGTATCGGCGTCGCGACCGCGAAGCAGCCCGCGGGGCCGTGGCGCGACCAGGGCCCGATCCTGTGCGACCCCTCGAACCCGATCGACCCCACGGCGGTGCGCGACGGCGACCGCCTCTACCTCTTCTACAAGGCGGAGGGCGCCATCCACGCCACGGCGCTCGCGCCCGGCGGCACGTCGGTCACCGGCCCCGACCGGGTCGTGCTCCAGCCCGGCCAGGACTGGGAGCGCGGGCTAATCGAGGGCCCGCAGGTGATCCACCAGGGCGGTACGTGGGCGTTGATGTACTCGGGCGGAGCGTGCTGCGGCCTGCAATGCGTGTACGCGATCGGGGTGGCGCGCGCGAGCTCGCCGCTCGGGCCCTACGAGAAGGCCTCGTTCAACCCGATACTGCACGCGAGCGACACCTGGCGCTGCCCCGGCCACGGCGGCCCCGTCCAGGACGCCGAGGGACGCACGTGGCTCCTCTACCACGCCTACCCGCGCCGCGGCTTCGGCTTCGTGGGCAGGCAGGCGCTGCTCGATCGCGTGAGCTGGCGCGACGGCTGGCCGCGGATCGGCAAGGGCAGCGAGCCCACGACGCTTGCCCGTGCGCCCTCGGCGCCGCAGCGACGGACCACCGCGACCCGCGACGGCTTCGACGGCACTGCGCTCGGCTCCTCGTGGCAGTGGGGCGAGGGAGCGCGGCCGTCGGTGCGCGTGCGCGGCGGCATGCTGGCGCTCGCGCCCGCCGCCAGGCAGGCGACCGCGCAGCTCAACTTCCTCACGGTCCCCTCCCCCCGCTACACCGCGCTGGCGGCCGCCAGCGGAGCCCGGCCCGGCCTCGGCGCGTTCTGGGGCCCGCGCGCGGGCGTTTGGGTCCAGCGCGCCGGGACGCAGGTGACGGCGTGGAGCGCTGCAGCCGGGAACCCGAAGGTCGTCGGCCGCCTGACCCTCGCCTCCAAGCGCGTGTTCCTGCGCCTCTCGGCGAGCTTCAACCGCTTCCGCTTCGCCGTCTCCTCCGACGGCCGCAAGTGGCGCGCGGTCGGCTCGCGCTATGCCGCCCCGGTCAGCGAGAGCTGGGTCTTCGGCACCGGCATCGCGCTGCGGGCCGGCGGCCGCGCGAAGTTCGACTGGATTCGCGTTACCCTGACCCGCTAGTTTTCACGTCGATGCCGCTGCGCTCCACGGAGCCCGCCGACTACCGCCGCGGTCCGCTGCGCAGCGTGTGGCCGTCGTCGGCGAGGGTCGCCCGCCGGCGGCTGGCGAAGCGCGCGGACGAGGAGTACGGCGCGACGGCCGAGCCCGACTGGCGCGAGGTCGATTGGATCTCCCTCCAGCGCGACGTCGAGATCGACGGCGCGAAGGTGCACTACGTCGACCTGGGCGAGGGCGAGGCGCCGCCGGTCGTGTTCGTCCACGGCCTGGGCGGCTGCTGGCAGAACTGGCTCGAGAACCTTCCCGCCGTTGCACGGGGCCGCCGCGTCGTCGCGGTGGACCTGTCCGGCTTCGGACTCTCGGAGATGCCGCGCGAGGAGATCTCGATCACCCTCTTCGCCAACACGGTCGAGCAGCTGTGCCGGCACCTCGACCTCGGGCACGTGGCCGTGGTCGGCAACTCGATGGGCGGCTTCACGGCGGCCGAGCTGGCGATCCGCCATCCCGACCGCGTCGAGCGGCTGGTGCTGGTCGACGCCGCGGGCATCTCGCTGGCCGAGGCGAAGCGAGCCGGCGTGCTGCTGGGCAACCTGATCGCCAAGGGCGGCGGCGGAACGCCCGAGCAGGTGCGGCGGGCGCTGCGCCGGCCGGGCTACACCCAAGCGGCCTTCGGCACCGTGATGCGCCACCCCACGCGGCTCGAGCGCGACCTGCTCGCCGAGCAGATCTCCGGTATCGGCAAGCCCGGCTTCGCGCCGTCGATGCGCGCGCTGATGTCCTACGACTTCCGCGACCGGCTCTCGGAGATCTCGTGCCCGACGCTCGTCGTCCAGGGCGACCAGGACATCCTCGTCCCGCTCGGCGATGCGCGCGAGTACGAGCGGCGCATCCCGAGGGCGACCTCATTGATCCTCGCCGACACCGGCCACGTGCCGATGATCGAGCGCCCGCGGACCTTCAACCGCGCGCTGCTCGAGTTCCTCGAGCAGGAGGTGGCGCCCGATCGCCCCTCCGCGCAGGAGCAGCCCGTCCTCAGCGAGGGCGCCGAGAGGCCGGTGTGAGCGTCGACCACCACGGCGCAGATCGCGTCCACGGCGGCGAGGCCTCACTCGGCGAGGCCCAGTCCTCCAACCCGCCCGACGATCCCGAGATGATCGAGCCCGATGCGCCGCCGCTCGACGCCGACACGGACTACGAGGGGGAGGGCGACCCGCCGCCGGTCGAGCGCGGGAACGAGGACCCGGCGCCCAACGCGCCGTAGCGCCCTAGCGGCGGGCGCTACGGCGCTCATCCGAGCCTCATAGGCGCTGGCAACGATGTCGGCCGATGTCGGCCGGCCCCGTCACCAGCGCGGAGCAAGCGGGCGCTCTGCGCGCGCGGGCGCTGCGCCTGCCCGAGCCGCGGCTGCTCCTCGGGAGCGCCGGCCTGGGCGCGATCGTCGTGGTCACGACGCTGGTGGTGGCGGCCGCCGCCGCCGGCCCGTCGTTCCTCGTACCCTCCAGCCACGGCGGCTTTCCGGACTGGCTCGCGGGGCCGCTGAAGGGCCTCGGCACGCGCTGGCACTACGACGACTTCGGGGTCGCAGCGCTGGCGCTGCTCGGGGCCTACCTGCTCGTGCTGTGGAGCTGGCGCGCTCTACCGGTTCGCCTCGTCGTCGGGACGATCGTCGCCTGCCACCTTGTCCTCTTGCTCGCCCCGCCGCTGCTCTCCGCGGATGCGCTCGGCTACCTGAGCTACGGCCGCCTCGGGGTCCACGGCATCGACCCCTACCTGCACGGCGCCGCGTCCGCCACGCCCGACGTCCTGCGGCCCTACGTGCTCTGGCACGACGCGCCGAGTCCCTATGGCCCGCTGTTCACGCTCGCCACCTACGCGCTCGTGCCGCTCGGCCCGGGAGCAAGCCTGTGGGCGCTGAAGCTCGCGGTCGTCGCTTCGAGCCTGGGCTGCGTGGCGCTGACGTGGTCGATCGCCGCGAGGCTCGACCGCGAGCCCGTGCGCGCGGCGGCGCTGGTCGGCCTCAACCCCGTGTTGCTCCTGTTCGCCGTCGGCGGCGCCCACAACGACCTCCTGATGACGCTGCTCGTGCTCGCCGGGATCGCGTGGCTCCTCTCGGGACGCGGGGCGCGCGCCGGCGCGGCGGTGGTCCTCGGGGCCGCGATCAAGGCGTCTGGCGGACTCGTGCTGCCGTTCATGCTCGCCGGCTCGCGCCCGGAGCAGCGCCGGCTGATGGGCGCCGGAGCCGTGATCGCCGCCGCACTCGTGGCGGCGGCGACGCTCGCCGGCTTCGGCACGCACGCTTTGCGGATGGTCCACCAGCTCGCGGGCCAGCAGTCCAGGGTGGCGTTCCACAGCGTCCCCGAGCAGCTCGCGCGCGTATTCGGACTCTCCGCCCAGCACCCCGTGGTGCACGTCCTCGCCCTCACCGTTCTCGCCGCCGGCGTCTCGTGGGCGCTGCTCAGCGCGCTGCGCGGGAAGGACTGGATCACCTGCGCCGGCTGGGCGGTGCTCGTCGTGCTGGTGACCACCAGCTGGCTGCTGCCCTGGTACCTCGTATGGCTGCTGCCGCTTGCAGCGCTGAGCTCCGATCGGCGGCTCGTCTTCGCGGTGCTCGCGCTGTCGGGCTACCTGCTCGCGACGCGGATCCCGTTCCTGCTCGCCTGACGGCCGGTCAGAGGTCGCGCAGCTCCTCGATCGCCGGCCGCCGCAGGGCGCGTAGCGTCGCGGTGCCCGCCGCCGCCGCCGCGGCAACGCACAGCGCGCCGACCGAGATCAGGTAGCCCCACGGGATGGCCAGCGTGTCGGGTGGAGGGTCGAAGACGCCGGTGAGGACGTGCACCAGCATCACCGCCAGGCCGGTGGCCATCCCCGCGCCGAGCAGGAGACCGCCAACGGTCACGAAGGCCGACTCGCCCCACACGAAGCCGCCGAGCTGGCGCGGGCGCGCGCCGAGCGCGGCGGCGATCGCGAACGTCCGCCTGCGCTCGCGGAAGCCGAGTCCGAGGGCGAGGCCGGTGGCGGCCGCCGCGAGCACGAGTGCGAAGGCGAGCTCGACCTTCGTCAGCCCCGACAGCTCGACCGCCGTCAAGTTGGAGCCGACCACCTTGCGCTGGTTGACGATGTCGGTCACCTGCGCTGTCGAGCCCACCGCGCGGCGCACCCGCGCCGCGACCGAGGCCGGGTCGTGGCCGGGCGTCTGGACGAGGAACGTCCCTACCGCGTCACTTCCGGTGGCGCGGGCGACGTACGAGGCGTTGGCGACCAGGAACGAGTCGGTCGGGGCCGTCGGGAATTCCTTCGCCACGCCCGCGTAATGGAAGGGGACCGTCACGTACTTCTGCGTGCGCGCGTCCTGCAGGCGCAGGCGCAGCAGATCACCAGGAGCGAGCTGGAAGTCCTTGACGGTCTCCGCGCTCACCAGCACGCTGTCCGGCCGGCTCGCGAGCTTGCCCATCAGTCCGCTTGCTGAGCCGCCCTGGAACCACGCGTCCTGGAGCTTGCCCGCCGCGCCGATCGTCTGCGGCCGCACGCCGTAGAGGTCCTGCAGGTCGGCGCCCACGTAGGCGAAGCGGTGCTGGAGCGGCTCGACGCTGCGCACGCCCGGGAGCGCGCGCAGGCGTGCGGCCTCGGGGGGGCCCACGCGCGCGCCGGGCGACTCGACGACGGTCACGTCTGCTCCGTTGGTCAGGCGCGCGTCGACCGCCGCCTGCTGGCGATAGGTGGAGTTGAAGACCGCCGTCGAGCCCGCGAAGGCGACCGTGAGAGCCACTAGCGCCACCGCGCGCGCGAGCCGCCGGCGCTCACGGGACATGGTTGCGGCGACCGTCGGCGACAGCTCGCCGGCGACCGGGCGCAGCGCCCGCCCGAGCGGCGTGCGCCCGCGCACGAGCACGAGGTCGGCGACTCGGTAGGCCAGCAGCCCGGCGCCGATCCAGCACAGCACCGGTGCGAGCAGCGCGTACCAGTTGACCGAGACCTGCGGCACGCCCTCGGGAGCGAGCACCAGCTTGTAGCCGTTGCGAGACGCCTGCCAGTACACGAGCAGGCCCGCGACGAGCAGCAGCACGTCGAGGCCGGCGCGCGCCCACCAAGGAGAGCGGCCGGTGCGCCCGACGACGCGCCGTTGACCGGCCACGGTCAGCGAGCGCGCCTCGCGCCACGCCGGGAGGGCGATGGCCGCCGCCGCGAACCCGATGCCCGCGACGGCGGCTCCACCCGCCCACAGCGCCGCCGCCAGTGACCCTGAGCCAAAGGAGGCGGTGCCGAAGGCCGCCTGCCCCACGAGCAGCGCGCCGCCGAGCCCCAGCGCCACGCCGAGCGTTCCGGCCAGCGCGGTCTCGCCCAGAGCGAGACCGACCAGGCGCCGGGTCGACGCGCCGCGCGTGCGCAGCAGGGCGGCGTCGCGGCGCCGGCGCTCGGCCCCCGCGGAGGCGATGGCTGCGGTGACCAGCGCCGCGATCACCGCTCCCGGGACGCCGAGGAAGAGGAACAGCAGCTGCGCGTAGAGCGCGTCCTCGCGCGCCTTGTCGAGCGCGGTGCCGAGGTTGTCGCCCACCAGCCCGCTGCCGGCCAACTTGGCCTCGAGGTTGCGGGCGGCCCCGCCGACCTTCGTGAACGCCGCGCTGGGGCTGTCGGGCAGCGTGTGGCTGAGCGTGACGTGCACCTGGGTGCGGACGTTCGCTGCGCCCGTCTCCACGCGCCTGAAGACGGCGTCGGGCAGAAGGATCACGTTGTCGGGCGGCGCGTTGGGCTGCGCGCCCGGCGGTGCGCCGACCTGCTGGAAGAGCGAGTCCTCGTTCGGGAGGTCGACCACCCCGTCGACCTTCACCTGCGCCGGCGGCGCGCCGGCCCGGCCGATCGACACGACGTCGCCGGGGCGGGCGCCGAGGTTGGCGGCAGTCTGCTGGAACAGCAGCACCCCGTCGCCGCGGCCCGCGAGCGTGCGCAGCTCGCCCGGGAACGCACGCGCGTAGCCCGGCGGCAGCCCCAGGACCTTGCCCGGCCCCGTGCGCTGGACCGCGCCGCCGGTACTCGCCTGCAGGCCGGGGCTGTCGGCGAACCGGACCGGCAACGCACGCTTGACGCCTGGCTGCGCGCGGACCGCAGAGACGACACCGGCCGGCGAGGCGCCGCCGGTCGCCTCGACCTGCCAGTCGACGGGAACGCGGGTGATCGCCCGCTGCGTCATCTTTGAGGTGGTGGCCGAGAGGAAGGTCCCGATCGAGGCCAGGAGCGCCACGCCGACTCCGACCCCGACCGCGGTGGCCAGCACCCGCGCGCGCCGGTGCGCGAGCAATCCGCGCAGCCAGGTCAGGGCGATCACGCCCGCGCTCCCACCCACAGCCGCCCGCCGTCCATCGTCCACCGCTCTGCGAGGCGCTCGGCGACCGCGGCGTCGTGGGTGGCCACGACCAGCGCGGCCTCGCTGTGCTCGGCGGCCCATAGCAGCACATCGGTGACGTGGGCAGCGCTCTCGCGGTCGAGCTGGCCCGTCGGCTCGTCGGCGAGAATCAGGCGAGGGGCGCCGGCCAGCGCACGGGCGACCGCGACGCGCTGGGCCTGGCCACCCGAGATCTCCTCGGGCAGCTTGTCGGCGAGCTCTGAGAGCTCGAGCCGGCCGAGCGCCGCGGCCAACTTTTCGGCCGCGTCCACGCGGGAGTCACCGGCGAGCGTCAGCGGCAGCGCCACGTTCTCCGCCACCGTGAGGGGCGGCATCAGGCTCGGGCCCTGGAACACCACCGCAACCGGCCCGGGCCGCAACTCCGCGCGCGAGCCCAGCGCCGGCCAGCTCACCTCGCCGTGGGTGGGGTCGTCCAGCCCGGCCATGAGATGCAGCAGCGTCGACTTGCCCGATCCCGACGGCCCGACGATCGCAGTTCGCGCCCCCGTCCGCACCTCGCACGACGTGGCCTGAAGCGCAACCGTCGCGGTCTCCCCCGCGCCGTAGGTGCGCGCGGCCTCGCGACAGACGACGAGCGGCTCGCCAGGAGCTTCGGCGTCGGGGCCCACCGGCCGCGCCGCGGCGGCGCTGCCGGTACTCACGCGACGATCCGCCCGTCGCGCAGCGCGATCCGCCGATCCGCCGCCGCAGCGACCTCGGCGTTGTGGGTCACCACGAGCACGGCGGCGCCCTCGCCCGCACGCTCACGCAGCAGGGCCAGGACGCGCCGCGCGGTGTCGCCGTCGAGCTCGCCCGTCGGCTCGTCGGCGAGGACGACGGACGGGTCGGCGGCCAGAGCCACCGCGAGCCCGGCGCGCGCGAGCTCACCGCCCGAGAGCTGGGCCGGAAGGGCGTGCGCACGGTGTGTAATGCCACAGCGCTCGACGAGCTCGCGCGCGCGCCCCCCGTCCGTCCGGCCCGCGAGCCGCTGGGCGAGCGCTACGTTGGCGGCGATCGACAGGTGCCCGACGAGGTTGGACTGCTGGTAGAGGACGCCGACCAGCCGCGCCCGCAGCGCGGCGCGCTCGGCCTCGGGCCGCCGCGACAGGCGCTGCCCGGCGATGCGCACGGTCCCGCCGTCGGGCTCGTCGAGGCCGGCCATGCAGCCCAGCAGGGTCGACTTACCCGATCCCGACGGCCCCGTGACCGCGACCAGCTCGCCGGCGCGTACGCCGAACGACACCCCCTGCAGCGCGAGGGTCTCGTCGTCGCCCGCGTGGAAGAAGCGGTACAGGCTGTCGACCTCGAGCATCGGCGTCACGTCCAGCGCAGGGAGTCGGTGACCGTTCGCCAAGGATCCACGTTGTCCGCGCCTCGCGGGCCGCTGAGCGTGAGCACCACCTCTTTGCCATTGCGGAAGAACGCGTAGCGCTCGACGGCGTCCACCTGCGCCTTGCCGGTCACCGCGTTTGCGGGCCCCGCGGCCAGGTATGTGACCTTCACGGCGGTCCCTGCCTTGCGCCGGACCGTGGTGACCGTCTCGGGTTTGAAGCCGCGCACGGTCCGCGCGAGCTTGGGTAGATCGTCCCGTCGCGCGGCGGCCACCGACGGCGGGGCCCCGGCCGTCAGCGACTCCATGCGGATCGTGTTGAGCTTGTCCGTGAAAGTCACCGCTCTGCCGGCGGTGGTGCGCGACCAGCCTTCGGGCACGCTCACCCGATAGCGACCGCCGGCAGGCGCGTAGGCAACGTAGGCCTGGTTGTCGGGGATGTCGCCGGCCGGACTGACGTCCTTGGCGCCGGTCGACGAAGGCTTCGGCGAGGAGCCGCCGCACCCGGCGGCAACGAGGAAGATGGCGGTCACAACGGCCGCCGGCAAGATGCGCTTGAACATGGGCGGCGACGCTACGGGCAGCCCCTCCGGGCCCGGACACGCCCAGGTCAACGCCGGGTCAAACTTGGTGGGCCGGCGATCGCGCGCGTTACCGTCGCTTCGTGTCCGACTGCGGAATCCTGCTGGTCGAGGACGACGAGGCGATCGCCAGGGGGCTCGTTCGTGTGCTCGAGAGCCAGGGCCACGCGGTTCGCCGGCTGACCCGTGGCACCGACGCGCCGGCCGCCGCCACCGGCGCTGACCTCGTGATCCTCGACCTGGGCCTGCCCGACATGGACGGGCTCGACGTGTGCCGCAAGCTGCGCGCCTCGCGTCCCGACCTGAGCATCCTCATCCTCACCGCGCGCGACCAGGAGCTCGACGTCGTCACGGGCCTCGACGCGGGCGCCGACGACTACATGGTCAAGCCGTTCCGGCTCTCGGAGCTGCTGGCGCGGATTCGGGCGCACCTCCGCCGCCGCGAGACGCTTGAGGGCCCCGAGGCGGTGCCGCTGCGGGTCGGAGACGTGGTCGTGGACCGGGCCGCTCGGCGCGCGTGGCGAGCCGAGCACGAGCTCGTCCTGCGCCCGAAGGAGTTCGACCTGCTCGCGCTGCTGGTCGAGCAGGCGGGGCGCGCGGTCACGCGCGAGCGCATCATGCGCGAGGTGTGGGACACGGACTGGCTCGGCCAAACGAAGACCCTCGACACCCACGTGCTCGGTCTGCGCAACAAGCTGGGAGCCGCCGCGATCACGACGCTGCGCGGCGTCGGCTACCGCTTCGAGGCTCCGTGAGAAGGCGCCTCGTCGTGGCGATCGCGGGCGTCGCGGCCGTTGCCGTCGCCCTCTTCGCGCTGCCGCTGGCCATCGCGCTGCAGCGCGGCTATCGCAGCGAGGAGCTGCTGCGGCTCCAGCGCGACACCGTCGCCGCGACGCGCAACGTCGACCTCAGCAGCGCCGGGGACCCGATCGAGGTGCCACGCTCCGGCGTTGCGCTCGCCGTGTACGGCGTCGACGGGCGGCTGCGCGCCGGAGCCGGGCCCCGGCGGGCGGACGCGCTCGTGCGCGAGGCGCTGCGCACCGGCCGCTCCGCCGACCGGGCGGGAGGCGGCCGCCTCACGGCCGCCGTCCCGCTGCTCGCGAACGAACGCGTCAGCGGTGTCGTGCGAGGGCAGCGCGACGACGCGGCGGTCTCCTCGCGGGCGCACCGGGCGTGGCTGGCGCTCGCCGCCCTCGGCGCCGCGGTCGTGGCCGCCGCGATCGTCGCCGCGCTCGTGCTCGGCCGCCGGCTCGCCGGGCCGCTGGAGCGGCTCGCCGGAGCAGCGCGCCGCCTCGGGGACGGAGACTTCTCCGTGCGAGCACCGCGCGCGGGCGTGCCCGAAGTCGATGCCGTCGCCGGAGCGCTCGACGCCACCGCGAAGCGCCTCGACGAGCTGGTGGCCCGCGAGCGCGCGTTCAGCGCAGACGCCTCTCATCAACTGCGGACACCGCTGGCCGCCCTGCGGATCGAGCTCGAGGCGCTTGCGCTCAGGGGCGAGACCGGCCCCGAACTCGACTCCGCCCTTGGCCAGCTCGACCGCCTCCAGTCCACGATCGACACGCTGCTCGCGGTGGCGCGCGACGCGCCCCGGCGCGAGGCGGCGGTCGCCCTCGCCGCGGTCGTCGACGCTGCGGAGCGCCGCTGGCGCGGAGCGCTGGCGGCCGCCGGTCGCCCGCTGCGCGTCGAGGCGCCGGCCACTCCGGCGATCGCCCACGCGTCGCCGCCGGTCGTGAGCGAGGTGCTCGACGTCCTACTGGAGAACGCCCACCGTCACGGCGCCGGCACCGTGCGCGTGGCCGTCCGGGGGGCCGCGGGCGGCTACGCCGTCGACGTCTCCGACGAAGGCCCCGGGCTCCCCGGCGGCTCCGCCGACACGATGTTCGCGCGGCGCTCGAGCGGCGGCAACGGGAAGGGCATCGGCCTGGCCCTCGCGCAGTCGCTGGCCCACGCCGAGGGCGGTCGCCTCACCGTCACCCGCGCCGGCCCGAAGCCGACCTTCACGCTGCTGCTCGCGGCCGCCCCGGGCCGCGCGCCGGCGCAGAGCGACGAGCTCCCCGCGGCGCGCTGACGCTGCGCAGCGGGCTCAGCGGCACAGCGGGTTGCTCGGCACCCCCCTGCACGGGTTGCTCATCGTCCGCTGCGGCCCGGGCTTGGGCTGGGGAACCGGGTTCGCCGCGTTGCGCTCGTCGAGCAGCGCCAGGATCTTGGTGATCAGCGCCGGGCTGCCGTTCGGCGTGGTCGTGTTCTGGCAGCCCCAGGTGCCCTGGATGTTCGGCGGGATCGAGGTGGCGAACCTGTTCTTCGAGAAGCAGTTGTTGACCGACTGCATGCTCCCGAAGATGCCGCCCTCGAGCGCGATGTCCGCGCCGCCGGGGTTGGTGCCGTTGTTCGTGAGCTTGTTGCTGGAGAACCTGTTGCCCGAGACCTGGAAGTAGATCGTGTTCGTCGTCGGCGGGAACGGGTTCGGGTTCTCGAAGGCGAGGATCCCGAAGTTGACGTTGTTGCGGACAACGTTGTTGCGAACCAGGTCCGCGTAGTCGCCGGGCCACTCGAAGCCCACGCCCCACGGAGCCGCGCTGCCGCCGCTCAGCGGCGCGGTGAGGTTGTTGTTGTCGGCGACGACGTTGTTGCGGAACACCGTGCAGCGCGCGATCTTGGTGCTCGTGAAGGTCGGCGTCGGCGAGCTGTTGGAGGCCGAGTTGCAGGCGCCGTTCTGAGGCGGCGGCTGGTCGTCGTTGTTGAGCGAGTTCGGCGCAACGCCGTACGCGTTGTTGCGGAAGACGGAGTTCTTGACGACCAGCCGGCCGCCCGAGTTGGTGCCCGAGTAGCCGAGCGCGTTGCGCTCCATCACCGCGTCGTCGACGACCGCGTCGCAGTCGGGGCACGCGCCGATGTAGAGGCCCGAGTCGTCGAAGCCCGAGGCGTACACGTGCTTGAGCGAGCCGGTGACCGAGTTGGACGCGAACAGCCCGTAGCCACCGGTGAGCCCGGTGTCGTAGGCGGTCAGGAAGCGCCCGTACCAGCCGTGCAGCCCGATCTTGCCCGAGCCGTCGCCGCCGTTCCACCAGATCTGATTGCCGTTCTCCCCGTCGCGGCCCACACGGTCGAAGTTGCGCACCGTGAGGTTCTCGATCGACACACCGTTGGCCTTGAAGACCTCGATCCCGTTGACGTCCTTGCGGTGCTTGCCGTCGACGATCACCTTGTTGCGATCGACGCCCCTGATCCGCAGCCGCGGCGTCGTGACCTTCACCGACTCGCGGTACTTGCCCTTGTCGACCAGGATCCAGTCACCCGGGTTGGCCGCGTCGACGGCCGCCTGGATCGACGTGTAGTGCGGGTAGGAGACGTTGCGCTTGGTGACGACCCTCACCCAGCCGAGCGCGGACGGCGCGGCAGCAAGCATCGCGATCAGCGCCCCGCCGACGAGTGCGAGCGCGAGCCGGGAACGAGCGAGCATGAACCCTCCTACGTTGTTGGCCCCCCGCCGCACACGAGTCTACCCCGCGGAGCGCTCGCTCGCGCCAACCGGCACGCTCGGGCGCCCGGATGTGAAAGAGTCGGTGCTGCGACTGTCTCGGATCGCGCCGTCGGAGGAGAGGAGCCCCATCGTGCGTCGCCGTTCGCTCACGCTACTCGTGATCGCCCTGGCCGGCCTCGTCGCCATGCCCGCCGTTGCGCAGGCGTGGCAGAACGACGTCGCCCGCTACATCCTGCCCCCCGGGAACTACGGGGGCCTGCCCTTCACCACCAACTCGACCGACCAGCTGCCGCTGTACGACGGCTTGACGCCGCTGCGCCGCAACGTCACGAACAGCGACATCAACAGGCTCTTCCTGCCCGAGAACTTCGCTCCGGTCGGCGCGTCGCGCGAGGAGGCCACGGGCCGCCCCGGGCTGCGCCTGGTCTACGACAGCTACGGGGTCCCGCACATCTACGGAAAGACGCGCGCCGACGTCGCCTTCGGCGCCGGCTATGCGACCGCCCGTGACCGCAGCCTTCTGATCACGCTCGGCCGCTATCCAGCGCGGATAGCCGTGGCCGACGTGCCGGGGATCGACGCTTTCAGCCTTGTGACCAGCGGGCAGTCGTTCGTACCCAGCGCGCAGACCGAGGCGCTCGTGACCAAGCAGCAGAAGCTGCTGGTTCAGACCTACGGCGCCAAGGGCCGCCAGATCCTGGCCGACGCGCAGTCCTATGCCGACGGCATCAACGCCTACATGAAGAAGACCGGTAACACGCAGCCGCCGGCGACGGTCAACGACGTGCTGGCAGTCTCTGCCTTCATCGGCTCGATCTTCGGCGCCGGCGGCGGCGCCGAGGCCGACAACTCCGACCTGCTGGCCCGGCTGCAGGCGCGCCTGGGCAACTCGCAGGGCCGGAAGGCGTGGAGCGACGTGATGCTGGCCGACGACCCCGAGGCGCCGACGACCATCAAGCGCCGCTTCAACTACGGGCCGCTGACCGGAGGCAAGGTCCGGGGCTCGGTCGTGATCGACCCGGGCTCGATCCAGTCCTTCGACCCGACCGCACCGAGCTCGGTCTCCGTCCGCGCCGCAGGGGCGCCGCCGCGCAAGCGGGCCTCGAACTTCCAGGTCGTGGCGCCGTGGCGGTCGAGGACCGGCAACACGCTGGCCGTCATGGGCCCGCAGCTCGGCTACTACTACCCGGAGATCGTCGAGCAGATGGACCTGCATGGCCCCGGCTACAACGCGCAGGGGGTCACGGTCCCGGGGATGGCGATGTACGTCCTCATCGGGCGCACCAAGAACTACGCGTGGAGCCTGACCTCGGCCGGCCACGACGTCCGCGACGTGTTCGCCGAGAAGCTGTGCGAGCCCGACGGGTCGGCGCCGACGCGCAGCTCCAAGTACTACGAGTTCAACGGCCGCTGCCGCCCGTTCGAGAACCTGAACGCCGGGCTGCTGAACGGCAAGCCGCTGCTCTACCAGAGGTCCGTGCACGGATCGGTGATCGGCACGGCCACCGTCGGCGGCAAGCCTTACGCGCTCGCGCGCGAGCGTTCGACCTACGGGCGCGACGGGCTCAACCTGGCCGCGCTCAAGGACCTGACCGACGGCCGGGCCTCGACCCCGCGGCGTTTCTGGGACACGGCCAACGAGTTCGGCTTCACGTTCAACTGGGCCTACGCCTCGCGCAGGGCGACCGCCTACTTCTCCTCGGGCCTGCTACCCAAGCGCGCCCGCGGCCTCGACCGGCGCCTGCCGACGCTGGGCACCGGCCAATACGAGTGGCGCGGCTTCCTGAGCCGCGATCAGCACCCGCATGACGTCAGCGGCCCCGGCGGCCTGCTGCGCAACTGGAACAACCGCTCGGCGCCGGGCTTCATGCACGGCGACGACGAGCCCTACGGCTCGGTCCAGCACGTCTCGCTGTTCAACCGCTTCCGCATCCCGCGGATCGCCGACGTGGTCGGGATCATGAACCGGGCCGCGACGGAGGACGACTACGCGCTCGTGTGGCCGTTCGTGAGCCAGGTGCTGCGCACGGGCCCCGCCCCGAACGCGCTCGATCAGAAGGTGGTCGACGTGCTCGATGCCTGGGTCAGGCGCGACGCGCCGCGCCTGGACGCCAACAACGACGGGCTGTGGGACGACGCCGGGCCGACGATCGCGGACGCGCTCCGGATGCCGATCGCCGAAGCGGTCATGCGCCCGCGGTTCGGCGACGTGCTGGGCGAGCTCAACGACGTCCGCGGCCTGCGCGGGCAGTCGGGCGAGTCCTACGTCCAGAAGGACCTGCGGACGCTGCTCGGGCGGCGGGTGCGCGGGAAGTTCAACCTGCGCTACTGCGGCTCGGGCAACTTCAGCAGGTGCCGGGCCGACCTGTGGGCCGCTCTGGACGGCGCGGTCAAGCAGGTGGCCGCCACGCAATCGGATCCCGATCCGAACAACTGGCGCTCGACCGCCTCGCGGACGAGCTTCGTCCCGGGCCTGCTGCCCAACACGATGCGCAGCACCAACCGGCCGACCTTCCAGCAGGTGCTGGAGTTCCAGGGGAGCTGAGCTACCGAGCGACGAGGCTTGCCGACATCCGCCGCGCGATCAGCTCGAGCTGGCCCTCCTGGAGGGCCTGGAAGTGGTCGCCCGGGAGCGTCTCGACGGTCAGGCCGCCCTCGATCACGCGGCGCCAGACGAGGGCGGGATCGCAGAGATGCGGCCGGCCCTCCGCCGTCTTGAACAGCATCGCGCTGCCCGCGTAGGGCGGCGGACGGTAGGCCTCCATGGCCTCCCAGCCCAGCTCCTCGAGGTGGCGCTGGCGCGGCGGCAGGTTGCCCCAGCGTGGAGCGGGAGGCGCTATCAGCTTGCGGCCGCCCAGCCGCCACGCGGCGTGCCGGATGTACCTGGGGAGCCGCGCCCGCGGAGCGGCGAGGCCGGCCCGCAGCACCCGGAACGGTCGCGCGATCTCGAACGCCCGGCGTGAGCGCGGCGGCAGGCACTTGTGGCTCACGGCCGCATCGACGATCGCGAGCCATTCGACCTGCTCGCCGCGAGCGGTGAGACGGCGGGCGGTCTCGAAGGCCAACAGCCCGCCGAACGAGTAGCCACCGATCGCGTACGGCCCGCTCGGCTGGACGGATCGCATCGTCTCGATGCACGTCTCCGCCATCTCCTCCACGCGCGTATGCGGGCGCTCGCGCGGGTCCAGGCCGCGGGCCTGCAGGCCGTACACCGGGCGGTCGACCTGCAACCGCAGCGCGAGCCCGCGCATCTCGAGCGCGTCGCCGGTCAGCGAGTGCGCGAAGAACAGCGGCCGGTCGCCGGTGCCGGGGCGCAGCAGGACGAGCGAGCGCACGCGCTGATCGATCGGCCCGTCGATGACGGCCGCCATCGCCGACGTGGTCTGGGCGTGGATGACCGTGGACAGCGGAAGCTCCACTCCGAGGCGCTCGCGCACGAGCTGGTTCACGCGCAGCGCGGCGAGCGAGGTCCCTCCCACGTCGAAGAAGTTGTCGTCCGGGCGCAACGGCGCGACCCCGAGGACGCTCTCCCAGATCGCGCGCACGCGCGCCTCGGTCGAGGTGTCCTCGGCGGGCTCCGGGGCGCCGGCCAGCTCCCGGCGCTCGCGGTCCGCGGTGGCGACGGCGCTGTGGATGCGGTCGAGCGCGCTCGCGTTGCGGAGGGCGTCGGCGTTGGCGACCGGCGCGCCGGCGACCGCGTCGCGCGCGGCGCGCTCGGAGCGCTTGCCGCTGTGCGTGGTGGGCAGCTCGCCGACCTGGACGACGAGCTCGGGCACGTGCAGCGGCGAGGCATGGCGACCGATCTCGCTGCGGATGCGCACTGTGAGGCGTCCGTCGAGCTCCGCGCCCTCCTCGAGCACCACCAGCAGCACGATGCGCGAGCTCCCGCGTGCGCCGGGGACGCGCTGCTCGACGGCCATCGCCTCGCGCACCTCGGGCACGCCGTGCAGCGCGCGGTAGATGTCGGCCGGGCCGACGCGGATCCCCTGGACCTTGAGCACGCCGTCCGAGCGTCCGTGCATGCGCGCCTGCCCGTCGTCGTCGAGCTCGATCAGGTCTCCGTGGGTCCAGACGCCGTCGTTCTGGCTGAAGTACGCCTCGTGGAAGCGCGCGCCGTCGTCGTCGCCGAGGAAGCCGAGCGGACGCGAGGGGAACGGGTTGCGGCACACGAGCTCGCCCACGGCCGAGCCCGACGGGGTCTCGTGGCTCGCCTGCGCCTGCACGTCCATCCCCAGGCTCCGGCACTGGATCCAGCCGCGGCGCACGGGCAGGTTGGGGTTGCCCAGGGCGAAGCAGCCGACGATGTCGGTCCCCCCCGAGATCGACTGCAATGGCAGCGGCCCGACGTGCTCGCGCACCCAGTCGTACTGCCAGTCGTGCAGGATCGAGCCCGTGCTGAGCACGGCGCGGAGGGCACCGAGGCTCATCTCGCGGCCCGGCGAGAAGCCGGCGTCCTCGCAGAGCTGCAGGTAGGGCGGGCTGGTCCCGAACACGCTCACGTCGTCGGCGCTGACCAGCCGCCACAGCGTGTCGGAGCCGGCCAGCGGTCCGTCGAAGAGGACGATCTCGCTGCCGCAGGCGAGCGCGGAGAGCTGCCAGTTCCACATCATCCACGCGGTCGAGGTGTGGAAGAACAGGCTGTCGCCGAGCCCCAGGTCGACGTGCAGCCGCTGCTCCTTGGCGTGCTCCAACAGCGTGCCGCCCGCCCCGTGGACGATGCACTTCGGGCGCCCGGTCGTCCCCGACGAGAAGAGCACGAACAGTGGGTGGTTGAACGGGAAGCGGGGCCACTCGGCCTCGGCCTCCCCGGCCCCATCCCCGACCAGGTCGGCGATGCGGTGCACCGGGGTGCCCAGGCCCTTGGGCACCGGCCCGTCGTCCAGCGCGATGAGCGTCGTGACCGTCGGCAGCGCGCGCACGACTTCGGCGACGCGATCGGAGAGCGCGACCGATGCGGCCTCGGCGCCCGCGTGCAGGTTGCCCATCAGGACCTTCGGCTCGAGCTGGTCGAAGCGGCTGAGCACCGCGGCCGGCCCCATGTCGGGAGAGGCGCACGAGAAGGTCGCGCCGACCACCGCGGCGGCGAGGCCGCCGATCACGACCTCGGCGTTGTTTCCGGCGATTGCCGCCACGCGATCGCCCGCCTGCACCCCCATGGCGGTCAGGTGGGTTGCGACGGAGCGGACGGCGTCGTGCAGCTCGCGGCGCGTCATGCGCTCGGGGGCGCCCCACGGGCGATGTGCCACGAGCGCCGTCCGCTCGCCGTCCGCGGCCGAGCCGATCCGCAGCAGGTTCTCGACGTAGCTGAGGCGCAGGTCGGGGAAGAAGACGGCGCGCTCGCAGCGCTCGTCGGTGCAGACGCGCTCGGGCGAGCCCTCGAAGACCAGCCCCGACCACTCCAGGAACAGGCCCCAGAAGCTCCGCAGCTCGGCGACCGAGAACTCGTGGAACGCCCGCTGGTTCCCGAACCGGCGGCCGGTGGCGCGCTCGCAGAAGCGCACGAACGCGGTGAGCTGCGAGGAGGCGACGGCCCCGGCCTCGGGGCGGAAGGTCGCGGGCGCGCGTCGCTGCGAGGGCGCGGGTGCGTCGGTCGCGGGAGCGGGTGCGCGCGCAGCACGCGCAGCCCGGACCGTAGAGCCGGCATGCCCCTGCACACTCTCGTGTGCCCCCACCGCCCCCCAATCCTCGCAGGTTTGGCAGATCGGAGTGCCGAGCGCGGCGGGCCGCGCGAAGCGATACGGTGACTGCAGTAGCGATCCGGGCGCCGGGATCGTTCGAATGCCGGCGCTCGGACCCCGGGAGACTCCTTCATGCGAACCGAAGCTGCCGCGCCCCACTTCGAGGCCCTGAGCGCTCCTGCGCTCGAGTCGATCTTCGACGCGCCGCTTCGGCAACTGACCCTCGATCAGCTCGAGCGCTTTCTCGCCGAGTCCGACGGCGAGCCCTTGCTGTGGGCGGCGATGGGCGGCGAGCACCCGGACTCCGACGTCCTGCGCCGGCACGTCAGCGGCCTGGCCAACGGCGCGGGCGGCTGGCTGATCGTCGGCGTCGAGCGGCAGAGCGAGGGCTGGCGCGCGGCGGGTGCGGACTTCGGCGAAGGCGAGCCCGAGCCGTGGCTGAACGACGCGATCGCGAGCCTGCGGCCGCCTCCCCCCTTCGAGCTCAAGGTCCTCGACGCGGGCATCGGCCGCCGGGTCGCGATCGCACGGGTCGAGCCGATCGCGGTGCCGCCGTGCATGACCCCCGGCGGCGGCGTGTACCAGCGCCTCGCGGGCGACACCGTGCCGGTGCGCGCGCCGCTGGTGCTGATGGAGCTCGCCCGGCGGGGGGACGCCGCGCTCGAGCGCGCTCGGAGCCTCGCTCTGAGCTGCGCCGAGAGGCTGCTCGTCGAGCCGCCGGCGATGCCGCCCGCGCGCTGGGTGTCGCTGCCCAGCGGGCAAAGGAGCCGGACGCCGACCTTCGCCCTCACCGTCGCGGCCGCGGGCCCGCCGGCCGACATCGAGGTGCGACCGTTCCGCGAGCGCTTCGCCGACCTGCTGATCGAGCTCGCGCAGACCCGCCTCCAGCCCGAGCCGCACGTCCCCATGCCCTACCAGTCTGCGCCACGGCCCTACTTCTCGCAGACCCAGCTCCAGGTCTCGTTGGTGGGCGCGGACCGCGGCTGGGCCCTGATCGCGAGCCGCGAGGGCGCGGTCAGCGTCGTCTACTTCCTAGCGCGCGGCGACGTCTCGCTCGACGCGCTGCTGACGCTCGGCGGCGATCGCGAGGCCCCGTTCGACGCGCCGGGCCAGCGCGAGGGCGACGGCCCGCTCGCCCGCGCCTGGCGAACGGCGGGCGAGGTCCTGCTCGCGCTCGGCTGCTCGGGCCCGATGCAGCTCGCCACGGTCCTCGACGGGACGACCCCGCGCCTGGCCGGCGGCGCGGAGCGCATCGCTCTCGAGCGGCGCACCCGCACGGCGATGCCGTCGGTGGCGGACTTCACCGCCCTGGCGCACGAGCTCAAGCGCGCGGTCGGGCGGCCGCAGCTCGAGCCCGACTGAGGCCGCTATACGGCCGGCCGCGGCTCTTCGGTCCTTGGCGGCGAAGCCGCCGCGGACTCTCCTCCGCGGAGGTAGAGCAGAACGCTCACGACGATGATCCAGATGCCGGAGAGGCCGAAGGCGGCGAACCCGACCGGCGTCCAGAAGACGACGAACAGCACGATTCCCACCCAGCCCAGCCAGGACGCGACCAGCTTCGTCCGGATCGCCAGCAGGGAGGTTGCGAGTACGAGCGCCGCGATGCCCGAAGTGAACGGGAGGAAGAAGTCCGAGTCGATGGCGTTGAGCGCCTGGGCGGCTGCGGGCCGTATGTCGTCGGCGTAGTCGGCGAGAGCGAAGTGCAGCCCGGCCGCGGCGAGGAAGCCGCTGGCGGCCGCCACGCCACCCGCGAACACGAAGCCGGGGAGCGCGCTGCCGCCCGACGCGACGGGACGAAAGCGCTCACGGAGGAGCGCCGCGAAGTACAGGAGCGCGACCGCGGCGAGCGCGAGCACCGCCGCGGCGATGATCTCCCTCGTGTCGTGGTCCGAGTAGTACGAGACGACCTTCTGCGCCGAGGCATCGCCATTCGGCGTATCTCCGCCGAGCGGGATGAAAGCGACCAGCACGAGCACGACGAACAGCGCGCCGGTGAGCGCTCTGGGATCTCGCTTCGCCATCAGGAACCTCCTCCTAGTCCGACGGTGGCCGTCCTAGCCGCCGTCGTTTGATTATCCCAAATCCGGTGTCTTTGTCACGGACAGGGCTGCGAGATCCACTCCCTGACGCGCGGGAGGTCGGGCGGATCGAGGTCGGGGAGCCTGCCGCTGCGGGGGAAGCGCAGCGCCGTGCCGATGTTGTTGGCGCGCGCGTCGCGGACCGTCAGCGCGCGCAGGGCGAAGCGATACTCGATGAACTTCAGGATCGACTCGTGCCCGAAGCGGGTGTGGTTCACCACCCCGCGCTTGGCCCACGGCGACAGCACCACCGCGGGGACGCGGAAGCCCGTCTGGCCGAAGTCCTCGTTCACGTCGCTGCTCTGGCGGGCGTCGGGGACGCTCGGCGGCCGCACGTGGTCGTAGTAGCCGCCCCACTCGTCGTAGACGACGAACAGCGCGCCGCGCCGCCACTGCGGCGAGTTGAGGAAGGCGTGCACAACGTCGGACATGAACCACTCGCCGGTGCGGATGTCGGACACGTTGTGCTGGTCGTTGGAGAGCCCGATGACCTCCTTGGCGTTCATCAGCTGGGGGTCGACGAACGAGACGGCGGGGAGCGTCCCGGCCCCGGCGCGGCGGAAGTACTCGGCGATCGGCGCCGAGTCGCGATAGCCCTTCGGGCCCCAGATCGCGCCGTAGTTGTCGTCGCTGTAGAAGGTGGTCGCGCGCTTGCCGCGCTGGCGCATGCGGTGGTGGATCGTGGTGCTGTACGGGCGCCCCTTCCGCGTCGGGAACTGCGGCCCCGGCTTGCCGTCGCCCGGAAGGTCGGCGAACATGAACTTGTCGCCGTAGGACTGGGCGGCGTGCATGTAGGAGCGGTTGGGGTTGGTCGAGGCGAGCAGCGAGGGGAAGTAGCGGTCGAAGGTCGTTCCATTGCGGGTCAGCGCGGCGAGGAACGGCACGTCGCGCGCGCGGTAGTAGCCGATCGCGAACTCGTCGTTGCCCGAGCCGGCGGCCAGGAAGCCGTCGCAGCGGCCGTTGTTGAACTGGACGCGCCCCTCGTTCCAGATGTGGCCCGGGGTCGGATGGCCGCAGCCCTGCATGTCGGGCGCGAGCAGGTGGGTGAACTTGCGCTCGCCCTTGGCGTCGACGTAGCTCAGCCCCGCCTGGCGGCCGTCGGCCTTGGGCAGCCAGCCGACGAAGTGGTCGAAGGAGCGGTTCTCCATCATCAGCACGACGAAGGTGTCGATCGGGAGGTTGCGCGGCGAGGGCAGCCCGGTCCTCGCCTCGCGCCGCGCCGCCTCGGCGATCAGCGCCTGCGGTCCCAGCGCCGTCGCCAGTGCGGCTCCGGCGCCGGCGGTCTTCGCGGTGCGCGCGAGGAACTCGCGCCGGCGCAGCAGCTCCTCGGGGTGCTCCGCGCCCAGCCGCTCGGCGTAGGCGGGCTCGTGCACGTCTTCCACGGACGCAACGCTACACGGCGACCCGGCCAATTACGCTCCCAGCGTGCGTGCATGCACTCTCGCGCTCGCAGGATGCGCGGTCTTCGCGGGCGCCGCGGCGCCGGGCGCAGCGGCTGCCGCCGGGCCCAAGTTCTTCACGGCCGGGGTCGCCGGCGACCAGACCCCCTTCGACCGCCTGCTCCGCTTCGCCCGCTCCGCGCTGCGCCGGCGGCGTTGACGCGCTGGTTAGGTTCGAAGCATGAGCGAGGAGTCGCGGCGGCGCCCGGCGATCGTGGTGGTCGACGACGAGCCGGCGGTACTCGCGGCGGTTGCGCGTGACCTGCGGCGCGGCTTCGGGGAGCGATACCGCATCGTTCGCGCCGGGTCCGGTGAGCAGGCGCTCGAGGCGCTGGCCGAGCTCGTGCGCCGCGGCGATCAGGTGGCCCTGCTGATCGCCGACCAGCGGATGCCCGGGCTCTCGGGCACCGACTACCTCGTGCGCGCGCGCGAGATCATCCCCTCGGCGAAGCGGGTGCTGCTGACCGCCTACGCGGATACCGATGCGGCGATCCAGGCGATCAACGACGTCTCGCTCGACTACTACCTGCTCAAGCCGTGGGATCCCCCGGAGGAGCAGCTCTTCCCCGTGGTCGAGGACACGCTGACCGGCTGGGAGGCGGGCGCGGCGCTCGAGGCCGGCGGCGTGCGGCTGATCGGCCATCGCTTCTCGCGCGCATCGCACGACCTGCGCGACTTTCTCGCCCGCAACCGCGTGCCCGCCCGGTGGCTGGACGTTGAGCGCGATGCCGAGGCACGGCAGCTGCTCAAGGTCTCGGACGTCGATGACGGAGGACTGCCGGTTGCGTTGCTGGAGGACGGCTCCGTGCTCGAACGCCCGACGATCCTGGAGCTGGCCGAGCGGCTTGGAATCGCGGGCCGGCCGGCGTCCGAGCACTACGACCTCGTGATCGTCGGCGGCGGGCCGGCGGGCCTGGCGGCCGCCGTCTACGGAGCCTCGGAGGGGCTGCGGACGATCATGGTGGAGCGCGAGGCGCCGGGCGGCCAGGCCGGCCAGTCGAGCCGGATCGAGAACTACCTGGGGTTCCCCGCCGGGCTCAGCGGCTCAGACCTCGCGCGACGGGCCACGGATCAGGCGCGCCGGCTCGGCGCGGAGCTGCTGACCGTCCATGACGCCACGGCGCTCCGGGTAGAGGGCGCGGGCCGGATCGTCGAGCTCTCGGGCGGCGAGAGCCTCAGCGCCAGCAGCGTGCTCGTCGCGTCGGGCGTCTCCTACCGCCAACTCGACGCCCCCGGCTTCGCCGAGCTGACCGGCCAGGGGATCTACTACGGCGCCGCGCTGACCGAGGCCCGCTCGTGTGCCGACCAGCACGTCGCGGTGATCGGCGGCGCCAACTCGGCGGGCCAGGCGGCGGTGTACTTCTCGTCGTACGCGACGAAGGTGACGATGCTCGTGCGCGGCGACTCGCTCGCGAAATCGATGTCCCACTACCTGATCGAGCAGATCGAGGGGCTGACCAACGTCGAGGTCCGGCTCGGGAGCCAGGCCGTCGCGGCCGAGGGCGACGGGCGCCTGCGGGCGCTGCGCATCCGCGGCGCAGGCGGCGCCGAGGATGTCGAGGAGGTCGACGCGTGCTTCGTGTTCATCGGCGCCGCGCCGCGCACCGACTGGCTCGCGGGCGCGGTCGCGCGCGACGAGCGGGGGTTCATCCTGGCGGGGCTGGACGCCAAGGCGGACGGCTGGCCGCTGGCGCGCGACCCGTTCCCGCTCGAGACGAGCGTTCCCGGCGTGCTCGTGGCGGGTGACGTGCGCGCGCGGTCGATCAAGCGCGTGGCGAGCGCGGTCGGCGAGGGCTCGATGGCCGTGTCGCTGATCCACCAGTACCTGGCCGAGGCGTGAGCCCTCCCGTCACCGCCGCCGACCTGCGCCCCGTCGACGTGTTCGACGACCTCGACGACGAGGGACTGGGCGAGTGGGCGGCAGCGGCGCAGTGGCGTGAGGCCGAGCCGGGCGAGATCGTCGTCGAGCAGGGCGAGGAGCCCGAGGGCATGCTCTGCCTCCTCGAGGGCACCCTGCAGACGCTGGCACGGGACGGCGACCGGCTCGAGCCCGTCGGCCACCAGGAGCCGCCAACGTGGATCGGGGCCATCGCCACGCTCACCGAGGGCCCGCTCGGGGTCCGCATGGTCGCGGTCACGCCATGCCGGATCGCGCTGATTCCGGGACCCGAGTTCCGCCGCCTCGCGCTCGCACACCCCGCGGTGCACCGGCGGGTCATGCGCCAGGTCGGCCCGATCATGAGCCGGATCACCGCGATCGAGCAGAACCGCGAGCGGCTCGCGGCACTCGGGACGATGGCGGCCGGCCTGGCGCACGAGCTCAACAACCCCGCCGCCGCCGCCCGCCGCTCCGCCGCCGAGCTCGGCGACGCGCTGGACGTCATCGGCTCCACGGTGCGCGAGTTCGTCGACGCAGGGATCGAGCGGAAGGACGCCTGCCGCATCGTCGAGCTGCAGGAGCAGGCGGTGCGCCAAGCGGCCGAAGGCACCGCCCTCCAGGCCCTCGACGCCGCCGACGCCGAGGACGAGGTGGCCGAGCGGCTCGAGGAGCTCGGCGTCTCGGACGCGTGGCGGCTCGCCGAGCCGCTGGCCCGTGCGGGGATCGACGGCCAGTGGCTGGGGGAGCTCGAGTCGCGGGCCGGGCCGGCCACGCCGGCGGCGCTGCGCTCGATCGCCGCGACCCTCACGGCCCGCGCGCTCGTCGACGAGCTGCGCGAGTCGACCCAGCGCATGAGCGGGCTCGTCGGTGCGGTCAAGGCCTATGCCTACATGGACCGTGGCGGCCTCGTCGAGGTCGACGTCCACGAGGGGCTGGAGACCACGCTCACCGTGCTCGCGCACAAGCTCAAGCACACGCGCATCGAGGTCCGGCGCGACTACGACCGCACGCTACCGCCGCTCACCGTCTACGGGTCCGAGCTCAACCAGGTGTGGACCAACCTGCTCGACAACGCGATCGACGCCCTGGGCGAGTCGGGAACGATCACGCTGAGCACGCGCCGCGACGCCGACCGCATCCTCGTCGACGTCGCCGACACCGGCCCCGGGATCCAACCCGACGCCCGACCGCGCGTGTTCGAGCCGTTCTTCACCACCAAGGAGGTCGGCCAAGGAACCGGCCTCGGCCTCGACACCGCCCGCCGCATCGTCACCGAACGCCACGGCGGGTCCCTGACCTTCGACACGGGCGACGGGGGAACCACCTTCCACGTGTGGCTTCCGCTCAGCGCCGGGGTGGGGCCGTGATGCAGAACCTCGAGATCGTCCGGCGGGCCTACGAGCGCTTCGCGGCGGGTGACGTCGAGGGAGTGTCTCGCCTGATCGCCGCCGACGCCGAGCTGGCGGACTCCGGCGGCCTGGGGGTCACGGGGACGACGGCGGGCACCCGCGACGGGCCCGAAGGGTTCCTTCGTGCCACCGAGGACGCGCTCGAGGCCTTCGAGGAGTACCACGTCGAGCCCGAGGACTTCATCGACGCCGGCGGGGTAGGCGATGTCGCAGGAGAAGATCCGCGACGCGGCGCTTGAAGCCGTGGGTGCCCACGCGCCTCCAGCCCATGCCACCTACATCGGGGGGCCGACCGCGCTCTTGGACTGGCGCGGCCTGCGGCTGCTGACCGACCCGACCTTCGACCCCGCCGGCACGACCTACGAGCCGCCGGGCTACACCCTGCGCAAGACGCAGGGCCCCGCGCTGCCGGCCGATCGAGTCGGGGCGGTCGACGCGGTCCTGCTCAGGCACGACCATCACTTCGACAACCTCGATCACGCGGGCCGAGCGCTTCACCCGAGCGCCGACATCCAGGACATGTCCGTCGTCAAGCAGGCCAACCCGGCGAGCTGGATCGCCGAGGACGGGCTGCGCGAGCAACGCGAAGCCGTCCACGAACTCGCCTTCCGCCGATACCACGCAGATCAGTGGACGGCGGCCGAGGCGTACTGGCTGCCGCCGGGCGCCTGGCAGCAGTGCGCCGACGACTTCGAGATCGAACCCGGCGAGCGTGTGTTCCTCGGCGTCGACATCGGCGGCGAACGCGCCGCGAGCGCCATCGCGATCGTCACCGAAGACCTACGCGCCCAGGCCGAGGCCTTCCAGGGCGACCGGGCCGTCCTCGAGGTCGTCGACCGTGTTCGCGCGCTCGCCGCGATCTGCGACGTCGCCGAGCTGGCGTTCGACCCCTGGCGCTTCCAACAGGCCGCCCGCGAACTCGAGCAGGACGGGATGCGCGTCGTCGAGTTCCCGCAATCAAACGCGCGGCTGATCCCCGCCTCAGAACGGCTGTACTCCGCGATCGTCGAGAAGCGCCTGCGCCACCGCAACGACCCGCAGCTCAACGAGCACGTCGCGCGCGCCGTCGCCAAAGACACCCCCAGGGGCTGGCGGCTCGACAAGGCGGTCGCGCGGGATCAGATCGACGCCATCGTCGCCGTCGCGATGGCCGTCGAACGCGCCGAGCAGCAACCCGCCCCCGTGCAGCTCCTCGGATGGCTGTGAGACGCCCCTGCCTCACCTGCGGCACGCTGATCCCCGACGGGTCCCACCGCCCGGCGTGCGCGCCGCGGCGGCTACGCGGCCGGCGGTGGCGGGAGATCCGCGCCTACGTGATCGCCGCCCACCACCACCGCTGCGGACGCTGCGGAGCCCGGAACGTCCCGCTCGAGGTCCACCACCGGGACAGCGACCTCACCAACAACACGTCCCGCAACCTGATCCCGCTGTGCGTCCGCTGCCACCACCGGCAGCACGCCGAGCGGTAAGGGAGCGACCGGCCGCGCTACCGGGTAGGGGGCGGCGGCTGGGAGTCGACGATCGAGATCTGCCCGTTGAGCAGGGGCTGTCCGGAGCTCACCACCCCTGAGCAATCGTCCGGGTTTTGGGCGTTGTCATGGAAGAAACTGATCGTGTCGGGGTTGGCGTCCTGGAAGTCCACCTCCACGATGCCGAGGCCGGCGAGCTGGGGGTCGAATTTGATGACCGCCGAGTTTCCATGGACGGCCAGGCAGGTCACCGGTCCTGCTGCCAGGACGTAGCGCGGCCCGCTGGGAGTGTCAATTCTGATCTCGAACGACACCTGCCCACCCGCGCTGTCTCCGCTCGGACCGCTCAGCGCCAAGACCTTGTCAACGAGGACAAGGCCATCCGCCGTCCGTCCCTGTCCTCCCGAGAAGATCACCGAGTCCTGGCCCGCGCACCCGGCCAGTGCGGCAACCGCTCCAACCACGGCCACGATGAGCACGATCCTCCGCTTCACCCGGAGCGTCCCTCTCCTCGACCCGCGTATGGGATACACCCACGGACGGCCAGCGTCAACCCCGCGACGAAATCCGACGATCCACAGCGGCGCGCGCCGCGCAGTAGGCGGCTGAACCAGCGCAGCGCATCTAAGAAATGTGCCCGTATTGTGTCCACGAGGCGGGCCGGTAGCGTCGGGATCGCGCTGGTGGAGCGGGATTGCGTCGATGGGCGATGCTGGGCTCGAACCAGCGACCTCCGCCTTGTCGAGGCGGCGCTCTCCCAGCTGAGCTAATCGCCCTTTTGGGGCGCTCAAGCCTAGCAACGGGGTGGGTTTTCGGCGGTCGCGTGGGTAGGCTCCAGAGGTGGCCGAGTGGTTCGTGATCAACATCGCCGATGCGCCCGCCATGCGCGACGAGCGAAGTGGACTCTCGGTGCGGTTCGAGAGCCCTGACGATCCCTTTCCCGACTTCGCGATCAACGTCCGGTTGCTCGAGCCGGGACACCCGGTCGGCATGTACCACGCGGAGAGCGCGCAGGAAGACTTCCTCGTGCTCTCGGGCGAGTGTCTGGCGATCGTCGAGGGCGAGGAGCAGCGCTTGAAGGCGTGGGACTTCCTGCACTGCCCGGCGGGTACGAACCACATCATCGTCGGGGCCGGCGAGGGGCCGTGCGCGGTGTTGATGGTCGGCGCGCGGACGCCCGGCCTGACGATTCACTACCCGGTCAACGAGGTGGCGGCCCGCTACGGCGCCTCGGTCGCAGCCGAGACCTCGGACCCCGGCGAAGCCTATGCAGACTGGCCGCGGGAACGCACGCCCGCGCGCATGCCCTGGCCTCCCGGCTGAGCACCGTCAGCTGGCCGCTTCGACCACCTGCGCGTAGCGGTCGAGCGCGCGCTCTACCTCGCCCTCGCCGGCCGTGGGCAGGTACCAGACGCAACGAGTCACGCCGGCCTGCTCGAGGCGTTCGAGCGCCGCCGGGTCGGTGGGCGCGAGCTGGAGCGTGACCGGGATCGGGTCGCGGCCAGCCTCGCGCGCACGGCGGCGGAGCTGGTCGAGGCGTTCGACGAAGCGCTCCTCGTCGCGAAAGCCGTTCGGGAACCACTCGTCGCCGTAGGCGAGCACGCGGTCGAGGACCTTGCGGCCGTTGCCGCCGACCAGCACCGGCGGATGCGGTTTCTGGACCGGCTTGGGCCACGACCACAGCGGCTCGAACGAGACGTGCTCGCCGCGGTAGGAGGCCTCGTCCTGGGTCCAGATCGCCTTCATCGCCTCGACGCGCTCGCGCATCACGCCGAAGCGCCGGCGCGGATCGGTCCCGTGGCTCTCGAGCTCCTCCCTGTTCCAGCCCGCACCCACGCCGAACAGCACGCGCCCGCCCGAGAGCAGGTCGAGGGTCGCCACGGCCTTGGCCGTCACGATCGGGTCGCGCTCGGTCACCAGGCAGATCCCCGTCCCCACCCGCAGCCGCTCCGTCGCCCCGGCCGCCGCGGTGAGGGCGACGAACGGATCGAGCGTGTGCCAGTACATGGGCGGCAGCTCGCCGCCGGCGGGATACGGCGTCCGGCGGCTGACCGGGATGTGCGTGTGCTCCGGGAAGAAAAGCGACTCGAAGCCCCGCTCCTCGACCAGCCGCGCAACCGCTTCGGGCCGCGCGCACTCGTCGGTCATGAAGATGGCGAAGCCGAAGTCCACGCCGAACGCCACCCTACTAGCCTTCGACGGACTCCCGGCGACGTGGCGGAGTGGTTACGCAGCGGCCTGCAAAGCCGTTTACACCGGTTCGATTCCGGTCGTCGCCTTCGCTCCACAAGCGGGATCGCGCGGTAGTTGACCGCGCAACGTGTCCCCGTTTTGGCCCGAGAATCGTCGCCGACGCGCGTTTCTCAGAAGCGCCACGCTGGTTCAGCCGCCTACTGCGCGGCGCGCGCCGCTGTGGATCGTCGGATTTCGTCGCGGGGTTGACGCTGGCCGTCCGTGGGTGTATCCCATACGCGGGTCGAGGAGAGGGATGAGCCAGGCCGGGTTTCGCGGAGGCTTCGAAGCCAGGATGATCTGTCCTGGAGGAAGTCGAGGCTTCATCGATGCCAGCCCCCAAGAAGTATCCCGACGAGCTGCGTGAGCGCGCGGTCCGCTTGGTGTTCGAGTCTGGTCGGCCGATCGCGCATGTGGCGGCCGATCTGGGTGTGCACCGCGAGGCGCTGCGGCTGTGGGTCCGCCAGGCCGAGGCCGACGCCGGCACGCGCCAGGACCGCCTGACCACCGATGAGCGTGAGCGCTTGCGGGCGCTGGAGCGCGAGAACCGCGAACTCAGGAAGGCCAACGAGATCCTCAAGGCCGCGTCGGTGTTTTTCGCCAAGGAGCTCGACGGGACCCCGCGGAGGTGAGCGCCTTCATCGATCAGCAGAAGGCCGCTGGCTTCGCCGTCGAGCTCGTCTGCCGCACGCTCGGGGTGTCGGCGTCGGCCTACTACCAGCGCGCCAGCGGCGAGCGCTCAGCTCGTGCGGTCGCCGACGAGCGGCTGCTCGCTCGCATCCGCGAAGTGCATGAGGCCAACTACTTCGCCTATGGCTACCGGCGCACGTGGAAGGCGCTGCTCAGGTCGGGCGAGACGGTCGGTCGTGGCCGGGTGCAGCGGCTGATGCGCCAGGCCGGCATCCAGGGCGCCAAGCGCCGCGGCCGGCCGTGGCGCACGACCACGCCCGACGCCGAGGCCACCCGCCGCCCCGACCTGGTCGAGCGTGACTTCACCGCCGACGGCCCGAACCGGCTGTGGGTGGCGGACTTCACCTACCTGCGCTGCTGGGAGGGCGTGGTGTTCTTTGCCTTCGTCATCGACGTCTTCTCGCGCCGCGTGGTCGGCTGGCAGTTCGCCGGGCACATGCGCACCGATCTGGTGCTCGACGCGCTGCGGATGGCGCTCGCGCAGCGCGGCGGCGGCGCCGACGTCGCGCTCGTGCACCACAGCGATCGCGGCAGCCAGTACCTGTCCTACGACTACACGCAGACGCTCGACGACGCCGGCGTGCTCGCCTCCGTCGGCTCAGCCGGCGACTGCTACGACAACGCGATGGCCGAGAGCTTCGTCGACAGCTTCAAGACCGAGCTCGTCGCCGACCGCGTCTGGCGCAGTCGCTCCCACCTCGAGCTGACGATCGTCGAATACCTCGGCTGGTTCAACCAGGCGCGGCTGCACGAAGCGCTCGGCGACCTGCCGCCAGCCGAGTTCGAGGCCCTCCACCACGACCGCGCGGACGGCCGGCGCTCCGCCGTCGCCCTCCGGGCGCCGGCTCCGCCCCACCCGTCCCAAACCCCAACAACCGTCCTACAAACCAACTAACCCGGTCTCCGTCAAACCCGGTCCGGCTCAATCAGGAAGTGGCGCGCGATCTTCTTCGCTCGCTTGCATGAGAGCTTGTGAGCGGACACCGGCACCTTCTCGCCCGCGTAGCTGGCCCGGCCGCACTTCTTGATCGTGAACTTGGCCGGAGATGCGCTTGCGGTCATGAGCACCAGTGACATCGCGAGCGCTGAAGCGAGTGCTAGCCGAGCCCACACTGGCCTGAGAGGCATCGAGGCGACCCTACGCAAGCCGCCGGCGCGGGACAAGGGGGTCGACCGTCGCGATCGCGCACGCTTCTCTGGCTAGGGTCTCGCACGTGTCTTCCCACGCCCCACCGAAACGGATCGCGGTCGTCGTGCACCCGACGCGGCCCATCGAGGGGGCGCTCGAGATCCTTGACCGCTGGGCCCGGGAGCATGGCCTCGAGGTCGTGCAGATCCCGGCGCTCGGGTCCAGCGGGCGCGAGGTAGCACCGCGAGGCGAGCTCGAGGCCGGCGATGTGATCGTCGCCATGGGCGGCGACGGGACCGTGCTCTCGGCGCTGCGCGCGTCGGCGTCCCATGACGCACCGGTCCTGGGCGTGGCGTGCGGCAGCCTGGGCGCGCTCACCGCCGTGGCCGGGGATCGGCTCGTCGAGGCGCTCGAGCGCGTGCACAGCGGCGACTGGACCGCGCGCCGGCTTCCCGCACTCGCCATCCAGCCTGCGGACGCCCCGAGTGAGTGGGCGGTCAACGACTTCGTCGTCGTCCGTCGCCGCGCGGGCCAGGCGGTACTCGACGTGTCGGTCGATGACGAGCTCTACGTGCGCCTCGCCGGCGACGGGCTGATCGTGGCGACCCCGGTGGGATCGAGCGCCTACTCGATGGCCGCGGGCGGCCCTGTGCTCGCCTCCGGCACGCAGGGATTCGTCTGCACACCGCTCGCGATGCACGGCGGCAGCGCCCCGCCGCTCGTCGTCCCGGGGACCTCGTCCGCGCGCATAGCCGTGCATCCGAGCTTCGCCGGCTTTGACATCGAGATCGACGGCCACGTCTATCCGCTCGACGCCGTGGACTACCGGCTCTCGCTCCATCGCGAGAAGGTGACGCTGGTATCGCTCGGCGAGCTGGAGCTCGGGATCGACGGCCTGCGCCGGCGGCGGCTGATCGCCGACAGCCCGCGCGTGCTCTCCCGCGACGATCGCGCGGGCGATGAGGCTTCGCAGCCTCAGTCCTCGACGACGTCGATCACCTCGTAGACGCCGCCGACGTGCTCGTTCTCGACGAACGCCGACAGGCGATCGACCCGCCGCATCTCGTCGGAGTCGGCCTCGGCGCGCCAGCGGCGGTACTCGTCCTCGGACATCTCGAACAAACCGAACGAGACGATCTCGTCCTCGTCGCGGATGTTGCGCGCGTGGTAGGCGCGCTGAAAGCCCGGCGGGCGAGAGTCGCCCGGATCCCAGGCACTGCGGAACTGTTCCCACGCGCCCGGCTTGAGACGGCGGGCGGAGAGCATGACGATCATGGTGCTACCTCCTAGCGGCGGGGATCCCCATCAGGGCCAAGACGCTATCCGCCGGGCGGGACCCGGCGCCAGCCCGGGTGTGCTCGATCGCCGCCGAGAAGGTCGTCGACCCGGTTTGCTTAGCTTTTCGGGTGCAGCACGACTCGGGATGCGGGGTCAACCCCCCACCCTCACCCGCCGCCAATCGACGAGCCGCCGCCGACGCTGCCGACGCGGCTCGACGTTGGGCCAGACGACGTTCGCGCCGTCCATCTTCGCGTGGTGAAAGCCCGGGTGATCGAACGGCCTATCGCACAGCAAAGTCCACCCTTCCCGGACGACCGGCGTGTGACAGATCCGCGTCGAGTCACGCATCAGACGCACTTATAACCAACTTTCGGCAGAGATGTGCAACTTTTCTCCCAGCTTTCGCCGCGGTCGATCGTCGATCCCGAACGTCCTCCCCGCTCCGGGCGGCTGAGGTGAGCGAGGTCCGATGTCGCTGATCCGCCGCGAGTGGCCGTGCGGCCGTGCGATCGTCGTGGGCGCACCCGACTTCCCCGAGGGCTGCGGCTCGGCGGCCGGGCGTAGCGCGGTGGTGGTCGACCTCTCCCTGTCGGTCGTGGCCCACGGCCACGACCGCTACGAGCTCCGCCACCGCACCCGCGCGCCCGCCGGCAAGCTGCCCCCACGCGGCGCGGTCCTGCCGATCTTCATCAACCCCGAGGACCCCCGCGACGTGCGTGTCGACTGGCACCGCGCCCCGACCATGCTCGAGCACGCCGAGCGCGTGCTGGCGCGCGGGGGCGGACGCAGGAACCAATAGCCGTGCCTACCGCGGCCCGGGCCTTCCAAGCGCCAACCGCGGCGCTTCCCGAGCGCTAATCTTCCCCGTCGCGCGGCTGTAGCTCAGTTGGCTAGAGCGTCTGCTTGCCATGCAGAAGGTCGTGGGTTCGAGTCCCATCAGCCGCTTATAGGAAAGCCCCGCTACGGCGGGGCTTTCTTAATGGTGAACGCTCGTGGCCCAGCGATAGACGCAGCAACTGGAAACAAAATGGAAACGGGCGTCGCGGTGGCGTGATCGCAGGAAGGCGCGAAGGTCAGATTGGTCATCGCGGGCGAGAGTCCGGGGTGCGGGCGTCCGCCGAGGCACGCCACACGTCGAGCTGGGACCGCCGATAGAAGCGCTTGCAGCCCGGGCCGGCTTGCTCAAAGGGGACGGTTCGAGCACTGGCGTGCTTCTCGAGCGCGTTCGGCGTCAGCCCGAGATACGCGGCCGCGCCCTTGTGGTCGAGCCATTCATCGATCGCCGGGCCAGTGCTAGCGAGCCGGGCTTCGAGACGCGGCGCAAGTAGGTCCGTGAGCTCCTCGAGCGCTGCATCGTCAAGGGAGCGGACAAATGCTGAGGCGAGCTCGTTCACGTGTCGAGCTCCGGGTCGCTTTGGAGACGCTCATACAGGCGCTGCTCGTCATCGGTGGCGTGGCGCCAGTTGGTGCCCCAACTGTCAGCGTGAGCGGGCCGGGAATCTCGCTGAGCAGCGCGCGGCTCGGTCTTCGCCGCTTGCTCGACGAAGCGATCGGTACCGGGCGTGCCCCGTGCCGTGCCCCCTTTGGGGGAGGGGCACGGGGGCACGGTGCTGCCCGGCTGTGCCGGGGCACGGTCGGGGCACGGTTCGGGCACGAGGGCACGGTCTGGGCCTTCGTCCTCGCGAAACGGTCGACTCGAGCGGTGACGAAACGCGTTGCCATCGCGCTCCCGGCGCACGTATTCCTCGGCGATCAGCACCTCGAGCGCGCGGTTTTTCGCGTCATGCTTGCCCTTCACGGCCTTGCGGACGCCTCCGACCGTGAGTCCGGGGTCGACCTCGATCGCACGCGAGACGCGCTCCATGAGGGCGGTGGGCCGAAAAGCGCTGCTAGACGTCGAATCCGGCGGGACGAGTGCAATCGTGACAGCGCCGTCATCATGCGATCTCAGCTGCATTTCGGCGATGCGGCCTGACGCGTCCTGGTGCGCCCGGACATGGCCGTGGCGGTCCTTCGCGACCGCGATTTTCACCTTGCCCTCGTGCCCTCGGGCGAACGGGGTAATGACCCTTAGGTTGTAGGCGACGTCGAGCCCAGCGAGTTTGTGTTGGGCCCCTATCGCGTAGCGCCCACGCTTTTCCCGGTCTTTGACTACGTGATCGAGCAGGAGCACCGCGCATCCGGTGGACGCGAGGCGGCGCGGAAGTAGCTCCAGCCATATGGCGATGTCGGAGTTGTTGTTCGGGTCGAGGCCCTGGAGCGCCACGGCCTCCGTTACTCCGTCGATGACCGCGACCTCAAGCCGTTCCTGGAGCAGCGAATCGAGCGCCGCGCGACCGGTGCCCTCGCTCGTCAGCCTCTCCGAGGGGCGGACATACCTGAAGAGCTGCTCAATCTCCGTCTTGCTGCTCCCAAGGTCCCCAAGACGGGCGCAAGCCGTTTCTGCGGTGTCCTCGAAGTCGAAATAGACGACTTTGCCACCGCGCCGCAGGGTGAGGTGGGCAAGGTTTAGCGCGAGCCAGCCCTTACAGGACTCGGGCTCGCCGGAGACGCTGTGAACGCGCCCGGCATAGACGAGATGACGTTCGTCGGTCCGCGGCAGGAGCGTTGGCGGCTCGTCAAGGTGCCCGCCGGCCAGCACGGGCCCGAGACCCACCGGCTCCCAGCTCGAGGTCTCGGCAAGCTCCCGACCGGTGTCGAGTGGTCGCGCTCGAAGGGACTGAAGCTGCACCGCGGTCAGCTGGCCCATGCGAGGCACCCCCCGTCCCACCGCGCCGCGCTTCGGACCGCCTCGGCGAGAGCTCCCGCAATGCGCTCGTGCGGGCAACCGTTGTCGCACGAAACGGCAACCGGTCCTCCATCCCACTTTTCGGTGACGGTGAGAGTGCCTCGCCGCTGGACACGCGAAAGGCATCCGGGGCAGTAGGCGTGCCACAGCCCTGGTCGCTCGTCGCACCGGTAGGCGTCTGGACCTGAGCACCGCAGCGCGTAGAGCACCAGGTCACGAGGAGAGCCCGGGACGAACAGGCTCATGCGCGTCCCCGCGGGAGCAAACCAAGGCTTCTTCCGCCTCGACGCGCATTCACACGCTCGGGCGATGAAGGGGCATGGCCACGCAAGACACCCAGACCCAGCGGATGTCGGTGCGCTACGTGATCTTCTGTGTTACTGAAGCGCCCCCGCGGCCACAGTGCTGGCGGCGGGGGCTCCCCTTCGTCGTCAGGAGAGCCGCGAGGGCCGCTTTCGGTTCGGCTCCGGCGCGAACGGCCCGGACGACCCGGTCGACGGGAGTGGGTGCCGCGAGCCCGACGTCCCGCCGGGGGGAGCGTCGGACGCCTCAGGGTCGGGCAGCGCGCCCGAGCGCGGCATTCTTCCTCCACGGCCGCGGCCAGCTCAGGATTTCCGGCAACGACGATCCCCGCGGCGAGGGCGCGGTCGCCGCCTTGACGAAAGTCTTCTCGGAGCTTCTGAACGTGCCGTTCGCGACGTCTCTCCTCCTGCCTCTGCGCCCGCTGTACGTCGCGCAAAGGTAGGCCCGCGAGATGGACGACGAAGGCGCGCACGGTCCCCGACAAGCCCGAACCCTTGATCGCCTTCCGCGCTTGTCGCCGCGAAAGCGGACTTAGCAGGCCATGCGCTTCGTCGATGGCGTTTCTGTCGTCATCGAGCAGCGGGACACGCAGGTCCCCAAGCCGGCGCCGGACGCGCTTAATCGAGCTCGCCCGAGAACGCACAACCGTTGCTCCACCAACGATGCCTCACGAACCGAAGCGTAGACAGACCCTCGGTCGGCCTCGAAAAGCGGCGCCCGCTAGCCGACCAGACGGCCGAGCGGGCGCCGCAGGTGAAACTCCGGGTGGAGAACCGGATGCGCCCCCATCCTCGCACCCGAGCCGGTCGTTCCGGGACCGCCAGGCAGTTACGGCTGCTTGGCTAGAGCCGCTCTCTTCGCGCGCATGCGCGAGGCACGATCCACTAGCGCGCCCGAAGACCGCCCTGTGCCCGCTTTAGCTCCTAGTCGGCGCAGCCGCCAGGCGAACGCTTGACAGCGGCGTTCGCGCGGCTCCCGCTTCGGTGGGTTCCGACGCGGCCTCCTCGCCCTCGTGCTCTTGCCGCATCAAGCGAGCGAGCAAAGGCGACGATTTCTGACGCTCGATCCCCCGGTGAGGCGCGGATTCTTCCGTGGGCGTCGCGGGCGCCGCAGGGATCGCATACGCCTGTTTCATCACGCGTAGAAGGCGCGATGCTCGTACATGGTCGAGCCCTTCGCCGCGACGCTGCTGGCGTTCGATCTCCGCGAGCTCACGGTCGATGACGTGGTGCACACGGTCGAGCACCACTCGGTGATCGCCGGATACGCTCGCTTCCTGTTCTCGTCGGCGCTGCTCGGTGGCCGCGATTTCGTAGACGGTTGCCTTCGAGATCGGAAACGCCTCGAGGCCATCAATCCCGGCGGCCGCCACGGCCGCGATCTCGCGGCCAGATAGGCCCTCGTCGAGGTGAAGTCGCGCGACCGCCCGGCGCTGGTCTTCCGAGAATTTGGGGGCGAAGCGACCCATTTCTTGCGCGATTCTCGCGGGTGGTGCGGACACCTGGGGGGCGTAAGCGCACTCGAGATGCAGCCGTCGCTAGCAGCCGTGCGTTTGATCCTGCCGAGGTCGGCAGAGGGCAAGCTCAAGCTGGCCTCACTCTCTAGGCCGCCCTGCCAATAGAGGGCCCGACCGCGTGGCCGGACGAAACGGTCGGCGTCGCCGGGCTATGAGAGCGGGCGCAGCCGGACTTGTTGCTGCAGAGACCAGACCTCCGAGCAGTCGGGAGCGTCGACAACCCGCAACTCGGTAGTTGGCACAGCGTTTGGGTTGAACATGAGGAGGGTGCTGTTGGCCACGGCGCTGGTTGCGGCCGTCGCAACCTCGGTCGCGGATGCCAAGCCGCGGTTGAAGCCGCTCGTGGAAGGTCCGGCAAGCGCCGGGGTGATGTCCGACGGTTTCGTCGGCGTCACTTCGCCCAACCAGCCATTCCGTCTGATCGACGAGGCGACCGGTCGCGTCTCCAGCTTCGCGCTTCCACGCGGCTGCCATGGCACCTTCGGGCTCCGAGTCCCGAGGTTGCTCGTGAGCTGCAGCGACGGGCCCCGGCTCCTCAACATCGAGACCGGCGACCTTCAGGCGGTCCCGTCCCCTTCGTACTGGCCGTACTCCGGGTGCGAAGGTGACCCCGGTTTCGTGGATCTCGGGCTCCACTGGATCGTCGGGTACTGCGGCGGCCACAACGTCACCTCCATCCAATTCTTCATCGATTGGCGTACGGGCAGCTTCCGTCGCGGCAACGTCTCGGAACTCGACGAGGAACCTCCGCCCACCCCGCTGTACTACGACATCGACAGCCCCGACCTCGCTATCAGCGAGACCGTCCGCTGCTCGGGAGTGCCGGACACATTTCGAAAGCGCCCCAAATGGCTCGTCTACCGCACGGGCGACTCGTCGAAGTTGGTCCTTCGCCGTTGTCGCGGTGGGCGTCGAATTTTCCTCGCCCGCAACGACGCCACCGGGGTCGCTCGGGGCCGAGCTGCCGCCTGGGCCGCCGGGACGAAGATCGGGCTGTACATGATCGATACCGGCCGCCGCTACCGCTGGAACGCCCCACGCACCGCCTACACCGGAGGCGGAGAACTCCACGTCAGCCTTAGCGACCGCTATTTGTACGTCCACGTCCCGGCGACGGACGGCTACCACAGGGTCTACCGGGCGGCCCTCCCGCGACGAGCGACCGCCGCCCGCTCGTCCTCGCGATGATGTGCGCGGCGGCGTTGCGGAACGTGACGGCGGTGGTGTTGGCGGCGGCACTGGTCGTTGCCCTCGGGAGTTCGATTGCGGACGCCAAGCCGGGCTTGAAGCCGGTGGTGGATGGGCCGGTCATGACCTTCGCCGTGTCCGGCGGCTACGTCGGGGTCAACCGGCCGGGGCAGCCGTTCCTGCTGATCCACGAGGCGACCGGTAGCCAAGTCTCCGTGCCGGTTCCTTTCGGATGCGCCGCCAGCTCCGGCATGCGGTTCCCGATGTTGCTCGTCAACTGCGGCGACGAGCGGGTCCTCAACGTCGAGACGGGGGACCTCCAGCCCGTCCCTCAGCCCCCGCTTGGCGCGTATAGGTCATGCGAGCTGGGACCCCCAACGTTCTCGGTACTCGGGCTCTATTGGATTGAGGGCGGCTGCGGCGTCCACAGCTCCACGTTCGTCTCGGTCTACCGCAATTGGCGCACAGGCGAAGTTCGCTACGGAAGCCCCTCCGAGCTCGATCAGGAGCCCGGGCCGCCGTTCTACAACATCGACACCCCAGACCTCGATGCCAGCCAGGGCTATCGATGCCCCGAACTGCCGGGGCTCTACCCCTCGAGACCCAAGTGGGTGGCCTACCGCACGAAGACCTCGCCGAAGCTCCGGCTGCGCCGCTGTCGGGGCGGACGATCGATCGTGCTGTCCGACCGCAACACGGCGACAGGTATCACCGGAAAACGGGCGGCAGCATGGGTCGCCGGGACCAAGGTCGGTCTCTATATGACCGACAGTGGTCGCAGATACCGCTGGAACGCGCCACGTACCGACGACGGCGGAAGCTATGTCGTCATCCAGCTCAGCGACCGCTACCTGTACGTCAAGGTCGTGGCCACCGACGGCGCGAGCAGGCTCTACCGGGCCGCGCTGCCCCGACGGATGACCGCCGGCCGCTCGATCACCAGTTGACCGCCCCATGCCAAGCCCACGCATCCTCTTCGTTGTGGCAACTGCGCTAGCCGCGTCCGTGGTCGTCGCCGTCCCAGCAGAGGCGGCCTCGGGCAAGTGCCGCGCTCCGACCGGCGCGAGGTCCGTCGCGAAGGGCAAGCGTGCCCTCGTATGGCGTCGGTCTGGAGACGGGGGTGCTTTCGTGTGGACCGCGTGCTGGAGGGCGAGTGGCCGCCGGACGACGGTGCTGGCTGGTGAGCAGACCATCGGTCACATCCTCTGGGCGGAGAAGTTCACGGTTGCGGGGAGGTATGTCGCATATGTCAGGGTCGAGCAGTGGCGCGGGTCCTACCTGTCATCCGCGGTGTTCGTCGCGAATGGGAAGACCGGGCGGGTGCGCGGCGAAGCCAAGGTAGGCAACAACGAGGGGCTGCCGGAGGGCGAGGGAACGGGTGTAGGGCGGCTGGTCGTCAACGCCCGGGGGAACGCTGCGTGGCAGACGTACACGGTCACGACGCCGACGGACATCACGTTCGGCGTGTGGCTGCGGGACGCCCGCGGGCTTCGCCAACTGGCCGATACGCCGACGACGGTCAGCGATCTAACGCTTGGCGTGTCGAGCGTTCGCTGGACGCAGGGCGGCGTCCGGCATTCGGTGAGGCTGCGGCCGTAGGCCGGGAGGCCCGTCCGTGAGGTCCTAAGACGGCGGTGAGCGCCGCGAACAGGGGGCGGTGAACTCCAACGCTCGTCAGTGGTTCTCACCCACTAGTAGAGGGGCGCGGTCTTGATCGTCTGAGCGCCTGTCGTGACGTTCACCAGCGCCCATCGGAGCGTGCTCCGGTTGTCGGTCAGGCTGAGCATGGGGTCGCTGGGACTGAGGATGTACGGGCTTGCTTCAAGCTCGACCACATCGGTCCGAAGCGGTCCGACAGCAGGGCCATCGATCTTGTGGATGAGCGTGCCTATACGAGGCGCCTCGTTGCCTACCCACGCGACGCCGCCGCTCGCTTTCAAGACGAAGCGACCGACCGACCAGGCGCCGCCGTTGCCGTAGTCCCGCGCAGCGGCTAGACGACGAAGCTTCAGATCGACGACGTTCAGGCCAATAACGCTCGTCGGCGTCTTCTCTCCGAACTTTTGGACGTAGGCGACGTACCGACCCACGATGACCGGCGAGCGGCCGCTGCCTCCGGAGACCGATTCGTTGGACTTACGGGACCCGAGCGGTACAAAGCGATTGGTGGTGAACAAGCAGCCGTAGACCTGTTCGATGCGGGCCGATCCCTTCGGCACACGCCGCAACAAGATTGCGCCGGTCTTGAAACGCTCGACCGTCCTGAGGGTGGGGCGCGAACACCGCTTCCTGTACTCCTTCCCGTACGCCAGAGGCGCAGCCACCACGCTCCCGAAGATGAGGGCCATCGACGCGAGAACGACAATGCGAGGCAAAACAATCAAACGGGCCGCGTGCGCGAAAGCAAACATGCAGCTCTACGGGAGCGCTGCGGATCGCGCCTGACCGTCGTGCAGCCAGTAGATGGTCGCGGCGTCCGCGCTTAGGGCGAGCGAGCGATACGGGATCGGGCTGGTTAGCGTGGACGTTGGATGAGGCGCGGAGTCGAGGACCTCATTCCGGGCCGGGTCCGTTGACGTGACCCGGTGGACCTCCACAGTTTCTAGGCCCTCCGCACGAAAGCCCTCGGCGCCGGTCGCGATCCAGGCGGTCGCACCGTTGTCGTTCAGGACGAATGACCACACAAGCTTGGCGCCGACGAATTCGAGCGAGTGGGCGGGCGTGCTTACGCGAAGCTTGCCCGTCTTTAGGTCGAGGACTCGGACCGTGTCCTCTTCGGGGAGCCCGGCGTCAGGGACCACCTTGTCGACGTAGCCGACGAAGCGTCCCGCGATCTGAGGGGTCTTTCCTTTTCCGAAGGCGTACCCGTAACGGGCAACGGGCAGGCGCCAGATGCGACTGCTCTTGCGGCGACACGCCCAGACCTTGCTAAGTCCGGGGCGGCGGAAGACGACGGCCGAGGTTGTTCGGTCGAGGACAACGCTTGCCTTCTTCGTGCTGCTTCGCTCGCACTTCGACGCGGCGGCGGAAGCGTCTGAGACAAGCCCGACAGTGACCGCGATTGCCGCCAACAAGATCCGCCTGTGCATTAGCCGGGCCTTCGTGTCGGCGGCGGTCGCCAAGCCGCGTACCTGATGCTCCATGCCCCCGTCCTCGACGCACGGGATACGTAGATCCGGTTGAGCGTTCGCTCGACGCGTCCAGCGGGAGCATTGACGACCATGCGCTTGCGTGTTGCCGGGGCGTAGGCGTGAAAGCCGTCGCGGTCTGGCCACGTCACGAGGCGCCCTGCGAGTTGAACGTCCGAGAGCGCGTCGGATACCGCGAAGGTCTTGGGTCGAGCGTGGCAGCGCTCCAGCACGATTCTCTCCCGGGGGGCAGTACCTGGAGCGAGCCCGTATCGACCGTCATAGGTGAACGGACCCCAGCCGATATTCAGTCCGGTGGCAGGTCCCCGATACAGCGGGGTGCACATGGGGACGAGGAGCGAAGTGGAGTCTAGGTCGACCGCCTCTCTTGCCGTGCCGGCGTCCGTCCTCACCGTGCCGGTCCTCCAGTTGATGTAGCGGCGCGCGTAAACCTTTCCCGATCCAACCAGCAGGTTCCGTTCGATCCACTGTTTCCCCACTCGCAGCAGGGGCCCTTCGCCGAGGAAGGGATTCGTGCTGACGGTTCCTTCTCCCTCGGCCGGGACAGGGTCATGGACGGCTCGCGTGTCGAGGTCGAGCAGCCTGGGACGATTCGCGCCTCTCGGCGCGCAGTCCCACATGAGCTGGCCACCACCGATCGCGACGATGCCCCTAGTGCCGTACTGCGGCCGGCACTCAGGCGGCGTCACAACGCTGTAGGACGCTCGCTGCGCCGTGTCGATCACGCGCGTCTCCTCGGTTGTCGGCTGATAGGCGACCCACCGCACGCCGTCGCTGAACACGGGCGTGACCGCCGGGCCCAGCGGCTTCCACCGCACCCGCCCTTCGGCCTGCGCCGGCCATAGCGCACCCAGCAGGGCGATGAGCAACAGCGGACGAATGGGCACCCTTGGACTCACGCGTGCCTACCTAAACGCGATCCGCGCGAGCAGGTTTCGCACAGGACCCCTGAACCTGCTACCACGCGGTCGAATCTTGGCACGCGCAACTTCGGGTCAGCCACCCCGTTCTGCGGATGAGGTGATCGACCACAGAATCCCCCTCGTGCGGGCTCGGACGTTGCTACCTCGTCTGGGGCGTGGCCCGGCCCGGGCTCTTGCCCTGCTCCTGCCTGTGGCGATCCTTTGCGCGGTGAGCGCTGCGCCTGCGGAGGCGGCGAAGCGGTTTCGTTCGATGGGTTCCGCGATCGGGCAGGTCGAGACGGATGGCGTGCGCTATGCGGCCTATGAGTCCGACACGCAAACCACGCGCGTCATCGACACTCAGAGCAGAACGTCCTTCGACGTAGGGACGCCGCCCGGATGCGCCAACACGAATGCCGGCGCTTACGGCCTCGTATCCGTCGGCGGCGGCCAGCTGTTGTGGAAATGCTCGGACTTCACAGCGATGTTGCTCGATCTTGAGACGCGCTCGCTTCACGCCCCTGCGCCCATCGCGGGGCCGTCGTTCTTGGGGTACTTCGAGGCAGCGCGCGTCGGTGCATACTGGGTAGAGCTCTGGCATGAGGACTCGATCGCCAGGCGGTCGTTGAGCTATGCCGCGAACTGGCGGACCGGAGCGATGGTGTGGGTACCGGGCTCCAAGACACGGGCGGTCGACTTGGACTCTCCCGACCTGACAGTACGCATGTGTGACCCCCTCCGGCGCTCGATTCTCGAGAGCGGACTCGGCGGCGAAACACCCAGGCAGTACGACCGTTACGACTATGAGCCGCCCTACGGCATGCGCATGCGCGACTCAAACCTCGTGCTGGAGCGTTGCGGAAAACGGCGCAAGGTCCTGGCACGGGGCGGGCTCTTCGACTTTCAACTCGCGGGTGGCGTGGCGACCTGGACCGCGGGGAAATTCTTCAACGCCTACGTTCCCTCCACGGGCGCGAGAACCAGCCTACGCCCCACGGGTCGGGGCCCGATCACGCGAACGCTGACCCGCGTCTACCAATCAGTCTTCCGTGGCTACTCGATGGCGACCAGAACCTACACCTACGAAATCCAACGAGCCGCCTGGAAACCCAAACGTACGAGTCGTTAGCGGCGCGATCTTGGGCGCCGCGGTGGGGAGTCACTCCGCCAGCGCTACACCCCCGCCAACTCGCTCACAATGATCGGCGGCAAGCTCGTCTGGTCGTTCGTCCTCAACCGCACTTACCGCAACGATGGCAGTGAGCGCGAGTTGCGCCTCAGTCCCCGCGTCCCGGCATGCGGTATCGCGCCTGGTCCAAGCTCAGCGCAACGTCCTCGCTGTCTACCAACGCGTTCACAGACGGGAGTCCCAGTGCCGTAGGAGTCCCGCGTTCCGCCGAAGGGGTGACCAGAAGGGTTTGCTTGTCAACCTGGAACCTCCTGAGGGTCGGCCTCGGTTGCCGCGCGCGGTAAAGCAGCGCGGTGCCGCGCCGAGCTCGGCCGAGCCTGGGAGCGCATTCGACTTCATCAACCCTCGAGGAGATGAGAGACCCAGCACGCAGTGACCCGGCGCACGAACCAGCTTGCCTCTTTCGTTGTCATACGCGCCTTCGGCAGTTGGAAACGCCTGCCGTGGCGCGAACGAAAGCCCACTAGCTCGACGCTGTTGGCCGTAGCTCCAAATTTCCTGCGCTCCGCTTTCGTCCACCAGCCGAGACCGGCACCATCCAGGCCACGACTCGCGAGATCTTGTTCGATCGCCTCCAAGGCCGAATAGCCGGCTACCCAGTCGATCTCGTCATCACCCGCGAGCATCAGGTCGATCAGATGTAGGACCCGTGCCACCTCTGGATTCGTCTCTGCCAGCGTGACCACGGCTGCGCCACCCAGCGCATTGACATGCTCGAGGCCGTTGGGCAGTGCCGGCCTCGAGTAGCCCAGACGCTCGATCATCTCAGCGAACTCCTCAGGAAGCAGGTGATCCACCGCCGCTCCCGCGAAGACGTGTTGTGTCGCGTGCCCAGCTGCGTCAATGGTCTTGATCGTCGAGACCGACACACCCTCGAACGCTCGACCCCACCGAAGCCTCGCAAAGCCGTTGACGTGCCGAACGGACGCGTCAATGGCCGCCTTTGCGGCGTGCCGCGCTTCCTCGTCGGTCGCGTCGCCTTCCGGGTCGCGAAGCTCGAGTAGCAGCTCCCGGGGCGCGTCGGCCGCCGCGGAAAGGCAAGGGAGCGATTCGGCAGCCAGCCGTCCTATGTCGCGCTTACTGCCTGAGAGCGTGACCAGCCAGCGCATCGGAGGCAATGATCCCAGTGCGGCGGACCGCCAGATGGGAGGCGCGACTCGGCAACCCATCGGGGGGAGCCAGCTAGCCCGGCCTGTTTCCCGCTTGTTTCCATAGCGCATACATCCCGCTTAGAGACCCGGTTTTTAGGCGACCACTTGCTAGTTCAGCAGAAGGTATGTACGTTGTGTCTGACCCACTAAAGAGGCCCCGCGCGCTGCGAACGCCGGGGCCGTGGCCCACGGAGGAACAGCTCCATGAGCACCACCAAGCCTAAGCCTCGCCGCACACGCGTCGAGCGCAATGTCTACCGGCGGCCCGATGGCAAGTTCGAGATCGGGTACAGAGATTCGACCGGCCGGCTGCGTTGGCAGACCATCGACGGGGGCATCACCGCAGCCCGCGCCGCACGAGACGACGCACTCGGGCGCAAGGGCAAGGGCGAACGCGTCCAGCCCAACCCTCGCCTTCGTTTCAGCGACGCAGCGGACGCGTGGCTCGCCGGCCAGGTCGCCGAGCTGCGACCGGCAACACAGGTTGCCTACCGCAACGCGATCGACAATCACCTGCGTCCCCGATGGGGCACGCGGCGTCTGGACACGATCACGGTCGATCAGGTGGCGGCGCTGGTTCGAGAGCTACGCGCCGAAGGCAAGTCGGAATGGACGATCGCCGGAATCGTCATGTCTGCGAATCGGGTGTTCAAATTTGCGCGGCGGCGCTTGAACTGGCATGGCGAGAATCCCGTTTCCGCGTTGGAGAACGGCGAGCGGCCGAAGACAGCCTCGAGCCAGCGGCGACGGATCTTCCGGGGCGACGAGCTCGCCCAGACCATCGCGACCGCTGGCGAGCCGTACGCGACCCTGTTTGCGCTCGCGGCGGTCACGGGCGCCCGGCTGAGCGAGTGTCTCGGCCTCACGTGGGGCGACGTCGCGATGGACGACCTCGAGGCCACGGAGATCACCTTCGCGTTCCAGGTAGACCGCCAAGGCCGGCGTCAGCCGCTCAAGACCGAGGCATCGCAGCGCACCGTCGAGGTCCCCTTCCAGGTTGCGGCGATGCTGGGTCAGCGTAAGCTCGCGAGCTCCAACATTGGATCGGACGCATTCGTGTTCGCGACGCGCAGCGGACGGCCGCTGGGTCAACGCAACGTGATTCGCGCGCTACGGCTCGCACAGGAGCGCGCCGTCGACGATCGCGGCCAGCCGACGTTCCCCGTCCTGCACCAGCGCGACGAAAACGGCCGGCCGGTGCCCGTGCCACACGGGGCGGTGCCGTCCTTCCACAGCTTCCGACACACCGCGGCGAGCGAGGCGATTTCCGCCGGCGATTCGGCCGAAGAGGTGTCCTGGCAGCTGGGACACAAGTCGAGTGTCGTCACGCGAGCGATCTACGTGCAGGAGATCAAGAACGCCGAGCGAGTGGCGCGACGCCGGGCCCGCATGGAAGCGCGGTTCGGAAACGTCATGGAAACGGTAGACCGCATCAAGGCGTCGAAAGACGCTCCTCCAACGGTGGCCGAGGTGGTCGAGATGCCGCTTACAGACGACAAACCGCGGTAGACCGCAGCAGGCCTCGCATGCTTGCCATGCAGAAGGTCGTGGGTTCGAGTCCCATCAGCCGCTTCCCCGGAAAGCCCCACACTGCGGCGGGCTGTCAGGCCGCGGCGGCCGTCAGTATCCGGTGCCGACTTTGGCGCGTTTGCGGTCATGCTCGTGCAGGCCGCCCTTCTGCTCGAGCACGTCGCAGGCCTGCGCGATGTCGTCGGCGAGCGTGCTCGCCAGCGTGTGGCCGAGCGTCAGCTTCACGAGCGCGCGCATGATCTTGACGTGGTCCGCGTCGGGCGGCAGGGTGTAGGCGGGCACCATCCAGCCGCGCTCCGCGGCCAGCTGCGACGCGACGTCGAACTCGTCGTAGTTGTGCTCTCCGGTGAGCTGGAAGGCGACCAGCGGCAGCTGCTCCTCATCCTCGCCGCCGATCAACTCGAACTGTCCGATGTCAGCGATTCGCTTCGCGAGGCTCCGCGCGTTCTGCTGCATCGTCTCCATGATGTAGCGGTAGCCGTCGTGCCCGAAACGAACGAAGTTGTAGTACTGGGCCAGCACCATCGACGCTCCCGTCGAGAAGTTGAGCGTGAACGTCGCATCGCGCTTGCCGAGATAGTTCTCGTAGAAGACGAGGTCCTCGCTGAGGTCGGCGGTCTCGCGGAAGATCAGCCAGCCGATGCCGGGATACACGAGGCCGTACTTGTGGCCCGAGACGTTGATCGAGCGGACCCGGTCGAGTCGGAAGTCCCATTCGGAGTGCGGGTAAAGGAACGGCCACACGAACCCACCGCTGGCGGCATCGACGTGCAGCGGCACGTCCAGCCCCTGCTTCTCCTGGAGGTCGACGAGGAGATCGTTGATCCCCACGATGTCGTCCGAGTGCCCCGTGAACGTGGTCCCCAGCACAGCCGCCACGCCGATCGTGTTCTCATCCACATGGGGCGCCACATCCTCGGGCCCGATCGTGTACTTGTCCTCCTGCAGCGGAATGATCCGCGGCTCGACATCGAAATAGCGGCAGAACTTCTCCCACACGACGTGCACGTCGCCGCCGAAGACCAGGTTCGGGCGGTCGGTGGCCTTCCTCGCCGCCTCGCGACGCGCGCGCCATTTCCACTTCAGCGACAGCGCACCGAGCATGATCGCCTCCGAGGAGCCCTGCGTCCGCGCGCCGGTCGTCTCACCCGGCGCGTGGAACAGATCGGCCAGGATCCGGATGCAGCGCTGCTCGATCTCGGCCGTCTGCGGGTACTCGGCGTGGTCGATGAAGTTGCGGTGCAGGTTCTCCGCGATCACCCGCTGGGCCTCGGGCTCCATCCACGTCGTCACGAACGTAGCCAGATTGCGCATGGGAATCCCGTCGAGCACCAGCTCCTCGCCGATCAGCCGCATAGCGTCAACGGCGAGCATGCCCTGCTTGGGCAGCTTGTGGTCTGGCGCCGGCTCGAGCAGGAAGCGGTTGCCGTACTCCCGAGCAAGGGTGTCGAGCTCTCGAGCCGTGGCGGAGCCGTCCCCCGCGGTCGGCGGGGTCGAGGCGTCGTCGGTCCTGGGCATGGTCATACCTTCCTTGGGACAAGTGGACGAGCGGCGGCGGGCAGCAGGTGCCGTCGGGCAGTCACGGCGTGAGCCGGTGCTCATAGCCGGCGGCGTGAACAGCACCGACCTGGCGAGTCGCGGCGGGGCCCGATGCGAGGGTCAACGCGTGACCGATCACGAGTTGAGCGTGGCGCCCGTGCCGGATCGGCGCATCGCCCCAAACGGGTGATCTTGCTCGCTGCGATCGGGGCCCGGCGCCGGCGGCTCGGACGGGAGCTCGACGGCGCGGCGTGGTTGGGGAGCCTGGGACCGACGCTAGATCAAGGCTGGTCCGACGGGTCGGGCTCAACGATCTCGACGGCGCCGAATCCCTCGAGTGGGCCGTCAATGAAGAACATCTCGATCGTGATGTCGGGCTCGACGTGGGCCTGGCTGAGGAAGGCCAGCACCTTTCGGCCCGTGAGCTCCTCGATCAGGTCCTTGTACCTCGTGGCCACGACGCGCTGGAAGTCCTCGCGCATCGCAACGACACGCTCGGGCTCGCCGCTGTCCATGATCGTCTGTTCGAGCGCGGTGAATCCACTTCCGCGCATCACGCAGACGATGATGTCGTCGAGCGCGTAGGTCTTGGCCTTCATCGGGCCGCGGCCGTACCGGTCGCGCAGGATGCCGACGATCCCCTGGGAGATGGCCGCGAGGAGATGCCCGCCGGCGAGGGGTGCTTGCTGTTCGCGACTCGGGAAGCCTTCCAATGTTGGCGGCTCCACAGTCCGCCGGCGGCTCGAAGCGCGCCCGTTTTCGCTTTTCGCTTCTCCGCTTGGCCCGTGACCGCAAGGGTCGCCGGACCACGCAGCTTCCGAAGTTTAACAAGGCTTTCCGGCTGCGGCTCTTCGGTACGATACGCGCCAGAGCGATTCGCGGGGCGGTCACGCAGCGTGCCGCGAGTTGCGCCTCATAGAGCGAAACTCTTGTGCGGTCACATGGTGGCCGCGATCCAGGTTCGCGAGATCTCGCTGGCCTTCGGGGGCCAAGGAGTCGAAGCGTATGCATGGAAGGCAGTTCGCTCGCCACGGTGCGCAGGGGACAGTCGGCGCAGGATTCGTCGCGGACGCTGACGAGACGAAGGTCATTCCAGTCGGGGCAGGTGGCGGGCTCGCGTGAGCTCTCCAAGTACCCCACTCCGGAGGACCCCCCACGTCGCGCCCGAGAAGAGGCCCACGCTCCGGCCCGTCTCCGCCGACCCTCGCCGCTACGTTCCTCCACGCGGTCATCAGCCGCCGCCGCTCCGCGCCGGTTGGGTTTCGCGAGAGCCCATCCTCCGGCGGTTGACGGGAAATCCGCAGGTACCGGTCGCGTTGCTGGTCGCGCCCGCCGGCTACGGCAAGACGACCGTGCTGACGCAATGGGCCGAGCGCGACGAGCGGCCGTTCGCGTGGATCGCGATCGAGGAAGCCGACAACGACCCCGGCCGTCTGCTCGGGTCCGTCGCCGGCGCGCTGCACGACCTCGAGCCGATCGGCCCCGATGTCTTCGGCGCTCTGTCGGCACCGCAGGCGGGGTTCTCGTCGGCCGCGCTGGCCCGGCTCGGGCTATACCTGAGTACTCGAGCCCACGATTTCGTGCTGGTTCTGGACGACGCCCACCTCCTGCACGACGGCGGCTCTCTCAAAGTGCTGCGTTCGATCGCAGAGCAACTGCGCCCCGGAGCTCAGATGGCCTTGGGCTCGCGCAGCGATCCGCCGCTGCCCCTCGGACGCCTTCGCGCACACGGCAAGCTGCTCGAGCTGCGGTCGCCGGACCTGGCCATGGCGACAACCGATGCCGCGGCGCTGCTCGCCGAAACCGGGCTTGCGCTCGAGGGCACCGACGTACAGGCATTAGTGGACCGTACGGAAGGCTGGCCGGTCGGCCTTTACCTCGCCGGCATCTCGCTGCGCGATCAGGCGGACGTGGTTGGCGCCGTGGCTGGATTCACCGGCGACGATCGGATCGTGACGGACTACGTGCGTGACGAGCTGCTCTCGCAGGTGTCGACCCAAACGACGCGATTCCTGCTGCGAACGTCGGTGCTAGACCGGCTCTCGGGCCCATTGTGCGACGCGTTGCTCGGGCGCTCGGGCTCGGGCAGCGTGCTGCGAACGATGTCCCGCTCCAACCTCCTGCTCGTCTCACTCGACCGAAAAGACGGCTGGTATCGCTACCACACGTTGCTGCTCGAGACGCTGCGAGGCGAGCTGCGCCGCCGCGAGCCCGGGCATGAAGCAGAGCTCAACCGACGCGCCAGCGCCTGGTACGCCGATCACGGCGATCCCGACCGCGCGATCGTTCATTCCCTCGCGGCACAGGACGTCCGCCGCGCCGGCGACCTCATGTGGGCGAACCTGCCCCTCTACATCGCGCGAGGTCAGCTCGCGACGATACAGGGGTGGCTAGAGCGGGTTTCGCACGAGGAGGTCGCCGCGTACGCCCCCCTTGCGCTCACCGCTGCGCATTGCCACTTGAACACCGGTGAGGGCGACCTCGTCGAACGCTGGACCTCGGTCGCCGCAAAGACGATTAGACGCACCGGCTCGAACGACGACGCGACCTCGCTCATCGCCGGGGTGTCGATCCTGCGAGCGGTCCTCGCGAGAGACGGGATAGCCCGAATGGGCGAGGACGCCGCCCGCGCCTACGAGCTCGTGGGCGACGAGAGTCCGTGGCGGACGCTGTGCTGCTTTGCCGAAGGAGTGGCGCGCCATCTTGCTGGAGACCGCGAGGGTGGCCGCGAGCGCCTCGAGGAGGGGGCGAGTCGCGCCGCCATGGCAAACGTTCCGCAGATGCGCGCCTTGTGCTTGGCGCAGCTGGCTGTGCTGGCAAACGGCGACAGCGATCGCTCTGACGACCAATCTACAGCCGTCCACGCGAAATCGCAGGTCGAGCACTCTGGGCTCTCCGACTATCCCACTATGGCGCTGGTGTTCGCCGCGTCCGCGGACTACCACGCGCATCGTGGCCAGGTCAAAGGGGCCGCTCTCGAGATGAGCCATGCCCTTGGGCTCCTGGACATGCTCGGCGACGATTACCTCCCGTGGTACCAGGTCGAGGTCCGCGGCGTACTCGCCCGCGTGGCACTGCGTCTCAGCGACGTGCCTGGCGCGTGCAAGCTGTTGACCGAGGCCAGGCGGTTCCTGCGCCACATGTCGGATCCGGGGGTGCTGGTCGAGCTCCTCGACGAGGCAACAGCAGACGCGGAGGCGGTCCTGGAGTCATCGGTCATCGCTCCGTCATCGCTGACCACGGCCGAGCTGCGCGTCCTGCAACTTCTCCCGACGCACCTGTCGTTTCGCGAGATCGGGGCGGAGCTCTACGTGTCAACGAACACGGTCAAGACACAGGCACACGCCGCCTACCGCAAACTGGATGCATCGTCCCGCTCGGAGGTCGTCGAGCGCGCGCGCGGACTGGGTCTCATCGACGAGCACATGAGGGCTGAGCTACGTCGCATCAATCGGCGCTAACGCTCCCGGCCATCACCCGGATCAGAGGATGCGCCGGGGGCCGTCCGGGCCTAGGCTCGCGAACGTGGAAAGAGCAGAGGAGCTTCTCAGGCGCCTCGCGCTCAACGACGAGAGCGCGGTGCGGTCGATGCTGTCGGGAAACCGAGATGCCGGAGGCGTGCCGCCGCTGGACCTGAAGACTCGCGCGCTGGTGTCTATCGGCGCGCTCCTCGCGGTGGGCGCGGGCACGACGTCCCTGAAATGGATGACCGAGACGGCCTACGAGGCCGGCGCGACCGACGAAGAGATCGTCGGCGTGCTAGTCGCCGTGGGGCCCGAGCTGGGCCTCGCCGGGATCGTATGCGGGGCCCCCAAGCTCGCCCTTGCCATCGGCTACGACGTCGAGGACGTGATCGGCTAACCGGGCGGAGTTTCCGTCGCTCGGTGCCACTTCAGTCCGTAACGTCGCGCGCCGGGGTCCGTCTCGGCGCCGCGCAGGGCCTCAGCGCGCGGACCGGGAAGCAGCCTGCGAGCTGCTGTACGCGGCGACGCGTGCGCGGGCCGAGGCGGACAGGAACCCGCTGCACGATCCGTGGGTGAGCAGCGCCACGAACCTCGCGGCGTCGCCGAGCAGGACGCCCACGTCGTCTGACCCGAACGCCGCTCTGCCCTCCCCCACGATCCGGCGCGCGTCGGCCCGAATCTCCGTCAGGGCCTCTTGATCGGCTGCCGAGAACCGGGCACGGTCGGCATACGCGCGGTTGACCACGCGGCTCGCCGCGATGACGTCGTCGAAGGTGGCGACCGGCGTGCCGGAGGCAAAGGAGGGCGGGCTCGACGTGCTCGCCAGCTCCCGGGTCACGGCAAGGGAAGTCTGGATCTGCCGGTCCAGCTTGTCGAAGTCCACGACGCCGAACTCGTCGTCGACCGTGTGATAGCAGGGCCCGGTGGCGTCGGTGAAGAAGACGGTCGGCACGTTCGCGGCGATGAAGTTGAGGTAGTCGCTGCGCCCCTGGCCGAAGACCGAGCTGAGCACCTCGGTGTCGAGCGACTGCTCCCCGATCGCCGCTCGGACGATGTCCTGGAACCGGGTCCCCCCCGTCTCGGATGCGACGGCGAAGCTCGTGTTCCTCAGGCTCGGCAGCACGTCGGAGCCCTGGATGTCGAAGTTGACGTAGCCGACCGTCTTGGCCAGCGGCACGAGCGGGTGTTGCACGTAGTAGCGCGAGCCGAGCAGCCCGTCCTCCTCCTCGTCCCAGAGGGCGATGACCACGGACCGCCGGGGCCTGGTCGGCTGAGCGGCGATCGCGCGCGCGATGGCGAGCGCCGCCGCGACCCCGGCCGCGTTGTCGGTCGCGCCGTTGTAGATCGTGTCGCCGGGACACGAGCTGCTCGGGCACGTGTCTCCCAGGTGGTCGTAGTGAGCGCCCACCACCACGTACTGATCGGCCAGGTCGGTGCCCGGGATAACCGCCACCACGTTGGTACCGCCCGGGAGGCTCTGCGTGTACGCGGCGTCACCGCTCGCCGACGAGTTCAGGCCCATGGCGATCGGCTTGAGCTGGTCGATCAGGTATGCGCGTGCGATGGCGGACCCCGGCGTGCCGTTGTCGCGGCCTCTCAGCGCGTTGTCGCTGAGCACGGCGACGTCGCGCGCCGTGCATCCCGACAGGAGTCCCGCGGCCAGGCACACGGCCACCAACGAGATCCACACCTTCGAGCGACGCTCCACCCAGCTCCTCCTTCGGTTCTCGCCACCCTACCCGAACGGCAGCGAAGCGCAGGCCGGCCAAGGTCCGCGCCGGCCGTCGCGGCCCAGCCAGGACCGGGTAAAGAGCCGATGGAAGGGAAATCGGCGGATACTTGACCGATGCGTCGAGGTCTGGCTGCGCTGGTCGCGGTCGCGGTGGTGGTCGTGGTGGTGGTCGCGGTGGTCAACACCGGCGGCGAATCGGGCGGCGCTCCGGCGCGCGTTCAATCACCGCGCCAGCTTCTGAGCTCGGCGGACGTCACGACCCAGCCGCCCCTGCCGCGCCCACATCCGACCGTCGTCGACCCGATCGCCGGGGACACGGCGGGCGCGGTCGGGCAGGATGCGTTCGCTCCGCCGGACAACGCGCCGGCGGCCGCTGCGGCGGCCGGCTCCGCGGGCAGGCAATCCCCGGGCGCGCCCTCTGACGCCGAGGTGCGCGCCGAGCTGGTGTCGCTGCGAAAAGCGCAGAGGAGCGCGGGCCTCGGCCCGGGCACCTACGTCAACCCACTGGCCAGGGCGAGCGTCACCCCGGAGCGCATCGACATGGGCGTCGACTACGCCGGCCGAGGGCCCCTGCTCGCGATCGGTGCCGCGCTGATCACCGCCGCGACACGGTCCAGCGGATGGCCCGGCGGCGGATGGGTCTCCTACCGGCTGCTCGACGGCCCCGACGCGGGCAGGATGGTCTACTACGCCGAGGGCATCGTTCCGGCCGTCCGCGTCAACCAGGTCGTCAGGGCAGGCCAGCCGGTCGCCGCGATCATCCCCGGCTCAAGCCCCGGAATCGAGATCGGCTGGTCCGGCAACGCGCTCGGCGAAACCTACGCCCGAGCCTACGGCGGCGGCTACTCCGAGGGCGAGCGCACCGCCGCCGGGCAGGCATTCTCGGACTTCATCCAGTCCCTGGGAGCGCCCCCGGGCCTCCCGGGTGGGCGAAGGATCACCGGGCGCTACCCCTGAGCAACGGGTCCGACCGCGCGCTACGGCTCGGTCAAGAGCACCGGCTCCTGGCGCTGATCCGGACCTTGGCCCTGGCGTCGGAGCCGGTCGTGACCGTGATGGAGAGGCGGCGCGCGCGATCGACCTTGGCCGTCACGGCCGTGCCATCCACGGTCACCTTCGGGCACCTGGGGAACCGCTTGGGCGTCCGGACCACGGCAGTGCCGCCTCCTTTGAGCACGAAGCCGCGGCGGCTCGCGCTCGCGAGCCGGGTGAACGCGAGCTCCTCGCGCTCCCATGCCACCCGCCAGCCGAAGACCGAATAGGTCGGCTCGGCGCTCGTGTAGGTGACCTTCGCCGGCGGACCGGGCGGATTGCGCAGCACGGCGAGGAAGCCCGGCAGCGTCTCCTTGAGATCCCGCGTCCAGTAGGGCCAGGTGTGGGTCCCGGGACCGTAGTCGTCCCATTTCTGGGCTATTCCAAGCGCGGTCAACCGGTCGTGAAGCGAGACGGAGTTCGCGTGCGCGCCCGCCTCGGTCACGTCGAGCGGCCGGCCAGGAGCGTCGAACGGGCCGGCCTCCCCGTTGCCGGTGCGGAGTGTGAGCTGCAGCGGGCGGAGGTTCGCGGCCAGGTCCCACGGGTTCTGCGACCTCCAGCGGATCTCGTCCGTGGCACGGGGACCCCACACGGAGGCAGGATTCCCGCCGTCGAAGGATGGCAGCGCGCCGTGGACCGCGCCGTTGCCGAAGTTGGAGTCGACGATGCCGCTGAACGAGGCCGCAGCGATGAACTTGTCCGGGTAGGTCGCGGCGTACTTCATCGCGCCGAAGCCGCCCATCGACAACCCGGCGATGACCCGGCCGGTGCGGACGGCCCTGGTGCGGAACCGCTGATCGATCCACGGGATCAGCTCGCGGACGTGGTAGGTCTCCCACTGCGGGCGCCCACTGCGTCCCGGCGCTCAGCCAGTTCGAGTACATCCCGCCGCGCCCGCCGGCCGGCATCACCACGATGAGCCCCTTCCCCGCGGTCGCCTGCTCGGCCTCGCCGTGCACCGTCCACGCCTGCGCCCCGTCGACGTCGAAGTCGCAGCAGCCATGCAGCAGGTACAGGACCGGATAGCGGCGCTTCGGGTGCTGCGCGTAGCCATCGGGCAGAAGGACCCGGACGATCGTCGGCGCCGCAAGCGCGGGGGTAGTCAGGCGGTACTCACGCAGGCGCGTGTCGAGCTTCTCGACACCGGCCACCTGAATGGCATCGGCGCCCTTGGAGTCCTGCGCGCCGGCGGCGGCCGGCGCGACGCCGGCGAAGGACGCCGCCCCGAGGATCGTGAAGAGGGCGCAGATGGCTCTCAACCTGATCCCAGCACGCAGCACGCCCGAAGTATCGCCGCCGCCACCGCGTGGTCGCGCGTGGGCCGTGGCATAATCGTGGCATGGCTCGCACACGGCTGAGCACCACGGTCAACGCCGACTTGCTTGCGGACGCCCGGCGCCTACGCTCGAAACTGACGGATGCCGCGCTCCTCGACGAGGCGCTCGCCGCGCTCCTCGCGCGCCACCGTGCCGCCGAGATCGACGCCGCCTATTCCTCCTACGACGAGCACCCGCTCGACGAGCCCGATGCCTGGGGAGACCTCGCGTCGTTCCGCGAGGCCGCCGCCGCATCGTGAACGCCCTGCCCGCTCGCGGAGAGTTGTGGTGGTGCGAGCTGCCGCAGACCGGCCGCCGTCCGGTCGTCGTACTCTCGCGCGACGTGGCCATTCCCCGGCTCCGGCGAGCCCTCATCGCGCCGTGCACGACCACGATCAGAGCGCTACCCAGCGAGGTCGTCCTCGACCCCGCCGATGATCCCGTCCCGCGACCCTCGGCCGTGAACCTCGACTCGGTGGAGAGCGTTTCCGTCGCGGTGCTCGTCGAGAGAATCGGCCCTCTGGCGGACACGCGGATGCGCGAGCTCTGCGCCGCGCTCGACGTCGCGGTCGACTGCCAGGCCTGACCAACTCCTCATCGAAGCCCCGTACCGCATCACGACGGGACGGTCGAGTTCGATCACGTGGTCATCCGTGTCGCCGACATCGATAATCGCGGCCGTGGCGGCACACTCCGAGCTCACCCTTCCCCCTCACTTCGAGCCGAGCCGCGTCGGCGAGGTCTGGCGCGTTCCCTACGAGGAGCGGGCGCGCGAGGCCGAGGCCTGGGCCGAGCGGCACGGACTGCGCCCCGCCGCGCAGGACGCCTTCCGCGTGTGCCTGCTCGTCGTCGACGTTCAGAACACCTTCTGCATCCCGGACTTCGAGCTGTTCGTCGCCGGACGCTCGGGGACCGGCGCGGTCGACGACAACCGCCGCCTTTGCGAGTGGATCTATCGCAACCTGGGGACGATCTCCCAGATCTTCCCGAGCCTCGACACCCACCACGCGATGCAGGTATTCCACGCGATCTGGCTCGTCGACGAGCAGGGAGAGCACCCGCCGCCCTACACGCTCGTCTCGAAGCAGGACGTCGCGAGCGGACGCTGGCGGGTGAACACGGCGGTGGCCGAGGCGCTCGGCATCGACGCCGGCTACGCCCAGCGCCACCTCGCCCACTACTCCCGCCTGCTGGCCGAGGGCGGCAAGTACGACCTCACGGTCTGGCCCTACCACGCGATGCTCGGCGGCATCGGTCACGCGCTGGTGGCGGCGATCGAGGAGGCGATCTTCTTCCACGGGATCGCCCGTCACAGCGCGCCCGCCTTCCAGGTCAAGGGCGACAACCCGCTCACCGAGCACTACTCGATGCTCGGCCCCGAGGTGACCGAGGGCCCGGACGGTGATCACCTGGGCGGGCGAAACACCGAGCTCATCGAGAAGCTCCTCACCTTCGACGCGGTGGCCGTAGCCGGGCAGGCGAAGAGCCACTGCATGGCGTGGACGATCGACGACCTCCTCGAGGAGGAGACCGCCGGCGAGCGGCTCGCCGAGCGCACCTACCTGCTCGAGGACTGCACCTCACCAGTGGTCGTGCCGGGCGTCGTCGACTACACGGACGAGGCCGACGCGGCGTTCGAGCGCTACGCGGCGGCGGGCATGCACGCGGTCCGCTCGACCGACCCGGTCGCGAGTTGGCCGGGCTTGGCGGAGCGGGCGGCCAGACCGCGGTGATGTTGCATCATTGCATCCATCTGAGTGATGCTATGATGCACCCATGCGGACCACGATAACGCTGGAGCCGGACGTCGAGCAGCTCGTGCGGCGCCTGATGCGAGAGCGCGGGATGACGTTCAAGCAGGCGGTGAATCACGCGATTCGTTCGGGGATGTCCGCCCCGGGCGGTCGATCCGAATTCAGCACGCCGACCTTCGACATGGGTCCGCCATCGGTGCCTCTCGAAAAGGCACTGACGCTCGCCGGTGAGCTCGAGGACGAAGAGATCGCGCGGCGGCTCGCGATGCGGAAGTGAAGGTCGTCGACGCGAACGTCCTGCTCTACGCGGTAGACGAGCGGGCGCAGAGACACCAGGCCGCGCGGGAGTGGCTTGACACCGCGCTGACCGGCGAGGAGGCGGTCGCATTCGCGTGGGTCGTCGTGCTCGCCTTCCTGCGCCTCAGCACCAACCCGCACGTCTTCCCAAGGCCGTTGAGCGTCGAGCAGTCTCTCGCAGTCCTCGAGGCCTGGCTGTCGGCGCCCAACTCAGTGGTGATCGAGCCAACGTCTCAGCACGTTGGCCTACTCGGCGGACTGCTGCGCGATACCGGCGCCGCCGCGAATCTCGTCAACGACGCGCACCTCGCGGCACTCGCCGTCGAGCACGGAGCGACGATCGTCTCCTACGACGCGGACTTCGCTCGCTTCGCCGGCGTGCGCTGGTCGCCGCCGAGCGTGGGAGCGGCTTCCTAGGAGACAGGGGCGAGTCGCACCAGCTGCTCTGCGAGCTCGCGCGGACGGGCGAGCATCGGCAGGTGCCCGCCGGGCATGACGTCGACCTCGAGGTCGAGGCGCTCCCGCGCCACGCGGCGCTGGAAGGGGAGCGGGAAGAGCCGGTCCTCGCTCGGCGCCAGGACTCGCGTGGGCAGGTCCGGCCAGGACTCCAGCGGCCATGGCTCGGAGAACATGCCCGCTCCGGGCGCCCCGTCGAAGCGCTCGTTCTCTCGCGCGACGTCGGGATCGACGTCGTGCAGGAACACCTCCTGAAAGGCCTCGGGACCCCAGCCGCGCATGGGCCCGTGCCGGGCCAGGACGCCGGCGATGGCATCGGCGTGGCCGGTGTCGTCCCACCACTCGCCCGCGGTCTCCCCCGGCTTCGGGATCATCGGGGCGAGGAGGATGAGCTGCGCCACGGGAATCCGCTCCGCGACGAGCGGGCCGGCGAAGGCCCCGAGCGACTGCGCGACCACCACGACATCGTCACTGCGGGGGACACCCGCCGCCACCGCCTCGGCATGATCGCTCGGGGTCGCGCCGTCGTCGTCGAGCGGAAGGGGCGGCGCGACCGCCTCGTGGCCGAGGTCGGCCAGGGCGTCGATCGTCTTCTGGAAGACGCGCGGGTCGGTCCCCGCGCCCGGGATCAGAACGAACACGGGATCGCGCGGCGATCGCAACCGTTCTCAGGCGCGTTCCCTCTCGGCATCACGGTGACGCCGGACGGCACGAGCGCCTGGTGACCTGAAGCGCCAACCGTTGCTCAGGCCCCGTGAGCGACGGCCGTGACAAGCAGCCAAGTGGCCGCGATGACGACCACCGCGACACCGGCGGGGACAGGCCGCCGCGCGAGCATCACCCAGCGATGGACCCGCCCTCCATGACGCCGTCTCATCCAGTTCTCCCTCCGATCAGGGCTTCGCCCAAGCGCCCAGCAGCCTGACCCACGGCCTCGCTTGATGCTACTCGTCGATGACACGCCGAGTCGCAGGCGACCGGCTACCTCGACCAGCGGCGCCGACCTCGATTGCCTGGCCGCCGAGGGCTGCGGCTCGCCTGGCGGGGCTGCGAACCGTCCAGCCGGGCGGCTGAGTCACCGCCGGATCAGGAAGGAGCCGTCGTCGAGCCGGCGGCTCCGGCAGCGGCGAGGAGCGCGTCACGGGAGGCGAGCTTGACGCGCGGGCGCTGCTCTTCGCGGCCCCTGCGCAGCTCGTGAGCCTCGATCGCGCGCCAGCCCTCGGCGGTGACGAGGTCCGGCTTGCGCGCGGCCAGCAGCGCATCGATCTGCTCGCGACCCGGTTTGGGCGGCCGCCGCAGCGCCGCCGAGGCCAGATCCTCTGCGAGGCAGTCCACCGTCTCCTCGGCGTCACGCTTATTGGTGCCGAGGATGCCGGTCGGGCCGCGCTTGATCCAACCCACCGCGTAGACGCCCGGTAGCGGCCGGCCGTCCGGCCCGCGAACCCGGCCGCGGTCGTTGGGAAGCACGAAGCTGCGCTCGTCGAAGGGCACGTCGGGCAGCGGCACCGCCAGGTAGCCGACCGAGCGCAGCACCAGGCCGCAGTCGAGGGTCTCCAGCTCCCCTTCGAGCGGCCGAGGCCTGAGCGTGCCGTCGTCCGCCTGCACGATCTGGTTGCGGCGGACGTCGACGGCCTCGACCCTGCCGGCCCCGCGGATCTCGACCGGCGAGCGGAGGAAGCGCAGCACGATCCGCCGCCGGGCGCCGGGGTCCCGCGGCATGGCGGCGAACTTGCGCAGCAGCTCCACGTTCTTGCGCGCAGTGAAGCTGCCCCGCTCGGCGAGCCATCCCCACGACAGCGGATCGAGCTCGACATCATCGGGGTCGACGCGCAGCTCGACTCCCTCGAGGCGCCCGAGCTCCCGCAGCTCGGAGCTCGTGAACGCAGCTTGGGCCGGACCGCGGCGTCCGAGCACCACGACCTCCTCGATACGGCTTGCGCGTAGCGCGTCGAGGGCATGGTCGGCGACGTCGGTTCGCTCGAGCTCTGCGGCGCTCAGCGTCAGCATGCGCGTGACGTCCGCCGCCACGTTGCCGTTCCCGATCACCACGGCTCGCCGCGACGACAGGTCGAACTCCAGCCCGCGGTAGTCCGGATGGCCGTTGTACCAGGCCACGAACTCGGTTGCGGCCGAGCTCCCGGGCAGGTCCTCGCCCGGGATCCCGAGCGACTTGTCGGTCTGGGCGCCCGTCGCGTAGATCACGGCCGTGTAGTGCTCCATCAGCTCCGGGTGGGAGATGTCCACGCCCACCTCGACGTTTCCGAAGAAGCGGCACCCGTGCCCGAGCGTCTGGCGATCGAACGTCTCGTCCAGCCGCTTGATCTCCTGGTGGTCCGGCGCCACGCCGCCGCGGAGCAGCCCCCAGGGCGTGGGCAGCCGCTCCAACAGGTCGATCTCCACGTCGCCACGCGAGCGCAGCAGGCGCTCCGCGGCGAACGCCCCGGCGGGCCCGGCGCCGGCGATCGCCACCCGGGGTCGCGCGCCGGCCATCAAGCCGCCGTCCGCTCGGCGGTGCTCTTCTCAGCGAAGAACTCCGCGTTCAGTTCCAGCGCGTACTCGAACTTCTCGGGGAGCTCGAAGTCGGCGAAGATCGCGTCCACCGGGCACGCCTCCACGCACGCGTCGCAGTCGATGCACACCTGCGGGTCGATGTAGAGCTGCTCCGCCGTCTCGAAGTCCGCATCCCCGGGCTTCGGATGGATGCAGTCGACCGGACAGACCTCTATGCAGGAGTCGTCCTTGATGCAGCTACCGGCGATCACGTACGTCATGGCTGAACAGGGTACGAACCGGCGCCAAGCGCGCACCGCCGGACCACGCGGCTGAGCCGGAACAGGTCGAGGTCTCCCATCGGAGTGCTCACCGAGCCGACCCGGTTGGTGACGAAGCCCAGCGAGAGCCCGAGCTCCGGGTCCGCCCATCCGCCCGAGCCGCCGTAGCCGTAGTGGCCGAAAGCGCGCGGTGCTTCGGTACCGGTCCCGAAGGCGTGGTGGTAGCCGAGGCGCCAGCGCATCCGCACGCCGAGCACGGCGTCGCGTGTGCGGACGTGCACGCGACCGAGGGCCTGCGTCGTCTCGGGGGACAGAAGCGTGGCACCGGCGTCCGTCCCTCCGTTGGCCAGGGCCCCGTACAGGCCGGCGAGCGCGCGGGCGCTGAAGACCCCGTTCACCGCGGGCATCTCCGTCGACCAGATGGGAGGTCGCTCGCCTTCGAACAGCCGGTGAAAGCCCGGGACGAGCAGCGCATTGAGCCACGTCCGGGTCGCACTCGACCGGGTCCACACGGGCGCGAGGACCCGCACGAGCGAGCCGGCATGGCGCAGCGCAGAGCCGACGGGCTCTGCCACGAGCTCGCGCGCCTCCTCGGGAACGCCGATGTGCATCCCCCGAATGCCCAGCGGACCGGCGACCTCGCTGCCCGCGAGCGCGGCCAGCCCCTGACCCGTCACCCGGCGCGCCAGCCCGGCAACGAGCCACCCATAGGTGATCGCGTGGTAGGCGGAGCGCTCGGTCGGCGCGCGCACCGCGCGCGCGGCGAGCCGCTCCTCCATCGCCAGGTGATCGAGCAGCTCCTCGGCGCGGTCCGCGACGGCCCGGACGTCGTGCAGCCCGGCGCGGTGCGTGAGGAGGTCGCGCACGGTCACGCGCTCCTTGCCGCCGGCCGCGAACTCCGGCCAGTAGGCAGCGACCGGCTCCTCGTAGCCCAACTCGCCGCGGTCGGCAAGCCGGTGCACGATCGTCGACGCCACGCCCTTGGTCGTCGAGAAGCTGATCGCCACCGTGTCGGGGGTCCACGGCCGTGCCCCGCGCCGATCGGCGCTGCCCGTCCACAGGTCCACGACGGTCTCGCCGCGCAGCCGCACCGCCAGTGCCCCGCCACCCGGTCCCCCCGCCACCAACCGGCCGAACGCGCTCGCGACCGGCGCGAACGCCGGCGCCGTCGTTCCGCTGACCACGACCGGCCCTCGCGGGCGCCTCGCCGCTCGGCTGCGGCGAGAGGGGCGGCCGCGGGTACGCACTCCCGCAGCCTAGCGGCGCTACCCTTGCCCTCGAAGGGAAGTAGTCCCGGACGGGTGACGTCGTCAACACGGCCGCAAGGCCCGGTGTCACCGGCCAGCTGAGCGGGCGGACGAAACCTTCTCCCCAACCCAAGGAGAAGGATCGTGGCGTTCGCCGCCGTTCCCCTGGCCGTCTCGACGTCGCTCGACGCGGGCGCGGCGATGTGGGGCACTCCCCTCGCTGCCTCCACCTCGCTCGACGCGGGCGCGGCGACGTGGGCGGTCCTCGGCGTGGTCGTCGTGGCGATGCTCGCGGTCGACCTGCTCCTGTTCGCGCGCGACCACCCGCCGCGGTTGCGCGAGTCGGCCGTATGGTCCGTGGTCTGGGTCGCCGTCGCGCTGGCCTTCGGCGCGGTGCTGTGGCTGTGGCAGGGGGGCGACGTCTCAGGCCAGTACTACGCCGGCTACCTGCTCGAGCGCTCGCTGTCGCTGGACAACGTCTTCGTCTTCGCGACGATCCTCGCGTACTTCGCCGTGCCGCCGCGCGTGCAGCCGAAGGTCCTGTCGTGGGCGATCATGCTCGCGCTCGCTCTGCGCCTCGTGTTCATCCTGCTCGGCGCGGCGCTACTCGACACGTTCCACGTGACCTTCTACGTGTTCGGTGCGCTGCTGCTCTACACGGGGTGGAAGCTCGCCCGCCACAGCGACCGCGACGTCGAGCCCGAGCGCAACCCCGCGCTGCGCCTGATCCGCCGCCGCGTACCGATGACCGCCGACTACCGAGGCGACAGGCTGCTCCTGCGCGACGCCGGCCGCCGCGTCGCCACGCCGCTGTTCGCCGTCCTCGTGGTGCTCGCGACGACGGACGTCGTGTTCGCGATCGACTCGGTCCCGGCGATCTTCGCGGTGACGCAGGAGCCGCTGATCGTCTTCGCGGCCAACGCGTTCGCGATGCTCGGCATGCGCGCCCTGTACTTCCTGCTCGTCGGGATGATGGACCGCTTCGTCTACCTCTCGCACGGACTGGCGCTGATCCTGGCCTTCATCGGCGCCAAGATGCTGCTGATCGACGTCTGGCACCCGCCGATCTGGGTGTCGCTGGCCGTTGTCGTCGGCGTCCTGGCCGGCACGGCCGCGCTGTCGCTGCGGGCGGCGCCGCGGATGAGGAGCGCGGCGTGACCGCCGCCGTGAGGACGAACTGCGAACCCGGTTCGCTCCACAACCGTATGCAGCACTACCCACTGTGGGTGGTGGCACCGGCTTCTGAGGGGCGCGTCGCGAATCCGAGTTGGCCCACCCTCGAAGGAGCCTGAAATGAAGAAGATCGTCCCCCTCCTCGGCGTCGCGATAGCCGCCGTCGTCGCCCTCCTGGTCGTCGCCGGCTGCGGTGGCTCCACGAACGGCTACGGCTCGGCGCCCAGCAAGGCGAGCGGCGGCGCGGCCACGCTCACCACCGCCCGTACCTCGCTCGGGCAGTTCCTGGTCGACGGCAAGGGGCGCACCGTCTACCTGTTCGAAGCCGACAAGCCGAACATGAGCAACTGCTCGGGCGCGTGCGCGAGCGCGTGGCCGCCGCTGCCGGCGGGCGCCAAGCCGCAGGTCAAGGGCGGCGTCGCCGCGGCCAAGGTCACGACCATCAAGGGCGCGGACGGCAAGCCGCAGCTCGCCTACGCCGGCCACCCCCTGTACTACTACGCCGGCGACACCAAGGCGGGCGCCACCGGCGGCCAGGGCCTCGACCAGTTCGGCGCGCCATGGTACGTCGTGACCCCGAACGGCACCAAGATCGCCTGAGCCGAACGGAGGACGGGCGCCGCGGGGGCGGAGTCCCGCGGCGCCCACCGGCCCCTACTTGGGCGGCAGCGTCTTGGCGAACGCCACGGCGCGCTCAACCCACTCGGCGAGGTCGGGCTCGGACTCCAAGCCTTCGGGCGCGACCGTGATCCAGCCGCCCATCGTGCGCCCGCCCATCTCCATCAGCGAGACGTGCGGGCGCGCCAGCAGGTCTTCGGTCTCAGCCGGGTCGACGCGCACGAGCAGGCCGCCGTTGCGTGAGGCGCTGACCGCCATGTGGCCTTCCACGAGGAACGCGAGCCCACCGAACATCTTCTTCTCGGTGACCGCTCCCTCGTCGGCGAGCAGCTCGCGCAGCCTGTCTGCGAGCTCTTCGTCGTAGGGCATCGCAGTGCGAGCCTAACGTCGGCGGTGTCGGCCGGGCGCGGGACCGCGCGCTGAATCCGATTGTGCCTGGAAGACCTCATGGTGTGTCGAAACTCATCGATACTGCGACCGTGACGGCCGACGAGTTGCTCGGATGCTGCCTCGCGTTCCCGGGCTCGGAGCAGACCTTCCCGTTCGGCCACGAGACCTCGGTGTTCAAGGTCGGCGGCAAGATCTTCGCCATCAGCGCGCTGGCGTCCCAGCCGCTGAAGGTCAGCCTCAAGTGCGAGCCCGAGCTCGCGGCGCAGCTGCGCCTGACGTACGCCGCGATCGCGCCGGGTTACCACCTCGACAAGCGCCACTGGAACACGGTCACGCTCGACGGCTCGCTCGCGGACGGCATGGTCCGCGACCTGATCGAGGACTCCTACGACCTGGTGGTCGCGGGTCTCCCCCGCCGCGTGCGCGACGCGCTGTAGCCGCCCGGGGCGGCCGGCCTCCGCCGGAGCGCTGAGTACGGTCCCGAACGTGCCCGTGCCCCCACCGAGGACAGACATGCCGCCGCCGGGCATGCGCCGCATAGGCGCTGAAGTCGGGATGGTCGTGCGGGGCGAGTCGCACACCCACCGCCTGTTGCGCAGCCGCCTCACGTTCCTGCTCCTCGCGACCATCGTCCTCGACGGAGTCGCCAGCGTGCTCATGTACCTGTTCGAGCACGACCACCGCGGCTCGGGGTTCGACGACTTCGGCGGCGCGCTGTTCTGGGTCTCGGCGCAGCTCACCACCGTCAGCTCGCAGATGCCCAACCCGGTGACGACGCCCGGCCGCATCCTCGACGTCCTGCTCGAGGTCTGGGCCATCTCCGTCGTCGCGACGCTCGCCGCCTCGCTCGCCGCGTTCTTCCGCGCGCGGCACGTCGAGTCGCTCAGTGACGCCGCACGGTCGGCGGCCGACTCCGCCTGAGCGGAGCGGCTCGGCGCGCCCGCCGCCTCAGAGCAGATCGGCGCACGCGAGGCCCGTGCGCATCCGCTGCGTTACCTCACCGCGTGAGCTCCTCGAGCAGGAAGACGAACGAAGCGTACGGGCGCCCGGTGACCTCCTGGAGGGCCACCTCGCAGGTGCGGTTGGCGCACAGGCAGGCGTCGAGCGAGCGGCCCTCGAGGTCGCGGGCGGCGTCGCGCAGGGCCGAGGCCGGGAGCTCGGGGTGCAGCAGCCCACGGTCGCCGGCCATCCCGCAGCAGGTGGTGCCGGCCGGGATGAGCACGTCGTCGGCCAGCTCGCGGGCGACGGCCTCGAGCTTCGTCTGAAGGCCCAGGTGGCCGGCGGAGCACGTCGGGTGCAGGGCGACCGAACCGACGCGCCGGGAGACGTCGAGCTCCGGCAGCAGCCGGTCGTGGGCCCAGGCGATCGAGTCCAGCAGCTCGAGCTTCTCGAAGCGCTCGCGGCGCTCGTCGCCGAGCTGCGGAGCGACGTCCTGGATCAGGCCGTGCGCGCACGAGGTCGCGTCGATGACCACGGGAAGCTCGCCGCCGCCCGTCCAGCGCCACAGCGCGTCGGCCGTGCGGCGGGCCATGAAGTCATTGCCGCGGCGGTAGCCCTTCGAGCTCCACGGCGTCGCGCAGCAGTGCCCGGCGACGTCGTCGGGGATCCACACCGGCGCGCCGGCGCGGCGCGAGACCTCGACCAGAGCCTCGGGCAGTGACGGTCGCGCCGGCGTGCCACGCGGGTTGCCGAAGATGCGGTTGATGCACGCGGGCAGGTAGACCGCCCTCGCGCCCGCGCGCTCGGTGGCGGGCAGGCCGGCGGGCGCTGCCGGAGGCATGCTCGCCGGCCACGACGGCACGAGCTCGCTGCTCACGCGGCGGCGCACCGCCTCGGGCACCGCGGCGACCCGCCGGTCGCCGAGCGCGTGGCCGGCGCGCAGGCCGGCGCGCGCCGCCCGCTCTACCACCGCCCAGCGGCGCGCGATCGCCAGCGCCACCGCCTCCTCGCGCTCGGTGCGCTCGCTACGCCGGAACTCCTTGATCAGCTTGCCGGTGTCGATCGCGACCGGGCAGGCGGCCATGCAGGTCCCGTCGGCGGCGCAGGTCTCGATGCCGTCGTGCTCGTAGTCGCGCAGCAGCGCCTCGTAGACGGGCGAGCCCTCGGGCTGGCGCGCCATCTCGCGACGGAGCACGATCCGCTGGCGCGGCGTGGTGGTGACGTTGCGGCTCGGGCACACCGGCTCGCAGAAGCCGCACTCGACGCAGTGGGCCGCGACCTCCTCGATCATCGGCTGCGTCTTGAGGTTGCGGAGATGAACCTCGGGGTCGCGGTTGAGGACCACGCCCGGGTTGAGGATCCCGTCCGGGTCCGCGAGCTCCTTGACCCGCCACATCATCGCGGTGGCCTTCTCCCCCCACTCGCGCTGCACCCAGGGCGCCATGTTCACGCCGGTGCCGTGCTCGGCCTTCAGCGAGCCGTCGAAGCGGTCGAGGATCAGCGCTACCAGCCCGTCCATGAACGCCGCGTAGCGCTCGAGGTCCTCGGGCTTGGAGAAGTCCGGCGTCAAGTTGAAGTGCAGGTTGCCGGCCGAAACGTGGCCGGCCACTCCCGGTAGGAAGCCATGCTCGCCCAGCAGCGCCTGCAGCTCGCGGGAGCAATCGGCGATGTCGGCGGGCTTGACGCACACGTCCTCGACGATCAGCGCCGTGCCCAGCGGCCGCAGCGCGCCCACCAGGCCGAACAGGCCCTCGCGAACGCTCCAGGCGAGCTCGATCGCCTCGTGCTCGCGGGTGAACTCGGCCGCCCGCAGGAGCTCGTGCTTCTCGAGGATGCGCGCCGCCTCGGCCTCGCGCGCGTCGAGCTCGGAGGCAGCGTCGCCGACGAACTCGACCAGCAGGGCGGCCGACTCGAGAGGCAGCTCCTTCCAGTGCTCCGGTGTGCCCGGAATGTTGTAGGCGGCGACCATCAGCGCCGGAGCGACCATCAGCTCGGTCGCCCGGGCGCCGGCGGCCACGAGCTCGGAGACGGGCTCGACCGCCTCCTCGATCGAGTTGAAGTGAATCCAGGAGACCGTCGTGTGCGCCGGCTCGGGCCGCGTCTCGAAGGTCGCGTCGGCGATGAACGCCAGCGTGCCCTCCGAGCCCACGACCATGCGGCGGAAGATCTCGAGCGGAGTGTCGGCGTCGAGAAACGCGCATAGCCGGTAGCCCGTCGTGTTCTTGATCTCGAACTTGCGCCGGACGCGCTCGGCGAGCTCGGCGTCGGCGCGTAGCTCGTCGCGCAGCTCGAGCAGGCCGCGCGCGAGCTCGGGCTCAGCGGCGGCGAAGCGCTCCTCGGCGTCGGGGGCGGCGGTGTCGATCACGGTCCCCGACGCCAGCACCAGCGTCATCGCGCGCACCGTCGAGTAGGAGTCCCAGGTCGTCCCGCAGCGCATGCCGCCCGAGTTGTTGGCGATCACCCCGCCCACCGTCGCGATGTCCGTGCTCGCCGGATCCGGCCCCAGCGCGAAGCCCTGGCGGCGGAGCAGGCGGTTGGCGAAGCCGAGCAGCGTGCCGCCCTTGAGCCTTGCGTGCGTGCCGCCGTCCTCGATCTCGACGCCCGACCAATGCCGGCGCACGTCGACCAGGACGTCGTCGCACTGACCCTGGCCATTGAGGCTCGTCCCCCCGCCGCGGAACGTCACGTGTCGTCCGTGTGAGCGCGCGTAGGCCAGGACCTTGCCGACGTCGTCCGCGTCGTGGGCCATGACCACCACCTGCGGGAAGAGCCGGTAGGGGCTCGCGTCCGAGGCGTAGCGGATCAGGTCGAGCGGCCGGCTCAGGACGCGATCCGCGCGCAGCAGAGCAACCAGATCGGAGCGCAGTGGCTCCGGCGTCCCCGCCGCGAGGCTGTCGGGCGCGCGGTCGGGCGACGGCGGCCCCGGCGGCCGCCCGATGCGGGTCGGATCAGGCTCGAGCAGCACCGTTCAGGCCAGCGCCATGCCCGGCGTCACCTGTACCTCGACGAGCGAGGGCGCGCTCGACTGAAGCGCGGCGCTGAGCTTCTCGCGCAGCTCGTCGCGCCCGCCGGCGTGGGCGGCGTCGACGCCGTAGGCCGCGGCCAGCGCGGCGGTGTCGAGCTTGGGCAGGTCGAGGCCGGGCGCGCCGGTGACCGACTCGAGCTCGCCGAACCACTTCAGGATGGCGTACTCCTCGTTGCGCAGGACCAGGAAGGTCACCGGGACCTGATAGGCCGCGGCGGTCCAGAAGGCCTGGATCGCGTACTGGGCCGAGCCCTCGCCGAGCACGCAGACGACGGGCCGCGAGGGCTGCGCGAGCTGGACGCCGATCGCCGCCGGCAGACCGAAGCCCAGCCCTCCGCCGGCCCCGAAGTAGTAGGAGCCCGGGTTGGAGAGCCGCAGCCGGTTGCGCAGGGCCAGCGTGCTCGAGGGCGACTCCAGCACGACCACCCCATCCGCCGGGAACACCTCGGCCAGCGTGGCGTGGACCGCGCCCGGGCTCAGCGGCTCGCCCTCCTCGGGTGGCTCCGGCTCCGGTCGCGGCGCCGGAGGCTCGCGGTCGGACCCGCCGGCCTCGGCCACCAGCGCGGCCAGCGTCAGGCCGACGTCCGCGACGATCGCCTCGCCCATCGGCGCCCGCGCCGCCTCGTCGGGGTCGTTGGTGATCGCCACCAGCGCCGTTCCCTCCGCCAGCAGCGGCCCCGGGATGTTCGGGTAGTAGGGGAACACCGACGAGCCCGCGACCAGCACGAGGTCGTGTCCGGCCAGCGCCTGGCCCACGGGTCCCACGGCCGGGGGCAGCACGCCCTGGAACAGTGCGTGGTCCTCCGGGAAGCCGATCCGCCCGCCCCCCGGCGCGGGCGTCGCCCACACGGCCATCCGCTGCGCCTCGGCGAGCGCGACCGCGGCCTCCCAGGCGCCGGGGCTCGAGTCGACGTCGGGCCCGGCGACGAGCGCAGGACGCCGGGCCGCGCCCAGCCGCCGGGCCAGCTCGCGCACCGCGTCGGGCGCGGCGGCCGCGCGCCCGGCGACCGCGCGCGTCGTCTGGTGGGCGACGGCGCCGTCGTCGGTCTCGGCCGCCCAGTCGTCCATGGGAACCGACAGGAACACCGGCCCCTGCGGGGGCAGCCCGGCGAGGTGGATGGCGCGTGCGAGCGCGTGCGGCACGTCCTCCGCGCGCGGCGGCTCGTAGCTCCACTTGACCAGCGGATGGGGCATGCGCACGGCGTCGCGGTTGGTCAGGTTCGCCTGCAGCGTCATCAGCGAGCGCGCCTGCTGGCCGGCCGTCACCACCACCGGCGACTTGTTCGCGTGCGCGTTGAAGATCGCCCCCATCCCGTTGCCGACGCCGGGCGCGGTGTGGAGGTTGACGAGCGCCGGCGCGCCGCTCGCCTGCGCGAACCCGTCGGCCATCCCGACCACGACCGCCTCCTGCAGCCCCAGCACGTAACGGAAGTCCTCGGGGAACCGCTGGAGCATCGGCAGCTCGGTCGAGCCCGGGTTGCCGAAGATCGTGGTCATGCCGCGCTCGCGCAGCATCGCGAACACGGCGTCGCGGACGTTCGTCACGGTCGCTCTCCTCGCCGGTCTGGGCGCCGACAGCCTAGCCCAGGGCGGCCGGCGGGCGGTGGGTATGCCCTGCATCGTTCGGCGTTAGGGTTGGTGGCGTGCAGACGATCGCGAACGGCCGGCCGCGCATCGCTCCCGGCGGCCGTGCGGAGATCGGCGCCGCGAACGCGCTGATCACCTCCGTCATCGGCCGCGCCGCGGGCACGGACGGGCCGCCGCGCCTGTTCACCACGCTCGCGCGGCACCGGCGCCTGTTCCGGCGCTGGCTGCGCTTCGCGGGAGCGCTCATGCCCGGCGGCAAGCTCCCGCGCCGCGACACCGAGCTCGTCATCCTGCGGGTCGCGGCCAACTGCGACTGCGAGTACGAGCGCCGCCACCACCAGCACATCGCCCGCCGCGCGGGCCTCGGCGACGCGGAAGTGGCGCGCGTGGACGAGGGACCGGCGGCAGCGGGCTGGAGCGAGCGCGAGGCTGCGCTGCTCGAGGCCGTCGACGAGCTGCACGCCGACCGGACGATCTCCGACGCGCTCTGGACGCGCCTGCGCGAGCGCTTCGCCGACGCCGAGCTGATCGAGCTGTGCATGCTCGTCGGCCACTACGAGATGCTCGCGATGACGATCAACGGCCTGCGGATCCAGCCCGACGAGCTCGACGGAGGGCGCCCGCCGCTGCTCGCGCGGATCGCGGAGCGACGGAGATGAGCCCCGCGACCGAGTCACTCGCCGGCCGCCGCGTCCTGATCACCGGCGCGGCGCGCGGCATCGGCGCCGCCACCGCGAGGCGCCTGCACGAGCGCGGCGCGAAGGTCGCGCTGGCGGGGCTCGAGCCGGAGGCGCTCCGGAGCGTGGCCACGCACTGCGGCGACGCGCCCTGGTCGGAGTGCGACGTCACCCGGCGCGAGGAGGTCGAGCAGGCGGTCGCCGCGGCGGTCGAGCGGCTCGGCGGCCTGGACGTCGTGATGGCCAACGCCGGCGTCGCGGCCCAGCTGCCGATCGTGGGCGGCGATCCCGCGATCTTCGAGCGCACCCTGGCCGTCAACACGCTCGGCGTCTACTACACGCTGCGCGCCGCCGGCCCGCACATCGCCCACGAGCGCGGCTACGCGCTGGCCGTCGCCTCGCTCGCGGCGGCCGTGCACCCGCCGCTGCTCGGCGCCTACGCCGCCTCGAAGGCGGCGGTCGAGGCGCTGGGCGACTCGCTGCGCAGCGAGCTCTACGAGTCGGGCGCGCGCGTCGGCGTGGCCTACTTCGCCGAGCTCGACACCGACATGACCGAGCGCGGGTTCGGGACCAAGGCCGCCGCCCGGCTCGCGCAGGGCCCCGCCCGCTTCTCGCGCGTGGCGCCGCTGTCGGTCGGCGTCGACGCGATCGAGCGCGGCATCGCCAGCCGCTCGCGCCACGTCGTCGCGCCACGTTGGGTCGGCCCGCTGCTGCCCGTCCGCGCGCTGATCCAGCGCGTGGTCGAGGCCGCGACACGCCGCGGCCTGAGCGAGGCGCTCGACATAGCGCGCGCCGAGCACGCCCCGCTGACCACGCCCCAGCCGACCGACGAGAAGGAGCCCGCGTGGTGAGCGCACCGCGAAGCGGCCGCGGCTTGGGGCGAGCGGCGGCGCTCATGGCCGCGGCCTTCCTCGCGGCGCTCGCACTCGCGGCGCCGGCCACCGCCGCCGACCAGGCGCAGGTCGTCTCGAGCCGAAGCCTCGACGATCGCCTCCAGGAGCTGACGGTGCGCGCGGACGCGCTCTCCGCCGACACCAAGGTGCGTGTGCTGTTGCCGAGCGGCTACTCGAGTGACACGGCCCGGCGCTATCCCGTCCTCTACCTGCTCCACGGCGCCAGCGGGAACTACGCGAACTGGACGCTCCTCGGCGATGCCGAGCGCACCACCGCCGGCCAGCCGCTGATCGTCGTGATGCCCGACGGTGGCCGCGGCGGGTGGTACAGCGACTGGTACAACGGCGGCAAAGGCGGGGCGCCGGAGTGGGAGCGCTACCACATCGACCAGCTCATCCCGCTCGTCGACCGGCGCTTCCGCACCGTCGCCGCCCGGCGCGGGCGCGCGATCGCCGGTCTGTCGATGGGCGGCTTCGGAGCGCTCAGCTACGCGGCGCGCCATCCTGACCTGTTCACGTACGCCGCGAGCTTCTCCGGTGGCGTCGACCTCAATGCGAAGGTCGCCGGCGTGCCCGCCGGACAGGTCGCGGTGGCGGGGACCGTTATCGAGGACGGCGGCACCGTGGACTCGATCTTCGGCAACTTCAAGACCCGGAACATCGGCTGGCGCGGCCACAACCCGCGCGATCTGGCGGCGAACCTGCGCGGCCTGGGGCTCGCGCTGTACACCGGCAACGGCGCGCCGGGCGGTTCGCTCGGCGGCTCGACGCTCGACATCATCGAGCTCGGCGCGCACAAGATGAGCGTGCGCGTGCACGAGCGCCTGGCCAAGCTCGGCATCCCGAATCTGTGGGACGACTACGGCCCCGGCGCCCACACGTGGCCCTACTGGGCGCGCGACCTGCGCCAGGTGCTCCCGTCGCTGATGAACCGCTTCGCGCAGGCGCCCGCGGCTCCGGACCGCATCACCTATACGTCGACGGAAAAGTCCTACTCCGTCTACGGCTGGAGCGTGGCGGTGCGCCGGCCCAACGTCGAGTTCAGCACCCTGCGCGGCGCGTGGAGCCGCGGCTTCGCGCTGACCGGCAGCGGGCGGGCGACGGTCACCACTCCGGCGCGCTACCGCGCCGGCGCTACCTACCGCGTGCGCATCGCCGGCACGAGCGGGACCGCCACGCGGATCGTCACCGCCGCCGCATCGGGACGGCTGCGCATCGGGGTGCGTCTGGCGGCCACCAACCGCTACGACCAGGGCTCGCCGCTCGCGAAGGCCAACGGGACCTGGCACCGCGCGAGCGCCAAGGTGAGCATCCGGCGGCGCTAGGCAGGACCGCGCGGCCGGCCGGTGCCGCGCACCTCGCTCCAGTCGCGGACCCGCCGCCTAGCCGCGGGCTCGCGCCTCGCTCCAGTCGCGGATCGCGGCGACGATCTCCTCGGGCGCGTCCTCCTGGATGTAGTGGCCGGCGCCCTCGAGCACGACCGTGCGGTGGTCGGGGAACGTCTGCTCCCAGCGCCGGCGCTCGGGCTCGCGGAACGCGACGTCGTTCGTCGGCCAGACGATCAGCGCCGGCCGGTCGCGCAGCGCGGGCAGCCCGCGCTCGACCTCGGCCAGGAACGGCCGGCCGGCGAGGATCTCGCGCGGGAAGACGTGCACCGGCCGGCGCGACGCCTGCGTCGGGAACGGTCCGCGGTAAGCGTCCATGACGGCGAGCGGCAGCTCGCGGCGCCGCACGCCCCCGGGAACGATCTTCTCGACGAAGAAGTTGCGCCGCAGGATCAGGTGGCCGCCGATCGGACCGCCCATCAGCCGCGAGAACACCTGCGTGCCGAGGTCGGCCTTGGGCCAGGCCCACGTGTTGCCGATCACGAACGCGGCGAAACGGTCCGGATGGCGCGTGGCGACGCTGAAGCCGATCGGCCCGCCCCAGTCCTGCCCCATCATCGTCGCGCCGCGAAGGTCGAGCTGCTCGACCAGCCGCTCGATCACCGCGGCGTGCTCGGCCGGCTTGTAGCCGTAGCCGGCGGGCGCGCGCGAGAGCCCGAAGCCCGGATAATCGGGCGCGACGCAGCGGAAGCGATCGCGCACGCCCTTGATGATCTCGCGGTAGAGGAACGACCACGTCGGGTTGCCGTGCAGCAGCAGAAGCGGCGGTCCCTCGCCCTCGTCGACGTAGTGCACGCGGGCGCCGTCGACGTCCGCGTAGCGGCCGGCGAACGGATAGAGGTCCGCCGGCAGCCAGGACGGTGCGGTCGCCTCGGGAGTCAGCGCTACAACCTGCTCAGGACCTCGACTGCCGCGCGCTGGCCTGATTCCACCGCGCCGTCCATGTAGCCGGTCCACCAGGTCGCGGTCTCGGTGCCGGCCCAGTGGATGCGGCCGACGGGGGCGCGCAGCGCGCGTCCGTAGTCGAGCAGCACGCCGGGCGGCGCGAAGCCCCCGTAGCAGCCGCGCGTCCAGACCTCCTCCGACCAGTTCATCTCGACGTAGCGGCGCGGGTTGGCGGCCTCGGAGCCGAAGTAGGCGACGAATGACTCGAGCACCGCGGCGCGCCGCGCCCGTTTGGAGCGCCGGCCCCAGACCCGTGCCTGCTGGCCCTCGATGAACCCGAGCATCACCCCCGGTCGGCCGTCGGGCGGCGAGTTGTCGAACGTGATGCGCACGGGGTCCTGATCGCCGAGCGCCTGGCCGGTGAGGCCGTCGTCGCGCCAGAACGGCCGATCGTAGATCGCCTGGCACTTGATCACCGAGCCCTGGGGGAAGCGCTGTATGAGCTGCGCCCGGTCCGCGGGGAGGTCGGGCGCGAAGTCGATCTTGGCCGTCATGGCCGGGGCCATGGCGACGATCGCGCGGCGGGCCCGGACCTCGCCGGCGTCGGACTCCACCACCACGCCGCCGCCCTTCCGCACGATCCGCCGCACCGGCGCATTCAGGATCACGCGCTTGCCCAGTCGCCGCGCCGCCTCGATCGCTATCCGCTGCGAGCCGCCCCGGATGCGACTCTCCATGGCTGCGCCGGGAGTGTTGATGAGGCGCTCGAAGGTCCCCGGGTTGGCGGCGTTGCCGGCGCACGCGATGTAGAGCAGGACGTAGAGCAGCGAGAGATCGCGCGGCTCAGCGGCGAACACGGCCTCGGCGCCGAGGTCGAGCAGGAAGCGCGCGCCGGGCGTGCTCGCCTTCACCAGCTTGTAGGTTTCGAACGTCTGCCCGTCCCACTCGGCGGCGCGCGGGGCGGTCCAGGGCGCCTCTCGCGGGATCTCGCGCGCCTTGCCGTCGAGGTCGGCGAGCGCTACGGCGACCTCCGCCAGCGCGGCCGGCGTCTCGGGCGGGATCGCTCCCAGCGGGCCCGTCGAGTTGAAGCGCCGCCGCCGCGTGGCCGGCGGCTCGTCGCGCCGGTAGTAGATGTTCTGGCCCTTGTTGTAGGTGAGGAACGTCTTGACGCCCAGCTCGCGGGCGAGGGCGAGCACGTGGTCCTGGGTCGGCCCGACCCACTGGCCGCCGACCTCGATCACCTCGCCGCCGCCGATCGGGTGGTTGAGGATGCGCCCGCCCACGCGGTCGCGGGCCTCGAGCACGAGCACCGAGCGGCCGGCGCGTACGATCCGCCGCGCGGCGCTCAGGCCGGCGAGCCCGGCCCCGACGACGACCACGTCCGCGCTGCGCGCGCGCCGCGGGCGGCGCGCCGTCGCCTCCGCCGCCGGGAAGCCGACCGCCGCCGCGCCGGCAGCCGCGCTGCCGAGCACCGTGCGCCGAGTCAGCCGGCGGCCGCGCGAGCCTCTCCCCTCCGTCATCCCAGGTGCCAGGCTAATCCATCCTCCGCCTTCCGGCCACGGATCTCGTACGATCGCAGCGCCTTGAAGCTCCGCTCCACCGCCGCCGCGGTCGTGGCCGGGCTGCTCGCCGCGGCGCCGGCCGGGTGCGGGGGCGATTCGTCACCGCAGCACGACGCGGGAGCCGCCGGCACGCGGCTCAGCTCGCCCGCACGCCTGCGGTCGAGCTACACGTTCGCCGGGCGCACCCGTTCGGTCGACGCGCAGATCCAGCCCGCGACGGTGATCGACCCCTGGCGGCCGCCGCTCGCCATCGCGCCGGCGGGCCAGCGGTGGGTGGGAATCACGATGCGCTACCTGAACCGCGGCCGGGACCCGTTCCCGCGCGAATGGGCGCGGTTCGAGGCGACCGACGAGCGCGGCGCGGTGCATCCCGGCTCGGTGCGCGAGCCGCCGCGCCGGCTGTTCGTCGGGCGCCGCGGCCCGTTGTTCCAGACGATCGGCTTCGCCGTGCCGCGACAGACGCGGCTCGCCAGCGTGCACATGACCTCGATCGTCGAGCTCTGGCCCTTCGACGTCACCTGGCGACTGCGGCCCGAGGCGGTCGCGCATCCCGCGCGCACAGGGTGATGAGCCGCGTTACACGTTCCCGGTGCGGGTCACCACGATCCCCTCAGGGCCTGCCCCCGCCTTGCCCACGCAGGTGAACTGCCCGGGTGCGCGGTTCCACACTCCGGTGACGCACCGGCCCAGCGCGCGCTGGCCGAACGCGTCGGGGTGGAAGAGCTCCTGGGTCTCGCCCGAGGCCTGCTCGATCGAGCTCGGGCTCAGCGCCCGGCCCCACTCGCTCCCCACCGGGCTTGGCGGCTTGACCACGCTGACCTCGCTGTCGGTCTTGGCACAGACCTCGTGGCCCTGGAGAACATTGGCGTAGGACACGAACTCCGCGCCGCGCGCGTGCGCGGCGGCCTGCACCATGCCGCCGATCTCAGACACCGCCTGGTTGCGGGCCCAGTCGAGGTCGGTGTTGTAGAACGGGCAGCCGTAGGTCTCGCGCCTGGGGTCGAGCTCGAGGTAGCGCGTCTCGGAGGCCCGCGGCACCACCGACGGGTAGCCCTGCATCACGAGCCGGTAGTCGGTGGTCCGGTAGCCCGCCTGGCTCATGACCGCGCGGACCTCGTCGATCGCCTTCTGGACCTTGAGCCGCACCGCTGCGAGCTGCGCCGCGAGCACCGGCTGCTGCGAGGGCATGCACGGCCCCAGCTTGGCCGTGTAGCGCTCGAAGCAGTCCTGGACGATGCTCGCGAAGCCGAGGTCGTTGCCGCCGATCGAGAGGAAGATGATCTTGACCCGGTAGGCGCGGGCGATCGGCAGGAGCTGGTCCGCCTGCGGCGCCTCGCCCTTCTCCGCCACCCCGCCGTTGGCGCTCCGGTAGATGTTGTCGGTGACCGCGCCGGAGCACGCCAGGTTCACGCGGCGCACGACCGGGAGCGGCGCGCTGAGGATCTCGGCGACGTCGGACCGGTGGCAGCCGTCGGTATCGGAGGGCGGCACGTACACGCGGCTCTGATCGACGCTGCACAGCGGGCTCCCCACGCACGCGCGATCGGTGCCGTCGTTGCCGGGAAGCGGGTTGATGCTGTTGCCCTGCCAGCGCCCCGCCTCGCCGGAGATGTAGCTGTCGCCCATCGACACCGCGGTGGTGATCGCCGGGTCGCCCCAGGCGTGCGCGGTCTGCGCGACTGCCCCGAGCGCCGGCAACGCCGCCACGACGCGTGATCGTTGGGTCGCCCCACGCGTGCGCGACCTGAGCGGCGAGACCCAGCACCATCAACGTCCCAGCGCGGCGGCGATCCGTACGGCGGTCCAGCGCATGCGTACCCCTGCCCTGTCCCTCACCTGCGCCCACCCTACGGCAAATGAACGCCGGCGTCCAACTAAGAAGCGGTTTCAGAAGTCCGTCGGACCTTGAGCCGGGTGCCCAGAGTTGCGCATGATGTGAGCACCGAAGCGAGGGGCGCCACATGGCCGAGCCGCTACATGTCGATGATGGGTTCTGGGGGTTGCTGGAACCGCTCTTGCCCGAACGCGTATCCCAGCGGACTGGACGTCCTCGTGTTGATGACCGGATCGCGTTCACGGCCATCCTCTTTGTGCTGGTGACGGGCGTACCGTGGCGGGTGCTGCCTCGGGAGCTTGGGTGCTCGGGAGTCACCGCGTGGCGGCGGCTGCGCGAATGGCAGGCAGCCGGCGTCTGGGATCGGCTGCATCGCGAGTTGCTCAGGCGGCTCAACGCCCTCGGGCGGCTCGACTGGTCGACCGGAGTGGTAGACGGCAGCCACATCCGCGCTCTTCGCGGTGGTTCGCTGACTGGCCGTTCTCCCGTCGACCGCGGCCGCATTGGTTCCAAGCACCACCTGATCGTCGACCGTCACGGCGTGCCGCTGGCCGCTTTCCCGCTCGCCGCCGGCAACGCTCGCATCCCACGCGATTGCGATAGTGCGGCTTCGCACTCCTCGACACAATCCACTCGCCAAGCGTCGGCAGTTCATCTGGCTAGTGCTCGCCCGCGGCCTGCACGAGCAGGGCGATCTGGACGCGGTTGTCGACGTCGAGCTTGTCGAGGAGGCGGGAGACGTGGGCCTTGACCGTGGCGACGGAGAGGTGCAGCGCCGCGGCGATCTCGGCGTTGGCGTGGCCGCGGCCGACGGCGAGGGCGACATCCCGCTCGCGTGGGCTGAGCGTCGCCAGCCGGTCGCGGGCTTGCTCGGCGCGGGCGCCGCGTCGCGTCGCCGGCCACCATGGAGATCAGCCGGCGTGTGACCGTGGGAGAGAGCATGCCGTCGCCGGCGTGGACGAGCTCGATCGCGCGGACGATCTCCGCCGGCGGGGTGTCCTTCAGCAGGAAGCCGGCCGCGCCGGCCTGCAGCGCGCGCAGGACGAGCTCGTCGGCGTCGAAGGTCGTGAGCACGAGGACGGCGGGCGGGTCGGGCTGCGCGGCGAGCAGGCGGGTGGCAGCGATTCCGTCGAGCTCCGGCATGCGGATGTCCATGAGGACGACGTCGGGGCGGTGGTGGTCGACCGCGCCGAGCACCTCGCGGCCGTCCGCGGCCTCGGCGACCACGTCGAGGTTCGCGGCGCCGGCGAGCATGATCCGCAGGCCGGAGCGCACGAGCGCGTCGTCGTCGACGAGCAGGACGCGGATCATCGTGGCAGGCTCGCACGCAGGACGAACGCGCCGTCGGGGTCGACGCCGTGCTCGAGCGTGCCGCCGGCGAGCGAGACGCGCTCGGCGAGCCCGATCAGGCCGGTTCCCGCCCCGGGTAGCGGCGCGGTCCGCGGCGACCGCCACCGGCGCGAGGCTGCGGACCTCGACCTCCAGGTCGCCGTCGGGCGCGCGGACGGTGAGCGTCACCGCTGCTCCCGGCGCGTGCTTGCGCGCGTTCGTCAGGCCCTCCTGCGCGATCCGGTAAGCGGTGCGCCCGACGGCGGCGGGCGGCGCCGCGTCGCCCAGCTCGATGCGGGCGGTGACCCGCATCCCGGCCGCGCGCGACTCCTCGACGAGGGCAGCGAGGTCGGCCAGCGTCGGCTGGGGCGGTTGCGTCAGACTCTCGCCGCCGTCCTCGCGCAGGACGCCGATCACGCCGCGCAACTCCTCGAGCGCCGTCTTCGCGCTCTCGCGGATCACGCCGGCCGCCTCGGCGACCTCCTCGGCCGGTGCGTCCTGGCGAAACTCGAGTGCGCCGGCGTGGACGGATAGCAGCGAGAGGCGGTGCGCGAGGACGTCATGCATCTCGCGGGCGATCCGCCGCCGCTCGGCCGCGCGGGCCTCGTCCGCGGCGCGATTGGCCTGCGCGCGCAGCGATCGCACGAGCTCTCGCCGCGCGCGTACGAAGAGTCCCCAGCCGAGCACGACGCCCGTCAGCAGCAGGCAGGCCCCCGCGTTGACCCAGTAGCTCCCGGCGGGGGGGTAGAGCAGCGGGCTCGCGAAGACCCAGGCGATCAGGAGGCCGACGATGATGGCCAGATCACGGCCACGAGCCCGGATCGCTGCGTTGAAGGTGGCGGCGAGGTTCGCGCCGGAGGCCGTGAGGATCACGAGCGCGACCGCCCCGATGCCGATCCCGACGGCGGCTGGATGGGTGCGCCGCCAGTGCAGCGAGACGAGCGTCGCGGTCCCGACCACGACGTCGACGACGCGCAGCCAGGGCGGGTGCATCTTCCAAGTGCCCGCGAGGGTGGCGGCGCTGATCGCGAACGCGACCAGGTAGATCATCGCGTCCGCGGCGCGGTCGCGGCGGCCGCGCTCCTCGTCGGGGGCGTCGATGACGACGCCGGGCAGCGCGGAGCGCAACCAGCCGGACAGGCCATCGGTAAAGCGTGCTGTGGCCTGGCGTGCCATCGCTCGAGGACGAAGGCTAGGCGAGCGTCACGGCCGCGACCCCCTACCAAAGTCGTTGTCTGCCACCGCCGTGGGGCTCGGCGCGCGTAGCCCGCGGACCGTAGCCGCAGACCCGGCGGGCCGGGAGTCTGCGGGCATGATCCAAACCACGGGACTCACCAAGCGGCTCGGCGGGCGCACCGTCGTCTCGGACGTCACATTCCGCTGCGAGCCGGGCACCGTCACGGGATTTCTCGGCCCCAACGGCGCCGGCAAGACCACGACGATGCGGATGCTCGTCGGCCTCTCCGCAGCCCGACAGCGGCACGGCACGGATCCTCGGCGGGCGCTACCGCGACCTGCCGAACCCGGGCCGCCGCGTCGGCATCCTGCTCGACGCGTCCGCCCAGCACGCCGGGCGCCGCGGCCGCGAGGCGCTCGCCGTATCCGCCCAAACCATGGGCGTGCCGGCGCAGCGCGTCGACGCGCTGCTGAAGCTCGTCGGCCTCGACGAGACGGCGGCCCGGCGGCGTGTCGGCAAGTACTCGCTCGGCATGCGCCAGCGCCTCGGGTTCGCCCACGCACTGCTCGGCGACCCCGAGGTCCTGATCCTCGACGAGCCCGCCAACGGCCTCGATCCGGAAGGCATGCGCTGGATGCGGGGCCTGCTGCGCGACTTCGCCGACCGCGGCGGCACCGTGCTGCTCTCCTCGCACCTGCTGGCCGAGGTCGAGGCCGTGGCCGACCGGATGATGATCATCGGCGGCGGACGGATCCAGGCGCAGGGCACCCGCGCCGAGCTGCTGACCGAATCCAGGACCATCGTCGAGGCCGACGACCTCGCCGGCGCTCGACGCCGCGCTTCACCGCGCCGGCCTGGCGACCCACCCGGCCGACGGCGATCGGCGGCTGGTCGAGGCCGAGCCCGAGGTCGTCGCCCGCGCGGCGATGGCCGACGGCGTCGTACTGCGCCGGCTCGCCCCAGCCGAGGACGCCGGCCTCGAACGCCTCTTCTTCGAGCTAACCACCGGCGGCGCAAGCACCCCGTCAACGCAGACCGATTCGATCCGCCCCGAACTGGCAGGAGCAACCGCATGAGCACCACCACCCTCTCCCCACCGATCCCCGTGAACACCGCCGGCGTCCACGCGCGCCCCGGCCTCGGCCGCCTCGTCGCCGTCGAGCTGCGCAAGATGGTCGACACCCGGGCCGGCTTCTGGCTACAGGTCGCCATGGTGGTGCTGACCGTCGTCGCGGTGGTCATCCGCTTGGCGGTCGGCAACCCCCAGGACCACACGTTCCAGTCCGTCCTCGACGCCGGGCTGCAGCCGGCGGCCGTCCTCCTGGCGGTCGTCGGCATCCTGCTCGTCACCTCCGAGTGGTCCCAGCGCACCGGGCTGATCACCTTCGCGCTCGTCCCGGTGCGCTCCCGCGTCCTCGCCGCAAAGCTCATCGCGAGCGTAGTCCTCGCCATCGCGGCGGTGGTCGATGTGCCTGGCCATCGTCGTCGTGGGAGTGCTGCTCGCGGCTCCAGGCGTCGACGGGACGTGGTCGGGCGGCGCGGCGATGGTTGGCCAGTCGGCGGTCTACGTGACCGCCTCGATCGTCACCGGCGTCGCTCTTCGGCGCCATCCTGCTTGCCTCGGCGCCGGCGATCGTCGCCAACTTTGCGCTGCCGACGGCGTGGGCCGCGCTCGCTCTCGATCCCCGTCTTCGCCGAGCGTCGCCCCATGGATGGACTTCTCTCCCGGCTTCGACGGGATGTCCGGGAACGTCCTCAGCACCACCCAATGGGCGCACGCCGGCACCTCGCTCGCCATCTGGATGGTGCTCCCGCTCCTGATCGGCGCCTGGCGGATCACGCGGCGGGAGATCGCCTCGTGAAGGCACTCAGTCGATCAGCCTTCGATTGGCCTGCGGGACGCTCTAAGGGCTCCCCGCATTTAGCCTCTCGGCGGGCGGCCGTCGGATCGACACGCAAGCGACAGGCATCGGAGGCGGCCCACGGCTGCGCCAAAGCGCTCGCCTTCCTCGACGAGCGATATAGCGGCGCGGTCCAGGGCCTCCATGTCCTCGTCGGAGAGCTGGACGTCGGCAGCCCCGAGGTTCTCCTCGAGGTGCTCCACGGAGCCCGTGCCCGGGATCGGCAGCATCACGGGCGAGCGGTGAAGCAGCCAGGCGATCGCGACCTGCGCGGGCGTCGCGCCGACACGCCGTGCGACCGTGTCCAGCACCCCGCCGGGCCGGGCGAGCTCGCCTGTCGCGAGCGGGAACCACGGGATGAACCCCAGGTCGCGCTCCGTGCAGGCGTCGAGCACGTCCTCGGCCGCGCGATCGGTGAGATTGAAGCGGTTCTGGACCGAGACCACCTCGACCAGGCGCTGCGCGGTGTCCAGCTCAACCAGGCCGACGTTGGAGACGCCGATCTTGTCGATCTTGCCCTGCGCCTGCAGCTCGGCCAGCGCGCCGATCGACTCCTCGTAGGGCACCTGCCGGTCGACGGTGTGGAGCTGGTAGAGGTCGATCCGATCGACGCCCAGGCGGCGGAGCGAGCCCTCGCACGCCTCGCGCAGGTGCGCCGGGCTGCAGTCGGGCCGCCACTGGCCCGGGCCGTCGCGCAGCAGGCCGCCCTTGGTCGCGATCAGTAGGCCTTCGGGGTAGGGGTGCAGGGCCTCGGCGATGATCTCCTCCGAGACGAACGGCCCGTAGGAGTCCGCGGTGTCGATCAGGTTCACGCCGAGCTCGACCGCGCGGCGCACGACCCGGCGCGCCTGCTCGCGGTCGGGCGGCTCGCCCCAGATCCCGCGCCCGGTGATGCGCATCGCGCCGAAGCCGAGCCGGCGCACGGTCAGCTCGCCGCCGAGTGTCAGCGTCTCGCTCATCCGCGACCGAGGATGCGCGGGAGCCGCAGCATGAGGCCCAAGCTGCCGCGCGGCCGCAGCCGGCCGGTGACCAGCAGCCGCCGCGGATCGCAGCGGCCGGCGATCACGTCGCACCAGTCGTCGTAGCGGCAGCGGATCACGAGATCGGCGCCCTGATCGAGCCCAGGCTCGGCTCGGGCGCTGCCGTTGTCGATCCGCAGCCGCCATGGCGGGGCGTCGGGGAACCGCCACTGCAGCGTCACCGGATGCGGGAGGCCGTGGTCAGGGTTCACCGAGCGGCGGATGACGTCGAACAGGAGCCCCATCGTCTCGGGGTCGCGGCGCGGCGGCCCGGTCTTCTCTCCGAACACCCCGGCCTGTGTGAGCGCAAGGCCGCGCCGCGCCTGCTCGGCCGGGGTGAGGCCGGCAGGCAGGATCGGCGGACCGGGCAGCGTGTCGGTCGCGAGCCCGGCGGAGCGCAGCTTGGCCTCGAACGATGCGACGCCCTCGGTGCTGATCTCCTCGAGCGTGAAGCCGAAGACCTCGGTGTAGTTGCGGTCCCAGCCCGGCGGGGCGAGCACGCCGAGCGTCCACGGGCCGACCTCGCGCAGCAGATCGGCGACGGCCGCTGCGCAGCGCTCGTCCTCGCGCTGCAGGTCGGCCAGCAGCTTGACCCCGAAGCCGATGTGGCGCTGCTCGTCGAGCGACACGTTGCGCATCCCCGCGCGGAACCCCGGCAGCAGATCGCGCTCGTCCAGCGAGCGCTCGATGAAGTGCTGGCCGGGCTGCGCCAGGCTGGCCTCGATGACCACGTGGTAGAGCGCCACCGCGGCGGCGAGCTTGGGCCGCGAGCCGTCGCGGCGCAGCTCGCCGGCCATCGTGTCGAGACGGCCGAAGACCTTGCGAAAGCCCCACGTCAGCTGCGGTCGTATCGCCCGCAGGGTGTCGGCCTGCCCGCCGGCGCCGACGCCCGCCACCTCGCGCATGAAGCGACCGAACAGCACTGCGTGGCGAGCCTCGTCGACCTGCTGGGTGGCGAGGAAGTACTTCTGCTCCTCGCGCGGCGCGGCGTCGATGTAGGGCGAGAGGTTGTCGGCGACGGCGTCCTCGCCCCAGAAGAAGAGCGCGTAGTTCCACAGCGCCGCACGGCGCTCGAAGTCGGTGAGCTCATCTCGCCACTGGCGCGCGTCCTCGGAGAAGTCGATCTCGGTCGCGGACCAGTTGGAGCGCTCCCAGCGGGCGTACAGGTCCTCGTAGGAGATCCGGTCCACGGCCAGCGGCTCGCCCAGGACCGGCGCCTGGGGCTGCGTCGCGGTCACGTCCACGGACGTTACTACGCGCCCGCTCCTCCCCCTGAGGAAGGCGGCGCAGGAGCGACGCCCGCTCCACGCAGGCCATCCAGCTTGGCCGCGAAGCCCGGGAGGCCGTCGGAGCGGTTGATCCGCACGCGGTTGAGCGTGTAGAGCTGGTCGGGGCCGGCGTTGCCCTCGTTCGTGGTCGTCGCGCCGAGGTAGCCGGCCGCCTTCACGGCCGCGACCACGCGCGGGTCGTAGCGCCCGGCCGGATAGCAGAAGAAGTTGGCCGGCGTCTTGAACAGCGCTCGGATGCGCCGGCGCGAGCTGACGACCTCGCGGCGCAGGGCTGGGTCGTCGAGCGTCGTGAGGTCGGGATGGGTGAGCGTGTGGGAGTCGATCTCCCAGCCCGCCTTCTGCAGACCGCGCACCTGCTCGGCGCTGATCCCGCCCTGGTCGGTCTGCGTCAGCTCGTTGAGCTCGAGGTTGAGAACGCCGCGCATGCCGGCGCGCTTCATGATCGGCAGCGCGTTGGTCCAGACGCTCAGGTAGCCGTCGTCGAAGCTGATCACGACAGGCCGGCGCGGTAGGGGCACGCCCTTGGTCCACAGGTCGTAGACCTGCTGCATGGTCACCCCGCTGTAGCGCCGCTCCTTCAGCCATGCCATCTGGGCGGCGAAGTCGCCCTTGGACACGTAGAGCTCGGGGAGTCCGGCCGCGGCGGGCGGGTCGTTGACGACGTGGTACATGAGGATCGGCACCGGCTTGTCGCGCCTGCTCACCGGCACGCGTGCGGCCGGGCGACCGGGCGTGGCCGCGCGGCCGTCCGCGCCGCCGCTCGGGCGCGCCGGAGCCGAAGCCGACCCACCGCCGCCACCGTCCCCGCCACCGCCGGCGGCGATCGCGACGATCGCCACCACGACGGCCACGACCGCGGCGAGCGCCGCCACGGCGACCACGCGCCTGCGCCGCACGGTCTCGTGCCTGTGCGCGTCGCGCTGCGCCCGACGGCGCTCGTAGACCGGGTCGCGGGGGCCGGTCACGCCGCCTCGTCCAGGGCCTGGTTCACGAGCGCGTCGGCGTGCGCGTTGCGCTCACGGGGCACCGAGCGGATGCTCCAGCGGTCGAAGTCACGGAGCGCCGCGGTCGCCTCAAGGTGCAGAGGGCGCATCGCCGGGTGCTTGACTTTGTAGACGCCCTGCAACTGGCGGGCCACCAGCTCGGAGTCGTTGACCAGCTCGAGCTCGGTCGCCCCCAGGGCGCGCGCTCGCTCGACCCCCAGCAGCACGGCGCGGTACTCGGCGACGTTGTTGGTCGCCGTGCCGATGCGCTGCGCCGCCTCGTCCAGCACCGTGCCCTCGGGATCTGAGACCACGGCGGCGACGGCCGCGGGCCCCGGATTTCCCCGGGCCCCGCCGTCGACGTGAACGAGCACGCGCATGCCCCGACAGGCTAGGGGGAGCCGGCGCGGAGGGGCGGCTGGGCTCAGACCTTCGGGAAGCTGGGCGGGACGCGCTGACGGCGCCTGTCGCGGATCTTGCGCTGGCCGCCGCCCGTCGAGCCCCGCGCGCGGCGGTCGGGCCCTGAGCGCCGGTCGACGATGACCTCCACGTGGGGATCGTCGGCGTAGTAGGCCGCGAGCTTGTCGTACAGCTCGGGGACCAGCTCCTGGGGGACGACGCAGTAGATCATCGGTTTCCTGCTCGGCGGGCGATCCTAGTGCATCGCCCGCTGAGGTCCCATCGGACTGGCGTCCAGCCACTAGTTCGAGGCGAGCGCGAGCAGGCCTCCGTCGTCGGCCGCGGCGTTGGCGCCGCGGTCCTCCTCGGCGAGCTCGTCGAGCTCGGCCCCCTGCTCGGCCACGCGCACCCCGTTGGCCTCGTCGGCGAGGTCCACCTCGTAGCGGTACCACGAGAGCTCCCAGGCCACGACGATCGTCACGACGCTCAAGCGGTCGGGCCCCGCGTTGTGCACGGCGACCGTCGGCGCCCCCAGCGAGCGCGAGATCCCGGCGACCGTGCGCGGATGCTCGGACACGTTGAACAGCTCGAGCGCGCGCACGCGCTTCATCTCGTCGCTGGCCGGCACGGCGTGGACGTGGCGCTCGCCGACCACGGGCTGCTCCCGCGGCGGGCGTCGCGGGGCCGGCGTCGGCGGTGAGGGGGGCGGGGGCTGCGGTTCCTCCTCCTCCTCCTCGGGCTCGACGGGCTCTGAGGCCTCCTCGGCCGGGCCCTCGCCCCAGTCGGGCGCCCACGGGTCCTCGTCGGCCGCGGGGGGCGAGGGTCGCTCCCGGCGACCGCGGAGGCGCCCAATGAGCGACCGGCGCCGCTCGTGCGCGCCCCACTGCGCGCGCGGGCCCAGGCTCTCGTCCTCGGGGATCCAGCCCCCGCTCACCGCGCGGCCGCGGCACAGCTCGCAGACGAGCCGCCGCTCGCCTCCGTGCAGGTAGGGGTCGGCGGTCTCACCGCGCAGCAGCGTGCGACCGCACACGTCGCAGACCATGATCGTGTCGCTGGGACGGATGTCCTTCCGGGGGGCCAAGAGCGTGCCGAGCGTAGCAACCGCCCCGAGCCCCGATGGGCTGCGCAACGCAGCCTGCGCGGCGCGTTATCCCCGCACCGCCTCCTGTTCCGCCTCCGAGGCCTGGACGACCTTCTGAGCGAGGTGGGAGGGCACCTCCTCGTAGCGCTCGAACTCCATCGTGTACTCGCCCTGGCCTCCGGTGATCGAGCGCAGGTCGGGGGCGTAGCTGAGCATCTCGGACATCGGGACCTCGGCCTTGATCTCGGTCATCGAGCCGGCCGCCTCGGTGCCCTGCGGTCGCCCGCGCCGCGATGAGAGGTCGCCCATCACGTCGCCGACGCTCGACTCGGGCACCGACACCGTGACGAGCATGATCGGCTCGAGCAGCACCGCGCCGGCCTGCTCGAGCGCCTGCTTCATGGCCTGCGAGCCGGCGATCTTGAACGCCATCTCCGAGGAGTCGACCGTGTGGTACTGGCCGTCGAACAGCCGCACGCGGACTCCCTTCACGGGATAGCCGGCCACGACCCCGTGCTCCATCGCCTCGCGGACGCCCTTCTCCACCGCGGGGATGAAACCAGTGGGGATCACGCCTCCCTTGATCGCGTTGACGAACTCGAAGTCGCCGTCGTCGAGCGGCTCGATGTCGATGTGGCAGTCGCCGAACTGCCCGCGGCCGCCGGTCTGCTTCTTGTGGCGCCCGTGGGCCTTGGCCGGCCGCCGGATCGTCTCCTGGTAGGGGACGCGCGGCGGCTTGAGGTTGACCTCGGCCCCGAAGCGAGCGCGCATGCGCTCGACGACCACCTCGACGTGGACCTGGGTGAGCCCGGCGACGATCTGCTCGCCGGTCTGCGGATCGCGGTGCAGGTCGATCGTCGGGTCCTCCTCCTGCAGGCGCCGCAGAGCGGTGAAGACCTTGTCCTCGTCGCCCTTGGACCGCGGCTCGACGGCGAAGGCCATCACCGGGGCCGGGAGCTTGATCTGGGGCATCTCGATCGGTTCGTCGCGCGCCGCCAGCCAGTCGCCGGCCTTGGTGTCCTTGAGCTTGGCCACCGCGCCGATGTCGCCGGCACCGAACTCGGTCACGTGGCTGGTCTCCTTGCCCTCGTAGACCAGCAGCTGGCCGACGCGCTCCTTCGAATGCGTGCGCGTGTTGAGCAGCTGCGAATCCTGCTTGAGCGTGCCCTGGTAGACGCGGAAGAGGTTGATCCGTCCGGCGAACGGGTCGGCGCGGGTCTTGAACACGTAGGCGTAGAGATTGGCCGCGTCGTCGGGCTCGAGGACCATGCCCTCGATCTCGAGCGGACCGTGCTTGACCGGCGAGGGAAGGTCCTCGACGATCGCGTCGAGCAGCCGGTTCGTGCCCAGGTTGCGCGTCGCCACGCCGCACGCGACCGGGAACAGGTTGCCGTGGTTGGTGCCCTCCTTGAGGGTGTCGACGATCTCGGCGTGCGAGATCTCCTCGCCCTCGAGGTAGCGCTCCATCAGCGCATCGGAGTTCTCGGCCACCTCGTCCATGAGCTTCTCGTGGTACTCCTCGGCCTGCTCGCGCTGGTCGTCCGGGATCTCGCTCTCCGTGCAGCCCTCGCGCCCGGCGCCCTCGTAGCGGTAGGCCTTCATGTCGATGAGGTCGATGATCCCCGAGACCTCATGCTCGACGCCGATCGGGATCTCGGTCGCGACCACGTGCGAGCCGAAGGCCTCCTGGAGCGCGTCGAGCGTGCGGAAGAAGTCGGCGCGCTCGCGGTCGAGCATGTTCACGAACACCAGCCGCGCGATGTCGAGCTCCTGCGCGCGCTGCCACAGGCGCGTGGTCGCGACCTCGACGCCCATCACCGCGTTGACCACGAACACCGCCGACTCGCAGACGCGCAGCGCGCCGAGCGCGTCGGCCACGAAGCTCGCCTCGCCCGGCGTGTCGAGGAGGTTGATCTTGCGGTCCTGCCACTCGAACGACGAGAGCGCGGCCGAGATCGACATCTGGCGCGCCTTCTCGTCGTCGTCGGCGTCGGACACCGTCGTCCCGTCGGTCACCGTCCCGAGGCGGTTGATCGCGCCGGCCTGGAACAGCAGCGCCTCGTGCAGCGAGGTCTTCCCGGCACCTCTGTGGCCGACGAGCGCCACGTTGCGGATCCGGTCGGCGGGCTTGTGCATGTGTTCGGCCTCTCCTGTGCTAGCTGAGAGGGCGGACCATACCTATGCCGAGACCTCCTCGGACTGCAGCCGCGAGCGCAGGCGGAGCACCGCCTTGGTGTGCAGCTGGGAGATGCGCGACTCGGTCACGCCGAGGACCTCGCCGATCTCCCGCAGGGTGAGGTTCTCGTAGTAGTAGAGCGCGATCACGAGCTTCTCGCGCTCGGGGAGGCGTGCGATCGCGTCGGAGAGGCGGTCCTTCAGCTCCGAGGTGCCCACGACCTGGGCGGGGTCGGGCGCGGCCGGGTCCTGGAGCGTGTCGAGCAGCGAGACCTGGTCGCCGCTCGAGTCCGAGATCGACCACAGCTCGTCGAGCGCGGCGATCGTCGAGTTGGAGATCTGCAGCAGCGACTCCTGGAACTCCTCGACCGTGACCTCGAGCTCGGCCGCCATCTCCTCGTCGCTGGGGGCGCGCTGCAGCTTCCCCTCGAGCTTGACGTTCGCCCGCTCGATGTCCCTCGCGCGGGCGCGCACTGAGCGGGGCACCCAGTCCAGCGAGCGCAGCTCGTCGATGATCGCGCCCTTGATGCGCGGCAGGGCGTAGGTCTCGAAGCGGATCTCGCGCGCGGGCTCGAAACGCTCGATAGCCGAGATCAGGCCGCCGAGGCCGTAGGAGATCAGGTCGGCTTCCTCGACGTGCGCGGGCAGACCCGAGGCCATGCGGCCCGATACGTACTTCACCAGCGGCGAATAGGCCACCACCAGCCGTTCACGCGCTCGCTCGTCGCCTGTGTCCTTGTACCGCCGCCACAGGTCGCGCAGCTCGATCGCCTTGACGTTCGCTTCCAGTATGCCGGCCTCCACTCCGCCGTTCGACCAACTTCAGGGGGCTTCACCCTGACAGAGAGGCTACGCCCGCGGATGACTGCGGGCGTACTCGGACCGCAATCGCGATGACTCTACCCGAGTGTAGATCTGAGTGGTGCTGATGCTGGAGTGACCCAGGAGCTCCTGGATGACGCGCAGATCCGCGCCTCCCTCCAGGAGATGGGTCGCGAACGAGTGCCGCAGCCAGTGCGGCGACACGCCGGCCTGCAGCGCGGCCCGTCGCGTCCACACCCGCAGGCGCCTGCGGACGTCGGACGAGGAGAGCCGGCGCCCGGACTTCGAGAGCAGCAGCGCGCTGTCGGAACGCTCGCGCTCGGTCCGCGGCGCCGCGAGCGCGGTCCGGGCCCGCGACAGGTAGCGCTCCAGCGCCGCGGCGGCGTGCTCGCCGAGCGGGACGATGCGGGTGCGGTCGCCCTTGCCGTGGATCCGCACCTGCTCGGAGTCGAAGTCGACGTCGGCGAGGTCGAGGTTCACGAGCTCCTCGGCGCGCACGCCCGCTCCGTAGGCGAGCTCGAACATCGCGCGGTCGCGCAGCTCGAGCGCGGTTGTCGCGGGGATACGGTCCAGCAGCGCGAAGACCTCGACCGGCCGCAGCGTGCGGGGCAGGTTGCGCGGGCGCTTGGGTGCGGGCACGAGCTCCGCCGGGTTGTGCGCGAGCGTTCCGTCGGCGACGAGCGTCTTGCCCAGCGCCCGCAGCGACGCGAGCTTGCGCCCGACCGTGGTCGGCGCCATCCGCTGCTCGGAGAGCGTCGCGGTGTAGCGGCGCAGGATGCGCGGCGCCAGGTCCTCGGGCTCGACGCCGCGCGCCGAGGCCCAGCGGGCGAACTGCTGGGCGTCGACGGCGTAGGCGCGGCGCGTGTTGACCGACGCCCCGCGTCGGCGCAGGTCGCTGTCGAGCCCGGCGACGGCGGTGCGCCACGCGGGTGTCGTCGCGGGGCCACCCTCCGCGGGGACATTCGCCGGACTACCCTCCGCGGCCGTGGGGGTGTTCTTCATCGACACCGGCACGGGTCAGGTGGCCACCGGGCGGCAGCTCGTCGAGGCCGGGATCGCCGCTTCAGACGGCGTGCCGCCGAAGCCCTGGCATCGGATCCAGGGGCCGGGCGACGCATCGACGCTGTGGTACGCGGTACTGCGCAAGCGGACGCGAGGGGTGTTCATAGGCACCCTCACGATTCGCCACGGCGACCACCATGCCTCCCTGCTCGGGCAGGGCTGGGAGGAAGTTCCCCCCGCTCGGATAGAGGCGCCCGCCTAACCTACGAAAACAGGGGTGCCGACGCTGACCTTCTTGTAGAGCTCGATCACGTCGGGGATCGCCATGCGGATGCAGCCGTGCGAGGCCGCGGTGCCCAGCGAGCCGGCCTCGGCCGTCCCGTGGATCCCCTGGCCGCCGTTGAAGCCCATCCAGCGCGCCTTGAGCGGGTTGTCGGGGGACCCGCCGGGGATGACCGACCCGGCCAGGCTCCCGGCCCACGAGGAGTTGGGCACCGACCAGGTCGGGTTGACCTGCTTGTTCTGGATCGCGAACAGGCCGTTGTCTGTTGGCCACGCGGGCTGCCCGACGGCGACGGCGTAGGCCTTCACGAGCTTGAGGTTGCGCCAGAACCGCAGCTTGGTCTGGTCCTTGGAGACGGTGATGTAGGTCGGGTACCTGGACGCCAGCTCGCGCCCGGTCACCTTCGGCCTGGTCCTGACGAGGTCGGCGACGACGCGCCGGTCGGAGGGGCTCACGAGGGCCTGGCCGATGGCGCCGCGCAGGGCGTTGGGCCGCACGGTGAGCCCGTTGCGCGCCCGGACCTTGTACAGGCGCGTCGGCGTGGGATACACGGAGGCGTCGCGCGCCGGCCGGTCGACCGCGCGCTGCACGCGGGTGACCACGCTGTCGACCACGCGCGAGGAGTAGCTCACGGTGGGCCGCAGATCGGCCTTCGCCTCCTCGCCGGTGAGCTGGCGCCAGGTGCGGGTGACGAAGTTGCCGTCGCGGCTGCGCGAGAGGGCCTCGTCGACCATCGAGTCGACGTTGATAGAGACGCGGGCGCGGTGAGCGCTGAGGCGGAAGGTCCTGCGCCCCGCCTCGATGACCACCGGGGCGCGGGCCTCGCTCAGGAACGAGCTGCGCAGCTTCGTGCGCGCCTCCGCGGGCGTCAGGCCGCCGAGGTCGACGCCGTTGACGCTGACTCCCTTGGCGATCTCGTCCTCATGGCTGAAGTCATAGAAGTACATGCCGGCGCCGCCGAGGACGAGCACGGCACCGAGGGCTGAGGCAAGGATCAGTGTTCTGCGACGCACGTGGTCCTCCGTAAGGCCATACGCATTTTAGGTGAACCGCGGATAGCAGGAAAACGCTGCAACCAGGCTTTCCATAACCGTTCTCGCATTCCTGCGCTCTGACGCGCAGCGTTCCGATGCGGTCAGGGTAGTAGGTCACTTGCGCCCCACCCCCTCTTCGGCAGCCGCGCCACGGAGCTTTACTCCACTTCCCCGCGTGCCGGCGCTCTACCCCTTCCCCGCGCGGTCGCCCCGCACCCGGACCGAGGGGCTGTAGCGCAGGAACTCCTCGACCTCGCGCTCGTACTGGTAGGGCTGCCCCGCGTCGCGCAGGATCGGCCTCAGCCTCAGGTGCTCCCCGAAGCGCTGCACCGCCTCACGCGTGGTATAGCGAAGCTGGAGGCCTGTGGCCTTCAAGCGGCGGTTGTCCACTCCGCGCCCGAAGCGCAGCTGGTTGAGGAGCTCGGAGGGGACGCGCAGCCCGGCACGGCGCAGCGGCCACGCAACGAGCCCCGTGCCCCAGGGAGGCAGGATCGGGGCGAGCGGCTTGCCCAGCAGCCCGGCGACCTCGGACAGGGCGAGCACTCCGTCGCCGGCCGCGTTGTAGACCCCGCGCAGGTCGTGCCGGGCGGCGTGCTCGAGCGAGCTGACGATGTCCTCCTCGTGGATGAACTGGTAGCGCGGGTCGAAGCCGAGGATGCAGGGGACGGCCGGGAGCGAGAGCAGTCGCGTGTGCGCGGTGCGCAACCCGGGGCCGAGCGAGTTGGCGAAGCGCAGCACGGACACCGTCACGTCCGGGTTCTTCTCGGCGAAGTCCTGGACCGCCGCCTCGGCCTCGACGATGTCGCGCTCGATCGGCGTGCTCGGCGGGCGCGCACGGCGCATCTCCTCGGTGAAGAAGGCGGGGTCGTCCTGGTCGCAGCCGTAGTAGTGGGCCGACGACTTGAACACGACCTTGCGCACGGACTGGTCGGGGCCGCTGCAGGCGGCGAGGATGTTCATGGTCCCGATGACGTTGTTCTCGTGCGCCTCGCGCGCGGATGCGACCGTCGAATCGACGATCAGCCGCGTGTCGATCACCGTGTCGATCTCCGCGGCGGCGACGATCCGGCGGATCAGCGCGTGCTGGGTCCCGACGCGCACGAACTCCGTGCGCTCGAGCTCGACGGTCGGATCGCGCGTGTCCACGCCGATGATGGTCTCGACGCCCTCGTCGGCCTCCAGCGCCTGAGCGAGGCGCCCGCCCCAGAAGGTCGAGAGGCCGGTGACGAGGATTCGCCGCGAGTCCACGGATCTGCCCCTCGCTACCCGAGCCAGACGCTCGAACGACCGGCGAGCATGTCCAGCAGGTTCTCCTGGATCTGCGCGCGGACGTCCTGGGCCACGGTCTGCACAAGGCCCGAGTCGCGCCACGGCTCGGCGCCCCAGCCGTCGGTGGGGATCGGCTCGAGGAAGCGGATCGCGAATTTGGCCGGCAGGTAGCCCATCATTCCCGGAAGCCCGAAGTGCGGGAAGGTCGGCGTGATCGGGAAGTAGAGCAGCCCGGTGAGGCGCTGGAGCACGCGCACGTGGGCGAAGATCGGCGCCGCCTCCTCGGCGCCGACGACGCACACCGGCACGATCGGGACGCGCGCGCGCATGGCGGCCGCGACGAAGCCCCCGCGCCCGAAGCGGCGCAGGCGGTAGCGGTCCTTGTAGAGCTTCTCGGTCCCCTTGCGGCCTTCGGGGAAGACCAGCACGAGCTGCTGCTCGTCGTAGAGCAGGCGGTGGACGTTGGCCGGGTGAGCCGGTACGGCGCCGATCTTGGGCAGCAGCATCGAGAAGCCGGGATAGCCCTTGAAGAAGTGCTCGACGGTGATGTGCACGGGCCGCGGCCGGGCGTGCTCCTCCTTCACGGCCTTGGCGATCATCGGCGCGTCGGGCGGCAGCGCGCCGGAGTGGTTCGAGACGAGCAGCGCTCCCCCGCCGGCCGGGACGTGCTCGACGCCCTCCACCGAGACCCGGAACCAGTAGCGGTAGAAGAACTCGACGACGGTGCGGTCAAGGACACCCTCGATCCGCTCCGACCGGCCCCAGTCGGTGACCTGGCGGTCGGGCTCGATGCCCGGCAGGTGCTCGCGCAGGTCGCGGCGCTCGAGGCCGGTGCCGGGCGAGGTAGGCGCGAGCGGCTCCTCGACACGCGTCTGCCCCGCTTCGGCCACCGACCGATTCTCGCACGTGTCGCCGGGCGGTCTCGGGCGCGGCGCGGCTACCCGCACGCGGTGCTGCCGGCGAGCACGGGCTCGAGCCGCCCGCGCAGCTGCGCCCAGTCGCGGCCGCAGACGATCGCCGGCTCGCTCGCGCACAGCTCCGCGTTCCAGGGATGCACCAGCGTCGCGGGGAGGATGCCGGCATCTCGCGCGGCGACGAGGTTCACGGGGCTGTCGTCGATGAGCACGTCGATGCGCAGCTCAACGCAGTGGGGCACCTTGCCGAAATCGCAGCGCAGGTCGTCGTATGGCACCCCGATCTCGTCCAGCCAGCGTGCGGTGGCCTCGTGCGCCGCGGGCACGCGGTGGCTGGTCACGTGGATGTAGTGGCCGGCCGCATGCCAGTCGCGGATCGCCTCGACCGCCCCGGGATAGGGCTCGCCGGCCAGCACGTGCTCGGGGCGATGGGTCTCGCTCACGCACGCGTGGAGGTCGGCCGCAGCCAGCGCCGTGATCCCCCATGTGGCCTGTTCCTCGTAGGGAAGCTCGACGCCGAAGCGGCGCCGCGCCACAGCGGCGAGTACGTCCCAGTAGTGGTGCAGCGTGGAGTCGATGTCGACGGCGATACGCATCCCGTCGAGGGGTCCGGTCAGCCGGTGACGGCGCCCTCGGAAGCGCTCGACACCAGGCGCGCGTACTTGGCGAGCACGCCGGTCTCGAACTCCGGCGGCGGGGGCTCGTAGGCCGCGACCCGCTCGGCGATCTCGGCATCCGAGAGCGCCACGTCCAGACGCCGGCCCTCGACGTCGAGCGTGATCTCATCGCCTTCGCGCACCGCGGCGATCGGCCCGCCGCGCGAGGCCTCGGGCGCCACGTGGCCGGCCATCAGGCCCTTGGTCGCGCCGCTGAAGCGCCCGTCGGTCAGCAACGCCACCTTGTCGCCGAGGCCCTCGCCCACCAGCGCCGCGGTCACGGCCAGCATCTCGCGCATCCCGGGGCCGCCGGCGGGCCCCTCGTTGCGGATCACGATCACGTCGCCGGGCTGGATCGCGCGGCCCGTGACCGCCGTCATCGCCTCCTCCTCGGACTCGAACACGCGCGCGGGACCGCTCTGGCGCCGGCGCTCGTAGCCCGCGAGCTTCACGACGCAGCCGTCGGGGGCGAGGTTGCCGCGCAGGATCGCGAGCCCGCCTTCGGAGCTCAGCGGCTCGCTGAGCGGCCGCACGACCCGCTGGCCGGGGGCCTCGCGCGCCTCGGCGGCGTGCTCGCCCACCGTGCGCCCGCTAACGGTGAGGGCGTCCTCGTGGAGCAGCCCCGCTTCGCGCAGGCGCTCGAGCACCACGGGCACTCCGCCCGCCTCGTAGAGGTCGGTGGCGACGTAGGTTCCGCCGGGCTTGAGGTCGCACAGCAACGGGGTGCGGCGGCTGATGGCGTCGAAATCGTCGATGTCGAGCGGCACGCCGGCCTCGCGCGCCACGGCGAGCAGGTGCAGCACCCCGTTCGTGGAGCCGCCGCTCATCGCGATCGCGGCGATCGCGTTCTCGAGCCCCTCGCGCGTGATCACCTCGTGCGGACGCAGCCCGCGCCGCAGGACGTCGAGCACGAGGCGGCCGGCGTCGCGCGCCACCTCGGCCTTGCTCCCGTTCATCGCCGGGACCATCGCGCTGCCTGCCGGCGAGATGCCGAGCACCTCGAACGCCATCGCCATCGTGTTGGCGGTGTACTGGCCTCCGCACGCGCCGGCGCCGGGCGAGGCCGCGTGCTCGAGCGCGGCGAGCTGCTCGTCGCTGAGCTTCCCGGCCGCGTGCGCGCCGACGGCCTCGAACACGTCCTGGATCGTCACGTCGCGGCCCTCGAAGCGACCGGGGGCGATCGAGCCGCCGTAGAGCATCAGCCCGGGCACGTCGAGGCGCGCGAGCGCCATCACGGTGCCGGGGATCGTCTTGTCGCAGCCGCTCAGAGCGATGACCGCGTCGAACAGGTGGCCGCGGGCGACGAGCTCGATCGAGTCGGCGATCACCTCGCGCGAGACCAGGCTCGTCTTCATGCCACTGGTCCCCATCGTGATCCCGTCTGAGATCGCGATCGTGTTGAGCTCCATCGGCGTGCCGCCGGCTTCGCGGATGCCCTCCTTCACCTGCGCGGCGAGCGCGCGCAGGTGGAAGTTGCACGGCATCGTCTCGATCCAGGTCGAGGCGACGCCGACGATCGGCTTGCTCAGCGCCTCCTCGTCGAAGCCGATCCCGTACAGATACGCGCGCGCCGCCGCCCGCTCGGGACCCTCGGTGAGGGCCCGGCTGCGGTGCTTGAGGTCGAAGCCGGTCCCGACGCTCACGGGGCGGGAACGGTACCGCCCTCGGCGCCGCGCCGGCTCTCACGGCGCTGGCGCTCGCGCTCCCACTGGCGCAGCCGCCAGAGGTCGCGGCGTACCCGCTTGGGATCGACCTGGCGGCCCGGGAGGTGCATGTTCGCCGAGCCGATCAGGCGACGCTCGTCGCCGGTGAGCGCCATCCACTTGGCCAGCACGTCGTCGGAGTCGGGGAGCAGCGAGCTTCCGTAGGGACGCGTCTCGTCCGGGAACTCGACGCAGTACTCGCTCAGCAGCCTGCCGGTCTGGGGCAGGTAGGCGACGATCGGCTTGTGGGGATAGACGAGGTAGGCGTACGGCGCGCCGTCCTCCGACCGCGGCGGAGGGTCGCCGACGGCGTCGCCGTCGGGCAGCCTCGCCTGCGAGCCCCAGACGCGGATGAAACCGAGGTCGCGGTACATCCCCCACTCCTCCGCGTTGACGCACGAGCGCAGCAGGTCGCGCGCGCGTTGCTCGGCGCGGCGCTCACGACCGGGGTCGTAGCCGGCGACGGACGGGACCCTCGCGCGGCGGGCGCGCCGGCGCGCCAGCTGCTCCTCCAGGCGGGGGACGAGGATCTCCCACAGCAGCGCCACGACGACTATCGCGGTGGCGCCGAGGGCGAGGACCACGAGTGCCGGCTAGGAGTCCTGTCCCCCGGCCGCCCGGGGGAAGAAGATCACACGGTCCGCGTCGCGCGGGACGTCAGTGAAGCGCTTGGCGATCTGCGCCTCGCGGCGGCCCGACCCGTCGCTCGTGGGCACCGCAGCCCACATCCCCTGGTCGAGCTGACGGCGGAACTCCTCGATCAGCTCGCGCTCATCTTCGGCGACCTCGACGTCGCCTTCGGCCAGGAGCACCTCACCGTGCCCTGGCTTCATCCGCAAGAACCTCACGTGCGCGATTATGGCACGCAGGCCCGCTTTCACGCCCCGCCCGGCCCCTCGCGCCGTTTTCTCGCGGCGGGCGGCCGGAGGTACGCGGCTTCGCCAGCCCGGCGTCCTCGCAGCTTCCCTAGCCGGGAACCCTCGAGCGGACATCGAGGGCGTCGACCGGCCCGGCCCCGCTTCCCAGCTCGCGCAGGCCGTTGCGGACGGCCTCGCCGGCCAGGGCGCGCGCTCGGCGGGCGGCCTCGACCGGGTCCAGGCCGTGCGCGAGCAGCGTGGCCAGCGCCGAGGCGTGCGTGCAGCCCGAGCCGTGCGCCGCTCCGTCCAGGTGCCGCGGCCCGGGGATCGCGACGAGTCGCTCGCCGTCGAAGAAGGTGTCCGAGGCCTCGTCGCGGTGCCCGCCGGTGACGACCACGGCGCGTGGCCCGAGCGCGTGCACGCGGCGGGCGAGCTCCTCCGGGTCGGTCAGCGCCGAGCCGTCCCCTCCGAGCAGGGCGGCGGCCTCGGGGAGGTTGGGGGTGACGACGGCCGCGCGCGGGAGCAGGCGCTCGACGAGCGCTCCGCGGGCTTCGGGCGCGAGCAGGGGCGCGCCGGACTCCGCCACCATCACCGGATCGACGACGAGCGGCGTTCCGGGAGCAAGGAGGTCGAGCGCGCGGTCGACCGCGTCGACGGTCGCGGCGTCGCCGAGCATCCCGGTCTTGACGGCGTCGACGCCGATGTCTTCCACAACCGCCCGCACCTGCTCGACGATCATCTCGGGAGGCACGGCGTGGACCGCCGTGACCCCCACGGTGCTCTGCGCGGTGAGCGCCGTGATCGCGGTCATGCCATGCCCGCCGCAGGCGGCGATCGCCTTCAGATCGGCCTGGATGCCCGCGCCGCCACCGGAATCGGAGCCGGCGATGGTCAGGACGCGAGGCACGGCCATGCGGTCGAGGGTAGTTGCGCGCAGTCCGGGGCCTTCACGGCGTGACCACGTAGACGCCGCCGGCTCCCCTCGACACGAACCCGCGCAGTTCGAGCTCGGCCAGTGCCGCCGTCGCCTCGGTCAGGTCGTGGCCGGCGCGGGTGAGGGCGTGAAGCGTGTCCTCTCCGCGCGCGAGGGCCGCGTAGACGGCGCGAAGATCGGGTTCGAGGGCTCCCGGCTCGCGTGCCGGCGGGGCGGCTCGGACGCCCGCGCCGAACAGGAGGTCGAGGACGTCCTGCGCTCCACGGACCGGGTGGGCGCCGTCGAAGAGCAGCGCGTTGGGGCCTGCGGACGCCGGCGAGGTGACGCGCCCCGGAACGGCGCCCACCTCGCGCGCGAGCTCGCGGGCCAGCCGCGCCGTGATGAGCGACCCCGAGCGCTCGCCGCCCTCGACCACGACGACGACCTCGGCCAGCGCCGCGATGATGCGGTTGCGCACCGGAAAGCACCAGCGCCTCGCGGTGAAGCCGGGCGGGAGCTCGGAGACGACCGCCGCCTCGCGCCGCAGCCGCGCGTGCAGGCGCCGCCGGCTGGCCGGGTAGGCGACGTCCGCCCCGCACCCGAGCACGGCGACGGTCGCGCCCCCGCCGGCGAGCGCCCCCTCGTGCGCGGCGGCGTCGACGCCCATCGCCATGCCGCTGACCACCGTCACGCCCGCGGCGGACAGCCCGCGACCGAGCGTGCGCGCGACCTCCACGCCGTACTCCGATGCGCGCCGCGCACCGACGACCGCCGCGGCGGGGCCGCCACCCATCTCGCCGCTGGGGCCGATCGAGAAGAGGACTGCCGGGGGACCCGCGAGATGCCGCAGACGCTCGGGGTAGTCGGCGTCGTGAAGGCAACGGGCCAACTGGCCGGACGTGACGACCGCCTCCCGCATCCGCCCGGGTCGAAAGCGCTCGAGAGCCCGCTCGATCTCGGGCCGGCGCGAACCGGCGAGCCCGGCGAGGAGCTCCTCGTCTCCCAGTGCGAGCAGCTCGTCGGGCCGCCCGTAGCGGTCGCGAACCTGGTCGATGAACGGCGACAGCAGCGTGAGCAGGTGGGTGCGCCGGAGGCAGGCGTCGCACGCCAGCTCGCCGCTCGCGGCGGGCTCGCGGCCATCCGTAGCCCGCTCGCCACCGCCCGCGGCCATTCCGCCGCCACCCGCGGCCCCCTCCCCACCGCGCACCGCCCGCTCACCACCTGTTGCGATCACGCCGCGAGCGCTTCCGCGGAATCATCGCCGCGCAGGCTCAGCGCGGTGAGGACGTGGTGGCGCGCGACGGTCCGGGAGTCCTCGAGGTCGGCGATCGTCCTCGCGACGCGCATCACGCGATGGTGGCCGCGGGCGCTGAGGCGACCTCGGTCGTAGGCGTCGAGCAGCGTGCGACGGGCGACGAGCTCGGCATCGATCGTCTGGCGGACCTGCGCCGCGTCCAGCTGTCCGTTGCAGGCGACCCTCCCGCGCGGGAGCCGATCGCGCTGACGCGCACGCGCTGCGACGACCCGCTCTCGCACCGTCCTCGAGCTCTCCGACCCCGGCCCGGCGAGCTCCGAGGCGGTGGGGCGCTGGACGTCGACGAGCAGATCGATGCGATCCAGCAGCGGCCCGCTCAGACGGCGGCGATGGCGTGCGAGCTCGGCCTCGCTGCAGCGGCATCGCCCGTCGCCGGCGCCCGCGAAGCCGCACGGGCACGGGTTGGTGGAGGCGACGAGCATCACCCGGGTCGGGAAGACGCACACGTGCTGGCTGCGGACCACGGTCACGTAGCCGTCCTCGAGCGGCTGTCGCAGGGCCTCGAGGCTTGGCCGCGGGAACTCGGAGAGCTCGTCGAGGAACAGCACGCCCAGGTGCGCAAGGGTCGCCTCCCCGGGCATCGGCAGCGGACCGCCGCCGACGAGGCCGGCCGAGGAGATCGTGTGGTGCGGCGCCCGGAAGGGACGCTCGCCGACGAGCCCGCCGCCGTGGTGCAGGCCGGCGATGCTCCGTATCCGCTTGACGTCGATCGCCTCCGGGGCCGTGAGCGGCGGCAGGATGCCCGGCAGGCGGCGGGCCAGCATCGTCTTGCCGGTGCCGGGCGGGCCCTGCAGCAGGAGGTTGTGACCGCCGGCAGCCGCGATCTCGAGCGCCCAGCGCGGAATCGCGTGGCCGCGCACGTCGGCGAGGTCGGCTGGAGGAACGTCATCGTCCGCGGCCGCATCGGCAGTGGGCGGGGGCGGTGGCGGCTCGCGTTCGCCGCCGAGCACGTCGACCGCTTCGCGCAGCGTCTCTACCCCGGCGATCGCCACGCCCTCGACCAGCGCGGCCTCGGCGGCCTGGCTACGCGGGACGAGCAGCCCCGGCGGGCCGCTGCGCCTGGCTCCCTCGGCGACGGCCAGCACACCCCGGCACGGACGCAGCTCGCCGCCGAGCCCGAGCTCGCCGAAGACCGCGAAGCGGGTGAGCGGCTCGGGATCGAGCTGGCCGCTGGCGGCGAGGATCCCGACGGCCAGCGCCAGGTCGTATCCCGGCCCCGCCTTGCGCAGGTAGGCGGGCGCGAGGTTGGCGGTGATGCGCCTTCCGGGGAACTCGAAGCCCGAGTTCAGAAGCGCCGCACGCACCCGCTCGCGCGCCTCGCGGACCGCCTTGTCGGCCAGGCCGACGACCGTGAACGTCGGCAGGCCCGCGCGGATGTCGACCTCGACCCACACGCGCCGCGGCTCGAGCCCGTAGATCGCGAAGGTGGCGACGTGGGTGAGCATGGGCGGCACGCTACGTCGCCACCCCGCACGCCTCAGCACGCAATCGTCACGAGGGGGTCGCGAGACTGTGAGAAGTCTGCGGCGGCGGCGGGTCGGGCCCGGGAGCGGCCTTACCGTCGCCGCGATGGCCGATCCGCGCCACCACCTCGGTCGCCTCGGCGAGCGGCTCGCCGGCGAGCACCTCGAGCGCCTGGGGTTCGGGATCCTGGATCGCAACTACCGCAGCCGGCACGGCGAGCTCGACCTGGTGGCCTTCGACGGCAGGACGCTGGTGTTCTGCGAGGTCAAGACCCGACGGGCGACGCGCGCCGCGGTCCCGTGGGACGCGCTGAACCGGGGGAAGCAGGCACAGGTCCGGCGCATGGGCGCCTCGTGGCTCGCCCGCATGGCGGGACGTCCCTACGCGGCCGAGCTCCGCTTCGACGCGATCGGGGTCACCTTCGACCCCGCCGGCCACCTGCTTGCCCTGGATCACCTGGAGGGCGCGTTCTGAGGGGTGGCGGCAGGGGGCGGCCGGAGGGGCCGACCGCATTGGCCGACCGGAGGGGCCACGCCGGCTGGGAGTCGACGCGAGGGAGGCGGCCGGAGGATGAGGCGTAAGGCGGCTCGGCCGAGGGGCTCAGCCGAGTGAGGGACTGGCGAGTCAGAGCTCGAGCTGCTGGTACGCGATCGACTGGAAGGAGAGGCGGTGGATCGGTGAGACGCCGCGGGACATGATCGCCGAGCGGTGCTCGGGCGTCGCGTAGCCGACGTGGGTCGCGAACTCCCAGCCCGGGTGGATGCGGTCGGCGCGCTGCATGTAGCGGTCGCGGGTGACCTTGGCCACGATGGACGCGGCTGCGATCGCCGCGCTGCGGGCGTCGCCGTCGATCACCGCGCGCTGGTCGTAGCCCATCGCGGGCACCGGGAATCCGTCCGACAGGCACACGCAGCCGGGCTGCGCCACGCGCAGCAGGGCGTCGCGCAGGGCGGCGAGGTTGGTCCGGTGCAGGCCGTGGCTGTCTATGCGACGCACGCAGCGCGAGACGACGGAGACCTTGCTCGCCGTGCGCAGGATCACCGGGTAGAGCTCCTCGCGCGCGGCGAGCGTCTGCTGCTTGGAATCGTTGAGCGCCGAGAGCGCGCGACGCTGGCCCAGCGTCAGGCGTTCGTGGTCGAAGAGCACGGCGGCGGCCACGAGCGGGCCGGCCAGGCAGCCGCGGCCGGCCTCGTCGGCGCCCGCGACCCAGCGCGCGCCCAGCTCGCGGTCGAAGCGCAGGAGCTTCGCCCCCGTCCGCCGCGCCTGCTGGCGCCGCCTAGCGGCCGCGTGCCGGCCATTCTCAGGAGCGGAGCCGGATGCGTCGCCGAGGCCCGCGTCCGGCGCCTCGGGCACCCCCGCGTCCGGCGCCTCGCGCAGGCCCGCCGGAGCCGTGTCAGAGGAGGCCGACGCGTCCCGGAGGCCAGTAGGTGGCGAAGGCCCCGCCGATGATCCAACCGCGCGGGACGGGGCCCCAGAAGCGGCTGTCGTCGGAGGACCCACGGTTGTCGCCCATCATGAACCAATCCCCGGGTGGAACCTTGATCGGAACGGGGAAATCACACGCCTCTCCACCGCTGCAAGGCCGGATATAGCGCTCTTTTTGCAACTTGCCGTTGCGGACCACGCGGCCGTCGCGGATCGCGATCGTGTCGCCCGGCCCGGCGACGACGCGCTTGATGAAGTTCACGTTCGAGCGCTTGGGCGTGGGGCGCGAGCAGGCCTGGCCGCGCGCCGTGGGAGCGCCGCACTGGTTGGTCTCCGACCCCTGCGGCGGGTGGAAGACGACGATGTCGCCGACGCTGGGGTCGCCGAAGCGGTTTCCGATCCGGTCGACGAGCACGCGCTGGCCGACGTCGAGCGTCGGCTCCATCGACTCGCTCGGAATCCGGTAGGGCTTGACCAGGAAGGCCTGGATGAACAGCGCGAGCCCCAGGGCCACGGCCACGATCACGACCAGCTCGACGAGCGAACCGCCGGTGGACCTCTTGCGCTTGGTCGCCGCCACGAGCTAGGACGAGCTCGGGCTCGCGTCGGCCGCTTCGCCGTCGCCCGCGGGCTCCTCCGCCACCTCGGCCGGGGCCTCGCCGGCCTCGGCCTGCCCCTCCTCCGTCGCCGCGGCCTCGCCGTGATCGGCGTCGGGCGAGAGCGCGGACTCTGCCTCGGCCACCGTCTCGCCCTCCGCGTCGACGCCGCCGGCCACCGCCTCGTGCAGCAGCCCTGGCTCGATCGTCTCCTCCGGCCCCAGCGAGCGCCGCTCGCGCACCCGCGCGCGCTTGCCCACGCGTCCGCGCAGGTAGTAGAGCTTGGCCCGGCGCACGTCGCCCCGCGCGGCGATCTCGATGCGCTCGATCTTCGGGGAGTGCACCGGGAACGTCCGCTCGACCCCGACCCCGAACGACTGCTTGCGCACGGTGAAGGTCTCGCGCACGCCGTGGCCCTGGCGCTTGATGACCACTCCCTCGAAGACCTGCGTGCGGCGCCGATTGCCCTCGACGACCTGGAAATGCACGCGCAGGCGGTCGCCCGCCTGGAAGCTGGGGACACGGCGCAGCTGGGCGCGCTCGAGGGTGTCGATGACGCTGCTCATCACGAGGAGGGGCGCAGCCGGACGGGGCGATGCGCGGAGGCGCATGGTAGCGGACGGCCGCCGCGCGCCATGGCCGTTGCGGCGACCCGTCCGCCGCCTCTCAGCCCTCCGGCTTCCCCCTGCGGCGCGCCTGCTCCAGGCGCCAGGATCGGATCCGCTCGTGGTGGCCCGAGAGCAGCACGTCGGGCACGCGCCAGCCGCGGTACTCCGCCGGCCGCGTGTAGTGCGGGTACTCGGGCCGCCCCTCCAGAGCGGGGCTGAACGACTCCTCCACCGCCGATGCCTCGTCGCCCAGCGTGCCCGGCAGCTTGCGCAGCACTCCGTCGCAGACCACCATCGCCGCCAGCTCGCCTCCCGAGAGCACGTACCGCCCGATCGAGATCGCGTCGGAGCACAGATGCTCGACGACGCGCTCGTCGAAGCCCTCGTAACGCCCGCACAGGAGCGTGAGTGCGGGCTCGGCCGCGAGCTCGCACAGCAGCGCGTCGTCGAGCAGGCGGCCACCGGGGGTCAGTGCGATGACACGCCGATCGCCGCGCAGCTCGACCGGATCGCGCCCGTAGCGGGCGCGCAGCGCGGCGTCGACGACGTCGACGCGCAGGACCATCCCCGCCCCGCCGCCGAACGGCGCGTCGTCGACCTGGCCGGCCGAGAGTGGCGTGTGGTCGCGATAGGACACGCACTCGAGCTCGTGTCCGAGCGCAAGCGCGTTGGCGACGTGGCGCTGGGTGCGGAACCACTCGAACCACTGCGGGAACAGCGTGAAGACGTCGATCTGCATCAGGGCGCGGGCGGCAGTCGCGGGGGAGGATCCGGGCGGGAGTGGGCGCCTGCTCTTCGCCCAGAAACGCCAGATCGACGTCGATGCGGCGCGCGCCCACGTCGACCGCGCGCACCGCGTCGCGGATCAGCGGCACGAGCAGCTCTCCACTCGCCGGGCCGGACGACCTCGAGCACCTCGCACGAGGGCAGCGCCAGAAGCCGGCGGACCTCCCCCACCTCCCGCTCGCCGTCGACCACCCGGCAGCCCTCGAGCTCCTCGGCGTACCACTCCTCCTCCTCCAGTGCGGGCGGCTGGGCGCCGGGAACGACCAGGCGCTCGCCGCGCAAGCGCTCGGCGCCCTCGCGGTCCGCGCACCCCTCCAGACGGACGATCGGCCGCTCGTCGGTCCCGGCTCGCCGCTCGATCAGGGCCTCCCGCCCGGCCACGACGACACGGGCGCCGACGGTCAGCAGGGACGCACGACCGTCGCGGACGTGGAAGCTGCCGTCCAGCCCGTGCGGGCGCCCCACCACCCCGGCCACGAGCTCGCGCGGCATCGGCAGCTCTAATCCACGATGTCGACGAGCACCCGGCGGTCGGCGCGCGCGCCGGCGGCCTTCACGACCGTTCGCAGCGCGCCGGCCGTGCGCCCGCCTCGGCCGATGACCTTGCCGTAGTCGTCATCGGCCACCGTGAGCTCGAGGATCACCGTGCCGTCGTCCTCCTCGAAGCGCTCGACCTCGACCGCGTCCGGGTCGCTCACCAGCGATCGGGCGAGGAAGCCGAGCAGGTCGGCGAGGTCGTCCACGGCCCGCTAGGAGGGGCGGCCCGAGGGGTCGATCCCCTGGGTGCGCAGGAGCTTGCGCACGGTGTCGGTCGGCTGCGCGCCCCGGGAGAGCCACAGCCGCGCGCGCTCCTCGTCGACCACGATCGTCGAGGGGTTGGTCTGCGCGTTGTAGCGGCCGATCGTCTCGATGACGCGGCCGTCGCGCGGGGAACGCTGGTCGGCGATGACCACGCGCCAGATCGGGTCCTTGCGCCCGCCGACGCGGGTGAGCCTCATTCGCACTGACATGGCGGCGAGAGAGGGTAGCGGCCGCGGGGCGGCGGCGCGGTGGGCCGGACCGGCGGAGCGGGCGGCCCGCCTACCGCCCCCCGCGCATGAGCGCGCCCAGGTCGGGCATCCGCCCCTGCGTGAGCCCCTTCATCATCTTGCGCATCTGGCCGAACTGCTTGACGAGCTGGTTGACCTGCTGGACGCTCGTCCCCGAGCCCTTCGCGATCCTGAGCCGCCGCGAGCCCTTGATCAGCTCCGGCCGCCGCCGCTCCTCGGCGGTCATGGACAGCACGATCGCCTCGATGCGGTCGAGCTCGCGCTCGTCGACCTTGAGCTGGGAGAGCTGGTGTCCCGACAGCCCCGGCAGCATTCCGAGCAGGTTCTGCAGCGGCCCCATGCGCCGCACCTGCTTCATCTGGTCGAGGAAGTCCTCGAACGTGAACTGCTCCTTGCGCAGCTTGCGCTCGAGCTCGGCCGCCTGGTCCTGGTCGACCTGCTGCTCGGCGCGCTCGATGAACGACAGCACGTCGCCCATGCCGAGGATGCGCTGGGCCATGCGGTCGGGGTGGAAGCGCTCGAACTGGTCGAGCTTCTCGCCCGTCGACGCGTACAGGATCGGCTTGCCCGTGACCGCCTTGACCGAAAGCGCGGCGCCCCCGCGGGCGTCGCCGTCGAGCTTGGTCAGGACCACGCCGTCGAAGTCGACCACCGCGCTGAACTCCTGCGCGACGTTGACCGCGTCCTGGCCGGTCATCGCGTCGACGGCCAGCAGGATCGTGTGCGGCTTGATCGCCTTCCGGATCTCGGCCAGCTCGTTCATGAGCTCGCGGTCGACGTGCAGGCGCCCCGACGTGTCGACGATCAGCGCGTCCTTGCCCTCCTCCGCCGCCCGGTCGCGCGCCCAGCGCGCGATCGCCACCGGGTCGGCGTCGGTGCCCTGCTCGTAGACCTCGGCGCCGGCCTGGTGGCCGACCTTGACCAACTGGTCGACGGCCGCGGGGCGGTAGACGTCGCACGCGGCGACCGCCACCGACGAGCCGTGCTGATCGCGCAGGTGGCGGGCGAGCTTGGCCGTCGCGGTCGTCTTACCGGAGCCTTGCAGCCCGGCCATCAGGATCACGGTCGGCGGGCGCGGCGAGAAGGCGAGGTCACGCCCGGCGCCACCCATGAGCGTGGTCAGCTCCTCGTTGACGATCTTGACGACCTGCTGGCCGGGGTTGAGCTGGCCGATCACCTCGTCGCCCACCGCCCGGTCCTTGACCGCGTTCGTGAACTGGCGGACGACCTTGAGGTTGACGTCGGCCTCGAGCAGCGCGAGCCGGATCTCGCGCATCGCCTTGTTGACGTCCTCCTCGGTCAGCGAGCCGCGCGAGCGGACGTCGCCCAGGGCGTCCTGGAGCTTCTCTGCCAGCGAGTCGAACACGGTTCAGGACAGGCTACTGCGGGCTCCCAGGGGCGCCGCCTCCTGGCGCGGGGGCAGCGCCGCTTCCTATATCGTCGCGCGATCGCAGCCGGGCCCATGGACGAAATCAGGAGGATTTGCATGCTGAGGACGGGTGCATCGCATCGCGGGCGCCGGGTGACGATCACGGCTCTGGCGCTCGTCGCGCTGGCGCTGAGCGCCGGCGCGACGGAGGCGGCCGCGAAGCCGAGCTTCTCGACTTCGCCCGCGCTTTCTCCCGGCTTCTCGTGGGGCGCCTCCGACTACGTCGTGCGCTGCGCGGGCAACCCCGTGGCCGTCAACGTCAAGCTCTCGAGCGGCTGGCAGGGCAAGGTCGGCTCTTCGGGATACCGGTCCGCCAGCTTCAGCAGCTCCCGTCCCCTCTCGGCCGGGAAGTCCTTCACGGTCGCGTTCCGGCGTTCGAGCGGCGGCAAGTCGCGGCGCTTCTACGTGCGCTGCCTGCCGGACGACTTCCCCAACTACGTCCTCGACGTGGTCAAGCCGCGCGGGCCGCGGTTCTTCATCATGCAGACAACCGGCGGCTACGCCGCGATCATCGACCGCAACGGCGCGCCGGTGTGGTGGGTGAAGGCGACGGGGAACCCCGACAACGCGGAGCTGCTGCCCGACGGCAGGCTCGCTTGGGCGGCCGTCCCCAACCCGGTCCAGCAGTTCGGCGACTACCAGATCCGCACGCTCAAGAACAAGTACGTGCGCACCGTGAAGGCGGGTAACGGCACCGCCACCGACATCCACGAGTTCCTGCAGCTGCCCAACAAGAACTTCCTGCTCGCGGGCCAGTACAAGAGCAGCGGATTGGACGCCAGCCCCTTCGGCGGCGCCGCGAACGCGACCGTCGTCAACGTCCAGCTCCAGGAGCTCAAGCCGAGCGGGAAGGTCGTGTGGAAGTGGAACTCCGGCGACCACCTCGGGCTCGATCAGACCGGCACGAAGTGGTGGTCGACGTTCATCCTCGGCGGCGGCCAGCCGTACGACGTCTCGCACTGGAACTCGATCGACCCGGCGGGCAAGTACTACATCGTCTCGTTCCGGCACCTCGACGGCATCTTCGCGATCAGCCGCAAGACGGGCAACATCGCCTGGAAGCTCGGCGGCGCGCAGACCTCGAAGAGCCTGAAGGTCCTCAACGACCCGCAGGGCTCCTACCCCTTCTCCGGCCAGCACGACGCGAGGCTGCTGCCGGACGGGACGATCTCGCTGTTCGACAACAACTCCACCAAGGGGGTCCCGCCGCGGATGGTCCGCTACCGGCTCGACCTCAAGAAGCGGACCGCCAAGCTGATCCAGTCGATCTCTGATCCTGAGATCACGAACTCGATCTGCTGCGGCTCGGCCCGCCTGCTGCCGAACAGGTACTGGCTGATCGACTGGGGCGGCACCAGCACGATCGGCGTCTACAGCCCCACCGGGAAGCGCGTCTTCAAGTTCCAGACCGCCGCGGGCTTCAGCTACCGGGCCAACGAGGTCGAGCCCGGCGCGCTCACCTACGAGCAGCTGCGGCGCGCGATGGACGCGATCAACAAGTAACCCGGCCGGCCGCGGGCCACGACGACGACGACGTCCTCGTCGGCGGGCTCGGGACCAACGCCTGCGACGGCGGCCCCGGGACCAACACGCTCATCGGCTGCCAGCCGGCCGCGGCCTGGGCACGCCGTCCGCCCGGCTGACTACCCGCCGGGGGGCGGCTCGGGCGCGGGCGGGGGCGCCGGCGGCCGGCCCCCCAGTCCCGTCGTGTGCGCGCTCTCGGCCGCGGCCTGGGCCTCGCGGGCCGCCTGAGCGGCGGCTTCAGCCTCGGCGGCCGCGTCCTTTCCGGCCTGCTCGACCGCCGCGGACGGCGCGGGCGGCGGGGAGCCGTCGTCCTCGGCGCCGCCGCGGGAGGAGACGAGCTGGCCGAGGTTGCCGAGCGCCTGCGAGAACTCGCTCGGGATCACGAAGATCTTGTTGGCCGGGCCCTGCGCGAGCTGGGGCAGCATCTGCAGGTACTGGTAGCTGAGCAGCTCGCGGTCGGGGCGCCCGGCGTGGATCGCGTTGAACACGGTGTCGATCGCCTTGGCCTCGCCCTCCGAGCGCAGGATCGCCGATGTCTTGGCCCCCTCCGCCTTGAGCACCGCGGACTGCTTCTCGCCCTCGGCGGTCAGGATCTGGGACTGCTTGACGCCTTCGGCGTTGAGGATCGCGGCACGCCGGTCGCGCTCGGCGCGCATCTGCTTCTCCATCGCCTCCTGGATCGTCGGCGGAGGGTCCACCGACTTGAGCTCGACACGATTGATGCGAATGCCCCACTTGCCGGTCGCCTCGTCGAGCACGACGCGCAGTTGCGCGTTGATCTGGTCCCGGCTGGTCAGGGTCTGCTCGAGCGTCATGCCGCCGATCACGTTGCGCAGCGTCGTGATCGTCAGCTGCTCGATGGCCTGCAGCGGGCTCGCGACCTCATACGTCACGGCCTTGGCGTCGGTCACCGTGAAGTAGAGGACGGAGTCGATCGCCACCACGAGGTTGTCCTCGGTGATGACCGGCTGCGGGGCGAAGGAGACGACCTGCTCGCGCAGGTCGATCAGCGGCTTGAGACGGTCGATGAACGGGACGACGATGGCCAGCCCCGGGTCCAGCGTTCGCTGGTAGCGACCCAGGCGCTCGATGATCCCCGCGCGCGCCTGGGGGATGATCCTGATGGTACGCGCGGCGACGAACAGCACGAACACCGCGAGCACGATCAGCGCAATCAAGCCGGCCATGGATTCAAGCTCCTTACTCGGTGACTAGCGCCGTGGCGCCCCTGATCTCGATTACCTCGACGCGCTGGCCCACGTCGTAGACGTCGTCGTCGTCATAGGCCCGGGCGGTCCAAACCTCTCCCTCGATCTTCACGCACCCGACGCCCTCCTCGTTGGCGATGCGCTCGAGCACGATCGCGCGCTTGCCGATCAGCGCGCGGGTCCCCGTCCGCAGCTGCGGCGGGAGCCGCCGGTGCGAGCGTGCGATCGGCCGCACGACGAGCAGCGCGAGGACGGATGCGACCAGGAAGACGACGAACTGGACCGCTCCCCCGGCCCCGATGAGCGCCGTGATCGAGGCCAGCAGCGCACCGGCGGCGAACGGCGCCAGGAAGAAGCCCAGCGTGAGCATCTCGCCCACGCCGAGGGCACACGCCGCGATCAGCCAGAGGACCCACCCGGGCACGCTGCGGATGTTATGTCAGCGGTTGCGCCGGCCCGCTACGGCGCGACCAGCGCGCGGGCGAAGTCGTCGGGGTCGAACGGCCGCAGGTCGTCCAGCGTCTCGCCGATGCCGATCAGCTTCACCGGGATCCCCAGCTCGGTCGCGATGGCCAGCGCGATCCCGCCCTTCGCCGTACCGTCGAGCTTGGTCAGCACGATGCCCGAGACGTCCACCGCCTCCGAGAAGAGCTTGGCCTGGCGCACGCCGTTCTGGCCCGTGGTGGCGTCGATGGTCAGCAGCGTCTCGTGCGGGGAGTCCGGGAGCTGCTTGGCGATCACGCGCCGGACCTTGGCCAGCTCCTCCATCAGGTTGTGCTGGGTGTGCAGGCGCCCGGCGGTGTCGACGATCACCACGTCGGAGCCCCATTCGCGCGCACGCGCGATCGCGTCGTAGGCCACCGCGCCCGGATCGCTGCCCTCCGCGCCGCTGACGAAGCCCGCCTCGGCGCGCTGGGCCCACGCTTCGAGCTGCTCGACCGCCGCCGCGCGGAAGGTGTCGGCCGCCGCGATCACCACGCTGCGGCCCAGCTCGTGGCGCAGGTGCCAGGCGATCTTGCCGATCGTCGTGGTCTTCCCCGTCCCGTTGACGCCCACGACCAGGATCACGGTCGGGCGCGAACGGAGGTCGATGCGGTCCTCCCCAGTGCGCGCGACGTCGGCGAGCAGCTCGACGAGGCGGCCGGTGAGCGCCTCGCCACCCGACAGGTCGCCCGACTCGGCCTCGAACTCGAGCTTCTCGACCACCTGGGCGGTCGTCCGGGCGCCGACGTCGGCGCCGATCAGCGCCTCCTCCAGGCGCTCCCAGGTCTCATCGTTGAGCTCGAGGAACAGCGTGGCCTGGACCTCGGCCTGGAGCGCCTGGCGCGTCTTGCCCATGTTCTCGCGCAGGCGCCGGAAGAACCCCGTGCGCTGCGGTGCCTCCTCCGTCTCGCCGGGAGCCTCGGCGGGCTCGTCGCCGTTGGCGGTGATGAACACCTCATGCCAGTCGCGCGCCATGGCGGCGGCACGATAGCGGCGGGACTGCGATCAGCGGCGGGGGGCGATCAGCGGCGGGGGCGCGCGACCAGGCGCAGCAGGCCGCCGGCGAGCAGCAGGCTCAGCCCGACCTCGGCGAACAGCACGGCGTTGGCGCCGGTGCTGGCGAGGCCGCTGCTCCCGCTGCCGGTGGTCGAGTCCGTGGCGGCGGTGGACCCGGTCGCGTCCGAGGTCCCGGAGGATCCTGTGCCGCTGCCCGATGAGCTGCCGCTGCCGCTCGACGAGCTGGAGCCCTGCACGACGACGGTGCCCTTCATGAACGGATGTGGCGTGCAGATGTAGGAGAACGTGCCCGCCTTGTTGAAGGTCGCCGACCCGCCCTGGCCCTTGGAGAGGACGCCGGTGTCCCACACGCCGCTGGTCGACGTCGAGGAGTGGCCGGTGGGGCCCGCGTTGGTCCAGCGGACGGTGTCGCCGACGTTGACGGTCACCGTGGCGGGCGAGAACTTGAAGTCGCTGATCGTCACCGACGTCGTGCTCGCCGCGCGCGCGGTGGCCTGACGACGGGCGAAGACGGGGGTGGCGGTGGTGGCGGAGTCGCTCGCGAGCGAGCCGCTTTCGCCGCTGCCGGAGTCGCTCGCGACCGAGCCGCTTTCGGCGCTCGCCGAACTCCCCACGGAGCCCGCCGACAGGGTGCCTGCCTCGCTCGACGAGGAGCCGCTCGAGCCCGCCTGACCGCCGGCGTCACCGCTCGACGAGGGCTTCGGGCTCGACGCCGAGGTCGACTGGTCGTCGCTGGGCTTGGGCGCGGTGTCGTCACCGGCCGGCGCGGGCTGGGCCGCGGCGACGACCTCGAGCGACATCGAGCCCTTCGCGGTCGCGCCGTGGTCGTCCGTGACGCGCAGGCCGACCGCGTAGGTGCCTGGCTCGGTGTAGGTGTGCTCGAGCGTCGGGCTCGTCTTGCCGTCGGACTCGAAGGTGCCGTCGCCGTCGAAGTCCCACTGGTAGCGGACGAGCTTTCCGTCGGGATCGCTGGAGGACGAGGCGTCGAAGCTGACGGGCTCGCCCGCGGTGGCCGGGCTCTTGGCGTAGAGCTGCGCCTTCGGCGACTGGTTGGGCGCCGTGGCCGGCTTGTCGGCAGCTTGGCTGGTGGTCGTCGAGGCCGCCGTAGTCGTGCCCGGACCGTCCTGCGCCGCGCCGATCGCCGGCACCAACATGGCCCCGGCCAGCAGTGCGCCGGCCAGCGGAGCTGCTCTCCTCCCTCTCATCACCACAAAGATTACGAAAACTTCGCGCGAGAGGTTCGGTCAACTGACCGCAGGGTCCGTTTAGGCCGCGGCGGTCGCCTCTGGCGGGAGCCTGCGGCTGATGACCTTGGAGACTCCGTCGTCGCCCATCGACACGCCGTAGAGCGTGTCGGCGGCCTCCATGGTGCGCTTCTGGTGGGTCACCACGATGAACTGCGCGCGGTCCGAGTAACGGCGCAGGAGCGTCAGGAAGCGGTCGATGTTGAGGTCGTCCAGCGCCGCCTCGACCTCGTCGAGGATGTAGAACGGGCACGGGCGGGCCAGGAAGACCGCGAACAGGAAGGCCAGCGCAGTGAGCGACTTCTCGCCGCCCGAGAGCAGGCTCAGGCGCTTCGTCGACTTGCCGGCCGGGGTCAACTCGATCTCGACCCCGAGCAGATCCTCCTCGGGCACCTCGTCGGCTTCTGCCGCCGCCTCGGCCTGGTCCTCGTCCGGAGCGGGCTCCGCCTCCGAGTCGGGCAGCTCCTGCCCGCCGAGCACGGGACGCGGCCCCGCGTCTTCGCGGACAAGCCGCAGGCGCCCGCGCCCGCCGGGGAAGAGGTGCCCGACGAGCTCCTCGAAGCCGCGCGCCGCGGCGGTGAAAGTCTGCTCGAACGCCTCGCGGATCTGGCGCTCGGTCTCGGCGATCAGTCGCTGCAGCTCGCGGATCGCGGTCTCGAGGTCCTCGCGCTGGTGCTCGAGCTCCTCGACGTGGGCGACGGCCTCGGCGTACTCGGTCTTGGCAAGCGGGTTGACCGGGCCGAGCTGCTCGCGCCTGCGCCTGAGCCGAGCCACGCGATCCTCCAGCGCCTCGCGCTCGCCCTCTCCGAGCGGCTCGTGGGCCGGGCTCGCGTCGAGCTCGAGGCGCCCTGCAAGCTCGGTCAGCTCGCGCCGCGCGCCCGCGGCGTGGTCGCGCGCCTGCTGGGCGCGGACCTCGGCCGCCGTCACCGCCTCCGCGCAGCCGCGCAGCTGGGTCTGAAGCTCCGCCTCGCGCTGAGCGCACGAGCGCAGGTCGGCCGTCAGGCGCTCTCCCGCCTCGCGATCGTCGCGCAGCTCGGCCTCGAAGCCACCCACGCGGTCGGCGATCGCCTGCTGCGTGCGGGCGAGCACCTCGGCCAAGCGGTCCGCCGCGGGAGCCAGCGCCTCGTCGCGGAGCAGTGCGGCCTCGGCGCGCTCGAGGCGGCGGGCGCGCTGGGCCCGCTCGGCGTCAAGGCGCTCGGCGAGCCGGCGCTCCGCCTGCAGCTCCGACGCCACCTGCGCGCGACGCAGCGCTCCCGGACCCTCGTCCGGAGCGGCGCGCCGCTGCTCGATCAGCCACGTCGTCCGGCGGCGGGCCTCGGCGGCGTCGTCGCGCTCCCGCTGGGACTCGCGCAGCGCGCGCTCCGCTTCGTCGCGCTGCGCCTCGGCCTCGCCGACCGCGGCCGTGGCCGTGCGCGTCGCGGCGATCGCCGCATGCTCGTCCGAGGCGGCGCGCTCTGTCGCCTCCACCAGCGCGCGCCGCTCGTTGCGGCGCGACAGCACGCGGTCGGCGCCCCCGGCGGGGACCTGCCGGAGCTCGCGCCAGGCTCCGAACCAGACGCGCCCGCCGCGGGTGACGGCGATCCCCGCAAAGCCCGCGGGCAACGAGCCCAGGTCCTCGACCAGCCACGCGTCGCGAAGCAGCGGCGTCGCGAGGGCGAGAGCGTCAGCAGGCCCGCGAACGAGGTCGAGCAGCCGGCGCGCGCCGGGGGGAGCGGCCGCGAACGAGGGAGACACCGGCGAAGCGGGAAGCGGCGAGGGCGGCGGTGTGGGCGGTCCCGGGGCGGCCGGCTCGCGCACGAGCACGCTTCCCCCGTCGTCGCCCGCGCGGTCGAGCAGATCTGCGGCCTCGGTGCGGCTCTCGGCGATCGCCGCGGCCAGGCGGCCGTCGAGCGCCGCCGCCAGCGCCAGCTCGCAGCCGGGCTCGACCTCGAGCGCGTCGGCCAGGCCGCGGCCGCCCGCCGGCGCGCCCGCGTGCGAGCGCAGGAACTGGTTCACCGCGGCGAGCTCGGCTCCCACGCGCGCGGCCTCGCGGCGCGCCGCCTCGACTGCCCGGTCGGCGTCGCGGGCAGCGGTCCGGGCCGCCTCCGAGCGCTCTCGTGACGCCACCGACGCCGCGCGGCGCTCGGCTACGGCCGCTTCGCGGCGCTCGAGCTGCGCCGCCGCCGTCGCTTCGGCAGCGCGCAGCTCCTCGAGCTCGCGCTCGAGCTCCGCCGCGCGATCGCGCTCGAGCCGCTCGAACTCGCGCTCGAGCTCGGGGATCCGCGCAGCGCCCTGCTCCGGATCGGCCGCGTCGCCGCCCTGTGAGCGCAGCTCGGCGAGCTCCTGGGCGGCGCGGGCGGCGCGCCGGCGCACGTCCTCGGCGCGCTCGCGGGCCCGCTCGGCGCGGGATCCCACGCGCTCGGCCGCCGAGCGCGCGGCGTAGGCGCGGCTCGCGAGCTGCTCGCGCTGCTCCGAGCGGCGCCCCAGCGCCTGCTCGGCCTCTTCGCGCCGCGCCGCCACGGCCTGCAGCTCGCGGTCGGCCGCGTCGCGCCGCTCGCGCTCGGCGCTCGCCTCGCGCTCGGCCCGCTCCTGCGCGCCGCCGAGCTCGCGCGCCGCGTCGCGAGCGAGCGTCCAGCCCGCCTCGAGCGTCTGGCGCTCCAGGCGCTCGTGCATCTCGGCGGCCTCGGCCTGGCGCTTGAGCGGCCGCAGCCGCGAACGCGCCTCGCGCTCCACGTCGAGCGCACGGTCGAGGTTGAGCTGCGTGCGGTCGAGCTTGAGCTGGGCGCGGCGGCGGCGCTTGCGGTGCTTGCCCAGGCCGGCAGCCTCCTCGATCAGCAGCCGCCGGTCGCGGGGCTTGGAGGTGACGATCGCCTCGACGCGCCCCTGGGACACGACCGAGTGGGACTCCTTGCCAAGGCCTGTGTCAGACAGCGCCTCGATGACGTCCGTCAGCCGGCAGCGCGCGCCGTTGAGCCGGTACTCGCCCTCGCCCGCGCGATCCAGGCGCCGGACGATCGACAGCTCCGGCATCGCGAGCTCCGAGCCGTCGGCCTCGATGACGATCTCGACCTCCGCGAACGCCCGTGCCTGCTGGCCGCGGCCGCCGCCGAAGATCACGTCCTGCATCGACTGCCCGCGCACGGCGAGCGGCGACTGCTCCCCCATCGCCCACAGGACCGCGTCGGTGATGTTCGACTTGCCCGACCCGTTGGGCCCCACGACCACGCTCACGCCCGGCCCGAACTCGAGCCGCGTGCGATCGGGGAAGGACTTGAAGCCTTTGAGCGAGAGCGATTTCAGGTGCATTCAAGGGCCGCCTTCGCCGCCGCCTGCTCCGCTTCCTTCTTGGACCGGCCCGAGCCGCGGCCGATCTCCTCGCCCCCGACCAGCGCGCGCACCTCGAAGGTGCGGTCGTGGGGCGGTCCCTGCTGGACCACGACCTCGTAGACCACGAGACGCGCGTCGCGGGCCAGGCGCTCCTGGAGCGTCGACTTGAAGTCGACGCTCCCCTCCAGGGCAGCCTCGATCTCGGGCTGGAAGTCCTCGACCACCGCCTCCGCGGTGCGCTCGTAGCCGAAGGCCAGGTAGCAGGCGCCGATCAGCGCCTCTACCACCGAGGCCAGCACGCGCTCGGTGGAGATCAGCACGCCGGCGGGCGTCCCCACGCCGGGCGGGCCCGCCTCCTGCAGGCGCTCCGGTATCCCGATGCGCTCGGCCACCGCGCGGCACGCGCGGCCCGACACCGCCTGGGCCCGGATCTTGGTCAGGCGCCCGGCCCCGAAGCGGTCTGCCTCCAGGCGCGGATAGAGGTGCGCGGTCACCGCCAGGTTGAGCACGCTGTCGCCCAGGAAGGCGAGGCGCTCGTAGGACTCGGCGCGGTGCTCGGTCCACGACGCATGCGTGAAGACCTGCGCGGACAGCTCGCCGGGCAGGCGCTCCTGAAGCTCGACCAGGGCGGGCAGCGGTCAGGGCCTTGGTGCTTCGACGCCGTGGGCGAGCACGAAGTCCACGGCCTGGCCGACGGTGAGGATGTTGACCGCCTCCTCGTCGGGTATGCGGACGCCGTAGGTGTCCTCGAGCTCCTGCACCAGCGTGTACAGGTCCAGCGAATCGGCTTCGAGGTCCTCCTTGAAGCGCGTCGTCTCCTGGATGCGCTCGGGGCCGATCTCGAGCTCGTCGGCCAGGTGCTCGCGCACCAGGGTGAAGACCTGCTCCCTGGTCATGACGGAGTCACGCTAGCTGCGGTCTCGGACGCGGCCTGATCGCGCGTCGTCGCCGGCGGCCTCCGACGCAGGGCACCCGCCGCCTCGAGCGCCGCGTGCGTTCGCTCCACGGCCTGCTCGCGTACCCCTCGCTCGGCCAGGACGATCGCGTTGGCGAAGCCGTTGCGGGTGAAGCGCCCGTGGCAGACCACGGCCAGGTTGCGCAGCCCGAGCAGGTACGCGCCGCCCGGGCCCTCGGGGTCGATCTCGTCGCGCAGCCCGCGCAACGCCGGGCGCAGCAGCGCGCCGCCGAGCTTGGCGCGCGTGGAGGACATCGCGCGCTCGCGGATCGCTCCCAACACGGTCGCGGAGGTGCCCTCGATGAGCTTGAGCGCGACGTTCCCGGTGAAGCCGTCGGTCACGACCACGTCGGCGGCGCCCGCGGTGACCTGGGTCCCCTCGACGTTGCCGACGAACTCGATCCCCGGACCACCCGCTTCGCGGGCGGTCCCGGCGAGCTGCTCGTGCGCGGCCAGCACGTCGGGGCTCCCCTTCATCGCCTCCTCGCCGTTTGAAAGCAGCGCCACGCGCGGCTTCTCCAGCCCGCGGACCGCGCGCGCGAACGCCATGCCCATGAACGCGTACTGCACGAGGTGCTCGGGCCGCGACTCGGTCGTGGCGCCGACGTCGAGCAGGGTCACCGGCGCCCCGGGGACGGGAAGCGTCACCGCCAGCGCGGGCCGATGGATGCCGGGTGCGCGCTTGATCTCGAACAGCGCCGCGGCCACGAGCGCTCCCGTCGAGCCGCCCGAGACCAGCGCGTCTGCCTCGCCGCTCGCCACCGCGCGCGCCGCGCGGACGATCGAGGACTCGGGGGTGGCGCGCACCGCGCCGACCGGGTCGGGCTCCTTGGCGATCGAGACTGGCGCGTCCTGCACCTCGACCCCGTCGGCGACGGCGCCGATCTCCCCCGCCGGCCCGAACACCTTCACGCGGATGCCGCGGGCGGCGGCCATCGCCGCACCCGCAGCGACCTCGGCCGGACCGAGGTCGGCTCCGTTCGCGTCGACCGCGACGGTGACCCGCGCGTCAGCGGGCATGAACTACTCGCCGGTCTCGGCGGCGGTGACGACTTCGCGCCCCGCGTAGGTGCCGCAGTTCGGGCACACCCGGTGCGGGCGGCGCGGAGCGTGGCAGTTGGGGCACTCGTTGATCGTCGGCCGCGCGGCCTTGTGCTGGGCGCGGCGCTTGCGCGTGCGCGAGCGCGCCTGCTTCTGCTTCGGGACGGCCATCGCGGCGGGGAAGGCTAGCAGCGGGCCGGCGCGCCGCTGCGCCGCCCGCGGAGCCGCTCATTCGAACCTCAGCTCGCGCAGCGCCGCCCAGCGCGGGTCGGGCGCGCGCTCGTGCTCGTGACCCTCGGGCGCGGTGTTGAGGTTCTCCCCGCACACCGGGCACAGACCGGCGCAATCGGCGCGGCACACGATCTGCTCGCCGGCCAGCGCCAGGGCCAGCGCGTCGCGGCTCCAGGCGCTCAGATCGACGATCTCGTCGCGGACGTAGGGGCTGTCGAGCTCCTCGCCGCCGCCGGGCTGGTCCACCTCGCGCGCATCGACCTCCAGGCCGGGCGCGGCGGGCTCCAGGCAGCGCATGCACGGGCCGGCCAGCGCAGCCTCGAAGCGAAGCCGCAGCGCGTAGCCGCCGCCGGTCATCCGCGAGACGTCGAGCGTCGCCGGCGGCTGCGCCGGCTCGACCTCGTAGCGCTCGCCCCCGAGCGTGAACTCGCCGACCGGGACCTGGAGCTCGAGCCGCCGTCCTTCGCCGGGGCTGAGCGACAGCCGGCCGATGTCGAAGCTGTCGGCCCGCACGGCCATGGTGATTCGAGGTTAGCGGGGGCCGCGGGCGCCCGCCGGCTGATGACGAAACGCTGAACGTCGCCTCGACGCCGGGCCGAACGGCGTGAGGCCGCATACGGTTGTCCGCCGATGCCACCTTCCGCTGCGCGACAGCTCCGGGCCCCCGCGCTCGCCGTCCCGCGGCGGGCGCGGGTGCGGGCATTCGCGCCCGGCGCGGCGGTGGCCGTCGCGCTGTGGGCAGCCCTCATCCTGCTCGCGCGGGAGCTGGTGGAGCGGATCTACGACCGCGGTGTCAATCCGCACCTCGGAAACGCTCCGCTGGTGGGCTCGCTCGATCCGCGCGTCTCGTGGAGTCTCGCACCGGCGCTGTGCTTGGGCGCGCTGGCGATCGCCTTCGCGCCTCGCCTTGCCGCACGGCTGCGCTGGGCGGCCCTGCTGGCGGCGGCGGGGGTCACGTCGGCGGGGTGGGCGATGGCGCTGGCGGTCGCCGACGGCGCCGGGGCGATCGCTGCACCGCTGCTCTCACCCTATGACTACCTCGTCGACGTGCCGCGGGCCGGCGGACCACTGTTCCTGCTGAGCAGCTTCAGCGAGAGGACCGGCGAGTTCGCGATCCACCCCGCCGCCCATCCCCCCGGGCTGCTTGCGCTGCTCTCGGCCATGGACGAGATCGGCCTTCGTGGTGAATGGGTGTTTGCGGTGCTCGTGCTGGGCGGCGCCGCGCTCGCCGCGCCCTCCGCGCTCGTGGCGCTGCGCGAGCTAGCGGGGGAGGCCCGTGCCCGTGCCGCGGCGCCGTTCGTCGCTCTGGCCCCGTGCGCGCTGTGGGTGGCCACGAGCGCGGACGCGCTCTTCATGGGCGTGGCGGCGGTGGGAATCGCGCTGCTCGTCCTGGCCACAGGCTGTAGGGGCCTACGCTGCGACACGCTGGCCGCGGGGGGCGGCGCGATCCTGGGCCTGGCCCTTCACCTCTCTTACGGCGTGGCTCCCCTGGGGCTGGTGGTGATCATTGTGGCGGCGGGCCGGCGGCGGGTGCGACCGCTGCTCGCCGGGGGCGCGGCGCTGGCCGCCGTGTTCGCCGCGTTCGCCGCCGCGGGCTTCTGGTGGTTTGACGGCCTTCAGACCGCGCGCAGCCTGTACGGCGACGGCATCTCCCGCCTGCGACCATACGCGACCTTCCTGCTCGTCGATGTCGCCGCCTTCGCGCTCGCCGTGGGGCCCGCGACGGCGGCGGGGCTGGCCCGCCTTCGCCACCGCGGGACCTGGCTGCTGGTTGGCGGCGCCCTGCTCGCGGTCGCCGCCAGCGACCTCAGCGGCCTCTCCAAGGGCGAGACCGAGCGCATCTGGCTGCCGTTCGCACCCTGGCTGCTACTCGCGGCCGGGACGCTCGGCACCGCTCGCGCGGCGCGCGGCTGGCTCGCCGCTCAGGTGGGCGCCGCGATCGTCCTGCAGGCAACGATTGTATCCCCGTGGTGAGGGGCGGCGCCGCGCTGGGCGCAGCGGCCGTGCTGCTCGCCGGCTGCGGCGCGACGGCCGCGCGGCATCCGACTACTGAGACGCGCGTGCTCGTCGCCCGCGCCCCCGAGGCGGCTGCACTCGCGCCCCTCCCGGGCGGCGGCCTGGTCTTCGGCGAGCGCCGGACGGGTGTCGTCCGCGAGGCGGACGCTCGCGGCCGCATCCGGCGGCGCCTGGTAGCGCGCGTTGCGGTCTCGACCGTCGGGCAGCGCGGCCTGCTTGGCCTCGCGGTCGACGCTCGCGGCGCGACGTTCGCGAGCTGGACGTCGCCCGACGGCTTCCTGCTGGTCGGGCGCGTCGACCCGGGCGCAACTCGCATCGTCTGGCGCGGGCCGGCGAGCGCGACGCTCGCCAACGGCGGCCACATCGCGTTCGTCCCGGGCGGCCGCCTGGTCGTCGGCGTCGGCGACCTTCAGCAGCCGCGCCGGGTGGCGCTTGCCGACGCCCCCAACGGAAAGCTGCTGGCACTGCGAGCGTCCGGCCCTCCGGACCAGCGTCCGCGCGTCCTCTCCGGCGGTTGGAACAACCCCTTCGCCTTCGCGTGGATCCCCAGCGAGGGTCTGTGGGTTGCCGACAACGCGTCGGGGGACCGTCCTGAGCGACTCGCGCCTGGCCGGCAAACGCCGGTCGCCGGCGGCTTCCTCGCTCTGCCGGCCGGCACCGCGCCGAGCGGTCTCGCTCCGCTCGGCGGTCGCGAGATCGCGGTGTGCGGTGTCAGGTCGCGCCGGCTGGAGCGTTACGACCTGCGCACGGGCCGTCGCCCACCCGTCGGCCCCATCGGCCCTCCGCTGGCCACGGACTGCGCGCTCGGGGTGGTTCGCCTCGCCGACGGTCGCCTGGCCTACGCGACCACGACTCAGATCAAGGTGGTACGCGGGTGAGGGCACTCGTGACCGGTGGCGCCGGGTTCATCGGCTCGCACGTGGTCGAGGCTCTGCTCGGCGCCGGCGCCGCGGTGCGGGTGCTGGACAACCTCCACCCGGCGGCGCACTCCCGGCGCCCTGGATATCTCGACCCGCGCGCGGAGCTCATCGTCGGAGACGTGCGCGACGCGGCGACGGTGGAGCGCGCGCTGGCGGGCGTGGACGCGGTGCTCCACCAGGCCGCGATGGTCGGGCTGGGGACCGATGTCGGGGATATCGCCGACTATGTCGCCCACAACGACCTGGGCACCGCGGTACTGCTGCGGGCGCTCGCGCGCCGGACCGACCCGGCCCGCGTCGTGCTCGGCTCGAGCATGGTCGTCTACGGCGAGGGCTGCTACGCCTGTGAGCGCCACGGGCCCGTGCGCCCGCCTGCGCGGGATCGCGAGGATCTGCAGGCCGCTCGCTGGGAGCCGCCATGCCCGGAATGCTCCGCGCCGCTGGCCCCGTTCCCCGTGCCCGAGGACGCGCCGCTCGACCCTCGCAACGTGTACGCGGCGACCAAGCTGCAGCAGGAGCTATTGGCGGGTGCCTTCGCGCGCGAGACCGGCGCCGCGCTGACCGTCCTGCGCTACCACAACGTCTACGGCCCGCGCATGCCCCGGGACACACCGTACGCGGGCGTGGCGAGCATCTTCCGCAGTGCGCTGGAGGCCGGCCGAGCGCCGCGCGTGTTCGAGGACGGCGCCCAGCTGCGCGACTTCGTGCACGTGCGCGACGTCGCCCGGGCCAACGTGCTGGCGCTGGACGGCGGGCGGCCCGGGACCTACAACGTGGCCAGCGGCGCGCCGCGCAGCGTGGGCGAGATGGCCGCCGCGCTTCGCGCTGCGATGGGCACCCACTGCCGCGAGCCAGTCGTGACCGCGGAGTTCCGCATGGGGGACGTGCGCCACGTATTCGCGGCCACGGAGCGAGCGCGCACGGAGCTGCGCTTCAACGCCGCGGTCTCCTTCGAAGAAGGCATGGACGAGTTCGCAACGGCTTCGCTACGCGCCCCGACCTAGCCGTCCAGCGTGAGGCGCGCGAACCACCGCGCCTCCGCCGCCCACAGCTCGGCGACGCCGAAGCCCGATGCGGCCGCCATGGATTCGATACCCGCCGCGCTCACCCGCGCCCAGGGGAACCATGACCCGCACGCATCGGAGGACTCGATCCGAAGCCGCAGGCGCTCGGTGCGTGCGGGCGGAGGAGCGAGCTCGACGAAGATCTCACCGGCCGCGCGCAGAACGACGGCCAGGCGAGACAGCAGCGCTCCGGGCGAGCCACCGATTCCGATCGCGCCGTCGAGCAGCAGCGCCGTGGCCCACGCGCCTTCCAGTGGTACCGCGCGCAGCACGTCCGCGACCACGGCGGGGGCCCCGCGCCGCCGCGCGGCCTCGACCGCGGCGGGGACCACGTCGACGCCAAGCGCCGGGACGCCACGTGCCGTGAGCGCCGCGACGAGCCGGCCTGGCCCGCAGCCGACGTCGAGCGCGGGGCCTTCGACGCTGGCGAGCAGCGCGCGCTCCGCCGCTGTCGGCGCACCGAGCCAGCGCCCGATCGGCAGCGCCAGCGCTCGTCCGTCTTGCGCCCGCGCGACCCACGCGGCGCCGGCGCCCGCCGTCGTCGTCACGCAGCGAGCGCTCCGGGAGCAATGGCGCCGAGGCGGGCCGCGAAGCGCGTCGCAGGCGCCTGCGCGGCCACCGCGAGGGCGTCGTCCATGTAGTCGACGTCGCGCAGGATCGGGAGCGCGGCGACTCTCCGTCCGAGCTCCTGGAGGCGCGCCCGCTGCGCAACGCCGGTGTGCCGGCTGCTCATCGGCACGCCGAGGAAGGCCTCAGGCTCGCGCGCGCGCAGTCCAATGGCCCAGTAGCCACCGTCGCGGGCGGCGCCCAGGACGGCGTCGATCCCAGGGTGCTCGAGCGCTGCGAGCCCGGCGTCGAGCAAGGCGGGGGTGACCTGCGGGGTGTCCATCCCGATCAGCAGCGCCGGGGCGCCCGCGTCTTCGAACGCGGCGGCAAGCCGTTCGTCGAGGCCCGCGCCTCGCTGGGGCACGATCTTCCAGCCGTGTGGCAGCCACGGTGCCGGAGCGCCGGCGAGCGCGAGCACGTGCCGCTCGGCGCCGCAGCCGGCAGCCGCGGCGAGGGTGTCGGCGAGCGCCGCCTCGGCCAGCGCCGCCGCCTGTCCCGGTGTGCACGGTGGACACAAGCGGGTCTTGACCCGGCCCGCGACCGGAGCCTTAGCGAGCACGATCAGGGCACTCATCGCAGCGCCAGAGCCATGTCGCGCACGGTTCGTGCGGTGCCGCGAACCGTGCCGGTCACCTTCGAGCGCCCCGTGCGCGGCCGGTAGTCGACGGGACGCTCTTCGATGCGCCAGCCAGCGCGCGCGCCGCGCAGGACCATCTCGAGTGGCCAGCCGAAGCGACGGTCGCGGATCCCGAGAGCGAGCAGCGCCTCGAGCGGCGCGGCCCGCATCGGCCCGATGTCGGACAGGCGCAGCCCGGTACGGCGCCGCAGCTCGAGCGCCAGCGCGCGGTTGGCCAGCCGCGCGTGGGCCGGGAAGGCCCCTGCGCCCGAGCGCCGGGCGCCCAGCACCAGGTCGGCCGCCCCGTCCACCACGGGCCTGGCGACGTACGCCAGCTCGGCGGCGTCGAGCGAGCCGTCGCAGTCCATGAAGCAGACGACGTCGTCGCGCGCCGCGAGCAGCCCGGCGTGGCACGCCGCGCCGAACCCGCGGCGCGGCTCGTGCACGACCCGCGCTCCGAGTCGCGCGGCGAGCTCGCCCGACCCGTCGCTCGAGCCGTTGTCGACCACTATGGGCTCGAAGCCTGCCGGCATCGCGGCGAGAACCCCCGGGATGGCGGCTGCCTCGTCGAGCACGGGGAGAATCACCTCGGGCACCACGTCAACCCTTCCCCGGCGACTCCCCGCAAGCAATGACGGAACCGTGAACTCGGCCTCCGCGGGCGCCTTCGCGCGGCGCAGAGCGGGCATGGTGTGCTCGTGCCGCCCGGACCGTTCCGCCGCGAGACCTGGCGCAGCCCGCTGCGCGGTCCTTGGCTGACCTCGGTGCTGGGGCTGGGGCTCCTGGCCGGGCTCGCGGTGGTGGTCCTCACCGGTCTGGCCTCGCACGCCGCGTATCAACCCGACCTGGGCCGCAACGACCTGGGTCGCTCGCCCGGCTTCCTGGACTTCTACGTTTTCGGATGGCCCACCCGCCCGACGTGGCTCTACGCCTTCAGCCAGAGCCTGCACGTCACGATGGGGATCGCGACGCTGCCGATCCTGCTGGCGAAGCTGTGGTCGGTCATCCCCAAGCTCTTCGAGTGGCCGCCGGTTCGCTCGGTCGCCCACGGCCTCGAGCGCGCGAGCCTCGCGCTGCTCGTCGGCAGCGCCCTGTTCGAGTTCGGCACCGGGATCATCAACGTCCAGCTCTTCTACCCCTGGCGTTTCTCGTTCCTCGCCGCTCACTACTACGGCGCGTGGGTGATGATCGCCGCGCTGGGCTTCCATCTTGTCGTCAAGCTCCCGGTCGCCGTGCGGGCGCTGCGCCATCGCTCGCTGCGCTCCGAGCTCGCGGTCGACCTCGCCCGCACCCGACCCGAGACCGTGGCGGACGCCCGCGCCGCGGCGGGCCCCGCCGCGGCGCCGTCGGTCACGGTGCCGGTCGCTCCAGCCGAAGCCACGCTCTCGCGGCGTGGCCTTCTGGCCCTCGTCGGCGGCGGCTCGCTCACGCTGCTGCTGACGACCGCAGGCCAGTCGATCGGCGGACCGCTGCGCGGCCTCGCCCTGCTCGCCCCGCACGGCCGCGAGCCCGCCCCGGGACCGAACGGCTTCCAAGTCAACAAGAGCGCGACCTCCGCGGCGATCGACCCGCGCGCCACGGGACCGTCCTGGCGGCTGGAGCTTCGGGCCGGGCCCCGGGCTCTGCGCCTGTCGCGCGAGGAGCTGCTCGCGCTGCCCCAGTACAGCTACGACCTGCCGATCGCCTGCGTGGAGGGCTGGACGACGACGCAACGCTGGACCGGGGTGCGCCTTCGCGACCTCGGAGCGATGGTGGGCACCGGCGATGCCGGCGCGGTGCTCGTCGAGTCCCTGCAGCGCGGCGGGAGCTTCCGGCGGGCGACGCTCGGTGCGCGACAGATCGCGGATCAGCGATCGCTGCTCGCCCTCCGGGTCAACGGCGCCGACCTGTCCCTCGACCACGGCTTCCCGGCGCGCGTGATCGTCCCCGCGCTCCCCGGCGTCCACTGCACCAAGTGGGTGGCGAGCATGACCTTCGGGCCGGCGGCATGAGCTTTCGCCGACTGTACGGCGCCGGCCCGCTCCAGCTCCTCGCACTCGCGGCCAGCTTCGCCCTCGCCGCCGCCGCGCTGTCGCGGCTCCTCGACGCCGGCGCGGCGGCCACCAACGTCGCGCTGTGGCTGGGCGGCGCGGTCGTGGTCCACGACCTGATCCTGTTTCCCCTGAGCGCCGCCCTGGATCGGATCGCGGGGACGGTGCCCGCGCTGCGCGGCGTGCCCGCGATCAACTACCTGCGTGTTCCCGCACTGCTGTCAGGGCTGCTGTTCGCGGTGTGGTTCCCGCTCATCCTCGGGCTCAGCGAGCGCAGGTACGAGACCGCGACGCGGCTGAGCACGGAGGTCTACCTGCCGCGCTGGCTGGCGATCACCGGCGCCCTCTTCCTGGCTTCGGGGCTGCTCTACGCGCTCAGGTTGCGGCGGGCAGGTTGAAGCGCACGCGTGTCCCCGGCGCGCCCTCAGCAAGCCAGATATTCCCGCCGTGGGCCTCGACGATCGCACGCGACACCGCCAAGCCCAGACCGGCGCCGGATCGTGTGCGCGCGCTCTCCGAGCCACCGCGGTAGAAGGGCTCGAACACCCGCTCGCGCTCGGCTTGGGCGATCCCTTCCCCCGTGTCGGCCACCTCGACCTCCAGCCCGGCGCCGTTGCGGGTCGCCCGCACCGTCACGCTGCCATCGGCCGGCGTGTGGCGGATCGCGTTCTGGATCAGATTGAAGAGCACGCGCTGCAGTCTCTCGGGGTTGCCGCGGGCGGGCGCCAAGCGGCCGTCGACCACCGCCGCCAACGTGACCCCCTCGGCCGCGGCCTGCGCGCGCATTGCGTCGACGGTCTCCCCGACCAAGGCGTCGAGGCGGACCTGCTCGACCGACCAGCGCACGTCGCCGGCCTCGAGTCGCGTGAGCTCGAAGAGGTCGTCGATCAGGGCGCCGAGCGCGCGAATGTGGGTGCGCATCTGGACGAGATAGCGGCGGCGCGTGGGCTCGTCGACGATCCCGTCCTCGATCGCCTCGGCCAGCAGCTGCAGTGAGGTGAGGGGCGTGCGCAGGTCATGCGATACCGCCGCCACCAGGTCGCGACGGGCGCCCTCCTCCGCGGCAATCCTGTCGACCATCGCGTTCGCCGCGAAGGCAAGCTCCGCCAACTCGTCGCAGGCACCGGTACGGACGCGCACGTCACGCTCGCCTTGGCCGATCGCCCGTAGCCCGTCACGGACCGCCTCGACGTCGCTCAGCACGCCGCCGGCGAACAGCTGCGCCGCCCGCGCGGCGACCGCTCCCGCGAAGCACGCGACGACGGCGACCATCAGGGCGTCGTGGGGCGAGACGAACATGAGCGCCGCGAACGCCGCCGCGAGGGCCACGAGCTGACCCACGGCGATCGCCACCGCCAGCGTGAACTGCCGCCGCAGCGGCCCCGCCCGACGGCGCCTCTCCGCGACGAGATGGGCTAGGCCAAGCGCGACCGCGCCGAACACTGCGAGCAGCGCCAACGTGAGAAGCGCGCCGTGGAGCCCGTAGACGGCCAGGACCGCCGCCGCAGCGGGCAACGCCCCGGCCGCCAACAGGACGAGCGAGCGAAGCGCGACGGGCTTCCTATGCGGGTGCTCCGTCCGTACAGCGTCCGGTTGCGGGGTGGGGCCGGGACGCGGCCCTTGAATGGTCGTGCTCACGGCGCGAAGCGGTAGCCCACGCCCCACACGGTCTGGATGTGGCGGGGTGACCCCGGGTCTGCCTCGATCTTCCCGCGCAGGCGGCGGATGTGAACCGTGACGGTCGAGGTGTCGGTGTAGAAGGAGTACTGCCAGACGGCATCCATCAGCTGGTTGCGTGAGTAGACCCGGCCGGGGTTGCGCGCCAGGTGCGCGAGGAGCTCGAACTCGCGTTGGGTGAGCTGCACCTCCTGGCCATCGACGAGCACCCGGCGGCTCGCGGGCTCGATGACCAGACCCTCGAAACGCAGCGGCGCCTCGCGCTCGGGCGAGGTGTCGATTCGCCGCAGAACGGCGTCGACGCGCGCCACCAGCTCGGCCGGCGAGAACGGCTTGACCACGTAGTCATCGGCGCCGAGGCGGAGCCCGATCACCCGGTCTGACTCCTCGCCCTTGGCGGTGAGCAGGATCACCGCGACGCGCTCGCGGTCGTGATCGCGGATGCGACGCATTACGTCGAGACCGTCGACTCCCGGCAGCATCAGGTCGAGCACGACGAGGTCGGGGCGGTCGCGGCGGACGAGCTCCAGCGCGTGCGCACCATCACTGGCGATCCGTGTGCGATAGCCCGCGCGTTCGAGGTAACGGGCGACGACCTCGACGATCGTCGGCTCGTCATCCACTACCAGAACCGACCCACGTTCGTGGCCGGCAGCGACGCTCATCGAATGATTGTCACGCGCCTCATCGCACGCGGCAACCGTCGACGCGGCGCGTTCACGGCCCGTTCATGGGTGCCCGCGCGGCGGCCCGGCCGGCTACGACGCGGCGTCCCACTCCTTGAGGTAGGGCAGCGGGTCGACCGCGTCGCCGCCGTTGTACCAGCCCGGCGGGGTCCAGAGCTCGAAGTGCAGGTGGCAGGCCGTCGCGTCGCCGGTGTCGCCCACGGTGCCGATGCGGGCGCCGGTCGCGACGCTGTCGTCGGTGCCGTACAGGGCGCGCGAGCGCAGGTGCATGTAGACGTAGTCGCGCTTGGTGCCCGAGCCCTTGATCACGATGTAGTTGCCGGCCGCGCTCTGGTAGCCCCGGTAGACGACCTTGCCGCCCTCGACGGCGAGCACGGGCAGGCCGCAGTCGGCGAGCACGTCCTGGCCCATGTGGCTGCGGCCGCCGCGCGGCGCCCCGAAGCGGTTGACCGACGTGCCGTAGTCGTGGTCGCCCTTGATCGGGAAGACGAACTCCGAGCTGCTCGTGGCCGGCGCCGGCGTCGTGGTGCTCGCGCCGCCGGTGTCCGCGGACCCGTCGGTCGTGCGCGTGGAGTCGCCCTGCTTGGCCTTGACCTGGGACAGCATCACGTAGGCCTCGGGCCTCGTGAGGCGCCCGTCGATCTTCTCCTTGCTCCTGCGCTCCCAGCGCCTGACGTTGAGCTTGGTCTTGCGCCCGAAGCGCCCGTCCACTGGCGTTCTCCAGCCCAGGATCGTCAGGTCGGTCTGCAGCGTCCGCACGCTCGGCCCGCGGCTGCCCGTCTTCAGCGTCCGCTGGCCGAAGGCGCCCAGCGCAGGCACAGCGGCCACGAGCAGCGCCGTGAGCGCGGCTGTGGCGATGAGCATGGCGCCAGCGCGCCGGCTGGGTCCCCGCAAGACGGTACCTCTCTTTCGAGCGCCTCCGGGGTTAGCTGTCGGGCTCGCGCTGAAAGAGCTGCGCTACGTCACGTCAATGCGACGATTCGCCCCTCGAATGCTTCACGCATCCGGTTGGGTCCCCCGGCCGCATGGCGGTCGCCTGAGCGCCGCCGCGGTTCGGCAAAGGCTTATCTGAAGCGCGGCAGGGTAGCAATACGCTCGGCTGCATGCGGGCGATGGTCCTCGAATCCCCTGGCGGTGAGCCGCGCGAGCGCGAGCTGCCCGACCCGGAGCCGGGACCGGGCCAGCTCCTCGTCCGCGTGCTCGCGTGCGGGGTGTGCCGAACCGACCTGCACGTGCTCGACGGCGAGCTGCCCTGGCCCGGTCACCGCGTGATCCTGGGCCACCAGATCGTGGGCGAAGTGATCGCCGCCGGGCCCGGCGGCGCGGGCGAAGCGGCTCCGGGCCCGGGAACCTGCGTCGGCATCCCGTGGCTGGGCTGGACGGACGGGACCTGTCGCTACTGCGTCTCGGGGCGCGAGAACCTCTGCGATCGGGCGCGCTTCACGGGCTACCACCTTGACGGCGGCTACGCCGAGCTGGCGGTCGCCGACGCCCGTTTCTGCCTGCCGGTTCCGGACTCCTACGAGCCGGTCCACGCCGCCCCGCTCCTGTGCGCCGGGCTGATCGGCTTCCGGGCCCTGCGGGCGTGCGGCGATGCCGAGCGCCTGGGCCTGTACGGCTTCGGGGCCGCGGCGCACCTGATCGCGCAGGTGGCCGTCCACCAGGGGAAGCGCGTGTTCGCCTTCACCCGACCGGGCGACGAGCAGGCGCAGGCGTTCGCGCGCTCGCTGGGCGCCGAGTGGGCGGGGGGAAGCGACGAGGCGCCACCCGAGCCGCTCGACGCGGCGATCATCTTCGCCGCGGTGGGCGCACTCGTGCCCGCGGCGCTGCGCGCGACGGCGAAGGGCGGGCGCGTGGTGTGCGCGGGGATCCACATGAGCGACATACCCTCGTTCCCCTACGGGCTGCTGTGGGAGGAGCGGAGCGTGGTCTCGGTGGCCAACCTGACCCGCGACGACGGTCACACGTTCCTGGAGCTCGCCCCGCAGGTCCCGGTCCGAACCGAGGTCACTCCCTATCCGCTCGCACACGCCGGCCGCGCGCTCGAGGACCTGCGCGCCGGCGCCTTCAGCGGCGCGGCGGTGCTTATACCCTCGGCCTGATGCCCCGCGTCGAGTTCCTCTTCTGGGAAGGCTGCCCCTCGCACGTGCAGGCGCTTGCCCAACTGCGCGACGCGATGGCGGGCGAGGGCCTGGACCCTGACGCCGTCGAGGTGCGCGAGATCGAGACCGACGAGGCGGCGGCCGCGGAGTCCTTCCCGGGCTCGCCCACGATCAGGATCGACGGCCGGGACGTCCAAGCCCCGCACGACGACGCCATCGTGGGGCTCACGTGTCGCCTGTACCGGCTGCGCGACGGCCGCATCTCCCCCACCCCCGATCCAGCCGACGTCCGGGCCGGGCTGCGATGAGCCTCGCGATCGGCGACCACGCGCCGCACCACACGCTCCCGGACACCGAGGGCGCCGACCACGACCTCGGCGAGCACGGCACGCCGACGGTGGTGATCTTCACCTGCAACCACTGCCCCTACGCGCTCGCCTGGCACGACCGGCTGCTGGCCGTCGCCGGCGATTACTCCGGCCGCGCGCGCTTCTTCGCCGTCAACCCCAACGACGCGCAGCGCTACCCGGGCGACAGCCTCGAGCGGATGCGCGAGCGCATCGCGGCCGAGCAGTGGACGATGCCCTACTTGCGCGACGAATCGCAGGACGTCGCGCGCGCGTTCGGCGCCCAGACCACGCCCGACGTGTTCGTGATCGACGCCGACGGCACGCTCCGCTATCGCGGCGCGCCGGACGCCGACCACTCCGACCCCTCGCTCGACGCGTCCTGGCTGCGCGAGGCGCTCGACGCCGTGCTCGCCGGCCGCGAGCCCGAGCGGCCCGAGACCACGCCGGTCGGCTGCTCGGTCAAGTGGAAGGGCGGCTGACCGGGCCGCTCAGGCTTCCCTGAGCTCGCGCTTGAGGACCTTCCCGGTCGAGGTGCGCGGCAGTTCGTCGACGAACTTGACGTCGCGCGGCACCTTGTAGTTGGCGAGGTTCTTCTTGACGTAGTCCTTGACGTCCTTCTCCGACAGCTGCGTGCCGTTGCGCTTGACGACCACCGCGCGCAGCCGCTGGCCGAACTTCTCGTCGTCCACGCCGACCACGGCCACGTCCGCGACGGCCGGGTGACGGGCCAGCAGCTCCTCGACCTCCTGCGGAAAGACGTTCTCGCCGCCCGAGACGATCATGTCGTCGTCGCGGCCGTCGACGAACAGGCGCCCGTCCCGGTCGAAGTGGCCCACGTCGCCGGTGGCCATCAGGTCGCCGATGCGGTCCTTGGAGCCACCGCCGGTGTAGCCCTCGAACAGCATCTCGTTGCCGACGAAGATGCGCCCCGTCCTACCCGGGGGAAGCTCCTTCCCGTGGTCGTCGTAGATGCGCACGACGGTGCCCAGCGGCGGCTTTCCGACCGTCCCCGGGGCGGCGTGCATGTCCTCGGGCGTCGCGATCGCGGCCCACGCCACCTCGGTCGAGCCGTAGAGGTTGTAGATCACGTCGCCGAAGCGCTCGAGCGCACGCTCGGCCAGCGACGCCGAGAGGGCCGAGCCGCTGAGGGCGATCACGCGCAGCGAGCCGAGGTCGTAGCGGTCGATGGCCTCGTCCGGCAGCTCGAGGATCCGTTGCAGCATCACCGGGACGAGGATCAGCGCCGTGCAGTCGTGCTGGGCGGTGGCCGAGAGCGTGTCCTCGGGGTCGAAGCGCCGGCGCAGGACAACGGTCGAGCCGAGGCCCATGGCCGCCGCGAGGTGGCTGAAGCCCCACGCGTGGAACAGCGGCGCGGCGATCATCGTCGACTCCTCGGCGTGCAGCGGGATCTTCGAGAAGAGCGCGGCCGCGGGCCCGAGCGAGCTCGGAGTGGGCCGCGACGCCCCCTTGGGCGTCCCGGTCGTGCCCGAGGTCAGGATCACCGCCTTGCCGACCTCCGATGGAGGGACCACCGGCTCGGGGTCGCCCTCGTCGATGAGCTCCTCGAGCGTCGGGTCCGAGAGCTTCGCTTCGCCGTCGGTCCAGGCCACGAAGCGCTTTCGCCGGCGCCCCGCCTCCTTGACGAGCTCCGAGAACTCCTCGTCGAAGATCAGCGCACGAGGGCTCTCGCGCTTGACCACGTCGGTGAGCTGGGGCGCGGCGAACGAGGTGTTGAGGTAGAGCGCGTCGGCGCCGAGCTTCGAGCACGCGACCGAGGCCTCTATGAAGCCACGGTGGTTGCGGCACATGATGGCCACACCGTCGCCCTCGACGACGCCGCGGTCTGACAGCGAGTGGGCGAGGGCGTTGGTACGGCGGTCGATCTCGGCGAAGGTCAGCGAGCCGAGCTCGTCGATCACCGCGGTGGCATCGGGGCGGCGGATCGCCTGGACCTGGTAGCCGGTCGCGAAGCTCGCGCCGAAGCGGCGGTACGCGAGCCCGATCCGCAGCAGCTTGTCCGGACGCACCGGGCGCAGCAGGCCGGCCTCGGCGAGGGCGCGTACGGCGGAGAGCTGGTCGCCTACCGACATCCCTCGTCGAATCTACTTCAAGGACGTTCTGTCAGGTACTCCGCCTAGCCTCCGACTCCCAAACCATGGAAGCCGCGACACCCCTGCACCCACCATCAGTCCGCATCGTCGGCGAGCGCCTGCTCGTGGACGGCCTCGTCGTGGGCGACGCCGGCGCAGTGCGACTCGTGCGCGAGCGCGTCGAGGCCGGCGAGGACCCGGTCCGCGCGGTGGTCGACGCGCTCGAGATCGGCGCGCGCGTGCTCGACCGCGAGCAGACCGGCGTCCAGGCCGAGCACGTGCGCCACGAGCTCGAGCGGGCCACCAAGGAGACGGAGGCGGCGCTCTCCGAGCACACCGCGCGGCTGCGCGAGCAGCTCGCCCACGAGGTGCAGGCGACCTTCGGGCCCGACGACGGCCATCTCGCCCGCGAGCTGCGGCGCCACTTCGCCGACGAGAGCTCGACCGCCGTACAGCACCGCATCGGGCGGCTCGTCGAGGAGCTGCTGCGCAAGGGCCAGCAGGACTTCCTCAGCCGCTTCTTCTCGGCCGACGGCCAGAACCCGCTCGCCGACTTCAAGCGCGCTCAGATGGCGATGCTGCGGCAGACGTCCGACCAGCAGGTCGAGGGCCTGCGCGAGCTCGAGAAGCGGCTCGCGGGGCTGCAGGCCGAGGTCACGCGCCTGCACGCCGAGCGCGAGGGCCAGGAGCAGCTGGCGCTCGAGCGCGAGCGCGGCACGGCCAAGGGCCGCAGCTACGAGGAGGCAGTGTTCGAGGCGCTGGACACGATCGCGGTGGCCCAGGGCGACGACGCCGAGGCCGTGGGAGACCTGAAGGGCGCGACGCGCAAGACCGGCGACGTCGTCGTCGCGGTCGACGGCTGCCGCGGCCCGGCGCGCGGGCGGATCGTCTTCGAGGCCAAGGACGCGCGCCTGCCGCGCCCCGAGGCGAGGCGTCAACTCGACCGCGCGATGGAGGAGCGAGGCGCGCAGTTCGCGGTGCTCGTCGTCCCCGGCGAGGGCGAGCTCCCGGCCAACACGCTGCCGCTGCGCGAGATGGACGGCGACAAGCTGGTCGTGACCTACGACGCCGACGAAGGCGGCGCGCTCACGCTGGAGGTCGGCTACGCGCTGGCACGGGCCCGCGTCCTGATGGCCCGCGGCGACGGCGACGGCCTCGACACGGGGGCGCTGTCCGAGACGGTCGAGCGCACGCTCGCAGCGATGAACGACGTGCGCGCGGTCAAGAACCAGCTCACCGGCGCGACCACGAGCATCGACCGCGCCCGCGAGGTCCTGGACGCGATGGCAGCGCGCGTGCGCGGTCACCTCTCCGAGCTCGAACAGGAGCTCGCGACCGCCCGAGCGCCTCAGGCGTGAGCGCGCGCTGACGGCCGCGCGGCGGCGACGGAGCCGTCGCCAGGGTCGAGCCAAGAGACCGCGCGAGGCGGCACAATCGCGCGCATGGCCGACCCGATCCGCCGCCGCGTAGTTATCCGCGGGCGCGTCCAGGGCGTCTTCTTCCGCGACACGGTGCGCCGGCGTGCCGCGCAGGCGGGCGTCGTCGGGTGGGTCGCCAACCGCCGCGACGGCGCGGTCGAGGCGGTGTTCGAGGGTGACCCGCAGGCCGTCGAGCAGATGGTGCGCTTCGCCCGTCAGGGACCGCGGCGCGCGGAGGTGGCCGGCATCGAGGTCAGCGAGGAGCAGCCCGAGGGGCTCGAGGGCTTCAGCGTTCGCTGACGCGCGGGTCCGACGGGAGGACGCCGGCCGCCTCGAAGCCCCGCGCGCGGTCCAGGAAGACCTCGAGGCGCGTGAGGCGCCCCGACCGGAAGCTCCAGACGTGCGCGACAGGGACGCTGACCGTCGTGCCGCTCTGCCGCGCGCGCCCCACAGCGCGGACGAGCGCGAGCACGTGCCGATCGCCGTCCAGCAACCGCTCGACCTCGAACGTGAAGTCCTCCCAGACCTCGTCGGCCAGCCTCCACCACCGGCGCCATCCCTCCAGGCCGCGGTAAACGCGTTCGGCGTCGGGATAGATGGGAGGCACCACGAGCTCGGCGCCGGCGGGCACGAGCGTCTCGAAGGCCCCCGCGGTTTCGGCGGAGAGGATCGAGCGCGGCCCCTCGAAGAGCTCGTAGGCGCGGCGCACCTGCGAGACGAGGTCCTCCGACACCGGCTCGGCTCAGCCCGGTGCGCCGAGCGCGCGCTCGAAGGCCTCGCGCGCCGGCGCGCCGCGGACTGCGAAGACGACTCGCTCGAGGCGGCTGCCCGCCCCCAGGTGCCGTCGCACCTCCTCGACCTCGATCCGCGCCGCCTCGTCGACCGGGAACCCGCCGACGCCGGTGCCGAACGCGACCAGTGCGAGCGAACGGGCGCCGAGCTCGTCGGCGCGGCGGAGCGTGCTCGCCGTCGCGCTGCGGATGATCTCCGCCGACGTCGGCCCTCCGAGCTCCATCGTCGCGGCGTGGATCACCCACCTCGAGGGCAGCTCGCCGGCCGTGGTCTCGACCGCCTCGCCGAGCCCGATCGGAGCCCGCTCCTCGCTCTCGCGCCGGAGCTCCGGCCCGGCGGCGCGAACGATCGCTCCGGCCACGCCGCCGCCGTGCATCAACCGTGTATTGGCCGCGTTCGCGATCGCATCGACATCCAGCGTCGTAATGTCGACCTCGGCCACCTGAACGCTCATCGTGGCGCCACGACGATCGCGCGCGGAAGGCTGTCGCGGACGAGCCTCGTCCACGTCGTCAGGCGATCGTCCGGTCCCGCGGCGGTCACGATCACCGTGAGCGGCAGCCGCGTGAGGTGCTCAAATCGGGCTCTGCGCACCAACCGCGCGGGGAGCCGCACCGCGAACGTGCCTGAGCCGGTCACTGACCGGGTGAAACGGCGTACGGTCCGGAACGAGAGTCCGAGGCGCCTGCTCAACACCCGCGAGAGCCTCACTCGCCCGCGCAGCGTGCAGGCGCCGGCGCACGACGCGGAGACCAGCACGCCCGGCCTCAGCTTGTAGAGGGAGAGGCCGATCCTGGGCCGGGCGAGGCGAGCCGTTCGATACCCGGCCTTCACCACGTTGGCCTGCACGGCGCGCTCGGTGGCGTCGCCGGCATAGCCGGCGGTCATGACACCTTCGAAGAAGGACCCGACGGCGGTGTTGCTGTTGTCGCCGCCGGTGCCCAGGATGATCGCGCCCTCTTTCTTCATCGGCGAGTAGCCAGCGAACCGGGGCCCGATCGTGGTCGGACCGGGTCCGTTCGGCGCCCAGGGGATGGTCACCTCGTTGTCGGGCACGTCCCTCTTCGGCAGCGAGCCGGACCAATGGGTGTCGAGCGGCCCGCGCCGCGCATCGGCGTTCTTGAGCGCGAAGACATCGACGCCGTCGTTCTTCAGCATCGCTGTCACGAACGGCGTCCTGTTCCCCGTGTAGCTCGGGCTCTTGCTCTTGCCTTCGTCGGACAGGAACAGCCCGTTCTCCAGGTCCGCCTGCACCCAGGGTCCGCTGCCGTTGCACGCTGTTGGTGCGAACCAGCAGGACGCCCCGAAGTAGATCGCGTCCATGTGGCCGTTGCCGGTGTCCAGGCTGCTGGTCTCGGCGTTGCCGTAGTCAAAGCAGCACTCGTTGTTGAAGTGCGTGCCCGAGGTGATCATGTACATCGACTCCGGCTGGCTTCCCGTTGCCACGCCGCTGGTCTGGTTGTCGCGGTATCCCATGCCGCCCTCAAAGGACATGCCGTAGACCTTCCGGCCGGCGAGCCACACGGGCAGCCGGCCGGCGACGACGCCCCTGTTCTGCCCGCCGTTGCCGCCCGGCCCCGCGATCGAGAGGTCGTTTCCCTTGGGCGACTGGTCGAAGAGGCGCGTGATGGTGCACGTGTCGTTCGCGCAGAAGGCGTCCTGCGCGGCCGCGCCCGCGTATCCGTCGGTCCGCGTGACTATCCGCAGCCGACGGCCATCACTCGCGCGCCGGACCTCATACAGCGGACCCCTGTAACGCGCGTACAGCGCCCGCGTCGAGCTGTGTGCCGCGACACACGGCGTGCCTCCCCTCGCGTAGATGTCGCACGGGCGCGGGCCGATCGCGGCCTCCGACGCCGTCGGGAACCACGCGAGAGCGCAGATGACGAACGCCGCACAGCGGCGGACCGCCGCCACATTGATGCCCGGTCGCGCCATGCGCTTCACCATAACCGCGCCGGGCACCGCTGGTTATGGTCCGCGCATGCCGGACCTGGAGATCGGCTCGCAGTTCGGCGGCCATCGATCGAGGGAGTCGTCGGGCGTGGCGGGATGGGCGTCGTGTATCGGGTGCGTCACGCCCGACTAGCCAGGTCCGCCGGAGGGCGGCCTGGCTCGCGGCCCGCGCTCAGCCGACCTCGGCCGGCTCTTCGCGGCCTGCGAGGCGCTCGCGGCCGCGCTGTACGGCCGCAATGAACTTCGAGAGGTTGACCTCGAGCGTGTTGAGGATCTCGTCGGCGTAGTCCTCGGCGCCGAGGCGGATCTCGCGCTCGCGGGCGCGGGCGTCCTCGATGATGTCCTCGGCCGCGCGCTCCGCCTGCTTCGTGATCTCCTCCTGGGAGACCAGGCGCTGCTGACGCTCGCGCGCCTCCTTGACGATGCGCTCGGCCTCGCGCTTGGCCTCGGCGAGCATCTCCTGGCGCTCCTTGACGATCCAGCGCGCCTGCTTGATCTCCTCGGGGATCGTCGCGCGCATCTGATCGAGGATGTCGTAGATCTCCTCCTTGTCCACGCGTACCTGGTCGGTCAGCGGGACCGGTTTCGCGTTGTGGACGGTGTCGTCCAGCTTGTCGATCAGGACCAGGACATCCATCGCGGGCTCTCTTTCGTCAGCGCCCCAGCGCTTCCTTCAACCGCCCGGCGACGCCCGACGGCACAAGATCGTCGATATCTCCGCCGAACATCGCCAGCTCTTTGACGGAGCTCGACGACAGGACACTGTACTGCGGAGAGGACATGAGATAGACCGACTCGATGTCCGGCGCTTGGCGGTGATTGAGCTGGTTCATCTCGAATTCATAGCCGAAGTCGGTGATCGTACGTAGTCCTTTGACGATGGCGCCGGCGCCTTGCTCGTGCGCGAAGTCGACGACGAGCGTCGAGAACGCGGCGACGGTCACGTTGGCCAAGTGCTGCGTCGCGCGCTCGACCATCTCGCAGCGCTCCTGGGCCGAGAACAGTGCCTTGGACTTGCGGATCTGCACGTTGACGACGCCGACGACCACCTCGTCGAACATGGCCGCCGCGCGCGTGATGACGTCGAGATGACCCCTGGTGATCGGGTCGTAGCTACCGGGAAGGACGGCCTTGCGTTTGGTCGGGTTCATAGATGTGGATCAGGGTGTCGCCGTAGCGGCGCTCGTCGGCAAGCGGCAGAGCCAGCTCCAGCGGCGCGCGCCGGTCGCTCTCGCCGACCACTCGCGCGCCCGGCGCGAGCACGGGCGCGAGCAGCGGCGCGAGCTCCCGGCCCAGCCTGCCGGCCAACCGGTATGGCGGGTCGAGGAAGACCAGATCGTATGTGGCTCCGGCCCGGCTTGCGTTGCGGAGGAAGGCGCGCGCGTCCACACGCCGCACCTCGCCGTCGATCTCGAGCGCCGCGAGGTTCGCCCTGATGGCGCGCACGGCGGCCCCCGAGGAGTCCACGAACACCGCCTCGTCCGCACCCCGCGAGAGCGCCTCGAGCCCCAGCGCGCCCGAGCCCGCGAAGAGGTCGAGGACGCGCATGCCGTCGACTGCGCCCAGCGCCGAGAACACGGCCTCGCGCACCCGGTCGGAGGTGGGTCGCGTCCGCACGCCGGCGGGGGCGACGAGTCGGCGGCCGCCGAAGCGGCCGGCGACGATCCTCACGCCGGGATCGGCTCCAGCGCCTCGGCGCCGAAGCGCTCGCGCAGCGCGGCGGCGAGCAGCACGTGCTCGGGGCGCCCGAGGCCGGGGTCGGCCTGGACGATCCCCTCCGCGGCGGCGTGAGCCGCCTCGAGCAGCGCCGGGTCGAGCTCGGTGAGGCCCGACTGGCGCGTGCCGATGAGCTCGCCCTCGCCCCGCAGGCGCAGATCCACCTCGGCGAGCCGGAAGCCGTCTCGGTGCTCGGCCAGCGCGCGCAGGCGCGCGGACTCCTTGGACCCGAAGAGCAGGCACAGCGACTCGTGCTCGCCGCGGCCGACCCGCCCGCGCAGCTGGTGCAGCTGGGAGATGCCGTAGCGCTCGGCGTCCTCGACCAGCATCACGGTCGCGTTCGGGACGTCGATCCCCACCTCGATCACCGACGTCGCCACGAGCACGTCGGCGTCGCCGGCCGCGAAGCTCGCCATCGCCGCCTGCTTCTCGCGCGGGCGCATCTGGCCGTGCAGGAGCACGACGCGGAAGTCGCGGAACTCGGTGCGGGCGAGGCGCTCGTACTCGGCCTTGGCTGCGCGCGCCTGTAGTGCCTCGGACTCCTCGACGAGCGGGCAGACGACGAACGCCTGGCGGCCGGCGCGCAGCTCCTCGCGGATGCGCTGGTAGGCGCGCCCGCGCTCGCGCTCGCCGGCGGCGACGTGGGTGGTGATCGGCCGCCGCCCGCCGGGCAGCCCGCGCAGCGCCGTCACGTCGAGGTCGCCGTACTCGGTCAGCGCGAGCGTGCGCGGGATCGGCGTGGCGGTCATGTGGAGCACGTGCGGGGCCGAGCCCTCGGCGCCCTTGCGATCGAGCGCGGCGCGCTGGCGCACGCCGAAGCGGTGCTGCTCGTCGACCACGGCGACAGCGAGGCGATCGAACTCCACGTCGTCCTCGATCAGCGCGTGCGTCCCGACCACGAGCGCCAGCTCACCCGACCTCAGCTTGCCCAGGACGTCGGCGCGCCGCGCGGCCGGCGTCGAGCCGGTGAGCAGCGCCAGCGGGACCGTCGTGCCCGGCATCAGCGACTGGATCGTCGCGAAGTGCTGCTCGGCGAGCGTCTCGGTCGGCGCCATCAGCGCCGCCTGCATGTCGTGCTCGACCGCGCGCAGCATCGCCCACAGCGCCACCACCGTCTTGCCCGATCCCACCTCTCCCATCAGCAGCCGTTGCATCGGCCGCGGTGAGGCGAGCTCGGATGCCAGCGCCTCGATCGCGCTGCGCTGGTCGCCGGTCAGGCCGAACGGGAGGCCGTGCTCGAGCCATTCCTTGGTCACGTCGAAGGGGCCGTCGAGGGTCGGCGCGTCGCCGGCCGCACGGCGGCGGGCGCGGCGCACGAGCAGCGCGACCTGGCGCAGCAGCAGCTCCTCGAACTCGAGTCGCCGCCGGCCGCCCTCGAAGTCGCGGTCGGCTCCCGGGAGGTGGGCGGCCCGCAGCGCGGCCGGGCGGTCGGGAAGGCGCTCGCGCGCCCGCAGACGCCCGGGGAGCGGCTCGACGGCGTCGGCGAACGCTCCGGCGTGGCGCTGCACGAGCGCGAGGATCTGGGTCGGGCTGATGCCCTCGGAGGCGCGGTAGTGCGCGGTCGCGCTCGCCGCTCCCAGCGGCGCCTCGGTGACCGCGTGCGAACGCACCTTGAAGCGGTTCCGGCCTTCGTAGTCGCCCTGGAGGAGCAGGCGCGTGCCGGGCCGGTAGCGCTGCTCGAGCCACGGTTGGTTGAAGAACGTGACCTTCACCGGGCCGGTGTCGTCGGCGACCGTCGCCTCGACCAGCGGCCGCATGCCGCGCCGGCGCACGGGGCGGCTGCGGATCGAGCGCACCTCGACGACGATCGTCGCCACCTCGCCCGGCACCAGCGCATCGACCGTGCGGCCCTCGCGCCGGTCCTGGGGCCAGTGCTCGAGCAGGTCGCCGACGGTGTGCAGCCCCAGCGTCGCCGCCCCCTTCGCAGCTGGAGCCGGCACGACCGCGAGCGGCTCGTCCAGGCGCGAGGGGCGCGGAAGCGAGCGCAGCTCAGCCGAGCGCATGGCCTTGGCGCTCAGCGGCTCGCGGCTCGCGAACGCGAGCGGCGGGTTCGCCCGCCCGCGAGAGGAAGCGGCTCGCGAGCGGGCGGTGGCGGGCATGGGGTTGATGATGACCGGCCGGGCGGCGGCGGCTCGCGGTTCGCAGGGTGCAGAGGTGGTGGACCACGAGGTCGCGATCATCGGCGCCGGGCTGAGCGGGCTCGGGATGGGCGCGGCGCTGCGGCACGCCGGCATCGAGGACTCACTCGGCCGTCAGCAGCCACCACCAGCTCGGCTGCCCGCCGTTCCGCGTCTCGAGCTCGATGCCGTCGGGCACGAGCTGCGCGACGCGATCGTCGGGCAGCGGGGCTCCGTCGCCGGCGATGCAGGTGACGAGCTCCGCGCCGTCCGCGAGCTGCTCGAGCACACCGCGCAGCGTCGTCTCGGGCTCGCCCCAGGCCATGATCTCGTCCTCGACGAAGCCCACGGCGTCGCCGCGCTGGAAGCGCCCGCGGCCGTCGTCGCGCGCCGCCGGCGCCACCGCACCGGTGCGCACGCCGTGCAGGGCGGCGTCCATCGCATCGGCGTTCTCGCGCGCGTCGCGGCCGGGCTCGAGCGCCACCGCTGCCGCCAGCCCGGCCTGCATCGAGCGCGCGAGCACGACGCGGACCTCCTTGTCGGAGAGCTCGGCGGCGCGCTCGGCGGCGAGGAACACGTTCGGGCTGTCGGGCAGCACGACCACCTCCTCGGCGCCGACGCTGTGGATCGCGGTCAGCAGGTCGAAGGTCGACGGGTTCAGCGACGGCCCGCCGTTGAGCGGGTCCACCCCGAGGCTCGCGAACAGGCGCGCCATGCCGGGCCCCGAGACGACGGCGACCGCCCCGCACACCGCGCGCGGCCGGCCGGCCCCGTCCGCGGCGGCCAGGCGCTCCGAGCGCTGGGCGATCTGCTCGTGCATGTCGGCCACGTCGAGGTGCGAGACCGTGCCGCCGCCATCGAACAGCGCCGTCGCACGCTCGGGCTCGTCGGTGTGCACGTGGACCTTGAGCGTCGTCCGGTCGCCGACGACGAGCACCGAGTCCCCGAGCTGCTCGAGCCCGCGCGTGTACTCGGCGGGATCCGTGTCGGCCCCAGTGACCGCGAAGTTGGTGCAGTATCGGTAGGTGCTCGACTCGTGCTGGGGATGGGTGATGCGCGCCGGCGCGTGGTGGGCGAGCGGCGGCGGCTCGGAGCCGCGCAGCGCGGCCACGACGCCGGCGAGCAGCACGATCACGCCGTAGCCGCCGGCGTCGACCACGCCGGCGTCGCGTAGCACGGGAAGCAGGTCGGGGCCGCGCTCGACCGAGCGCTCGCCGGCGACGAGCGCACGCTCGAGCACCTCGGCGATCAGCGCATCCTGCTCGTCGTCCTCCACGCGGGCCGCGAGCCGCGGGCGCTCCATGTGTGCGAGGTCGGAGATCACCCCGTGGGCCATCTCGCGGATGACGGTGAGGATCGTGCCCTCGGCGGGGTCGCGGACCGAGTCGTAGGCGCGATCGGCAGCGCGCGCCATCGCCGCTCCGATCAGCACCGGGTCGATGAGCTCGCCCGGCCGGCTTATGAGCTCCTCGGCGGCGCCGCGGATGAGCTGCGAGAGGATCACGCCGCTGTTGCCGCGCGCGCCGAGCAGCGCGGCGCGCGCCACCGAGTCGACGATCTCCTCGCGGCCGATCTCGTCCAGCGTGCGGTCCCCGACCGCGGCGAGGCGATCGAGCTGGGCCAGGACGGCCTGCAGCGTGAGGACCATGTTGTCGCCCGTGTCGCCGTCGGCGACGGGGAAGACGTTGAGGTCGTTGATCTCCTGCCGGCGGGCCTCGAGGTGGCTGAGGCCCGCTTCGAGGACGGACCGGAAGCGGACTAGGCTCGGATCGGACACTGGCCGGCGCGGCGCGGCGTCCGCGTCACAGCGCCTTTGTGACCTTCCCGGCCTTCAGGCAGCGCGTGCAGACGTAGACTCGTCGCGGCGTCCCGCCGTCGTCGATGCGGACCTTCTGCAGGTTCGGGTTGAAGCGCCGCTTCGTCGCCACCATCGAGTGACTGCGGCTGTTCCCGAACGCGGGCCCCTTGCGGCATGAGTGGCAGACCTTGGCCATGGCGGTCGCAGTATAGGAGGGCGCCTCCCGGGAGCCTCCTCAGCGGCGCGCGAACTCGAGCACCTGCTGGAACGTGGGCCGGTTGGCCCAGCGCATGGTGTCCGGGATCAGGCTCGGGATGAAGTTGATGCGCTCCGGGCGGGCGTCGGCGCGCCAGGCGTCGGGGTTGTTGCCCTGGGCCGCGGCGAGCTCGTCGGCGGCCGCCTTCATCGCCCCCCACAGGTCGGCGCGACAGCGCGAGAGGCTTCCCTTGCCGCAGTAGCGGCGCGAGAAGCGCCCGCGCACGCGGCGGCCGGCGATCGTGCGCAGATCCTTGTCCAGGTAGCCGTACCAGCCGGTCTGGAAGGCCGAGCCGATCGGGCTCGGCGGGTTGTCGCGGGAGATGAGCGATGCGAGCGGGTCGAGCAGCGGCCCGAGCACGCGGCGCAGGTCGGCGTCGGCCAGCCTCGGCCAGGCGGCGTCCATGATCGCCGCGCCGGGATCGTCGATGCGCCCGTCGAGGTCGGCGTCCAGACGGCTCGCGCCGCGGCGCGACCAGGAGCTGACCAGCTCGGCCGCGCGCCGCGTGAGCGCGTCCGGGGCGGCACTCCCCAGCACCCTCGCGATCGAAGGCCACACGCGCGTGGCGCGCAGGTCCTCGGTGGCGGCGCGGTTCATCGTGGCCACAGCGGCGGGCAGCCGCAGGCGGCCGGCCGGCGGGGTCAGCATCTGCGAGCGGTAGATCGAGCCGTAGCTCCACTCCGAGTCAGAGGCCCGGAAGCGCGGCGCCGGCTTGTTGTTCCAGCTCACCAGGTATCCGGAGGGCGGGTCGATCGCCTGCGCATGGCGCGAGGCGGGCAGGATCCCTCGCCACTCGTAGCGCCCGTCGCCGAGCGTCGGCAGCCCCGGGTCGACCCCAGGGGCGCGGATCGGCAGCCGGCCGGACGAGAAGTACGCGATGTCGCGCGCGTCGGCGTAGAACCAGTTGAACGTGAACTCGATCTTCGCCGCCGCGCGCACGAACCCGCGCGCGTCGCGCACGCCTCCGTTCAGCTTGCGGAAGCCGAGCGCGCTCGCTCCCTCGCGCCCGCGCGTCGAGCGCAGCGTCGCGATCGCGTAGAGCCGGCCGCCGATCGTCACCGTGCCGCTGACCGGCCCGTGGACGGTCTGGCGGAAGACCACCTCGCGCCCGCCCGCGCCGGTGAAGCGGCCGGCGTCGAAGGTCGTCATCGGCCGGCACGAGCCGCGGTAGACGTAGTACCGCGAGCTGCGGGTGGGCGTCGCGCCGTTCGGCTCGCACAGCCGCTCGAGGAACTGGTCGGTGTTGTCCGAGCCCGCGGACGTGGCGCTCCAGGCGTAGTTCGGCCCGCGGCCGAGCAGCACGTACAGCGACACGCCCGGGAACGCGGCGCCGCGCGCGTCGATCCCCGGGCCGTGGAGGTCGAGCTCCATCAGCAGTCCTGGATACGAGTAGCCGACCTGCGGCCCCATCACCGCGAGCGGTCGCCCGCTCTTCGATCGCTGCGCGCCGAGCAGCAGCGCGTTGGACATCCCGCGGCGGGCCCGGGCGCGCACCCGCGCGGCCGAGACGCCCTCGGGGCTGATCGAGCCCGCGTCGACCACCGGCGAGCCGGGCGCCGAGCGCGGCGCCGGCGTGTCGTACCGGAAGGGCCGTGACACGGTGGTCGGGGCCTCCGGGTCGTCGGCCTCGGCGAGGTCGCGCCAAACGGCCAGGCCGCGGCGGGTTCCCAGCCGCCGCTGGAGGCGCGCGAGGAAGTCGGAGCGCCGCACCTCGTCGCCGCCGCCGTTGCCGAACACCGCGCCGATGGCCGCAGCGCTGGCCTCGACGTCGTTGACCGTGAAGGCAGGCGGCCGCGACGGGGCGGGGACGTTCGCGTCATACCAGGCGTTGATGCCGGCCACGTAGTCCTTGGTGTCGGTCAGCACCTTGCGCCCCGCGCGGCCACCCTCGTCGACCAGCCGGTCCACCTGCGATGCCATGAACCGCTCCGTGGCGGCGCTCGGCTCGAAGCCCTGCAGCGAGGTCACCGCGGACAGGAAGTCGAAGCCGGGCGCGTCGAGCGCGGCGAGGCGCGCCGGACCGCGCACGACCTGCAGCAGCAGCCCGCGGTCCTCGGCCGTCACCCAGCCCGCGCCCCACTCCACGTCCGAGCGCGTCAGCCCGAAGATGTGCGGCACGCCGTAGGGCTCGTCGCGGACGATGCGAAGGCCGGCGCGCGGCGTGGGCTCGACGCGCCCGGCCATGTAGGGCGAGCCGAACCGCTCGCTCTTGTAGTAGCGCTCGATGTCGCTCGCATCCACGTTGCCGCGCAGCGGCGTGAGCCCGTCGTAGAGCGGGACCTGGTTCGTCGACTGCGCGCTCGTCGGGAGGCCTCCGGCCTGGCCCGGCGGCAGCACGTTGCGGATCGTCCCGCCGACGTCACCGTAGGACGCGCGCGCCGGAGCCGCCGCGAGCAGCGCGAGCGCGCAGGTGGCCCAGGCGAGGCGGGCGAGGAGGCTCACGACGTGCCGAGCCTATCCGCACGCGGCGGGCCGGCGCTACTCGGCCAGCCGCTCGCGCAAACGCGCCATGGTCAGAGCGGCGTGGGCGGCGTCGCGGCCCTGGTCGCGCTTGCCGCCGCCCGTGCGCTCCAGCGCCTGCTCCATGCTCTCCACGGTCAGGATGCCGAAGCCGCACGGCACGCCCGTGCGCAGCTGGACGTCCTGGATCCCGCGCGCGGCCTCCGCGCAGACGTGGTCGTAGTGCGAGGTCTCGCCACGGATGACGGCGCCGAGGCACACGATCCCGGCGTAGCGGCCGCTGCGCGCCGCGTAGTCGGCCCCGAGCGGGAGCTCGAACGCCCCCGGCACGTCGAAGCTGTCGACCTCCTCCACGCCGGCCGCCTCGAGCTCGGCCCGCGCGCCGGCGACGAGGCGCTCGGCCAGCTCCGTGTAGAAGCGCCCGACGACGAGCGCGAAGCGGCCCGTCTCCACTAGCGGTCGCCGGCGCGGTCGTCGTCCCCGCGACGCTCAGCCTCGCCCGCCCGGCGGCGATCCTGCTCCTGCTCTGAGTGGATGAACTCCTCGTCGAGCGGAAGCCCCTGGTGGTGAAGGCTGTGGCCCATGCGCTCCCGCTTGGTGCGCAGGTAGCGCTCGTTGTGCGGGTTGGGCTCGTGGACGATCGGGACCTGGGCCGTCACCTCGAGCCCGTAGCCCTCCAGCCCGATGATCTTCTTCGGGTTGTTGGTGAGGATCCTGATCGTCGAGAGCCCGAGGTCGCCGAGGATCTGCGCGCCGATCCCGTAGTCGCGTAGGTCGGCCGGCAGGCCGAGCTCGAGGTTGGCGTCGACCGTGTCCAGGCCGCCGTCCTGCAGCCGGTAGGCGCGCAGCTTGTTGAGCAGGCCGATCCCGCGCCCCTCCTGGGCCAGGTAGAGCAGCACGCCGCGGCCCTCGCGCTCGATCATCGCCAGCGCGGACTCGAGCTGCTCGCCGCAGTCGCAGCGAAGCGAGTGGAACACGTCCCCCGTGAGGCACTCGCTGTGGACGCGTACGAGGACGTCGGACGCGCCATCGACGTCGCCCTTGACCATCGCCACGTGATGCTTGTCGTCGACCAGCGAGCGGTAGCCGATGGCGCGGAACTCGCCGTACTTGGTGGGCAGCGCGGTCTCCACCACACGCTCGACGAGCTTGTCGTGCCGGCGCCGGTAGGCGATCAGGTCGGCGACCGTGATCATCTTGAGCCCGTGCTGGCGCGAGTACTCGACCAGGTCGTCGACGCGCGCCATCGTCCCGTCGTCGTTCATGACCTCGCAGATGACGCCGGCGGGGTACAGCCCCGCGAGCCGGGAGAGGTCGACCGACGCCTCGGTGTGGCCGGCACGCTCGAGCACCCCGCCCTGCTTGGCCTTCAGCGGCGGTAGGTGCCCGCCGCGGACGAGGTCCTGGGGGGCCGTCTCGGGCGCGATCGCGACCTGGATCGTGTGAGCCCGATCGGCGGCGGAGATGCCGGTGGTGACGCCGTCCCTGGCGTCGATCGTCAGCGTGTAGGCGGTCTTGTGCGGGTCCTCGTTCTTCCCCGCCATCAGGTCGAGCCCCAGCTCGTCGCAGCGCTCCCCGGTCAGGGCGAGGCAGATCATCCCGCGGCCCTCCTTGGCCATGAAGTTGATGGCCTCGGGCGTGGCGAACTGCGCCGCGAGCACGAGGTCGCCCTCGTTCTCACGCGTCTCGTCGTCGCACACCACGAGCATCCGGCCCTGGCGGATCTCCTCGATCGCCTCCTCGATGGGGGCGAACACGCGCTCGGAGACGCTCACCGATTGACCAGCCGTTCCACGTATTTGGCCAGCACGTCGACCTCTAGGTTGACAGCCGTGCCCGCACTGGCGCGGCCGAGGGTCGTGCGCTCCAGGGTCTCGGGAATCAGCGCGACGCTCACATGCCCGTCGTCAAGCGCGCTCACGGTCAGGCTGATCCCTTCGATCGCAATCGATCCCTTCTCGACGAGATAACGCAGCAGCGACGGCTCGGCTGTGACGCGCAGCACACGCGCGAAGCCGTCGTCGCGCACGTCGGCGACGGTGCCGACCCCGTCGACGTGGCCCTGGACCACGTGACCACCGAGGCGGTCGGCGGCCCGCAGCGGCAGCTCGAGGTTGACGTGGTCCCCCTCCCGCAGGCCGGCGAGCGACGAGCGCGCGAGCGTCTCGTGCATGACGTCGGCTGCGAAGCTGCCGTCCTGGACGGCGGTCGCCGTCAGGCACACGCCGTTGACGGCGACCGAGTCGCCCTCGGCCAGCTCGCCGGCGAGCCGCGTACGGACCGCGAGGCGGATCCCTTCGCCTGACTCCTCGCGCCGCGCGACCTCGCCGAGATCGGCGATCAGCCCCGTGAACACGGCGCTACCACTCCCGCATGCGGGCGCTGAGCAGCACGTCGTCCCCCACGCGCTCGCAGTCGAGCTCGAGCGCGCGCGCGGCGTGCGCGACGCGCTCGGCGCCGGCCCCCTCGAGCGGGTCGCGGGCACGGCGCGCGCCGACCACGATCGGCGCGATGAACAGCCGCATCAGATCGATTTCACCCGCGTCAAGAAATGCGCCGGCGAGGCGCGGGCCGCCCTCGAGCAGCAGCGATCCGATCCCGGCGGCGCCGAGCTGGTCGAGCGCGCTCGCGACCTGTGCGGGCTCGTTTCCGCCTGTAACGACGACGATCTCCGCTCCGGCGTTCTCCAGGCGCGAGATCGCGGCGCGCCGGGCGGCGCGCGAGACGACGACGGTCAGCGGCACGTCGGATGCCTCCTCGACGAGCTTTGAGCTCAGCGGCAGCCGCGCCGTGGAATCGAACACCACGCGCCGCGGCTGACTCCACTCGCCGGCTTCGCCGGCCCCCTTCGCCGGTCGAGCGGAGCCCGGGTAGATCGCGCGCGGTGAGCCGCGGGTCGTCGGCCAGCGCCGTGCCGATGCCGATCGCCACCGCGTCGGACTCGGCGCGCCAGCGGTGCACCAGACGGCGGCTCGCGCTTCCCGAGATCCAGCGCGAGTCGCCCGTCTCGGTCGCCACCTTGCCGTCCAGCGACATCGCCGCCTTGAACAGCACGAGCGGCCGCCCGGTGCGCGAGTGCTTGCGAAACGGCTGGTTGAGGCGACGGGCCCGGTGCGCGAGCTCGCCGTCGGCGACCACTACGTCGACGCCCTCGTCGCGCAGGATCCCGAGCCCGCGACCGGCGGCCTTGCCCGACGGGTCATCGGAGGCGACGACCACCCGGCCGATGCCCGCCTCGACGATCGCGTCGGTACACGGAGGCGTCTTGCCCAGGTGGCAACACGGCTCCAGCGACACGAAGAGCGTGGTCTGCGATCCGGGAACGCCGTTGCCGCCGGCGGCGCTGATCGCCTCGACCTCGGCGTGCGGAGCCCCGAACTCGGAGTGGAAGCCCTCCCCCACGACCTCGCCGTCGCGAGTCAGGACCGCACCGACCAGCGGGTTGGGGCTCACGCGCCCGCGTCCGCGGTCGGCGAGCTCGATGGCGCGCGCCAGGTGGCGCTCGTCAGACGGGGACAGGGGCTCTGGCATTGCCCCCGTTGAGGATACGCCAGCGTTCAGGTGGCCTTGCAGGCGCCGCCGTGCAGCCGGTAGACGCTCATCACCGGCCCGGGGCGGTGGTAGGCGAGCGGGTAGTAGTCGAACGACCAGTCGAAGTTGAACGGCACCCGGTCGGCGGCGTCGCCGAAGGGGCTGGCCCGGTATACGAGCGTGGCTCGCCGCGCGAGGTCGCGGTAGTAGGCGAGCGCCTCGGGCACGCGCGAGGGCTGCGTGAAGGCGCGGTCGGACTGGATCGAGCCCGTGACCACGTAGCAGTAGCCCTGACGTTCGTAGGCGTCGATCAGCTCGGGTCGCAGGCCGCGGGTGTAGCCCTCGGCGCCGACCACGCCCGCCGATGGCCGTCGCGGCCCTGGAAGCGCGAGCGGCGGCGCCTGGCCCGGGAAGTAGCTGACCATCCCGCGCTGCGCCAGCTCGTAGGCGGCCGGGCTCAGGCCGAGCCGCTCGCGCATCGCGTCGACCAGGATCAGCCCCGGTGAGTCGTCGGCGTTGCGCGCGTCCCACAGCTGCCAGACGCTTCCGTCGCCGCTGGCCGGGGGCGCGATCCGGGGGTCGATGAGCCACGAGTCGGTCACCACCGGCTCGACCACGATCTTCGATCCGGGCGGCACGTGCGCGAGCAGCCACGAGCGCGTCAGCGTGCGCGTGTCCGAGCGCGAGCCGAGCATGTCGTTGTGGATGCTGTAGAGCGCGCCCTGGCCGATCAGGGCCAGCACCGCGACGCCGGCCAGCGCGAGTCGCAGGCGCGGGCGCGCCTTCGCCAGCGCGCGCACGGCCTCGACCGCTCCGTAGGCGGCGAGCAGGCACAGGATCGGGTATACGGGCAAGAACCAGCGCCCGAAGAAGCGCTGCTGGTGGCCCATGAAGAGGAAGTACAGGACGAGCGTGGGCAGCAGCACGAGCGCCAGGCGGCGGTCGCGCTTGACGAGCAGGATCGAGCCCCCCAGCGCCGAGAGCGCGGGCAGCCAGCCCAGCCCCCAGGTCAGCGTCCACAGGTAGTAGCGGTAGCCGCTTGACTCCTTGACCCCGAGCTTGTCCGAGCCCGCGGTCGCAGAGCCCTGCTTGCGGATCCCGTCGATGAACTCGGTGTGGGAGACGATCGCGTAGGGGTTGGTGACCACGAAGGCGAGCACGGTCGCCCCGCCGGCGAACAGCACGAGGCCGCGCAGCGCGGGCGAGCGCGCCAGGCTGCGCAGGCCGCTCGGGCGCAGCAGCGCCCGCACTCCGCGCGGAGTGCCGGGCTCGTCGCGCCAGCGCGCCAGCGCGGCGGTCGCGAGCGGGACGATCGCGATCCCGGCCGTGTACTTGGTCGAGATCGCCAGGCCGAGGCCGGCCCCGGCGATCGCGTAGTCGAACCAGCGGCCGCGGCGCAGGATCAATGCCGTGCCCAGCAGCGAGAGCGCGACGGCTGACATGGCCGGCGCGTCGTTGAGCGCCAGGCGCGCGTAGAACACCGGCAGGAAGGCGAACGCGAGGATCGCGGCCCCCAGCAGCGCGACCGGGCGGTCGAACAGGCGCTTGCCCGCCAGGTAGGTGAGCCAGACCGCGAAGGTGGCGATCACCGCGACGGTCACGCGGGCGACCAGCCACACCTCGCTCGCGTTGGTGGCGTAGGCCTCCGCGGCCCCGTGGCCGCCGCCGAACCACAGCCCGAAGACCAGGTAGAAGACGTAGCTGACCGCCGGCGGGTTGACGAAGTAGTACGGGTTCAGCGTGTGGCCGAAGAACCCGACCGCGCGGGGCACGAAGTGCGCGTTCTCGTCGACGTTGTAGGCGTAGGGCAGGCCGCTCTTGGCGCCCCACACGCGCACCAGCAGCGCGACGGCCAGCAACGCGGCAAGCGCCAGCGTCCAGCCGTCGGCGCGCGGCCGGCGGACACGTTTCAGCGCGCCGTTGACGCCGGTGCGCGCCCTCGCGGCCGGTCCGGCTGCGCGTTGGGGCGCAGGGGTTTCGGTCGAGGAGGAGGGCGGCATGCGATACTGCCTGCCGCGAGTTTACGCAACGGGATGGCGCATCCCTTGCCGCCTGCAGGACTCGCCGGCGCTCGGGCGTACCCTCTCTGTGCGATGAAGCTGATCATCCAGATCCCTTGCCTCAACGAGGAGCAGACGCTCCCCGAGACGCTCACCGACCTGCCGCGCGAGCTTCCGGGCCTCGACGAGGTGCAATGGCTCGTGATCGACGACGGCTCGACCGACCGCACCGTCGAGGTCGCGCGGGAGCTCGGCGTCGACCACATCGTGCGGCTGACCAACAACAAGGGGCTGGCCGCCGGCTTCCAGGCGGGTCTGGACGCGTGCCTGAAGCTCGGCGCCGACGTGATCGTCAACACCGACGCCGACAACCAGTACCACGGAGGCGACATCGCCAAGCTCGTCGCCCCGATCCTCGAGGGCCGCGCCGACATGGTGGTCGGCGACCGCCAGGTCCAGAACATCCAGCACTTCTCGCCGATGAAGAAGGGCCTGCAGAGACTCGGCTCGTGGGTCGTACGCCAGGCGTCGCAGACCAACGTCCCGGACACGACCTCCGGCTTCCGCGCCTATAACCGCGAGGCGGCGATCCAGATGCAGGTCGTCTCCAAGTTCACCTACACGCTCGAGACGATCATCCAGGCGGGCAAGATGCTCGTCGCCGTCGACCACGTCCCGATCCGCACCAACCCCAAGACGCGCGAGTCGCGCCTGTTCCCGTCGATGTGGGCCTACGTGCGGCGCAACATGGTCTCGATCTTTCGCGTGTACTCCCAGTACGAGCCGCTGAGGGTGTTCTGGACGCTGGCGGCGCTGGTCGGGGTGGCGGCGCTGGTGGTGTGGCTGCGCTTCGCCTACGCCTACGTGATCCAGGGCGAGGGCGCCGGCCACGTGCAGTCGCTGATCCTCGGGGCGGTGCTCTTCAACACCGCGGCGCTGCTGTTCGCGCTGGGGATCATCGGCGACCAGCTCCACGGCCAGCGCGTGCTCAGCCAGCGCACGCTGGAGCGCGTGCGGCGCGTCGAGCTGCAGCTCGGCGTCGCCCCCTCCCACTACGAGCCCGGCGCGCGGGACACCGGCCAGGAGCCCACGACGGGCGCCGGCGCCGGCAGCGCCACGGGCAAGACCGGCGAGCAGCCGCGCGTACCCGCCGCCACCCCATGACGCAGCTCGCGGCGGACCCGGTACCGACCGGCAACACCTACGACAAGTACAACACCACCAACCCGGTCGCCCGCAGGCTCCAGGCCGGCTTCGAGCGTGCGCTCGACGAGCTCTTCGCGCTGGCCGGGCCGCGCTCGCTGCTGGACATCGGCTGCGGCGAGGGCGTGCTCACCTACCAGTGGGCGGAGCGCCTGGGCGAGCGCCGCGTGGTCGGCATCGACCTGGAGGATCCCAAGCTCGCCGCCGAGTGGGAGAAGCGCTCGCGGCCGAACCTCGAGTACCGCGTGATGCGGGCCGAGAACCTGCCCTTCGCCGGCGACGAGTTCGACGTCGCCACCGCGATCGAGGTCCTCGAGCACGTGCCCGACCCCGGGCACACGGTCGCCGAGATGGCGCGCGTGGCCGAGCGGCACCTGCTCGTGAGCGTCCCGCGCGAGCCGCTGTGGCGGGCGCTGAACCTCGCCCGGGGCGCCTATGTCCGCGAGCTCGGCAACACCCCGGGGCACCTCAACCACTGGTCCAGGCGCTCGGTCGTCGAGCTGCTCGGCCGCCACGGCGAGGTCACCGAGGTGCGCTCGCCGCTCCCCTGGACCATGCTCCTCGTCCGCCTGCCCTGACGCGCCCGTGACCGCGACGAAGGGGTCGGGCGCGACCCGGAGCTACGGGCGCGGCGCCACGATCCTCTCGATCGGCATCGGCCTGACCGGGCTGGTCACGTTCGCCTACTTCTCGGTCGCCAGCCACGTGCTGTCCGAGGTCGCCTACAAGCGTGTGAGCCTGCTGTGGTCGGTGATGTTCGTGATCGTCTCGATCATCTACCGGCCGATCGAGCAGTTGCTCTCGCGCACGATCGCCGACCGGCGCGCGCGCGGGCTCGAGCGCCAGTCGCTGCGCGTGCCGATCCTCATCCAGCTCGGATTTGCGCTGATCTTCCTGGTCGTCGCGCTGGCCTTCCGGCCCCAGATCCAGGACGACGTCTTCGACGGCTCGGCGGCGCTCTACTGGGTGCTGGTCGTGGGGGTGCTGGCCTACGGGGCCAGCTACTTCGCGCGCGGATGGCTCGCCGGCCACCAGCGCTTCGGGCTGTACGGGGGCCTCGTGCTGCTCGAGTCGGTCTCGCGCTTCATGTTCGCACTGGCCGTCGCGGTCGGGATCGCCTCCGGCCAGTCGGCCGTGGCCATGGGCATGGCCGCCGCCCCGTTCGTGTCGCTGGTCGTCGTGCCCGCGGCGTTCGCGCGCCGCGCGCGCGAAGAGGAGCCCGCCGCGGGCCCCCTGGTGGCCGAGCTCGACGCCGCCCAGCAGGGCCCGGGCGCCGAGGCCGCCGAGGAGCACGCGGTCGAGCTGAGCCTGCGCCGCGGCACGGGCTTTGCGGGGTCCGTGCTGGTCATCATGCTCGCCGAGCAGACGCTGCTCAACGCCGCGGTGATCACCACCGACGTGACCGCGACCGACGCGGCGCTGGCCGGCTTCGTGTTCAACGTGCTGCTGATCGCGCGCGCGCCGCTGCAGCTCTTCCAGTCGATCCAGACCTCGCTGCTTCCCCACCTGGCCACGCTCGAGGCGACCGAGGGCAGTGCCGAGTTCCACCGGGCGATCCGCGTCACGGTGCTGGCGATCGCGGCCTTCGCCGGCGCGTGTGCGCTCGGCTTGGCTGCGATCGGGCCGTTCGTGATGGGCGTCCTGTTCGGCGGCAACTTCGACTACGGCCGCTGGGGGCTCGCGCTCGTCGCGCTCGGGATGGGCCTGCACCTGACCTCGGGCACGCTCAACCAGGCGGCCCTGGCCCGCCGGCGCGCCGGCCTCGCGGCGATCGCCTGGGTCATCGCCGCGCTCGCCTTCGTGGGCTGGATGGTCCTGCCGACGGTCTCAGATCAGGTGCTGCGCGCCGAGATCGGCTACTTCGGCGCGGCGGGGATCCTCGCCGCCCTGCTGTACGCGCTGTACCGCCGGCCCACCGCCGGCCCGGGCCTCACCTGAGCGACGGACCGCGATCGGACCGGACGGCGGCGCCTCCAGCGACGGCGCCATGCCGAGCGACTCGTGGGGGTCGGGTGCGGGAAGCCGGGGCACGGCCCCTCAACGCTCGGCAGCCGTCAGTGCCGCCGGCGCCGTTACGTGGACCCGTCGCGAGGCGACTAGTCGAGCGCGCTGATGCCGGTGACGATCGCGTAGATCGCCCCGATCAGCGCAACGCCCGCGGCGATCGTCCAGCCGTTGCGCTTCAGCCAGCTCTCGAAGCGCTTGACGGCGGCCGCGACGCCGTCCGGTCGTATCAGCATGCCCAGCAGCGGAACCTCGACGAACAGCATCACGCCCAGCGCGCAGATCAGGACGGCGAGGATGTTGCTCGCGTTGGATGCGTTGCTGTCGGCGATGTCCTTCACCGCCAGCACATAAAGCGGCGAGGGCAGGAACATGACCAGACCGAGCGCGAACGCCCACTTCTGGCTGGTGGTCGCGCGCCGGGACCACTCCGCGACCCGTCCTTCACCGGCCTGCTCGTCGTCTCGCTTGTCGTCCGGATCCTGAGCCTTGCGGCGCCAGGCCCACATCGCCAGCCCAAGAAGCACGACCCCGATCGCGATGTACGCCCAGCCGCTCGCGCTCTTGGAGCTGTCCGTCGTGAGGCCGGCGCCGTTCACCACCGCGAGGGCGACCAGCCCCCCACCGACCGTGAGGATCGCCGCGCCGGCGAAGTAGGCGAGAACGAGTCGCCGCGGATGCTCGCCCGCGAGCAGCACCAGCAGGACGATCAGCGCCGGCGGATAGAGGCCTGCGCTGATCGCCAGCGGGAGAGCCTCTGGAAGTGCGCTCACGGGTGAGCCGTCCGCTCGCCGCTCAAACCGCCGGGGCGCGGTCGCGGCCTCAGGAGCCCTTCAGGACGAGCTGCTTCTGCGCGGTGAACTCCTCGTCGGTGAGTGCGCCACGGCCGTCATCCAGTCGACGGGCGCTCGTGCCCGGCGGCTCCGTTGCATTGCTTCCACTCGCGCCCAACGTCGGTCAGGAGCTGTTCGGGCTGAGCGGAAACTCCTGCGCGGTCTGCCGTCGCAACGCTTCGATGCCCACTACGGCCAGCACCGCGAGCCCGAGGATCACCAGGACCTGGCCGAGATTGTTGATCCCGGGCATGATCGTCAGCCAGAGCAGGAACAGCACGGCGACGACCGCGTAGACGGCGACCGGGTGGTCGCGCAGGTGGGGTGCGAGGAAGCGCCGCACCGGGATGGCGTAACGGCCGGGCCCTGCCAGGAGGCCCGCGCCGACGAACGCCACCCCAATCACAAGGACGAACAGCGCCCGCTGGCGCAGCCCCGCGCTGATGATGTCCCAGACGGATCGGACCGCCGGCTTGACTGTCTCGGAGCCCGCTATCGAGTCCACGACCGCGCCGCCGATCAGGCGCCTCACCAAGAGGACTATCAGGGTCGACGCCAGGATCCCGCCTCCGGCTGCCATCAGGGCTTGCCGACGCCACCCCCGAGCCAGGTAGAGAGCGCCCAAGTACAGCAACAGCACCAGCACGGGCAGCACGAAGCCCAGGCTGCGGAGCGCCCTCACAGCGGTCTGGACTCCGTCGAGCTCGCTGGACTTCATCACGACGAGCTCCCCGGGTGTCTGCACGATCGGGCGACCGAGCAGGGCGGTGACCCGTGTCTCCGTCGTGGCCAGCGTGGCGTCGAGCTGCTGGACGTTCGCCTGGCTGGGATTCTTGAGCACGGCGGCGACCTGATTCTGGCGCGCGGTCACCTGGCCGTTGAGGTCGGACAGCTGGGCGTCGACCTTGGCCAGGCGGCCCTGGAGCTGGGAGGGGGCCTTGCCCTCGGCGCTCTTGACCGTCTTCTCGACGCCGGCGATCTTCGTCTGGAGCCCAGCCAGCCTCGTCTGGAGCTTCGTCAGATTTTGTTCCAGCTGGGGGCTCAGCGAGCCCCCCTGCACCTGAGCGAGTTCTGCGCGCACCGTCTTGATCTGTCCCTGAGCCGCGGTCAGGCTCGCCTTGAGGTCCTTCGAGAAGCTCTGCACGATGCCCTGGATCTCGGAGATCGTCGCCGAAGGCACCCCGAGGCGAGCAGCCAGGTCGGCGACGACGGCCCCGTACTCGATCGTGACCTCGCCCCCGGTGGTCGAGACGAACTTGCCCTTGTTCCTGATCAGCTTCACGAACTGCTTGTGCGCCGTGCTGACGGCGTTTGAGACGAGGGCCTGGACACGAGGCGAGGCGAGCGCCTTCTCCGAGACGTTCAGGGCGAGCTGCCTCCCTGCCGCCGCGAGCGGAGCGGCCAGCGCCTTGGCGCTGCTCGGTAGCTCCTGCGCGAGCTGGGCCTGGACATCGACGTTGGCGTACAGCTGGTCGACCAGGTAGATGCTGAGCGCCTGCTGCACATCGTGGTCCGCGAGGATCTGGTCGGTCGTGTTCTTGACCTGGTTCGTGTCGAGCGCCTCGCGCTGGACCCAGTTCGCGGTTATCGAGACGATCAGCAGCACCGACGCGAGCGCGATCAGCGACCACACGAGCGCGCGGTGACGCCGCGGGTGCTCGCCGGCAGGCGGGTCTGGCGTGACAGCCTCGGCCACGTCGGCATCATCGAGGCACCTTCGGACGTACGCATCGCCCGAATCGGGTGATGAGCGTCCGGCCCGGCGATGCGCGTGCCGGCCGCACCGGAGGCGTGGTGGGCGCACCCTTGAGCCTGGCGCGGCCCGGTGGGACCGTTGGGCCAACCTGGCCCCCAGTGGGCCCACACCACCAAGGAGGACGCAGCATGAGTGTCCAGTCCCCCAGCGCGAGGGATACGGGCCCCGGGCCCTACGACGACGAGCGGGGTGCCGGCTGGGTGCTCTTCGCGGGGGTGATGATCGTGATGGCCGGCACGCTCAACGTCCTGTGGGGGATCTCCGCCATCGCGAACTCGCACATCCTCATCAACGGCAATCACTACATCATCGACCATCGCCAGGCCTGGGGATGGACCGTCCTCATCATCGGAGTGATCGAGATCCTCGTGGCCATCGGAATCTGGAGCCGGAGCCAGTGGGGCCGCTGGGCCGGCGTGTTCATCGCCGGTCTCAACGCGATCGCCGTGCTGGCCGACATGCAGGCGTATCCCTGGTGGTCGCTGGCGCTGTTCTTCCTCGACCTGCTGATCATCTACGGCCTGGTGGCGTACGGCGGCCGTCAGGGCCAGTCGGCCTAGCTGCCGCCACTAGCCACGTCCACCGGCAAGGAGGAACGCCATATGGCGGAACTGGTGGCCATCGGCTACGACGACGAGACCACGGCGGCCAAGGCGGCCGAGGAGGTGTACCGGCTCTCGCAGGACCTCGTGATCGAGCCCGATGCCGTCGCGGTGATCGTGCGCGACAAGGAGGGCAAGTACAAGGTCACCACGACCCACCACCCCGTCGGCGTGGGCGCGTCGTGGGGGATGTTCTGGGGGCTGCTGTTCGGCCTGCTGTTCTTCATCCCGGTGTTCGGGATGGCCGTCGGCGCAGGGCTGGGCGCGCTGATGAGCAAGGTCGAGAAGACCGGCATCGACAAGCACTTCCAGCAGCAGGTGCGAGACATGGTCCAGCCCGGCACCTCGGCGCTGTTCGTCGTCGTCGAGAAGGTCACGCCGGACAAGGCCGTCGAGGGCCTGAGCCAGTTCGGCGGGACCGTGCTCAAGTCCTCGCTGTCCAAGGACGCGGAGAACGAGTTGCAGGACGCCCTGCACGGCAAGGCGGCAGCGGCCTAGGTGCCTTACCCAACCCCTCTACTCCCCACGAGCGCGCCGCCGCCGGCAAGGCGGCGCGCCCACGCCTCTCGCGCGGCGCGCAGGCCGAGTGGGACCGGCCCGCCGAGCGCAACGATCCCGTCAAGCTGCTCGAGGAGCAGGCCGGGAGCCGAGTGCCGGAGCTCGTGCCGATCCGCTACGGGCGCATGGCGGCGTCCCCGTTCCCCTTCTACCGCGGAGCGGCGTACGTGATGGTCTCCGACCTGGCCAACAGCCCCAACTCGGGGATCCGCGTGCAGCTATGCGGCGACGCGCACATGTCGAACTTCGGCGGCTTCGCCTCGCCGGAGCGCGACCTCATCTTCGACCTCAACGACTTCGACGAGACACTTCCCGGACCGTTCGAGTGGGACGTCAAGAGGCTCGTCGCCAGCATCGCGGTCGCCGGCCGCGAGCGTAGCTTGAGCGCCAAGCAGCGACGCGGGATGCTGCGCGAGGCGGCGCGTCAGTATCGCGAGGCGATGCGCGGCTTCGCGGGCATGCGCAACGCGGAGATCTGGTACGCGCGCGTCGACCGCTCGGAGCTGGCCGACGAGCTGCGCAAGAACGTCACCGCGCAGCAGGCCAAGCGCTTAGACAAGACCGTCGCCAAGGCACGCCGGAAGGACAGTGCCCGCGCGTTCGAGAAGCTCACCCACACAGTCGACGGCAACCCTCGTATCGTCGCCGACCCCCCCTTGATCGTCCCGATCGAGGAGCTGGTGCCCGAGGGACAGGCGCAGGAGCTAGAGGACACCCTACGGGCGATCCTCGACACCTACCGCGCGAGCCTGCCGGTCGACCGCCGTGCGCTGTTCGACCGCTATCGCTACCAGCACATCGCTCACAAGGTGGTGGGAGTGGGCAGCGTCGGGACGCGGGCGTGGGTGATCCTGCTGCTCGGGCGCGACGGCGGCGACCCGCTGTTCCTGCAGGCCAAGGAGGCCCAGCGCTCGGTGCTCGCGCCGTTCGCGGGCGCGAGTCAGTTCGACAACCAGGGCCGGCGCGTGGTCGAGGGCCAGCGGCTCATGCAAGCGGCGAGCGACATCCTCCTGGGCTGGCTTCGGACCACCGGAATGGACGGGCAGACACGCGACTTCTACGTACGACAGCTATGGGACTGGAAGACGTCGGCCGAGGTCGAGGCGATGTCGCCGTCGGGCATGCGCGTCTATGGGCGGCTGTGCGCCTGGACCCTGGCGCGGGCCCACGCCCGCTCCGGCGACGCGATCGCGATCGCCGCCTACCTCGGATCGAGCGATGCGTTCGACCGCGCGATGGCCGAGTTCGCCGAGAGCTATGCCGATCAGAACGAGCGCGACCACCGGGCACTGCTCGACGCGATCGAGAGCGGTCGGGTCGCCGCCGAGAGCGGACTCTGAGGCAGGGCGCGAGCTCGACCGGCGCGATCACGTGGGCCGGGCACGCCACCGTGCTGCTCGAGCTGGACGGGATGCGCGTGCTGACCGACCCGTGCTGCGCGACCGCGTCGGGCCGCTGGTCCGGATCGTCGACCCGCCGCCCGCGATGGTGGGCGAGCGGCTCGACGCGGTCCTGCTTTCCCACATTCACGCCGATCACGCCGACCCCGCGACGCTGCGCGGCATCGGGCTCGACACGCCCGTCATCGCCCCGCGCGGCATGGGTCGCTGGCTGCGGCGCAAGGGACTCACCGATGTGCACGAGCTGGCCGCCGGCGAGGAGACGGTCGTGGGGCCGTTGCGCGTGCGCGCCACCGCGGCGGTCCACGACGAGCGGCGCTGGCCGCTCGGGCCCAAGGCCGACGCGGTCGGCTTCGTCGTCGAGGGCAGCAGCTCGTTGTACTTCGCCGGCGACACCGACCTGTTCGACGAGATGACCGAGCTCGGCGGCGGCCTGGATGTCGCGCTGCTGCCGATCTGGGGCTGGGGGCACTCGGTCGGCGAGGGGCACCTCGACCCCGAGCGCGCGGCCGAGGCGGCGGTCCGCATCGCTCCCGCGCGGACGATCCCGATCCACTGGGGGACGTTCGCGCTCGCCCACCGGCGGCTAGCGCTCAAGGATCCGTGGCGACCTGCGCGCGAGTTCGAGGATCTCATGGCGCGCCGGGCCCCGGGAGTGGATGTTCGCCTGCTTGCTCCCGGTGAGCGCGCCGAGCTGATGGCATAGGGGCCGATGCGCGCCGACGACGCTCCACGTCGACGGGGCGGGCCAGATCGGGCCGATCCCGTTCATCGCGATCTTGTCGATGTGATGCGACCGCGGTAGGGCGCGCAGGGCAGGCCATGGAGGCCGAGCCCCTCGATCGAGAACACTCGCCCCGCATCGGGTTGCCGCATGAGGGCGGCTTCGTCCAGGCCGTCTCGGGCGGTCGTCACGAACAGGGTCGCGACCTCTGGTCCGCCGAACGCGCACGATGTCGGGCGCTCGACCGGAAGCTCGATGCTTGCAACAAGCGTCCCGTCCGGCGCGTAGCGATTGACGGCCCCGCCTCCCCACCATGCCACCCAGATCCCGCCTTCGGCATCGACGGTCAGCCCGTCCGGCACGACCCCAGGCCGGTCGCTCTCGACGAGCGTGCGTCGGTCGCTGATCGCGCCGCTGGCGCCATCGAAGCTGAACGTCTCGACGCGACCGGTGCCGCTGTCGTTCAAATACATGGTCCGTGCGTCGGGGCTCCAGCCGATGCCGTTGGCGATCGTCAAGCCGGTGAGCACGGTCGTGCAGCTGCCGTCGAGCTCGAGGCGATAGAGCGCGCCCGCTCCGGGGGACTCGTCGTAGGCCATCGTCCCCGCCCAGAACCGCCCCTGCGGATCGCACGCCCCGTCGTTCATCCGCACGTCGGTGCGGCCGGCCTCCGGCTGCGCCAGCTCCCGGACCGAGCCGTCCTCGTCGAGGAACAGGAACCCCGGGCCGGCGGCAATCACGTACCCGCCCTCCACGGCCGGCGCGACGGCGCCGACGTGCCGGTCGATGGCGACCGTCTCCACGCGTTCGAGGCTGCCGTCGGCCGCCAAGGTGCCGCGGTGCACCTGCCGGCCGAGGATGTCGACCCAGAGCAGCTCTTCGCGCTCGCCGTGCCAGCGCGGGCCCTCGCTGAGCAGTCCCGGCGTCTCCGACCACACGCCGGTTCGAGGCTCAGTCATCTCGCTCAGGCTCCCACAGCCTTGCCGACGTCGCGTCACCCGAAAGGGAGGACGACCAGTCACACCGCCATGCGCATAATCGACGCGATGGCCTCGCCGAGCCATGAGAGCCTCGACGTCGTGGTCATCGGCGGGGGTCCGGCCGGCGTGATCGCGGCGCTGCGCGCGGCGCGACTCGGAGCCCGGACGGCGGTCATCACCCGGGATGCGCTCGGCGGAATGGCCGCGACCGACGGGCCGGTCCCGGTCCGCGCGCTGGCCCACGCGGCGCGGCTGATCCGGGAGGCCCGACAGCTCCCTCGCTACGGCATCACCGCCGGCGAACCCACGCTCGACTATCCGCGGCTGCTCGATCGCGTCCGCGAGGTCACCGGCGAGGTCCGTGCCAACGCGCTGCCGCACGAGGATCTCCGCCAAGCAGGGGTGACCGTCCACGAGCACGCGGGCGCAGCCCGGTTCGTCGACCCACACGTGATCGACAGCGAGCACGCCCCGCGACTCCGCGCGGAGAAGGTCATCATCTGCACCGGTGGCGAGTCACGCCGGCTCCCGATACCCGGCTTCGACCTGACCAGCACCCACAGCGACGCTTGGGGCCTCTCCGCAGTCCCACCGTCGATGCTCGTGATCGGCGCCGGCGCGACCGGCGTGCAAGTCGCTTCGATCTTCAACGCCTTCGGGTCGAGAGTGACCATCTTCGAAGCCGCCCCCCGAATCCTGATGAGCGAGGACGAGGACGTCACCGCGACGGTCGGCGCCGCGCTGCAGGCGTCCGGGATCCAGGTCCTCGCGGATGCCGGGACCATCGAGCGCTTCGAGCGCTGCCCCGCTGGCGTGCGGCTGGCCTATGCGATGGGCGACGCCCAGGACCACATCGATGCGGCCGTCGCCGTCGTCGCGGTCGGCTGGGTCGCGAACACAGCTGGGCTCAACCTTGCCGCAGCCGGCGTGGAGACCGACCGGCGTGGCTACGTGCAGGTCGACCCTGAGCTTCGCACGACCGCGCGACACGTCTTCGCTGCCGGCGACATCACCGGGCACGTCATGGTCGTCCACGAGGCAGGGCGCGAGGCCTACCTGGCGGCCACCAACGCCGTGCTCGGCCACACCGCCCATCTCACCGCCGACGTGAGCCCGCTCGGGAGTTTCACCGACCCCGAGTACGCCTCCGTGGGCCTCACCGAGGCAACAGCCCGCAGCACCCACGACGTCATAGTCGCGACCGAACGCTTCGACTCGGTGCCCCGACCGATCATCGACGGACGCACGATCGGCTTCTGCAAGCTGGTCGTCGACCGTCAGCTTCACACCATCCTCGGCTGCCACATCGTCGGGGAACGCGCGGTTGAGCTCGCCCAATTGGCAGCGATCGCGACGGCCTCCGGGATGAAGGTCGAACAGCTCGCCCTGGTTCCTTTCTCGTTCCCCACCTACGCCAACGCCATGGCGCGAGCGGCGATCAAAGCCGCCCGCCAGCTCGAGCGGCCCGCCACTCCGACCGAAGACCAGTTCCCGCTCGAAGAGGGTCTCGCCGGGAACAGACCGCAGCTCTGAGCGGGCGCGTAAGTCAGCGAGCCGCGGCCGGGACGCGTGTGGACCGCCAGGCCGCAAGCGAAGTGGCGAGTACCCACGCGCCGAAAGTGAGGCCGACGACCACGGCGAACCAGCCCTGCGGAGAGAACGGACCGCTTCCCGCCTTCACGGCGAACGGACCGACGAAGCCGATCAGCGCCACCGGGATCCCGATCCATGCCGACCATAGCGGCAGCACACGGTGTCTGAGCGTGGCTCCAGCCAGTATCGCGATCCACGCGCTGAACCCGAATCCCGCGGTGTTGTAGGCCAGCCAGCCGCCGTCCCAGAACGCCCGCGCCAGCGCGGGCTCGGTGGACGGGCGGTAAGCAACGACCATGAACATTGCCGTACCCGCACCAAAGACCCCAGCCGCGGCGACCACACTCGCCAACGACGCCATCGCGAGCCAGCCGTCCTGGCCCTCGGCGCGCCTGACGATGCGATACAACCCGGCGGCGAAGACCATGAGCACGGCCAGCCCCACGGCGAAGAGTAGGTAGCTCGCGAGCAGTTGACTGCGGTGGACGGTTGCGTAGCGGACGATCTGACCACCGGGCGAGCCTGAGTCGGGCGCGTGCCTAGAGGTAAGCGAAATCGCGACGAGGTAGACCACGCCGGAGATTCCACCGAAGGTCGCCGCTGCCTTGTGGACATCAAACGAGGTCATCCCACACCACCCTGCTCATCGCATTGAAGATGGTTCGCCGCGCCGCGCAAGGGCTTCGGCGTGCGGCTTGAGGCCTGAGCGCAGCACGCGTCCGAGTAGCCAGGACAGCAGGATCGCCAGCGGGCGGCCGGTTCCGGGCGCTTCGGGCGGAAGCGGATGCTCCAGGTGACCGCGGTCCGATCGCCGTCTGCTCGCAGCCGGATCTCGCCCTGGTGGCAGATGAACGGAGCTCCCTGCGTCACGCGGTACCGGTACGACATCGGTGGCTCGTAGGCCAGCACCTGTTCCGTAACGCTTGCGCCGGGAAGCTCCAGTAGCCGTTCAGACCCGCGACCATCTAGACCCGGTGCACCGTCGACGGTCCGGTGCACGGCGGCGAGACCGACCCACTTGGGCATATTCTCGTGGTCTGCGATCACGTCCCACGTAGTCTGCGCCGGCGCAGCGACGTACACCGTCCGCTCGAGTGAGTGCGTGTCTGCCCGTGGCCGCTTGCTGGCTGGCCGCGGCGTGAATCCCCAGCGCTTGTCAGAACCCGGGGACATCCACAGGAGCTCTACCGAGAACCGGTCCGGTCGTTCACGTACACGCCGCCCGCGCCGGGCATGTGAATCGGCCTGCAGTTCTCCCGCCCCCCGGCAGCGCGTGCGCGACGGTAGAGCTTGCCGTGATCACGCCTGCTCCGAGCGCCGAAGGCGATGTTGAGGATGCCCTGATCCGAGATCCGGTAGCCGGCGGGCGCGGCCGCCCGACCGGATCGAGGTACTGCACGAGCTCTACGAGGACGCTGCCGGCGGTGACACGCTGCTGCCCGTCTGTGCGCCGGCCAGCCCCCACAGCGCCTCGTGCTCAGGGACGCGCAGCGAGGCACCAGAACGCTGCAGGCCGAGTCCGCGGGAGAAGAAGGCTTCGGACCGCGCGAGGTCCGGGATTGAAAGCGTGACCGAGCGCGCAGCGACGGACATGCAGATCTGCTCGGCGCGAATCCGGTACCCGAAAGCGGGTCGTCCTCCATGATCTCGACGTACACTCCGTCGGGATTGCGCACGCAGACGCGACGCGCCCCGGCAGAGCCCATCGGGTCGCTGAGCGGGGGTGAGCCAAGGCGCCCCAGTCGTGTCAGCGCCTGATCGAAGTCGGCCACCCAGACGCCGATCCGCGTGTTCCCGATGTCGCACGGCCTGAAGTCGTGCGCCATCAGCCGCGCCAGCGGCCGCTCGAACTGGAACAGCTCGAGCTGGAAGAACTCGTTGCGGTCCACCATCCACCAGCACGTCGAGGCGGCGCGAGGAAGGCCCTGCACCGATGACGCGAGCGGACCGCGCATCCTGCGGCGCGAGCCGCCCGCCGGCCGGAACCCCAGCCCCTCGCGGAACCACCGCTCGGTCGCCGCCAGATCGACGACCGAGAACGCCACCTGGGCCAGCGGCGGCCCAAGAGCACGATCACGGCCCGCCAGCGGCGTCGCTCGGGACAGGTGGGGGCTCGATGAGGACACGGGCGAAGCGCTCATCAGCGGTACTCGGTCAGGTCCCGCGGCTCGATCCCGTGCTCACGGCAGTAGGCGAGGTAGCGCTCCATCGAGGTGAGATGGTTCTCGCGCGCGACGACGGTCCCGTGTTCGTCGAGGAACAGCAGCTCGCCGACGATCACGAAGAACACCTCGGCCTCCTCCTCGCCGCAGCTCTCGGGGGTGTGCGCGGACCCGGCGGTCTCGTACACGGTGCCGCCCGCGCGGGAGACCCAGTCGTGCTCGAGGTAGCGCCACGCGCCCCTGATCGTGTGAGCGATCACGATCCCGGTGTGGTAGTGGGTCGGCAGCCGCAGGCCGGCGGGGAACCGCATCGAGACGAGGATCTCCCCGTGCACCGGGTCGATGTGGTGGTACTTGAGGGACACCTCGTCCGAGTAGGGCGCGAACGGCACCCACGGGATGTCGTTGCCGTCGATGCTCTTGGTGGGTACGGGCATGACTTCGGCGATGTTGCTCATCGCTGCTCCTCTCGGATGTCGACTTGACGGTTTCAGACGGTGGCGAAAGCGGAGCGCTCGCGCTTGTCGCGGAGCGCCAACCGCGTCCGGGCTGTTTGTCGGATCGCCGCTCGGATCACACCCGTCCGAGCGGCCCACGGCGTCGCGCTTCGGCGACCGCCTGGCGCTTGTCGCACGGCGACGAATCGCTGGCCTGCGCCGGTACGGTTGCGCGCATGGAGCCTGAGTGGAGCAGGGCGCAGGGTGGAGCGCAGCGCCTGGCCTGGGATCAGGTGCTGAGGCCCGTTGCCGCCAAGCTCGCAACCCGGGCGGGCGCGATGTCAGTCGAGGTGGTCGGGGCGATCGGCGAACTGCTTCCCGAGCTGCTGCGCGACAGTGAGTCGTTCGAGTCCAACCGTGCGAGCACCGAGGCGAGCATCCTGGGCTTCGCGCAGATCCTCGAGCAAGGGGCGGATCCCGCCGATGCCAGCCTCGGGGCACCGACGCTCGCCTATGCGCAGGAAAGCGCCCACCGCGGCATCCCGCTGACGACGTTGATACGCAGCTACCGGCTCGGGCACGCGGCGGCCTGGGAGAGGGTCGCGGCCCTGATCGCCGCGGAGGCGCACGATTTGGATCAGCGAGCGCTCGCGACCGAGCTCTGCTCGGCGTGGCTGTTCGCGTACGTCGATGAGGCGTTGTGTCTCGCCGAGGATTTCTACAGCGCTGAGCGAGAGCGCTGGGCGCGGAGCACGGCGGCCACCCGCGCCGAGACGATCGACACGATCCTGGCCGGCGCACCGATCGACGCCGCGCTGGCAGGTCGGCGCTTGGGGTACGAGCTCGATCGTCACCACACCGCTGTGATCGCGTGGCTGCGAGCGCACGAAGAGGGGCGCGACACCCACGCCGCGATGGAAGCCGCAATCGCGGCGATCCGTGATCGTCTCGGTGTCACGCGCGCGCTCTTCCAGCCGCTCGGCATCCTGTCGATCGCCACCTGGATGGGTACTCACGACGCTCTCTCGTCCCGCCAGTTGGATGACCTCCGCTTCGACATGGAAGCCGCGCCGGGGGTTCGGATCGCGATCGGCGAGCCCGCGTACGGAATCGCTGGATTTCGGCAGAGCCACAACGAGGCGGTAGAGGCCCGCCGCGTCGCGGAGCTCGCCGTCCGGCCGCCGGGCACGATCACCCGCTACGCGCGCGTAGCGCTCACTGCAATCGCGACCGCCGACCTGGACCAGGCCGGCACATTCGTGCGGCGCGAGCTCCGAGGCCTGGCCGCCGACGACGATCTCACCACCAGGCTCACCGCAACGCTGCGCACCTATCTCGACGAGCACGCCAGCCGCAGCCGCGCCGCCAAGCGGCTCGGCATCCACGAGAACACCGTCAGCTACAGAATCAAGCAGGCGGAGGAGATTCTCGGGCGGAGCGTCGATCAGCGCACGCTCGAGCTGCGCGTTGCGCTCGCACTTGCGCATCTCGTCGGCGGTCACACCAGCTGACAGAGACACGTTTCATCGACCGGCCACGGACCGACCGTTCAAGCAATCGCGTCGAACGCCGGCAGCGGTTTGATCAGCGGCTCGAGCAGCTCGGCCGACTCCTGCGGCGTGAGCACCTCGTCAGGGCTGAGCTTGATCAGCTCTCGCCTCGACTCGTCGATCTCCCACACGTCCTCGCCTAGCAGCCGCCCGCGGTCGTCGTAGGGCCAGATCATGTGCTCGACGTTCCCGACGAGGTACATCGCTTCGGGGTCGACATCTACGCCCGTCGCGGCGAGCACCGCGCCCGGCGTCTGCTGATAGATCGTGGCAGTCGCGCAAATCGTGTTGTCGCCGACGGCCAGCCGCTCGTCCCCACCGGTATAGAACACGCACTGCCCGGTCCGGGTCCATTCGCGGTACACGGCCTCGACCTGCTCGCGCCCGTCCAGCTTGACGTTCATACCGAACACTTGGAAGTGATAGATCGGGTGCTCGACGGTCATCTCCGGGACGAAGATCTCCTTGTAGCGACCGGACATCTCGAGATAGCGGTGCCGGTTGTAGGCGCACAGCAGAAACAGGTGCCGCGGGTCCTCTGTGGTTTCGATCAACCGCTCCACAGCGGCATTGGTCTGCGTGATGTCAAAGCGTCCCATCTCTGCTCCTCCCTCCTCCGAGGCCACGCCCTACGCGAAGGACCTCCAGCTCGAGCTCCGGTCCACATTCCATCGGCCGACTCTACGCCTGCGGGGCCGTTTGTCGCAATCCCACAAGCGCGGCCGCAGCGATCGTTGGCACGCAACGAGCAAGCACCGGCGATGCCGACGTAGCTTCCGGTCTGTGCTCACCACGCCCCAGGAGGTTCATCCGTCATGAAGAGACTCACCGCGCGACCTCGCCGACTGGCGGCCGGCGTTGCGCTCGCATGCGCAGCGCTGGCCTCCACTGCGGCCGTCGCATCCGCCGATCCGACGTCCGACTACGACACCGGCCTGACGCTCGGCACGCAGGCCTACCAGTACGGCGTCCCGCTGCTCGACACCGAGCGCATCTTCAAGACCAGCACGAGCGTCACGGTCTGCGATCCCGTCACCGGCCACGGTCCCGGTGAACAGGTTCTGCAACATTCGCAATGTCGCGAACGCCAACCAGCGACACCGTGAACGCGCCCAACAACGACACCCCCTACTCGCTCGCCTGGCTCGACCTGCGCAAGCAACCACTGGTGCTACACGCCCCACCCATCAAAAACCGCTTCTGGGAGCTTCGAGCTCGTCGACCCGTGGACGAACAATTTCTTCAACATCACCTCGGCCCATCTGAAGATGGGCGCAGGCGACTTCAACGTCACCCGCGGCGGCGACTGGGCCGTCGTCGGCCCGCGCTTCAAGGGCAAGCTCCCGCGCGGCGTGACCCGGGTCAACTCGCGCTATGACCGCGTCTGGGTCGTCGGGCGCACGTACCTCCGCGGCCCGCAGGACCTCCGCAAGCTGCACCGGATCCAGGACGAGTACTCCATCACGCCGCTGTCGAAGTTCGGCACCGCGTTACAAGCCGCGCACCGCCCAGGAAGATCATCACCAAGTCGACCGAGGCGACGATTCCCGGCACCCAGCCCGGCCAGGATCCACTCGCGTTCTATGCCGCGCTGGGCAAGGAGATGCGCAGTTCCCGGCCCCGGCAGCCGATCGAGCCGCTGCTCGCGCAGCTCAAGACGGTCGGCATCGGGCCAGGGCTCAGTCCCGCGAAAGCCCACCTGAGCGCAGACACGCTCCGCGGCCTGCGCGACGCGGTCACCCAAGGTCCGAGCAAGGTGCACGTCCGCCGCGCTCGGGCTCTACTTCCAGGAGTTCGCCAAGCACAATGGCTACCTCGATCACAGATCTCGGCGCGTGGGGCACGAACTACACCCTGCGCGCGATCGGCGACAAACTCGGCGTCGGCGGTCAGCGGGCGAGCATCGCGACCTACCCGGTCGCGCTGGTCGACGACACCAAGGCGCCGCTCACAGGATCGAAGCGGTACGTCCTGCACATCCCCAAGAGCAACCTGCCGATCCCGGTCAAGGCGTTCTGGTCGCTGACGATGTACGACACCAACTCGTTCTTCGTCCCCAACCCGTTGAACCGCTACGACGATCAACAACCGGTCGCAACTGCGCACCAACCGCGACGGCTCGATCGACATCTACGTGCAGCACGACAAGCCGTCCGAACCCGGCGCTGGCGCGCAACTGGCTGCCCGCGCCCGGGCCCGGACTCGGATTCCGTCTGGTCTGGCGCCTCTACGACCTCGACCGCGCCGTCTTCGGCGTGCTCGATGGCTCGGGCTGGCAGCCGCCACCCGTCCAGCCCTGCGATGGCACCGGCCACGCGCCCGACGGGACCGCCTGCGCGTCCTAGCCGAGCGCGCCGCGCGACCCCGCGCAGACGGCCCGCCTCGGCGGGCCGTCTCGCGTGCCAGGGACGGCGGTCGCCCGCGGTCACGAGTCAGCGCCACGGGCACCCCGAGCCACGCCGTCCATGCCGGCAGCACTCGGTGTCTCAGCGGGGCGACGGCGACCATGCGATCCAAGCGCTGAACCCGAATCCCGCGGTGTTGTAGGCCAGCCAGCCGCCGCTCCAAGACGCTCGCGCCACCGCGGGATCGGTCGCTGGCACGTAGACGACGACCATGAACAGCGCGGTGCCGGCACCGAAGATCCCATCGCCGCAACCCACGCTCGCCAACGAGGCCACGGGTGCAACGATGCTAGGCCGGGGCGGCTGATCGCGCGGAGCGCCGAAGCGTAAGGCCTACTTCGCGTCCTCTCGTGCCGCCGCGTCGATCTCGCGCCTGAGCTCTGCTCGGCATCGGCATCAACCTGCTTCTCGATCAGCTTGTTGGCGCGCGTCGCCGCCTTCTCGAGCTGCTCCTCGATCTTGGACTCGCCGATTACGATCACAGCGGCGGTTCCCGCCTGGAGATCGTCGCGCGGGATCCCACGCGACAGGTGCCCGGCCAGGCCGCCGGCACCGGCGCCCACGATCGCACTGCCGATGATCGCGGGCGGGAACGCGAGCCCGACCAAGGCTCCGACGCCGGCCCCAGTCCAAGCGCCGTGCTGGGCCGGCTTCTCGGTCTTCGTGACCCGGACCTTCCGTCAGCTTCCTTGCGGATCCCGCCGAGTCGAAGGTCCCGATCGCTCCCGCCGCGTGGAGGTCGAACACGGCCTCGTAGTCGGCCTCGGCATCCGCGATGCCGGTGCCAACAGCAACCTCCAACGGCCCTGCCTGGAGCGAACGTCGGGGCGCGGTTAGGGTTGGACGGCTCGCGCCTACCCCCGGAGCAGCGGACAGCTTACGATCGAGTCGATCGAGTCGAGGAGAGGATGACGATGGGACGAGACAGACGCCAGCGCAGACGACGCATCGCCGCGATCGGCGGAGCCGCCATGGCGGCGAAGAAGCGCAAAGACGCACGCGACGCAGAGCAGCAGCAGCCTTCCGGCACGGAGCAGGCTGCGTCCGGCGAGCCCGCCCAGCGCAGCCCGCCGAGAAGGGTGGACTCAGTACCGAAGCGATGCAACAGCTCAAAGAGCTCGGCGAGCTTCACGACCAGAGCGTGCTCACAGACGAGGAGTTCGAGCGCGAGAAAGCGAAGCTGCTAAACGGCTGAGCCGGCTGAAATCGCCTCGAGGCCGGCCGCGGCGCCTCCGACCGGAGCGATGGCGACGCCTGAGAGCGCGAGCGAACGGCCCCGCGGCCTCCTCTCGCGCGCGGTCGGCGGCACCCGCGACTTCGTCCGCCTGGTCTACCGCGACCCCGAGCACGTGACCGAGCGCTTGGCGCTGTACGCGGCTCAGCAACTGGCCGAGCCGTCCCGCGAGTGGGCGCAGACGACGGCGAACGCCAATCCCGACACGCTCGCGTCAAGATCGCCGACGACCTCCGCACGCAGTCGGCGCACGTTGCCCGGATCGACGGCGCGGTGGCTGGGACGCCGTTCTTCATCGCGCTCGTTCCCGGCTACGCGGCCTATCTGTGGCAGGAGGGGCGCATGGGCCTACGCACGGCGGCGCTCTACGGGCGCGACCCCGCCGCCCTGACCACGACAGCCGAGATGCTCGCGCTGCGCGGTGTCCACCCGACGCCCGAGCAGGCCGACGCGGCGCTCAAGAAAGTGCGCGACGCGCCGTCCCCGGCGAAGCCGACCAGCCGCCGCCCCCTGCGCGTCTGGGTGCGCAGCGTCTACGCGCTTCTCGTCTTCGGCGGCTTCCTCTCGCCCTCCACGCAGGAAGCCGACGACGGCCAACCCGACGTCGCGCACCCTAGGCTCAAGGCCGCTGCCGGCATGGCGATCGGGGGCGTGGTGTGGCTCACCACGTGGGTGTTACCGGTCACCTTCATGATCGCGATGGCGTGGGCGTGCGAGAGCCATACGCGACAGTTGGGTCGGCGGGTCCTGCTCTTCTACGACGGTGAGGCGGACAGCACGCGCGAGGCGATCCGGGACGCCGAGCGCGCGACCGATCGAGGCCACGACCGCCGGCAGGTACTCCGCGTAGTGGCGCTCGTGCTCTCCATCGCGATCCCGATCGGCTTCATCGCGGTGGTCGACCACTACCGGCAGTCCACCGGGATCAACTGGCTCGGGGCGCTGGGCGCGCTCGTCGCGCTCTCACTCGTCATCGCGACCGCCGTCGTCGCCGGCCGCCGGTAGCCACGCGGGTTCCGGCGCTCCCGCTCCAACCACGGACCGCCATTTCCGGAGAGGACGAGCGCGCACCCGCAGGCGGCCGCCTCGGCGACCGCATGGTCGGGCTCACCGGCGGCTGACGCCGGCCGCTCAGCCCCCCAGGATGCGGGCCTTCTCGGCTTCGAACTCCGCGTCGGTCAGGACCCCTTGCTCCTTGAGCGCGCCGAGGTCCTTGAGCTTCTGGATGCGGTCGTCGGCCGGCGGAGCGGCCTGCGGCTGCGCGTAGGCCTGCTGCGGCTCGGCGTAGCCCTGCTGCGGGGCGGCCTGGGCATCCTGGGCGGCCCACTTCTGCTCCTGGCGGCGGTGCACGCGGCCAGCGACGGTGCTGGCGGTCCCGGCGACCACTGCGGTGCGGGCAACACCGCGAAGCAATCCTGGCATGTCAGTGTCCTTTCGTCAGGCCGCCGCTTCGGCGGCGTCGAGGGCCCCGATGATCGCCTGCACCGGGATTCGCTGCGTGTCGACGAGAACGCCGCCGTTGCGCCGCACCGCGGCGGCGAACGGCCCGGCCCAGCGGTTCTCGTAGACGATCAGCACCGCAGCGCTACCGGGCTCGAGCGCCTCCGCCGCGGTGGCTGCGTCCTCATCGCCCAGGAGCCCTGACGACGAACCCTCGAAGACCGCGAAGTCGCCGACCTTGTCTCCGTCGAGGTCCTTGGCCTCAAAGCCGCTGAAGCTGCCGTCCTCGTTCTTGATCACGAACATCGCGTCCAGCACGCGGATGATCCGTCGCTCGACGAGATCCATGAGCAGCGGCACCGCCTCGCCTGTCATCGGCGCGCCGGCCGGATAGGCGATGACCACGATGTCGATCGGGCCCAGTTCGTCGTCGTGAGCTTCCACGGGTCCTCCTTCGAGAATTGGCGACGTCGCGCGCGCGACCGAGCAGCGCGGATCCTAGCCCCCGCGGGCTCGGTGCCGGCATCACCCGTTTCGGGTGGCATGCTGCTCGGCTCCGGTCCCCTCGGCCAGGAAGATCAGCGTCGCCTTCACGCGCCGGCTGACGTCGTCGGAGTCGCGCAGGCGCAGCTTCATGAAGATCGCGTTGATGTGCTTCTCGACCGCGCGCTTGGTCAGGAACAGCGAGCTTGCGATCGCGCTGTTGCTCTTGCCGGTCGCGAGCTCGGCGAGCACCTCCCGCTCGCGGGCGGTCAGGCTCGTCGAGCACCGAGTCGGCGAGCCGCGCGCGCTCGGCGATCAGCGTGTCGACGATCTTCGGGTCGATCACCGAGCCGCCGGTGGCGACAGCTCGGATCGCCGCCATCAGCTCGGCGCGGTCGCCGACGCGCTCCTTGAGCAGGTACGCCCGCCCGGCGGAGCCGGCCTCGAGCAGCTCGATGGCGAAGCTCGGCTCCGCGTACTGGCTCAGGATCACCACCCCGATGTCGGGATGCGTCTCGCGCAGGCGGGCCGCGACGTGGATCCCCTCGCCGCCCCGGAATGGAGGCATCTCGATGTCGGTCAGGACCACGTCGGGCCGTTCGCGCTCGATCGCCGCGCTGAGCGCGTTCGCGTCCTCGGCGACGGCGACGACGTCGAGCTCTGGATCGGACTCGAGCAGCTGCGTGAGCGCCTCGCGCACGAGGTAGCTGTCCTCGGCAAGGACGAGGCTTATCGGCATGGCCGTCGAGCCTAGTCGAGCAGCCCCATCTCCGCCGCGCGCGCGACGGCCTCCGAGCGCGACGCGGCGTCGAGCTTGCGGTACACCGCGTGCGCCTGGGTCTTGACGGTGTTGGCCGAAACGTACAGGCGGCCGGCGATCTCCCGGAAGGACAGGTGCGTCGGCAGGAAGGTGAGGATCCGCAGCTCCGCGGTCGTGAGCGCGGCGGGGTTGGCGACCGATGCCCGGGCGCTGCCCAGCTGCGCGCGCGCCTCCTCGATCCACTCGTGCAGCACGGTGGCATCCGCAGTCCGTCGCGAGCGGCGCTCGGCGCGGGCGAGGTGCCGGCGCGCCGCCGCCAGGTCGCTCAGCCGCGCCGCGGCGCGCGCGAGGGCCACGCCGGTCTCGACCTCGTACCACGGAGCGAAGTCCGTGAGCAGGCCGCTCAGGCGCGCCGCCTCGTCGAGGTCGTCCTGGGCCTCCGCCACCAGCCCCCGCCGCGCCCGCACGTCGGCGCTCGCCGCAAACACGAGCGCCGAGGTCGGGTACTCCTCGAGCGAGTAGCGCTCGACCTGCGCGACCGCGCGCGCCGCGAAGCGCGCGCCGCTCTCCCACTCGTCGCGCTCGGCCGCGAGCAGCGCGAGCTGCGAAAGGCACAACGTCTGCACGTTCGGCGCGGCGACGGCGGCCCGGCGCGCGCCCTCCTCGAGCCGACGCTCCGCCGCGTCGCGGTCGCCGGTCAGGTGGCTCGCCACGCCTTCGAGGAGGCAGCAGAGAGGCCGCCACGGGCTGTTCTCCGGCTCGAGCGCGTAGGCGCGCGCCGCGTCCTCCCCCATGCGCACGACGCCGTCGCGCGCCGCCGTCGCACCGAGCAGCGCCACGCACGCCTCGAGCGCCGGCGGCCGGCGCCGGACCGGTGTGTCGTGGAGCGTCCGCCGCGCCGCCGACTCCCAGCGCGCGACGCCGTCGAGCTCGCCCTTCGAGCAGGTGGTTGTTCGCGGCGGCCAGGGCGAGCGCGGGATGGGCGGATAGCTGCTCGGGCGTGAAAGCGCTCAGCCAGCGCCGCAGCGTGCCGCTCCGACGCCGCGTCACGTAAGCCGGGGCCCGCGTGCGAAGGAGCTCGGCCGTGCCGGCGACGTCGGCCGCCGCCACGGCGTGATGCAGCGCGCGGTCCGCGTCGCCGCGCTCGGCGTACCAGGCGCTCGCGCGCGAGTGAAGCGACCGCTCCTCCCCCGGCTCGCGCCGGCGCAGCTGGGCGCGCAGCATCTCGGCCAGAAGCCCGCGGACGCGGTAGTTCGCGTCCTTGCGGTCGAGCGGCACGAGCAGGGAGCTCGCACGGCCGAGCGCGCTGAGCACGCGCGCTGAGTCGTCGCGCTCCAGCACCGCGTCGCACAGCGGACCCGTCAGCCGGTCGAGGATCGACGCCCGCATCAGGAACCCGGCGGCATCGGGCGAAAGGCCCGACAGCACCTCGTCGCGCAGGTAGTCGGCGACGATCGCGTCGTCTCCGCCGAACCGCTCGACGGCCGCGGCCAGGCCGGCCTGATCGCGCAGCTCGACGGTGGCGAGGTACAGCGCCGCCGGCCACCCCTCGGTCCTGCGCACGAGCGTCTCGACCTCCGCCGGCCCCAGATCGAGGCCCGACCTGGCCAGCAGCGCCGCGCCCTCGGTGGCCGTCATGGCGAGCTCGCGAGCCCCCAGCTCCACCAGCTCCCGACTCGCCCGCAGCCGGCCGAGCGGGAGCCCCGGGACCGTCCGCGAGACCAGCGCGAGCTGGGATCCGTGCTCCAGCTGCCGGGCGAAGGCCAGCAGCGCCTCGAGCGCCGGACCGGAACGCAGGACGTGGAGGTCGTCGACGACCAGCACGGACGGCCCGTGGAAGGCGCGAGCACGCTCGATGGCGCCGTGTACGGCGCCGGCGCCGCCGTCCTCATCGCCGAGACGCAGCCGTGAGAACGGGCGCGGATCGCGGTCCTCCCACTCGTCGACGATCGTCGTCTTGCCGTACCCGGCCGGAGCGGCGATCAGCGCGAGCTTGGCATCGGCCGCCTCCTCCAGGCGACGGGCGAGGCGCGGCCGGGACACGACTGCGTCACGCAGCCGGCGCGTGGTGTCGGCGCCAGGGATCGCCCGCAGCGCGCGGGGGCGCCGGGCCGCTGCGGCCGTGGCGGTCATGCTCGGGACGATCCCCTCGTGGCCGTGACGGGGCAAGGGCGCCGACCTGCGTCTTGCACGGGGGCGCGCACCACCGGCACGCCCGCATGCCCGCCGTGGCGGGTTCACCCGCATTGGATGATGCGCCGGCCGGTCTCGCCGCCTAGCTTCCCGGTTCAGGCATCCGCCGGTCGTCGCCCCGGGGCGCCGGCGAACCCGTTGGGGGGACACGTCGGTTGCAAATGGAGCCCGCTTCGCAAGCAGTCCCGTCAGGCGAGCCGGTGGGGGTCCTGGTCGTCGACGACCAGGTCATCTTCCGGCAGGTGGCGCGCGAGGTGGTCGAGGCGACCCCGCACTTCGAACTCCTTGGCGAAGCGGGCTCGGGTGAGCACGCGCTCGCCGCCGTGGCCGAGCTGCACCCCGACCTCGTTCTGCTCGACGTGCGCATGCCGGGCATGGACGGGATCGAGACCGCCGCCCGCCTGCGCTCGGCCAGGCCCTCGCCGGTCGTGATCCTGATCTCGGTCGAGGAGGCCGCCAACCTCCCCCGCTCGGCCGCGTCCTGCGGGGCGGCGGAGCTGGTGCGCAAGCAGGATTTCGGTCCTGCCCTGCTGCGCCGTCTGTGGACGACGCATCATCCGCAGTGCCAGTAGCGGTTACGCACCGGTGACGGCGCTTGTCCGGCCCGCGCCGTCGCGGTACCGTCGCGCCCGGGGAAGGTTGGAAAAGAACGATCGACGAGCTGAACGAGACTAAGCCGGCCGCGACCAGGGCGGCGAGTGGCAACTGGCTCCTCCTGGCCCTCATCGCGGGCGCACTCTGCGGCTGCGCGGTGGCCGTCGCGGGCGCGACCGCGCGACCCGGCGACCGCGGGGTAGCGATCGGCGTCGCCCTCGTGGGCGCTGCCCTCCCGCTTGCACTCGCGTTGCTGTGCCTCTGGCGCCGGCGCGACGACCGCTTCGCCTGGCTACTCGTCTGCGCCGCCCTGGCATGGACCTTCCTGACGCTCACGCGGTCCGATGACAGCGTGCTCTACAGCATCGGGCGCACGTCGATCTGGCTGGTGGAGCCGTTGGTGGTCTACCTGCTGCTCAGCTTTCCGAGCGGCCGCCTGACCACTGGCACCGACCGGCGCCTGTTCGCGTCCATGACCCTCGTCGCGGGTCTTCTGTACCTGCCCACCGCCTTCCTTGCGCCATTCCCGAACCCCTCGCCCTGGGCGGGCTGCGGCACGGACTGCCCGGCGAACGCGTTCGTCGTCGGTCACGGAGCGCCGGCGCTGGTCGACCACTTCATGCGGCCGCTGCGCGAGGTGCTCACGGTCGTGATCTTCGCCGCCGTCGCGGGCTTGCTCGTTCGCCGCGCGCTGCGGTCGGCGCCGATGATTCGTCGCGCGTTCGCTCCGATCGCCGTGATCGCCGCCTACCGGGCCCTGAGCGTGGCGGCCTATGACATCGGTCGTGCCGCCGGAGCCTCCGGCACGGTCCTCGACGTCTTCGGCTGGTTCTTCCTGGTCTCGCTGCCGCTGATCACGATCGCCTTCGCCGCCGGCCTGCTGGGCGAGCGGCTGTTCGTGGCCAGCGCGCTCGAGCGGCTCGCGCTGAGCCTCAAGCCCCATTCGAGCGCGACCGAGCTGCGCTCGGCGATGGCGGACGCGCTGCAGGACCCGTCGCTGCGGATCCTCTACTGGGTGCAGGGCGACCCCGGGCGCTGGGTCGACGAGACCGGCTGGCCGGTGAAGCACCCCGAGCGAGAGGCGGGACGTGTGAGCACCGAGGCGGTGGCCGACGGCCGCCGCATCGCGGCGATCGTCCACGACGACTCGCTCGCCCGCGACCCGGCTCTGATCCAGGCGGCGACCTCGTACGCGCTCACCGCGCTCGAGAACGAGCGCCTGGTCGGGCGCCTGGAGTCCTCGCTGGAGGAGCTGTCGCGGTCGCGCGCGCGCCTCGTGGTGGTCGCCGACCAGGAGCGCCGCCGGATCGAGCGCAACCTCCACGACGGCGCCCAGCAGCGGCTCGTCGCGCTGCGGGCCCGGCTCCAGCTCGTCGCCGAGCGGCTGAACGGCGACTCTGAGGCCGGCGCGGCCGCGATTCAGAAGCTCGACGAGGACGTCGAGGCGACGATCGACGAGGTGCGCTCCTTCGCGCGCGGCGTCTACCCGTCCCTGCTGGTGGAGCGCGGACTCGCGGAGGCGCTTCGCGCCGCCGGCCGCAGCGCGCCGATTCCCACCATCGTCGACGCCGACCGCATCGGGCGCTACCCGCCCGAGATCGAGGCCACGGTTTACTTCGCGTGCATGGAGGCGCTCCAGAACGTCGCCAAGCACGCGCGCGGCGCCCGCGGCGCCGTGATCTCGGTGTCGCACAATCCGCACCTGCGCTTCGAGGTCCGCGACGACGGCACCGGGTTCAGGCCCAACGACGCCGGCGCCGGCGGCCTCACCAACCTCCGCGACCGCCTGGCCGCGGTCGGGGGCGAGCTCGAAGTGGAGTCCGCCCCGGGCCGCGGGACCCGCGTCACAGGCGTGATCGAGGGCGTCTGAAGTCGTGCGCTCCATCCTGCGCCACGCACGAACCGGACCCGCTTCGGAGTTCGACGCCTTCGCGCTGGAGGAGCTCGACGTGGCGGTGCTGGCCTGCCACGGCCGCGACACCGTGACCTTCAACCGCAGGGCGCGCGAGCTGCACGGGTTCCCGGGCGGACCGCGGCCGGCCGCCGAGTGGACGGCGCGCGGCCTCCCGCTCGACCGCGCGCTGGGCGGCGAGCACGTCGACGAGCTCGAGATCGAGATCGGGGGCGGCAACGGCGTCCTGCGCAGGCTCTCGGTGCGCGGCGGCCCGGTGCACGACGAGCGCGGCGAGGTCGTCGGAGCGACGTTCCTCATCGACGACGTGACCGGTGGCCGCGAGCTCGAACGCGACCGCCGCCTCGGCAGCGCAATCGCGGCGAACTTGGGCGAGGGGGTGGCGCTCGTGCGTGCGCAGGACGGTGAGCTCGTGTACACCAACCAGGCCTGGGACCGCATGTTCGGCTACGCGCCAGGGGAGCTCGTCGGCCGCCCGATCTCGACCGTCAACGCGCCGAGCCAGCAGACCCCCGAGGCCCGCGCGCGCGAGATGATCGGGACGCTCGAGCGCGAGGCGACCTGGACCGGCGACGTGCACGGCGTGCGCAAGGACGGCGAGTGGTTCTGGTGCGACGCGACGATCTCGGCCTTCGACGACCCCGACCACGGCCCGGTGTGGGCGATCGTGCAGATCGAGACCACCGGCCGCAAGGCGGCGCAGGACTCGCTGCGCGAGGCCGAGGAGCGCTACCGGACCGTGTTCCAGGAGAGTCCGGTGGGAATCGCCCTGGTGGGCAACGACCAGCGCCTGACCGACGCCAACCGCGCGTTCTGCGAGCTCGTAGGCCTGCGGCGCGCGGAGCTCGTGGGCAGGCCGCTGGCCGGCATCACCCACCCCGAGGACCTCGAGCTCGACGCCGAGCTGGCGGTCAAGGCGTTCAGCGGTGAGATACTGAGCTACCGGGTGGAGAAGCGCTACGTGAGCAAGCACGGCGATCCCGTGCCCGTGGCCGTGACGACCTCCGTCGTGAGATCGTCCGACGGTGGCCCGCGCTATGCCATCACGGTCGCGGAGGAGATCCGGGCCGCGTAGCCTGGCTCGAGGTCGATGACGGTGGTAGGAAGCGTCGCGTACGCCCCGTGGCCAGGATCCTGCTGGTGTGGCTGCTGTCCGCCGCCACACTGCTCGCCCTCAGCGCGCTGCTGACCGACATCCACGTCTCGAGCGTCCCGGCGGCGTTCGGGGCCGCCGCGCTGATCGGGCTCATCAACGCGTTGCTGTGGCCGCTCGTCGTCTGGCTCGCGCTCCCGCTCACCGTGCTGACACTCGGCCTCGGCGTGGTGGTTCTCAACGGAGCGGTCGTGCTGCTCGTCTCGTTCATCGACCCCGGGCTGCACGTCTCTGGGCTGCTCGCCGGCATCATCGCCGCGCTCGGCATCACAGTCGTGAACCTCACCGTGACCACCCTGCTGGCCATCGAGGACGACGACTTCTGGTACGGCAGCGTCGTCCGCCGCCACGAGCGCCGCGCTGCCGACGCGCCGACCGAGAGCGACGTCCCAGGGCTCCTGTTCCTCGAGATCGACGGCCTTGCGTACGACGTGCTGGCGCGGGCGATGCGCGACGGCAACGCGCCCACGCTCGCGAGCTGGGTGCGCGGCGGCTCGCACCGGATCGCGCGCTGGGAGACCGACTGGTCGTCGCAGACCGGCGCGTGCCAGGCCGGCCTGCTGCACGGCGACAACGACGACATGCCCGCCTTCCGCTGGTGGGAGAAGGACCGCGGCGCGGCGATCGTCACCAACCACCCGCGCGACGCGATGGAGCTCGAGCGGCGTCACTCGAACGGGCGCGGGCTGCTGTTCTCCGACGGCGCGAGCCGCGCCAACATCGTCTCCGGCGACGCGCCGCACAGCCTGCTGACGATGAGCACCGCCCTGCGGCGCGACCGGCCGGGGCGGATCGGACAGGACTACTTCGCCTACTTCGCCAACCCCTACAACGTCCTGCGCACGCTCGCGCTGGGCCTGCGCGAGGTGGTCAGCGAGCTGTGGAGCGCGGCCCAGCAGCGGCGTCGCGACGTGCAGCCGCGCGTGCACCGCGGCTTGGCCTACTCGCTGATGCGCGCCTGGGCGACGATCGTGCAGCGCGACCTCCAGGTCGAGTCGGTGCTGGCCGACATGTACGCGGGGCGGCCCGTGGTCTACACGACGTTCCTCGCCTACGACGAGGTCGCCCACCACTCGGGCATCGAGCGCTCCGACGCCCTGCTCACGCTGCAGCGCGTCGACCGCGAGATCGGCCGCATCGCCGCCGCGGCCTCGCGCGCGCCGCGGCCCTACCGCCTCGTCGTCCTCTCGGACCACGGCCAATCGCAGGGCGCCACGTTCGTGGAACGCTACGGCGCCTCGCTGGAGGACCTGGTCAAGGACGCGGCCAGCGCCCCCACCGAGTCCGTCGACGGCAGCCACAGCGAGGCGCTCGGCTTCCTGAGCGCGAGCCTCACGGAAGCCTCGGGAGGCGATTCGCAGGGGGCGAAGGCCCTCCGGCGCGCCACAAGCGGGAGCGCGGTCGACGGCGAGGTCCGCCTCGGCGAGGAAGAGAGCGGGCCGGCGGCGGGCGAGCAGCCGCCCGAGGTCGTGGTCATGGCGTCGGGCTGCCTGGGCCTGATCTCGTTCCCGCGCGAGCCCGGCCGCGTGACCCTCGAGCAGCTCGAGCGCGACTACCCGAGCGTGGTCCCGGCCCTGGTCGAGCATCCGGGGATCGGGTTCGTGCTCGTCCGCTCCGAGCTGCACGGAGCGCTGGCGATCGGCGCACGCGGCGTGAACCACCTCGACGAGAAGCGCGTCGAGGGCGAGGACCCGCTCGCCCCCTACGGTCCGAACGCGGCGCGCCACGTGCGGCGTACCGACGGCTTCGAGCACTGCGCCGACGTCATGGTCAACAGCACCTACTGGACCGACGTCGACGAGGTTGCTGCGTTCGAGGAGCTCGTCGGCTCGCACGGCGGCATGGGCGGCACGCAGTCGTTCCCGTTCGTGCTGCATCCCTCAGAGCTCGAGCTCCCGGCCGAGCAGGTCGTCGGGCCCGAGACCCTGCACCGCCACTTCCGGCGCTGGCTGGTCGAGCTCGGCCACGCGGAGTACGGCCCCGTCGATGCAAGCGCGACCGCGCGCGTCAGCTGAGCAGCCCGACCACGCCCTTGACGATCAGCGCCACGCCCACGAACGTGAGCCCGATCGTCGCGACCCTCCGCCAGTGGCGGCCGACCCACGCCTTCGCGCGGTCGACGGCGGCGGGCGTCGCCTCGGGCGCGAAGAAGAAGCCCAGCAGGGGCAGCTCGAGGATCGTCAGCATCACCAGGTTGATGCCGACGATGATCAGGACCGTGACCGGTACCGAGTAGTCGACCTTGTGGAGCGCGGTGAGCGCGGCGAGGTAGGAGGCGCCCGGCAGCGTCAGCGCCATTCCGACGACGAACGTGTCGCGGGCGGAGCCTTTGCTCAGGACCCGCTGCCATTTCGGCGGGCCCTTGTCCGGCTTCGCCGCCTTGCGCGCGCGCCGGCGCTCGGTGATGCGCTCGTGGCGGCCGGTGGCGAGCACGAACGCCCCGAGAAGGGCCAAAGCCCCGAGCACCACGTCCACGATGGGGTTGACCGTGTGCTTGGTGCTGCTGACCGTCCGCGAGCCCTCGAGCGCGTAGACGATCACGATCCCGAGCGCGATGCTCACCGTATAGGCGCCGAGCAGGTAGCCGAGCATCAGCCGCTTCGGGTTCGGCAGCAGCAGCATCACCGTTGCGGCCGTGAGCAGCGTCGGGTTCAGCGCCGCCGTGAACGACAGCGCGACGACCTCGCCCATGGGCGCTAGTAGCCGGTCCCGGTCTTGACCTGCCGGCGCTCTGACGGGTGGATCCCGCCCTTCTCGTCGAGCGTCCGGCAGGCCTGGACGATGTCGCCGGCCAGCGTGTCGACCAGGTCGCGAGTGAGCGTCTCCTTGACCAGCGCGCGCATCATCTTCACGTGCTGGGCGTCGGGGGGCAGCGTGTACGCGGGGACCATCCAGCCGCGCTCGGCCGACAGCTGCCAGGCGATGTCGAACTCGTCGTAGCTCCGGGGCTCGGCGAGCTTGAAGGCGGCGAGCGGCAGCTGCTCCTCGCCCGCCCCCATCAGCTCGAAGTCGCCGCACTCGCCGAGCTGGCGCGCCAGCGCGCCCGCGTTCGTGCGCATCATGTTCATCACGTACGCGTAGCCCTCGCGGCCCAGGCGGACGAAGTTGTAGTACTGGGCGAGGACCATCGCCGCGCCGGTGGAGAAGTTGAGCGTGAAGGTCGCATCGGTCTTGCCGAGGTAGTTCTCGTAGAACACGAGCTCCTCGCTGAGGTCGGAAGTCTCGCGGAAGATCAGCCAGCCGATGCCCGGGTAGACGAGCCCGAACTTGTGGCCCGAGACGTTTATCGAGCGGACGTGGTCCAGCCGGAAGTCCCACTCGGAGTCGGGGTAGAGGAAGGGCCACACGAAGCCGCCGCTGGCGGCGTCCACGTGCAGCGGGACCTGCAGCCCGCGCTTCTCCTCGAGCTCGCCCAGCAGCGCGTCGATCCCGCGGATGTCGTCCATGTGGCCGGTGAAGGTCGTCCCGAGCACCGCGGCGACGCCGATCGTGTTCTCGTCGACGTGGGGCTCCACGTCCTCGGGGCCGATCGTGTACTTGTGCTCCTGGAGCGGGATGATGCGCGGCTCGACGTCGAAGTAGCGGCAGAACTTCTCCCACACGACGTGCACGTCGCCGCCGAACACGAGGTTGGGCCGGTCGGTCGGCTTGCCCGCCGCCTCGCGGCGCGCGCGCCACTTCCACTTCAGCGACAGCGCCCCGAGCATGATCGCCTCGGAGGACCCCTGCGTGCGCGCGCCGGTCGTCTCGCCGGGCGCGTGGAAGAGGTCGGCGAGCATGCGGATGCAGCGCTGCTCGATCTCGGCCGTGCGCGGATACTCGGCGTGATCGATGAAGTTGCGATGCAGGTTGTCGGCGATGATGCGCTGGGCCTCGGGCTCCATCCAGGTCGTCACGAAGGTCGCGAGGTTGCGCTGCGGGTCGCCGTCGACGCTCAGGTCCTCGGCCACCAGCCGCATCGCGTCCTGCGCCCCCATCCCCACCGCGGGAAACTCCTTCTCGGGAACCTCGGTGATGAAGCGATTGCCGTAGCGGATCGCCAGCTCGTCGTCGGTGATGGCCGCGCGCTCCATTGCGCCGTCTCCTCTCTGCCGGCCTACGGGCGCGGCTTCTCGCTTTCTTCGATCAGGTCGCGCTGGCCGAGGGTGTAGAGCAGCATCAGTGACGGCAGCACCAGCACGACGGCGACGACGAACACGATCAGCACGCTGTGGAGCGTCGCGCTCGGCGCGGCTCCGTCGGAGATCTTCAGCGACGTCGGCAGCAGGTACGGGTACTGGGCCACCCCCCAGCCCCAGATCACCGTGACGACGGCGCCCACCGCCAGCGGCCGAGTGCCGCGCGGAGCGCGCCGGACGAGCAGCGCAACCAGTCCGAGGCCGCACAGCACGGACACGATCACGAGCGCGAGGCCCTGGTGGGTGAGCCGGTGGTAGAGGTAATGGGCGTCCGAGTGCAGCGCAACGATCCCGGCCGCTCCGAGGACGCCCCCCGCCACCGCCGCGACGAGAGCGCGCGTCCTGAAGTAGCTCTCGAGGTCCACGGCGCGTGCGCGGCGCGCCTCGCTGACCAGGAACACGGCGGCCAGGTAGGCGCTGGTCGTGACGAACAGGGCGCCGATGATCAGCGAGAGGGGATTCAGCCAGCTCGTCACGGCGTCACCCTTCGCGTTGCCTACGGGCACCCGGCCGGAGGCGACAGCCCCGACCACCGTCCCCATGAAGAACGGCGTGAGCAGCGACGAGACCCCGAACAACCGCTGGGCGAGCTGGCGCCCCGCCGGCCGGCGCGCGGTGTGCTGGAAGGCGAAGCCCGAGCCTCGAAGCACGATCCCCAGCGCCGCGAGGCTGAGCGGGATGAAGAGCGTGGAGAAGATCGACCCGAACGCATCCGGGAACGCCGTCCACAAAACGACGAGGACGAAGATCAGCCACACGTGATTGGCCTCCCAGACGGTGCCGATGGCCGCGTCGATGAGCTGGCGCGGCCGTCTGCCGCGCTCTCCCCCACCGGCCACCAGCGCCCAGAATCCCGCACCGAAGTCGGCGCCGCCGAACACCCCGTAGAACGTCGCGCCCACCCACAGCACCGCCGCTACGGCGTCCGCGCTGCTCACCGTGAATCCCCGGTGAAGACCGGGGCTCCCTCTGCTCGGGGCCCGTACGGGACCTCCGCGTCGTCGACCTCGACCCCGCGCCAGCGCCGCGCGAGCACCCGCAGGGTGATGATCAGGGCCGCGCCGAGCGCGGTGTAGAGCGCGAGCACGAGCCCGAACGTCACCCACACCCCGCTGGCAGCGGTGACGGCGTCCTTGGTGCGCATGTACTCGTAGACGATCCACGGCTGGCGACCGACCTCGGTCACGATCCAGCCGCACTCGAGCGCGACCACTCCGGCCACTCCCGACACCGCGACCGCGCGCAGGAACCACTTCGTCTGAGGGATGTCGCGCTTGCGCCACCAGCCCCAGGCGAGCCACAGCCCCAGGAGGATCAGCACCGAGCAGATGCCGACCATCGTGTCGAAGGCCCAGTGGAGCATCGTGTTGGCCGGCGGGCGGTCGTCGGGCGGCACGGAGTCCAGGCCGGTGACCTGGGTGTCCGTGCTCCAGCCCACCAGGAACGAGTCGAAACCCGGTATCCCGATGCCGCCCTTGACCCCGCTGGACGTGCAGCGGCCGTAGATGTACTCCGTCACGTGCGTCGAGGTCTGCTGCACGCACTCCATGCCCGCGAACTTGATCGGCTGGTGGTCGGCGATCGCGCGCGCCGCGGTGTCGCCGACCGCGAACTGGATCGGCGTCGCGACGCAGGCCACGGTCAACGGGATCAGGAGCCCGAGGCGGTGGTAGCGGTCGCGCCGCCCACGCAGCATCCCGACCGCGTACACCGACGCGATCAGGAAGCCCGACACCAGGTAGGCGGCGAGGATCATGTGCGGCACCTCGTAGGGCACCGCCTTGTTGAAGATCACCTTCAGCGGCTCGACCTTTGTCACGTCGTTGCCGTCGAGCGTGAAGCCCTGCGGCTGGTTCATCCACGAGTTGACCGCGACGACCGAGAACGCGCCGCCGATCCCGCAGATCGCGATCGGCACGCCCGTCCAGAAGTGGGTCCAGGGCTTCAGCCGTTTCCAGCCGAAGATGTAGATCGCGAAGAAGATCGCCTCGAGGAAGAAGAAGATCCCCTCGATCGCGAACAGGACACCGAACACGCTGCCGAAGCGCGCCGTGAACTGCGGCCACAAGAGGCCGAACTCGAACGACAGCACCGTGCCGGTGACCGCTCCGACGGCGAACGTCACCGCCCCGACCTTCGACCAGCGCTGCGCCAGCAGCAGCGCGGCGGCGTCGTCGCGGCGCAGCGCGATGTAGTTGGCGATCAGCATGATCGCCGGGAAGGCGACGCCGAGCGAGGCGAGGATGATGTGGAACCCGAGCGTGAACGCCATCTGGCTCCGCGCCGGCGTCAGCTGCGCAGCCAGGATCGACGTCATGAGCGCGACGTCTGCGCCGCCGTCATCGCACCGCTTCGACGCCCGGCGGAGCGCGCTCGATGCTGTCCAGCCGCCCGTCCACGAGCTGGCCGCCGCGATCGCCCATGCGCGTGCTCACCCAGTCGATCAGGACCTTCACGCGGTGGCCCGGCGTGCCGCCCAGGTAGTAGAGGTGCACGCCGAGGTAGATCGCAAGGGCGGGTACGCCCGAGAGCTTGAAACCGCGGATCTCGCACACCGCCATCGAGCGGCCGACCACCGCCAGCGCGCCCTTGTCGAAGTAGCGGAACGGGCCCGTCGCGCCTGGGTTGCCCGCCGCGATCCCCTCCGCGACATGCCGGGCCTGCTGGATCGCCACCGTCGCCAGCCCGGGCAGCGGCTTGCCGTCGCGCCCCGCGAGGATTGCGACGTCGCCGATCACCGAGATCTCGGGATGCCCGGGCAGGCTCAGGTCGGGCTGGACCGCGACGCGGCCGGCGCGGTCGGCCTCGCCGCCCGTCGCGCGCGCGAGCTTCTCAGCGAGCGGCACGGCGCGCACGCCGGCCGCCCATATGACCGTGCGGCTGGGGATGCGCCCCGTGTTGCCGTCGGCCTCGTAGTCCACGCCGCGGGCGTCGATCCCCGTGACGCGGGCGCCCTCGTGCACCGTGACGCCGAGGTCGGCCAGCGCGCCCGCGGCCTTGGTTGACAGCGATGCGTCGAAGGCGCCCAGCACGCGCTTGCCGGCGTCGAGCAGCACTATGCGCACCTGGTCGGGCCCCACGCGGACGAAGTCGCCGCGGCGCGACTCCTGCGCGATGACCCCCAACGCCCCGGCGATCTCCACGCCGGTCGGCCCCCCTCCTACCACCACGAACGTGAGCCACTCGTCCCGCAGGGCCGGGTCCTCGGCCCGCTCACCCTGCTCGAGCGCGCCGTAGATGCGGTTGCGCAGGTCGATCGCGTCCTGGAGAGTCTTGAGGCCACAGGTGACCTCGCTCCACTCGTCGTTGCCGAAATAAGACGTCTCGCCACCGCAGGAGACGATCAGGCTGTCGTAGCCGATGCGCTCACCCCGGTCGAGCACGACCTCGCGCGCCTGCGGGTCGACGTCGGTGACCTCGGCCATGAGCACGCGCGTGTTGCGGGAGCGGCGCAGGAACGGGCGGATCGCGGGCGCGCACTCGCTGGGCGCCACGGCGCCGGCCGCCGACTGGTAGAGCAGCGGCTGGAACAGGTGGTGGTTCATGCGGTCGATCAGCGTCACCTCGACGTCGGCGTTCCGCAGCGCCCGCGCGGCGGCCAGGCCGCCGAAGCCGCCGCCGACGATCACCACGCGGCGCCGCCCGCCGTCGCCCTCAGCCGCCATCGGCCGCCTTCGCCGGAGCGCCGCGCGCGCCGAGCCGCTCGAGCAGGTGGTCACCCACGCGCAACGCGTTGGCCATCGCCGTCAGCGCCGGGTTGACCGCGCCTATGCTCGGGAAGAAGCTCGTGTCGACCACGTACAGGTTGTCGAGCTCGTGGGCCCGGCAATCGGTGTTCAGCACCGACGCGGAGGGGTCGCTGCCGAAGCGGCAGGTGCCCGCCTGGTGGGCCACCCCGGCGACGGGGATCGCCGTCTTGAGGTAGGCGTGGCGCCGCGCCAGGTGGCCCTCATGCATTCCCAGCTTGCCCAGCATCGACTTGAGCTGGTTGTAGAGCCGCTCCACCGGCACCTGGTTGCTGGGCTCGTAGCTCAGCTTGATGGCGCCGTCGCGGTCCACCGTCACACGGTTCTCGGGCCGCGGCAGGTCCTCGGTGGAGAGCCAGAAGTCGACCGCGTGGCGGGCGGTCGTCTCCAGCGTACGGGTCGGCGCCAGCTTGGTCTCGAGCGGCTTCTCGCCGCGGTACATCGGAGCCGCGGACTTGCCGACCATCTGGATGGCGCCCATCGGGTACTCAAAATCCCGTGAAGCAAAGTAGAAGTCGTGGAGCGCGAGCGTCTTCTGGAAGACCGTCGGGTTCTCCTCTTTGGACAGCGCCAGCACCGCCTGGCTGGCGTGGAAGGTGTAGTTGCGGCCCACCTGGTCCGAGCCGTTGGCCAGCCCATTGGGGTGGGTGTCGAGCGCCGAGGAGAGCAGCAGCTTCGCCGAGTTGGCGGCGCCGCAAGACACGACGACGATGTCGCCGGTGAAGGTCTCGCGCGCGCCGTCGCGCTCGACGACCACCTCAGTGACGGCTGATCCCGAGGGGTTGGTGCGGAGCGAGACCGCGCGGGAGTTGGTGAGCAGCGTGACGTTGTCGTGCTCGACCGCCGGACGTACGGCGAGCACCTCGGCGTCGGACTTCGCGTGTACGAGGCACGGGAAGCCGTCGCACGTCGAGCAGCGCACGCACGCGCTGTAGGGCATGTTGCCCTCGTTGAGCATGATGCCGCAGGGAGCGTGGAAGGGCTGGTGCCCAGCGGCGGCGAGATCGTCGGAGAGCTGCTGGATGCGCGGCTCGTGCGACACCGCCGGGTAGGGATAGGGCGCGCTTGCCGGCGGCTCGGTCGGGTCCTCGCCGCGCGCCCCGTGCACCTGGTACAGCTGCTCGGCCTGCGTGTAGTAGGGCTCCATCTCGTCGTAGCCGATCGGCCATGCCGGCGAGATGCCGTCGTGGTGGCGCAGCTCTCCGAAGTCCTCCTTGCGCAGGCGGTAGAGCGCCGCGCCGTAGAGCTTGGTAGCGCCCCCCACGAAGTAGTGGACCTGGGGCTGGAAGCTCTTGCCCTTGGCGTCGGACCACGAGTCCTCGGAGATGTAGCGGTTGTCGACGAATACGTCGGCGGCGTCCCAGTTCTGGGGCTCGCGCGCCAGCCAGTCGCCCCGTTCGAGCAGCAGGATGCGCTTGCCGGAAGGGGCCAGCCGGTGCACGAGCGTCCCCCCACCCGCTCCGCTGCCGATCACGATCACGTCGTAGTCGCTCACTGCGTGTACTCCTGCAACCGCTCGGAGAGGATGATTCGCGCCGCCGCCTCGATCAGCGCGAGGTGCGAGAAGGCCTGGGGGAAGTTGCCCAGATGGCGGGCCGTGCTGGTGTCGAACTCCTCGGCGAACAGGCCGAGCGGCGAGGCCACGCGCAGCAGCCGCTCCATCAGGTCGCGGGCGCGCTGCATCTCGCCCACTATCGCCAGTCCCGAGACCAGCCAGAACGAGCAGATCAGGAAGCTGCCCTCCTTGCCGGACATGCCGTCGTCGGTCTCGCCGGTCTTGTAGCGCAGCACGAAGCCGTCCTCGGTCAGGTCGTTGGCGATCGCCTCCACCGAGGCGCGCAGCACCTTGTCGCCGGCGGGCAGGAAGCCGAAGATCGCGGCCAGCAGCGTCGAGGCGTCGAGCGCCTCGGTGTCGTAGTGCTGACGCAGGACGCCGTCCCTCACCCCGTGCTCGAGGATGTCGGCCTTGATCTCGTCGGCCGTCGCCTGCCACTCCTTCTGCAGCTCGGGGTTGCCGCGGATGTCCGCCAGCCTGGCCGCCCGATCCAGCGCCACCCAGCACATCAGCTTCGAGCTCACGTAGTGCTGGGGCTCCCCGCGCGCCTCCCAGATGCCCTGGTCCGGGTTTTGCCACACAGCCGTCGCGCACTTGGCCTGACTCTGCACGATCGGCCACAGTCGGCGGGGAAGGCGATCGCTGCGCCGGGTGTGGAGCAGAATCGAGTCGAGCACCGCGCCGAACACGTCGTTCTGACGCTGATCGAAGGCCCCGTTGCCGACCCGCACCGGCTTGGCGCCGGCGTAGCCCGAGAGGTCGTCGCGCGTCGACTCGGTGAGATCGCGGCGGCCGTCGATCCCGTACATGATCTGCAGCGCCCCGTCCTCGTTGGGCTCGAGGTCCGCGACGAACTGCATGAACTCGTCGGCCTCCCAGTCCAGGTTGAGGAAGTGGAGCGCCTGGAGCGTGAACGTCGAGTCCCGCATCCAGGTGAAGCGGTAGTCCCAGTTGCGCTCGCCGCCGGGCGTCTCGGGCAGCGACGTGGTCAGCGCCGCGACAGTCGCTCCGGTCGGCATGTAGGTCAGGCCCTTGATCGTGAGCGTCGAGCGCTCGACGGCCTCGCGGTAGCGGTGGTCGGGCAGGCGCGCCCGCCCGTGCCAGCCGCGCCAGTAGCGCGTCGTGGCCGCGAGACGCTCGTTGGCCTCGTCGACGGTCTGGGGCGACACGAGCTCCTCCGCCCACGACAGCGAGCAGAAGAGCTGCTCGCCCTTCCGCAGCAGATGGCGGCCACGGACCCAGTCGCCCTCGATACCGAGCGGCATGCTGCTCTGGAGCCGGATCGTCAGGCCGTCGCCCGTCGCGTCGGCCGTGTGGCGGCCGTCGACGAGCGACCAGTCGGCGGGAGTGCGGCCGTAGTCGAACACGGGCTCGCAGATCATCTCCACGTCGACCTCGCCCTCCAGGCACAGGACCAACCGCACCAGCATGTGATCGGCGTCCTCGTCAGCCGGCGGGCGCGTGTGAGGCGTTATCCGGTCCTCACCGTGCTCGGGCCCCATCGTCAGCGCGTCGCGGACCATGATCCAGCCGGTGGGCGTGTGCCAGGTCGTGAGCAGGGTATTCGTGCCGGGCTCGTAGACCCGCGCCGCCGGGACGCCGATCCCGAACGGCCCGAGCCGGAAGGCGCCGGCCTGGCGATCGAGCAGCGTTCCGAACACGCTGGGCGCGTCGAAGCGCGGCACGCACAGCCAGTCGATCGCCCCGTCGGGCGCGACCAGCGCGCCCGTGTGGCAGTTGGACAGGAACGCGTAGTCGGCGATCGGCGGGAACGACGACGGAGCGGCGGCGCTCTGGGGCTGGGAGGCGGCGTCGGGCACGGCGGTCATTCCCCGATCCAGGGGCCGCGCCAGGTGCCGTGGCCCGCGAGAAGCCGCTCGGCCTCCCCCGGGCCCCACGAGCCCTTGGCGTAGGGATGCACCTCGGGCGGATGGTCCAGCAGCGGCTGCATGATGCGCCAGGTCTGCTCGACGCCGTCCTGACGCGTGAAGCGCTTGCTGTCGCCCAGCATCGCCGCGTGCAGTAGCACCTCGTAGGGGGTCGCCCCCTCGCCCCCCTGCTCTGCGAACTCCACGTCCATGGTGACCTGCTCGGGGACCGCGATGTCGGCGCACTTGGCCTCGACAAGCATCCGGATGCCGGTGCTCGGGTCCAGCCTGACCACGAGCTGGTCGGGCTCGGGGCGGCGGGCCAGGTTGAAGCCCAGCCGCGGTGGGTGCTTGAACACCAGCCGCAGCTCGGTCTGGGTCACCGGCAGGTCCTTGCCGGTGCGGATGAAGAACGGCACACCGGACCAGCGCCAGTTGTCTATGTCCAGGCGCAGAGCCGCATAGGTCTCGGTCGTAGAGTCGGGAGCCACCCCTTCGATCTCACGGTAGCCCTCGTACTGTCCGCGAACATAGTGCGAAGGGTCGGCGTCGGGCATCGCCCGGTAGACGGACACGAGCGCGTCCTTGAGGACCTTCGCGTCGTTGCTGGACGGCGGCTCCATCGCGGCCGCCGCAACCACCTGCATCAGGTGGTTGACGACCACGTCGCGAAGCGCGCCGACCGGGTCGTAGAAGTGTCCGCGATCCTCAACGCCGAAGGCCTCGGCCATCGTGATCTCTACGTACTCGAGGTAGTTGCGATTCCAGATCGGCTCGAACATCGCGTTCGCGAACCGCAGGTAGAGGATCTCGTCGAGGCCCATCTTCCCGAGAAAGTGGTCGATGCGGAACAGCTGGTCCTCGTCGAGGTACTGGTGGATCTCGTCGGCCAGCGCGCGGGCCGATTCCAGGTCATGGCCGAACGGCTTTTCAACCACTACGCGCGCGTTCTTCGTCAACCCGGCCTCGGACAGCCCCTTGATGACCATGCCGAACAGCGACGGCGGTATCTCGAGATAGAACACCGGGCTGCGGGCGTCGCCGATCGCCTTCGCGACGCTCGCGTAGGTGCCGGCGTCTGAGAAGTCACCGCTCAGGTAGGAGAAGCGCCCGATGAAGCGCTCGAAGACAGCGTCGTCGATGGACTCGCCGGTCGCCTCGATCGCGCTCCGCGCGCGCTCGCGCAGGTCGTCGAGCGTCCAGTCGTCCGCTGCGACGCCGACGATCGGGCAGTCCAGAAGACCGCGGCGCTCGAGGCGGTAGAGCGAGTGGAAGGTCATCACCTTGGCGAGATCGCCGGTGATGCCGAACACGACCAGCACGTCAGCGGGCCGCGTATCGCTCGCCGCCGCACCCGCACGGGGTTCAACCGCTGTGCTCATGCATCCCCTTCGGTCGGCTTGGACGCCTGGTGGGTCGATTGTGCGACGCCGACCCTACACAGGCATCACCCGTCCTGGGTGAAATGGTCCTTGCTTCATACCGGCGGGCGACCCGCTGCCTTAGGCTCACCCTTCCCCGATGAGCGCTCCACCCAGCCCGCCCGAGCGAGACGCGCCTGGCGCAGGCGGCGCGCCCGCTGCGCCGCCGCCCGATCCGGTCGCGCTGCTCCGGTCGCGCGCCTACGTGCAGCTGCTCGTGCTCGCGGCGCTGATCGGCGTGCCGGTGTCGGCGATCGCCTACGGCTTCCTCTACCTCGTCGACGAGCTCCAGAAGTGGCTCTTCGAGAGCATCCCGAAGGACCTCGGCTTCGACTCGGCGCCGATGTGGTGGCCGCTTCCGCTCCTGTTCATTGCGGGCGTGCTGTGCGCGCTCGCGATCATCCGGCTGCCCGGGACCGGCGGCCATTCGCCGGCCGACGGGTTCAAGGCCTCGGGTCCGGTCCCGCCGAAGGACATCCCTGGGATCGCGCTGGCCGCGCTGGCCACGTTGGGGCTCGGCGTCTCGCTCGGGCCCGAGGCGCCGCTGATCGCCCTCGGCAGCGGTCTCGGGGTCGTGGCCGTGCGACTGGCCGCGCGCGATGCGCCGCCCACGGCGGCTTCCGTGATGGCAGCCGCCGGCAGCTTCGCGGCGATCAGCACGCTGATGGGATCGCCGCTGCTGGGTGCCTTCCTGCTGCTCGAGGCATCGGGCCTCGGCGGTCCGATGCTGGGTGTGGTGCTCGTACCGGGGCTGCTCGCCGCCGGTGTGGGCTCGCTGATCTTCATCGGCCTCGACGACCTGACCGGCCTCGGGACCTTCTCGCTCACGATCCCGGGGCTGCCGCACTTCGGCGCGCCCACCGTGGCGCAGTTCGGGTGGGCGCTCGCAATCGGGCTCGCCGCTCCGCTCCTGGGCGTTGGCATCCAGCGACTGGCGCTCGCCGTCCGCCCGCTGGTCGAGCCGAGGATGATCCTGCTGATGCCCGTGCTGGGGCTGGCGATCGCCGGGCTGGCGATCGCCTTCGACGCCGCAACCGACAAGGGCGTCAGCCTCGTGTTGTTCTCGGGACAGGAGCAGATGGGTCCGCTGATCAACGGCGCGGCGGGTTTCTCGGTGGGTGCCCTGCTGCTGCTGGTCCTGTGCAAGAGCCTCGCCTACGCGCTGTCCTTGTCGAGCTTCCGCGGCGGTCCGATCTTCCCGGCGCTGTTCATCGGTGCCGCCGGCGGCATCGCAGCGTCGCACCTGCCCGGGCTCGACTTGGTGCCGGCGATCGCCATGGGCATCGGCGCGATGTCCACCGCGATGCTGGGCCTGCCGATCGTGTCCGTGCTGCTCGCCACGGTGCTGCTCGGCTCCAGCGGGACGAACACGGTGCCGCTGGTGATCGTCGCGGTGGTGGTCTCCTACGTGATCAGAGCGAGGATCGCGCCGGCACCGCCGGGTGAGCCGCACCCGGCGGCCGGAGCGGCACCCGTCGACGCCCGCGCGACCGCTCCCGCCGGGGCCTAGATGATCTAGCTGCTCACGCCCGCCGGCGTCCGGCCAGGTTCCCCACCAGCACGCCGATGATGGTCACGAGGTAGAGCTGGCCGAGCAGCATCTCGACCACCGCCAGAGCCCGGCCCACGGACGTGGCCGCCGTGTAGTCGCCGAAGCCGGTCGTGGTCAGCACGGTGAAGCTGAAGTAGACCCGGACGCCGTCGGGAACGTGCTCGCCCTGCGTGAAGTATGGGGTGCTGTCGACCACGGACACGAACGCGATCGTCCACGCGAAGACCAAGCCCACGAGCAGGTAGATCGCGAGCGCCCCGGTCACGGCCTGCAGCGTGACGCCGTGGTCGCGCAACAGGCGGACGAGGCCGCGCACGAGCATCGCCGGTATGGCGGCGGCCAGCAGGCCGCCGAGCACGAACGTGACGCTGTCCGGAACCGCACTCAGGCCGACAGCGGCGACGACGACGACCGCAGTCGCACCAACGGCTAGCCCGCGCGCCCGTCGGGTGTGTCCGGGCGCCCGTGACGTCAGGAGCACGACGACGAGCGCGGCGGACTCCAGCGCCAGCGAAACCGCGCGGGCCCAGTCCTCGGCCGGCGCGGCGACCTGGAACACCACCAGGACGAGCGTGATCAGGAACACGCCGCCGTAGCGGTAGCCCGCCGGGCGTGCCTCCTCGGGGGTCAGCGCCGGAGTGCCGGAGGCCGCCACTCAGGTGCGAGCGAAGCGCTCGCGATTGCTGCTCGCGGTGCCTCGGTAGCCGAAGAGCTCGATCACGAACGCGAGCGCGACCCAGATCCAGCGGCCGTTGCCCAGATGAACCCCGGGCGCCCACGCGAGCGCGAACACGAGCGTCGTGAAGGGCAGGAAGACGAGCCCGAGCAGCGGGATGATGAACGTGCTGAAGGCACGGTCGACCAGGTCGGTGGCGATCCACACGATCACCAGCGCGACGCGCGGGAAGAAGCCGGCGACGAGCACGAAGAGACAGCCCACACCCTGACTGTCCCAGCCGCGCCGGACGGCAGGCATGACCCCGATCGGATGATCACATCGCCGCTCCGGATAGGAGAATGGCGCGCGTGACCGAGGATTCCCGCGCGCCGGCCGGCGCCACGCTGGTGCTGGTAACGCTCGCCGCGGGGCAGTTTCTGATGACGCTCGACACCTCGGTGATGAACGTCGCGATCGCGACCGTGGCCAAGGACGTCGGGACGGACGTGACCGGCATCCAGACCGCGATCACGCTCTACACGCTGGTGATGGCGGCGCTGATGATCACGGGCGGCAAGATCGGCGCCCTGGTCGGGCGCAAGCGGGCGTTCGCGATCGGCTGCCTGATCTACGGCGCCGGCTCCTTCACGACCGGCGATCTCGCCCGTCCCTCCCGGTGCTGCTCATCGGCTGGTCGTTCCTCGAGGGGATCGGCGCCGCGCTGATCCTGCCGGCGATCGTCGCCCTTGTGGCCGCCAACTTCGGGCCGCGCGGACCGGCCGCGCGCGTACGGGCTGGTGATGGCCGCGGGGGCCATCGCGGTCGCCGTCGGGCCGGTCATCGGCGGGCTGTTCACCACCTACCTCAGCTGGCGGCTGGTGTTCGCCGGGGAGGTGCTGATCGTGCTCGCGATCCTCGTCCTGACCCGCCGGATAAAGGACGAGGCTCCAGGGAAGCGCCCCCACATCGACCTGGTCGGGGTCGTGCTCTCTGCAGCCGGACTTGGCATCGCCGTGTTCGGGGTGCTGCGCTCGAGCGTCTGGGGATGGGTCGCACCCAAGCCGGATGCGCCGGAGCTGTTCGGGCTCTCCGCGGTGCTGTGGCTGATCCTCGGCGGGCTTTTCGTGCTGTGGCTGTTCTTCAGCTGGGAATCGCGCCTGGAGGCGCGCGACGCCGAGCCGCTCGTGAAGCCGTCGATGTTCCGCAACGTCCAGCTCGTCGGCGGCCTGGAGATGTTCTTCTTCCAGTACTTCATCCAGTCGGGCGTGTTCTTCGTGGTGCCGCTGTTCCTGTCAGTCGCGCTGGGGCTGTCGGCGATCGACACCGGCGTCCGCATCCTGCCGCTCTCGATCACGCTGCTGCTCGCGGCTGCGGGCATACCGCGCTTTCGCCCCGACGCGAATCCACGCCGTGTCGTGAGGCTCGGGCTGGTAGCGATGCTCGCGGGGACCGTGGTGCTGCTGGCCGCGCTGGACGAGCAGGCCTCGGCCGAGGCCGTGACGGTGCCGCTGCTGCTGCTCGGACTGGGGATCGGCGCCCTGGCCTCCCAGCTCGGGAGCGTGACCGTGTCGGCCGTTCCCGACGAGCTGAGCCCGGAGGTCGGCGGCCTGCAGAACACCGCCACCAACATCGGCGCTTCGCTGGGGACCGCGCTTGCGGGCTCTGTCTTGATCGCGAGCCTCACCGCGACGCTCATCGCGGGCATCAAGGAGAACCCGGCCGTCCCGGCAGAGGTCAAGCAGAAGGCCGACGTGCAGCTCTCCAGCGGCGTTCCCTTCCTCTCCGACTCCGATCTGAAGTCGGCGCTCGAGAAGAACGGGGTGACGGGCACGACGGCGTCGGCGATCGTCGACGAGAACGCCAAGGCGCGGCTGCGCGCTCTGCGCACCGCGCTCGCGGTCATCGCGCTGGTCGCCGCCCTGGCGCTGTTCTTCTCCGGTCGCATACCGACGCGCCAGCCCGGGTCGGAGGCTGCCGGTGAGCGCGGCCCGCCCGAGCCCGCAGACGTCGCCGCCTGAGCGAGCGGCTCGAGCTTCGCGAACGGAAGGTCCTCGATCCGCGGCATCACCCCGATCGGATGATCGCGCCGCGGGTCAGTCAGGGGACAATGAGCGCATGACTGAACGCGTCGCGGCCGCGTCCCGCCGAGACATGAAATGGATCGACGGCGGCGTTTTCGAGATGGGCTCGGAGGACTTCTATCCCGACGAGGCTCCGGTCCGCCGCGTGCGGGTTGACGGCTTCTGGATCGACCTGCATCCGGTCACAAACGCGCAGTTCGAGCGCTTCGTGGCGGACACGGGTTACGAGACCGTGGCCGAGCGGCCACTCGACCCGGAGGCCTATCCGGGCGTACCGGCGGATGCGCTCGTGCCTGGGTCGGTCGTCTTCCACGGCACCCCTGGCCCGGTCCCTCTCGACGACTACAGTCGCTGGTGGGCCTACATCCCCGGTGCCCGCTGGTGCAACCCGTTCGGCCCGGGCAGCGACCTGGCCGGACTGGACGACCACCCCGTCGTCCACGTCGCCCACGAGGACGCCGCGGCCTACGCCGCGTGGGCAGGCGCCGCGCTGCCGACCGAAGCCGAATGGGAGTACGCGGCGCGCGGTGGGCTCGAGGGCGCCGCCTTCACGTGGGGCGACAATGACCACGACGCGGCGCGGCCGCTGGCCAACACCTGGCACGGGCGCTTCCCGTGGCACAACACGCTCCCCGACGGGTGGCTGCGCACCTCGCCGGTCGGGAGCTTCCCGGCCAACGGCTACGGCCTCGCCGACATGGCCGGCAACGTCTGGGAATGGACGAGCGACTGGTTCGTGCCGCGTCCTGAGGGCGAGCCGTCCAAGCCGTGCTGCGCGCCCGAGAACCCGCGCGGCGCCCGCGAGCAGAGCTTCGATCCCACTCAACCCGGGAGCCGCATTCCACGCAAGGTCATCAAGGGCGGCTCGCATCTGTGCTCGCCCGACTACTGCCTGCGCTACCGGCCGGCCGCGCGCTCACCCGAGATGGTCGATACCTCGACGAGCCACATCGGCCTGCGCTGCGTGGTCCGCCCCGGCGCCGGCTCGCTGACAGCGGAGCTGTACTAGCCCGCGCCCATCGCTCTCCAGATCGGTCCGGAGATCCGCTGTAGCTGTTCGCTGAGTCGGCCATCGCAGCGACTTCGCGACTCTCATGGCGTGCTCGGGGTCGAGATGGCCGCGCGTGTCATCCCCGAGGTCCAGCTGAACCCAGTTGATCGTCCCGGTGAATCTCCCGGGTGGCGTCTCCGTGGAGCTCCCTCTCGTGGTAGGTGAGTCACAGGATCGCGATCGGGTTGATCGGCGATCCCGTGCCGCCCTCGATCCGCAGCGGCGCGGCGACGAACAGGAACTCCCAGCGGTTGGCCGCCTCGCACGCGGCGCGCAGGTCCTCGAACTGGAGGTAGTCGAGGAGCGGCAGGCCCATCGCGTTGAGGGTCAAGACGTGGATTGGGAACGAGACGCCCTCGGTGCTGCTCGGCGCCGTGTCGCTGTTGCCGTCGCTGCCCAGCGCGGCGATCCCGCGCTCGGCCAGCAGCGGGACCGCGGTCGGGTGCAGCCCGGCCTTTGCGCCGGCCGTGTCCCACGGGCCGAGCTCGTGCAGGCGCAGCGCGTGGCCGGTCCGCACGAGCAGGACGTCGCCCTCGCCGAAGGTCACGCCCTGCTCGCGCTCCGCCGCCTCGAGGTCCTCCCGGAAGACGTGCTCCCCCGGCTCGAGCCAGCGCTCGCCGCGCAGGCGCGGCACGTCGAGCAGCACGCCGCGCCCGACCAGCCCCGCCTTGAGGACCTCGATCGCGCCGAACGCCGCGCCCTGGCTCGTGACGGCGCCCTGCGGCTCGCCGTTGTAGAGCTTGCCCTCGTAGGCGACGTGGCACAGCGCGTCGATGTGGCTGTGGCCGTCGTTGTGGTAGTCGACCCCTACGTAGTCCTTTGCGAAGCGCAGCGATCCCGAGCCGATGTCGGTGTCGGCGAGCATCGTCATGTGATGGTCGGCCGGCTCGGGGTTGGAGGCCGCCGGCTCGGTCGCCAGCGGCAGGCTCAGCGTGACCGTCACGCCGTCGCGCGCGAGCGCGGCCGCCGCCGCCACCCGCGCCGGGGTGAGGTGGTGGAGCGCGCCGCGCTCGTCACGGGTCCCCCAGCGCCCCCAGGTGCTCACCTGGCGGAAAAGCGCGTCGAACTGGTCGGCGCTGACGTCGCTCACGCCACTGGGGAGGGAGGCTCCCGGCCTTCGAGCACCGCGATCACGTTCTCCGCACACAGCCGCGCCATCGCGTCCCGCGTCGTGCCCGTGGCCGAGCCGACGTGTGGCAGAAGGACGGTGTTGGGGAGCTCGCGCAGCGCTTCGGGGACGTGGGGCTCGTCTTCGTAGACATCCAGTCCGGCGCCGCCGAGCGACCCGGAGCGCAGCACATCGATGAGCGCCCGGGTGTCGACCACGGCGCCGCGGCTCGTGTTCACCAGGATCGCGCCCCCACGCATCCGGGCCAGAGCGCGCGCGTCAACCATGTGCCTGGTCTCCGGCGTGAGTGGGACGTGAATACTGACGAAGTCTGCTTCGGCCAGAACCTCGTCGAGCCCGGGCCCGCCCGAGCGGGAGGTCGAGAGCAACCGCACGCCGAACCCGCTCAGTAGCTCCCCCACCCGCCGCGCGATGCGCCCGTGGCCCACCAGCCCCACGACAGCGCCGCTCAGCTCGCGACCGAGCAGGCGCTCGGGCGCGAACCCCTGCCATTCGCCCCGGCGCACGAGCGCGTCGGCGGCCGCGACCCGGCGTGCCGTCGCGAGCATCAACGCCACGGCGAGCTCGGCGGTGGCGTTGGTCAGGACGTCGGGCGTGTTGGTCACGCGCACGCCCCGCTCCTGCGCCGCCTCGAGGTCGACGTTGTCGTGCCCGACGCCGAAGTTGGCGACCAACCGGAGCGAGGCGCCGGCCGCCTCCAGCAGTTCGCCGTCGACCTCGACGCCCGGCTCGGCGACGATCGCCGCCGCACCGTCGGCGTGCCAGCGCAGCCAGTCCCGCGGGTCGGCGTCCTCAGGCGCCGCCGCAACCGCGAAGCCCTCCGCCAGCAGGTCGACGCCGACCTTAGGCAGGCGCGCGGCCACGACGACGTTCGGCGTGCTCGCCATCGACCGAGCCTAGCGATCGAGCTGACGCCGGTCCCGCCGCTAGATTCGCGCGACGTGCTCCAGCTGCGGGTCTTCGGCGCCTCGACGGCCATGGTGGAGGTCGTCGAAGAGCTGGCGGCGCTTCCCGGCGCCCGCCACATCACGCGCACCTCCAGCGTGGTCGAGGGCGAGACGCTAGTCACCGCCGACCTGCACGCCGACGCGGCGGACAGGGCGCTGGATGCGGTCCGCGAGCTGGGGATCCCCGCCGAGGACGTAGCCCTGCTCCGCATCGAGTCCATCCACGCTGGGCGGCAGCGACGGCAGGGCTCCGCCGTCGTGTGGGCCGACCTTCTGGGCCAGGCCGGCGAGAACGCGCGCCCGGTGGCGCGCTACCTCGTGTTCATGGCCGTGGCCGGCGTGATCGCGGCCTACGGCGTGCTCTACGCCAACGGGATCCTGATCGTCGGCGCAATGGCGGTGAGCCCGGACCTGCTGCCGATTGCCGCGATCTGCGTCGGGCTCGTGCTGCGCCGGGTGCGGCTCGTGGGCCGCGCCTGGTTCACGCTGATCGTCGGCCTGGCGTTCGCCGGGCTGACGGCGGCGGCGCTAACCGCCGCGCTCAACCTGGTCAACCTATTGCCCGCGGGCTTCAAGCTCGGCACCACGGGCGTGCTGTCGGGTCTGACCGAGGTCAACAGTTCGACGTTCCTCGTCGCGCTGGCCGCGGGCATCGCCGGCATGCTCGCGCTCGAGAGCCGGGTGAGCTATGCCGTCGGGGTCGCGATCTCGGTCACCACGATTCCGGCCTCCGCCTACCTCGGCGTGGCGACCGGCGTGGGCAAGCTCCGCGAGGCAAGCACAGCCTTCGTGGTCCTGGGCATCAACGTCACGATGCTCGTCGCCGGCGCCACTGCTGCGCTGCTCGTACAACGCGTGGTGGGGGCGCGCGGCGCCACTAGTGAATCCCCACCTTCAGGGCGATGACACCGAGGGCGAGCACGCAGTTGATGACGGCCACGGCGAGCGTCCCGACCCAGCCGAGCTTCGAGCGCCGGCCGACCGCGATGCCCCATACGAACAGGTTGGCCGCCCCGAGCAAGATCGCCAGCCAGATCGCCGCTCCCCTCGAGAGCACTCCCAGCACCCCGAGCAGCAGGCTGAAGGCCGCGGGCGCTGCCGCCTGAGCGAGCGGCCACTCGCGTGCCATCGCTGCCCTGAAGTCGTGCCATACGCGGACGCGCTCGCGCTCGAGCTCCTCAGAGACCAGCGCCGCATACCCGTGGGCGATCCAGAACACGAGCATGGTGCCGATCAGCGAGCCGAGGATCTGCGCCGTGTCGATCGTCCGGTCCAGGGACAGTGCGACGACCGTCGCGCTCGCCAGGATCTGTCCGTATATCGCGCCGGCGACGTTACCCGGCGTGCGCGGTTGCTCGACCTTGGCCCGCGCTTGGGTTTGCGCCTCCATCGCCTTCACCCCGCCCCGGTGGCGCCGTGGATCAGGAGCAGCGGCTCTCGCGCTCCATCGCGGTGATGGTTGAGCATCGGCGCGGAGCCTAGAGCGAGCGGGCCGCGGCCGGCGAGCGGGGCGTCCGCGAGAGCGCTGCCGTCAGCGGGGACCGCCGCCCGACGCCCCGTTTGACGCGCCGGATCCCGGGCAAGTCCAGGACCATGCTGGTTTCCAGACGGGAGCGCAGGCACGTACTCCGGTTGTCCGCGTTTGCCCTGATGGCAGCGCTCACGTGCGCCGGCCTCGTCGCCGCGGCGCTGCTCGCGTCCGCGCCGCCGGTGATCACGACGCTGATCGTCGCCGTGTGCCTGGCGTGTCCGCTGATCGCGGCCTGGGAGCTCGCCCCCGCGATCGAGGTCCTGCGCCACTCGAGGCGCTCGATCTCCGAGCTGCGCCGCCAAGTCGACCGCCTGCCCGAGACGCGCCACCCGCTGGGCTTCTAGGCGACGAACGACGAGATCGGAATCATCCGGATCGGATGATGGCTGGCGTCCGCTGCTGCGCTTAGCCTTGTGAGACTGCCGTCCCCGGGGATCGCACTGCGCGATCTGTGGGGGACGACGAAATCGCAGCGATCGAATGGGAGAGGAGCGGCACATGAGAGGTGCAGGCCGGGTAGGGCTCGCGGCGGTCCTGTTGTTCATAGTCGGGATCATCAACATCATCTACGGCATCGGCGCGCTCGATGACGCGAACGTCTTCGTCAACGACAAGCGGTTCATACTCACCAACCTCAACACCCTCGGCTGGGTCCTCATCATTCTCGGTGTCATCCAGCTCACCGGAGGGGTGTCGCTGATGAGCGGGCGGGCCTGGGGCCGGTTCGTCGGCATCTTCGCCGGCACTATTGGGGCGATCGGCGCCCTGCTCTCGATCGGCGGGAACTACCCCTGGTGGTCGCTGGCCGTGTTCTTCGTCTGCGTGTATATCGTCGCCGGGATCTTCGAGTTCGGCAGCGACGAGCGGGCCGGAGTGCGGGAGCAGCCCCCCCTCTAGAGCGAACGAACCGCCAGCGGGAACGCGTCGGCGATGACGTACGCGCGCAGGCGCGCGGGCAGCCGCGTGCCCGCCGGCAGGGTGAGGCGCGCGCCGACCACATTGCCGTTCGCGTCGGCCGCATTCGTGGTCGTCGCCTGGTAGTCGAGGCTCAGCGGCCGGCCCGTGGCCTCGTCGACGAGCAGTATCGAGACGAGGTGGTCGCGGGCGGGGTAGCGGGTGCCCGGCGTCAGCGCGAGCCGCGCCTCGACCTCGCCGGCGCGCGTCGCCGTGGGCCGCTCGAGCGTCAGCGACGACACGCCGACGCCGGCCGGGCGCCGGTTCGCCGCCCCGCGCCGGTCGTAGCGCGAGGCCAGGAACGTCCCGCTGGTCGCCAGCGTCCCCTCGGGGTTGCAGATTCCGGTCAGGTTGAGCACCGGGCCGTAGGTGGGGACGTCGCGGCACGTGACCTCGCCGTACAGGCTCGCGCCCGGCCGCGCGGCGCCGGAGCGATCGAGCTGTGCGCGCAGCTCGAAGCGGCGCAGCGGGACGGGTCCGAACGAGAAGACCAGGGCGAGGCGGTCCTCGCGCAGGATCAGGGCGTCGTCGCGGTAGCGGCCCGTGAGCGGGAAGGCGAAGCCGCCGCGCGGGTCGGCCGCCGGGATCCCGTCGCGCCCGCGGCGGGCGCCAACGACCCACAGCAGCACCGTTCCCTCACCACGAGCGTCGGGCCGCGAGGCGGCGACCGTCCCGGCGATCAGGTCGTAGCTGTCGAAGCCGATCTGGTTCACGCTGGGCAGCAGCGGCGGGAGCGGAACCGCGAGCCGCCCGATGCTGAGCGCGCTGACCTTGCGAGCGCCCGTCCGCAACGGCGCGCCTCGGCGCTGGGGCCGCGCCACGCGGAAGCGCAGCGTCCCGTCGAAGCTCCCGGCCGGCTTGGCTCCGACGACGGTGTTGGCAACCGGCGTCCCGCCCGCGAGGTAGGTCCCGCGCAGTCGCAGCTTGTAGCGCCGGCCGGGGGTTAGGAAGCCGCGCGGGACGATCGTGATGAAGTGGCCGTCTCCCGAGAGCTGCGCGTCGAAGGGGAACGGCGGGTCGGCCTTGACGATGCCGGCGGCCGACGGCGAGCCCGCCATCGCCGCGTCGATCGTGCGGCCGCCGCGCCGCACGACCAGGCGCGCGTTGATCGACGTCGCCGGCGACAGCGCGGCGCGCGGGCCGCCGGCCTCGGTGTTGCCGCCGGCGGTGACGAAGTCGACGGCTGTGGCCTGCCGCGGGAACGCCTCGCCGGGCCGCGTCGTGCAGCGCGCGTCGCGGCGCCGCAGGCAGTAGTCGTAGGGAACGTAGGCCAGGCGGCCGTGCTCGCCGCCGATGTACACCCCGCGCCGGCCCAGGGCGGGCGAGCCGTTGAGGTCGTTGCGGTCCCGGAGCACCGGGTCGTTGGGCGTGGTGTCGAACGACCAGCGGCGCGCCCCGGTGCGTGCGTCGAGCGCGTAGAGCGAGCCGTTGGACGAGCCGACGTAGACGATCCGCCCACCGCCGGGCGCGCGGCCGACGACCGGGGAGGAGCGGATCACGTCGCCGGTGTCATAGCGCCAGCGCAGCCTGCCGGCGGGCGACAGCGCGTATACGGAGCCGTCGGTCGAGGCGATGACGATCGTCCGCAGCGTGCCGTTGGAGCGCTCGATCAGCGCCGGCGAGCTGTACACGTGGTCGGTGGTCTGGAACGTCCAGCGCGTCGCGCCCGTGCCGGCGTCCAGCGCGTAGAGCTTGCCGTCGAAGGAGCCGATGTAGAGCGTGCGCTCGTCGCGCGACAGCGCCGGCGACGAGGTCACGAAGCCGAGCGTCGCGGTGCTCCAGCGCTTGCGCCCCTGCGCGTCCAGCGCGTAGACGTTGAGGTCGACCGAGCCCCAGTAGCTCGTCCCGTCACGCGCGATCGCCGGCGCGGTCCAGACGGAGTTGCCGGCCTGGAACGTCCACCGGAGCCGCCCGTCGGGCTCGAACGCGTACGCGCCCCCGCCGGTGTTGCCGGCGAGCACGATGCCGCCCGGGCCGGTGACCGCGTTGCCCTCCCACCAGTTGACGAGCTGGCCGGTCGCCGGCGCCAGCGTCGCCCGCGCCTTCCAGATGATGCGCGCGCGCCGCGACAGCGGGCCGGGGTCGGTCCGCACCCGGTAGAGGCGCTCGTCGCCCGACCCGAACGTGACCGGCGTCGTGCGCAGCGCGCGGTCATAGGGGCCGATCGTCGCCGCCGAGTCGATGATCCCGCCGGTGCGGACGCGCCAGCGGCGGGCGCCGTCGCGGCGGATCGCGTAGAAGCTGTCGTCGGCCGAGCCGACATACACGGTCCCGTCGGCGCCGATCACCGGCGTCGAGAAGATCCCCTTGCCCGTGGCGAAGGCCCATGGCGCATCGCCCCCGTAGCGCCCGACGATCCCGGTCGCGCCCGTGTTGCGGCGGTCGTGGCGCATCGAGGACCACGGCGAGCCGCCCGCCTGCGCGGTGCCGGCCGGGAGCACCAGCAGCGCCAGCAGGACGAGGACGGCGGCCCGCATCGACCGCCGAGACTACTCGTAGGCCAAGGCCTCGAGCACGTCCAGGCGCGCCGCGCGGCGCGCGGGAGCGATCGCCGCCAGCACCCCCGCGATGCCCGCCAGGACCACGAGCGCGATCAGGGTCGGCACCGGGATCGAGATCTTCAGCCCCTGGTCCGCGAGCGGCGGCGTCATCGCGATCGCGAAGATCACGCCCAGGACCAGCCCGAGCACGGCGCCCAGCAGCGCGGTGATCACCGACTCGTAGCGCACCATCGTGCGGACCTGGCGCCGCGACATCCCGATCGCGCGGATCATCCCGAGCTCGCGCGTGCGCTCGTAGATCGACAGCGCCAGCGTGTTGACGATCCCGAACAGCGACACGATCACCGCCAGCCCGAGCAGCACGTAGAAGAGCGACAGCAGCTGGTTGACCTGGCCGGCGACGTCGTCGCTGAACTCCTTCTTGGTCAGGACCTCGACCGACGGGAAGCGGTCCGCGAGCGCCAGCTTCGCCTGGTCGTGAACGGTGTCGAGGTCCGCGCCCGGCCGGACCCCCGCCAGCAGCACGGACACGTCCTTGGCGCCGAACGCGCTCACGAGCGTCTGGTTGGGGACGGTCAGGTTCTGGAGGAGCTGCGCGTCGTCCTTGTACGTGCCCCTCACGGTGAGGGCGACGGTGCGGTCGCTGGGGGTCAGCACGGTGAGCGTCTCCCCCACCTTCACGCCGTGGTCCTTGGCCCACTTGTCGCTGACCACGGTGTCGGTCGGCCCCAGCGTGCGCAGGGTCGCCGGCGAGCCCTTCTTCCAATCGACGCGGTAGATCGACGGCAGCGTGCGCGGGTCGACCCCGGTCACGCTGGGCGTCCCGCCCACCCCGCGCAGCTTCGCGTTGGAGAAGCGGATCTCCGAGACGGTGCCGATGCCCGGCACCCCGCGCAGCGCTGTCCCGGTCGCGGCCGGGATCGGCGAGAAGCCGTCGGTGTTCTGGACGACGAACGCGCCCGTCAGGCCCTTGTTCACGCTGGAGGCGACCGAGTCCTTGATCCCGGCCGCGAGGATGGTCACGAAGGTGACGAGGGCCACCCCGATCATCAGCGCCGCGGCCGTGGTGGCGGTGCGGCCCGGGTTGCGCGCGGCGTTCTCGCGCGCCAAGCGGCCGGTCACGCCGCGCACGCGCTCCAGCGGCCCGCCGATCGCCGAGGCCAGCGGCCGCACCACGTGGCGCGCGAGCAGCCCCACGGCGATGAAGATGACCGCCGCCCCGGCGCCGAGCAGGATCGCGGAGTTGCCGCCGCTCGCGTTGCCGAAGATCCCGAGCAGTATCAGCCCGGCGCCGATCGCCAGCGTGACGAGCGCGAGCGGCGTGCGGAAGCGGCGCAGGCGCCCGGGAGGGAGCACCGCGCCCTCGCGCAACGCGGCGATCGGCGGCACCCGCGTGGCGCGCAGCGCGGGCGCCAGGCTCGCCACGACCGTGAGCACTGTCCCGACCACGAGCGAGACCACGATCGTGCGCGTCTCGAGCACCGTGCCCTCGGACGGCAGGTCGCCGCCGAGCAGGCTGAACAGGGCCTTGAGCCCCGGCGCGAGCGCGAGCCCGAGCAGCAGGCCGATCACCGATGCACCGAGACCGACCAGGAAGGCCTCGAACAGCACCGAGCCCAGCACCTGCCGGCGGCTGGCGCCCACCGTTCGCAGCAGCGCGAACTCGCGCATGCGCTGGGCGACGGTGATCGAGAAGGTGTTGAAGATCATGAACGAGCCGACGAACAGCACGACCGCCGCGAACACGAGCAGCACGGTGGTCACGAACGAGAAGTTGTCCTTGACGTCCTTGGACATCGAGCGCGCCTGCTCGGCGCCGGTGCGCACGGTCACGCTTGCCGGCAGCGCCTGACGCAACCGCTCGACCAGCACCTTGGGCGACACCCCGGGCGCGGCGCGCACGTCGACCTCGTCGAAGCGCCCGATCTCGCCCAGCACGCGCTGGGCCTGGGCGAGCGGCATGATCGCGATGCTCGCTCCGGCGAGCGACTCCTGCTCGCCGAACTTGGCCACGCCCACGAGCGTGAAGAGCTGCTTGCCCTGCTGGCCGGCCACCGCGACCCGGTCGCCGAGCTTGTAGTCCCCCTTGTCCACCGAGTTTTGATCGAGCGCGACCTCGGTCGGCGCGCGCGGCGGGCGCCCCTCGACGTACTTGAAGGCACTGAAGGTGGGCGGGTCGACCGAGGTCACGAAGTTCGGCGCTCCCTGGGAACCGAGCCGCTTGCCGTTCTTGCCGTAGATGGCGGCGGTGTTGAACACCCCGCCCGAGGCCTGGGCCACCCCGGGCACCCTGCGCACCTGGGCGAGCACGCTCGCCGGGAAGGCGGGTGCGGAGCCGTTGTCGCCCGACGAGACCGCCTCGCGCGGGCTGATCGCGACGTCGATCTTCTTGTTGGCGGTCGCGAAGATGTCGTCGAACGAGCGGCTGATCGTGTCGGTGAGGATGTAGGTGCCCGAGATCAGGCCGACGCCGAGCACCACGGCGATCGCGGTCAGCGCCGTCCGCAGCTTGCGCGCCCCCAGGCCGCGAAGGGTGAGCGCGACCACGGCGGCGTCAGGCGACCTGCTTGAGCAGGTCGTGGACCGAGTCGACGTCGCCGGCGTCGCCGTCGTGCACGATCCGACCGTCGCCGAGCACCAGAACGCGGTCGGCCACGGAGGCCGCGCCCGCGTCGTGGGTCACCATCACGACGGTCTGCCCGAAGTCGTCGACGGCCCGGCGCAGGAGCGCGAGCACCTCGGCTGAGGCCTTGGAGTCCAGGTTGCCGGTCGGCTCGTCGGCGAACACGACCGCCGGCCGCGTCACGAGCGCCCGGGCCACGGCGACGCGCTGCTGCTGGCCGCCGGAGAGCTCGGCCGGGCGGTGCGTGCGGCGATCGTCGAGCCCCACGGTCTCGATGAGCTGGTCGAGCCACGGGCGGTCGACGTCGCGGCCAGCGATGCGCAGCGGCAGCGTGATGTTCTCCTCCGCGCTCAGCACCGGGAGCAGGTTGAAGAACTGGAAGATGAAGCCGAACTTGTCGCGGCGCAGCTTCGTCAGCTCGTTGTCGTCGAGCCCGGTGATGTCGACGCCGTCGACGGCGACCGTCCCGCTTGTCGGCCGATCGAGTCCGGCGAGGATGTGCATGAGCGTCGACTTCCCGGAGCCCGACGGGCCCATGATCGCGGTGTAGCCGCCCTTCGGAAAGCCGACCGACACGCCGCGTAGGGCGTCGACGGCCGCGTCGCCCTCGCCGTAGCGGCGGGTGACATCCTGGGCTGTGACGATCGATTCGGCGTTCACGTCGGCCGCAAGTCTGACGACTGCGCGGCGGCGGCTCGCGCGTGGAGACCGGCGTCCGCGGGTTCGGTTACCCGTAGCGGGCTCAGCGCGCTCCTGCCGCCGCCGCGATCGCGCGGTAGGCGGCCGGTGGGTCCGGACCGCCGAACACATGCGAGCCGGCCACGAAGCGCGTCGCGCCGGCCTCCGCGCAGGGACCCACCGTGTCCGGGTCGATGCCGCCGTCGACCTCGAGCGCGACGTCCTCGGGGAGCAGAGCGCGCAGACGGCGGATCTTGTCGAGCGAGTGCTCGATGAAGGGTTGCCCGCCCCAGCCCGGGTTCACGGTCATGCACAGCGCGACGTCGAGCATCCCCACGACCTCGGCCAGCGCCTCGGGCGGCGTGGCCGGGTTGATCGCGGCGCCGGCACGTGCTCCCGCCGCGCGGATCTGGCCGAGCGCGTAGTGCAGGTGCGGTGTGGCCTCGGGGTGGATCGTGATGACGTCTCCCCCGGCCTGCGCGAACTCGGCTACGTGACGCTCGGGGCGCTCGATCATCAGGTGCACCTCGAGCACGCCGCCGGCGGCGTGGACCTGCTCGCGCAGCGCGGCGACGATCAGCGGCCCGATGGTGATCGGCGGGACGAAGTGACCGTCCATCACGTCGACGTGGATGATCCGAGCGCCGGCCTCCATCACCTCCGCCACCTGGTCGCCCAGGCGCGCGAAGTCGGCCGAGAGGATCGACGGCGCCACGCGCGGCGACCGCAGGATCTCCTCCTCTTCCACTGGTCAGATGGCGCGCAGCATGCTGCCGCCGCAGTGGTTGCAGGTCATCGTCGCCGAGTGCTCCATGCGCACGATCGTCGAGTGCTCGCCGCAGTTGGGGCACACCGAGACGAGCTCGAAGCGCTTCAGGCAGTTGACACAGCGATAGCGGCCCGGGAGGTTGGTGGGCCGCAGCCACGGCTCGCCGCACGCGGGGCACGCCGGTCGCCGCAGCGTGACATCGGGCTCGGTGCTCATGCGCTTCGACGCAGCCGTGCGATGAAGAAGCCGTCGGTTCCGTCGCGATGCGGCAGCGTCTGCAGGTGGCAGGGCACCGCCGGATGGTGCCAGAGCGGCGCCGCGGAGCGCAGGTCGTCGGGTGCGAAGGCCGGGTGCTCGGCGCAGAAGCGCTCGATCTGGCGCTCGTTCTCGGCAGGCGAGATCGTGCACGTCGAGTAGACGAGCGTGCCGCCCGGTCGCGTCGCCGCCGCCGCCGCGGCGAGCAGCTCGCGCTGGAGCGCCGCCAGCCGCGCGGGGTCGCCGGCGCCCACGCGCCAGCGCAGGTCGGGACGCGAGCGCAGCGTGCCCAGGCCGGTGCACGGCGGGTCGAGCAGGACGCGGTCGAAGGCCGCGTTGTCCGCGAGCGGCGCGCGCGCGTCCTGCTCGCGGACGGAGACGTTGTGCGCGCGCATCCGCCGGCAAGTCTGCGCGAGCGCTCGGGCACGGCCGGGGTGGCGCTCGAGCGCCACGACCTCGCCGCCTCCCTCCAGCAGCGCGGCCAGGTGGGTCGTTTTGCCGCCCGGTGCCGCGCACAGGTCGAGCACACGCTCGCCCGGTCGCGGGGCGACCACATGGGCAACCATCGCCGAGGCGCGCGACTGCGGCATGAACGCGCCGCGCGCGTGCAGCGACGAGGCGTGCGCGTCGAAGCCGCCGTCGACGACCACCGCCTCGCGCGGGGGCTCCACCGGCCTCGCGGCCACCCCCTCGTCGCCCAACGCACCCACAAGGGCGTCGCGGTCCATCACGAGCGTGTTCGCCCGCAGCGCCGGCTCGGCGGGCTCGTTGTCGGCGGCCATCAGCGCCCGGGCGTCGTCGGCGCCGAGCTGCTCCCACCACAGCTCGGCCAGCCAGCGCGGGTGCGAGTGGCGCAGGGCAGCGCCCTCGGGAGTCGAGTCGTCGAGCCCGGCCACGATCCCCGCGGCCTCGCCGGTCGCCCGCCGCAGGACCGCGTTCACCAGCCGCGCGCCGCCCGGCGAAGCGGCCTTGGCCAGCTCCACACTCTCGCCCACGGCGGCGTGGTCGGGCACCGCGTCCAGGTGGAGCAGCTGCTCCAGGCCGAGGCGCAGCGCGGCGCGCACGGGCGCGTCCAGACGGGCCACCGGGCGGCCCGCGAGCCGTTCGGCGACGTGGTCGAGCAGCGCGCGCTGCTGGACGGCGCCGTAGGCGAGCCTCATGGCCAGCGCCCGGTCGCGCGCATCGAGCCCGGCCCGGCGAGCCTCGGCCTCGAGCGCGCGATCCGCGTAGGCGCCGTGCTCGAACACGCGAAGCAGCACGGCGAACGCGAGCGCGCGCGCGGGCGCGACGGCCGGGGCGAGCTTCGCGGTGTGCATGAGGGCCAGCGTAGGCCCCCACGCTGCCGCTCCGTGCGCGACAATCGCGCCATCGACGAGCAGCCGGTCATCTACGTCTCGGGCCACCGCAATCCCGACACCGACGCGATCGCGGCCGCGGTCGGCTACGCAGAGCTCAAGGGACGCGTGGATCCATCGCACAACTACGTCCCCGTCCGGCTGGGCGACGTCAACGCCCAGACCCGCTGGGTGCTCCAGCGCAGCGGCGCGCCCGAGCCCGAGTTCCTCCCGCACGTGATGCTGCGCGTCCAGGACGTGATGCGCGACCAGTTCGCGACCGCTCCGCACGACGAGCCCATCCGCGACGTCGGCCTGACGATGGCCCGCGAGGACCTCGACCTCGTGCCGATCCTCGACGACGACGGGTTGCTGGCCGGCGTGGTCTCCGAGCGCGCGCTCGCTCGCCGCTACGTGCGCGAGTCGCGCGAGGCGTCGAAGCTCGACGCGCCGACCACCGTGCACGCGATCGCCGGCGTGCTCGGAGGTGAGCTCGTGGTCGGCTGCGACGACGAGCTCGCCAGCGCCGTCTGGGTGCTGGCGATGGACATCGCCTCGCTCCCGGTCCACTTCGGCGCCGGCGACGTCGTCGTCGTCGGGGACCGGCCCGACGTCCAGCGGCTCGCGCTCGAGGTCGGGGTCTCGCTGCTCGTGACCTCAAACCACGCGAAGCCCGCGGACGAGCTCCTGGAGCTGGCGCGCGAGCGCGGAGCCGCGGTGATCGTCTCTCCGCTCGACAGCTACGTGACGGCACGGCTCATCACTCTCTCGGCGCCGTGCCGCGCGTGGGCCGACCGCGAGCCGCTGACCGTGCGGCCCGGCGACCTGATGGCCGACGTCGCCGAGCAGGTCAAGGACATCCACTACCGCGCCGCGGTCGCGGTCGACCCGGACCACCGGCCGGTCGGGCTCGTCACACGCGCCGACCTGCTCAACCCGCGCCCGCGGCAGGTCATCCTCGTCGACCACGCCGAGCAGGTCCAGAGCGTCCCCGGAGTCGACCAGGCCGAGATCGTCGAGATCCTCGACCACCACAACGTCGGCTCGATCGAGACGCACGTGCCCGTGCGGGCGACCTTCGACCCCGTGGGCTCGACCGCCACGCTGGTGATCGAGCGCTTCCGGCAGAGCGGCCTGGAGCCCGGCCACCCGACCGGAGTCCTGCTGCTGGCGGCGGTCCTCTCGGACACAGTGATCCTCAGCTCGCCGACGACCACCGATCGCGACGAGAAGGTCGTCGCGTATCTCGAGCGCGCGCTCGCGCTCGACGCGCGGGAGTTCGGGCGCGAGATGTTCGAGGCCACGTCGGACCTCTCGAGCGTCCCCGCCGAGCGGATCGTCAAGGGCGACGCCAAGCAGTACGAGGTCGGCGGCGGCACGATCGCGATCGCGCAGGTGGAGACGGTGGGACCGTCGCTGCTGGAGCGCGAGGACGAACTGCTCGAGGCGCTGGAGGAAGGCAGGCGCGAAGGCGGCTACGACGTCTACGCGCTGATGGTCACCGACATCCTGGCCAGGGGCACCGAGCTGCTGGTCAGCGGCGACACGAGCGCGATCGAGCGCGCGTTCGAGGTCAAGCTCGACAACGGCCGCGTCGCGCTGCCCGGGGTGATGAGCCGCAAGAAGCAGGTCGCGCCGCGCCTGCTGGCCGCACCGACCGTGTAAAGGGGCGCCGCCCATAAGGGGGATGCGGCCGGGACGGGCCGGCCGCCCCCCGCGCCCTCCTCACCCGACCCGGTGCCCGCGCAAATAGTCGGCCGCCGACATCGGCCGCCCGCCGGGCGGCTGCACCTCGAGCAGCTCCAGGCCGCCCTCGCCGCAGCCGAGGACCAGGCGCCCGTCCTGCGCCGCGAGCTCGCCCTCCGGCGGGCCGTCGGCCGCCACGCGCGCTGCGAGCACGCGCAGCGGGCCGCCCTCCCGCTCGAGCAGCGCCCCGATGTGGGGCGTCAGGGCGCGCACGGTGCGCTCGAGCTCAGCCGCCGGCCGGCTGGGGTCCAGTCGCCGGTCCTCCGCCGTGATCTTGTCGGCGTAGGTCGCCGCCGCGTCGTCCTGCTCCCGGAACGGCGGACGTTCTTCCAGCGCGCGCACGAGCTGCTCGCCGCCCTGGCGCGCCAGGCGCGGCGCAAGTGTTCCGTAGGTGTCCTTCGCGGAGATGGGCTCGCCGGCCTGGAGGCACACGGGACCGCTGTCCAGCCCCGCCGTAACGCGCATGAGCGACACGCCGGTCCGATCGTCGCCGGCCATGATCGCCCGCTCGACCGGCGCGGCGCCGCGCCAGCGAGGGAGCAGCGAGGGATGCACGTTGAGCAGCTCGTGCGCCGAGAGCAGCGGCTCCTTGATCAGCGCACCGTACGCGCACACGCACACGACCTCCGGAGCGGCGGCGGCGATGCTCGCGACGGGCTCGGGGTCGTTGAGGCGCTCGGGCTGCAGCAGCTCGAGCCCCAGCGCCCGGGCGACCGACGCCACCGGCGGCGGCTGCACGTGCCGCCCGCGACCGCGCGGCCGGTCGGGTCGCGTGACGACGAGCGCCGGACGGTGCGGGCTCGCGGCCAGCCGCTCCAGCACCACTACGGCAAAGTCCGACGTCCCGAGGAAGACGGTGCGCACGCGGCCACATTACGGTCCGAGCAGCGCTGGCGCCCTCTGGCAAGGACGCAGCCCGCGTGGCGTACCCGGTACGGGAGCGGGCGAGGACGCCGCCAGAGGGTGATCAGCGCTGCTCGGCGGCCTCGCGCAAGGCGCGGATGGCCTCCTTGCGCTGCTCACGACTCGTGCGGTCGAGCATGAGCACCCCGTCGAGGTGGTCCGACTCGTGCTGGATCACGCGCGCCTCGAGGCCGGAAGCCTCGATGACCAGCGGCTCGCCCCACTCGTCCTGCGCGTGCACGCGCACGTGGATCGGGCGTTCGACGTCGACGACCACGCCGGGGATGCTGAGGCACCCCTCCTCGTAGGTCTCCTGGTCCTTCGAGCGCCACTCGATCTCGGGGTTGACGACGACGCCGAGCGGAGCGTCGCGGCCGACGCGGTACACGAACAGGCGGTGGGCGGTCCCGAGCTGGGGCGCGGCCAGCCCCACGCCGATCGCGTCGTTCATGATCGCCGCCATGCGCGCGACCTCGGCGCGCAGGTCGTCGTCGAAGCGCTCGACGGGGACGGCGCGGCTCTTGAGCACCGGGTCTCCCCAGCGGCGCACGAGCTGCAGCGCCGCCTCCCGACGCGCGGCGACCTCGGGGTCGAGCTGCTCGACCTGCTCGCGCTCGCCGTGCTCTTCCAGCTCCTGCTCGTCGACTACTTCGGTCGTCTCGTGGGCCATCGGCGCTCAGTTTAGGAGGCCTCGCGCGGCTCTGTCACTGAGGATCGGGGTCGACGCTGAAGCTCGCGCGGCGCCCGCCCGGCGAGGCCGCCACGGCAGCGACCGCCGCCCCCACGGCGGCCACGGCAGGACGCCGCGCAGGCGCCTTGACCACGACCTGAGCACGCTCGCGACCGCGCAGGCGGAACAACGGTGCCGGTCCCAGGACCAGGGCGTCCGGGGCGTCGATCCGCTCGCGGACAGCGCTCGCCACGGACAGCGCGGCGCCCGGCTCGCGCGAGCCGCAGACCATGCGCACGAGGTGCGCAAAGGGCGGGTAGCGCAGGGCCTCACGGCGCGCGAGCTCCGCGCGCAGGAAGCCCTCGGAGTCGTGCGCCGCGGCGAATCGGATCGCCTCCTCCTCTGGCGCGAGCGTCTGGACCAGAACGCGCCCGCCGCGCGGACCGCGGCCGGCGCGGCCGGCGAGCTGGGCGACGAGCGCGAACGTCCGCTCCTGGGCGCGGAAGTCCGGGAAGCGCAGCGTGCGGTCGGCGTCGAGCACGACCCCGAGCGTCACCTGCGGGAAGTCGTGGCCCTTGGCCACCATCTGCGTGCCGAGCAGGACCCCGGCCGGCGCGGCGTCGAAGCGCTCGAGCAGGCGCTCGACCTCGCCGCGGCCGGCGGCTGCATCGGCGTCGAGGCGCACGACCTCGAAGCCGGGCCGCGCGAGCGCGGCCTCGAGCTCGCGCTCGAGGCGCTCGGTGCCGACGCCATGGCGGGCGACCGACACCGAGCCGCACGAGTCGCAGCGCTGCGGCACCGCTTGGCGATGACCGCAGTGGTGGCAGGCGAGCTCGCCCTGCGCGCGGTGCAGGACCAGCGCGACGTCGCACTGCGGGCACGTCCAGGAACGGCCGCACGAGCGGCAGCTCAGGAAGTTCGACCAGCCGCGACGGTTAAGGAGGACGATCGCCTTCTCGCCCTTGCGCCGGACGTCGTCCAGCGCCTCGCGCGTCTCGGGGTGGAGCGCGTGCGGCGCCTCGCGCATGTCGAGCACGCGCACGGGCGGCAGAGGGCTCGAGTCGGCGCGCTCGGGCAGTACCAGCCGCGCGAGCCGATGGCGGCTCTCGGGCCGCGGCGTCGCGCTGCCCGCCACAAGCACCGCGCCCGCCTCGCCCGCGCGGCGCTCGGCCACCGTGCGCGCGTCGTAGCGCGGGTCGCCCTCGTGCTTGTAGGCGGACTCGTGCTCCTCGTCGACGACGACGAGCCCGAGCTCGGCGACGGGAGCGAAGGCGGCCGAGCGCGGGCCGACGCACACGCGCGCCTCGCCGCGGCGCAGCCGCAGCCACTCGTCGTGGCGCTCACCGGGCCGCAGGCCGGAGTGAAGGACCGCCACCGCCTCGCCCAGACGCTCGCGGCAGCGCGCGACGGTCTGCGGCGTCAGCGCGATCTCGGGAACGAGCACGAGCGCGCCGCGCCCGGCCGCGAGCGCCGCCTGCGCGGCCCGCAGGTAGACCTCGGTCTTGCCCGACCCGGTGACGCCGTGCAGCAGGAAGCGGCGCTCCTCGGGGCGTGCCTGCGGCCGGCCGAGGGCGTCCTCGACCGCCGCCAGGGCGGCGGACTGCGCGGCGTTGAGCGAAGGCGGCGAGCCGCGCCCGGCGCCGAGCGTCCCGTGCGAGGGCCGGCGCCGCAGCGCCCGGCGCTCCAGCGTCAGCAGCCCGCGCCGCTCGAGCCGGCGAAGCGAGCCGTGCGCGGCGCCCACCGCGGTGGCCGGCAGCGCGCCCTCGGCCGCAAGCCGCGACAGCACGGCGCACTGGCCGGCAGTGAGGCGAGCCGCCGCGCCCGGCACCTGGCCCGCGGCCGCTCCGGCCGCGGCCCGGCCCTCCGCGGTCAGCTCCGCGACGAGGGCCGTCCGCTCGCGCACGCGCGGGGCGACCCCCGTGCCCGCACCGGGAGGAAGGACGAGCGCGAGCGCGCGCGCGGGCGTCGACCCATACGCGTCCGCCACCCACAGCGCGAGCCGGACCAGCTCGGCCGGCACCCCGAGCTCGAGCGCCGCGAGGGGCGCGACCAGGCGCTCGGGCGGCACCTCGCTGCGGTCCGCCAGCTCGAGCACCACGCCGAGCACCCGCCGCCGGCCGAAGGGCACGACGAGCAGCGAGCCCTCGCCCACCGCGCCCAGCTCCGCCGGGAGCAGGTAGTCGAACGGCCCGCGCACGGTTCGCGCGGTGGTCAGCGGCTCGACGCGTGCGATCGAGGGCACGCGGCCAGGCTAGGCCGGTGCGCGGACGCCCACGGCCCTCCGCCCCTCCCCCCGGTAGGCTGGCCGCAGCCATGGACCTCGCGACCGGCGAGCACGTTCTGTTCAGCGGCCACCCCTCGTGGCGCTCCATCCTCGGCTACCACGTCGCCGGCTTCGTGGTCGCGATCGTCGCCGGCGTGATCGGCTACTTCGCCGGCAGCGTCGCCGTGGCGATCCTCCTCTTCGCCGCCGTCCTGGCGCTGGTCATCCTGGTCGGCTTCCTGCGCCGCATCGGCACGAGCTACGCGATCACGAACCGCCGCCTGTACATAAGGCGCGGCCTGATCGCGCGCCACACGCAGGAGGCCCACCTGCAGCGCATGCAGAACGTGAACACGCGCCAGACCGCGTTCCAGCGCATCCTCCAGATCGGGACCGTCGACTTCGACACCGCCGGAACCGGGGACGCGGACTTCGCGTTCCGCGGCGTCGCCCAGCCCGAAAAGGTCGTGCGGGCCGTGGACCACGCGCTGCACGAGGCCGGCGACGTGGCGCAAGGTCCTTAGCACCGAGACGGCAAGCCCGCGCGCTGCGCTACCGTGCCGGGAGCATGGCGCAGGGAAAGCCAGCCCCCCGCAGGGAGCGGCTGTGGTTCCAGGCGGAGGATGAGTGGAGGCGGCCTCAGTGGCCGGCGGTCGCCGCGCGCCGCCGCCGCCGCCGCGGCCGCCTGTCCAAGGACGCGCGCTACGTGGTCGAGCTCGTCGACGAGCTGATCGGCGAGGCGGGCTGGCGCGAGCACCGTTTCAGCTGGCTCACCGAGGATGGGAGCGACGACGCCAAGCCGCTGCCCGTCGACGCCTACTACCCGGGACCGGGGCTGGTCGTCCTGTATCGCGCGCGCCGCCGGCGCGGCGACGAGCAGCGCGAGCGCCTGCTTCGCGCTCACGGGCTGGCGGTTGTGACGGTGCGACCCGAGGCGCTCGCCACCAACGGGAGCGGGCGGCTCGCACGCCGCCACGACCGCGACCGCGAGCTGCTGGCCGAGCTGCTCGACGACGTCACCCCCAGCCCGCGCCGGGCCGCCGCCGTGCGGCGTGCCCGCGAGTCGCGACCGGCCAGCCGTGCCTGGCAGCTCCAAGTGGGCGGGCTGGCGCTCGGACTGCTCGCGGCCGGCGTGCTGCTGCTGGTCCAGCCGCTCGGCTCGTCGCAGTTCTGGCTCAACGTCGGCGGCGCGCTGGTCGCGTTCGGCCTCGCCTATGACCTCTACGCCCGCGCCCTCGGCGTCGCCGCGGCCCGCGCGGCGGGCGAGCACGGCTGGGCGTGGGCCTGCGCGCTGGGCGGCAGCCCGGTGGTGGTCCTCCACGCCGCGCGCCACCGCTCGGGCCGCAGCGTTCCCGAGCTCGACACGCTGCTGGGCCTGCTCGTCCTGACCATCGTGCTCGCGCTGCTGGTCGCGAGCTTCTCCGGTCTCGGCGGGTCGGCCTAGCCGACCTGGCCGATGCCCGCGCCGGGATACGGGAAGCCGGCCGGCGGCTCGAGCTCGGGCTCCACGTGTGCGCGCAGGCCGGCGTCGCAGATCGCGTAACCCCAGTTGATCAGCCGCTCCTGGCGCTCGTCGTCGAGGCGCGCGAGGCGCGTCGGGGTGTCGGCCAGGGCGAGCGTCAGCGCCGCGGGGCAGGGCAGCGCATCGGGCGCCTCGTAGTGGGAGATGTCGCTGCGGATGCCCAGGTAGACGCCCTCGCGCGTGCCGGCGCTGAGCGCACCGACGATCTGGCGCTTGCGCAGCGTGCGCACCTGGTTGTCGATGACCTTCAGCACGCGCAGCGTGTGGAGGGCCCAGTCGGCGGCCGGGTCGGCGTCCGGGGCCATGAGCCCGCCGGCGTCGCTGACCAGCACCGTGCGACAGCGCTTCCACGCGGTCTCCAGCCCGAGGTTGTCGTACACGCCGCCGTCGGAGAGCACGGCCTCGTCGCGGAACTCGCGGCCCGTGAGGTCGTTGGCCGGCTCGGTCGTCCACGTCGCGTCCTGGACGTCGAGGCGGTAGGGCGAGAGCACGGGCGGGAAGGCCGAGGAGCACGCCACCGCCACCGCGAGCTCGACGTCCGGGCTCGCGATGCGCCCGACGCGCCAGTCGGCCATGTATGCCTTGGAGAAGCGCCACAGCGCGCCGGAGCCCATGTTGGTCGCGTTGATCACGAAGCGCGGCGAGTCGGGCAGGTCCTGCAGCGTGTGCTCGGCGAACAGCCGGTTGCGGTAGGCGGCCGCGACGTGCTCTCCGATCGTGCCGAGGGTGGCCAGACCGACGATCACCGCCCGCACGTCGATGGTGTGGCGGGCGAGCTCGCGCAGCGGCTCGACGACCTCGCGCTCGAAGCGCTCCGCCGCCCCATGGCTGCCGAGTCGCAGGCGCTCCCAGCGCAGCCCGAGCTGCCCAGCCGTGATCGAGCCGCCCGAGACGCTCGAGATGCGGTCGACCTGCGCGAGGTGCCCCGTCTCGACCAGGCGCCACAGCACGCCGGCGTGGAACAGCATGGCCCGGAAGCCGCCGCCCGAGAGGCACAGCGCCGTACCGGACTTCGGATCGGGCTCGTTCTCCTCGCCGGGCAGGCGGCGGACGGGCTCGACGGCGGCTCGCAGCCGCGCGTCTTCAGGACGCATGCCAGGGCCGCTGGGAGCGCGGCACGGTGACGACGATCGTCGCGCGCTTGGCCTCGGTCGCGGCCGCCGGGTCGGCGCCGGCGCCGACCGCTTCGCGCGCCGCCCAGGCGTCGACCGACGACCACCACGGCGGCGCGCCCGCCGGCAGGTCGAAGTCGGGGATCGGCGCGCGATCCTCGGGCAGAAGGTCGTCCCCGTACTGCACGAAGGGACGGTCCGCGTCGCGCTCGCCGAGCACGCCGTCGAGCCGCTTCAGCGCCGCGTTCCAGGCCGCGAGCATCGTGCGCATCGCCTCCGCCCGCTTGGCGGCGTTGCCCCTGGAGGCAGCCTCGGGCATCGTCGGGTGCGGCAGCCCCTCGGTGTGCACCGCGGCGTGGGCGGCACCGGCGCCCTCGCGCCAATGCGCGAACGCGGCCTGGCCGAGGTGCCCGAAGGCCACGACCGCATCCGGCGGCGACGCGGCGAAAAGCGCGTCGAGCCAGCGGTCGCGGTAGGCGGCGATCGCGGTATCGGCGACGTGCTTCTCGCCGCCGGCCTGGCCGTAGACCGAGTACAGGTAGCAGTTGACCATCGCGTAGGAGCGGTCGAGCCCGAGCTTGTGCAGGAAGCCCTGCACGCGCTGGCCGGCCTCGCCCACGAGGATCCGCCGCGCGATCGACTCGTGCTGTCCGGGGTCCTGGCCGACGATCAGGATCCGCGCGCTGCCGTCGAGCCGCCCGCGGTGGAAGATCGGCCCCCACTCGATGCGGAAGTCGGCCGGCGGATAGACGTCGCTGCCCGGATATTTCCTCGCGAGCGTGGCGAACGGCTCGGCGACCGGCCCGGGGTCGAAGTCGTGCGTCATCGCTAGCGCTCCTCGGGCTCGCCCACCCCTGGCCCGCCCTCGCCCACCTCCGGACCGCCCTCGCCCACCTCCCGCGCGCCGCCACTCTCGCCGCGCGTCCCCTCCCCGCCCGCGTCCTCGAGCTGTTGGCGCTCGCGCTCCGCCTCCTCGCGCGCGCGTTCCTCCACGAAGTCGCGCGGGTTCGAAGGGCGGCCGCTGGAGGTGCTTCCCGAGCGCAGCTCGTCGATGCGCATGCGCAGCGTCTCGGCGCGCGCGCGACGGGCCTCTGCGTCGTCCTCGTCGCTCATCGGCCGCCGGCGTCCCGGATTGACGCGATCTGCGTGCGCCAGGCGGTCGCCTTCGATCCCGCCGACACGGCGGTCTCCTTGCCGACCGCGACCGCGGCCCTCAGCGCGGGATTGCTCTTGCGCAGGCCCTGGTCGATGCCCGGGTGCTCGGTCTGGCCGTCCACCCACGAGCGCAGGCTGTGCCCCGCCGCCGCGTCGAACACGCCGAGGTCGCGGTACTGCTTGCGCTGGCCGAACCAGATCTGCTGCCACCAGTGGTCCGAGACCGGGTCGTGCCAGCTGATGTAGCCGCCGCGCAGGATCTGCCGCGGCCCGGGCAGAGCGCCCGTGAAGCTGTAGCGGACGCCCTCGGCGCGCTTGGGGTCGTAGAAGTTGGGCGTGATGAAGTCGGAGACGAGGATGTCGTTGACGGTGTACCCGAACTCGTCGGCTTCGGGCGGATCGCAGACCTCGACCAGGAACTCGACGCGGCCCTGGCCGCGCTTGGGCGAGCGTCCGGCGATCACGCGCTTGCCGAAGGGGTCGGCGAGCATCTCGAGCATCTCGTGGCTCGCGGTCAGCGACCAGCTGTCGGACATCGCGATCAGCGCGAACGGCTGGCCGTCCTTGTCCTCGTGGACGCCGGCAGCGCCGGGGGTGTTGATGTCGGTCTCGATGATCATCGGCCAGTAGCCCACCGGTACGTCCTCGAGGCGCGGGAACGCGTCGACCGTCGCATGCACGTCCCAGATCGGGCCGAAGTCCCGCGTGGCCTGGCGCTGCAGCGCGGCCCCCACGCGCGCCACGTCGGACTGGTCGTGCCCGGGCACCTCCGAGACGAGTGCGAGATTCACGCTGAGCATTGGACGGTCCTCCCCCGGTCGATTTGCGCGACTATCCACTCCGCCGCTCCCGAAAGCAACCCGCCTAGACGAAGCTCACACAAATGCCCCCGGTTCCGATCGATCCGCCCGCCGGACCGGCGCTCGCCGTCGCCGGGCGCATCGTCACGATGGACGCCGGCTTCACCGTCCTCGACGATGGCGCCGTCTACCTCTCGGAGGGCAGGATCGTCGCGGTGCAGGGCCGCGGCGACCCGCCGCCGGCCGGGTTCGAGGGCCTCGCGCCGGTCGCCGCCGGCGGCACGATCTACCCCGGCCTGATCGAGCTCCACAACCACCTCGCCTACAACGCGTTGCAGCTGTGGGACGTGCCGCGCCAGTTCACCAACCGCGGCCAGTGGGGAGGGATCCCCGACTACCGGCGGCTGGTGAGCGGCCCGATGAAGCTGATCGGGCCCGACCCCGCGCTCATGCCCGCGGTGGTCCGCTACGTCGAGTGCAAGGCGCTCGTCGCCGGCACCACGACGAGCCAGGGGATCGAGATCTTCTCCAACAAGGGCGCCCGGCGGCTGTACCGCGGCAACATCCGCAACGTCGAGGAGACCGACGACCCCGACCTGCCCGGCGCGGGCACGCGCATCGGCGACGTCGACGGCGACTCGGCCCGCGGCTTCCTGGACACCATCCGGCGCAAGCCGTGCTACATCCTGCACCTCTCCGAGGGCGTCGACGACGCGGCACGCGCCCACTTCCTCGCCCTCAAGCTCGGCGGGCGCCAGGGCTGGGCGATCACCGACTCGCTGGCCGGCATCCACTGCGCCGGGCTCGAGCCGCAGGACTTCGCCGTGCTGGCCGACCACGGCGCCTCGATGGTGTGGTCGCCGCTCTCCAACCTGCTGCTGTACGGCGCCACGGCCAAGGTGAAGGCCGCGCGCGACGCCGGCGTGAAGATCGGCCTGGGCGCCGACTGGGCCCCGAGCGGCTCCAAGAACCTGCTCGGCGAGCTCAAGGTCGCCCACCTGGCCTCCTCGGCGCTGGGCGGGGTCTTCGGCGACCGCGAGCTGGTCGCGATGGTCACACGCACGGCCGCCGAGATCCTCAAGTGGGAGCGCGCGCTGGGATCGCTCGAGCCCGGCAAGCGCTCCGACCTCGTCGTGGTCGACGGCGTCGACGGCGATCCCTACGGCCACCTGATCGGCGCCGGAGAGCGCGACGTCGCGCTGGTCATGGTCGGCGGCGTCCCGCGCTACGGCAAGCGCTCGCTGGTCGAGCGGCTCGGGGGCGAGCCGCCGTTCGAGGATCTGCGCGTGGGCGGGCGCCGGCGCGTGCTCAACCTGCGCCAGGAGACGGCCGACCCGGTGGTCGGAACGATCACGCTGGCCGAGGCGGGCAAGCGCCTGTCCGGCGCGCTGAAGAACCTCAAGGAGCTGGCCGAGAAGGCCGAGAGCGCCGGCTCGCCGCTGCACGCGATGGTCGCAGGCCCCGACGACGAGGTCCGCTGGGGCCTCGCCCTCGACGAGCTCGAGCCCACCGGCTTCGAGCTGCGCCCGCGCGTTCCCCTGGACGGGCGCCCGACCGGTCCGGCGCTGGTCGCCGCCACGGCGGGCAAGCCGCTCTCCGAGATCGTCGGCCCGCTCGAGCTCGACGCCCTTACCGTGGCCGACGATCACGACTGGCTCGACAGGATCGACGCCGAGCGCAACCTGCCCGACTGGGTCGCGCCGGGCCTGCGAGGGCTGTACGGCGCTCGCTAGCTGACCGGCGCCTGCTCGCGCAGCCCGGCCTGCTCGCGCAGGGTCGCCGCCTTGTCGGTGCGCTCCCAGGTGAAGTCGTGGTCCTCGCGGCCGAAGTGGCCGTAGGCCGCGGTCTTCTGGAAGATCGGGCGGTGCAGGCGCAGCTCCTCGCGGAAGGAGCCGGGCCGCAGGTCGAAGTTGGCCTCGATCAGCTGCGCGATCTGGCTCCTCGGGATCTTCTCGGTGCCGAAGGTCTCGACCATCAGCGAGACCGGGTGCGCGACGCCGATCGCGTAGGCGACCTGGACCTCGCAGCGGTCCGCCAACCCGGCGGCCACGACGTTCTTGGCCACGTGGCGCGCGGCATACGCGGCCGAGCGGTCGACCTTCGACGGATCCTTGCCCGAGAATGCGCCCCCGCCGTGGCGGGCCATGCCGCCGTAGGTGTCGACGATGATCTTGCGCCCGGTCAGGCCGCAGTCGCCGACCGGCCCGCCGATCACGAACCGGCCGGTCGGATTGACGAGGAAGTTGCGGGGCGAGTTGAGCTTGCGCTCGTCGTAGAGCTCGGCGGGAAGGATCGGGTGCACGACGTGCTCCCACAGGTCCGGGCGGATGACCGTGTCGGCGTCCACGCCGTCCTTGTGCTGGGTGGAGATCAGGACCTTCTCGATCTCGATCGGGCGCCCGTTCTCGTAGCGGACCGTCACCTGCGTCTTGCCGTCTGGCCGCAGGTAGCCGAGCTCCTCGGCCTTGCGCACGCCCGCCATCCGGTGCGCGAGCTTGTGGGCGAGCGCGATCGGCAGCGGCATGAGCTCGGGCGTCTCGCGCGAGGCGTAGCCGAACATCATGCCCTGGTCGCCGGCCCCGGCGACGTCGAGCTCGTCGTCGTCGGCGGGATCGGTGCGCGCTTCGAGTGCGGTGTTGACGCCCTGGGCGATGTCGGGCGACTGCTTGTCGATCGCGTTGATGACCGCGCACGAGTCGCAGCTGAAGCCCAGGTCGGCATCGGTGTAGCCGATGTCGCGGATCGTCGAGCGAACGATGTCCTGGATGTCGACGTAGGTGTCGGTCGAGATCTCACCCGAGACGACGACCAGCCCCGTGTTGACGAGCGTCTCGCAGGCCACGCGGCCGTAGGGGTCGTCGCGCAGGACGGCGTCGAGCACGCCATCGGAGATCTGGTCGGCGACCTTGTCGGGGTGGCCCTCGGTCACCGACTCAGAGGTGAACAGGAACTCGTTGTCGGTCGTCTCGGTCATTTGAACTTGATGGACAGCTCCGTGCTCGCGATGTCTCCCTGGGCCGACGAGGAGGCGCCGATCGCCCCCAGCTTCGCCAGATCGGCCTGATACCGAGCGAAGGTCGGGTCGCCGGCCAGCCCGGCGCGCCGCGTCAACCCCAGAAGCTGACTGAAGTCGAGGAAGAGTAGCGACGTCACCTCGTCCCGGCGGTCAGGCAGGACGGCGCGGGCCTCCCTGCTGTCGGCGAGCGTCGGGCCGGGAGCCAGCGCCGCGGCGATCCCCTGCGGGTCGGTGGAGAGCACGAGCTTGCCCCCGGCGACCGCATAGAGGACCGTCAGGCGCCTGGGGACATCGAGCCGAAAGGCGGTTCGGCCGGCCACGCGCACGGGCCGGAACGCCGGCACGGCCGCGCCGGCCGCTCGCCGGCCGGCGAGCGCCCGAGCGAGCCGACCCCGGACACGGGCGATCGCCGCGCTCGTGGCGCCTTGATCGCGTACCGGCGCCACCACCGAGAGCACCGGGCCGGGGGCGCCGGCGAGCACGAACAGCGCCCTCTCGCCGCGCGCCAGCCCGAGCAGCCCGCCGCGCAATGCGGCGCCTCCGCCGCCGCCTGTCAACCCCGCCAGCCGCGCGAAGGCGCGCGCGACCGGCGAGCTGCCCGTCGACGAGAGGCCGAGCAGGCGCGGGGCCTCGAGGTCCGGTCGCGTGGTGTCCAGCGCGGCCACGGCGCGCGCCGGCACGCTGTCGAGCAGGGTCGGGGCGAACGGCGCCGGGCGTGGAGCGCCCTTGGCGAGCACGCTGCGCACGCGCACGCGGACTCCCTGGCCGGCCGGGCTCAGCGACAGCGAGGCGCCCCTGAGCCCGGGGCGGTCGAGCAGCGCCCCGATCGTCCCGAGGATCCCGCCGGCGGGCTTGAGCAGGCGGCGCACGCCGTCGACCGAGGCCCAGCCGTCGGCGACCCGGTCGTCGGGCAGCTTCCCCGCGGCGTGGCGGTAGAGGGGGCTTGACGCCAGCGAGCGGCCGCGGCCGGCGCCGAGGTCGATCGCCGCGCTCACGGCCTCGAACGGCCCGAGGGCCAGGAAGCCCTTGACGAAGGCGCCCTGGGTGGAGCCGTAGTTCGTGATGCGCGAACCGCGGTAGGGGGTCGAGCCGACGGGCGGCGAGCGCGTCTCCAGATAGCTGCGCGCCTTGGCCTCGTCGGTGATGCGCAACAGCACGAGCGGGTCGGCCCGGTCGCCGCCCGTGTTCAGGAACGCGAGGCCGGCCTCGTCGCCCACGAACTTGCGCAGGTCGCGCAGTCCCCGCTCGCCCGGCTGCGCACCGACCAGCGCCAGCGCCTGGTTGCGCAGTCTGGGCCAGCTCGGGAAGGGCTTGGCGAGCGACAGCGCTTTCCGCACGGCATCGCGATCGCCATCTGTCGAGAGGTGGACGAACGCGAGCGCGTTGGCCGGCACGAGCGTCGCCGCGCGCGAGGCGGGCGGCTTGTCCGAGTCGCGCAAGAGCAGCACGGCGACGCTCAGCGCCGCGGCTACCAGCGCCGCCGCCAGCAGCGCTAGCCGCAGGCGGCGGTCGTCGAGCGCGCGCGTCAAGTAGCCACCCCCGAAGCCGCCCGCCGCCGGCCGCTCATCCCCTGGTCGCCCTCCGCGCTGCCCGGCCGGGCCGCTCGCGCCCGCGCCGCTCGCCGCGCTCGACGAAGTCGATGATCAGCGGCACGCCCTGGAGGCGGTAGCGGTCGCGCAGGCGGTTCTCGAGGAAGTACGCGTAGTCGCGCGTCACGCGCGCCCGCGAGTTGACCTGAATGGCGAAGCGCGGCGGCGAGGTGCCGATCTGGCTCATGTAGAGCAGCTTGAGGCGGCCGCCCGCGCCGCCCCGGCGGCCCGGCGGCTGGCGCGCAGCGACGATCTCCGACAGGAAGCGGTTGAGCTCGGACGTCGGGATACGGTCCGCCGCGCGATCGGCGATGGAGAGCGCCTCGCGCACCGCGCGCGTCACCCCGCGGCCCGTCTCGGCGCTTGTGGTCAGCACGCGCGGGCGAAGGCGCAGCTTGGCCGCGACCCGCAGGCGCTCGTGGTCGAGGTCCACGTCCTGGGCGACATCCCACTTGTTGAGCACCAGCAGCGTCGCGCAGCCGCTCTGCATCGCCAGCTCGGCGACGCGAAGGTCCTGCGCTGTGACGCCGTCCTGGGCGTCGCACACGACCATCGCGACGTCGGCGCGCTCGGCCGCGCGGCGCGAGCGCAGCGACGTGTAGTACTCGACCGACTCCGAGACCTTCGCCTGACGCCGCAGACCGGCGGTGTCGACGATCACCATGGGCCGGTCGTCGACCTGGAGGCGCAGGTCGATCGCGTCGCGCGTGGTGCCCGCACGCTCGGACACGATGACCCGTGTCTCTCCGGCGATGCGGTTGACCAGCGACGACTTGCCGACGTTCGGACGGCCGATGACCGCGAGGCGCACGGCCGGATCGCGCTCGGGCTCGTCGTCGGGAAGCAGCGCCACCAGCCGGTCGAGCAGGTCGCCCGTCCCGAGCCCGTGGGTGGCCGACACGGGTACCGGCTCGCCCAGGCCGAGGCGGTGGAACTCCGCGGCCAGCGGCATGTCGGCCGAGCCGTCGATCTTGTTGGCGGCCACCACCACGGGCACGTCCGAGCGCCGCAGCAGGTCGGCGAGCTCCTCGTCGCCGGGGCGCAGCCCGGCGCGGGCGTCGACCACAAACAGCACGGCCTGCGCGTCGGCGAGCGCCGCGCGGGCCTGGTCCTGGACCGAGCGCGCGAGCTCGTCGCGGTCCTCCAGGTCGATCCCGCCGGTGTCGACGAGCGTGAACGCGCGCCCGTTCCAGTCCGTCGCGAGCTCCTTGCGGTCGCGGGTCACCCCCGGGCGCTCGTGCACCACGGCCTCGCGCGAGCCGCTCAGGCGGTTGACCAGCGAGCTCTTGCCGACGTTGGGATAGCCGACCACCGCGACCGTCATCGGGGCATCATCTTCGCGACCAGTCCGGCGACACGCTCCACGACTTCCTCCACGCCCAGGCCCGTCGTGTCGATGCTGACCGCGTCGGTGGCGGGCCGAAGCGGACTGTCGGCTCGAGTGCGGTCGCGCTCGTCGCGCGCCGCCTGCTCGGCGAGCACCGTCTCGGGGTCGGCCCCGAGCTGGTCGGCGCGCCGGCGCGCGCGCTCTTCCGGACTGGCCTCGAGGAACACCTTCACCTCGGCGCCGGGCGCGACGACGGTCCCGATGTCGCGCCCCTCGGCGACCCAGTCGCCGCGCGCGAGCAGCTCGCGCTGCTTCTCGACGAGCGCCCGTCGCACCTCCGGGTCGGCGGCGACGCGCGAGGCCGCCTCGGACACCTCGGGCGTGCGGATCACCTCCGTCATGTCCCTGCCGTCGAGCAGCACGCGCTCTCCCAGCTCGATCCGCACCGCCCGCGCAGCGTGAGCCGGCTCCACGCCGCGCTCACGGCTGGCCAGCGCGACACAGCGGTACATCGCCCCCGAGTCCAGGTAGGTGAACCCGAGCCGCTCCGCGACGGCACGCGCGACGGTCGACTTCCCCGCCCCCGCCGGGCCGTCGATGGTCACGACCATGGCCACATCCAGGCGACCGGTGCACCATGGAACCCGGCGGTGGCCAGCAGCCGTTGCTCGCCGCCCGGCCACGTGCGTAGCCAGACCTCGGGCCCTTCGCCCGTGGGCTCGAGCATGAGCCACGCGAGCGGCGCGTGCTCGGTCGCCCCCGCACCCGCCCGCTCGAGCGCCGCCAGCGCCCGTTCGCGCTCGGCGCGCGGGAGGTACTGCATGACGATCGAGTGGAAGACGACGGTCGCGGCCCCGTCCGCGGTCAGCGGCGTGGACTTCAGCCAGTCGACGAGATCGGCGCGCTCCACCGTCGCCGGGACGCGCGGCGCCGTCGCGAGCGCCCCGCGCAGCTGCTCCAGCCGCGCCGTCATGTCGGGCCAGACGTAGGACTCGAGCGTCAGCCGGCCCTCGTCGCCGGCCGGGTCCACCGGGCTCGCGTCGCAGCCGCGGCGTTCGCACACCTCCACGGCGACGTCGAGCGGCGGCCGCCCGTCGCCCGTGAAGGGATCGCTGAAGCGCACCGCCGCGCCCGGATCGCCCCAGCCGCCGCCGTCCTGCTGGTAGCGGTAGTGGTCCCAGCGCAGATTGAGGCCCGCGCTGGACCCGACCTCGAGCAGCCGCAACGGCAGGCCGGTCTCGCGCGCGACCAGCAGGAAGCCCCCGAGCAGCGCGGTGCAGCGGCCGACCTCGTTGGTCTGCACCGGCCGGCGCATGAGCTCTGAGATGCGCTCGCCGTGCTCCTGGAGCACCTCGCGCAACGCCGGCCACGGGTCGCCGGCGCCGGGGTCACCGCCCGCCGAGGGATAGAAGCGCGCGAGCCGCGGCGCCTCGCCATCGAGCGCCAGGCGGTGCGCCGCCCCCAGCATCCGGATGGCGGGCACGTCGCCCGCGGGCGCGTCGGCCCACGGCGCGAGCAGCGCAACCGCCGGCCCACCGGCCTCGGCGTCCTGCGCGGCGCGCTCGAGCAGGCTCGCGTAGAGCGGCGAGCCGAGCTGCGCGCAGTAGGGCGCCTGCCAGCGCAGCAGCGCAGCGGCGGAGTCGGCTGCGGCGGTCCCGGCCACGCGCCCGGCCTAGGCGAGCGTGCCCAGGTGCTCGCGGAACTGCGGGTAGGAGACCGCGGCAACGTCGATCCCCACGACCCGCACGCCGTCGCGCGACGCGAGCCCGGCGACCGCGCCGAGCATCGCCAGACGGTGGTCGCCGTGCGAGTCCAGCACTCCACCGTCCAGCCCATCGGTGCCGCGCACGACGAAGCCGTCCTCGGTCGCCTCGATGTCGGCACCGAGGCCGCGCAACCCCTCGACCAGGGCCCGCAGGCGGTCTGACTCCTTGATCCGCAGCTCGCTCGCCCCGCGCACCACCGTCTCGCCCTCGGCGAAGCAGCCGAGCAGCGCCACCAGCGGCAGCTCGTCGATGGCCAGCGGCACCTCGTGGGGCTCGACCGTCGTGCCGACCAGCGGGCAGGCCGAGACGTCGAGCTCGGCCACGGGCTCGGCGATGGGGATCTCGCCCGGCGGCGGCGGCTCTTCGAGCTCGCCCAGGATCACCCCGCCCATGCGGCGCGCGATGTGGAGGAAGCCGGTGCGTGTGCAGTTGACCCCGACGCGCTCGAGCACCAGCCGCGAGCCGGGCACGATCAATCCCGCGGCGATCAGGAAGCTGGCCGAGGAGACGTCGCCGGGGACCTCGATCGCGTCGAGGCCGAGCTCGTCGACGTTGTGGACCGTCACGGCGCCGTTCGAGCGTGAGACCTGCACGCCCGCCCGCAGCAGCATGCGCTCGGTGTGGTCGCGGCTACGGGCGGGTTCGACCACCGTCGTCCGGCCGCCCGCCAGCAGTCCCGCGAGCAGCAGGCACGACTTGACCTGGGCCGAGGCCTGGGGCTGCACGTACTCCACCCCTTCCAGGCGCGCGCCGTGGACCGTGAAGGGCGGGAAGCGGCCGTCGCGCGCTTCGAGCTCCGCGCCCATCATCGCCAGCGGCTCGGCGATCCGGTCCACCGGGCGACGGCGGATCGACTCGTCACCGTCCAGCGTCCACGCCCTGCCCTCCTGCGCGGCGAGCCAGCCCGGCAGCAGGCGCATGAGCGTGCCCGCGTTGCCGACGTCGATCGGCTCGTCGAGGGTCTGCGGCCCGCGCAGGCCGGCGCCGCGAACGAGCAGCCCGTCCGAACGCATCTCCACGATCGCGCCGAGGTTGCGCAGCGCGGCCACCGTGCGGTTGGTGTCGGCCGCGTCGAGGTAGTTGAGGACGCGTACCGGCTCGTCGTGCATCGCTGCGATCATGGCCGCGCGATGCGAGATCGACTTGTCGGGCGGCGGCGCGACGGTCCCCCGCAGCGGCCCCGCGGGCTTGAAGTGCGCGGTCTGACTTATCCCCGGAGCGCTCACGCGCGCGCGACCGGGAAGCCGAGGGTGGCGATCAGCTCGGAGGCGCGACGAGCCGGCTCGTCGCCCGCGATCCACAGCGCGATCACGCCGTCGCTGCCGCCGGGAGCCGGATAGAGCGCCATGTCGGTGATGTTGACACCCGCGCGGCCCAGACCGAGTGCGATGCGGGCCACCACACCGGGTTCGTTGGGCACCGAGACGCGCAGCTCGTGCGTGGGCCCGCCCGCGAGGCCGGTGTCGAGCAGCCGCCGGCGCTGCTCGGCGGCGGCATCGTTCCAGGCCGTCACCGCCTCGCCGTCGGCGCGCGCCAGCGCGCTCCGCACCGCCTGGAGGCGCTCGGCGGCCGCGTCGATCTGGCCGATCAGCGCCTCGCGGTTGGTCAGGTAGATGTCGGTCCAGATCCCGCTGTTGGCCCCGGCGACGCGCGCCGCGTCGCGGAAGCTCGGCCCGGCGGCCGGCAGCCGCTCGTGCTCGTCGGCGAGCGCGGCCGCGGCCTGGTCGACGAGCACGTTGGCGAGCACGTGCGGGAGGTGGGAGACCGCCGCCATCAGGCGGTCATGGGTCTCGGCGTCGATCGCGGCCGGCTGGGCGCCCAGTGCGGCGATCGTGCGATGCAGGCGCTCGTAGAGGACTCCGGACGTGGTCGCCGTCGGAGTCAGGTACCAGGTCGCGCCGGCGAACAGGTCGGCGCGCGCGAACGCCACCCCGGCGGTCTCGGCGCCGGCCAGCGGGTGGCCGCCGACGAAGCGCGGATCGTCGTGCGCGGCGAGCACGGCGCGCTTGGTCGAGCCCACGTCGGTCACCACGCAGTCCGGGCCGGCGGCGGCCAGCACGCGACCCACGACCTCGGGCAGGGCGCCGACGGGGGCGGCGACGAACGCGGTCTCAGCCCCCTCGACGGCCTCCTCGAGGCTCTGGCAGGCGCGATCCAGCACCTCGTGCTCGCGCGCGGCCGCGAGCGCCTCGGGGGCCGGGTCCCAGCCCCGCACGGAGCTGCCGAGCCGCTCTCTCGCGGCCAGGCCGATCGATCCGCCGATCAGCCCGACGCCGACGACCGCGACCGTCACCCAGCCTGGCGCCGGTCACGCACCGCGGCGGCGAGCTGCTCCAGGGTCTCGTGCGTGGTGTCCCACGCCATGCAGGCGTCGGTGATCGACTGGCCGTAGGTGAGCTGGGCGCCGGGCTCCAGGTCCTGCCGGCCCTGGACGAGGAAGGATTCGAGCATCACCCCGACTATCGCACCGTTACCGGCGGCGAGCTGGCCCGCGACGTCGGCGACCACCAGCGGCTGGTTGGCGGGGTCCTTGCCGCTGTTGTCGTGCGAGGCGTCGATCACGATCCGCTCGGGTAGACCGGCTCGGCGCAGCCTGGCCAGCGCATCCGCGACCGCCTCGGCACCGTAGTTGGGCGCGTCGCGGCCGCCGCGCAGGATCAGATGGCAGTCGTGGTTGCCGGTCGTGTGCAGGATCGCGGGCGTGCCGGTCCCATCGATTCCGGCGAACGCGTGCGGGACGGCGGCCGCGCGCACGGCGTCGACGGCGACGTCCACGTTCCCGTCGGTGCGGTTCTTGAACCCGATCGGCATCGAGAGTCCCGAAGCGAGCTGGCGGTGGATCTGGCTCTCGCTCGTGCGGGCGCCGATCGCCCCCCACGAGACGGCGTCGGCGATGTACTGCGGGGTGATCGGGTCCAGGAACTCGCAGCCGACCGCGAGCCCCAGCTCGGCGACCTCGAGCAGCAGCCCGCGCGCGAGGCGCACGCCCGAGTTCACGTCCCCGGAGCCGTCGAGGTGAGGGTCGTTGATCATGCCCTTCCAACCCGTGGTGGTGCGCGGCTTCTCGAAGTAGACCCGCATCGCGACGCACAGGTCGTCGCGCAGCTCCTCGGCCACCGGGCTCAGGCGGCGGGCGTATTCGAGCGCGGCGTCGGCGTCGTGGACGCTGCACGGCCCGACCACGACGAGCAGCCGGTCGTCGCTGTGTTCCAGGATGGCGGCGACCTCGGAGCGCCCGCGCACCACGACGTCGGCTCGGCCTCCCTCGAGCGGCAGCTCCTCGAGCAGCAGCGACGGTGGCTGGAGCGGGACCACCTCGTCGATGCGGCGGTCGCGGACCTGGTCGACCGAGCCCTCCGCGCCGCGCGCGCCTTCGATGCGTTGGGGCGAAGCGCTCAGCGACATCGCCTGCGTCCCCTTGCTGCGTCGCTGTTGACGATCATCTTCGGCCACCTGGTCCTTTCGCTTCTCTCGTTCGGATCTACGTCGGTGCTGCTGGCGGGCGATCAAGTGCCCTGGGACGGCGCTCGGCCCCGAGGATCCGGTGCGGACGGCTGCCTCAGCCGGCCGAGCGCCTAGCTAAATCGCCAGGCGGCGTAGACGTAGGTGAAGGACCAGCTGCGGGCGAGACTCGAGGGGCCGCGCTGCGCGGCGTGCGTGCGCTCGGTCTCGCCAGACATGCAGAGAGTTTGTAGCAGCCGGGGTGCGGTGCGTCCACCCCGGGACGAACGGCGGGCAACGAGGGGAACGGAACGGACGCGAGCGGTCGCCCCTGGTCGGCGTTCGACGTTCTGCGGCGCGAAATCAACGCTGGACGTTGTTCTTGCGCCCCAGAACCGCTGCGCCTCCGAGAATCCCGTCCCTCGCCCGCCGTTCGTCTCAGAGCACCTCGGCCAGCGCGGCGAGGAACTTGCCGTTCTCCTCGGTGGTGCCGCATGTCACGCGCAGCGCGCCCTCGCGCCCGAGCGCGGCGCCGGCGCGCACGAGCACGCCGCGCTCGGCCAGGCCTCGGACGATCTCCGCCTCGTCGCGGTCCTCGCCCAGATCGCACCAGACGAAGTTGGCGTGCGACTCGGCGACCGGCAGGCGCAGTGCCCTCAGGCCCTCCTCGAGCTCCAGCCGCGAGGCGATCGTGAGCTCCACGCGGCGCAGGACCTCGTCCTGGTGGCGCAGGGCCTCGGTCGCCGCCGCCTGCGCGGCGATGTTGGCGAAGAACGGCTGGCGGACCTGATCGACGGCCGTGCGGAAGGCCTCGGAGCCGCACAGCGCGAACCCGACCCGCAGCCCGGCGAGGCCATAGACCTTCGAGAAGGTCCGCAGCAGCGCGAGGTTGGGATGGGCGTCGAGCAGGTCGACGGACGCGTCGGGGTCGTCGAGCGTGTTGAACTCGCAGTAGGCCTCGTCGACGATCACGCACACGTGCCGCGGCACGCGCTCGACGAACGCGGCGACGTCGGCCAGCGGGAGCGCGGTGCCGGTCGGGTTGTTCGGGTTGCAGACGACCACCATGCGCGTGGCCACCGTGACCTCCTCAGCCATGCGGTCGAGGTCGTGGCGGTCGTCCTCGTCGAGGGGCACGACGATCGGGCGCGCGCCGGTCGCGGCCGCCACGTGCGGGTACATCGAGAACGACGGCCACGCGTAGACCATCTCGGCGCCGGGCTCGAGCAACGCGGTGCCGGCGGCCAGCAGCACGTCGCACGACCCGTTGCCGAGCGCGATGCGCGCGCTGGGGACGCCGTAGCGGTCGGCGAGCGCGCGCCGCAGCCGGGCGCCGGTCGGATCGGGATAGCGGTTCGCGCCCTCGGCGGCCTTCGCGGCCGCGCGGACCACCTGGGGCAGCGGGGCGAACGGCGACTCGTTGCTGGCCAGGTGGGCTACCTCGGCCGGAAGCTGGTAGCCGTCGGCGGCCGGGTAGACCGGGATGCGCCGGACGGCCTCCGCGAACTCCAGCGCCATCAGGCCGCGCCGGGCGGCCCGCTGGGCCGAGCCCGGGGTTCGTTCTCGTCGGGCCGGCGGCCGTCGCGGCCGACGTAGCCGTCCTCGCCGCCGACGCACAGGTACACGGCGTCCTCGTCGCCGACGTTGCGCAGCATGCGGACCGTGCCCGGGTCGACGCGGGCCAGCCCGCCGGGGCCGAGGCGGTGGACGCTGCCGTCCCCGAACTCGATCTCGACCGCCCCGCGGTGGATGAAGTAGGTCTCCTCCTGGCGCTCGTGAAAGTGCCGCCCGGTCTCGTAGGAGGGCGGAAGCACGATCGCGTTGACCCCGAAGGCGGTGACGCCGAGGCCACGACGCACCTTGCGAAAGCCGTAGCCCTCGCCGAGCGCCTCGAGCGGCGCGACGGCGTAGCCCTCGCCGGTGACGACGCCGGGAAAGTCCTGGTCTGCCATGGGCCTCAGCCTACTGCGCGTCCGCCAGGTCCATCCGCAGGGCGGTGGCCTCTTCCAGGTAGCAGTGGCGCGGGGTGTGGTCCTCTTCGGCGTGGTAGTGGACGAGCACGCGGATGATGCGGGGCAGCGCGCCGGACACGGCGATCTCCTGGGCGCACAGCAGCGGCACGGCATTGAGCCCGATGCGCCGCGCGGCCACCGCGGGGAACTCGGCGTCGAGGTCGGGCGTGACAGTGAAGATGCAGCTCACCATCCGCTCGGCGAGCAGGTCGTTGCGGGCGATGATCTCGCGCATCAGGCGCTCGGTCGCGTCGAGGACGTGGTCCCCCTCGTTGCGGTCGACGGAGATGGCGCCGCGGAGCGCGAACAGGCGCATGGCCGCGGGATTCTAGGAGCCGCGCGCGGAGCGGCCGGTCCGCGCGCCAATCTCCCCCGTCGCGGCCCTCAAGCGCTCGACCTCGGCCCCGCTCAAGCGGCGGTACGCTCCTTCCTCGAGGTCGCCGAGCCGCAGCGGCCCGAACGCGACCCGTTCGAGACGTCGCACCGGGTGGCCCACGGCGGCGCACATGCGCTTGATTTGTCGCTTGCGCCCCTCGTGGATCGTCAGCTCGATGATGTCGGGCCGTATTCGTCGTGCGCGCGCCGGCGCGGTGCGGCCGTCCTCGAGCTCGACGCCTTCCCGTAGCGCTCTGAGCGCGGGTTCTCTGACCGGTGGGTTGGCCACGGTGGCCCGGTAGGTCCTGGGCACCTCGAAGCTCGGGTGGCTGAGGCGGTTGGCCAGCTCGCCGTCGTTGGTGAGCAGGATGAGGCCCGAGACGTCGACGTCCAGGCGCCCGACGGGATAGAGCCGAACGCCGGCGGGGACGAGCTCCGTGACCGTTGGACGCCCCTGGGGATCGCTCGCCGTCGAAACCACACCCGGCGGCTTGTTCAGGGCGAACACCGCCCGCGGCTCCGACCCCGCCAGTGACCTACCGTCGACAGCCACCGCGACACCCTCCGCCACGTCGCGGGCGGGATCGGTCACGACGGCGCCCCCGACCGTCACGCGCCCCTCGGCCACGATCCGCTCAGCCGCCCGCCGCGAGGCGACGCCGGCGTGAGCGAGGTACTTCGCGAGCCGCACGGCGGCCGAGACTATCCAGGCTTCGGGGCTACCTTCTCCCCGTGGATCTCGCGTTACTCGACGAGACGCTCGCCGCCCGCGGCGAGCCCGCCTTCCGGGCGCGCCAGGTGTGGTCGCGCGCTGCGCGCGGGTGTCCGGACTACGGCGAGATGAGCGAGCTGCCGGCGGGGCTGCGCGACGAGCTGGCCGAGCAGGTCCCGTTCTCGACGCTGGCGCTCGAGCGCGAGGCGCGGGCCGCGGACCGGACGGTCAAGGCGCTGTTCGCGACGGGCGACGGGCGCCCGGTCGAGGCGGTGCTGATGCGCTACCGGGACTCGAGGCGCTCGATCTGCCTGTCCTCGCAGTCCGGCTGCCCCCTGACCTGCAGCTTCTGCGCCACGGGCGCGATGCGCTTCGGACGCAACCTGAGCGCTTCGGAGATCCTCGACCAGGCGCTCCATTTCCGGCGGGCCGGAGCGGTGGACAACTGCGTGTTCATGGGCATGGGCGAGCCGCTCCTCAACCTCGACAACGTGCTCGCCGCCTGCGAGCGCCTGCCTGACCTGGGCGTCAGCCATCGCCGCACGGCGATCTCGACAGTCGGCTGGATCCCGGGCATCGAGCGCCTGGCCGTCGAGGGCCCGCCCGTGCGACTCGCGCTGTCGCTGCACGCGGCCGACGAGGCGCTGCGCTCCGAGCTCATGCCGGTCAACGACCGCTACCCGCTCGCCGACGTGCTCGAGGCCTGCCGCGGCCACTACGCGCGGCGGCGCCGGAGGATCTTCGTCGAGTACGTGATGCTCGCGGGGGTCAATGACCGCTACGAGCAGGCCGTCGCTCTCGCCGGGGTGCTCGACCCGCGCGTCTTCAAGGTCAACCTGATCCCCTACAACCCCACCGGAGGCCCATTCCAGGGCTCCAGCCGGCAGGCGATCGAGGCGTTCCACGCCGCGCTCGAGCAGCGGGGTGTGCCCGCCACCGTCCGCCTGACGCGAGGGCGCGACATAGCGGCCGCGTGCGGCCAGCTCGCGGCGCGCGGCTAGCGGTCGCGACACGAAGTCCACGGCCGCGTGCGGCCGGTGAGCGGCGCGCGGCTAGCGGTCGCGCCGCGAGGCGCTGTCCTGCTCGCGCCGCGACACCGGCGCTCCGCTGCGCAGAAGCGAGGCCGTGACGAGCTCGCGCTGGGACGGTCGCGCACCCTGCTGGCGGCCGTGTGCGCTCGTGCCCCCATGCCACTCGACGCGCTTCAGACCATTCATCTGCGTCGTCACCTCCTTTCGCTCACTGAAGTCACCGTACTCGGCCCCGAGTGACACATTCGTGACGATCGGTGCCGTCTCTGCCTCAGTTCGTCACGGGACCCTCCCGCCCTGCATCGGAGGTGGCCCGAGCGGACGAACGGACGGCCCGCGACGGTGACCGGGAGCCGCGCTGAACGACATCGACGCGGGAGAGGAGGAGTTCGGAAGGCGGGCGAGCGGCCTCGGGTCACAACCCGCGGAGGCGTTCCTTCCCTACCTCCCGTCGCCCGCGGTTCGCTTGCGGGACCAGGCCTCGCCGCCCCGCTACGTCTTCGCGCCGAGGTAGCGCAGGTAGATCTGGTGGAACGCCGGGTCGCTCTGGGCTGCTGCGATCTCCCCGCCCATGCTCTTGAGCCACTGCGGTCGCGTCCTCTGGACGAGCGCGAGGTCGGCGAAGGGCGTCGAGGTCTCGAACAGGATGTAGTTGATGACCGAGCTCGGGTACGGGTTGTAGGAGGGCAGCGCGAGCTGGCCGCCGACCCCGTAGCGCGAGGAGATCGCCGACTGCAGACGGACGACGTCGCGGCGGCCCGACCACAGGAACGAGTCCACGACGCCGTTGCCGTCGCGCAGGAGCGCGGTCACGCCCGAGAAGTCCGACGCCGCCGAGGCGAAGACGACGTAGTCGCCGCCGCCCGCGCTCCGCGGCTCGTTCGACGGCCCGTTGCCGCGCGCGACCTTCGTGATCCGGACGCGGTCGCCCGCGGGCGCGCCGCCGTCGCCGACCTTGCGGCAGCCCGGCGGATCGAAGCGCAGCACGCCGCGGCTGCGCAGGAAGCCGCGGATGTCGGCGCGCGCGATGTCGGTCGTCGGGCCGGTGTCGCCCGGTATCACGTCGCTCGCGGCCGTCGTGAAGATCACGAAGCAGCTCTGGTCCGACGCGCTGGCCTGCATCGAGCGGCCGTTGCCCGCGCGCTGGGAGGCCGGGTTGACCGAGATCACCCGCACGCGCGGGTCGAGCCAGGGCAGCGAGCGGCGCTTGCTCCCCTTCTTGCCGAAGCGCCGCTTGACGGCCTGTGCCGCCGACACGTAAACGTCCTCGACCCCGTTGCGGTCGCGGGCGTCGAGATTGCCGGCGGTCGAGGTGAAGGCCAGCACCTGCGAGGTCCGCAGCGACCACGAGGGCCCGTAGGAGTCGCGGTTGCCGGGAACGCCGGAGCCGGACGCCGATGCCAGGTAGGTGAGGCCGACCAGCCCGCGGTCACGGGACTTCTCGGCCCGCAGCACGCGCACGTAGACCTGCTTGACCCCCCCGGGCGTCGCGCCCGTCTTCACGCCCTTGTAGTTGGGATGCGCGCTGCCGCCGCTCGTCGTCTGAGCGAGGTTGGTCGCGTCGGCGGTGAAGGCGACCCGCGTGCACGCCCCGTCCACCGCGACGTCGTAGCTCGAGCCGTTGGACTGCGAGCCGTCGCTCGCCACCGAGACCCGCTGGACGGCCCCGGAGCCGAGCCAGTACACGAACGCGTCCGGCCGGCCGTTCGTGTCGCCGCGAACGAGGTTGGACGCCTCCGAGACGAAGGCGACGCAGCGCGGCGCGGTCTGCGGACGCCCGCCGTCAGAGCTCGAGTCGCCCGAGATGGCGGGTCCGTACGAGCGCCCGTTCGCCGGTCCCCCGATCCCGCGGGAGGCGATCCGCGTCCGGCCGTTGCGCCACGGCGAGCCCGTGCCGGAATAGCCGGCGGTGCGATCGACGACGAAGACGTCGGTCAGGCCGTTGCTGTCGCCGGCGACGATGTTCGATGCGTCGGACTCGAACGCCGCGGTGCGGGCGACGCGGCCGTCCTGGGAGAGGACGCCGTTACGCGAGGGGCCGTTGGGGAAGCCGCCGTCGGCGGCTCGCGAGAGCAGCTGGGTCTCGTAGTCACCCGAGCGCTCGACGGCGCGTGCCGTCGCAGGCTCCCACAAGGTCGCGGACAGGAGCAGGACGATCGGGACGGCGAGCAGGCAGCGTGGCATGCAGCAGCGAACCTCGAAGGTCGGACAAACGCCTCTTTCGTCGGCCTCCGGGGTTAGCTGACGGGCTAGCGCGGAAAGAGCCAGCGCTTCCCGCGGAATCACCGCGGAATTCGCCCCACTACTTCTCTTGGGTCCCCCGGTCCTCGCTCCGTCGAGGATTCGGCGTGCGCGCGCACGTTAACAAACGCTGCGGACGGCTAGCGCGCGGCGGACAAATGTTTTGCCGCCAGGTCCGGGGCAGGTCGCTCAGCCCGGACTGCCTTCGAGCGCGCCCGTCCGGGCCTCGCCCGCCCGTAGGAGGCGGCTGCGCAGGTCGGCCTCCTCGCCCGGCGTCGGGTCCCATTGGGCGACGTCGGGAAGCTCGTCGAGCGAGCGCAGCCCGAAGAGCTTGAGGAACAGCGGCGTGGTCCGGTAGAGCACCGCGCCGAACTGCGAGCGCCCTGCCTCCTCGACCAGCCCGCGCTCGAGCAGCGTCCCCGCCGCGGACTCCGCGCTGACTCCCCGGATGCGGGCGATCTCAGGGCGCGACACCGGCTGCAGGTAGCCCACGATCGCCAGCGTCTCGGCTTGCGCCGGCGTCAGCGGCGGGGTCCGCGGCCGCGCGAGCAGGCGGCGCGCCGCATCCTCCGCGAGCGGATCGGAGGCCAGCGTCCAGCCGCCGGCCAGCTCGCGCAGGACGAGCCCGCGGTCGGAGAACTGGCGCTCGACCATGTCCTCGAGCGCGCGCTCGACCGCCGCCTCTGAGACCTCCAGGGCGCCCGCGAGCTCGCTCGCCGCGACCGGCTCGGACGACAGGAAGAGCAACGCCTCGATGCGCCGCTGCAGGTCGGTCACGAGGCGACCTCGGCCGCCGGAACGCCGCGCGGCTGCACCGTCACCTGCCCGAACGGCTCGTCCTGGGTCCAGTTCGCCTCGCCCTGCTTGTAGAGCTCGAGCAGCGCGAACAGCGTCACCGCGACCGTCACCCGATCGCCGCCCCGCACGGCGTCCTCGAAGTTGAAGCGCCCGCGGCGCAGCAGCTCCCGCAGGTGCGTGAGGCGCTCGGCCACCGACACCCGCGGGGCGACGAGGTGGCGCAGCTCCACGCGCGGCGGCGGCGTGAGCAGCGTCGCCACGGCGGCGCCGAGCTGCGCCGGGTCGTAGGCCTGCTGGGCGTGGTCGAGCGAGTGGCGCCTCAGCGCGGCGGGCAGCGGCGCGGAGCGGAAGCGGTGGCCCTCCTCGGCGGCGAGGCGCTCGCGCAGGTGCGTCGCCGCCCCGCGGTAGCGGCGCGACTCGAGCAGGCGCGCGAGCAGCTCCTCGGCGGCCTGCTCGGGCTCGAGCTCGGCCAGCTCGTCCCCCTCCTCGGCGCCGGGGAGCATGAGCCGCGACTTGAGTTCGAGCAGCGCCGTGATCAGGACGAGGAACTCGGTCGCGACCTCCAGGTCGAGCTCGCCGCGCTCCTCGAGGTGGTCGAGGTAGGCGAGCACTACCTCGGCGAGCTCGACCTCGAGCAGGTCGACCTCCTCGCGCAGGATGAGCGTCAGCAGGAGGTCGAAGGGCCCGGCGAAGACGTCGAGGTCGAGCTCGAGCTCGGCGGCTGCGCGCATGGGAGAGGCAGGCTAGCGCGGGGGCCCGACGCCCATCGCCTCGCGCACGTCGGCGAGCACGGGGCCGGAGATCGCGCGCGCCTTCTCCGCGCCCTGGGCGAGCACCCGCTCCAGCGCGGCCTCGTCGCCGCGCAACTCGGCGTAGCGCTCGCGCACCGGTGCCAGGTAGGCGACGACCTCGTCGGCGACCGCCGCCTTCAGGTCGCCGTAGCGGGCCTGGGCGAACTCGCGCTCGACGTCCTCGGGGCTTCCTCCCCGCACGGCGGCGAGGATCTCGATCAGGTTCGAGACGCCCGGCTTGTCGTCGGCGCGCACGATCTCGGTCCCGGAGTCCGTGACCGCGCGGCGGAACTTGCGCCGCACCGCGTCGGGCTCCTCGAGCACGTAGACCGTCCCCTGCTCCGAGCCACCGGTGGTCGACATCTTCTTCGTGGGCTGCTGCAGGTCGCGGATCCGCGCCCCGACCGGCGGGATCCAGTGCTCGGGCACGACCAGCACCTCGCCGAAGCGCGCGTTGAAGCGCGCCGCGACGTCGCGCATGAGCTCGAGGTGCTCGCGCTGGTCCTCGCCGACCGGCACCACGTCGGCCCGGTAGGCGAGCACGTCGGCGGCCTGCAGGACCGGGTAGACGAGCAGCCCGGCCGAGACCAGCTCGCGCTGCGCGACCGACTTCTCGCGGAACTGGTGCATGCGGTTGAGCTCCCCGTAGGCCGTGACCGACAGGAGCAGCCAGCACAGCTCGGTGTGCTGGGTGACGTCGCCCTGGCGGAAGAGGATGCAGCGGTCGGGGTCCAGGCCGGCCGCCAGCAGCAGCGCAAGGAGATCGTGGACGCTGCGCCGCAGCTCGGCGGGGTCGTAGGCGACCGTGGTCGCGTGCAGGTCGACGATGCAGTAGATCGCCTCGCCCGCGTCCTGCCCCGCGACGTATTGCTGGATCGCGCCGATGTAGTTGCCCAGGTGCTTGGTCCCGGTGGGCTGGATGCCGGAGAAGATGCGCACGGCGGCGGAGGGTACCCGGCCGAAAGGCCTCAGCCGGGCGGCCGGGGAGCCTCCGCCGCCCCCGCCTGCTCGTAGACCTCGCTCATGCCCTCGGCCAGCGCGTTGACCTCCTCGCGCAGCTCGCGGGCTTCGTCGGCGAGCTCGCTCTCGCCCTCGGACTGCGAAGCCATCGTCATGCGCAGGAGCTGGGCGTGCATGGTTCCCAGCGAGGCGACCATGTGCTCCATCTGGGTGAAGAAGCGCTGGAGCTGGCCCGCGAGCGCATCGAGGGCCTCGACCTGCTCGCTCAGAGCGGCCGCGACGGGTGCGACCGACTGGTCGCCGCTGCGCTCGAGCTGCGTGATCCGGGCGCGGATGCGGTCCGGGTCCTGGGTGGAGAGGTAGTCCCACAGCGTCTGCGCGCGGCCCGCCGTGCTCTCGAGCGCCCGCACCAGGCGGTCGACCTCGCCCGCGATCTCGGTCAGCGGCAGCTCGGAGGCCGCGATCGCCTCGCGGATGCGCCGCTCCTCGTCGAGCGCGGCCTGCAGCTGGGCGCCGATCGGAGGAGCGAGCCTGCGGGGATCGATCCGCGGCACAGCGACCCCCGCCGCGCCCCGCCCGCGGCGCAGGCGCTCGCCGACCCGCTCGGCCTCGTCGCCGTCGAGGTAGGTGATCACGCACAGCGCGACGAACGCGGGCACCGCCACGGCCGGGATCAGCCACCACAGCCCGGCGAGCACCGCGGCGACAGCGATCGCCGCCGGCACGACGACGTTGACCGGCTTGGTCGCCGCGTTCACGACCAGCGCGCGGTTGAGCTCGGAGCGCGTCGGCGGGCGCTGCTCGAGGTCTCCAGGCATCAGAAGAAGCTCGAGATGCTGCGGTAGACCGCCTCGATGTCGTTGGGATCGCCCTCGAACTCCTTGCCGCCCGAAGCGCGCGCGATCCTGCGCAGCACGCCGCGGTTGGCCCCCGACCCGTAGGCGATCGTGTAGACGCGCACGCTGAGGCCCTCGCTGCGCGCCTGGCGCGCCAGCGTCGAGGCCAGCGCCTCGGGGGTCAGCGAACTGGAGTTGTCCTCGCCGTCGGTCAAAGTCACGACCGCGTTGATGCGCGTCGAGTCGCGGAGGCCCTGAACGGTCTTCAGGCCGCGGTCGGTGGCGTCGTAGACCGCCGTCTCGCCGTCGGGGATCAGCTCGTCGACGGCCTGGTCCAGCCGCGGGCGGTTGGAGGCGAAGGGCGCGATCCCGACGGCTCCGAAGACCTGGTTGTCGAACGAGATCAGCCCCACGCGGTCCTGGGGGGAGAGCTCGCCGAAGAAGACCTTGAGGCCGCGCTTGGCCTGGTCGAGCTTGCCCTCGTCGCTCATCGAGCCCGACTTGTCGACGACGAGCATGATGTTGGCCGGCTTGCGGTCCTGGTGCCATGCGGCCTTGATGCGCGCGAGCACGCGTGGAGCGGGCAGCCCGAGCACGCGCCGCGGCTCGCTCGGGTCGGCGCCGTGGGCGGCGTCGATCGGGGAGCTCGCCTTCGCCGTCGGATCGCCGGGGCGAAACCCGCCGCGCGCGGCGACCTCGGGGGTGACCTCCTTGCGCAGCCACTCGCCGAACGCGCGCGCGCCCGCGCGCTGCGCCCTCGAGACCCATGGCGCGTCGAGCACGATGAACGGGTTGTCGGAGAAGAACGTGCCCTCGGCCGGGTACACGCCGACGAGCTTGGTGGCGCCGGCGCGGCGGCGGTTGAAGTCGACGAGCGTCGCCTCCTCCATGGCCACCGCCGAGGCGTAGCCCGGCCCGTAGCGGCGCAGCTGGTCGGCGAAGAACAGCGTCGTGTCGCCGTAGTGGACGATCGACCGCTCGATCGTCCTGATCTGGGCGCGCACCGCGGGCCTGCGGACGTCGGCCTCCGTCAGGCCCTCGCGCTTGCCGGTCGCCGCGAAGTACTCGGCGGCCACCGCCGACAGGCCCGAGGTCGAGAAGTCCGGGTTGGTGTGGCCGAGCTTGAAGCGCCCGAACTGCGGCTTGCCGTAGTCCGCCCAGCCCCGCTTGGACGTCGCGAGTGCGAGGATCTGCTTGAAGCCCACGGGCTTGCGCGGCCAGCCCAGCGCGCGCGCCAGCGGCTCCCACATGGCGATCACGAGCGGCGTGCGGGCGATCGAGGGATTGTCGTCGGCCACGTACGTGCGATCGGCCTCGAAGTTGAGCAGCCGGCCCCACAGCGAGGAGGCCGGCGACCACACGACGGGCTTCAGCCTTCCCCGGGCGATGCGGGTCTCGGCGTCGCCGGAGCTGACCACCTGCGCGTCGACGTAGACCGGCTTGCCGTTGAGCTTCACGCGCTCGTCGTTGAAGCGCCGGATGAGCGGCTCGAGCAGGGCCTGCTTCTCCGGGGAGTAGGCGAACGAGACGCGTACAGCGTTCTTCGGCGCGCCGCTGCCGCCGCCCGAGCCCCCGCCCCCCACCGAGCTCACGACGATCGCCACCGCCACCGCGGCGACGGCTACGACGATGACGATCCAGCGCGCCTTCATGGGCGCGGAACGATACGGCTAGCTCGGGAGCGACTGCCGGATCTGTGGACGCTTGGCCGCGGCGGCCTCGTCGAGACGTCGGACAGGCGTGGTGTACGGCGCGTTGCGCGCGATCTCGGGGTCCTCGGCGGCTTCGCGCAGGATCGCGGCGACCGCGTCGGCGAAGCCGTCGAGCGTCTCCTTGCTCTCGGTCTCCGTGGGCTCCACGAGCAGCGCCTCGTCGACGAGCAGCGGGAAGTAGACGGTCGGCGGGTGGTAGCCGAAATCGAGCATGCGCTTGGCGATGTCGAGCGTCTTGACCCCGAGCTCGCGCTTCGCGGGCGCGCCGGACAGCACGAACTCGTGCATGCAGATGCGGTCGTAGGCGGCGGGAAGGTGCTCCGCGGCGCCCGCCTCGCGCAGCCGCGCGAGCAGGTAGTTCGCGTTGAGCACCGCGGTCTCCGACATCTCCTTCAGCCCGTCGGCGCCCAGCGAGCGGATGTAGGCGTAGGAGCGCACGAACGTGCCGTAGTTGCCCTGGAAGCCGCGCAGCCGGCCGATCGACTTGTCGAAGCCGTCCTCGACGAGGTCGAACGACCCGTCCTCGCCGCGCGCGACGCGCGGGACCATCAGATAGGGCTCGATCCGCTCGGAGACCGCGATCGGCCCGCTGCCCGGACCGCCGCCGCCGTGGGGCTGGGTGAACGTCTTGTGCAGGTTGAAGTGGACGATGTCGAAGCCCATGTCGCCGGGCCGCGACACGCCGACGATCGCGTTGAGGTTCGCGCCGTCGTAGTAGAGCGTCGCCCCCGCGCCGTGGACGATGCGCCCGATCTCCTCGATGTTCGGGTCGAACAGGCCGAGCGTGTTCGGGTTGGTGAGCATCAGGCAGGCGACGTCGTCGCCGGCCTTGGCGCGCAGGTCGTCGAGGTCGACGTTGCCGTCGGGGTCGGTGCCGACCTTGACCACCTCGTAGCCGGCCATCGTCACGGTGGCCGGGTTGGTTCCGTGCGCCGTGTCGGGGGTGAGGACCTTGGTGCGGCGCTCGCCGCGATCTTGGTGATAGGCCCGGGTTAGAAGGACGCCGGCGAGCTCGCCGTGCGAACCGGCGCTGGGCTGGAGCGAGACATGCGGCAGGCCGGCGATCTCGGCCAGCGCGCGCTCCAGGCGCCACATCAGCTCGAGCGCGCCCTGCGCGCGCGCGGGGCGCTGGGCCGGGTGCAGCCGCGCGTGGCCGGGCAGCGCGGCGACGCGCTCGTGCAGGCGCGGGTTGTGCTTCATCGTGCACGAGCCGAGCGGATAGAAGCCCGAGTCGAGGTCGAAGTTGCGCTTGGAGAGCTTCACGTAGTGGCGCACGACGTCGGGCTCGGCGACCTCGGGCAGGCGCGCCGGGTCGCTGCGCCGGAGGCGCGCGGGCAGCAGTTCCTCGGGCGGGCGTTCCGGCACGCCGAGCGCCGGCGGCACGAACGCGCGCCGTCCGGCGCGGCCCTTCTCGAAGATCGTCACCGCGCGCTCGCGCTGCAGCGGGGTCTCGCTCAGCGCGACGCGGTGCTCGCCGTGGGGGGCGTGGCCCTCGATCTCGGGGTCGGCGTGGAGGCGGTTGTCGCTCAGCGTCACGCCCCCACCTGCACGCCCGCACCGCGCTCCGCGGCGACGGCCTCGCCCAGCGCGGCCGCGAGGCGGTCGATGTGCTCGCGCGTGCGTTGCTCGGTGATGGCGACCAGCAGGCCCTCTCCGAGCTCCGGGTAGTCGGCGGTCAGCGCGTGGCCGGGGTTGATCCCGCGCTCCTGGCAGCGGGCGATCACGCGCTCGACGGGCGCGTCGAGGGCGACCGCGAACTCGCGCACCACCGGCTGCTCGTGCGCGAGCCTGACCCCATCGACCGCCGCCAGCGCCTCGCGCGCGTAGCCCGTGCGCTGCAGCATGAGCTCGGCGAGCTCGACGATCCCGCGCCGCCCGAGCCAGCTCAGGTACAGGACGCCGGCCAGCGCGTTGAGCGCCTGGGCGGTGCAGATGTTGTGGGTCGCCTTCTCGCGGCGGATGTGCTGCTCGCGCGTCTGCAGCGTGAGCACGAAGCCGCGGCGGCCGTCGGCGTCGCGCGTCTCGCCCGCGATCCGGCCGGGCATGCGGCGCAGGTACTCCTCGGTGGCGGCGAAGAAGCCGAAGCTCGGGCCGCCGAAGTCCAGCCGGTTGCCCAGCGTCTGACCCTCGCCCACGGCGATGTCGACCCCGCACTCGCCAGGGGGCTTGACGATCGCCAGCGGGAGCGGGTCGCATGCGCACACGAGCATCGCGCCGGTGCCCTTGGCGACCGGCGCCAGCGCCTCGAGGTCCTCGACCGTGCCGAGGAAGTTTGGCTGCTGGAGGAAGACCGCCGCCGTGTCCTCGTCGACGGCGCGCGCGAGCGCCTCGGCGTCGGTGGCGCCGTCCGCCAGCCCGACCTCCTCGATCGAGACCCCCCAGCCGGCGGCCATCGTGCGCAGCGTGTCGCGGCTGTGCGGGTGCACGCCGCGCGAGACCACCAGGCGCCGGCCCGGGCGCGACTGGCGCGCGAGATAGCCCGCCGCGCCGACCGCGCTGGGCCCCTCGTAGACGCTCGCGTTGGAGACCGGCAGGGCGGTCAGCTCGCTGATCGCCGTCTGGTACTCGAACATGACCTGGAGCCCGCCCTGGGAGATCTCGGGCTGGTAGGGCGTGTACGGGGTGAGGTATTCCGAGCGCCCGATGATCTGGTCGATCAGCGCGGGCACGTAGTGGTCGTACATACCCGCGCCCACGAACGAGACTTCGTCCTCGGCCGAGGTGTTGCGCTCCGCCAGTTCGCGCAGGTGCTCGTAGACCTCCTGCTCGGAGAGGCCGTTTGGAAGGTCCAGCGGGCGGCCGAGCCGCAGCCCGGGCGAGATGTCTGCGAACAGGTCCTCGACCGCGTCCACGCCGATGGCCGCGAGCATCTCGCGGCGATCGTCGTCGGTGATGTGGGTGTAGCGGCTCACTGCAGCGAGGCTCGATACGCGGCCACGTCCATGAGCTGCTCGGCCTCGCCCGGGTCAGACAGGCGCACCTTCACCAGCCAGCCGTCGCCGTAAGGGTCGTCGTTGATGCGCTCGGGGGCATCGGCCAATCCCTCGTTGACCTCCACGATCTCACCGGACAGCGGCGCGTAGACGTCGGACACCGCCTTCACCGACTCGACCTCGGTGTAGGTATCGTCCTTGCCGACGCTGCCGCCGACCTCCGGCGGCTCGAAGAAGACGACCTCGCCGAGCTGGTCCTGCGCGTACCACGTGATCCCGAACGTGGCGACGCCGTCCTCGACGCGGGCCCAGTCGTGCTCGGGGTGGTAGAGGAGGTCCTCGGGATAGGTCTCTTCGGCCATGGGCTGGTGGCGGCTCCTACTCGTGGCGGGCGTGCAAGCCAGTGACGTTACTGGGGGCGCCTGTACAGCGGCTTCTCGCCGACGGTGGCCGCGCGCGTGCGGCCGCGGACGTCGATCTCGAACGCGGTACCGGGCGCGGCCTTCGCGGCGGGCAGGTAGGCCATCCCGATCCCGCGTCCCAGGCTGGGCGAGAGCGTGCCGCTGGTCACCTCGCCGCCGCCGACAACGGGGTTGCCCTGGCGCGCGATGCCCGAACCCTCGATGAGGAACGGGGCCAGCCTCTCATGCGGCCCCGCCTCGCGCACGGCGCGGACGGCGTCGGCGCCGATGAAGCCGGTGTCCTCCCTGCAGCACCACCCCAGGCTGGCCTCGATCGGGCCGCGCTCCTCCGAGAGATCGTTGCCGTAGAGGGGAAAGCAGACCTCGGTGCGCAGCGTGTCGCGCGCGGCCAGACCGGCGGGCACGGCGCCGGCGTTGAGCAGCCGGTCCCACACCCGGGCCGCGTGCTCGGGGTCCAGCAGCAGCTCGACCCCGTCCTCCCCGGTGTAGCCCGTCCCGCACACGATCGCCGGCGCGCCGTCGATGATGCGCCGCGCGGCCCGCATGCGCTCGGGCAGCGGCGCGTCGGCGAGCGTCTGGACGATCTCGCGTGCCGTCGGGCCCTGGACGGCCAGCATCGCGTAGTCGGCGGCTCGATCGGCCACCTCGGCGTCGAACGACGCGCCCTGGTAGGACATCCAGCCGAAGTCCTTGTCGTGGTTGGAGGCGTTGGTCACGGTGAGGAAGCGGTCCTCGCCGAGGCGGTACGTGATGAGGTCGTCGAGCACGCCGCCGTCCTCGCGGCAGAGGACGCTGTACTGCGCTCCGCCGACCTCGATCCGGCTCACGTCGTTGGAGAGCAGGCGCTGCAGGAGCTCGAGCGCCTCAGGGCCGCTGGTCTCGACCTCGCCCATGTGGGAGACGTCGAAGACGCCTGCCTTGCCGCGCACGGCGTCGTGCTCGGGGCGGATGCCCTCGTACTGCACCGGCATCTCCCAACCCGCGAAGTCGACGAGCCGCGCTCCGGCCTCGCGATGCCGGTCGTAGAGCGGCGTCCGCTTCAACGTGGCATCGGCCCCGGACACGTAGGCGGGGCACCCTAGCAGCGGCCTGCGGCGGCCCGACAGGCCTCTCTGTCATGCTGAGGCGGGTGAGGGTCCGCGCGCTCACGGCGCTCAGTTGTGCCGCCGCGCTGGCGCTGGCCGGCTGCGGCTACGACTCCGGTTCGGACGCGGCGCCGGGCGCCGCGCCGGTGACTCCGAAGCGGCAGCCGGACAAGCCGGTCAAGGTGCGCGGCAAGGGCTACACCTTCGTCGCTCCGGCGGGTTGGGTGAAGGTGAAGCCGCCCAAGAAGATCGATGCGCTCGTCTCCGAGCTCGACTCGGAGGGGTCGCCGCTCGCGACGGCGACCGTCGCGCTCCCGCCGGTCAAGAACGTGAGCGACTTGCAACAGGCGCAGACGGTCTTCCAGGCCCAGTTCGAATCGCAGGGGTTCAAGGACATCAAGCAGGTTTCCGCCCCGGACGTCGGTGGCGAGCAGGCCGTCGGGCTCGACTCGCGGCGCAAGGTCTCAGCGCCGGAGACGAGCACCGAGACGCCAGCGGGCAGAACATCGACCAAGCCCAACGACACCACGCTGAGCCAGTCAGCGGTGCTGACCTTCCACAACGGGCGCCTCTACGTGATCCGCATGAGCGGGTCCCCCAAGGGCACCAAGCTCGCGCGCGACGATTTCAAGCGCATCCTGCGCTCGTGGCGCTGGCGCAAGCGTTAGGGGGGAGCGCTACTCGTCCCGCAGGAAGGCGGGGATGTCGATCTCGTCGTCGCGGATCTCGAGCGAGGACCGCTGGCGCTCGTCGATCGTCGGGTTGCGGTCGGGCGGCTCGCCGCGGCGCCGGCGGGGCGGCCGTGTCACGCCGCGGCCGGTGTCGAAGCCGGTCGCGATGACCGTCACGCGCACGTCGTCGTTGAGCGACTCGTCGATGACCGAGCCGAAGATGATGTTGGAGTTGGCGTCGGAGGCGCTGGCGATGATCTCGGCGGCCTCGTTGACCTCGAAGAGCCCGAGGTCGCGCGGCCCGGTGATGTTCAGCAGGATGCCGGTGGCGCCCTCGACCGAGGATTCGAGCAGCGGCGAGCTGATCGCCTGCTTGGCCGCCTCGGTCGCGCGGTTCTCGCCGCTCTCCTCGCCGATGCCCATCAGCGCGGTGCCGGCGTCGTGCATGATCGCCCGCACGTCGGCGAAGTCCAGGTTGATGAGGCCGGGGATCGTGATCAGGTCGGTGATCCCCTGGACCCCCTGGCGCAGGACGTTGTCGGCCTCACGGAAGGCGTCGAGGATCGACGTGCGGCGCTCGACCATCGCCAGCAGCTTCTCGTTGGGGATCACGATCAGCGTGTCGACCTGCTCGCGCAGGCCCTGGATCCCCTCGGCGGCCTGCTTGGAGCGCTGCGAGCCCTCGAACTCGAACGGGCGCGTGACCACCCCGACGGTCAGGGCGCCGATCTCCTGCTTGGCGATCTCGGCGATGATCGGCGCCGCGCCGGTGCCCGTGCCGCCGCCTTCGCCGGCGGTGACGAAGACCATGTCCGCGCCCTTGAGCGCCTCCTTGATCTCGTCGCGCGACTCGGCCGCCGCGCCGTGGCCGACGTCCGGGTTCGCCCCGGCGCCCAGGCCCTTGGTGAGCTCGTGGCCGATGTTGAGCTTGACGTCGGCGTCCGACATCTGGAGCGCCTGGGCGTCGGTGTTCACCGCGATGAACTCGACTCCGCGCAGGCCTGCGTCGACCATGCGGTTGACCGCATTGGTTCCGCCGCCGCCGACACCGACGACCTTGATGACTGCGAGGTAGCTACCGCTGTTCATTGTTCCGAGCCGAGCCTGAAGTTAGGGTTGAGGGTTCGGGCGCGGACCACAACCTCCCGTCTTTCACGGTAGGCATGGCCGGCGGGAGTTGTCAACGCCCCGGACGTCTCGCAACAAGGGTTGCAGATCGGGGAAGTCTCGACCAGCGCCTCAGAGATGGCTCAACTGTGGGTTGAGCTTTGTCTCAGCCTCCAGTTGAGCTTGAATCTGTGCCGGTAGCAGCTGAATCTCCCCCTCCGTCGCCTGCTTGGGAGCCGCTGGAGTCGGTCTGGGCCGTCGGATCGGTCGTGCCGTCCGCCTGGGGGGCGGCGAAGTCGACCGTGGGGGCGAGGGTCGGGTCCGAGCCGGCCGGGAAGCCGCCGGCCGCCGGCCGCTCGGGGGTCCGGACGTCGATGTAGCGCGCGCCGCGGGAGCCCTCGTCGGCCAGCACGGCGATTGTTGCCGCCCACTTGGCGCCCAGCCGCTCGGGGGCGCCGAAGTAGATCTGCGGGCCGTCGCGCAGGCTGACCGTCGCGCCGCGCGCGCCGGCCGCGGCCTGGGCGATGCGCGCCCGCAGCGCGGGCGGCGCCGCGTCGACGGTCCGCAGGGCGATCACCCCCGCGCGGTCCTCCAGCCGGCGGCCGGCCGCCGGGCTCCGCACCGGGATCGTCGCCAGCCCGGGCGCGGCCGGGACGCCGCGCAGCAACGTTCCGTCGCCGGCCACCGGGACGCGCTGGCCCGCGTAGGACACGGCACCGACCGGCGAATACTCGATCACCTGGACGCGCAGCCCGTTGCGGCCGACGCGGGTGGCGCGGATGTCCCGTACCTGCGGGAAGGTCGAGAGCGAGCGCCGCAGGGTCCCGCGATCGAGGTGGAGCGTCGTCATCCCGCGGGCGGCCGCCTCGAGCGCCGTGGCCATGCGAGGCGCGCTCGGGCCCGTGGCGCCCCTCACCGTGACGTTGCGGACCGCGAACAGCGACGAGTCGCGTACGAGCAGGAAGCCGCCGGCGAGCAGGCCGCAGGCCAGTAGCGCGGCGAAGGCGATGCGTACGCGGCCGCCGGAAGCCCCACCCTCCAGGCCCTCGCTCGGGGGCGGGTCGCCTGCTCCCGAGCGGTCCCACGACGAGCCGTCGCCATGCTCCGTGATTCGCGCTGGGGGGCGGCTTCCCTACTCCACGAGCCTGCGGCCGAGCGCGTCCACGTCGCCCGCTCCGATGACCAGGCACAGGTCGCCCTCGCGGAGGACGCCGCGCAGGTAGGTCTCGGCCTCGTCGAAGCCCGGCATCCAGGCCACGGTGCGGCCCGGGGCGGCGTCGGCGGCGGCCTCGGCCACGAGCCGGCCCGAGACGCCCGGGTAGTCCTCGGGGCGCTCGCGCGCCCGGTAGACCTCGAGCACGACCGCGAGGTCGGCGAGCGCGAGCGCGCGGCCGAACTCGGCGGCCAGCGCGGCGGTCCGCGAGTACAGATGAGGCTGGAAGACCGCGATCACGCGCCGTGGCTGCAGCGTACGGGCGGCCTCGAGCGTCGCGCGCACCTCGGTGGGATGGTGGGCGTAGTCGTCGTAGACCTCGGCGCCCGCTTCGGTCGCACCGAGGCGATCGAAGCGCCGGGCCGCGCCGCGGAAGTCGGCCAGCGCCGCGGCCGCGCGCGCCGGGTCGGCGCCGGCGAGCCGGGACGCCTCGAGCGCCGCGACGGCGTTGAGCGCGTTGTGGTGTCCCGGCACGGCGAGCGCGACCTCCGTCCCGCGCCATTCCAGGCGAGATCCGCCGGCGTGCAGATCGACCTCGGTCGCGTCGAAGGCCACCGCCGGGCCGTCGCGAAGGGCCAGCAGCGCAGGGCGGTCCCACACGACGGCCTGCTCCGCTGGTGCGAGGAAGGCCCGGAACGCCTGCTCGAGCTCCACGTGCGAGCCGAAGGTGGTGTGGTGGTCGAGCTCGACGTTGGTGAGCACGGCGACGTCCCGGCGCAAGGCGAGCATCGAGCGATCGGACTCGTCGGCCTCCACCACCAGCCACTCCCCGCTCCCCCACCCGGCGTTCGATCCGGTCGAGCGCAGCTCGCCGCCCACCAGGTAGGCGGGGTCCATGCCCGCACCGCGCATCGCGTGGACCGCCATGCTGGCGGTGGTCGTCTTGCCGTGGGTGCCGGCTACCGCGATCGTCGGCCGCAGCGCGCTGATCTCGCCCAGCAGCGCCGAGCGATGCAGCTCGGGCAGCCCGCGCTCGCGCGCCGCCTCGCGCTCGGGGTTGTCGGCCGGCACCGCCGTGGAGTAGACGATCTCGAGCCCGTCGCCCGGCGGCAGGTTGGCGGCGTCGTGCCCGACGGCGACCGCGATGCCGGCGTCCCGCACGCGCGCGAGATACGTCGACTCCGCCTGGTCTGAGCCCGTGACCTCCGCGCCGAGTGCGTGCGCCAGCAGCGCCAGGCCGCTCATCCCGGCGCCGCCGATCCCGAGCAAGTGCAGCCGCCGTCCCGCCCAGGGCCGATCGCCGTCCATGTGCGGCACCCTATGAAGCCGTGCAGATACGCGCCGCCAGGCCCGACGACGCCGCGGCGATCGCCGCCATCTACAACGAGGGCATCGAGGACCGCCGCGCGACCTTCGAGACCCGCCCCCAGCGCGCCTCCGACGTCGCCCCGTGGATCGACGGCGAGCCGACGCGGCCCGTGCTGGTCGCGGCCGAGCGCGAGGAGCTGCTGGGCTGGGCCCGGTTGGGCCACTACAGCGACCGCGACTGCTACGCGGGCGTCACCGAGGCGTCGGTGTACGTCGCGCGCGCGGCACGCGGCCGTGGCGCCGGCAGGGCGCTGATGGAGCACCTGCACGCCGAGGCGGGAGCGCGCGGCCTGTGGAAGGTGATCGGCCTGCTGTTCCCCGACAACGACGCGAGCATCGCGCTCTTCCATGCGCTCGGCTACCGCGACGTCGGCACCTTCCACCGCCACGGCCGCCTCGACGGGACGTGGCGCGACGTCCTCCTGGTGGAGCGGCTGGTCGGCGAGGGAGAGGGGTAGGCCGGCCTTCAGCCCTCCCCGGCCGCGGCGAGCACCTCCTCGGCGACCTCGCGGGCCGCGTCCGGGCGGGCCAGCTCGGCCGAGGCGCGCGCCATCGACGCCAGGCGGCCGCGATCGGCCAGCAGTGCGCCGACCTCGCGCGCGAGGTGGGGACCGTCGAGCTCGGCGTCGGGGATCACGACGGCCGCGCCGGCGTCGGCCATCCAGCGCGCGTTGGTCGTCTGGTGGTCGCCGGTGGCGTGGGGATAGGGCACGAGGATCGCGGGCCGCCCGTGGGCGGCGATCTCGAAGATCGATCCGCCGGCGCGGGAGACGGCGAGGTCGCAGGCCGCCAGCGCCTCGCGGAACTGCGCGATGGGAAGGTACTCACGCAGGTCGTAGCGCGGCCCGAGCGGCCGGTCGCGGAGATCGGCGAAGTCGCGCGCGCCCGCTATGTGCAGCACGCGGAAGGGCGCGTCGCCGAGCCCGGCGACGGCCGCCTCATTGATGGAGCGCGCGCCCAGCGAGCCGCCGAACACGCAGACGCAGTCCTCCCCCTCGCCGATCCCGAGCCGCCGCCGCGCGCCGGCGAGGTCGGTGGCCGGGAGCGGCACGGGCCGCCCGGTGACGCGGTAGCGGCGGCCGTCGCGCCCTGGGATCGGGAAGGCGAGGCACACGCGGCGGGCGAAGGGGGCGAGGGCTCGGTTCGCGATGCCCAGATGGCTGTCCGCCTCGGCGAGGACGAGCGGCACGCGCAGGGCTACGGCCGCGAGCCCGACCGGGCCGGAGACGTAACCGCCGCCGCCGAGGACCGCCGCGGGGCGAAGCTCGCGCAGGATCGAGGTGGACGCGACAAGGGCGCGTGCAGCGAGGGCGCTCGCAGCGGCAGCGGCGCGCGGGTCCGTTCGGCTCAGCCCCCTGACGCGGATCGAGCGCAGCTCGTAGCCGGCGGCCGGGACGAGCTCCGCCTCCGCGCGCTCGCCGCCCACCCATACGACCTCGGCGCCACGCTCGCGCAGCGCATCGGCCACGCACAGGGCCGGCACGACGTGCCCCGCGGTTCCCCCCGCGGCGATGACGATCCGCGTGGCCATCGGAGGCGCAACCCTAGAGGCAGCCGAGGCCGGAGCTGCTTGCTCGCCCGGGCCGAGCGACCGCCTCAGCCCGCACGCGCCACCGGCGTGCGGGGCCGGCGCCCGCCGCGACCGCCTCAGCCCGCGGGCGCCACCGGCGTCGGGGGCCGGCGCCCGCCGCGACCGCCTCAGCCCGCGGCGTGCCGCCGCCGCGTGGTGCCGGTGCGGCGGGTCCCGCTGCCCGCCACGGCGCGCAGGACGGTCCGCCCGCGGCCCCGCGGCCGGCTGGCCGCCAGCCGCCCTCCGCGCGCGACGTTGAGCAGCAGGCCGACGGCCGCCAGCATCACGAGCAGGTTGGAGGAGCCGTAGGAGATGAACGGCAGCGGAACGCCGGTCAGCGGGGCGAGGCCGAGGACGGTGAACACGTTGAGCAGCGCCTGGCACGCGATCAGCGAGGTGAGGCCGGCGGCCAGCAGCTTCGCGTAGGCACCGGCCGCGGCTTTGGCGGTGCGCAGACCGGCGTAGGCGACCATCCCGTAGAGGATCAGCAGGCCGAGGATCCCGCTCAGCCCGAGCTCCTCTCCCAGCACCGCGAGTATGAAGTCGGTGTGCGCCTCGGGCAGGTAGAAGACCTTCTGGACCGACTGCCCGAGCCCGACCCCGAGGACGCCGCCCGAGCCGACCGCGATCTGGCCCTGGACCGACTGGAATCCCGCCCCGCTGGCATCGGACCACGGGTGCAGGAACGCGGTGAGCCGCGCCCGCCGGTAGGGCTCGAGCAGGGCGAAGACCACGACGAGGAAGCCGACGATGAGCGCGAGCCGTCCGAGCGTGCGCAGCGGCAGCCCTGCGACGACCAGCAGCGTGGTGATCGCGAAGCCGATCACGAGCGCCGTGCCCAGGTCGGGCTGCATCGCGACCAGCACGCACGCGCTCGCGACGACCAGCAGCAGCGGAGTGGCCAGCTCCCGCAGCGAGTACACGCAGCGCGGGTTGGCGGCGAGCAGCCGCACGGCGTACAGGACGAGCGCGAGCTTCATGAGCTCGGAGGGCTGGAAGACCAGCGGGCCCGCACCCAGCCAGCGGTGACCGCCGTTCACCGCCACCCCGAAGCCCGGCACCCGCGTCGCCGCCACGAGCACGAACGAGGCCACGAGCAGAAGCGGCGTCGCACGCCGGACCACGTCGAGCGGGACCCGCGTCAGCAGGTGCATGGCCAGCAGCCCGACGGCGCCGTAGCCGACGTAGCGCAGCAGGAAGCCGGTCCCATCGCCGCCCGAGCCGAGCAGCTCGCGCGCCGACGAGGCGCTGTAGACCATCACCGCGCCGCCGGCGAGCAGGCAGAGGGTCGCGGTGAGGAGGATGCGGTGCTCCAGCGGCCGGGGCACGGTGGCCTTGCGGCGGGTGGGGGTCTTGCGGGAGCTCCGGGTCTTGCGGGCGGCGGCCTTCCGGGGCGCGGGAGCCTCACGGGGCCTGGGAGCCCTGCTGGGCTTGCGGCTCGAACGCGCCAAGATCGGACCGCCTTCGACGCCGGCGTCGCGCTTCCTCCCCCGGCGTCAGCCCTCCTGTACCAGGCGGCGGAACTGATCGCCGCGGGCCTCGAAGTCCGGGTACTGGTCCCAGCTCGTGCAGGCCGGTGAGAGGAGCACGACTTCGCCCGGGCGAGCCGCCGCGCGGGCCGCCTCCAGCGCGTGCTCGAGGTCGCCGCTGCGGTGCACCGGGAACGGCAGGCCCTCGAGATCGGCCGCTATCGCCTCGGCCTCCTCGCCTATCAGATATACCGCCGCCGCTCGCGCCGCCAGCTCGTCGCGCAGCGCGCGGTAGTTGCCTCCCTTTCCCCTCCCCCCCAGGATCGCGTGGATCCCGCCGGGGAAGGAGCGCAGCGCCACGAGCGCCGAGGCGACGTTGGTCGCCTTGGAGTCGTTGACGTAGAGCACGCCGTCGCGGCGCGCCACCTCCTCGAGGCGGTGCGCGACCCCGGGGAAGCTGCGCAGCGCGTCGGCGACGGCCTCGCGCGGCAGCCCGCGCGCGAGCGCGACCGCCGCGGCCGCCATCGCGTTGGCGCGGTTGTGGGGGCCGCGCAGGCGGATCTCGTCCACCGGCAGCAGCGGCTCGTCGTCCCACCACAGCTGCCCGGCCCGGTCCGCGAGCTCGGCCTCGGGCTCATCGCCGAAGCACAGCCGCCGGGCGCAGCCTCCCAGGTCCCCGAGCGCGGGCCCGCACGGAAAGACCGCGACGTCGTCGTTGCCCTGGCGCGCGAAGGCCTGGAGCTTGGCGGCGCGGTAGGCGTCCATGGTCCCGTGGCGGTCGAGGTGATCCTCGGTCAGGTTGAGGAGCACCGCGGCTTCGGGCGAGAAGGCCTCGGTGTCCTCGAGCTGGAACGACGACGCCTCGCACACGATCGTCGTCTCGGGCGCGATCGAACCGGCCAGGGAGGCCGCCGCAGTTCCGACGTTGCCGGCGACCGCGACCGGGGCGCCCGCCTCGCGGTGGACGTGCCCGAGCAGCTCGACCGTCGTGGTCTTGCCGTTGGTCCCGGTCACGGCGATCCAGTCGTTGGGCAGAAGCCGCCACGCGAGCTCGAGCTCGCCGATGACCGCCAGGCCGCGCTGGCGCGCCCCGGCCACCGCCGGCGCCTCCTGGGGTACGCCCGGGCTCTTGACCACCGCGCGCACGCGCTCGAGCAGCGCCAGGCCGTCGGACCGCAGCTGGACCTCAACGCCCGCGCCGCGAAGCGGATCGCTCTGGGGCGCGGCAGCGTCGACTGCGAGCACCTCCTCGCCGCGCGCCCGCAGCGCGAGCGCGGCGGCGATCCCCGAGCGGGCCAGACCGATGACCAGGAACGGGCCGCGAGGGAGGCCCGGCCGCGACTTCATCGCCGGAGGAGGCGCGCGCCCTCGGCGCGCCGGCAACCACGCGGCGAGCGGCTCGTCACGCCCTCACCGGCACCCTCGGCTCAGCCTCACCACGCCGCGCACGCAATCGCGCGCCGTCGGGATGCTCTGCTGGTAGATCGTGAAGCCGATCGCCGCGCACGCCGCCGCGACGATCCAGAAGCGCAGGATGATCTTCGTCTCCGACCAGGCGAGCAGTTCGAAGTGGTGGTGGATCGGGGCCATCCGGAACACGCGCTTGCCAAAGCTCTGGAAGGCGAAGACCTGGATCAGGACGGACAGCGCCTCGAGCACGAAGATCCCGCCGAGCACGACCAGCAGCACCTCGGTCTTGGTCATCACCGCCATGCCGGCTATCGCGCCCCCGAGCCCGAGCGAGCCGGTGTCGCCCATGAAGATCGTCGCCGGGAACGCGTTGAACCACAGAAAGCCCACGCACGCCCCTACCAGGCAGCCGGCGAGCACGGCCAGGTCACGCTGGCCGGTGGTGATGAACGTGATGCCGATGTAGGCGAGCAGCACGATCGCGCAGCAGCCGGCGGCCAGGCCGTCGAGGCCGTCGGTCAGGTTCACCGCGCTGGTGGTCCCGGCCACCACGACGTAGATGAGCACCGGGTAGAAGGGCCCGAGGTCGATCTGGGCGTCGAGCACGCGCAGGCGCAGGGTGCTCGGCAGGTCGGCCACCTTGGTCGCCACCAGCCACAGCCCCAACGAGATCAGGACCGTCACCACGAGCTTCGTCCGCCCTCGCAACCCGAGCGAGCGGCGCTGGGTGAGCTTGACGTAGTCGTCGGCGAAGCCCAGCAGGGCACAGGCGACGGCCACGCCGAAGACGCCGATCGCGCGCGAGTCGCCGCGGCCGAGGACCAGGAACGGGACCGTGATCGCCGCGAACAGGATCACCCCGCCCATCGTCGGCGTCCCCGCTTTGGCGTGGTGGCCCTCGGGACCCTCCTCGCGGATCTGCTGGCCGAACTCGCGGTCGCGCAGGAAGCTGATGAAGCGCGGGCTCAGAAAGCAGCAGATGAGCAGCGAGGCGGTGCCCGCGATCAGGACTTCGCCCATTGCTAGCGCGCCGGGGCCTGGTGGCGGGGTCGCGGCGGCGCGTCGGGTCCGGCCTCGGGCCCGTTCTGCGAGAGCTGCTCCGCGACGACCTCCAGGCCCACTCCGCGAGAGCCCTTGACGAGCACGGTGTCGCCGGGCTCCAGGAGCTCTGCCACGAGCGCGGCGGCCGCCCGCGCGTCGTCCACGGCGTGCGCTTCGCGCGGGAAGTCGTGGGTCATCTCGGCCGCAAGCGGGCCGACCGTGACGAGCACGTCGACTCCCCGCTCGCTCGCGTGACGGCCGGCCTCGCGGTGGAAGCGCAGCTCGTCGCGCGCGCCGAGCTCGAGCATGTCGCCGAGCACCGCGACCCGCCTGGCGCGCGCAGCGACGGCGAGGTCGTCGAGGGCGGCGTGCATCGACATCGGGTTCGCGTTGTAGCAGTCGTTGATGACCGCAATCCCGTCCGGCAGGTCGATCCGCTCCCCGCGCCACTGGGACAGCGCGACGTCGACGCGGCCGGTCGGCGTGACCCCGACGGCGCGCGCGGCGGCGACCGCCGCCAGCAGGTTGAGCCGGTTGTGGGCCTGGGTGAAGGGCACGTCGAGCTCGACCGGCGTACCGCTCGCGTCGATGCGCACGCGGCCGCCGTCGGCGTCGAGCAGCCGCACGTCGCCGCCCCCGCCGAAGGTCACGACTCGCAGATGGCTTGGACGGTGGCGGTCGAGCAGGGGCTCGGCGGCGGGGACGACGGCGATCCCGCCCGGGCGCATGTCGCGCAGCAGCTCGGCCTTCGCCGCCGCGACCGCGTCGAGCGAGCCGAGCAGCTCGAGGTGGACGGGCCCGACGTTGACGATCACCCCGACGTCGGGGCTGGCGATCGCGGTCAGCTCGGCGATCTGGCCCGCGCCGCGCATCGCGAGCTCGAGGACGAGCACGTCGGTCGCCGGGGGAGCCGCGAGGATCGCGAGCGGCAGGCCGACCTCGGTGTTGAAGTTGGCCGGGCTCGCAACGGTGCGCCGGTGGGGTCGCAGAAGCGCGGCCACGATGTCCTTGGTCGAGGTCTTGCCCGTCGAGCCGGTGATCGCGATCACCTGCGCGCCCAGCTCGGCACGCCAGGCGGAGGCGAGGCGCTGGAGCGCGGTGAGAGGGTCGTCGGCGACGAGCAGCGCGCCGGGAGGGGCGGGCGGGTCCGCGCCGGACGCGGCCGCTTGGCCGCCCCGACCGACGAGCGCCCCCCACGACCCCGCGCGCAGCGCGTCGACCGCGAAGGTCGCTCCGTCGACTCGCTCGCCGGCGAGTCCGACGAAGAGGTCGCCGGGCTCGATGCGGCGCGAGTCGATCGTCGCGCGCAGCGGGCCGGCGTCGTCCGCAGGCGCCCGCACGAGCTCCGCGCCGGCTGCCGCGGCCACGCGCTCGGCGTTCCAGTTCCTCATGCCGATGCGGTCGCGAGCCCGCGCAGCGCCTCGCGCGCGACCGTCACGTCGTCGAAGGGAACCTTGCGGCCGTCCGCCAGCTCCTGGCCCTGCTCGTGGCCCTTGCCCGCGATCACGAGCACGTCGCCCGCGCGCGCGAGCGCGACCGCGTGGCGGATCGCCTCGCGGCGATCGCCGATCGCCTCCGCCTCCTCCCCCGCCCCGGCGAGCACCTCGCGGATGATCGCCTCGGGGTCCTCGGAGCGCGGGTTGTCGGAGGTCACGATCACCAAGTCGGCGAGCCGCGCCGCGATCGCGCCCATCTTGGGGCGCTTGTCGCGATCGCGGTCTCCGCCGCAGCCGAACACGCACAGCACGCGCCGCTCGCCGGCCAGCTCCCGGGCGGCCTCCAGCACGTTCTCCAGCGAGTCGGGCGTGTGCGCGTAGTCGACGATCACCGCGAAGCCCTGGCCCTCGTCGACCGGCTCGAAGCGACCCGGCACCCGTCCCGCCTCGGGCACGGCGCGCTCGATCGTCGCGGGCTCCACCCCCACGGCGCGCGCCGCCGCCACAGCGCCGAGGACGTTGAGCACGTTGAAGCGCCCGGGCAGCGGCGAGCGCAGCCGGATGGGCCCCTCGGGGGTCTCGGCGACGAAGCTCGAGCCCGCGAAGCTGATCTCGACGTCGCGCGCCCGGTAGGCCGCGTCCGGGTGCTCGACCGCGAAGCCGATCGCGTCCGGGCGGTCGTCGTGAAGGCGACGGCCGTAGTGGTCGTCGAGGTTGAGGATCGCGGCCCGCGGCGCGCCGTCGTCCACGAACAGCCGCCGCTTGGCCGCGAAGTAGTCCTCCATCGTCGGGTGGAAGTCGAGGTGGTCCTGGGTCAGGTTGGTGAACACCGCCGCGTCGAAGCGGATCGCCCGTGAGCGCCCGAGCTCCAGGGCATGCGAGGAGATCTCCATCACGCATGCGTCGTCGCCGGCGTCGACCATCCCCCGCAGCTGGCGCTGCAGGTCGATCGCCTCGGGCGTGGTGCGCTCGACCGGGTGCTCGACGCCGCCGATCACGCTCTTCACCGTGCCGAGCAGTCCGCAGCGCCGGCCCGACGCCTCGAGCAGCGAGCGCAGCAGGAAGGCGGAGGTGGTCTTGCCGTTGGTCCCCGTGACCCCGACGACGATGAGCTCCGCGCTGGGGTCGCCGTGGAAGCGAGCGGCCGCAGGCCCCATCGCGGCGCGGACGGAGGGAACCGTGACCTCGGGCACTCCCAGCCCCAACGGACGCTCGACCGCGAGCGCGACGGCGCCGTTCTCGACCGCCTGCGGAGCGAGCTCGTGCCCGTCGCGTGTGAACCCAGGCACGCAGAAAAAGAGCGCGCCGGGACGCACCGTGCGCGAGTCATAGGCCAGCGAGGAGATCTCGACGCGCGGCGCGGCGGGATCCCCCATCACCTCGCGGAGTTCCATGGCCGCGCCAGTCTAGAGCGGGGCTCCCGCGGGTTCCGCGCCCTCAGCGCGGGGGCACGCCCAGGTAGGGCAGCACGAAGCGGGCGATCTTCTGGAACGCCGGGGCCGCCACCGAACCACCGTAGATGTCGCCCTGGGGCTCGTCGACCATCACGGTGATCAGCACCTGCGGACGGCTGGCCGGGGCGAAGCCGACGAACGACGCCACGTAGCGCGTGGTCGAGTACCCGCCGTCGGGGTCGGGTTTGTTCGCGGTCCCGGTCTTGCCGGCCACCTCGTAGCCGGGGACCGCCGCCGCCTCGGCCGTCCCCTGCGGGCCGACGACGCCGCGCAGCATGTCGCGGACCTCGGCGGCGGTCCGCGCCGAGATCACGCGCCGCGGGCGCGGCAGCGGCTTCGGCTTCCCGGCGACGGACATGATCACGCGCGGCGGGCGCAGCCAGCCGCCGTTGGCGATCGCCCCGTACGCAGCGGCCATCTGCAGCGGCGTCACGGCGATCCCCTGGCCGATCGGCAGGTTGCCCATCGAGGAGCCCGAGTACTTCTGGACCGGGAGCACGATGCCCGTCGCCTCGGTCGGGACGTCGCTGCCGGTCAGCTGCCCGAAGCCGAAGCGCTGCACCCACTGGGCGAAGCGCCGCTCGCCGAGTCGCAGGCCGATGGTTATCGCGCCGACGTTGCTGGACTGCGACAGGATCTGGGCCGTGCTGAGGGTCTCGTAGCCGCGCGGCTCGTTCTCGCCGATCGTGCGGTCGGCGACCTTGATCTGGGGCGCTAGTGGGAACGTGGTCTGCGGCGTTACGAGGCCGGCCTCGAGCGCGCCGGCGACGGTGAAGGGCTTGAACGTCGAGCCCGGCTCGTAGGCGGCCCCGGCGGCGCGGTCCTGCTGTGCGAAGGCCGGCGCGGAGCCGAAGTCGTTGGCGTTGACGCGCGGCCAGTTGGCCAGCGCGAGGATCTCGCCCGTGCGCGGGTCGGTGACCATCGCTGTCGCGCCGCGCGGGCTGTACTGCTCGCCCACGTCCTGGAGGACCTGCTCGACGCGCTCCTGGACGTCTGAGTCGATCGTCAGCCGGATGTCCTTGCCGGGCTGGGCCGACGGCGTGTCGCGCAGGCGGATCGGCTGGCCCAGCGCGTCGCGGACGGTGCGCCGCACGCCATCGCGCCCGCGAAGGACGGGGTTCTCGCTGTACTCGAGACCGGACAGCCCGTCGCCGTCGGTGCCCACGGTCCCCAGCAGCTGGGCCGCGAGCCACTCCTGGGGATAGCTGCGGTGGGTCGCCGGCGTGAACGACAGCCCGGGGAGCTTGAGCGACTCGAGCTTGCGGGCGCGCGAGGCAGGCAGGTTGCGGGCCAGGTACACGAAGCCGGTGCCGCGCTTGGACAGATCGGCGTAGACGTCCTTGGGCGCGCGCTGCAGGACCGGCGCGATTAGCTGGGCCGTGCGGCCCGGTGTCTTGACCTGGCGCGGGTCGGCGGCAACGTCGGACGCGCTGAGCGAGACCGCGAGCCCCACGCCCTTGCGGTCGACGATCGACCCGCGTCGCGCGGGGACCGTCACCTCGGTCACCTGCTGGCTGTGAGCGCGCGCGCCGAGCGAGTCGCCCCTGACGACCGCCAGCCACGCGGCCCGCCCCGCGGCGCAGACGAGCAGCGCCAGGAAGACCCCGAACAACAGGCCGATGCGCCGCTCCATGGCGCCCGTCCGGCTCATCCCCCGCTGCCGCCGCTCCTAATGGCGCCCATCGCGCTCATCCGCCGCTGCTTCCGCTCCCTCCGGCGAGCGCCTCGGCGTCGTTGCTCGGGTCGCCGTCGTTGAGCATCGCCTGCGTGTCGTTCGACGGGTCGCCGTCGTTGAGCATCGCCTGGGCCTGCGCGGGAGTGATGCTCGAATCGGTCGCGGACGAGGACGAGGACGAGCTCGCGTCGGTGGTCCCGTTCGCCTGCGCGGGCCTGGGCGCGAACGCGCCGCCGGCCAGGCTCGCCGCGACCCCGCGGGCGCTGGCCGGACCGCCGGCGGAGACGTTGCGGATGCGGCGTACGTCGGGCATCACCATGCCGAGCTTCGCGGCCTTGCCGCGGATGCGATCGGAGGCCGACATGCGGTCGACCATCAGCTGCAGGCGCGAGTTGTCGCGCTCGAGCGCGGACGTGCGGACCACCGCGTTGCCGATCCCGGCGTTGAGCTTGAGCATGCCCACCTGTAGCGCGACGAGGCCCATGAGCAGCACGCCCAGGACGGCGATCCACGCCCGGCCGCGGACGGCGCGGTCGACGACGGGCCGGTCGGGCAGCGCAGCCAGCCCCTGCAGCAGCCTGCGCGCGCGCCGGCCCAGCTCGAACTGCGGGCGTACCCCGGTCGCGGCGCCCGAGTAGCGCCGCGGGACGGCGCGCGGGGAGGCAGCCGACTTAGGCGGGCGGAAGCGGTCCGTGGTGCCGGTGTGAGGGCGGCGACGCGCCGGCGCCGGGGCGGTGAGCATGCGGCGCGCGGCGGCGGTGGCGGCGCCCGCGCGGGCCACTAGATCCCCTCCAGCTTGCGCGCCGCGCGCAATCGCGCCGGCCGCGAGCGCGGGTTGTGGGCCACCTCGCCCGGGCTCGGCGCCACCGCGCGGCGGCTCAGCAGCTCGGCCTGGGGTGTGCGCCCGCAGGCGCACACGGGAAGATCGGGCGGGCAGATGCAACCGCGCGCGCGGTCGGCCAGGAAGCGCTTGACGCGGCGATCCTCGAGCGAATGGAACGAGATCACGGCCAGCCGACCGCCGGGCGCGAGGAGCTCCCACGCGGCCGGGAGCGCGCGGTCGAGCTCGTCCAGCTCGCCGTTGACCGCGATGCGGATCGCCTGGAACGAGCGCTTGGCCGGATGGCCGCCGGCGAAGCGGGCGCGGGCCGGCATCGCCGAGGAGATCACGTCCACCAGCTCGCCGGTGGTCTCGATCGGGCGGCGCGCGCGGCGGCGGACGATCGCGCGCGCGATCGGGCCGGCATAGCGCTCCTCGCCGTATTCGCGCAGCACGCGGGCGAGCCGGCGCTCGTCCCACTCCGCCACCACCTCGAGCGCCGAGAGCTCCTGGTCGGGGTCCATGCGCATGTCCAGCGGCGCGTCGTAGGCGTAGGAGAAGCCGCGCTCGCGCGTGTCGACCTGCATCGAGGAGACGCCGAGGTCGAGGTAGACGAGGTCGGCGCGCAGGCCCTCGGCCAGCAGCTCCCCGAGGCCCTCCGAGAACGGGCCGCGCTCAAAGCGCGTGGAGCACGGCACCTGAGCCGCGAGCTCCGCGAAGCGCTCCTCGGCCACGGGGTCGCGGTCGATGCCGATCAGCGTTCCGCCACTACCGAGCAGGTCGGCGACCAGCCGGCCGTGCCCGCCGCCGCCGACCGTGCAATCGACCGCGATCTGCCCAGGCTGCGGGTCGAGCACCTCGATGAGCTCCCCCGCGAGCACCGGGACGTGGACGTGTGACATGTCAAGCAGGATGGACAATGCTCTCGGCGATGTCGGAGATGTCAGCAGTCAGGTCGGCTTCGTAGGCGTTCCACGCGACGCGGTCCCAGACCTCGATGCGGTTGCCGGAGCCCGTGACCACGACCTCCTTGGCCAGGCCGGCGTACTCCATCAGCTTGGGCGGCATCCCCACGCGGCCGGCGCCGTCGAGCTCCGAGTCGAAGCTGTTCGCCCACAGGAAGCGCTCGAGCTGTCGACGCTTTCCCGCGATCGGGTTCACCCCCTCGAGCGACCTTTCGATGAAGCGCTCGTAGTCCTCCGGGCGCCAGATCGCGACGCAGGGGTCGAAGCCCTTGGCGAGAACCATGCCTTCGGAGAGCGCGGCGCGGAACTTCGCCGGGACCGTGAGGCGGTTCTTGGCGTCGAGCGTGTAGTCGAAGGCACCGCGGAAGACCAAGGGAGGGTTTCTGTAGTGGTCTGAAGCTGAACCGAGGTGGCGGAGTGGGAGGAGCTCCGCCACCCCGGTTCGACAGCCGGGCGGGACCGTATCCCACTTGTCCCCACTTTGCAACACCTTTCTGCACGACAGCCCACAATCGGTCCTTCGCGCCCCACGATCGCGCGTCCGGAGCGGTGAGTTGGGGGTGCGGTCGCCGTGCACGCGCGCTTGCAACACTCACCGGCGGTCCCGGTGACCCGGTTGCGCTCCTCCCCCCTGCTCCTCGCCCTCGGCGCCGTCTTGGCGCTGGCTGTCGCCGTGCTCGCGTTCGCGCTCGTGCGGGGCGGCGAGGCTGCCACCGGGACGGATCCCGCGCGCGTCACGCCGCCGCGCGTCGCGCTGTTCGCCGAGGTCTCGCTGAAGCCCGGCGGGCAGCAGGGCCGCGACCTGCGGACGCTGCTCGCACGCGTGCTGGGCGGCCCCCAGGTCGGTCCGCGGGTTGCGGCGCTGGTCAAGCAGGTCGCGGGCGGGCGCGCGGGCGCGCTCGACTACGCCTCGCAGGTCGAGCCCTGGATCGGCTCGCGCGCCGGGGTGTTCTTCCGGGCGCTGGCCGGGCCGCGGGCGCGGGGCACGCTGCTGCTGGCGGCGCGCGACGAGGGGCGGGCACGGGCCGTGCTCGTGAACGCGTCGGGGGACGGCGCCCGGCGCTCGTTCCGCGGCGTCGACTACGCCGTGCGGCCCGACGGAGCGGCCGCGACGGTCGTGGACGGCTTCGCGGTCATCGGCGACGAGGGCGGCGTGCGGGCGGCGATCGGCGCCGCCCGCGGGTACTCGCTCGCCGGCTCGGACCGTTACCGCCTGCGCGTGGGGCGGATCAAGGGCGAGCACCTCGGGCTCATCTACTTCGACGTCCTGTCGCTCGGTGACCTGCTCCGCCCGCCGCTGGTCTCCGCGCCGCTCGGCAAGCAGCTTCGCGATCGCCTCTCGATCACCGATCCCGACCCGATCGTCGGCATCGTCTCGGCGAACACCAGCGCGCTGATCTTCGACTTCGGCCCGCGGCCCGGCCAGAAGTCGTCCAGCCAGGTCCAGGGTGGCGGGCCGGGTGATTTCGGCACGCCGCCCGGTGAGTCGGGCGGCTCGGCGGGCAAGCCGCCCGTGGCCACGAACGGCGGCACGTCCGAGCCGAGCGGCGCGGGCAGCTCGGCGGCGCCGGGGGCGCCCGGCGCCGGCCTCACCACCCTGTCGGCGCCGCTGCTGCCCGAGCTGCCGGCCGGAACCTGGCTGGCCTTCGGCGTGCCCGATTTCGGCGAGCGGCTCGGCGGCGTGCTCGATCCGGGCGTCCAGCAGGCGCTGCCGTTCGACGCGCTGGCCCGAGAGGCGCGCCGGCTGGTCGGGACGGATGCGAGCCGGCGCACGGCCTCCACGCTTGGCGGGATGGCGATCTTCGTGACCGGCTCGCGCCCGGGCGCGCTGCAGGCCGGCGCGGTCATCGAGGCGTTCGACCCGGCGGGCACCCGCGCCGCCGTGCGGCGCCTGGCGGGCGCTCTGGGCAGCCAGCGCGGCTGGCGCGCCACCCGGACGGCGCTGCCGGGCGCCCCGGCTGCCTACCGGCTCGACCTGCCGCGGCAACGTCCCGCGATCCTGCGCTCCACGGCCCGCGAGCCGCTGTACCTGTTCGCGCGCGGCAACCGGATCGTGGCCGCGCTGGGCCGCGCGACGGCGGCCGAGGCCCTCGATGCCCCACGCAAGCTCGGGTCTACGCCCGGATTCCGCTCGGCCTCGGCCGCGCTGGCGCCGACGCTGCGCCCGGAGAGCTACCTCGACCTCCGCGGAGCGATGCGCGTGCTCGACCAGACCGCGCTCGCCCGCCGGGGCGCCTACCGCGGGGCACGCACGCTGCTCGCGCCCTTCACCTACCTGGTCTACGCCTCGCGCAACCGGATCCGCAGGTTCGGGCTGGGGGTGTAGGGGCGGGCCTGCGCCGCTCGGGGTCCCGGCCGGGCCCGACCCTCGTGCCCGTGCGCGGCGACCGCACCGTCAGTGCACGAGCGAGGCGAGCAGGGCGGCGGCGACGAGCAGGAGGACCGAGGGCACCAGCAGCAGCGCCACTATGAGCTGGATCTTCGGCGCGGCGCGCGCGGCGCGCTCGCGGATCCTGCGCGCGCGCTCCGCTCGGGCCTCCGTGGCCTGGGCGGCGAGCGTCTCGCCGAGCGGTGCACCGTGGCGCTGTGCGCGGTCGAGCGCGGCGACGAGCGCCGCGATCCCCGGCAGCGGGCAGCGCCCGGCGAGCGCGGCCATCGCCCGCTCCCGCGGGACGCCGAGACCGATCTGTGAGGCGGCGAGCGACCACTCGGCGGCAAGGACGCCCGCGTGGCGACGGCCGACCTCGGCCAGGGCACGCCCCAGCGGCAGCCCGGCCTCGACCGCTATCCGCAGCAGGTCGAGGAGGTCCGGGAGCTCGGCCTCCATCTGCGCGGAGCGACGGCGGATGCGCCGCGCGAGGGCGAGGTCCGGCGCCAGGAACCCGAGCACGGGCAGGCCGAGCGCGGCGAGGATCGGCAGGCGGCCGGGGAGCGCGGCTGCGAGCGGAGCTCCGGCGAGCAGCGCGACCAGCGCGCTGCCGCCCTTGACCGCCATCACGTCGGTCACCCCGAGGCCGAGCGGTGCACCGGCCGCGGCGATCCGCGTCGCCAGGTCGCGCGGCGGCCGCGGAGCCCCGAGCCGGCGGCCGAGCCCGGCCAGGACGGCCACCGCCGCGACGGGCATCGTGCCGGCCCGCGGCCTCCCCGCCGCGGCGAGCTCGACGACGCCGGCGGCGGCGACGATCCCCGCGGCGGCAGCGAGGACGAGGGCCGGGGTCACGCCCGGATCCCCGCTGCCGCCACGCCAGCCCCACCGCCGCTCCTTCGGGTCACGCCCGGATCCTCGACGAGCGCTGGATGAGCAGGAGGGAGAGGGCCTGGAAGGCGAACGCGCAACCCAGGAGCCAGGCGGTGAGGGGTGCGGTGAGCAAGCGCGCGAGGTAACCGGGGCTTCCGAGCTCGGCGAGCGCCGCCGCGCCAAGGGGCAGGACGGCGACGAGCAGGCCCGTGAAGCGCGCCTGCGCGGTGACCGCGCGCGCCTCTCCCTCGAGGCGCAGCGCTTCCTCGAGGGTCGTGGCGAGGCCGCGCAGCAGCCGGGCGAGGTCGCCGCCGGCGTCGCGCTGTAGCAGCATCGCCGCGACCATCGTGTCGTACGGGCGCGCCGCCGCGCGGCGGCGGAGGCGCTCGAGGGCGATCTCGGTGGGCTCGCCCAGCTCCAGCGCCGCCGCCGCGCGGCGCAGCTCGGCCCCTGCCGGGCCGGTTGCGCTGCGAGCCGCCTCGCTCACCGCGCCGCGGATCGAGTGGCCGCCCGCGAGCGCGTCGGCCAGCGTTCGCGCCACCAGCGCCGCCTGGCGCTCGAGCTCGGAGAGGTAGCGCCGCCTGCGCGCGCGAACGAGTGCGAGCAGCGCCCACGGCGACGCCAGCGCCAGCACCGCGCCGCCCACCGGGCCCGCGAGCAGCCAGCCAGCGGCCAGCAGGGAGCCGCCGGCGACCAGCGCCAGTCGCCGCCGCTCGGCCGCGGTCGGAAGCGCGCCCTCGCTGCGCGCCCGGCGCAGCGGCACGGCCAGGCTCTCGAGCCGCTCGGGGAGCCGCCACGCCTCAGCCGCGGCGAGCAGGTTCCAGAGCGCCAGCACGCCGGCGGCGGCGGCGAGGCCGGCGAGCAGTTCCGCGCGGCTCATCCGGTCGCTCCCGCCCGGCGGCGATCGGCGGCGCGAGCGGACGGCAAGCGGCTCACGCCGCCGCACCCGCCCGGCGGCGATCGGCGGCGCGAGCGGACCGCGAGCAGCTCATGCCGCCGCCAGCCTCTCGGTCAGCTCGTCGGTCAGCGCCGCGCGCCAGCGGGGGCGGCCGTCTCGCAGCGCGTAGAGCTCGCGGGCGCCGACGGCTCCGGCGGCGCGAACGACCTCGCTGACCGCGGTCACGCGGCGTTCGCCGTCGCGGTCGCGGCGCTGGTGGACGACCAGGTCGATCGCTCCCGCGACCTGCTCTCGCACCGCCGCGAGCGGCAGCGCGACGTCGGCCATGAGTGCGAGCGTCTCCAGCCGGCGCAGGGCCTCCTCGGGCGAGCCCGCGTGGATGGTCGAGAGCCCGCCATCGTGGCCGCTGCTCATCGCGGCGAGCATGTCCAGCGCCTCGGCGCCGCGGACCTCGCCGACGACTATGCGGTCCGGCCGCATGCGCAGCGCGTTGCGGACCAGGCGGCGGATCGTGACCTCGCCGCGACCCTCGACGTTGGCGGGCCGCGCCTCGAGGCGCACGACGTGGCTCTGCTGCAGGCGCAGCTCGGCCGCATCCTCGATCGTCACGATCCGCTCCCCGTCGGGGATGAACCGCGACAGGGCGTTGAGCGTCGTCGTCTTGCCCGAGCCGGTCCCGCCCGAGACCAGTACGTTGGCGCGTGCACGGACGCAGCGGCGCAGGAAGTCGCGCAGGGGCGCCGTGAGGGTCCCGCGCTCGACGAGCTCGTCGGGGGAGAATCCGCGCCGGCGGAAGCGGCGGATCGTCAGCACCGGGCCGTCGAGGGCCAGCGGGGGAATGATCACGTTCACGCGCGAGCCGTCGGGCAGGCGGGCGTCGACGAGCGGCTCGGCCTCGTCCACGCGGCGCCCGAGCGGCGCGAGGATCCGCTCGATCGCGTGCCGCAGCTCCGCTGCGGCCTCGAAGCGCACCGCGGTGGCCTCGATCCGGCCACCTCGCTCGACCCACACCATGCCCGGACCGTTGACCATCACCTCGTCGACCGCCTGGTCGGCGAGCAACGGCTCGAGCGGCCCGAGCCCGAAGGAGCGCTCGGCGACCAGGCGCGCGAGCTCCGCCCGGTCGCGCTCCCCCAGCACGCGCGCCTCGCGATCGACCAGCGACCGGATGCGAAGCTCGACCTCCTCCGACGACGACGCCGCCCCCGTGGCGCCGTGCTCGGGAGCCTCCGCGACCAGCCGCGCCCGCAGCCCGTCGGCCAGTGCCTCCAGCCCGGCGTCACGCGATGCCTCCACCCCCGTCCTAGGGCGCCGGCGCGCGGAGTTCGCCCCCTCGCGGGCGCGTCTGGGCGCGCGGGATGGGGCTTGGCCGCGCTTCTACGCTCGCCGCATGAGCCGCGGGCCGCGGATCGTCCCGCCGGTGCTGCGCTTCGAGCAGGGCGAAGCCGGTGAGCGTCACGCCTCGTGCTGGCGTGGAGCGCCGCCGCCGAACTGCCGCACCTCCCTCGAGACGCTCTTCGCCCTTGTGTTCGTCGCCGTGACGATCCGCGCTACCCACGAGCGGCTACGCGCTGGCTTGGCCGTCTCTACGTCGAGAGTCCGGGCATCGACCTTACGCACGCGCGACACGCCTTGGACGCTGTCAACGCCGCCATAGACGTCGATGCGCTATCGGCGGTCTGCGTCGAGCTCGGCCAGAGCGGCTGCGCTCGCGTCGCACGCAACGCGAATATCGGTTGACGTACGGGACCCGCCGCTCCGATGGACTTACTTAGCGAACCGACGGAGAGCCTTCGCGCTGTAACGGTCTTCCCGGTCCAACGCGGGGTCCTGGATTAGTTCAGCCAGGGTGAAGCGTCGACCCTGAGCCAGCAGGTTGCGTAGTCCTTGCACCGCGAGCTCACGGGCGGAATTGGGCGCTTGGAATTGGCGTAGAGTCGGCGTCGACTTCGGAGCGCCAACTTCTCGGCTGCCGTCGTGACGCCGGAGGGCGGGACAACGACGACGGCCCGCCATTCCCGGGTTTGGGCGAGCTCGGCTCTGAGCTTGGGCTCGTCTGCGATACGCGCGGCGAGAGGCGAGCGAGGTCTCGTGCCTTCGTCGAATGGACTTCCGGGCTTTGCCTCGCGCGTCCTGGAGGCGCTTGACCGCACTGTTGAGGGAACGCGCGTATCCCGACTGACTAAAAGGTTCCTTAGAAGTGCGTTCGCGCCCTTCGCGGTTTTGCGACCGAGACCAGTCCCGGGCTTGATCGAAGGCGGCTTCGAGCCCGCTCGGGTGCGCGGCTACCGATCACTCGAGTTTGCGCAAGTGCGGCGACAGCTACAAGCGCGCGATTTTGGCGCCGTCGCCTTCTGCTGCTTCTTCTTCGCTTGATTACACAGGAATTTGTGACGCCCGCGACGGCAGCGCCCGATATCGATGCGGTGGCGGTCATCCCAGCGGCGAGCGTTGTCGCTGCTGCCGAGGGCACGAGAGCGGTCGACTCGATGATCCTGGCACCCTCGATACCTTAGCTAACCCCGGAACTGATCACCACCCAGATCAACGAGAGCGCCGAGGTCTCACCGGGGAAGCGGCCGATCACCTTCGTGCGCCGGCGGACCTCGACGAACGTGCGCTCGAGCAGGTTGGTGCTCCTGATCCGCTTGCGATGGTCGGAGGGGAAGCGCAGGTGCTCGACGAGCTCGCCGAGGTCGCGCTCGATCACCGCCATCGCCGACGGGTAGGCGGAGCGGTAGTCGGACACGATCGCCCGCAGCCCCGCGCTGGCCTCGGCTGGTGAGGAGGCCTCGTCGAAGACGCGCCACCAGCGCGCCTTGAGCTCCTGGTGGTGGCGCTCGGGCAGCTTCGCCGTCACGTTGCGCAGCGCGTGCACGGTGCAGCGCTGCGAGCGCGCCGAGGGCCACAGCTCGCCGACGGCCTTCCAGATCCCGGGCGCGCCGTCGGCGATCTCTAGCGCCGCTGACGCAGCCCGCGCTCGATCAGGTCACGGCCGAAGGCGAGCCAGCTGTCGTAGCTCTCGCGGCTCCGAGCGCCAGCCCGAGCAGCAGCTTGCGGCCCTCGAGCGTCACGCCCCAGCAGACCAGCACGCCCTCGGCGCGCTCGTCGTCGTGGCGCAGCTTGAGGTAGAGCGCGTCGAGGTAGCAGTAGTCGACGTCGTGCTCCTCTAGCCGTCGCGCGCACCAGGCGTGGTAGCGCTCGCTCGTGTCCTGGCAGATGGCGAGACCGTCGACTTCGACACGAGCGGCGCCTCGTAGGCCTCCTCGAGCGCATCCTCCACGTCGCGCACCGACAGCCCGCGCAGGAAGGAGGCGATCACGAGCGCCTCGAGCTCTTGCGTGCTCGCCTCTCCCTTGCCGACGAGCTGGCTCGCGAACCCTAGCGCGCCCTGGTTGCGCAGTCGCTCTCGCTCTAGCTCTACTCCCGCGGTCGTCTTCACTGTCGTCCGCTCGTAGCCGTTGCGGTGTACCGCCAGCTCGCCGTTGCGCTCGTAGCTCGCCCTGCCGAGGTAGTCGGTGAGCTCCTCCTCTAGCGCCTGCTGGAGGATCAGCCTCGCACCGAGGCGGCCGACCGCCTCGATCTGATCTTGCTCGTCGGCGACGCCCTGGACTGCCGCTTCGAGCTGCGCGCGCAGGCGCTCTGACTCGTCTATGCTGGCCATACTGTAGCTCCTTTGCTCGGACTTGCTAGGTCAGAGCGGTAGCTACGCCCTTCTTATTCCCCCGGCGGTTGGGACGCGACCCTCTCCCATATCCATTTGCCTCCCTCTCTGACGAATCGGAGCGCCTTACCCTTCGGATACTTCAGGGACGGAGGCAGAAAGACGTCAAGCCGCTCTCTTGCGCCCTTGAAGTACAGAATCTTTTTGTCAGGCGAGTCGAAGACCTCCCTGACTTGCCGCTCGGCATCGGCCACCTTTGCAGCCTGATTCCCGCGCGTCTTGGTCCACGCCCCGGCTTCTCGGCGGCTCGGCTTGGAGTGGCTGTCCACATTGGCGACGAGCTCTTTGCCGCCCGGCAACGCGCCGAACAGTTGCTTCAGGAGCTTGTCCTGGAACTTAGGGAAAAGGAAGACGTCCGCGCCAACCATCGCAGCGGCGCCACCGGCCAGCCACTCCGTGGCCGTCGCGGCATCCTTAGAGAATCCCCTAGCGATCTCTTCCCTGACACATTCTTCAGGAGTCGGTTTGGGTTGAGGCGGCGGAGTGGTCGTGCCTCCAGCGACGACCGTCAGCGTGATCCCGCCGTGCGCGGAATAGCAACCTCGAGCATACGTCGTCTAGCTTACGGTGATCGAGACGCCCGGAGACACACTCGGCGACACCTTGATGGCGATCGTGCCGGAGGGCGCGAGCACCTTGCTGTTGTCGATGCCGACAGCGTGGCCGCCGCGTCGCTGGGAGCGATTTGGTAGCTGGTCCCGGTCGGCCCGATCGTGTTGTTCGGGCCGCACGATGTGATGACCTCGAAGCCAGAGGACGCCGGGACTGTCAGGCTCTGGCCCGGTGTGACGTTCATGGACGGCGTGACGCCACCGCTGGGGTGGATGCCAAGAGCACGAACCAGAAGGTGAGGCCGCCGGCCAGCCCCGCCGGGCGCCTCACGCGACCCAGCGGGGACTCGGCGAAGCCGAATACGCTGCGCTGCGAGGCTTATCGAAAGCTCAGGCTACTCCCATTCCGAAAAGCGGTGGGACTTCTTCTGGATACCGGCTAGACGACACAGGTGCGGAGGCCCGCTCCAGCACGGCCTCAAAGCAGCCCGCGCGTCGGCAGCGGTCTCGTCCAAACTGCGGTTGACCGTTGGAGTCAACCGGCGGATTACGCGGCTAATCGTCCGAATTCGGCTCTTTCGGCTCGCGGCAACCGGCAGCGAGCCCTCGATTCGGCCTCCGCCCGTACCACCACATTCTCACAGCCTGCGCGCTGCCCCTGAGGCCCGAGTACCAAGTCGCCCAGACCACGGATCCATCCGACCGACACGGCGAAGAGAGTCGCCGGGCCAGGGTCGAAAGTATGGCTGACAACCGTCCGCAGCCATGCGAGCGCGGTCTCGGGGTCGACGGTGTCGGCGCGACGGAGGAAGATCTCCAGCGCCCGCTGGTAAGCGTCATGTGCATCGTCCGCGCACAGCGACTCAGCGCGAGTTCAGCACGAGACGACTGCAGTCTTCGGTCTGAGCTGCACGCCGGGACGGCCGCCGAGGTCAGCCGGAAGAGCCTCGCTCGCCCCGAAGCGCGCGAAGTTCGCTAGCGAACTGCCCTGGGCCGGAGAAGCGATCAGCCGGTTCCTTGGCCATGGCGCGAACGACGATGTGATCCACCGCCGTGGGAAGCTCGGGTCGCTCCTGCGTGGGCTTCGGTGGAGGCTCCCTGAGGTGGGCGAGGAACTGCGCTGTAACCCCGCTGTAAGGGAAGGGCGGCTGGCCGGTCACGCACTCGAAGAACAGCGTGCCTAGCGCATAGACGTCGGTGCGCGCGTCCACTCCCTCGCCGCTTAGCTCCTCGGGCGTCAGGTAGTCGAAGATGGCGGGCCAGGAACCGCCCTCGGCGGTGGGCTCGCCGGTCCTCACGACGATGTCAGGCGGGGGCAGCCATATGTGGTAGTCGCCGCGCTCTCCGCGCCTTGCGAGGGACACGGTGGAAGAGCTGAGGTCGCGGTACACGACGCCCTGTGCTTCGAACGCGGCGAGCACTCCGGCAATGTCGTTGCAGACGGCCACCGCTCGATTCACCTCCAGCGGTCCTTCGAGACGCAGGACCTCGCTCAGCGTCGGTTCCTCCAACAGCGGAAAGGCACCGAAGGCGTAGCCGGCGTGGGAGCCCACGCCACACAGGGGAAGCAGGTGCTGGTGATCCACCCGGGAGAGCACGCGCAGAGAGACCAGAGTCTCCTCTCGTGAGACCCCTGGATGGTCATAGACCCTGAGCACAACGGGTCGGTCCGGCGCCCCTGCGTGCGCCTGGTACATCGACGCCCACCCTCGCGCGCCCAGAAAGCGCTCTACGATGTACGGGCCAACGCGCTCCCCGGCCGGTAGCCGTGCCGGCATCACGCCCGACTGTCCGGCATCCCTGCCGACTCCACCGGTCGGGCGATGCGAGGGAGCGTCAAAACAGTCGATAGCGATCGCGGCCGAGGAAGAACCCGCGGCCCTCACTGTTGCTGCAGGTCACCCCTTCTTTGCGGCTCGCGCATCGCAGCTGCCCGATCTGGGAGGTACGGCCGTACGTCAGCACGGGAGCGTTCGGATCGAAGGGGGTATCACCGGCGCACACGAAGCCGGCCGCGCCGGTGTTGTTGACCCTGATGCCCTGGCCCCAGTCAAGTTCACAGCTTGCGGGGCGCGGTGGAGGCGACCACTCGCGCCGGCGGATATCGCACCGCGCGATCCCCTCCACCATCGCGCAGCCAATGTTGCCGGACGGCGTACGGAAAAACTCCAGGCGCACGACGCTCCTGGGTCGGGCCGGCGACTCCTGATCCTCCCCGGAGTCGCAGCCCGCAAGTATGACCGCGGCCATCCCGGCCGCCGCGGTGAGAGCCACCGCACGCAATGACGCCGGCACGCGCCCGATACTAGTCGGCTGAAAGTCACGACGCGCACCGTTGCGGCCGGCGCATCAGCCGGATCAAGCCGATGCCCCTCGGCTTCTTGGCCGGCCGGGATCCGGTCTTCACGGGTACGCAGTCGGCGGTCACTCAAGCGGCGGTTCGCCCGAGGTGTCTATCGGTAGCCAGGTATTCGTGTACGACCAGCCGGTGACCTCGCCGATCTCCTGGTAGGTGAGGCCCTGCGCCTTCAGCCACAAAGCCCGGACCTCCTGCGGCTTAAGGCGTTGGAGCGCTTCCGCCGAGGCCGTCAGGCGCTCGAAGCTCGCAACCTGCTCGTCGGGCGTTGGTGTGGTCGCCTCCTGCAGGTCGAGGTCGACCTCCTCGCCGCCCACGAGCTGCAGGCGCGATCGGCGGACCGCCATCGCCTCGTGCTTGACGACTGTCCGGAGCCATGCGAGCGCGGTCTCGGACTCGACGGTGTCAGCGCGGCGCAGGAAGATCTCCAGCGCCCGCTGGTAGGCGTCATGTGCATCGTCCGCGCATGGCGAGACTCGGCGCAACGTCTGAGCGCTCGATGACCTGCAGTCGGAGGCGGCGCGAAAAGCCTAGGGTCAGCCCCGGTAGCCGGGTGCGCGGGCTGGGAGTAGGGTTGTGTCAGGTTCCGCTGCATCGAGCGCGGTGCATCGAGGGGTTGACGTGCCCCGGTCCTGAGGGGCTTTAGGAGGAGGTGGCTTGCATGCTGGCGATCGTGCGGCGCGGAGTGGTATGGGCGGCGACGCTGGTGGTGCTGGGGGCGGTGGCCTGCGCGGCGCCTGCGGATGCTGTGACGGTGACGGAGTTCGCCATCCCCACCGCCAACAGCATCCCAAACGACATCGCCGCAGGGCCCGACGGCGCGCTGTGGTTCACCGAATTCGAGGGCCATAAGGTCGGCCGGATCACCACCGCCGGGACCATTACCGAGTTCCTCCCCCCTGTGCCCAGCAACCCGGTCGCCATCGCTGCGGGGCCCGACGGCGCGCTGTGGTTCAGCGACAACTTCGAGATCCGGCGGATCACTACGGCCGGCGCCATCACAGGGTTCCCGCTGCTAACCGGCAGCGTCCCGGCCGGGATCACCGCAGGGCCCGACGGCGCGCTGTGGTTCACCCAGAGCGAGAGGATTTCAAAGATCACTACCGCCGGCGCTATCACCGAGTTCCCAGTCGGACTGCCGAACTATGGTGGTGGCGATATCGCTGTGGGCCCTGATGGCGCGCTGTGGTTCACGGAAGGGGTCAACTACGACGAGATCGGGCAGATCACCACTGACGGCGCTATCACGAGATTTCCGCTGCTTCCGGGCAGCAGCCCGCAAGGCATCGCCACTGGACCGGACGGCGCGCTTTGGTTCACCGAGCAGCGGGCCAACAAGATTGGGCGGATCACCCCCGCGGGCAGCGTCACCGAGTTTCCCATCCCGACCGCCGCAAGTTTCCCCCGCGGGATTGCCGCCGGCCCTGACGGCGCACTGTGGTTCACCGAAGCCAACAAGATCGGCCGCATCACCACCGACGGCGCCATCACCGAGTTCGATGTTCCGAGCGCACGGAGCAACCCATTGGCGATCACTGCGGGGCCCGATGGCGCTATGTGGTTCACCGAAGAGGTCGGCAACAAGATCGGGCGGATCACCACGCCGGCCCCGCCGGTCCCGACCTCGAAGCGGCAGTGCAAGCGCGGCGGCTGGCGCGACTTCTCCGGCTTCAAGAACCAGGGGCGGTGCATCGCGTTCGTCAAACGCCAGGCCCGCCAAGCGTGCGTCGCCGAGCGCGCCAAGATCGGCCGCCCAGCGTTCCGCGCCAAGTACGGCAAGGGCAACCTCAAGCGCCGCGCTCTGCGCCGCTGCATCAGGCTGACCAGCGCCTAAGAGAAAGCCGACAGGAACTGAGCCCAATCCCGCCTGGCAAGACGTCGTGTGCATTTGCGCCGTGCTGCAGAGCGAGTGACGGCGAGCAAGGCCGAGCAGCCCGCTCGCGTTCTTGTGCACCGTGCCCAAGACCAGGTCGCGCGAGCCGGCGCGCTCACTTTCGTCGCGTCGCATTCCCGCAGGCACTCCATCCCTGGGGCCGCGCGGCGTTCGCCGAGCCCCGAAATCGCTCCCCGATCCATTCTCGCCCATGCCTCGGAGAGTGCGGTGCGAGCCTCACAGTGTTTGACGGTTTTTTTCGCGGCGAGTTGGCGAGGTGACGGATGGGCCGCGCGTCTTCGACGCGGCCCGGCCCCCCTATCTCACGCGGCGCGGTACTCGTGTTCGGTGCGGTCGGACTTGTCACGGTTGCAGCGCGGGCAACACGCGGCGAGGTTGTCCGGGTCGTCGGTGCCGCCACGGGCTAGGGGTTGGAGGTGGTCGACTCCCGTGGCTCGGTCGCCGCAGTAGCGGCAGCGGTAGCCGTCGCGTTCGAGGATGCGGCGCTCGCGCTGGCGCCAGCCGGGGCTGTGCCGGTGCGGGCGCGTGGGGCACTGGCCGGCGCGGTGGTCTCCTCCGCAGTGGTGGCAGAAGTACTTGGGCACCGGGCGGAGGGTAAAAACCGGGGCGGTCTGTTCCGGGGCGCCGAGGGCCGGTTCCCCTGCGCTGCAATCGCGCTGCAATCGACCTCCGGTCCAGCGGGTCGATACGGGTCCTGACGGGTTGACGACCGACGCTCTAGAGCCAAACTCGGCCCTACGCCGTGGGTCCCGCCTGAACTTTGCGTTCTACGCGGACCAGTTCGACACCGACGACCTGATCTTCAGGCTCGTCATGTTCGCGGCGATGCTGGGGGTCGCCGCGTTCGCCGTCAGCCTGCCCGCCGCCTCGAGCGGCCTGGTGCTGGCCTTCCTGTGCATCCGCGCGTGCATCATCGCCCTCTACGAGCGCGCCCGGCGCCACGTGCCCGCGGCGCGCAGCTTCTGCGCGTGGTGCGTCGGCGCCTACGGGTTCGGAGCGGCGTGCTGGGCCGCCTCGCTGGTCGTCGACGGAACGCCGCGCTACGTGTTGTGGGGTGTGGGCGTCGCCGCCGAGATGGCCGTGCCGGTCTTCGGTCCTGTCGCGTGGGACCAGATGCCCGTCCACGCCTCGCACGTCCCCGAACGCTTCGGCCTGTTCACGATCATCGTGTTCGGCGAGGCGGTGGTCGTGACCGCCCTGGGTGTGGCCCACCAGGAGTGGGCCGTCCGCTCCGCGCTGACCGCGGGACTGTGCTTCGCCGCGACCTGTGCGCTGTGGTGGCTGTACTTCGACCGCATCGAGGGCATCGGGCTTCGCGAGCACATCCGCGAGAACCTGACGTTCATCTACGCGCACATCCCGCTGCTGATGGCGCTGATCGCGGTCGCGGTCGGAGTCGAGCTGGCAATCGAGCACGCCGAGCGGAGCTCGCTGGCGATCGTCGACCGCGGCCTGCTGTGCGGGGGGCTGGCGGTCGCGCTGCTCGCGCTCGCCGCGATCCAGCACGCGACGGTTCCCGGACCGCCGCGCGCGGCGCTGGTCGCGCGCGTCACGGCCGCCGCGCTCCTGGCGGCGCTCGCGGTGCCGGCGCTGCCGGCGGTCGCGGTCGCCGTGGTCCTGACGCTCGTCGTGATCGCCGTGTGCCTGGTGGACGAGCGCGCAGCGCCCGGCCGGGAAGCCGCCTACGCGGGCGGGGCGAGCGAGAGCTGGGCCGCGTACGGCCCTACGCCGGTCATGCACGACGCGCCGCAGCGCGCCGCGAGCGCGAGCGCCTCGTCGACCGACGATCCCGCTCCCAGGCCGTAGGCGACACAGGCGGCGAACGAGTCCCCGCAGCCGTACGCGTCGGCGACCGGGCCGGGCAGCGGGGCCGCGGCCCAGCGCCCGGTCAGGCCTTCGGCCGCGGTCCAGTGGCCGCCGCGCGCGCCCTCGGTGACGACGTCGAGGCGTGGCGGCGGGTTCAGGGCCTCGGGGTCCACGTCCTCGCCGGCGTCGGAGCCGCTGCGCACGAGGGCGTCGAGCTGGACGCCGCCCGCCGCGAGCGCCTCGCGTGCCCGTGGGGTGGCGACGAGCGCCCGCGCCTGGCGCGCCCGGCGCAGCGCGGTGGCGTCGCCGGCGGTGAAGTACACGGCGTCCATGTCGGCCAGTTCCTCCCAGGGCAGGTCGTCGCTCCCGTGCGGCGCATGCCTTGGGCCGATGACCGTGATGGTTCGCTCGCCCTCGCGGTCGAGGAAGGTGAAGCCGAGGCGCTGGGGCTCGGCGCGCCAGGCCGCGTGCACCGTCACGCCGAGCTCCTCGAGCCGGTGCAGCGCCGCCCGGCCGTGGGCGTCGTCGCCTAGGGCGGTGAAGAAGCTGGACTGGCCGGCGAGGCGCAGGAGCTGCATGGCCGCAACCGCGCCGCCGCCTCCGGCGTCCTCCCAGGACGCCGAGGCGTGGACTATCTCCCCCGAGCGCGGGACGCGCGGGACCTGGACGAAGCGCACCCATTCGGTATGGCCGACGACGGCGACGCGCACACCGGCATTCTCACCGTTCGGCCGCCGGCGCGGGGATGGGCGCGGGCTCAGGACAGCGACTGGTCCACCGCGAGGCCCTCGTCGCCGCGCGCGCGGTCGCCCGCCGCTCTGGGGAGCAGGCGCAGCTCGCGCGCGAAGCTCTGGGCCGCGGCCAGGTACACGGCCTGGCGAAGCGTCACGCGCAGCGAGGCCGCGACGCGCTGCGCGCCGCCGCCGGCGCCGCCCCCACCTCCGCCGTCCGTTCCGCTGTCGCCCGTCGTGGCCTGCGCCGGCGCGGCGGCCAGGACCTCGACGTCCTCGAGCGCGAGCACGGTCCTGCCCTGGGCTCCGTCGCCCTGGTCGCGGCTAACGAGCACGTCCACGCGCGCGCCGGGGACGACGAGGTCGGGGCGCCCGGCGGCCACCACCTCGGCGATCCGCTCGCCGGGGCGGATCGGCGGGCCGGACGGCTCGGGCGACCCGTCGTCGAGCGCGGTGGCCGAGAGGAAGCCGCCGGCGGGGATCGCGATCGCCGTCCGCAACCCGGCCAGCTCGGCCGGCGACGAGAAGGCCCCGGGAGATACGAAGCGCGAAGGCAGGCGCCGCACGGCCACACGCGCCTGCGTGAGCCGCGCCCCCTTGGGAAGCTCCGTACGGGCGACGACGACCGGGATCAGCGGCCCCAGCTCGCGGTGGAGCGCGGACTCGCGCCGCGCCACGTCCGAAGCGGCCAGCCCGCCGAGCAGCAGCGCGAGGCCGAGGAGCAGGATGCCGCGGCGGCGTCGGGTCACGCCGGCCTCCCCGTCGCCGCTCCGGTCCCCACGGCCGGGAGCTCGAGGGCGACACGGGCTCCCCTGGCCGCCGGCGCGGAGGCGAGCGTGCCGCCGTGGCGGGCTGCTATCTCGGATGCGATCGCGAGCCCGCGCCCGCGGCGGCCGCGGCCGGAGCGCCCTCCGCGTGCCAGCTGGGCCACCGGCGCCGGGAGGCCGGGGCCCTCGTCGATCACCTCGATCCGCACGCGTGCTCCCAGCGCGCGCCCGCGCAGCTCGATCCGCCCGCCCGCGTGCTCGATGGCGTTGGCGAGCAGGTTTCCGCAGGCCTGTGTCAGGCGCATGCGATCGCCGCGCAGCATCGCGACCCGCCGGGGCGCGAGCACTCGAACCTCGGCGCCGAACGCCTTCGCCACCGGCGTCCAGGCCACCGCGGCCTCCTGCAGCAGCTCACTGAGCTCTATCGGCTCGAGCGAGTCGGGCGGCGCCGCTCCCTCGCGCGCCCGGTCGAGGTCCTCGAGCGAGAACGCGACGCGGCGCAGCTCGTGATCCACGGCGAGCGCGCGCTCCTCGGCCTCGCGGTCGCCCTCCCCCAGCCCGTGCAGCCCGAGCCGGGCTGCGGTCAGCGGGCGCCGGACCTCGTGCAGCGCCCGCGCGATGAGCTCGGCGCGGCGGCCGAGCTCGCGCCAGAGCGCGGCCGCCACGGCGGCGGCGGCCATCGCCACCAGCCATCCCAGCAGCGCGATGGACGTCCCCGCGCTCATGCCGCGTCCGCCGCCCTCCCGTCGCCATCCGGTGGGGAGTCGGGCACCGGCCCGTCGACCAGCCGGTACCCGACTCCCCACACGTTCACGACGAAGGCGTCGCCCTGGCGACCGAGCTTGTGACGCAGCCGGCAGGCATGCGAGTCGAGCGTGCGCGTGGAGCCCATCGAGCGGTAGCCCCACACCGTGCGGAGGAGCTCGTCCTTGGTCCACACCCGCGTCGGCTCGGCGGCGAGCGCCCGCAGCAACGCATACTCCTTCTGCGACAGCTCGACCCTCTCTCCGCGCAGGCGCACCTCACGAGAAGGAGGGTCGATCTCGAGCGGCCCGACCCGCAGGCGCCCCGCGCCCGGACGCCCGTCGGCCCGGCGCAGCAGGGCAGCCAGCCGCGCGCGAAGCTCGCCGTAGGAGAACGGCTTGCAGACGTAGTCGTCGGCGCCGCGCTCGAAGCCGCGGATCCGGTCGAGCTCGCCGCCGCGGCCGCTGACCGCGACGAGCGGCACGCGCGGGTCGACGCGGCTGGCGAGCCCGTCGGCGCCGCGGACCGTCCGGATCAGGTCCAGGCCGGAGCCGTCGGGCAGGACCACGTCGATGATCGCGAGGTCGGGGTACTTGGTCTGGAGCAGTCGCAGCCCGTCGCGCGCGCAGTCGGCCGTCAGCGGCTCGTAACCGTCGGCGCACAGGTTGTCGGCGAGGAAGCTCCTGGTCGCCGCGTCGTCCTCGACGATCAGGATCGTCGCGCGCTCGTCGTCCATGCTCCCTCCTAGCTCCCGAGGGGCAGACATTCGCCCCCCCCTTTCGAAGCGGCCCGATCAGGTGGGTGGCTGGGGCGGAGCGGCCTCCGCCGGGAGCTGAAACATCGCTTGCAGCCCTCTCTGCGCGGGAGGATCCGGCCGTAGGATGCCGACGCCCCCGCGGGGTTTCCGGGGCGCAACATGGGATGAGCCGTCGCGGAAACTACAACTCCGGTGAGGACTTCGTGCTCGAGTACGGCGAGCTGCGCTTCACCTTCAACGAGCGTGACTTCACCGAGCGCTGCGAGCAGGCCGCGATCAAGCTCGGCTTCGTCGGCGGCCGCCTCGACGACCCCGAGCGCGAGGACCTCGTGAACCTGGTCGTCAACGGCGAGGTGCACGATCCCGCGAGCGCGCTGGGAGACCACGTCAACGACTGCTGGCCCGAGCTCGTCGGTCCGGCGGACCGCTCGCTCGTGCACTGGCTGCGGCGGCTGATCTTCCGCAGCGCCTGGCTGGACCAGCGCGTCAAGGAGGGCGAGCTCGACGTGTCCTACCAGGCCGAGTCGCAGACCTTCGCCTACATCCAGCCCGACCGCGGCGGCGAGGCGATCGAGCTGTCGCCCGAGCCGTCGTGGGGCCGGGTCGCGTACGTGCCGCGCTAGCGGACCTTCCGCGCTAAGAGTTCGTTTCATAACAGGCGGCCCGACCAGCGGCGGTCAGCCGTGGATGCCGGGCGCCGCACGCAAGCGCAGCAATGGCAGCGCCATTGCGAGCATTGCGGGTGGCGATCCGGCGCCGCGGATGGCCGGCGATGGGCGTGCCGAATCGTTGTGAAACGGGCTCTAAGAGCCCATCGCCTCGGCTCGCGCGCGTGCTATGGCCTCGGCTCCGGCCTCCCCCACCAGCAGCTCCGGGCGCACGGTGCCGCTCTCGCCGAGGTCCAGGGCAGGGAAGCGGCCGGTGCTGGTCAGCGCCGCGTCGAGCGCGATGACGGTCGTCTCGCCGCCCAGCGGCGCGGAGGCCGTCGCCACGATCGTGAGCGAGCCGCCATCGACGATGTTGCGGGCGGCGGCCAGCGCCTTGCGCGCCGCGTGCGGATGCAGTCCATCGAGGGCGTCGACGAGCACCACCGCGTCGCCGCCGCGAGCGGCCACGCGCCGCGCCTGGTCGACCACGCGCTCCACGGCCTGGGACTGCGAGTCCGCCGAGGCCGCGAACGTCACGGCGGCGGCCGGCTCGACCGGACCCTCTCGCCACACGCTCACCTCCTCGGGCCGCACCCCGGCGAGAACCACCGACAGCGACAGGCCCTCGACGCCCGAAAGCGCCCCGGCCACCCGTCGCAGCGCCTCGGTCTTGCCGGCCCGCGCCGGGCCGGTGATCGTCACCCGCGAGCCGCGGCCGAAGGGCGTGAGCCATTCGATCGCCTTGACCGTCGGGTCCTCACCGCCCAGCGCGAAGCGCTCGCTCGGGTAGCCGGCCGGAAGCTCGTCGAACGGCGTCCCCGCCGCGACCTCGTCGGCCGGCACGCCGTTGATGGTGTCGACACGGATCAGCGACGGATGGCGCTCGGAGCGCCGCGGCGCCCGCACCGGCCCGGTGACCGTGTCGCCGCTGACGAGGTCGCAGCGGCGAACCTGGGCGGCCGACACGTAGACGTCCTCCTCCGAGGGCTCGGGCGGGCTGACGCGCACGAAGCCCGAGCCGCCGCTGAGGACCTCGACCACGCCCTCCACGGACCGGTCGGGCGCCTCCTCGCGGGAAGCGGCCGGCTCGCGCGAGGCGGGCGCCTCGTCGCTCGACCCGTCCTCCTTCGAGCTCTCATCCGCCCGCTCGTCGCCCGGGTCGGCGTCGCGCGCGGGGCCCCGCCTGCGCCGCCCGCCGCGCGAGCGGCGCGGCTGGGCCGCGGGAGCGGGCTCGGAGGACGCATCGTCACCATCGCCGTCCTCCTCTCCCCCCTGCCGCTCGAGGATCGCGGCGATCAGGTCGGCCTTGCGCAGCCGGCGATAGCCGTCGATCCCCAGCTCCGAGGCGATCATGTGCAGGTCGGCGAGCGGGCTGCGCTCGAGCTCTGAGCGGCCGAGGACGGACATGTGGGGGCTCCCTTCGTCGGTGTCGGTTGGCGTCCGGCCGCGTTGACGGTCAGCGGCCGGCGACTCGGCGGGCAGAGTAGCGGCTCAGGGCGCCGGCTCGCGGCGCAGCTCGTCAGGGAGGCGCGCGTCCGCCCCCAACGAGCGCTCCCCGCGCAGCGTCGCCCGCACCGCCACGAAGTCCGCGACCTCGCGAACGTCGTGGACGCGGAGGATGTGCGCGCCGGCGTCGACGCCCTCCCCCACCGCGGCCAGCGTCCCCGCGAGCCGCTCGCGCGGACCGCGTCCGACGATCGCGCCGATGAAGTCCTTGCGCGAGACGGCCAGCAGCAGCGGACGGCCGAGCGGGTGCAGGCGCTCCAGCGAGCGCAGCGCGGCGACCGTCTGGGCCGGCGTCTTCCCGAAGTCGGGGCCAGGATCGAGAATCGTCTGCTCGGACGCGACCCCCCGCGCCGCGGCCAGCGACAATCGCTCGCGCAGGAAGCCCTCCACGTCGGCGGCGACATCGTCGCCCGGATACGGGTGGTCGAGCACCTTCTCCTTCGGCTGCGCGCGCGTGTGCATGACGACCAGCGCAGCGCCCGTGCGCGCGCACACGTCGGCCAGCCCGGGGTCCGCCAGCCCGCTGACGTCGTTGACGATCGCCGCCCCCGCGTCGATCGCCGCGGCGGCCACCTCGGGCTTGTAGGTGTCGACCGACACGACCACGTCCAGCCTCCGGGCCACCGCCTCGACGACCGGCACGACGCGCTCGAGCTCCTCTGCGACGGCGACCGCCGGGCGGTGCACGGCGGCGGTCTCGCCCCCTACGTCGACGATCGCCGCCCCCTCCTCGACCAGCCGCGCGGCGCGCTCCACGCGCGCGGAGAGCGTCGGCAGCTCGCCCGGATCGGAGAACGAGTCGGGCGTCGCGTTGACGATGCCCATCAGCAGCGGGCCCGAGCCGAGCGAGAGCGTCCGGCCCCGGACGCGCAGCACCGGCGCGGGCGCCACTACCTCCGCGTCACCTTCACGACGGTCTTGACCTTGGTCGCGTTGCCGGCCCGGTCGTAGAGCCGCACGGTGACCCTGAACGAGCCCGTCCGGCGATAGACGTGCGAGACCTTGAGCCGCTCGAGCGTCTCGGTGCTGCGCTTGGCCGTGCGCCGCGAGCGGTCGCCGAAGTCGACCTTGACCCGCACGACACCCGAGCCCGCGACCCGGGCCGCCCCCGGCGCAGGCGCCGGCCCGAGGTCCGCGATCTTGAGCTTCAGCCGCATCCTGCGGCTGATGACCGCGCGCGTCGCCTTGACCGTGCCGGTCGGCTTGGTCGTGTCGACCTTGGCGTCGCGGACGGGCCCGAGCGTGCGCTGCTGGCGCTGATCGACCGCGGCGACGCGCAGGGGATAATCGCCGTCGGGAAGGTTGCCCGGCGGCCTGAAGCTCGTCGCCGTCGTCGTGTCGATCAGGACCGGCCCCGCGAACACCTGATAGGTGAGCGCGCCCCACTGGTCGGGGGCCGACGACCACGACAGCGTGGGCCGGGTGTCGCGAAGCCACTCGTCGCTCGACCCGCCGAAGCGACGCAGGCGCGGAGTGCTCGGGGGCCGATCGTCCACCGCGACCACGAGCTTGCGGGCCCCGGCCGCGCCCTGGACGAAGGCCACGATCGTGTTCCCGGGGCGGTCTGAGGCCGCGACCAGCCCGCGGCCGGCGTCCGCGCTTCCGAGCTGCGGCCGCGAGAGCAACGCCTCGGGGCCGAAGGCCGCGTTGTCGTAGGTCCGCGCGCGGATCTCGGCCGGCAGGCCCGGCGCGGGGGTCCGCTGCCAGGCCAGCGCCGCGTCGCCGCCCTCGGCGGCGGAAGGGACGGCATACGACGTCGCCGCGTTGGGCAGCGAGTCCAGCCGCGCCGGAGGCTGCACGACGTCGTCCCGGATCAGGGCGCCGACGGTCGCGAACGAGGCGTCGCGTACCGAGGTCGCCAGGCCGCGACCGCGGCCGTCGATGCTGATCCGCGGCGTCGCGCTGCCATCGCCGGCCGGGAAGCCGAGCCCGTCGATGGTCACCGGCGGGTCGAAGTCCGAGGCCACGAGCCGGCGCGCGATCGTGCGGCTGCGCGTCGTGGAGCCGTCGGCGAAGCGCTCGCGGAACACGACCCAGCCGTAGCTCGAGTCGAACTCCTGGCTCATCTCGGCGCTGTCGGCGCCCACCCCGGGACGCCCGTCGAGCGACGGAACGCTGATCTCGCGCACCGTGCTCGCGACCCCGCTGCGCGTCACGCGGCGGCCGAAGACGTGGCTGCGGCCGTCAGACCCCGTCTCGCCCCAGACCACGAACGACGTGCCCTCGTCGTTCGCGGCCACGTCGGGGCGCTTGAGCGGGCCGTCGCCGGCGTTGGCGGCCGGGTTGACGTCGAGCGGCCTGGAGTCCACGACCCACGCCCCGCCGACCATCCGCGCCGAGCGCACGTCGGCGCTCACGCCGCCGCCCGTGGTGGTGAACGCCGCGTAGGGCACGCCGTTGATGCTCGCGTCGAAGGAGACGTTGGTGACGTTCCTGCCCGCCGCGCGCTGATCGTAGATCGTGGCGGCGGGAGCCCAGGCGCCGTCGCCGGCCGCGCGCGAGCTGGCCATCAGGCGCCCGCCGGCGTTCCACACCACGGTCAGCCGGCCGCCGTCGATCCCCACCAGACCGGCGTTCGAGGCCGCCTCCGGCACACCCGTGTCGACGCGCTCGCCCGCGCCGAGGCGCCCATTCAGCAACCGCGCGACGAACAGGTGGTCGACGCCGCCGTCGGTGCGCAGGTAGGCGACGCCGCCGGTCCCGTCGGAGGCCAGGTCTGCGCTCTCGACCGCGGAGACGCCGGGGCCCGGGTCGATCACGTCGCCGGGAAAGTAGGCCGCGCCGGCGACCGGCGCCGCGATCAGCAGCGCCGGAGCCGCGAGCAGCAGGACGAGGATGCACGCGCGCACGATGGATTCCAACCGGGGAGGGAGCGGAAAGTTACGGATCCTGCCCGACAGGGGCGTCGCCCCCGGCGGGTACCGGGGTCGGCGGGGCATCGTCCTCCGCCGGCGCCGGCTCGGCGGCGGGCTGCACGAGGTGCTGCTCGCGCGCGACGTCGCGGAAGCGCTGCGCCTCGGCAGCCACGCGCTGCTCGTCCCAGCCACGCTCGGCGCCCAGCGCGGCCGCCACGCGCTCGGGCGCTCCGGGGCCGGGAGCGGTCAGCTCGCGCGCCGCCAGAAGCCCCAGGCGCGTGCGGCGCAGGAGCACGTCGGCGGCGCTGCGAGCCTGCTCGCGCCGGCCGGCGAACACCGCCTCGGCGAGCAGGTCGGGGTGCCCCGGCACGATCGGCTGGGCGAGCTCGCCGCGCTCGGCGGCGAGCGCGAGCACGTCGTGGGCGGCGTGGCCGTAGCGGGCGGCCAGCGCGGCGCGCGATTCCGCGGGCACCCCCTCGACCGTGGGCAGCTCGTCGACGTCGACGGCCAGCCCCAGCGGGATCTCCTGCGTCCGGCACGGCGCCTCGCGATCCTCGCGCTCGACCAGGCGGTCCACGGCCATCTTCGCCATCCGCCGCCAGGTGGTGAGCTTGCCGCCGGTGATGGTGATGAGCCCGCTCGAGGTCTCGTACAGCTCGGCCTTGCGCGAGATGTCGACGGACTTCTTGGCGTCGGTGCGCGAGATCAGCGGCCGCACGCCGGCGTAGGCGCCGGTGACGTCCTCGTCGCGCAGGTCGGTCTCGAAGAAGCTCCCGGCGGCGCCCAGCAGGTAGTCCGCGTCGTCGCGCGCCGGGCGCACGTCATCGATGTCGCCGTCGTAGTCGTTGTCGGTCGTCCCGAGCAGGGTCGACCCCAGCCAGGGCAGGGCGAAGACAGTGCGCCCCTCGCCGGCGGGGAGGATCGCGCCGGCGTCGAGCGGCAGGCGCTCGCGGGCAAGCGTCACGTGCGTGCCGCGGCTGGGCCGGATCGTCGGGACCTCGGCCTCGTCGTGGAGCTCCTCGGGGCGGATGCGGTCGGCCCACACCCCGGTCGCGTTCACGACGTTGGCGGCCTGGATCGTGAAGCGACCGCCCTGCTCGCGATCCTCGACCACCACGCCGGCCGCGACGCGCCCGGCCTCGTCGTGGACGAGCTCGACGACCTCGAGCCGGTTCGCGCAGATCGCGCCGAAGCGCTCGGCCTCGCCCAGCACGGTGAGAACCAGGCGCACGTCGTCGGTCTGGCAGTCGTAGAACAAATAGCCCGCGCTCGGCTCGCGCGACGCGAGCGCCGGCAGCAGCTCGACGACCTCCTCGCCGCTGATCGTGCGGTGGCGCTCGGGGCTCCATTCGACCGCCCCGTCGTTGTTCTCTCCGTCCTCCCCTCCCCCGCGCCGCCGGCGACGCCGGCGCCGGCGGTCGAGCGAGAGCACGTCGTACATGTTCAGGCCCATGCCGACGATCCGGTCCGGCCGCGCGCCCTCGAAGGCCGGCACGACCATCTTCAGCGGGCGCACGAGATGGGGCGCGAGCGCGACCATGAGCTGGCGCTCGAGCAGCGCCTCGCGGACCAGTCCGAGGTCGAACTGCTGCAGGTAGCGCAGGCCGCCGTGCACGAGCTTGCTCGAGCGGCTGCTCGTGCCCGAGGCGTAGTCGTCCTTCTCGACCAGCGCGACCGAGTAGCCGCGGCTGGCGGCGTCCAGAGCCACGCCGGCGCCGGTGATGCCGCCGCCGATCACCAGGACGTCGAAGGGCTCTGAGCTGAGCGCCTCGATGGCCTTCTCGCGCGCGATCACGCGGGCTAGTGAAGCATGCGGCGCGCTGTCCATCGCCTCCCGGACTCCCGTCGGCGTCGCAGGTGCAGCGTCAGCCACGCGCGCGCCAGCAGCAAGGAGGCCCCGGCGCCGGTGACCGACGGCAGGAGCTCCTCCACCGGCACGCCGCCCACGTGAGCGGTCACGAGCACGTGAGCGATCACGCGCGTTGGCTCCTCGAGCCGCGCTGCGAGGCGGCGGCGTCCGAGAGGGCCGGCTCGAAGACGGTCGGCTGGTCGTACTCGTCGTGGAGGTTCCACCATCCATAGGGCGGGGTCTGCGGGTATCCCTCGGGCGAGTCCTCCCACTCCTCCTGGCGCCCGAGCGCGGTGATGTCGAGGTAGCTCCAGTGCGTGCCCATCGCCTCGTCGCCGCGCCCGTTGACGAAGTAGGTGCGGAAGATCCGCTCGTCGTCGCGGAAGAAGGCGTTGGTGCCGTGCCACTCGTGCACGCCGAAGTCGGCGTCGAAGTCGTCGATGAGCGTGTACCACGGGATCTCCCAGCCCATCCGCGCCCTCCAGCGCTCGATGTCTGGCTGCGGGGCGCGCGACACGAACGCCAGCGTGGTGTCGCGGGCGTTCAGATGGGCCAGGCCGCCGACCTGATCGGCGATCATGGAGCAGCCGCGGCAGCCGGTCTCGGGCCAGCCCCATACGCCGGGCTCGAAGAAGTAGCGGTAGACGATCAGCTGACGGCGCCCCTCGAACAGGTCGAGCAGGCTCGCCTTGCCGGCGGGCCCCTCGAATTCGTAGTGCTTCTCGACCGCCATCCTCGGCATCCGTCGCCGCTTGGCGGCCAGCGCGTCGCGGGCGCGCGTCAGCTCCTTCTCCTCCACCAGCAGCTGCTCGCGCGCGGCCTCCCACTCCTGCGGCGAGACGATCGGCGGCATGTTCATTGCGAGTCCTCCTGTTTCGGGGTCCATGTCCGTTCAGACACCGGCGGCGGCGAGAACGGAACGGCCGGTCCGTTCGGCGCCGAGCTGGTGTCCTCTCTGGTGATGGCACCGACGGGACGCCCGGATGCGAGGAGCTGGTGACACGCGACGCGCTCGCCCGGGCACGCACGGGGGACGAGAACGCGTTCCGCGAGATCACCGATCCCCACCGGCGCGAGCTGCAGCTGCACTGCTACCGCATCCTCGGTTCGACGCAGGACGCCGAGGATCTGGTGCAGGAGACGCTGCTGGCGGCCTGGCGCGGCCTCGATGCATTCGAGGGCCGCGCCTCCGTGCGCACCTGGCTCTACCGGATCGCGACGAACGGCTGCCTGAACGCGCTGCGTGCCCGGTCGCGCCGACCGCAGGAGCGACAAGCCATCGTTGAGCCGCCTGAGCCCACCCGCCGGACCGAGCCGATGTGGCTCGAGCCCTACCCCGACCTCCTGCTCGGGGAGATCCCGGACCGCTCCCCGGGGCCCGAGCCCCGCTACGAGGCCAGGGAGTCGATCGAGCTCGCGTTCATCGTCGGCCTCCAGGCCCTGCCGCCCCGCCAGCGCGCGGCGCTCGTGCTGCGCGACGTGCTCGGCTTCAACACCGCAGAGGTCGCGGACATGCTCGACACCGGCGAGGCCTCGGTCAAGGGCGCTCTCCAGCGCGCTCGGGCGTCCCTCGAAGCGAGGCTGTCGGCCCGCGACCGCGATCGCGCGCCGCGGCCGAACTCGGCCCTGGAGCGCCGGCTGGTGGGGCGCTTCGCCGAAGCCGTGCAGAGCGGCGACGTCGACGACGTCATCGCGCTGCTCACCGACGACGCCCTGCTCACGATGCCGCCCCAGCCGCTCGAATACCAGGGACACGGCCCGATCGCCGACTTCCTTCGCCACCGCGCGGACCTCCGAGGCGGACCGCTGCGCGTCGTGCCCATCCGGGCCAACACCCAGCCGGCCTTCGGCTGCTACCTACCCGACGCGCAGGCGGCGATCGCCCGTCCCTACGGACTGATCGTGCTGACGCTCGAGCATGACGCGATCGCGGCGATCACCTGGTTCGCCGACACCGGCGTATTCCCGCACTTCGGGCTGCCGCGAATACTGCCCGACCCCTGAGGTCGGCCCTCTCAGAAGAGCTCGGTCTGGCCCTTCGGCGCCGGCGTGGTCGCGACGTCGGGGCTCGGCCCCGGGTCCTGGCCCAACAGCTCGCGGAAGCGGCGTGCGGAGGTGGGGGCATCGGCGCCGCGGTTGTTGTTGAACTGCGTGCGGACGTCGGACGCCATGCTCGCGAGCTCCGCGGCGCGCCCCCGGATCTCGTCGAGCTCCTCGTCGCTGTAGCGCCAGGCGAAGCGCTCGGCGACGCTGCGGCCGGTGAGGTAGCCCTCGAGGTTGCGGCCGTGCAGGCGCAGGTAGGCGAGGTCGTCGCGGGTGACGGCGTCGACGGGCGGCATCAGCGTCGGCGCGTCGCCGCGCGGCGCGTCGACGCAGACGAACGCGGCGTCGTGGTCCGACAGCCAGCGGAAGGTGCGCTCGGACTGCTCGCCCTCGACCCAGCCGCGGTGCCGGAACTCGACCGCGACCCGCCGGGGCGCGAGCACCTCGAGCAACGGCGCGAGCTCGTCCAGCTCGCTGGCGCGCGGCCGGAACGCCGGCGTGAGCTGGAGCAGGAAGGCGCCGAGCTTGCCCGCCTCCTCCAGCGGCGCGAGCTCTTCGAGGAAGCGCCGAGCGAGCGCCCGCTCGAGCTCGGGCTCGAGCACGACGCGCCCGCGGTCCGTGGTCCGCGCCTCCGCGCGCAGGTCGGGCGGGAGCGACTCAAGGCGCGCGCTGTGGCGCGAGAGGAGCTGGTGCAGCTTGACGTCGAACGTGAAGCCCGGAGGCGTCACCTCGGCCCAGCGCGCCACCACGTCGCGCGCCGGCACGGCGTAGAAGCTCGAGTTGAGCTCGACCGCCTCGAAGCGCTCGGCGTACCACGGCAGGCGCTCGCGCGCCGGCATCCCCTTCGGATACCACTCCTCCACGAAGCCAGGATCGGCCCAGCTCGAGGTGCCGACGAGGATGCGACCGGCCATCTCGCCACGGTATCGTCGGTCCTCGTGAGGGAGATCCTGGAAGGCGTCTGGCACTGGACGGCGCGCCATCCGAGCATCGGGCTGGACGTCAGCTCCTACCTGCTCGGCCCGGAGGGCGTGGTGCTCGACCCGATGGTCCCGGCGGCCGGGCTCGAATGGCTGGGCGAGCACGGCGCGCCGCGCGCGGTCGTGCTCACCAACCGCCACCACGACCGCCAGTCGGCCGACTTCGTCGCCGCCTTCGGCTGCCCGGTCCACGTCGTGCGCGAGGGCCTGCACGAGTACGAGCACAAGGAGCTCGACCCGACACCCTTCGCGTTCGGGGAAGAGCTGCCCGGCGGCCTGCGCTGCCACGCGATCTACGCCGAGTGGCCCGATGAGGGAGCGGTCGAGATCCCGCGCGTGCGGGCACTCGCGATCGCCGACGGCGCCATCCGCTGGAACGGCGGCGAGCTGACCTTCGTCCCCGACCAGTACCTGGGCGAGGGCGACGAGGTCGAGGCCGCAAAGCGCGGCCTGCGCGAGGGCTACGCGCGGCTGGCCGAGGAGCTCGAGCCCGAGCACCTGCTGCTCGCCCACGGGTCGCCGGTGATCGGCGACGGCGCGGCCGCGCTGCGCCGCTTCGCCGCGGGCTGACTGTACGCCGCCGGCGGCGTACAGTGCTGGCGAAGCGTGACGAACGCATCCACGATCTCGGCTAGGACGATCGGCGAGCGCGTGAGAGCGCTCCGCCCCGCCGGCATGGGGCCGGTGGGCGTCTACGTCGTGCAGGTGCTGCTGGTGGCAGGGGCCTACTACGGCGCCGCCAAGCTGGGCCTGCGGCTCGCCTACCTCAACGGCGCGGTGACCGCGCTCTGGCCGCCGGTCGGCGTCGGGATCGCCGCGCTCGTGCTGTTCGGCCCGCGGCTGTGGCCGGGAGTCGTGATCGCCGACCTGCTGGTCGCCGACTACGGGACGCCGCTCGGGACGATCCTCGGCCAGACCGTCGGCAACACGCTGGAGGTCGTGGTGGCCGCCGTGCTGCTGCGGCGGCTGTTCGGGAGCCGCGTGGGGCTGACGCGCCTCGTCGAGGTGCTCGGGCTCGTCGCCTGCGCCGCGATCGGCACGCTGATCAGCGCGTGCTTCGGCCCGGCCTCGTTGCGGCTGGGCGGCGTGATCGAGGCCGGCGAGCTGGGCAGGGTGTGGCGGACGTGGTGGCTGTCCGACCTCTCCGGGGCCCTGATCGTCACGCCGGTGCTGCTCACGTGGGCGGTCGCGCGCCCGGCACGGTTCGGGCGGCGCGAGGCGCTCGAAGCGGCGGTGCTGGTGGTCGCGCTGGTGCTGCTGGCCGAGCTGCCCAACCAGCGCGACGTCCCCTACGTGGTCTTCCCGGTCCTGATCTGGGCGGCATTGCGCTTCGGGCCGATCGGAGCGTCGACCGCGCTGCTCATCACCGCATCGCTGACCGTCTGGAACACCGCTCACAACGCCGGGCCGTTCGTGCGCCACTCGGTCACCGACAGCCTGCTCTCGACGCAGCTCTTCCTCGCCACCGCGGCGCTCACCTCGCTGGTGCTGGCGGCGGTGACCGCCGAGCGGGCCCGTGCCGGCGAGGCACTGCGGTCCAACGAGGAACGGCTGCGCTCGGTCGTGGCCTCGATGGCCGAGGGGCTCATCGTGCGCAGCCGCGCGGGCGTGATCATCGAGTGCAACGCCGCCGCCGAGCGGATCACGGGCGTGTCGCGCGACCGGCTGCGCGGGAGCAGGCCGGCCGAAGTGCTGCCGACCGCGGTCGGCCCGGACGGGCGCGAGATCGGCGGCGAGCGCCTGCTCGGAGAGGCCGCACTGCGCGGCGGAGGGCCCGAGCCGCAGGTGGTCGCGCGGCTGCTGAGGCCCGACGGCAGCGACGCCTGGGTCTCGGTGAGCTCGGGTCCGGTGCTGGACGTCCGCGGCCGGCCGGAGGCGGTGGTGTCGACGATGAGCGACATCACCTCGCGGCGGGAGGCCGAGCAGCGCCTGATCGAGAGCGAGCGCGCGACGCGCTCGCTCGCGGCCGAGCAGGCGGCCCTGCGGCGGGTCGCGACGCTCGTCGCCGCGGACGCGCCCCCGACCGCGGTGTTCGAACAGGTCACCGAGGAGGTCGCACGGCTCCTCGGCGCCCCGAGCGCGAACGTCGCGCGCTACGAGAGCGACGTCCGGGCAGTTCTCGTCGGCCGCTTCAGCTCACAGCCCGATGGCGGGCTTCCGGTCGGCTCCCTGCTCCGGCTGGACGGCGACACCGTCCTCGCCAAGATCCGGCGCAGCGGCGAGGCCGAACGGATCGACGACTACCGCCGAGCTCGCGGAGCGCTCGGCGAACACCTGCGCGCGCGCGGCTACCGCGCGTCGGTCGCCGCGCCCGTGCGCGTGTCGGGCAGGCTGTGGGGCGCGCTGGTGGCCTCCGCGTACGACCCGGAAGACCTCCCCGACGGCGCCGAGCAGCAGCTGTGCGACTTCGCCGAGCTGATCGCCCAGGCGCTGGCCAACGCCGACGCCTACGAGCGCCTGGCCGCGTCGCGGGCGCGGATCGTGGAGGCGGGCGACGCGGAGCGCCGCCGCCTGGAGCGCAACCTCCACGATGGAGCCCAGCAGCGCCTCGTCTCGCTGGCGCTGCGCCTGCGCCTCGTCGCGGGCGGGCTCGAGACCGACCCGCCGAGCGCGCGGACCGAGCTCTCGCGCGCCTCGGCCGAGCTCGCCGAGGCGCTCGAAGAGCTGCGCGAGCTCGCGCGCGGGATCCACCCCGCGGTGCTCACCGAGCGCGGGCTCGGCCCGGCGCTCGACGCGCTGGCCGCCCGCTCGCCGGTGCCGGTGGAAATCGACGGCATGCCCGACGAGCAGCTGCCGCCGGCGGTCGAAGCCGCCGCCTACTACATCGTGTCCGAGGCGCTCACGAACGTCGCCAAGTACGCCCGCGCCTCGGAGGTGCGCGTCCGCGTGCAGGTCACGCCACACGGCGCGCATGTCGACGTGCGCGACGACGGCGTCGGCGGTGCCGACGCGGGCTCGGGCACCGGCCTGCGCGGGATCGCCGACCGCGTCGAGGCGCTACGCGGCCAGCTCCACGTCACCAGCCCGCCGGGTGCGGGCACCCGCATCGAGGCGTCGATACCGATCCTTCCGCGCGTGACCGGCGCGCTCCGTCCTAGAGCGCCTGGACTTCGGCGGTGACCTCGCTCACCGAGGCCTTGGCGTCGCCGAACAGCATCTGGGTCTTGGGGTCGTAGTAGAGCTCGTTGTCGATGCCGGCGAAGCCCGGGTTCATCGAGCGCTTGAGCACGATCACCGACCCGGATTCGTTCACGTTGAGCACCGGCATGCCGTAGATCGGACTCTCGGGGTTGGTGTTGGCGGCCGGGTTGGTCACGTCGTTGGCGCCGATGACCAGCGAGACGTCGGTGCGGGAGAACTCCCCGTTGATCTCATCCATCTCCTTGAGCTGGTCATAGGGCACGTCGGCCTCGGCCAAGAGCACGTTCATGTGGCCGGGCATGCGGCCGGCGACCGGGTGGACCGCGTAGGAGACCTCGATCCCACGTTTCTCGAGCTCGGTGGCGAGCTCCTTCACGCTGTGCTGCGCCTGGGCGACGGCCATCCCGTAGCCGGGCACGACGATCACCTTGCGGGCGTAGGAGAGCTGGATCGCCGCGTCGGCCGCGCTGGTCGAGCGGACGGTCGCCCCCTCGGGGAGCCCGGGCGCACCCGCTCCGGCGGCGATCGCGCCGCCACCGAAGCCGCCGCGCACGATGTTCGGGATCGAGCGGTTCATCGCCTCGGCCATGAGGTTGGTGAGGATCGAGCCAGAGGCGCCGACGATCATCCCGGCCACGATCAGCGCGGTGTTGTTGAGCGCGATCCCGGTCGCGGCCGCGCTCAGGCCGGTGAAGGCGTTGAGCAGCGAGATCACGACCGGCATGTCGGCGCCGCCGATCGGGAGCACCATCAGGGTGCCGAGCAGCGCGGCGGCGACCAGCACGCCGATGATCAGGATCTCGTCGTGGCTGCCCGCCGCGATGGCGACCGCGAGCGCCACGGCGACCAGGAACAGCAGCAGGTTGACGAACTGCTGCGCGCGCCCGAGCGAGATCGGGCGCCCGGGGATGATCTCCTGCAGCTTGCCGAAGGCGATGTTCGAGCCCCAGAACGAGACCGAGCCGATGATCGCGCCGAACAGGGAGGCGATCGCCACGTAGAGCGGCTCGTTGGCGTAGCCGCCGGTGTTGCGGAACTCGACCCACGCGATCAGCGCGACCGCGCCGCCGCCGACGCCGTTGAACAGCGCCACCATCTGCGGCATCGCGGTCATCTTCACGTTGCGCGCCGCGGGGACCCCGACGGCGGTGCCGATCGCGACTCCCAGCGCGATCAGGCCCCAGTTGCCCATGCCCGGGGTCAGCAGCGTCGCGCCGACGGCGATGGCCATGCCGGCCGCCGCGATGAGGTTCCCGCGCACGGCCGTGCGCGGGCCGGTGAGGCCCATCAGGCCGTAGATGAACAGCGAGAACGCGACGATGTAGCAGACCCGGATGAAGTTTTCGTCCTGCAGGAAGGAGCTGGCCAGGACGGGGGTCACCGCTTGCCCTCCACCTGCTTGGGCGCGCCGCCGTCCTCGCCCGCCGAGCTCGCGCCATCGCCCCGGGCGCCCCCGCCGGGCCGGCCCTTGAACATGCCGAGCATGCGGTCGGTCACGAGGAAGCCGCCGACCACGTTGATCGTGCCGAAGGCGATCGCGATCACCAGCAGGATCTTGTTCAGCGTCCCGTGGCCCGACAGGCCGAGCACCAGCAGCCCGCCAACGATCACGATCCCGTGGATCGCGTTGGTGCCCGACATCAGCGGCGTGTGCAGCGTGTTGGGCACCTTGGAGATGACGGCGAAGCCGACGAAGCCGGCGAGCACCAGGATGGCGAGGTTGGTGACGAGCATGGGGCTCCGGTTCTCGCTTGCGGTCGTCAGGTCTTCGCGGGCGCGCCCGCGGCCTGGCGCGCGCCCTCGTGCACGATCTCGCCGTCGCGGGTGACGCACGCGCCGGCGATGATCTCGTCGTCGAAGTCGAGCGCCAGCGCGCCGTCCTCACCCGTCATCAGCTCGAGCAGGGCCTGGACGTTGCGGGCGTAGAGCTGGGAGGCGTGCTCGGCCATCGTGCTGGGCACGTTGAGCGGAGCCGCGATCGTCACGTCGTGCTCGACGATCGTCTCGCCGGGCCGCGAGAGCTCGCAGTTGCCGCCGGCCTCGCCGGCCAGGTCGACGATCACCGCGCCCGGCTTCATCGCGCGCACGGCGTCTGCGGTGACCAGACGCGGGGCGGGCCGCCCGGGGACGAGCGCGGTGGTGATGACGACGTCGAAGGTGGCGATCGCGTCGGAGAGCTCCTGCTGCTGGGCCGCCTTCTCCTCGTCGGTGAGCTCGCGCGCATAGCCGCCCTCGCCCTCGGCTCCCTTGCCCGCCTCGAGCTCGAGGAACGTCGCGCCCAGCGACTGGACCTGCTCGGCGACCGCGCTGCGCACGTCGTAGCCCGTGACCTGGGCGCCCAGGCGGCGCGCCGTGGCGAGCGCCTGCAGCCCGGCCACGCCGGCGCCCAGGACCAGCACCTTGGCCGGGCGGATCGTCCCCGCGGCGGTCATCAGCATCGGGTAGAAGCGGCCCATGAGCTGCGCCCCGAGCAGCGCGGCACGATAGCCGGCGACGTTGGACTGCGAGGACAGCGCGTCCATCGACTGAGCGCGCGAAATGCGAGGGATGGCCTCGACGGCGAAGGCGGTGACGCCCGCGTCGGCAAGCGCGCGAATGGTGTCCGGAGCGGTCAGCGGAGCGAGGAAGCCGATCAGCACGCCGCCCTGGCGCACGCGGCCGATCTCCTCAGCGCTCGGCGCGGCGACCTTGAGCACGACGTCCGCTCCCCATGGGGCGCCGGCGTCCTGGCTGACCGTCGCGCCGGCCTCCTCGAACAGCGAGTCGGGGATCAGCGCGGCCTCGCCGGCGCCGGCCTCGATCAACACCTCGTGCGACTGGGACAGCTTGCGGACGACCTCGGGCACGAGCGCGACGCGGCGCTCGCCCTCCGCGGTCTCCTTGGGCACGCCCAGCTTCATCGGCGCGGAACGGTAGCGGTTGGGCGCGCCACGAGGACGGCCCGCTAGGACACCGTGGCGAGGATCACCGCCATGGTCGCGCCCACGCTGCGTGCGCCGGCCGCCCAGCTCTGCATCACCGCGGCGGGCGCCGGCGTCGAGTTGCTCGCGGCGGCCGCGGCGGCGACCCTGGCGCGCTGCCTGGCCGCGGCGGTCTTCGCGGTGGCCGCGGCCGTGGCGGCGGCGCCGGCGCTCGCCGCTCGCGCGGCCGCCCTCCTGCGCGGGACGCGTCCGAGCGGGAACGGCTCCCGCGACAGCGCCAGCACCGCCTGGGCGGTCACCCACACCGGCGTCTGCGCCGAGCTGCGCGAGTAGCGCACGGCGCCGTTGGCGGTCGTCAGCGAGCGCAGGTAGCGGAGCGCCCCGCGCCCGCCGCGCCGCACGGAGTCCGGGTTGATGCCGGCCGCGGTCAGCGCCTGGGCGACGAACGCGGTGGACTGCGCGTTCGAGGACGCGCCGGGCGAGAGCGGGAAGCCGCCGTCGCGGTTCTGGCGGCCGCGCATGAAGGCAACCGCGCGCTTCAGCGGCTTGCCGCGGCGGCCCGCGGCGACCAGTGCCTGGACGGCGGCCGCGGTCGCGTCGAGCTCGCTGCCTCCGCCCGTGCCGAACGTGTTGAAGCCGCCGTCGCCGTTCTGGCGGCGGGCGATCCACTTCGCCGCCGAGCGCACGGCGCCGTCGCCCTTGCTGCGCCCGGCCGCGCGCAGCGCCAGGACGCCGAACGACGAGTAGACGAGCTGGCCGGCGAACGAGCCGTCGCCGCGCCGGTAGCCGCCCAGCCTGGCGATCAGGTCGCGGCCACCGAAGCTGCGTGGGTTCACCCCCGCCGCCCCGAGCACGAGGATCGTGCGCTCGAGCTCGCCGACGTCGGTGATCCCGCCCACGCCGCGGCGGATGAATGAGATCGGCGTGCGGCCCGAGCGCTTGAGGTCGAGCGGGTTGCGCCCGGAGGCGGCGAGGCCGAGCGCGGTCCAGCCCGTGTAGAGCTGGGCGCTGCCCTGGCCCGGCGCCGCGCCCCAGCCCCCGTCGGAGTTCTGGGCGCGCTTGAGGTAGGCCGCGCTGCTCGCGGCACCCGCCTGGGCCGGCGCCGCGAGCGCGGCCCCCAGCGCGAGCGCCAGCGCCGCCGAGGCGAGCTGGACCGGCGCCGGGCGCCAGCTCACCTCGAAGCGCTCGCGGAAGCGCGTGATCGCCCTCAGCAGGGCGGGGCCGAACGCGAGCGCGAAGAGGACGTTGCCGACCGCGTGCGCGATGTCGAACGGAAGCGCCGAGCCGGCCATCGCGAGGTACGCGCCGGCGCTGTGGTCGCTGAACGCGACCCAGGTCGAGAGGTTCATGATCGCGCCGAAGCCGAGGCCCGCGAACGCGCCGGTAACGGCGAGCGCGACGCGTCCCGGGCGGCGCCCGGTGAGGCGCCCCAGGCCCGCGCCGGCCAGGCCCACCAGCCCCCAGGCGAGCATCTGCCACGGCGTCCAGTAGCCCTGCCCGAAGAACAGGTTGGACGACAGCGCGGCGACCGCGCCGACGACGAACGCCGGCGCGCCACCCAGCGTCGCGCCGGTGATCAGGACGATGTCGCTCGTCGGCTTGACGTTGGGCAGCGGCGCGAAGGCGATTCGCCCGAGCGCGGCGAGCGCCCCGAGCGTCGCCACCAGCGCGACGACCTTGGCCGGCGGGCGCGTTCGCTCGTACCAGGCGGCGCCGGCGGCGAGGGCGAGCGCGAGCAGGATCAGGGCGGCGACGGGCCAGCTCATGGCGTCGGTACCTCCGTTGTCATGCGGCGCAGGAGCAGCTCCGCGCCTTCCTCGGGCAGTAGCGCCGGGCCGGCCCCGCCGAGGATGCGGGCGGTCTCGGTCGCGAAATACCAGCCGCCGCACAGCACCTCGCCGGTGTTTGCGTCGGCGACGGGACGGCCGTCCCCGAGCAGCACCACGCGCTGCGCGAAGGCGGCCGCGAACTCGGGGTCGTGGGTGGCGACGAGCACGGCGCTGCCCGCCGCGGCCAGGTCGCGCAGCAGCGCCGCGAGCTCGCCCTTGAGCGCGCGGTCCAGACCGCGCGTGGGCTCGTCGAGGCACACCGCGGCCGGCCGCTCGTCGCCGCCCAGGACGACCGCGAGCGCGAGGCGCTGCCGCTCGCCGCCAGACAGGTCGCGCGGGTGGCGCTCGGCCAGCGCCGCCAGCCCCGCCGTCTCCAGCGCGGAGGCGCCGGCCTCGTCGCCGACGCGCTCGTGGACGAGGTAGTCGCCGGGGTGCTGGAGCAGCAGCGCGACGCGTCCCGAGGCGCGCACGCGCCCGCGGGTGGGCTTTTCGAGGCCGGCCGCGCAGCGCAGCAGCGTCGACTTGCCGGCGCCGTTGCGCCCCATGAGCGCGACGCGCTCGCCGGGCGCGACGCCGAAGCTCGCGCCCCGCAGGGCCACGCCGCCGTCACGCCACTCCTTCCACACACGGTCGAAGCGCAGCGCGGTGGGATCGCCCCTACGTTGCCGCGACGGGGCATCGGTCGAGACGGGGACGGGTCCGTCCTGGTCGAGCAGCCCGTGCGAGCGCAGCGTGGCGCGCGCCTCCTTGACACCGGCGGGCGGCGGGCGCAGGCCGGCGCGCTCGAACAGGCGCGCGCCCGGCGTCTGTAGCGCCGGTGCGTGGCCGGCGGCCCATTCCAGGAACTCGCGCGGCGGGGCGTCGCAGGCCACGGCGCCGTCCTCCATCGCGAGCACCCGGTCGGCCGCGCCCAGGCAGCGCTCGAGGCGGTGGTCGGCGAGCACCACGGCGGTGCCCCACTCCTCGTTGAGCCGGCGCAGCAGCCACACGAGCTCGTCACCGGCCACCGGGTCGAGCTGCGAGGTCGGCTCGTCGAGGAGCACCAGCCGCGGCCGGCCGGCGAGCGACGCGGCCAGCGCGACGCGCTGGAGCTCGCCTCCCGAGAGCTCGGTGGTCGGGCGCTCGAGCAGCGCCGCGATCCCCAGCGCAAGCGCGACCTCCTCGACGCCGCGTGCGGTCGCGGCGGCGGGCCAGCCGCGGTTCTCGAGGCCGAACGCCACCTCGGAGCGCACCGTGCCCATCACCACCTGCGTCTCGGGATCCTGGAACAGCGACCCCGCGGCCGCCGCGACGTGGCCGGGGCCGTGCTCGCGCGTGTCCATCCCGGCCACCTCGACGCGGCCGGCGAATTCTCCCCCGTGGAAGTGGGGCACGAGCGCCGCGGCGGCACGCAGCAGCGTCGACTTCCCCGATCCCGACGCGCCGGCGAGGACGACGAGCTCGCCCTCGCCGAGCTCGAGCGTGACGTCGCGCAGCGCAGGCCGCGGGGCGTGCGGATAGCTGTAGCTGACGCCCTCCATGCGGACGACCGGCGCGCCGCTCACCGCACGATCCCCCTGCGCTCGGCGAACGGCAGCAGCGCGCAGGCGACGACGGCGGCGCAGATCGCGAGCACGCCCGGCCCGACCGGCAGGTCGAGCCGCGGCTGCGCCGACGAGGGCGCCAGGCCGGCGAACGCCAGCCCGGCGGCCAGCGCCGCCAGGGCCAGCGCGGCGGCCGCGAACGCGAGGTCGTGCCGCGACCACGGAGAATGAGCGCGGGGCGGCCTTTGAGCGACGGCGTAGCCGCGCACCTCGAGCGTGGCCGCCACGTCGACCGCGCGGTCCAGGGCGCCGGTGGTCACGGCGCGCACGACCGCCAGGCGCGAGGCCGCCCCGCCCGGCCGGCAGCGCTGCGCGTCGGAGAAGCGCCGCGCGTCGCGGGCGAGCACCGGCACGAGGCGGGTGGCGATCGTCGCCGTCAGCGCGGAGCGAAACGAGACCCGGCGGAACAGCCGCAGGACCTCGTCGGGGTCGACCGCGGAGGCGTAGAGCGCGAAGGCGAGCACGACCACGAGCGCCCGCAGGCCGAGGATCGCGCCGTAGACCGTCGCCTCGAGCGTGATGTCCAGCGCCCCCAGGACCGGCACGACCGGCCCGCGCGCGATCACCGTCAGCCCCTCGCGCGACACCAGCGGGTTGACCAGCGCGACGATCAGCGCGAACGGCAGCGCGTAGGGCAGCGCTGAGCGAAGCTCGCGGCCGGCGCCGGCGAGCAGCATCGCCCCGACCACCGCGACCAGGTCGGCGAGCAGCACGAGCGGGTGCTCGGAGCACAGCGCGAGCGTCCCCAGCGCGAGGCAGTAGGCGGCCGCGGCGGCGGCCCGAGCCGCGTGAAGGGGGCTGGGGCGGCGGCGGTAGGTCACGGAGCGGCCGCTCCCCGCCGGCCGGCACGGCCCGCTCCGCGCGCGCTCCTCACACCGCGGTCACTCGGCCGGCCGGCACGGCCCCCTCTGCGCGCGCTCCTCATCCCGCGGTCACTCCCGGGCGCACGTCGGGCAGTGGGACCGCGATTCCGCTCGGGTCGATCGCGAGCGCGAAGTGGTCGCCGAGGTCGGCCTCGGTCAGCGCTCGCGCGGCGGCCAGCACGCCGCGGTCGTCGGTGCCCGTCACGACCCAGGTCGCGCCCACGTCGCCGCCCTCCTCCTGCGGCCGCGTCGCGGCGACCATTCCTGCGCCCGGGCCCAGCACGCGGACCGCGCGCGCGTCGCCGTCGAGGACCGTCAGGCGCGTTCCGTCGGCGTTCATGCGCGCGTAGACGCCGCTGCGGCGCGGCCCGGCCTCGATCGCCCGCAGCTCCTGGTTGCGGCGGACCGCGGGCCAGCGCCCGACGAGCACCCGCAGCACGACGCCCTGCGAGTTCGTGCCCAGCACGGCGTTGCCGGCGCGCACCCCGGCTGCGTCGAGCCGCGACTGGGTCTGCCGGCAGGCGGCGCCCGACGGCTGCTCGCACTCGATCCGCACGGGCAGGCGGCGACCCGAGATCCCGTGCCGGAAGGGCTCGGGGAACGACCCGACGACGGCGGGCACGCGCATCGCCCCTCCCCACCCGTGGCGATCCCACCAGACGCGGTCGCCGGCCTCAAGCCGCGTGGCGGCGGCGCCGCGCGGCGCTTCGATGCCGTTGACGTAGTAGAACCAGTCGACCGGTTGGCCGCTCGAGGTGCCGCCCGCGAGGCCGTCGATCGACTGCACGAAGCCACCGCCGTAGCGCGTCGTGACCTTGAAGCTGCGCTGGAGCACGCGCATCACGGTCTCGCTGCCCGGGGCGCGCGAATAGCTGCGCTGACCCACGGTCCGGCTGCCGAAGCCGTCGGTCACGGTCACCGCGACGTTCGTGCTGCCCTCCCCCGCGCCCAGGCCGCAGCCCGCGAGCACCACCGCGAGCAGCGCCCCCGCGACGGCGACGCGCCTCACGCCACCTCCACCGTGACCGGGAACGAGCGCACCATGCCCGCGCCCTCGGCGATCACCTTGTAGCGCCCCGGAGCCGACGGCGCGGTGACCGTCGCCCTCCCGCTCGCGTCGGTGGTCGCGGTCAGCGAGCCGAGCAGCACGGTCGCCCCCGCCACGCGCTTGGACCGGCCCTGGTCGTCGTAGCCGCGCACACCCACCCGCAACGACGCCCCGGGCGCGACGCTGGTGCTCCGGAACGTGACCTCCAGCGTGCGCTGGCAGCCACCGCTGGGCTGGGTCACGCACCAGAACCACGTGAGGCGCTGGCGCGACTTCAGGCGCCGTCCGGTCCCGAAGGGTCCCGCGGCGTCGCCGGCGCCGGCGCTGCCCACCTTGCGATCGACCTTGTAGACCCAGCCGTCCTGCTCGCTGTTGCGATCGGGCCCGATCTTGGTCACGAACAGCCCGCCCGCGTCGGCCGCGCGCCGCGAGCAGGCCCCGAAGTCCTTCAGGCCGAACGAAGGCCCGCCCTTCGCCCGCACCGCGGCCAGCGCCGACAGTGGCGTGCCGGCGACGACCGCGCACTTGCGCCCCTTCACCTTGACCTTCACCGAGCCCGCCCGGACCTTGACCGGCTCCTGCAGGACGCTCGTACGGCCGACCACCAGCACCTCGACCTTCGGCGTGCCGGCCGACGCGGGCGGAGCCCATAGCGCCGCCGGCGCGACAGCGACCGCGACCGCGACGGCGGCGAGCGACAGCGACCGTCTCACCCTCACGCTCCCTTCTTCACGAAGAACACGACCGCCTCGACGCGCTTCTGGCCCGCGGCGTCGGCCACCCGGACGGAGAGCTCGTAGCGCCCGACCGGCAGCTTCTCGGGCAGCAGGTAGGACCACTCGGCGCGATCGCCGACCTTGAAGTAGAAGCCCTTCCCGCACGTCGCGCGGCGGAACTCCGCCACGCTTCCGCTGAAGTACCGGCAGCGGCCGCCCGACCGGCGCAGCAGCCGCAGCCGCGTCTGCTTGAGACTGGCCGTGCCGAGGTGGACCACTCCATGCAGCTCGCGCGGAGCCTCGGACAGCGCGTAGCGCTTGCGGCGCACGATGTCGAGGATCTCGGGATCGGGGGCGCGGTAGGGCGGCGACGCGCCGGGCGACTTGCCGTAGCACGACCCGACGCCGTCGTCGACGCAGGTCGAGAGCGGCACCGCGCGCATCCCGAACGACGAGCCGCCGGGCCCGCTCACCGTCTTGGCGGCCGTGACGGTCACCGGCCCGCTCTGGTTGAAGGTCAGCGTGGCCCGGCCATCCGAGCCGGTGGTCGCCTCCGCGCCGCCGCCGGCCATGCGGACTCCTGCCGACGGCTGCGGGTCGCCCACCCCGGGCGTGCCCGAGCTGGGCGTTCCTACGAAGTTGCGGTACTCGGTCGCGGTCACGGTCACGGGCTTGCCTCGCTGCACGGTCGCGGGCAGACCGCCGACCACGAGCGGGAAGACGGCCGAGGCGAAGGTGGTGTTGTCGGTGGTGTCGACCAGCACGAGCAGGTCGTCGCCGTCCTGGACGGGCTGCATGCAGAAGCCGTTGCCGTAGCGGTTGTCGACCCAGCCGGCCCAGTAGTCGTTGTTCGTGAACGTGTGGGTCTCGCCCGCGATCGTGTTGCTGAAGCCCATCGGGGCGCGGTCCCAGTTGCCCTTCGTGGCCGCTTCGATCGCGCCCGCCAGCGTCGCGCCGGGGCAGCTTCCGTCGCCGTGCACGTCCGCTGCGGGCGTGGTGACCGTCGTGCGGGGGACGAGGGTCGAGGACTGGCCCTCGATCCGGATCGAGACCTGGGCCGCGCCGGCCGGCGATGCGGCCGCGAGCGTGAGGACAGCGGCCACCAGAGGGCCGAGGAGACGAGGCTTGGTCATGTGAGCCACCCCTTTCCGCGAGGGCGTATCGGCCTGTCGTCGGGGCAGGTCTCCTGGCTTCCGGGCCTTCCCTCCGCGCCTTCCCGGAACCCGGAAGGGCTCCAGTGGCTGCCTCGCTACAGCGAGGATGCGGCGGGCGTCGCCCGGTCACAGTGGCGGGTCCGCGCCGGAATCGCACCGGCTTCCCTTGACCACCGACCCGGTATGTCGGCCGCTAGCCTACATCTCGGATCGTGACAGTCAATCTGACCCGGATCTACACGAAGCTCGGCGACGGTGGCGAGACCCACCTCGGTGACATGAGCCGGGTGCCCAAGACCGATCCGCGCATCGAGGCCTACGGGACGGTCGACGAGCTCAACGCCGCGATCGGACTCGCGAAGTCCGTCGGCTCGCCGCCGGCGCGCGTCGCCGAATGGCTCGGCCACCTCCAGAACGACCTCTTCGACATCGGCGCCGACCTCTCGGTCCCGCTCGGCGGTGAGCGCGAGCGCCTGCGGGTCGGGCCCGAGCAGACCGAATGGCTCGAGCGCGCCTGCGACCAGGTGCTCGACGAGCTCGAGCCGCTGCGCTCATTCGTCCTGCCCGGCGGCACGCCGCTCGCGGCCCAGCTCCACGTGGCGCGCACGATCTGCCGGCGCGCCGAGCGCCGCGTGCTCGTCATGGGCGACGCGGCGAACCCGGAAGTGGTGCGCTACCTGAACCGGTTGTCGGACCTTCTGTTCGTACTCGCCCGGGAGGCCAACGACGGCGACGAGCCGCTGTGGCGCCCCGGCGAGTCGCTACGCTAGGCGCCGCTTCCGCAACTCAAGCGCGCAACGCCTGTTGTGGGGTGAAGCTGCTCGCCGCCCAGCGGCGCGCCGGACGCTGAAAACGAGACGCCGTCGGTGGAGGCCACGGCGTAACGGAAGGGGTTGATTCAGTGAGCTGCGCTCAGTCGCGGAGCACGACCGTACCCAGGAGCGTCGCCGCCCTCGTCGCGGCTGCTCTCACAGCTGTTCTCCTCGCGCTCGCTCCGGCCGCCCACGCGGCCAAGGGCATGGAGGTCTCCCTCCAGGACGAAGGGGTGTTCCTGACCGGAACGACGCCGTTCGACAACGCCAAGGCCTACAGCCTCGCCAAGGGCCTGCAGGTCAGCCGCATGCGCTTCAACGTCACGTGGGCGAGCGCGAACGCCGCCCAGTGCAACGAGAAGACCAAGCCGGCCAACCCGCAGTACGACTTCACTCGCCTCTACAACGCGGTCGCACGGGCGCGCCTGCAGGGGATGAAGGTCCTGATCTCGATCACCGGGCCCGCGCCCGCCTGGGCGAACGGCAAGAAGAAGTGCACCAGCGCCGCCGGGGCCTTCAAGCCGCGCGCGTCCTACTACGGGGACTTCGTCCGTGCCGTGGTCGAGAAGTTCAAGCCGCTCGGGGTCGACGAGTACTCGATCTGGAACGAGCCCAACTTCGCGAGCTGGCTGCAGCCGATCAAGTCGATGGGCACGCTGTACCGCGGGCTGTTCCAGAAGGGCTACGCCGCCGCGAAGGCCGCCGACCCGTCGGCGACGGTGCTGATGGGCGAGCTCGCGCCCTTCGCGCGCGACAAGCGCTTCGGCCAGCAGCCGCTGGCGTTCCTGCGGCAGATGGCCTGCGTCAACCGCTCCTACAAGCGGACCAAGTCGTGCCCGAAGCTGACCACGGACGGCTTCGCGCTGCACCCGTACGACTTCAACCGCCCGCCGACGACGCGCTTCCCGAACCGCGATGCGGTGACGATCGCGAACCTCGGCTCGCTGACCTCGGCACTCGACAAGCTCAAGAGGGCCAAGCGCGTCGTGCCGAGCAAGGGCTCGCGGGTGAACCTGTACCTGACCGAGTACGGCTACTTCGCGACGATCCTCAAGAAGAAGAAGAACAAGAAGAACCCGCTCCTGAACAACCGGCTGTTCAAGACCAAGGTGCGCGCGAAGTACCTGGTCAAGGCGTTCGACATCGCGCGGCGCAACAAGCGCGTCAAGTCGATGCTGCAGTACCTGCTGGTCCAGTACCCGAACGCCGGGGTCAAGGGCTCGACGCAGTTCAACTTCGACACCAGCATCGTCAGTGGGACGGGCAAGAAGTCGAAGTCCTACAGCGCGCTGGCGTCGTGGTCCAAGAAGTACGCGGCGAACGGGCGGATCAAGCCGGCGCCGTAGGCGTCCCGCGCAACCGTATTCAGCTCGTGAGGCCCCGCTCCGGCGGGGCCTCACGCGTCTGTGGACCCCGTGGGGAGCGTGGCTACCGGCGCAGCGCGAGCACGAGCGCCGTCGCGACGCTGAGGCCGAATGCGCCGACCGCGACCGCGGCGGCGACGGCCGACGGATGGCGAACTCCCTCGCCGAGGATCGCGTCGGGGCGCAGCAAGATGGCTAGCACCCCCGCGCCCACCGCGGCCGCTGCCGCGACCAGGGGCGGCGTGAGCGCCTCGTCCAGGCGCAGCACGGCGGTACGTGCCGTGCGCGGCGGCCAGCGACGGTCGACGGCGCGCAGCGCGGCGGCGCCGGCCAGCACCCACACCGCGGCGACCAGATAGCCACCGAGCACGTCGCTCGGGAAGTGCGAGGCGAGGATCAGCAGGCCGTATCCCACGGCGATCGCGAACGCCGCTCCAGCGGTCGCGACGGCCGGCCGCCAGCGCGGCGCGGAGACGAGCACGGCACACAACACGAGCGACATCACGGCCGTCGCGTGCCCACTGGGCCACGAGCCCGCCGGGACCGTGCTGCCGCTGAGCAGCTCGGTCACCCGCGGCCTGGCAAGCGTCGGCTTGAGGATCTGCGTGGTGACGTTGGCGCCGAGCACGATCAGGCCGACGCCCAGCGCGGTCCGCGGCCGGCTGCGGGCGACGGCCACCGCCGCGAGCATCACCGTCACGATCAGCACGCCGGCCGGATCGCCGACGTGGGCGATCGCGCGGAAGAGCGTCTCGACATGCTGGTGCTCACTGAGCTTCTCGAACCCCAGCTGCGCGTTGACGTCGGCGCGGCGCACAAACGTCGACCCGAGCGCCAGCACTCCCACCAGCACGAGCGCGACGACGCCGACCAGCGCGGCGATCAGCGGCCGCAGCGGCGAGGCGGCGCGATCGTTGGAAGCGGGGCGCGACACGGTCCTGAAACCGTAGCGCCAACCCTATGGCCGGGCTAAGGCCTCGGGAGGCGCCTGCGGGGCGGCCCCGTGCGGCGTGGCGCTACGAACAGCGGGCAACGAGGGGAACAAGCTGGGGGGGCCCCCCAGACCGTTCTGGGGTGTATTTTCAACGTCAGACGTTGTTTTCGCGCCTCAGAACGAGTTAGCGGCCCGAGCTTCGCCCCGGGCGGCCCATCCCTCTCTCCCCTTCGTCGCCCGCCGTTCGTCAACCTGCGCGGTTCGCGCCCGCACCCTGCGTCGAGCGCCCCTCAGGCCACGGGCGCGGGCGCCTGCGGCGGGATCGAGGCCTCGGGCCGGCCGGGACCCACGGGCAGCCGCACGTTGACCGCCAGCCCGCCCAGGGACGCGGCTGACAGGCTCACCTCGCCGCCGTGCAGAGCCACCTGCTGGGCGACGATCGCCAGCCCCAGACCGCTCCCGGGCACGTCCGGTCGCGCCGCGCGTGTGAAGGGCTCGAGCAGGCGCGTGCGCTCGGCCTCGGGGACCCCGGGGCCGTCGTCCTCGACGGTGAGCGAGAGCTCGCCGTCCTCGCGCCGCAGCGTCACCAGCACCCGGCCGCCACCGGGACGGCCGTGGAGGGCGGCGTTGTCGAGCAGGTTGTCGACCAGCAGGCGCAGCCCGCCGGGCCAGCCGAGCACAGCCGCGTCGCCCACGTTCTCGTCGAGCTCGTAGCGGACACCCGGGTGGCGCCGGCGCGCGCCGAACAGCGCCGCGTCGACCAGGTCGGCGAACTCGACCTTCTCGCGCGGAAGGCGCTCGGCCGCCTCGCCGCGAGCCAGCGCCTGCAGACCTTCGAGCAGGTGGACGATGCGCGCCTGCTCGGCCTGCATCTCACGCACGAGCGCGAGCCGCTGCTCGACCGGGAGGTCGGGGTTGCGCTCGAGCGAGTCGAGGTCGGCGCGCAGGCCGGTCAGCGGCGTGCGCAGCTCGTGGCCGGCGTCGGCCGCGAAGCGACGCGTCGCGTCGAGCGCTCGCTGCAGCGCCTCGGTGGAGGCGCGCAGGCGGGCGAGCATCTCGTTCAGGGTATGGGCGAGCGAGCGCACCTCCTCCGGGCCATCGTCGTCAGGCAGCGGCGTGGTCAGCGCGCCGGCGTCGGTCACGCGCTCGGCGCCGGAGCGCAGGCGCGCCAGCGGGCGCAGCGTGAAGGTCGTGAAGGCCCAGGCGGCGACCGCGGTCAGGGCGAGCGCGCCCAGCCCGATCACCAGCACGTCGCGGCGAATACGGTCCACGCGTTGCTCGACCGGGGCGAGCGTGGACAGGATCTCGACGCGCACGTCGCCGTCGGGGCTGGCCTTGACGGTGATCGCGCGCCACTGCTTGCCGCCGATCCGCACCGTCCGCAGCCCGTTCGTGGTGGGAATTGCCGGCGGATCGGCGGGCACGTCGCCGCGCCGGTCGACCAGGCGCCCCCGGTAGGCGACCTGCGTGAAGGTCCCGCTTCCGCTCAGCAGCAGCTCGTCCGCGTCGCCGGGCGGCGGGCCGCCGGGCTGGGCCGGGCCCCCCGGACCCGGCCGTCCCGACTGCGGGCCGTTCGGCTGCTCCACGCCGGCGCCCTGGAACGGCCCGGGGCCATTAACGCGCCGCATCACCACGGCGGCGCGCTGGCGCAGGTCGCGATCGACCGCGTGACGCCCGTCGCGATCGACGGCGCGCACCAGCAGCGCCCCGGCGATGACGCCGGCCACCGCCACCGCCGCGAGCGCCGCGAGCGTGATGCGGGCCCGGAGGCTGCGCGGCGCCCTCACGGCCGCAACGCCCAGCCCACGCCGCGGACGGTGTGCAGAACGCGATCCTCGCCCTCGGCCTCGAGCTTGCGGCGCAGGTAGCCGACGAACACGTCGACCACGTTGGTCTCGACCTCGAACGTGTAGCCCCAGACCTGGTTGAGGAGCTGCTCGCGTGACAGCACCAGCCCGGGATGATCGGCGAAGACGTGCAGCAGCGCGAACTCGCGCCGCGTGAGGCGCAGGTCGCGGCCGGCGCGGGTCGCGACGTGGCGCCCCGGGTCCACGACCAGCTCGCCCACGACCAGCGGCTCGTTGAGGTCGGTCCCGCGGCGGCGCAGGAGCGCCTGCAGGCGCGCGGTCAGCTCGGCGAGCGCGAAGGGCTTGACCAGGTAGTCGTCCGCCCCGGCCTGGAGACCGGCGACGCGATCCTCGACTTCGTCGCGGGCCGAGAGGATGCAGATCGGCAGATCGCGACCGTCCGCCCGCAGGCGCCGCACGACGCCGATCCCGTCGAGCTCGGGCATCGTCACGTCGAGGACGATGACCGCCGGCGGCCGGCGCGCCACCTCCTCCAGCGCCTCGAGCCCGTTGGCGGCCGTGGCCACGGCGAAGCCCTCGAGATCCAGCGCGCGCTCCAGCGCCTGGCGCACGCTGGGCTCGTCGTCGACGACGAGGACCAGCGGATCGTTGTTGGACGTGCTCATCTGCGGTTTGCGGATCGGGGCCGCCCCGAGCGTCGCTCACGGGGCTGTGGGCAATGTAAGAGTGCAGCGCCTCTTAGGCCGCCCATACGTAACCGGCCTACCCTCCATGGCATGAGGCTTCCGTTCGCCGCGTCGGCCGCGCTGATCGCGCTCGCCGCCGCTTGCGCTCCCGCCCAGGCCGCGACGCGCCGCACGCTGCAGCCGCCGGTCGCGGGCACGCAGGTCACCGGCAGCGGCACGGTCCGCGACCGCATCGTCGAAGGTAGCCCGTCCGGGCCCACTGCCCGCACGGCCGCCAGCGGCAACTATCGGACCAGCGACGGCTTCACGATCCGCGTCGAGGTCTCGCCGACCTACGTCGACGACCCGAGTGCCGTGCAGCAGTACGTCGACTTCGTCGACTCGCTGCCGCACGGCTCAGAGCTCGGCCGGCTGACGCTGACGATCGCCACCCCCGGGCAGGTGGGAGCCCTGTGCGGGAGCTCGGACGCCGCCGCGTGCTACTTCCCCTCCGACGCGACGATGGTCGTGCCCGGCGAGCAGCCCGCCGACACCTCGCTGCCGCTCGCGTTCCTGATCGCCCACGAGTACGGGCATCACATCGCCAACTTCCGCAACAACTCGCCCTGGGACGCGGAGGAGTGGGGCCCCAAGTACTGGGCCTCCTACGAGCGCGTGTGCGCGGGCGTCGTGCGCCGGCGCTACTTCCCCGGCAACGAGGGCTCCGAGTACTTCTCGAACCCCGGCGAGGCGTGGGCCGAGGCCTACGCCCACATCACCTACCCCAGCGTCGAGTGGGACTTCACCTCCTCGCTGAAGCCCGACACGGGCGCCTACGCCGCCGCGCGGCGCGACGTCACCTCGCCCTGGACGCGGCGCTCGGCGGAGGGCTTCTCGGGCACGCTGAGCAAGAGGTCAAGCGTGCGCTCCTTCCGCTTCAAGATGAGCCTCGACGGCGCGCTGTCGGCCCGTCTCAGCGGCCCGAGCGGCGCGAACTACGACCTCGCGCTGTACCTCGGCTCGAAGCGCATCGGCTCCACCCGCGCCCGCGGCGCGCGCGACAGCCTGACCGTCAGCCGCGCCTGCCGCACGAGCTCAACCGCGACCGTCAAGGTGCGCGTAGTCCGCCGCAGCGGCTCCGGGCCGTTCACGGTCACGGCCAAGTACCCGGGCTAGGACCGCGGCGCCGGCCCGTATCTTCGTCCAGTCGCTGCGTCGGGCGGGCTCCTGGACCGGGCTGGGCGTGCCGATATACGCGGGGATGCGGCCCGCACGCGGGCCATGTTCGCTGGTAGCGACAGGGAGGCTCTCGTTGTTCAAGCTAACTAGGAAGCGCGCCCTGATCCTGAGCGCCGCCGGACTGCTGATCGTCGTCGGCGTCGCGATCGCGTACTGGACCGCCGGCGGCTCGGGCACCGGAACCGCCGGCGTGGCGGGTTCCCAGTCCGGCCTCACGGCCAACCAGACGACGACGCTGACCGCGATGTATCCCGGCGACAGCGCGCAGACGATCGGCGGCGACTTCGACAACCCCAACCCGGGGCCGATCTTCGTCTCGACCGTCACCGCGTCGATCTCGTCGGTGACCAAGGCGTCGGGCGCGCCGGCCGGCACGTGCGACGCAACCGACTTCACGCTGGCCAACGCGGTCATGACCGTCAACGCGCAGGTGGCGTCCGGGACCGCGAAGGGCTCGTGGACCGGCGCGACGATCCAGTTCAACAACAAGGCGACGAACCAGGACGCGTGCAAGGGCGCGACCGTGAACCTCAGCTACGCGATCGCGTAGGGACGCCGCCTTCCTAGGGCCTCAGCCGGGAACCGGGGGCGGCGACTGACTCGCCGCCCCCTCTCGCATGAGATCGCTCGCGAGAGCCTCGCGCCTGACTCGCAGGGGGAGGTTCTTCCTCCTCCTGGCCTGCGTCTGCATCGGCGCGATCGCCGTCGGCGCCTACGCAATGGTCCCTGTCCACCGGCACGACAGCGCGAAGACGCGCCACTTCCATCCGCGCTTCGTGATCGGCGGGAGCCTGCGCGTGGCGCGGCTGCGGCCGGGGGTGAAGCGGCGGCTCGATCTGACGCTGCGCAACCCCCACGGGTTCACGATCTGGGTCACGAGCCTCGGCCAGTCGATCTCGGTCGATCGCGCCCACAGGGCGGCGGGCTGCAGTGCCCGCAGGGACTTCTACACGCGTGAGCTGCCGCGTGGCGAGCTGCCGATCGAGCTGGCGCCGCGGCGCAAGCGGACGCTGCGCGCGCTCGGCGTCGAGCGCCTGCCCGCGATCGGCATGCGAAACCTGCGCAAGGTCAACCAGGACGCGTGCAAGGGCGCGCGCCTGCGGCTGAAGTACAGCGGCAACTCGCTGCGGTGGCGGCCCGAGGCGACCGCTCGGGCATCGGGGTCGCCATGACGCGCGTTGCAGTTCTGGCCGTGGCGCTGGGGGCGCTGCTGCTGATCGCGAGCCCGGCGAGCGCCTACTGGACCGCGGGCGGCAGCGGCGCCGGGATCGGCCTGGTGGCGACGATGCCGGACGGAAACCAGCCGTCTGGCAGCGTCGCGGGCCAGACGGTCACCGTGTCCTGGAGCCAGAGTACGTTCCTGGGGAACCGGCTCGGGACGTATTCGGGCGGCGGCTACAACGTGAAGCGCTACGCGCAGGGGAGCTCGACCGCGCTGGCCCCGAACGCGAGCTGCGCGACGACGATCAGCGGCTCGGCGGCGACGCTCCAGTGCGCGGAGGCGAGCGTCCCCTACGGCGCCTGGCAGTACACGGTCACGCCGGTCCTGAACACGTTCACCGGCGGCGAGAGCGTCAAGAGCGCGGTGGTCATCGTCGCGACGGGCGCCCCGACGCTGAGCTCCGTCACCGCCCAGAACCCGGCGCCGGGTCAGCCCACCGGCGCCATCGCGCTGAGCTGGACCGCGGTCGGCGGCGCGACGGGCTACAACGTCTATCGCCGGACCTCCACGGGCTCCTACGACTTCAATTCACCCCTCAACGGCTCGACGCCGGTGACCGGCACGACCTACAGCGACCCCGGGTCGGGGCTGACCGGCGCCACGACCTACGACTATGTCGTACGCGCGGTGGCGGGCTCCCCGGCGGTCGAGAGCGCCAGCAGCAACGAGCTGGCGGCGACAGCGATCGCGCGGCCCGCGGCGCCGGCCGGCCCCGTGACCGCCACCGCGCAGGCCGGCGGCCAGATCGGCGTGAGCTGGTCGAGCGTGGCGGGCGTCGTCGGTTACAACGTCTACCGCCGGACCTCGTCGGGCTCCTACGACTTCAACTCGCCGCTCAACGGCTCGACACCGGTCACGGCCGCGTCGTACACGGACACCACCGGGGTCAACGGCACGACCTACTTCTACGTGATCCGCTCGGTGATCACCGGCGCGTTGAGCGCCCAGGTCGAAAGCTTCAACAGCTCCGAGAGCAACGGCGCGACCGCGGACAGCACCGCCCCGCCGGCGCCGACGAGTGTCACGGTGAACAGCGGCGGCAACGTGCTGGGCTCGGCTGCCTGCGGCTTCGCTTCGGGAACGCGCTTCATCAACGCCGCTGGTGCGAGCTCGGTGTCGGTCACCGCCAACATCGCCGCGCCCGAGACCGGCGAGAACGTCGTCTTCTCGGCCACGACGCCGGGCTCGACCGCGGTGACCAAGACGGTGTCGGCGGGCAGCACCGCCGTGACCACGACTATCAATGTGAGCACGCTGCTCGACGGAGCCGTCACCCTGTCCGCGAGGACCCAGGACGCCGCGGGCAACCAGTCGGGGACCACGAGCCCCACCAACGCGATCCGCAAGGACACGGTGTCCGCGCTCAGCGGGCTGGTCTACACCGACAACCTGCTGGGCATCGCCGATACGGTCGCCGGCACGTCCGAGTGCGGCTCGGTCATCACCGCGACCGAGGTCACCGGGCCGAACCCCGGCAAGACGTTCCCCGTCTCGGGCACGTTCACCGTCGGGTCCGGCGGCAGCTTCAGCGGCTTCGCCGTCGACGCCATCTTCGGCGTCGTGCTGGGCGTGCCCTACAGCTACAACTTCTTCGCCGCGGACCTGGCCGGGAACTCGAGCGGAGCGGTGGGGATCAGCGGACTGGACCACCTGTAGAGGGTCGGTCGCGCCCGCCGCCGGTCAGCTCCCGCGGCCGGCCGCTTCGCCGCGCCCCCCTCAAGCGGCCTCCCTCACGTCGAGCACCACCTTGCCCGTCGCGCGCCGCTCGTCGATCAGCTCGAGCGCTTCGGAGGCGCGGTCCAGCGGCAGCCGTGCGCCGACGACCGGGCGCACGAAGCCCTCGTCGGCGAGGCGATTGACCTGCGCGCCGATCTCGAGGTTGACCTCGGGCTTGGGCATCACGTAGGCCCCCCAGCCGGCCCCGATCACCTCGGTGTTGTTGAGCAGCAGGCGGTTGACCTTGACCTCGGGGATCGAGCCGCCCGTGAAGCCGACGACGACGAGCCGGCCACCCTCGCCGAGCGAGCGCAGGCTGTCGAGGAAGCGATCGCCGCCGACCGGGTCGATGACGACGTCGACGCCTCCGCCCGAGAGCTCCTTGGCCTCGTCCTTCCACGCGCCGTCCGAGCGGACCACCTCGTCGGCTCCGGCATCTCGCGCCACCTTCGCCTTCTCGTCCGAGGACACCACCGCGATCGTCTTCGCGCCCAGGCCCTTGGCGACCTGCAGCGTGGCCGTCCCCACGCCGCCCGCGGCGCCGTGGACGAGCACCGTCTCCCCCTCCTCCAGGCGCCCGCGCAGCTTCAGGCAGAAGTAGGCGGTGTGGTAGTTGAGGATCAGCCCCGCGCCCTGGGCGAAGTCGAGCGCCTCGGGCAACGGGAAGCTGAGGAAGGCAGGCGCGACGGCGACCTCGGCGAAGGCGCCGAGCATGCAGCACGCGGCGACCCGGTCTCCCTCGCTCACCCCCGCACCGGCGGGCGCGCTGCGCACGACGCCCGCGACCTCGCTGCCGGGCACGAACGGGAGCGGAGGCTTGAACTGGTACTCGCCCCGCGTCTGCAGCACCTCGGGGAACGAGACCCCCGCGTTGTGGACGTCGACGACCACGCCCTCGCCCGGGGTGAGCATGTGCGAGGGCTCGGGCTCGGGAAGGTCGACGACCTTCAGAGCGCTCTCCGGCCCGCTGAGCTCGACGATCTGGACCGCCCGCATCCAATCCTCCCTGTCGCGTTACGCGCGTGCGAGCGCGACCCTATCGGGCGCTCGCCGGCGGGCGGCGTGCAGGTCTACGATGGCGACCCTCATGGCCGCGGAGAACGTGGAGCTCCTTCGCAGCATGTACGACGCCTTCAACCGGGGCGATCTCGACACGCTCATCGAGTCCTTCGCGCCGGACGCGGAGCAGGTCGTCGCGATCCTGGGCCAGACCTACCGCGGCCGCGAGGAGATCCGACAGTCGTTCCAGGAGTACTTCGACGTCGTCGACGCCCACCACACCGAGCCGCTCGAGTTCATCGAGGAGGGCGACCACGTCGTCGTCCCGGTCCGCCTCCAGGGCCGCATGCGGCACACCGGGATCACCGACGAGATGATCCCGACCGAGATGGTCCACGTCTTCGCGGTCCGCGACGGCCAGATCGTCTGGAACTACATCTGCCCGGACCGAGACGACGCGCTCGAGGCAGCGCGGGCGCGCTAGGGGGCCGGTCAGTACCGAGAAACCACGAAACCCCGCTAGGTCAAATGCGAGCGGGCAGCGCGTGCCCTGCGGGATACTGGGCGCGGGATGTCGGAGGAGAACGTCAAGACCCTCCTCGACGCGACTGCGGCCTTCAACCGAGGCGACCTGGAGAGCTGGTTCGAGTTCTTCGATCCCGAGATCGAGTGGCATGACTTGCCCACGCTGCCCGGTGCCGGCGTGCACCGTGGGAAGCAGGCCCTGCGTCGCCAGGTCGAGGACTGGCTCGAGGCATGGGCCGAGCATGGGTACGAGGTCGAGGACGATCAGGTCGGTCGGAGATGGAGTCCTCGCCCGTGTTCAGTACACCGGAGTCGGGCAGGCGAGCGGCGCCATAGCCGCGCCTCTCCCCGCAAGCGTCGGCGACGACTTCCGGGAAGGACGCATCCTTCGCGTGCGGCAATTCGTGAACCACGCCGAGGCCCTCGACGCGGTGGGCCTGTCGGAGTAGGCGGTGTCGCAGGAGAACGTGGAGAGGCTGCGCGAAGCGTACGAACTGCTCAACACCCACTTCGCGGCGCTTAAGGCGGGCGACCTCGACGCTCTGCTCGACTTCTTCGATCCCGAGGTTGTGATCGAGACGGTGGACGTGCCCGATCCGAGGTCGTACAAGGGGCACAGCGGAGTACGCCGTTGGTTCAACGACGCTTTTGGTGTCTGGGCGACCGTTCACGTCGAGGCCGAAGGGTTCCTTGAGGCCGGGGAGTGGACCGTCGCTCAGCTTCGAACCTGGCTGCGTGGAGATGCGAGCGGCGTCGAGGTCGAGGTGCCGACTACCGCGGTCCACCAGTTTCGCGACGGGCGAATCGTCCGCGACCGTCTCTACCTGAACCGCACCGAAGCCCTCGAAGCCGTGGGGCTGTCGGAGTAGGCGATGTCGCAGGAGAGCGTGGAGGCGATCGGGGATGTATGGCGCGCGGTCAACATGGGCGACCTCGACGCACTGATCGCCTTGGTCACGGACGACTTCTGCTTCCGCCCTCGAAGGTTCGTCACCCCATCGCGGGCTGCAGTGACCAGCCTGCGGTACCCCTCGCCCCGGTACGGCCCTGTGATCGGTTCGTCTGCAGCGGGCCACCACTCGATGCCGGGGTGAAGGTGGGCGAGACTCCCTTCGGTATCGCCGCGGTTGAATGTATCGAGGCCCCGCCGTACCGCTTCCACGTTCTCCTGCGACATCGCCTACTCCGACAGCCCCACGGCTTCGAGGGCGCGTTGCCTGCTGTTGTAGTAGTCGACGCGCACGGCACGGCCATCTCGCACCGTGACGACCATCGCGTCCTGGCGGTCGATCTCCAAGCCACCCCTACCACGCACGGTCATGCGAAACACCACGGCCGCGCGATCCCCGCCATCGATGATCTCCTCGAACTGCGTGCGCCACTGCTCCCACGCGCTCGCCCAATCGCCCCACCACTTGCGCCAGCCATCGTGCCCCCGGTGAACGCCGAGGTCAGGTACGTCGTGGTCGTAGATCTCAATCGATTCGTCGAGCAGGCTCCATTCCGGTTCCCCGGTCCGCTCTATCGCGCCGTAGATGCGCCGCACGATCTCCACGTTCTCCTGCGACATCGGCTACTCCGACCGCCCCACGGCTTGGAGGGCTTCGGCGTGATTCCAGAAGTGCTCAATGCCGATGATCCTGCCCTTGCGTACCGTGTAGACGCCCGTTGCCTCGATGTTTGCCCCAGGGCCGTAGCCTGCGCCTCGCCAGATGAACCTGACCGCGACTCGGTCGCCAGCATCGATGAAGTCGCTGATTAGTTCAAAGGCGTCGGCGTCCCAGGTCTCGCGCTGCTGCTCCAACTGGCGCATGACCGCTTCCCTGCCGACGAACGGTCCAGCCTCCGGCCAACCCTCCGGCATCCGCATGATGACGTCGCGGTCGAACCGCTCACGAAGTGCATCCATGTCACCCGCGTTCCACGCCTCGAAGTTGGCTCGCACGGCTTCCACGTTCTCCTGCGACATCGCCCGCTGAGTATCCCGTGCAGGCCCGGTTCAGGGGGTTTTGCGCAGCCGCCCGAGCGCGCGATACCCATAAGCACGCTCAGAAAATGACGGGCTATCAGTACGTCGTGGGCCGAGTGACGATGAACTCTTGTTCGACTACCGCGAATTGTTCGACGCGCTGCATCCGGGCTAGCAACCGGCCATCGTGCTCGCGCCACTCGTCCACAAGCTGCTTGTAGCGTGCTTTGGCGGACGCTTCCTCCCGGTACCAATCCGAACTGCGCGCGCCCTCGCCGCCCGGTTGCGTAGTGACTCGTACGCCGTGCTCCTCCGGCGTCGCGTCCTTCTGAACCTTCATCGCCCCGATCTGCATGGCGAACTCGCCTCCCCGACGTGGGCTGCCGAGGACGAACTGGCCTTTCGGGTGGACTCCCAGCCAGTCCCAGGGGCGCCCCCGAGCGTCGCGTTGTCCCGCCAGTTGTCCCGCGGGTCCTCTGAAACGGCGAAACCCCGCTGCTGGAGCGGGGTTCGGGAGTACCGCTACCGGGATTCGAACCCGGGTTTCCGCCGTGAGAGGGCGGCGTCCTAGTCCCCTAGACGATAGCGGCGCGGGGCGCGGCGGACAGCGTAGCGAACGGGTGTTGAGCGGCCCGGGGGGCGCGAAAGATGGGTCGAACGGGCCGCGGGCCGGTCGTGGAGCCGCTAGGTTCCGGGAGTGGCGGCGCGGAGCGCCGGGATCCTGCTTTACCGCGCGACGGCGGACGGGCCCGAGGTCCTGCTGGTCCATCCCGGTGGGCCGTTCTGGGCGAAGAAGGACGCCGGCGCGTGGTCGATCCCCAAGGGCGAGCTCGCGGCCGGCGAGGAACCGCGCGCCGGCGCGATCCGCGAGTTCGCCGAGGAGCTCGGCAGCCCGCCTCCCGAGGCGGAGTTCGTCGACCTCGGCGAGAGCCGTCAGCGGGGCGGAAAGGTGGTGACTGCATTTGCCGTCGAGGGAGACCTGGACCCCGGGGGAGTCCGCAGTAACACGTTCGAGCTGGAATGGCCGCCGCGCTCGGGCAGGCGTCGCGAGTTCCCCGAGATCGATCGCGCCGGCTGGTTCCCGCTCGACCAGGCGCGCGAGAAGCTGCTCGCGGCGCAGGCCGTGTTCATCGACCGCCTCGTCGAGCATCTCCGAAGTGCGTGAACCGGGCGGCATCTAGGCCACCGTTACCGGCGGTTCCACCCCTCCGGCAGCGGACGCCTCGCCGCTATTGTGTCCGGACCGGCGGCTGTGGCGGAACTGGTCTACGCGCGGTCCTCAGGAGGCCGTGGGCGAAAGCCCTTGGGGGTTCGAATCCCTCCAGCCGCATCACCTCTTCCGTCTGCCGTGGATGCTTCCGTCTGCCGTGGATGCGAACATGTGTTCGTGACGCATCCTCCGGACGTTGTGCAAGCCGCGGTCGGGCTGCGCGCCGCCGGACGGAATTCGTGCGAGATCGCGCGCGAACTCGGTATTCCACGGAGCACGATCAGCGAGTGGCTCCGCGGTCGCACGCCTATGCGCTCGCGTGCCGGTCGGATTGCCGGATGCAAGCGATGCGGCGGGCGCACGCATCAGATTGAGCTCCCCGCCTTCTCGTCATACGCCTATCTGCTCGGCATGTACCTCGGCGATGGATGCCTGGCGGCCCACCCCCGCGGCGTGTATCGCTTACGGGTTTCGCTCGATGCTCGATATCCCGACATCATTCAGGCGACAGGTAACGCCATGCGGATCCTGTTGCCGGGGTGCCGGGTCAACGTGCAGCGAATCAGAAGGACCTACGTCGAGGTCAACTCGTACTCGAAGTCGTGGCCATGCTTGTTTCCACAGCACGGTCCCGGCAAGAAGCATGAACGGAGGATCAGGCTCGAGACCTGGCAACAGCTGATCGCCGACTGCCGTCCAACGATGTTGTTCGCCGGCCTCTACCACTCCGACGGCTGCCGTTTCGTCAATACGGGGAGGGGCGGGTGGGAGTGCCCGCGCTACAGCTTCAGGAACACTTCGAGGGACATCATCGAGCTTTTCTGTGACACCTGTGACCGGCTGGGGGTCCATTGGACGCTCTCGACTCCGAGCGAGACGGAGGTGCTAACGGTCTACGTCTCCGGCAAGGAACACGTCGCGTACCTCGATTCATTTCTCGGCCCAAAGAGCTGAAGCCGAGGGCTCGATCTTCCCGACAGCGCCCGCGACCGGAGGGCCCACGTCGCGTCCCGTTCGACAGGCGATACGCAGCCGGAACCTCGGCGCATGGCGTAGCGTGCCTGATGTGAATCGGACCCTTGCGTTGCAAGGCCTGCGCGCGCGGGCCGCGTCGCCAGTCGGACCCGGGCGACCGGGAGCTTCCGGGGCCCTCCTGCTCGGCGGCCTGGTGGCGCCGGTAGTGGCCGTTGGCCTGTTCACCCATGCCGGCTCCGCGGACCACGGGGGGTTGTGGCAGTGCCCGATGTTGGAGGCGACCGGGGTCCCGTGCCCCGGGTGCGGTGCGACGCGGGCGTTCGTTCACTTCGTCAACGGCGACTTCGCCGGAGCGCTTCACTACAACTGGAGCTGGCTGGTGCTGTGGCTCGCGCTCGCAGGTTGGGCGCTCGTGATGGTCTTCCGGGCGGTGCGCGGGCGGCCGGCGATCGGGCCCGTCGCACGGGAGGCCGGGGCGCTGCTTCGCACGCGGCCGTGGGCGGCCGCCGCCGTCCCGATCGCGATACTGCTGCCCGCATGGTCGATCGCGCTGGCCAACCTCGGCTACATCCGCTGAGGCCGCGGAAGCAGGCGGCGGGAGTGGAGTCCGTGCCGGGGACCGCTGCGGTGCGCGTGGAGCCCGTGCGGGTGACCCCGGCGCGCCGAGTGGAGCCCGTGCGGGTGACCCCGGCGCCCCGCTTGGAGCTCGTGGCGGCGGCCGTCTGCGTCGCGACGCTCGGCGCCGCGGCGCTCGGCGCGATCGCACCGGCCGCGCACGCGGTCGCGGCCGGGCCAGTCACGTGCCCGTTCCACGCCGTCACCGGCCTGCCGTGCCCGTTCTGCGGCCTCACGCACAGCCTGCTCGCGCTCGGCGCCGGGGACTGGCGCGCAAGCCTGCACCTCAACCCGCTCGGGCCGCTCCTGCTGGTGCTCGCCGGCCCTGGGCTCTACTACACCGGCCGAGCCGTCGCCCGCGGCGTGCGCGCGCGGCCGCCGCGCGCACTCGCGCCTGTTGCCCTTGCGGTCGTCACCGCGGCGTGGGCCGTCCAACTCGCCGGAGGCGTCGCGTGAGCGGTCAGCCGCCTCCTCCCTACGGCCCGCCGCCTCCGCCGTACGGTCAGCCTCCCTACGGCCAACCGCCCTACGGCGGCGGCCCCGGCTGGGGACCCGGCACTCCGATGCGCGAGACCGTCCCCGGCGCCGTGCTCGCGCTCGTGCTGGGGATAGTCGGCATCGTCTTCTGCCCGATCGCCGCTCCGTTCGCGTGGTTCATCGGCCGCGGGGCGGAGCAGACGATCGCCACCGACCCCGATCGCTACAGCGGCAAGGAGATGGCCACCGCAGGCAAGATCGTCGGGATCATCGGGACCGTCCTGCTGTCGCTCTACGTGATCGCGATCGTCGTCGTCGTGATCGTCGCGATCGCGACCTCGGGAGGCGGGGGCACGAGCTAGCCCTCTAACACCTCCCCGTCCTGCACCGTCCGCGGGCCCTCGAGCTCGACCGCCCCGCGCGCCACCACTCCCCGGCCGAACCGCACGTCCCCGCGCACCACGAAACGGTCGCACTCCACGAGCGACGGCGGCCCCGCCGGAAAGCGCTCCTCGAAGTCGGCCACGAGCTTGTAGTACCGGGGGTCGAGGTCCACGAACACACCGCGGCCCCCCCGGCGCGGGTTGAGCACCACGTGGGCCTCGTCCGTGAGCACGTAGGCGTCGGAGCGAAGCGCGAGCAGGTCGTTGGTCGTCTTGACCGGCGCGAATCGGGTGCGCTCGACGCGCAGCGCGCCGGCCCCCTCGAAGACGCCAACGGCGGCGCCCATCGCGGTCTCGATCTGGATCACCTCGGGCGAGTCCGAGTCGGTCGGATCGACGGTCTTGTGGTTGACGATCATCGGCAGCCCGAGCACGTTGTCGCGTGCGCGCAGGAGCTCGGCGAGCGCGCGCAGGTCCACCCACAGGGTGTTGGTGTTGAAGTAGCGCCAGCGGCCGACGTCCTGAAAGGAGTCGAGGTCCTCCTCCGGCGTCTGGGCGATCTCGCGCAGCACGAGCCCTCCCCCGTCGCGCCGCGCGGCCAGGTGGCCTCCCTTGCGGTCCGACGGCGTGCGTGCGGCGACCTCCATCACGAACGGCGCGCGCTCGGCGTCCATCCAGGCCAGGATGCGCGGCTCCAGCACGGCGCCGAGGTTGTCGATGTTCGACACGAACGCATGCGTGTAGCCGCCGCCGAGCAGGCTCTCGAGCATCCCGGAGGTCACCAGCGCGGTGTAGAGGTCGCCGTGCCCCGGCGGCGCCCACTCGAGCTCGGGATCGGGCGGCCAGCTCACCGGTGTCAGGTCGGAGGCGAGCAGCTTGGGCTCCTTGTGCTGCACGAAGTCCAGCGGCACGTCCTGCCCCTCGGCCAGCTCCGGGTGGCGCGCGAGCGCGGCCAGGGTCTCGTCGCGGGTCGAGAAGCTGTTCATCAGCACGAGCGGCAGGCGCGCGCCCGTACGCCGGCGAAGCTCGAGCACCTGCCGCACGACGATGTCGAGGAAGGTGAGACCCTCCTTGATCGGCAGCAGCGACTTGGGTCCGGTCATGCCCATGCTCGTCCCCAGCCCGCCGTTGAGCTTGATCGCCACCGCGCGCCCGAGCGCGTCGCGCTCGGTCTCGGGCCGCGAGGACAGCTCCGCGGCGGAGGGGAGCTCGCCGACGGGCTCGAGCTGGGAGTCGGGCAGGAGCCCGGAGACGCCCTGCTCGAGCTGCCGGTAGTAGTGCCGGAAGGTGTCGACGAAGACCTCGGGGACGCCCTCCCGCCGCATCTTCAGCTCCGCCGCGCGAAGCCCCTCGGCGCTCATCGCGAGAATCCTAGGTGGTTACGCTCGAAGCGATGAGGCGCGCACCGCCCCCCGCCTCGGCGCGAACCGCCGTCCTGCTGCTCGTCGTCTCCGTCGTGGTGATGGTCGTGCTCGTGGCCGCGATCGCACCGCTCCGCGACGCCTTCTCGGCAACCCTGCACGGCGACACCGCGCGGCTGCGGAGCGACCTGCGCGGGTGGGGCGTCGGGGGGGTGCTGGTGCTGATCGCCCTGTGCCTGATCCACGCCGTCGTGATCTTTCCGACCGAGGTGGCCAACGCCGCCGCGGGCTACGTGTACGGCTTCTGGCTCGGGCTGGCGATCGTGATGGTGGGCTGGACGGCGTCGAGCATCGTCGCCTACGCGATCGGCCACCACCTCGGGCGGCCCGCGCTGCGCCGCCTGGCCGGGCGCGAGCGCGTCGAGCGCGTCGAGCGCGTCGTCGAGCGCGGCGGCGCGATCGGCCTGCTCGCCGTGCGCCTGATCCCGTTGCTCCCCTACAGCGGGATCGGCTACGTGGCCGGCGCGCTGCGCGTGCCCGTGTGGCGCTTCACGTGGACGACGTTCGTCGGCTCGCTGCCCCTGTTCGTGACCGTGGTGTACCTCGGCTCGCGGCTCGAGGGCCTGTCGTTCAGCGACCCGGCGGTGTGGCTGGCCGCCGCGGTCGCGGTCGCGCTCGTGGTCGGCGGGCACTGGCTGGCCCGGCGGCGGCTCGGTGAGAGTGGCGCGAGGCCCCAGCCGCCCTCGCAGCCCAGAGCAAGCACCTGCTCGAGCGGGCCCAGCGCCTCGTTGGATGGTGGCGCGAACGGCCGGCGCTAGAGCGCGTCGCGCTCGAGCAGCCGCGGCTCGTCCTCTCCCGCCGCGCGGGCGAGGATCGCACGGCGCTCGCCGCCAGGTGCTCCGGGCGGGCGTGTCTCGAGCTCCACCTCGACGGGTACGACGTCCCCCCCGCTCGCCTGGCGCCACGCCCGGTAGGCGTCGACCGAGCCCAGCGCCGGGGCCAGTCGATCGCCCGCGATCTTGGCCGGCGGCCACCAGAGAGCGCTGCCGGCGGTCACCGAATCCGCGGCGCGCCCTTCGACGATAGACGCGCGCAGCCATGTGGGCGGGCGGCCGGTGAGCAGCATTCCACGCAGCACGAGCCGCGCGGGGGCCGCCTCGACGGGGGCGCCTGCCTTCGCCGCGATCGCGCTGGCAACCGTGTCCGCCTGTTGAGCCGCGATGCCGCCCTGCTTGACCGGAAAGGTCGTGCAGTCGCCGGCCGCCCAAACGCAGTCGGCGCCCTCTACGCGCCCATACTCGTCCACCGGGATGAACAGTTCGTTGTCGTGCGGAAGCCCGCGTAGCGCCGGCCCGTACAGGCGCGGAAGCGCGACCAGGTGGTCGGCCGCGAGCGCGGGGCCGTTGGGTTCGAGCAGAGCCCGGCCCTCCCCATTCGTCCGCACGTCGTAGCCCGCGTGCACCACGATCCCGCGGTCGGCCAGAAGCTGGGACATCGCGTCGCGCGCGGCTGCGCCGAACAGCGCCAGCGGGGCGGAGGCGGGAGTCGCGAGGCTCAGCTCGACCTCCCGTTCACGATCCGCTGCGAACGCGCTGGTCATCAGGGCGAGCTCGTAGAGCGGGAAGGGCCACACCGCACCCGAAGGGACGAGGAAGGCGATGCTCTTGACCGAGCCGTCGGCGACGTGATCGAGCAGCGTGCGGTAGCCGGGCGCGCTGCGCTGGTCGATGAAGGTGAGCGCATCCGGGAACACCGCGCGGCGGTCGGCGCCGAGCGCTACGACGAGCTCGTCGTAACTCTGCTCCCCCGCATCGATCAAGGCGACGTGCCGGTCGCTGTCGGCACCGATCAGGCGTCCACGCACGAACGAGGCGCCGTGCTCGGCGCAGAGATTGCTGACCGAGTAGCGGCGCACCTCGCCGAGGCCAAAGGGCTCGGCCACCGACAGGGGGCGGTAGGCGAACTCGTCTTCCTCTGACAGGAGAGTGACGTCTACGCGTTCGCCGGCGAGGTCGCGCAGGGCGAGCATCAGCTCGAGGCCGGCTACGCCGCCTCCTGCGATCAGCACGCGCCGCGGTGCGGGATCGGTGGTCATGACCGCCATACTCGCATAGGGCGCCGGGGCGGCATCGGAGCCAAGCGCGCCGCAGCTGCGGGCAACTACGAAGGTGCGGTCCCGAGCACGAGCCGAGCCTGGCGCGCCATCTCGAGATCCTCCCGCGCGGCGACCACGAGCACGGACACGGCGTGCGACTCGCCGAGTAACGCGTCCTCGCCGCCCGCCGCCGCGTTTGCGGCCTCGTCGAGGTCCACGCCGAGGAATCCCAGGCCCCGGCACGCGCGCATTCGAATCTCGGGCGCCCGCTCCCCCACGCCGCCCGTGAAGACCAGCGCGTCGAGGCCCTCCAGGGCGGCCGCCATCGCCGCGATGCCGGTGCGCAGCCGATGGAGATAGACGTCAAGCGCATACGAGGCTTCCCCGTCTCCGCCCGCCTCGCGGCGAAGGATGGTGCGCATGTCGGCGCTGCCGGAGAGCGCGAGCAGGCCCGCGTCGTAGGTCAGCGCGTGCTCAGCCTCACGCGCATCGATGGCGCCCTGGCGTTGGGCCCACAGCAGCGCGCCGGGATCGACCGTCCCGCAGCGCGTCGCCATGACCAGGCCGTCGAGGGTGCTGAAGCCCATCGTCGTCTCGACAGAGCGCCCGCCCGCGACAGCGGCGAGCGACGCGCCCGCACCGAGATGGGAGGTCACGACCCGCAGCGCGCCGGCCGGCCGGTGCAGGAGCTCGGCGGCGCGCCTCGACGCGTAGGCGTGGCTGAGCCCGTGGAAGCCGTAACGGCGCAGCCCGAAACGGCGTACCCACTCGCGCGGTAGCGCCACGGCGGTCGCCTCCGGCGGCATCTCGGCATGGAAGGCCGTGTCGAAGCAGGCGACGTGCGGCAGATCCGCCAGCCGCTCGCGCGCACAGCGGAGCGCCGCGATCGCCGGACCGTTGTGCAGCGGGTCCAGCTCTACGAGCCCCGCGAAGCGGGCCTGCACGCCATCGTCGACGACCACCGGCTCGCGGAAGGCGCTGCCTCCGTGGACGATCCGGTGGGCGACGGCGTCGACCGGGGGCGCCGCGTCCAGAGCCCGTTCAAGCTCGGTCGTGCCCTCGTCGCCCAGAGGCGCCAGCTCGCGATCGAGCAGTACCCCGTCGCGTGGGTCGAGCGCGCGCAGCTTGACACTGCTCGAGCCGACATTGACGGTGAGGATCCGCACGCTGTGTGCGGCGCAGGTCTAGAGGGGCTCGACCTCGATCGTCATCCGCCGGTGGGGCTCGAGCGAGCTCGCCTCTCGCGCGCGGCTCAACGCCAGCAGCGCGCGCACCGCGGGTACGACCGCGGCGGGCTTCTTGCGCAGCAGGCCGATGTCGTGCAGCGCCTCGGCCTCGACGGCGTCCTGGTCGTCGGTGGGCTCCGGCAGATCTCTGGCCTCCAACGCGGTGAAGACGATGACTACCTCCTTCGCGCTGGCGTGACTTCGTACCTCGACCGCGTGGGCGGCGAGCCCGGAGGCGCTGAGGGCGGCGGCGAGATCGCTCGCGGCGCGCGTAGGGTGGTCGACTTGGTGGATCGTGATGGTGACCGTGTAGAGCTCGCGCTCGGTCTCGACGCTTGACATTGAGGCGCTCCTTGTTCGACGCGACCTAACGTACGCGAGGCCGCGCGACCACGCAATCCGGTAAACCCGACCGGCTTCGGCGCGGGGAACTACGGAGCCCGGCCGCCCGCCCGCAGCGCCAGCTCCCACTCGCGTCGCTTGCCTTCGTACTCGGAGGGCAGCTCGCCCGCCAGCGCCTCGGCGGCGTCCAGGGTCCGCAGCGCGTAGGCGTAGTCGCCCCATTTCGCCTCGGCGTCAGCCAGCACGAGCGCGAGCTGAAGCCCGGCATCCGCGGTGTCCTCTTCCCGTGCCTCGGCCGGCCGCCCCCGGTCGCGCAGCGGCGCCGAGCCCAGCGGAACGGGTCTGGCCGTTGCAAAGTAGGGGCCCAGGTACCGGCCGGCGATCTTGCTCGGCGGCCACCACAGCGCGCGTGTGTCCGCCTCCGAGCCGGCGGCCCATTGGGGTCCTGACTCGCCGTGTGCCTGCACGGCCACGGCCGGATCCCGCGCCGCGCCGGGCTCGGCGCGCAGGTAGATCGGAGGCCCACCGGTTAGCAGCAGCCCGCGCAACACCGGGCGAAACGGAATGCGCTCGACGTCGACGCCCGCCGCCGCCGCGATCGACCGCGCGGCGGCGTCGGCCTGCTGGGTGGCGATCCCACCCTGCTTGAGCGGGAAGGCGGTGACGTCGCCCGCCGCGAATACGTCGCGCACCCCCGCGACCTGGCCGTCGGCGTCCACGGGGATGAAGCCCCACGCATCGTGGGGCAAGCCCTCCAGCCATGGGCCTACCAGCCGCGGCATGGCGACGACCCGGTCGGCGCGCACGTGGTCCCCGCCCTCCAGAACGAGCATGCCATCCTCGAAGGAGGCCGGCCGCGCGGAGGTGTGCAGCACGATGCCGCGGTCCCGCAGCAGCTCCTCGACGCGCCGGCTGGCCATCCCGCCGAACAGCGCCAGTGGCTCGGTCTCGTGAGTCACGACGTGAACCTCGGCGCTAACCCCGCGGGCACCCAGGTGGATCGCGGTCAACAGCGCAAGCTCATAGAGGGGCAGCGGCCACGACACACCGGGAGCGAGCGCGAACGCGACCGAGCGGGCGCGCCCGCGCTCGAGCTCGCCCAGCAGGCCTCGCATCGTCGCGACGTCTTCGCCGCCCCGGAAGGTCAGCGCCCCCGGCAGCGGCGCGACGGGGCGGGCCCCCGCTGCCACGAGCAACTGGTCGTAGGCGATCTCCTCTCCCTCGTCGGTATGGGCGATCTTCGCCTCCGGATCGACTCGCGCCAGCGCGGCAGGGATGCGGTTCGCGCCCTGCTCGGCAACGATCTCGTCGAGGTCATAGCGCGGCTCGCCGCCGCGTCCGAAGGGATCGGACACGGACGCGGGCCGGTAGGAGAACTGCGCGTCGGGGGCGAGCAACTCGATCGCCAACCGCTCGCCGCCCAGCACGCGCAGGGCCAGCAGGCCCTCGAGCGCGGCGACGCCGCCGCCGGCGATTACGACCCGTTGGCGAGCAGCCATCACCTTCCGGGCGATCCCGGCCGTCGGTAAGAGGGCGGCTCGACCCGTGGTGGGTGGGCGGCTTGCCACTCCCGCTCGAGCGCGACCTCGACCGGCACGCCGCCGTGGTCGCGGCGACGCGAGAGATCCTCGTGTGCCGCGCCGAGGTACGGAGCCAGATAGCGTCCGGCGATCTTTCCCGGCGGCCACCACAACGCGTGGTCCGCGACCGTTGAATCATCGCCGGCCCCGCCGGCGATGCTGGCCCGCATGTAGCGTGGCGCCCCTCCGGTGAGCAGCACACCGCGCAGCACCGGCCTGAACGGCTTCGGCGTGACGGGTGCCCCCGCCACCGCGGCCAGGTCCTCGGCCGCCGCGTCGGCCTGCTGGGCCGCGAGCCCGCCCTGCTTGATCGGGAAGTCGATCACGTCACCGGCCGCCCACACGGCCTCGCAGCCGTGCACGCGACCGTGGTCGTCGGTGCGCACGAAGCCATCGACGCTGGGCAGGCCGGTGATCACCGGCCCCTTCAAGCCCGGCATCGCGATGACACGGTCTGCCACGACCGGCTCGTCGCCCGGGCCGAGGAGCACACGGTCGCCGTCGACACGCGATGCGTAGGCGGAGCCGCGGAACGCGATCCCGCTGCGCTCGAGCAGGCGTGCTACCTCTTCGCTCGCAGCCCGCCCGAACAGCGCCACCGGGGCGTCCTCCGGGGAGACGATCGTGATCTGCGGACGTGACTCCTCGCCGCCGACCGTCTTGGCGGTGAGCAGCGCGAGCTCGTACAGCGGGAGCGGCCAGGAGACGCCTGCGGGAACGACGAAGGCCAGCGACCGCGCGCGTCCGTCGCGGGCATCCGAGAGCACCCTGCGCATGGCGGGCGCGTCGTCCATGCCCCTGTAGGTCAGCGCCCCGGGGAGCGCCTCGACGGCGCGCGCGCCAACCGCGACCAGGAGCGCGTCGTAGTGCACCTCGGCGCCGGAACCCAGAAACGCGGTGCGGTCAGAGGCGATCACACGCTTCAGGTAATCGTGCCGGAGACGGGCGCCGCGCGAGGCGGTGATCGCTTCGATCGAGTAGCGCCGTACCACTCCGAGAGCAAACGGCGCGCCGACTTCGAGCGGGCGGTAGACGAAGTCGTCGGACGGGGCGACGAGGTGGATGGCCACGCGCTCCTCGGCGAGGTCACGGAGCGCGAGCAGGGCTTCCAGTGCGGCGACCCCTCCGCCGGCTATGAGGACGTGCAAAGGGCGAGAGGGGACCATCCACCTCAGCTTGCTCCTCGGCCGGCGGGCGCGCGTCCGTGGTTTCCCGTGGCCGTGCGGCGGCGGAACCCCCGTTCGCGCCCGATCCCTGGCAACATCCGGGAATGCCGCAAGATGCCCCCGCCCCCGAGCGCACGACCGTCGTGCTGGCCGATGACCATGCGGTGGTCCGCAGCGGCCTGCACATGCTGCTCGAGGCCGAGGACGACCTCGAGGTCGTCGCCGAGGCGGGCGACATCGCCTCCACGCGGCGTTACCTCCTGGCATATCGACCGCGCGTGCTCGTGCTCGACGTGCACCTGCCCGAGGGCTCGAGCCTGGCGTCGATTCCGGAGCTTCGCGAGGCTTCGCCGGAGACCGCGATCGTGGTGCTGACCATGCAGAGCGATCCGGCCTTCGCTCGCGAGGCGCTGCGCGCCGGGGCGCTGGGCTACCTGCTCAAGGATGCCGCCGACGAGGACCTCGTCGAGGCGGTGCGGCTGGCGGCCCGTGGCGAGCCCTACCTGCACCCCTCCCTGGGCGCCAAGCTCGCCTCCGCCCCTCCCGAGCCCTGGGGGCCGCCGGACGGACTCACCGATCGCGAGGTCGAGATCCTGCGGCTGATCGCGCTCGGTCACACCAACTCCGAGATCGGCAGCCAGCTCTACCTGAGCGTTCGCACCGTCGAGTCCCACCGCGCGCACATCCAGCAGAAGCTGCGCCGGACAAGCCGCGCCGAGCTCGTGCGGTACGCGCTCGACAACGGGCTGGTGGACGTCTGACGCCGTAGTTTTCCCGGACGTCGATCCCCCACCGCGGCTTTACCTTTCTCTCGCCGACGAGCGGAGGAGCGGAGTGGGCGAGCGCAGGCGCGGTTTCCTGATCTCCAGGGTGTGGATCCAGGCCACCGTCTTGGTGGTCCTGTTCGGCTTCTTCGTCCTCGGTCTTCTGGCATACCGGACCTACCAGGCCAAGCCGCCGGTGCCCGGCCGCGTGGTCGACCCCGCCGGGCGGGTGCTCTTCACTGCGGACGACGTCAAGCGCGGCCAGCAGGTATTCCTCAACCACGGGCTCATGGAGTACGGCTCGGTATTCGGCCACGGCGCCTATCTGGGCCCCGACTTCACGGCCGACTATCTGCGCCGCGCGTCGAACCTCGTTCGCGCCAGCTACGGAGGCCCGGCCGCGGACGCCGCGGTCCAGCGAACGATCGCCGACTTTCGCACCAACCGCTACGACAAGGGCTCGGGAGTCCTGCGGCTGAGCGCCGCGCGGGCCCATGCCCACCGGGTGCTCGTCGGCTACTACTCGCGCTTCTTCTCCGATCCGACGACGCGGCATGGGCTCAAACGCGACGCGATCACCGACCCGCGCGAGCTGCGCCAGCTCACCGACTTCTTCGCGTGGACTGCGTGGGCGAGCGCGGCGACGCGCCCCGGCCACAACTACTCCTACACCAACAACTGGCCGTCCGAGCCGCGCGTCGACAACAAACCGACCGCGAACGTCGTCGTCTGGAGCGTCTTGTCGCTGATCGCCCTGCTGGGCGGGATCGGGCTGCTCTTCGCCGCCTTTGGTCGCTGGCGCATCCTCGGCTGGCACGGGCGCGAGCAGGCGACGCTGTCGTTCCGCTCACCGGGCGACGTGGCGCTCACCCCGGCCCAGCGCGCGACCGCCTGGTTCTTCTTCGTGATGGCTGCGCTGTTCCTGATCCAGACCCTCGTCGGCGCAGCCTCGCAGCACTACCGGGTCGACCTGCAGAGCTTCTTCGGGATCGACCTCGCGCAGTGGTTCCCCTACAACCTGATGCGCACCTGGCACGTGCAGCTCGCGCTGTTCTGGGTGGCGACGTCGTTCGTCGCCGCGGGGATCTTCCTGGCGCCGATGATCGCGCGCCGCGAGCCGCGCGGGCAGGCCGCGCTCAGTTACGCGCTTTTGGGGGCGCTCACGATCGTGGTCTTCGGAACGTTGATCGGCTCCTACCTGGGCGTGCACGACCTCCTCGGGAGCGCGACCAACTGGATCGGGCTGCAGGGCTTCGAGTACCTGGACCTCGCGCGGCTGTGGCAGGTGCTGCTGTCGGTGGGGTTGTTCGTGTGGGCGTTCATGCTCTGGCGCGTGCTGCGCGGGCGGCTGCGCCGCGAGCACCCGGGCAACATGCCGTGGCTGTTCTTCCTCGCCGCGCTGGCCATCCCGGCCTTCTACGCGGTCGGGCTGATCGCGCGCACGGGCGAGAACTTCACCGTCAACGAGTACTGGCGCTTCTGGGTCGTCCACCTCTGGGTGGAGGACTTCCTCGAGCTGTTCACGACCGTGATGGTCGCCTACATGTTCGTGCTGCTGGGCGTGGTGCGTGAGCGCGTCGCGCTGACGGTGATCTTCCTCGACATCATCCTGTACTCGATGGGCGGGGTGATCGGGACGATGCACCACGTCTACTTCTCCGGCGAGCCCGCCGAGCACATGGCCCTGGGCGCGTTCTTCTCGGCGGCCGAGGTGATCCCGCTCACTTTCCTGACGGTCGAAGCGTGGAGCTTCCTTCACCTGGGCGCCGCCCAGCAGTCGCGCTCCAAGACGCCCTTCCCCCATCGCTGGGCGGTGATGTTCCTCGTCGCCGTGGGCTTCTGGAACTTCCTCGGGGCGGGGATCTTCGGCTTCCTCGTCAACCTGCCGATCGTCTCCTATTACGAGATCGGCACGGCGCTGACCGCCAACCACGGCCACGCCGCGATGATGGGCGTATACGGCATGCTCGCGATCGGATTGGGGCTGTTCTGCCTGCGCTACCTCATCCCCGCCGAGCGCTGGCCGGAGAAGTGGGCGCGAATCGCGTTCTGGTCGACCAACATCGGGTTGGCCTGGATGTGCTTCGCGACGCTGCTGCCGCTGGGCATCTTGCAGCTGTACAAGTCGGTGAACTCCGGCTACTTCGAGGCGCGCGAGTTGAAGTTCCTCGGCAACGACACCAACAACTTGCTCGAGTGGCTGCGCTTCCCGGGCGACGTTATCTTCATCGTCGGAGGCGCGCTGCCGGTGCTCTACATCGCCTACGTCGGGATCCGCCATCGCATCAAGCGCACGACACTCGAGGAGCCCGGAGAGATCCTGTTCGTCGACATCGCCGAGCCAGAGGACGCGGCGCGCACGACAGCCGAGGAGGCGACGGCGGCGAGGACGGCGCCGTGAGCGTCGAAGCGCTGCTCGCGGCAGGCTATGCGACGTTCTTGGTCGGCATCGCGTTCGTCATCGAGTGGTTGTCGGCCCACACCCACCGCCGCTCGCTGCGCTACCGGACGGCAGGCTTCACCTACCACGAGCACCTCGACGCCTGGGAGTGCCCCGAGGGCGAGCACCTGTTGCCCTACGAGACCGACGACGAGCGCCGGCTCGCGCGCTACCGGGCCCGGGCCCACGTCTGCAACCGCTGCCCGAGCAAGAGCGCGTGCACCGACTCCGAACGCGGCCGCGAGGTGGTCCGGCCCCTGGACCCCTGGCCGCACTCCGAGGCCGGGCGCTTCCACCGCGGCCTGTCGCTGGTCCTGGTCGGGCTCGCGGGGCTGATCGTCGTCATCGGGCTCGGCCTCCACCATCGGGCGGCCGAGTCGCTACTGCTCGGCGCCGTGCTCGTCGGCGTCGCGCTGGCCGCACGCCGGCTGGCCCGCGACTTCGTCGCGCATCCGGCCAACTTCCCCGCCGACCCGCTCCAGCCGGGCCTGCGCACATCGATGAAGGATGTCGCCGCGCCGCAGCCGGGCAGCCGCTGGACCTCGCAGAACCGGACCGCCGGAGGCGGACGTTGAGCATGCGTGCCATGAGGGGCCGTGCCAGTCGGGGGCAGGAGCATGTCCGCGTCTCGGTAGTTCACCCGCTGGCGGTGCGGATCCCAACCGATGCGCGCCCGCGCGCGATTCCGGAAGGTGGCGTCCTGATGCCGGCGCGCGACCAGATCGAGCGGCTGCCGGCCGCGGCGCGCCGCCCTGTCAACGTGCGCGTCGCGCGGACATCCGTAGGGCATTGGGATCCAAGCTGATGGAGGTCATGGTCGCCCACAACGGAACTGACGCGGCCCACGACGGGCTGGCGCTGGCGAGCGACCTTGCGCGGACCGCATCCTGCGGGATGCTCATCGCCTACGTCGTCCAGGAGCAGCCGCGGGCACGGGCGATGAACGCCAAGTATCAGCGCGCGATGCACGGCATGACCGAGGCGGTGCTGCATCCCGCGCGCGAGAGCGTCCGGGGTGTGAGCAAGGTCGAGCTCTGCTCGATCGCCGCGAGCTCGACGGCGCGCGGGCTGATCACGCTGGCCGAAGAGGAGCAGCCGTACGCGCTCGTGCTCGGATCGACGCACCACGGTCCCCTTGGCCAGATCTTCGCCGGGGGGGTGGCGGAGAGCCTGCTCCACGGGTCCACGCGACCCGTCGCGGTCGCCCCACACGGCTTCGCCGAGCGCCGACGCGACGGCATCCGCACGATCGGGGTCGCCTATGACGCCTCCCCGCCGGCGGTCGCCGCGCTCGCGTCGGCGGTCGAGCTCGCGGACGCAACCGGGGCGAGCCTACGGCTGCTGGCGGTCGCAGAACCTGCAGGCACGCGGGCGGCGATTGGACATTCGGCCTCAGCCGTGGATGAGCTGCTCGCGCACCGGCGCGAAGAGCTGCAGGGCGCGCTGGCGAGCGCGCTCGCGGACGCGGTGCCCACGGGGGTGAGCGCGGAGGTCGACCTGCTCGAAGGCGACCCCGCCGCGGCGCTTTGCGCGGGCGGAGAAGGGTCGGTCGACCTCATGTTCGCGGGCTCGCGCAGCTACAGCCACTGGCACCGCGTGATGCTCGGAAGCGTCTCCTCGCGCCTGATGCGGTCGGCGCCGTTTCCCGTCATCGTGGTGCCCGGCCGTGCCGACGGCGAGGCGGCCGGCTGACCAGGCCGGCCGGGCCGCCGTGCGCATCGCGTGATCATGAAGGACCGCGGCAGGCGCTCGAGCTACCGCGCGGGTCGGGCGGCGTCGAGCGCCGTGTGCGCCAGCGCTCTTCGGCCCAGGTGACCGGGAGGATCGCCAGCGCGCCGGCGGCGGCCAGCCCGAGCGCCCGGGCCTCGATACGGGCGGAGCCGAAGATGTCGTGCATCAGCGGCGCGAAGACGAACAGCGCCTGAAGGGCGAAGACCACCGCGATTCCGGCGTAGATTGCCGGGTTGCTCCACCAGCCGAGCTCGCGGTTCGGCCTGGTGAGCGAGCGGCAGGCGAGCAGGTAGAGCGCCTGCAGGAGAACCGCGCTGGTAACCGCGGTGGTCTGCGCGCGGGCCAGCGCGAGTTGGTCGGCGACGCCGGCGTCGAGCTGGCGGTCGTGCTCGATCGCGAAGACCGCCAGCGCGACGGCGGTGAGGGTCAGGCTGACGGCCAGCGTCCGGACCAGGAGCGGCGTGTCCAGCAGGGCGCTCCTCCGGCTGCGCGGCGGGCGATCCATCAGGTCGGGCTCGGGCGCCTCGAGGGCGAGCGGCAGAGCGAGCGCGACCGCGACGATCAGGTTGATCCAGAGGATCTGCACGGGCTCCACCGGGAGCTGGGGATCGCCGTTGTGCAACGGGAAGGCCAGCACGGCGACGGCGATGATCAGCGCCTGGCCGACGCTCGTGGGCAGGACGAAGGTGAGCGCCTTGACGATGTTGTCGTACACGCGACGCCCTTCCTCGATGGCGGCTCGGAGCGTGGCGAAGTTGTCGTCGGCCAGCACCATGTCTGCGGCCTCCCGGGCGGCCGCCGTCCCGCCGCGGCCCATCGCGACCCCGATGTCTGCCTGCCGCAGGGCGGGCGCGTCGTTGACGCCGTCACCGGTCATCGCCACCACCTCGTCGCCGGCCTGGAGAGCGCGTACCAGGGCGAGCTTGTGCTCGGGAGCGACGCGTGCATAGACGTCGGCGGCGCGGGCCTGCTCGCGCAAGGCTCGTTCGTCCAGCCGCTCGAGCTCGACGCCTGTCACGGCGGGACGGTCCGGCAGGCCCAGCGCGGTGCCGATCGCCCGCGCGGTCGCGCCGTGGTCGCCGGTGATCATGAGCACCCGCACTCCGGCGCGCCGGCAGGCCGCCACCGCGTCGATCGCCTCCGCTCGCGGGGGGTCGATCATCGCCTGCAGGCCGAGCAGCTCGAGCTCGCCGAGCGCCTCCTCGAGCTCGCCCGCGGGCGGGTCCCTTCGCACGGCGAACATCAGAACACGCTGCCCCGCGGCCGCGATACGGTCAACCGCCTGCTCGACTGCGACGCGCCCCGCCCGGGGGCACAGCTCGAGTACCACCTCGGGGGCGCCCTTCACGTAGAGCGCGGTCCTGCCCTCCGGGACGCGGTTCAGGGTCGCCATGAGGCGACGCTCCGCGTCGAACGGGATAGCCGCGACGCGCGGCCTGGCGGCGCGCTCCCGGACGGGGTCGAGGCCGCACAGCTCCGCTGCCGCGAGCAGCGCAGTCTCGGTCGGATCGCCCATCGATGCGCCCGCCCCGACGTTGGAGGGCGCGTCGTTGCAGAGCACTCCGGCCCTCAGCAGCTCCACGACCGCCTCGGGGTTCGTTGCACCGGCTCCTCCATCCCGGGCGAGGTCGACTTCCTGCTCGGGGGTCCACAGTGCCTGCACGGTCATCTCGTTACGGGTCAGCGTGCCGGTCTTGTCCGAGGCGACCACGGTCGCACTGCCAAGCGTCTCGACGGCCGGCAGACGCCGGATGATTGCCCGGCGACGGGCCATCCGCTGTACGCCGACGGCGAGCGCGATCGTCACGACGTCCGGGAGGTCCTCGGGCACGGCCGCCACCGCGAGGCTGATCCCGGCCAGAGCGGCGTCGGAGAGCGGGAAGCCGCGGACGACAGCCGCGACGCCGAGTGCCACAGCCGCCACGCCGATGGCAACGGCGATCGCGCGACCCGTGCGGTCGAGCTCGCGCGTCAACGGGGTGGCGAGGACGTCGGCCTCGTGCAGCAGCGCGGAGATGCGGCCGAGCTCGGTATGGGTGCCGGTCGCGACGGCGACCCCGCGGCCCGAGCCCGCAGCGACGACCGTCCCCGCGTACAGCACGCTGTGGCGCTCGGCAAGCGGCGCGCCCGACGCAGCGGGCGTGACCCGCTTGTCCACCGGCGCCGACTCGCCGGTGAGCGCCGCCTCTCGAGTGCGCAGGGACTGCGCCTCCAGCAGCCGCAGGTCGGCGAGAACCCGCTCTCCCTGAGCGACGGCGACGACGTCCCCGGGAACGACCTCCTCGGCTCCGACCTCGACCCACTGGCCGTCGCGGCGCACGCGAGCGGTCTCCTCCATCAGCTCGGCGAGGGCCGCGATAGCGCGGCCCGCACGGTACTCCTGGCCGAAGCCGATGAGCGCGTTGAGCACCACGACCGCCAGCACGACCAGACCGTCCTCGAGGTTGCCCAGCGCGATGGCGACCGCGGCGGACAGCAGCAGTGCGTACATCAGCGGATTGCGAAGCTCCCCGAGCAGAAGCTCGAGAGCTGACGGACGCGCGATCCGGGGCAAGCGGTTCGGCCCGTGGCGCGCCAGTCGCGCGGCCGCCTCGTGCGAGCTGAGGCCGCCTTCCGTGTCCCCAAGCGTGAGAGCATCCCCGCCGGCGCATCCGCGTGCCAGGCGGTCGGCGCGCGCGGCTGCTCGGTCGTCGACACCGGCTCGACGCTAGCGTCGCGGGCGTCCGCGCGTTCCTACCGACGTTAGAATCGCGGCCATGACCGGCACGAAACCGAACCGCTATTCGGTGGCCATACACTTCGACGCGGGCGAGGGCTCCTCGGAGATCGCCGAGCTAATAACCGAGGCGTTCAGCACCGCGGACCCGACGCTCGCGCGGCCAAACGCGATCCGCGCCGAGAACGACCATGTGGTGGCCGAGTTCCACGAGGTGAGCGACCGCGTTCCGACCGGACCCGCGGAGGATCAACCCCCGGCGGGGAGCGAGGCCGTCAACCAACTCAAGGACCTGCGGTTCATCCCGTCGACGCTCGTCCCCACCGTCCGCGCCCTGCTCGCGCTCAGCGAGGCACGTAATCGCGCTGGTCTCTCTCCACGGCAGCGCCTGATCATCGAGGTGAGCCCCGAGCCCGCGCCGGGCCAGGAACGCTTCGACCCGCACGAGGACACCTAAGGTCGAGGACGAGCGGCGCCGCGAGGGCGCCGTGCGTCCGTGGTTTCCCCGCACAGGATGCGTGTGGGTAACGGATGCCTCGAGCGGCCTGCGGTGGCAGCCTGGATGGCGATGAGCGAGGAAACCGCGCAAGAAGAGCCGGAAGTTGTCGCCGGGACGCCGGAGGCTCGGCGAGAGCAGGCGGTCCGGAGCGTGAAGAAGCGCCGGGACTTCCAGACCCACGTCGTCGCCTACCTGGTCATCAACGCAGTGGTGTGGGGGATCTGGGCCGTGGTGGGAGCCACCTCCGGGTCCTGGTTTCCGTGGCCGGTGTTCGTCACTCTGGGCTGGGGCATCGGCATCGCGATGAACGCCTGGGACGTCTACTTTCGGCGCCCGATCTCCGAGGACGACATCAGCCGCGAGCTCGACCGGCTGGGTAGCCGCACGCCGTAGCGTCACCGTGGTGAAGCCCGCGGCCGTCGCAATACCGGGCCGGGGAACGGGTCCTGGGTCCCGTACGCTCGGAGCGCGCAGTGATGGAGATCACGCGGGACATCGCCACGGCACTGGCCGTCGCCGCCTACTTCCCCAATTCGCTCGCCCCGCTGGTGTCCAGCCTCAAGCCGTATCGCAAGCTCTCCCCGTTCTACGGGTACACGCGTCACGACCCGCTGCGCGACGGGCTCAGCGCGGCGCGCGCCGCGACCCTGGCCGGAGTGACGCTCCTGCTCGTCGCCACGGCCGTCGTTGTCTTCAACCGGCGCGATCTCATTGACTGAAACGTCCACGGGGCACATCGCCACGCCCGCGAGGCCTGCGACCAGCGCGTCGCCGCCGCCGCATGGACGCGTCGCCTGGATCCGAGGCCGCCTGGGCGAGCCGGCGACCAGGGCCCGCTCGTCCGCCGCGATGTGCGCCGCGGGAATCGCGATTGGAGCATTGCTGCACACACTTGGTGCGGCCGGGGCGGGCGACGCGGTCTGGGCAGGAACCGTGGCCATCATGCTCGTCCCGCTGACCTGGTCTGTCGTGCGCGCGGTTGCTCACGGTGATTTGGGCGTCGATGTGATCGCACTGCTGGCGATGGCGAGCGCGCTGGCGACCGGCGAGTACCTCGCCGGCGCGGTCGTGGCGCTGATGCTCTCCGGTGGTAACGCGCTGGAAGCGTCGGCGTCCCGTCGCGCGCGACGCGAGCTCACCGCCCTGCTCGAGCGCGCGCCGCGAATTGCGCACCGGCGCGAGGGCGATACCTGGACCGAGGTGCCGGTCGATGCGGTCAACACGGGTGATGTCGTGCTCGTACGAGCCGGCGAGATCGTCCCCGTCGATGGAACGGTGGTCGACGTCGAAGCGATCGTCGACGAGGCAGCCATGACGGGAGAATCGCTGCCGGTCGGTCACCCGCCCGGAGAACCGGTGCGCAGCGGCACGACGAACGCCGGGAATGCCTTCGAACTGCGCGCGAGCCGGCCCGCCGCCGAAAGCGCATACGCAGCACTCGTGTCGCTCGTCCGGAAGGCCGAGACCGAGCGAGCACCCTTCGTGCGGCTCGCCGACCGGTACGCACTCGTCTTCCTGCCGCTGACGGTGGCTGCCGCGACGGCGGCGTGGCTTGTCAGCGGCGATCCGGTGCGCGCCGTTGCGGTCCTGGTGGTGGCGACGCCGTGCCCGCTGATCCTCGCCGCCCCGGTCGCGCTGATCTCCGGCGTCTCGCGGGCCGCCCGTTCGGGCGTGCTCGTCAAGGGCGGAGGAGTGATCGAGCGCCTCGGCGAGGCGCGCACCGTCCTGCTGGACAAGACCGGCACGCTGACGCTGGGGACTCCGTCGGTGCAGCGGATCGTTTCCCGCGATGGACTCGACTCCGACGAGATCCTGCGACTCGCGGGGTCCGTGGACCAGCTCTCCGCCCATGTGCTCGGCGAGGCGCTCGTGCACGAGGCCGAACGGCGGGGCCTGACACTGGACGCGCCCGTCCGCGTCACCGAGAGCCCTGGGGAGGGCATCGAGGGCGAGGTCGGCGGCCACCGCGTCGCCGTGGGCGGCGGCGATTGGCTGGCCCGACGCGGCCTCGACCTGGAGCAGGCAATCGACCAGCCTGTCGCAGACGGCGAGGAAGGACTCGCCAGGGTCGTCGTGGCCATCGACGGACGCGCGGCCGGCGTGATCGTCATGGGCGACCGGCTGCGGCCCGACGCCCCGGGAATGATCACCGCGCTGCGGGAAGCCGGCATCGAGAACGTCGCGATCGTGACCGGCGACCGTGCGCCGATCGCAGACGCCATCGGCCGCCGCGTCGGAGTCGACCGCGTTTACTCAGAACAGACACCCGAGAGCAAGTGCGAGGTGGTCCGCAGCGTGCGCGAGCGCGCTGACCTGCGGCCCGTGGTCATGGTCGGAGACGGCGTCAACGACGCACCGGCGCTCGCCCTCGCCGACGTCGGGGTCGCCATCGGCACGGCGGGCGCGACGATCTCGGCAGAGACGGCCGACGCCGTCATCACCGTGGATCGCATCGACCGCCTGGCGGACGCCGTGCGGATCGGACGGCGCACGCTCGGCATCGCCCGCCAGAGCATCGTCGCGGGCATCGGACTGAGCACCGTCGCCATGGGCTTCGCCGCGGCCGGCTACATCGTGCCCGTGGCCGGCGCCCTTCTGCAGGAGGCGATCGACGTGGCAGTCATCCTCAACGCGCTGCGCGCGCTGCGAGTATGAGGGGGTCCTCATGCGGTGCGTCCGGTGCACCTGGCAGCCGCGAGGTCGACGACGCCTAGAAGGAATCCCCGGGCTCGTCGCGCTGTTCTCGCTCGACGGCGGACCGTCGAGCGCACGAGCGGACGGGAGCGGACACCAGCGACAGGCGCGCTAGCCGCTAGGCAGGGCGTCTTCGGAGAGATGGACGACCAGCACGGGGACCGGGCTGAGCTGCAGGACGCTGTGGCTGACGCTGCCCAACAGCAGTCCCTTGACCTCTCCGCGGCCACGTGAGCCCATCACTACAAGATCGTGCTCTCCGGCGCGCACCTGGTCGAGGATGCCCCGCACCGGCGGCCCATGGGCGAGGACCTTCCCGGGTTGGACGCTCCCGGCTGTCGACTCCAGCATGGCATCAAGCATTTCCTCGTACTCGCGCGTCTGCTGCTCTTCCACGTCGCGGACGACATCCCCGGGCACGTACGCGCCCCAGCCCAGTCCGCCCAGAATCCACAACGACGGATCCGGAACGACGGCGATCACCGTCAAGCGCGCGCCGCTGACCCGGACGAGGTCGACAGCCTCCTCCAACGCCCGCTGCGCATGAGGCGAACCGTCCACCGCGACAAGTACCCGATGGAACATGCCGCGCCCCAGTCAATCACACCATCCGCGACCATCAGTGCGGCCATCACTGCCGCGAGGACCCGCCACTCCGCCGGGCCCTCAGCGGGTGTTCTGCGCGGACGCCGGGCAGTTGTCGAAGGTTGAGCCGGTCCGGGTCGCGATGTCCGAGCCTCGAACCCGTCGTGCTCCTGGACGGCGAGGACGAGGGCGTACTACCGTTGCGGGGATGGCGGAAATGCGGCTCGACGAGTTCCGGCTGAAGGTCAAACGAGCGGTCGTCTACGACCGCTACGCGGGGATTTTCGACGCTCTCTATGCCGGCTGAACCGCCGGTGGACGCGACCTCGGTCACGCTGCGCGACGGGTCGACGATCACGGTGCGCGAGATCCGCCCCGATGACAAGGCGGTGCTCAGCGCCGGTTTCGAGCGCCTGTCCGCGGAGTCTCGATACCGCCGCTTCCTGACCCCGACGCCCAGGCTGAACAAGAGCGCCCTGGCCTACCTCACCGAGGTGAACCACCACGACCACGAAGCGCTCCTCGCGCTCGACGCACACGGCAACGGCGTGGGCGTCGCCCGCTACGTCCGGTCCGATGCCTCCGACGCCGCCGAGGCCGCGGTCACCGTCATCGACGACTGGCAGGGCCGCGGGGTCGGCACGGCGCTGCTGGAACTGCTCGCCGACCGGGCTCGCGAAGAGGGCATCGGCCGCTTCACCGCGCTCATGCTCGCCCAGAACACCGAAATGCTCGACCTCCTACGCGGGCTGGCGCCCGTTCGCGTCATCGATCGCGAGCAGGGGACGATCGAGGTCGAAGCCACGCTCCCCATCCGCGGACTGGGCAGCCAACTGCGCCAGCTCCTGCATCGCCTCGCGACAGGAGAGATCGAGGCACACCCCACGTTCCATACGCGCGACCACGTCTCGTCCGCAGCCGGCAATCGCGCCGGCTGAACTCCGCGCCATGCGGTGGCTCTCCGAAGAAGACCGTCCTGCTTGCAGACCTCGAGGCGGGCTGCTCGCTCGCCAACTCGATCACGCCAACGAGTTGCCCGTCGGCACTGTTGGGGGCTGACGGCGGCCCGTAGTTCGTACTGCCTCGCGCCCGCGCGCCGCCCCGATGTTCGGCCGGGCTCCGGGCTGACAGGATCTGGTCGGCGGTCCTTCGGGTCGCCCTGGCGACTGCCGGAAGGAACACCTCATGTACCGCCACATCATCGTCGGCTACGACGGCGCCGAGCACGCGCGCGATGCGGCGACACTCGCGCTGGATGCTCCCTGCGCGCTGATCGTCGTGCCGCGCGGCGTCCCGGCCTTGGGCGCTCAGACCGCGAACGAGGTCGGAGTCGTCGACGCTGGCTGAAATCAGCCGCATCGTGCCTACCGGGATCACGCCCGTGACGCGCTCATGATCGCTCAGGACACGGGAGCCTCGCCGCAGCCAAGGCTGGCGTCCGCGGCCGTACTGCTTGCAGCTGAGCAGGCGGTCGACCACGGATCTCGACTCCTACGTCAGGGACAGGCGCACGTCGGGTCCCTGATTCCGAAGGGCGATCGCGATTACGCCACCAGCGTCGACCTCTCGATCGAGCGGGTGATCAAGCGGACCTTGGCGAAGGCGACGCCGGAGATTCCGTTTCTGGGCGAGGAGGAGGGCGGCGACATCCACGCGGACACGCTGTGGACGCTCGATCCGATCGACGGCACTCTGAACTTCATCAAGGGCAGCCCGTTGTGCTGCGTCTCGCTGGCTCTGCTCAGCGCCGGACAGCCCGTGTTCGGGATCGTCGATCTTCCGCTTCTCGGCCAGCGCTACATCGCCCGGGAGGGCGGTGGCGCCTACCTCAACGGTGAGCGGCTTCACGTCGCAGACGTAAACGAGCTCCACGACGCGATGGTCGGGCTGGCGGATTTCGCCGTCGGCGCGGAGGCGGCTAATGAGAACCGCATACATCTGGCGCTGATCAAGCGCCTGGCGGTCGACGCCCTGCGGATCCGAGTTCACGGCTCGGCGGCCATGGACCTGGCTTGGCTGGCTGCGGGCCATCTGAACGCGAGCGTGATGCTCTCCAACCTGCCGTGGGACGTCAGCGCGGGAGTCCTGCTCGTGCGCGAGGCCGGAGGGCTCGTACGCGACGTCGATGGCACAACCCACAGCACCCGCTCGCGATTCACCATCGCATCCGTACCGGGCCTGTCCGAGAGGCTCTGCGAGGTGGTTGCCGATGCCGGCTGACCGCAATCGCTCGCGGACCGGGACGAGCCGCGGAAGCATCGCGGTCCTGGCCCCCTCGCCGGTGCTCACCGTCACGGCCGAGGCGGGTGCGGATCAACCCGAGATCCACCTTCACGCCGGCGGGCAGGGCTTCTGGGTCGCGCGGATGGCGGGGCTGCTCGGGGCTGAGGTCACGCTCTGCTGCGACTTGGGCGGCGAGGCCGGACGCGTCCTCCGACCCGTCATCGAGGCCGAAGCGGTTTCCGTCCACAGCGTCGACGGCAGCTCGTCCAACGGGGTCTACATCTACGATCGCCGTAGTGGGAGCCGCGTAGAGGTCGCCGCCGCGGACAGCCGACCGCTCGATCGCCATGCGGTCGATGCCCTGTACGGCATCGCCTTGACGGCCGGGCTGGACGCCGACGTCACCGTCCTCACCGGGCCACAGCCGACAGGACTCATCGACGCGGACGTCTATCGCCGCCTCGCCGCCGACCTGCGCGCCAACGGGCGCACTGTGGTCGCCGATCTCTGCGGCCCGGCACTCACCGCTGCTCTCCGCGGGGGCCTCGACGTACTCAAGATCAGCCACGAAGAGCTAGTCGCCGACGGCTATGCCGCAAGCGACACCCGCGATGAGCTCATCATGGGAGCGGAGCGGCTCCACGAGGCGGGGGCCCGGCAGGTCCTGGTGTCCCGGGCGGCTGAGCCGGCCATCGTGCACCCCGGAGATCAAGACCGTGGCGAAGTCTTCGAGCTGCGCGGCCCCCGCTTCGAGCCCCTGGACGCATGGGGGTCCGGCGACTCGATGTCCGCAGCCCTCGCGGTTGGTTTGGCGAGCGGCATGTCGCAGATCGACGCGCTTCGTCTCGCCGTCGCCGCCGGCGCGCTCAACGCCACTCGGCGCGGCCTGGGAACGGGAACACGCGAGGAGATCGAGGTCCTCCGCCGGCACGTCACCGTGGAGCGCGTCCGTCGGCGGCGGCGCCGGCCGGCAGCCGGCTGAGCCCGGGACCAAGATGCGCGACGTCGTCGGCGAACGGAAGGCCAACCACGACTCGCCGCCGGACGGACAGAACCTCGCCGTCGATCCGACCGAGCGCGTCGAGCTGCTGCTGCGGGATCTGCGCAGCGCCCGCGGCGGCCTGTCCGGCCGCGAGGCCGGGCGGCGCCTTGTCCAGTTCGGGCCCAACCAGTTGCATCGCCGCGGCGGACGGCGCTGGCCGCGAGAGCTGGCGCGCCAGTTGACACATCCGCTGGCCCTGCTCCTGTGGGCCGCCGCCGGTCTCGCCGCGCTGGTCGGAATCACGCCGGTCGCGATCGCCATCGTCGTGGTGATCCTCATCAACGCGCTGTTCGCCTTCGTCCAGGAGGTCCAGGCAGAGCGCGCGGTCGAGGCCCTTGCGCAGTACCTGCCGCCTCAGGCGAAGGTCCTGCGCGACGGCGAGCGGCAGGTCGTCGATGCGGCGCACGTCGTACCCGGCGACGTGATGCTCGTCGAGGAGGGCGATCGCGTATCCGCCGACGCACGGCTACTCGACGGCGCGGTCGAGGTCGACCTCTCGACGTTGACGGGCGAGTCGATGCCCGCGTTCCGCTCAGCGGAGATCCTCGACAGCAGCGTGCCGCTGCTCCAGGCGCGCGACCTCGTCTTCAGCGGGACCACCTGCACGGAGGGCGAAGCGCGGGCGCTCGTCTTCGCGACCGGCATGCACACCGAGCTGGGCCGTATCGCCGCCCTGTCCGAGCGGGTCGAGCAGGAGGAGAGCCCGCTGGAGCACCAGGTCCGCCGGGTCGCGTGGCTGATCGCGTTGATCGCCGTTGTAACCGGAATCGCCTTCATCCCGCTCGCCACGCTCGCCGCCGGGCTCTCGCTCGCGAACGGAGTCGTCTTCGCGGTAGGGCTGCTGGTGGGCAACGTGCCCGAGGGCTTGCTCCCGGTGATCACGCTCGCCCTGGCCGTGGGCGTTCGCGGGCTCGTGCGCCAGGGAGCCGTGGTCAAGCGCCTCAGCGCCGTCGAGACGTTGGGCTCGACCAGCGTCATCTGCACCGACAAGACCGGGACGCTCACCCAGAACCGCATGCACGTGACCACGGTCTGGACACCCGACGCAGTCCTGGACCTGCCCGCGAGCGGGACGCCGCGAGGAGCGGACGGAGACGTCGAGCGCCCGGCGGAGGTCGCGGCGCTGGCGCTGGCGATGGCCGCGTGCAACAACGCCGAGATCGCGGCCGACGGGACCACGACCGGTGACCCGACCGAGGTCGCGATGCTCATCGCCGCTCAGAGCCTCGGAGCCGATGTCAGCGCTGAGGCCCGCGCGCGCCGACGGCGGCGCCAGTTTCACTTCGATCCCGTGCTGAAGCTGATGTCGACCGTGGACGAGCGCGACGACGACCTGTGGATCGATGCCAAGGGCGCTCCCGAGGCGCTGCTGCCCCGCTGCGCGGCGGTGGCCTCGAGCTCGGGTCAAGTGCCGTTGAGCGAGGACCGCCGCGCCGAGATCACACGCGTGGTGGCTGACTACGCCGCCCGGGGACTCCGCGTCCTTGGAGTTGGTCAGCGTCCACTGGAGTCCACCGACGTACCCGAGAAGCGCGGAGAGGCTGAGCGCGAGCTCTGCTTCCTCGGTTTGGTCGCCATGCTCGACCCACCCCGGCCCGAGGTGGCTGACGCGGTCGCCCAATGCCACGCGGCGGGCATCCGGATCATCGTCGTCACCGGCGACCACGGCCTGACCGCCGCCGCAGTCGCCCAACAGGTCGGTATCTCCGGCGCACAGCCGACGGTGGTCACGGGCGAGCAGCTCGCCGCCATGAGCGAGCCCGACCTCGACACGCTCCTGCGCGAAGGACGCGAGCTGATCTTCGCCCGCACATCCCCCGAGGCCAAGCTGCGGATCGCCGACGCCCTCCGAGCCGAGAAGAACGTCGTGGCGATGACCGGGGACGGGGTCAACGACGCCCCCGCGCTGCGCCGTGCCGACATCGGCATCGCCATGGGCGAATCGGGCACCGACGTCGCGCGCGAAGCCTCGACGATGGTGTTGACCGACGACAACTTCGCCACCATCGTCGCCGCGGTGCAAGCGGGTCGCCGTGTCTACGACAACATCCGCAAGTTCATCCTCTACATCTTCGCCCACACCACACCCGAAGTGACCCCGTTCCTCGTGTTCGCGCTGGCGGGCGGAGCGATTCCACTGCCGCTGACGGTCCTCCAGCTGCTCGCGTTCGACGTGGGCACGGAGACGCTTCCTGCCCTTGCCCTTGGGCGCGAGCCGGCCGAGCCCGGGCTGATGCGCCGGCCGCCGCGCCCGCGGTCGGAGGGCGTGATCCAGCCGCCGATGCTCCTTCGAGCCTGGCTCTTCCTCGGCGCGATCTGCGCCACCCTCGCGATGGCCGGCTTCTTCTACGTCCTGCTCCAGGCGGGGTGGGATCTCGGCGACCCGACCGGCTCAGGCCATCCCCTTCACCACGCCTATCAGGAGGCGACCACGATGACCTTCCTCGGGATGGTCGCCGGACAGATCGGGACCGCCTTTGCCGCCCGTACGGAGCACGCCTCACTGCGATCGGTCGGCGTGTTCAGCAATCCGCTGCTCCTTTGGGGCATCGCGTTCGAGCTCGTCCTGGCGGCCATGATCATCTACCTGCCACCCGTCCAGTCCGTCCTCGGCACCGCCGCCCTCAGTCCGGACGCGCTGCTGTTCGTGCTCCCGTTCCCCTTCATCGTCTGGGGCGCGGACGAGCTGCGGCGCTACCTGCTGCGGCGCCGGGCCGCGGTCGCCCCGGCTTGAGAAGCCTTGTCAACGCCGGGTTGCCGGTCGGGGACGACGACCACGGGCCGCGGGCACTCGTGGGTCAGCGCGCTCGCGACGCTGCCCAGGAGCTGGGCGCCCAGCGCCGAGTGCCCGTGCGACCCGACGACCACGGCACCGACGTCGCGGGCCTGGGCGATCTCGACGATCCGTGTCGCGATGCGCTCGCCGCGCTCGGCGAGCGGCTCTGCCTCCAGCCCGGCCCGGCGCGCCAGGGCGGCGCCGCGCTCAGCCTGCTCACGCGCGTGGTGCGCAGCGATTTCGTCGAGCTCAGCCGCAGCGGGGGTTATGGCGTCGAGGTACGCGCCCAGCGGATTGCCGGGGCTGAACTCGGCCACCGGCTGCCAGACGGTCAGCACGATCGCCGCACGTCCGGGCGCCAGCACCGCGGCGACCTCGATCGCGTGCTCGGCGCCGGCGGAGCCGTCGAAGCACAGCAGCAGCGGGCCTGGGTCCGTCACGCGCCCGAGCGTAGTCGAGCGATCAGACCCCCAGTGCGGCGGGGGGCTCCGGTGGTTCCCCCGCACAGCGCGCGCCCGACGGATGCGAGACCCTGAACGCCATGCGCCCCGTCGCCGAGCAGAAAGATCCTCGCGTTGCGGTCTTCGGTCCTCACCCGCTATTGGGCATCACCGTCGAGCATCGCGCCGGCGGGCAGGCGGACGAGATCCACCTCCATCCCGCCGGCCAGGGTGTGTGGGTGGCCCGCATGGCCGGCGAGCTGGGAGCGCTCCCGGTTCTGTGCGGCTTCATCGGCGGCGAGACCGGCCGCACGCTCGCGCCGCTCCTCGACGAGCTGCCCGGCGAGCGTCGGCTGATCGAGACCGGCACATGGAGCGGCTCGTACGTGATCGACCGGCGCAGCGGCGAACGGCACGTCGTAGCCCAGGCCTGGAGCACGCCGCCGTCTCGCCACGAGCTCGATGACCTGTTCTCGACGGCCACGACGACCGCCCTGTCCGGACGCGTGCTGGTCGTCTGCAATCCGCTGCCCGCAGACGCGCTCCCACTGGCCGTGTACGGCGACCTCGTCGCCGACGTGCGTCAGAACGGAACGCCGGTCGTCGTGGACCTTTCCACGCCGCGGCTCGACAGCGCGCTGGCCGGCCGGCCCGACGTGGTCAAGGTCAACGACTGGGAGCTCGCCGAGTACGTCTACGGGCCGGTCGAGACGCCGGCTCAGCTCCGCACCGCTGCGGGCCGTTTGCGTGACGCGGGCGCCGGCGCGGTGATCGTCTCGCGCGGCGAGCGACCCGCCTTCGTACTCGATGACGCCGGCGAGCTCGAGCTCCGGCCCCCACGCTTCGACCGCGGCGCACGCGAGGGCTGCGGGGACTCGATGGTTGGAGCGCTGGCGGCCGCCCTGGCGCGAGGGCTGGCGTGGCCCGACGCCTTGCGCCTCGCGGCGGCCGCCGGGGCGGTGAACTTCCTGCGCCACGGTCTCGGCACGGGCGCGCGCGAGGTGATCGAGGAGATGGCGACGCAGGTCGAGCTGCGCCGGCTCTAGGCCTACCGCTCGGGCGCGAAGGGCGGCTCGAGCTCCTCTCCGGCGACGATCGCGCGAGGCGCCTCGAAGGAAACCCACTCGAGGTGCGTCGCCACCGGATCGATGGCGGCCAGCCGCTCGAGCGCGGCCGCGAGCGCCACCGGCCGCCCGGCGCGCGAGGAGTGGGCGTCGCTGCCCAGCACGTGTATGAGGCCACGGCGGGCGAGCTCGACCAGGCCCTCGCCGCTGCCGCGATCCAGCACGTGCTGCGCCGTCGCCTGCACGAGGGATCCCTGCTCGACGAGCTCGGCCAAGCGCTCGGGCAGGTCGGCGCTCACGTGGCGCTCGGGGTGGGCGATCAGGCTCCGGTACCCCCGCTGCGCGAGCCTTGCCGCCGCGGCCCCGAGCGAGCCGCCAAGCGGGCCGGCCGCGGGCTCCAGGAGGATCCATCGCCGCCCGCCGCCGAGCGAAACCAGTTCGAGGTCCTCGTCGTCCAGCGCGTCGACGATCGTCTCGGCAACCTCCCCGCCGGGCGCCACGCCGACGCCGATCCCGGCCTGGTTGATCGCGGCCCGAAGCTCAGCCACCCGCTCGCTCAGCTCTCCGATCAACACGTCGTGGTCGTGACGGATATGCGGAGTCGCGCAGACCAACCGGATGCCGTCGGCCTGCGCCTGGCCCGCCATGGCGATCGCGTCATCCAGGTCGCGCGCGCCGTCGTCGAGCCCCGGCAGGATGTGGCAGTGCAGGTCGATCACCGCTCGCCTGCGATCGCGCTCAGGAACGTGCCCGCGACGCTGGCTCGATGGCTCCGCCCGTCGGGAAGGCGCGCTTCACGCCGCGCGGCACGACGATGACCGAGCACGCGGACTCCGCGGCGACGCGCGACGAGACGCTTCCCGCGAGCGCCGCCCGCACGGGACCGTAGCCTCGTGAGCCCACGAAGAGCACATCGAGCGTCCGTGATCGCTCGACCAGCACGTCGGCCGGGTCGCCCTCCACCACCTCCGCCTGGACAGCCACCTCGCCGGCCAGCGACGAGACGGCCTCGTCGAGCTCGCGCCCTAGCTGGTCGCGCATCGCGGCGACTATCTCTCCGTAGCCGTGCGTGGTCACCGCGAACATCGGATTCGCGGGCGCCGGCTTGGCGAACACGGCCAGCGCGTGCAGCGATCCCCCGCTGCGCCGCGTCAGCTCGGCTGCGCTGGACAGCGCGAGCTTCGCTTCGTCACCCCCGTCGAAGCCGACGCCGATCCGTCCCGGGCGCGTGTCGGTGGCGCGCGACCAGCCACGGGCGACAGCGACGGAGCACGGAGCGCCGTGCAGGAGCCGCATCGCGGTCGAGCCCGGCACCCCGGCCGGATGCCGTCGATGGGACGCCCCGACGACGATCAGCTCCGCGGACTCGCGCTCGGCCAGTGCATGGAGGCCGAGCCCTGCCGAACTGGCCACGAGGGCCTGGTCGACCCATGCGTCGGAGCCCTCGATAGCTTTCGCGCCGACTTCGAGCACCTGCTCGGCCTCACGCCGCAGCCCGGCCTCGAGGTCCATTCCGGCCAGCTCGGCCTGAAGCGACATGTCGGCGACCGACACGGCGACGACCAGCAGGTCGTCGCCGGTGAGGTCGGCGAGCGTGCGGCCGAGGGCGACCGCGTCGAAGGCGCCGTCCGAGCCGTCGAAGCCGACGATGATGCTCGAGCGGCGATTTCGGTCCAGGCATGGGGCGATCATCGTCTCTGGGCCTGTGCCGCGTATCCGTGGGAACCACGGCTCTGCGGGCGCCACGACGGCGTACGGGCTCGACTTCCACCCGAAAACCGGCGACGCTTGCCGCATGGGGTACGGAGACATCGAGGGAGATCGCCCCGCGGCGCTCGAGCTCGATCGCATCGACGCCGTCCTCTTCGACCTGAACGGGGTGATCGCCGACACCGCTTCGCTGCACGCCGCCGCGTGGAAGCAGGTCTTCGACGACCTGCTGCCCGCCTGGGCGGAGCGGGAGGGGGTCGAGCAGCAGCCCTTCGACACCGACGAGGACTACCGGCGCTACTTCGACGGCCGTCCGCGGCTCGACGGCGCCGAGGCCTTCCTGTCCTCGCGGGGCATCTCGCTCCCGCGGGGGGAGCCGGACGACTCCCGCGATCAGGAGACAGCGTGGGGCCTAGGCAACCGCAAGGACATGGATTTTCTGCGGCGGCTCCGCGAAGGTGGCCTGGAGGCGTTCGCGTCCACCGTCGCCCTGGTCCACGAGCTGCGGGCGCCACGGCGTGGCGGTCGCGGTCTCCTCCTCGAGCCGCAACTGCGTTCCCGTTCTGGAGTCGGCCGGTGTGCACGACCTCTTCGACGCGACGGTCGATGGCCTCGACGCGGCGGAAATCGGTCTGCCCGGCAAGCCCGACCCCGCGGTCCTGCTCGAGGCGGCGCGGCGCCTGGGTGCGCCCGAGAAGCGCACGGCCATCGTCGAGGCTGCCCGCGCGGGCGTGGAAGCGGGTCGCCGCGGCGGGTTCGGGCTGGTGATCGCCGTGGATCGGACCGGTCGGTGCGACTCGTTTCGCCAGGCCGGCGCCGACGTGGTGGTGCGCGATCTCACCGAGCTGCGCGTGGTGGGGCGTCCCGACCGGGCCTCCGGCGCCGCCGGCGGCGCCGGGACGTCAGCCGAGGCCAAGCTCGGCCCGGCCGCCTCCCGTCGCGGCACATGGTCCCTGGTCTACGACGGATTCGACCCGGAGCAGGAGCAGCTGCGCGAGGTGCTGTGCACGACGGGAAACGGCTACTTCGCCACGCGTGGCGCGGCTCCGGAAGCGCCGGCCGACGACGTCCACTACCCCGGGACCTACGCGGCGGGGGTCCTGAACCGCCTGAGCACCGAGGTCGCGGGCAGGACCGTCGAGAACGAGAGCATCGTCAACCTGCCCAACTGGCTGCCGCTGACCTTCAGAATCGATGGCGGGCCCTGGTTCCAGGTGCGCGAGGCCGACCTCATGGCCTACGAGCAGGAGCTGGATCTGCGACGGGGCGTGCTCACGCGCCGGCTGCGCTTCCGGGACCGCCAGGGGCGCCACACGCGCCTGGTCCAGCGCCGCTTCACGAGCATGGACGACCCCCACCTGGCCGCGCTCGAGACCACGATCCACGCCGAGGACTGGTCAGGACGCGTCGAGATCCGCTCCGGCATCGACGGCGCCGTGCAGAACGCCGGCGTCGCACGCTACCGCGAGCTCAGCAGCCGGCATCTGGAGGACGTCGAGACCGCGGTGATCGACGACGAGACGGTCGAGCTGCGCGCGAGGACGTCTCACTCGCGCACACTCGTCGCGGAGGTCGCGCGCACCCGCCTGTACGCGCCCGGCGGCCAGGTGCCGGGCAAGCCGCGCCTGGTGCGCGAGAGCGACTCGATCGCCCAGCAGTTCGCGCACGACGTCTCGGAAGGCGAGTCGCTCGCGGTGGAGAAGGCGGTGGTGCTCTACACGTCGCGCGACCTCGGCCATCTCCAACCCGTGGCGAGACCGCGCGTCGAGCGATGCGCCGCGCGCGCCGGTTCCAGGACCTGCTCCAGGCACACCTCACGTCCTGGCACCACCTGTGGGACCGCGTCCGCGTGACGCTCGTGGGCGCCGAGAGCTCGACCTTCATCCTCAACCTGCATGTGTTCCACCTGCTCCAGACGGTCTCGCAGAAGTCGGTGGACCTGGACGTCGGCGTGCCCGCGCGCGGCCTGCACGGCGAGGCCTACCACGGCCACGTCTTCTGGGACGAGCTGTTCGTCCTCCCCTATCTGACCCTGAACCTCCCGGAGCTCACGCGCTCGCTGCTGCGCTACCGGCACCGCCGGCTGCCCGAGGCGCGCGAGGCGGCGCGCGACGCCGGCTACGAGGGCGCGATGTTCCCCTGGCAGAGCGGGCTGGATGGCCGCGAGGACACGCAGACCCTGCACCTGAATCCCCGCTCGGGGCGCTGGCTGGCCGACAACTCCCACCTGCAGCGCCACATCAACATCGCCGTCGCGTACAACTTCTGGCAGTACTTCCAGGCCACCGGCGACATCCAGTTCCTGTCGTTCTACGGCGCCGAGGTGGTGCTCGAGGTCGCCCGCTTCTGGGCGAGCATCGCCGAGTACGACCACGCGCGGGGCCGCTACGTCATCCGCCGCGTCATGGGCCCCGACGAGTACCACGACGCCTACCCGGACTCGGCGGAGCCCGGAGTGGACAACAACGCCTACACGAACGTGATGGCGGCCTGGGTGCTCTGCCGGGCGCTCGACGTGCTGGACGAGCTCTCCGAGCAGCGCCGCGGGGCGCTCCGGAGCGAGCTGCGCCTCAGCCGCGCCGAGGTCGAGCGCTGGGAGGACATCACCCGCCGCATGTTCGTCCCCTTCCACGACGGCGGGATCATCAGCCAGTTCGAGGGCTACGAGCTGCTCGGCGAGCTCGACTGGGAGGGCTACCGAGAGCGTTATGGCGACATACAGCGCCTCGACCGGATCCTCGAGGCCGAGGGCGACACGCCCAACCGCTACAAGGCCTCCAAGCAGGCGGACGCACTGATGCTGTTCTTCCTCCTCTCGAGCGAGGAGCTGGGCGACGTGTTCGAGCGCGCCGGGTACCGCTTCGACTCGGACACGATCCACCGGACGATCGACTACTACGCACAGCGCACTTCCCACGGCTCCACGCTCAGCCGGGTCGTGCACGCGTGGGTGCTGGCGCGCAGGAACCGTCCGGGTTCCTACGAGCTTTTCCAGGAGGCCCTCCGCAGCGACATCGCCGACATCCAGCACGGCACCACATCAGAGGGCATCCACCTCGGCGCTATGGCGGGTACGGTCGACCTCGCCCTGCGCGGCTACGCTGGGCTGGAATCCCGCGACGGCGTGCTGTGGATCAATCCGAGCCTGCCGGATGAGATCAGCGGCCTCGAGTTCTCCCTCAGGTGGCGGCGCCACTGGGGCGTTCAGGTTCGCATAGGCGAGGGTCGCCTGCGCGTGACCGTGCCGCCGTCGGATGCCGAGCCGATGACGATCGCGCACGCGGGCCGACTGGTCGAGCTGCGCGCGGGAGAGACATTCGAGGCGCCGCTGGACGACCGGTGAGAGTGCAAATTGCGCGTTCGCGCCCCCGCATCCATCGCCGGGCATGCCTTGACATCCAGGCGAGAGAGAGGAGAGTTGAACATCGCCCTATGGGAGTGTCCCGGTCGGAACGACCGGGGGACGACCGAGAAAGGGGGCACTCTGGCCCTCTCCGTCGATATCTCGTCTGAGTCGTTGCCGGGCCCTGCAGCGTTCCTGCCGGCGAACCCCGCCGCCGGGACCCGGGTTCCGGCAGAGATCGCGTCTCCGCCGTCACCAGTGTCGTTTCCGCGTACCTTCGAGCTGCGGTGCGGTGAGGTGCATCCGGTGCGCTGCGAAGTTCAGCTGCGCTCTACGAGCCCGGAGCACGTGCTGATCCTCGCGGGTGAGCATGGCGCACACGCTCACGGCTTTACGCCTGCTTGGTACAGCTCGGCCAGGCTCGCTGCGATGGCAGAGATGGTTACGCAGCGCTCCGGCTGAACGCGGCTGGAGCGGCGCGCGCAGATCTGAGCCGCAGGTGGCGGCGGATACCCGGCCGTGCTCGCGGGTCTTGGGGGCGCTCACGTAGCCCGGCGCGCTGAGCGACCCGTGCCAAGAGGTCCGCGGTGCGACGATGGGACGATGGCCGCGCTCGATCAAGTCCGCTCGCCGTCGGAGGTGACGGACTGGAGCTCGCTGGCGCTCGCGTCGGCGGCGGCGCTGTCGGAGGACGATGTCCTGGGGCGCATGGAGAGCACCGCCGCCGGGCTCTCGCACGAGGAGGCGCGGGCGCGGCTGGCCGAGGTAGGGGCCAACGCTTTGCGCAGCCATGGCGCGCGCCCGCTCACGGTGCTGGTGCGTCAGTTGCGCAATCCGCTGCTGATCCTGCTCGTGGCCGCTGCGCTGACCTCGTTTGCCGTGGGTGAGCGCACCAGCGCGCTGATCATCCTGCTGATCATCTGCCTGAGCGTCGGGCTGGGGTTCTTCAACGAGTACCGCTCCGAGCTGGCGGTCGAGGCGCTGCACTCCCAGCTGCGCCACACCGCGCTGGCCGTGCGCGACGGCGAGCCCGTGCCGGTCGACGTCACCGAGCTCGTGCCGGGCGATGTCGTGCGGCTCGCCGTCGGTGACGTCGTGCCGGCGGACCTGCGCTTGTTGCGGGCCGGCGGTCTGGAGTGCGACGAGGCGGTGCTCACCGGCGAGTCGCTGTCGGCGGAGAAGCGCAGCGATCCGATCGCGGCGCCGGAGTCCTCCCTGGATCTCCCCTCGTGCGCGTTCATGGGCACCGTCGTACGCGAAGGGAGCGGGTTGGGCGTCGTCGTGCGCACCGGCGGGCGGACGGAGTTCGGCGCGATCGCGCTGCAGCTCGGAGAACGACAGCCGCAGACCGCCTTCCAGCTCGGCCTGCGCGACTTCTCGCTGCTGCTCGTCCGGGTGACCGCCGTGCTGGCCGGCTCGATCCTGGTGATCAACGTCGCGATCGGCCGCTCGCTGCTGGAGTCGGTGCTCTTTGCGCTCGCCATCGCCGTCGGCCTCACCCCCCAGTTGCTGCCGGCGATCGTCACGATCAGCCTCTCAACCGGCGCCAAGCGGCTCGCCGCGCGTGCCGTGGTGGTGAAGCGACTGGTGAGCATCGAGGACCTAGGCAACATCGTCGTCCTCTTCACCGACAAGACCGGCACCCTGACCGAGGGCAGCATCACGTTCGCCGCCGCTCTGGACGCCGCCGGCCGGCCGTCGGATGCGGTCCTGCGCGCCGGGCTGCTCTGCAACGACGCGACGCTCTCCGACGGGCGGGTGGTCGGCGGCAACCAGCTCGACCAGGCTCTCTGGGAGGCGCCGGGCGCCCGCGGCGCCGGCGCCGAACGCGTTCGGCGCCTTGACGCGCGCCCCTTCGACTACCAGCGCCGCCTGGCGTCGGTCCTCGTCGAAGGCACGGACGGCGAGCGGCAGGTCATCGTCAAGGGCGCGCCCGAGACGCTGCTCGCCCGCTGCGCGAGGGTCCCGCCACAGGCGCAGGCGGTGCTAGACGGCCAGTTTGCCGCCGGCGGCCGCGTGATCGCCGTCGCCACGCGCGCGTCCGACGGCCGCACGACCCTGGACGCCGACGACGAGCGCGACCTGAATCTCATGGGCTTTCTCACCTTCGTCGATCGCCCGAAGACCGACGCCCAAGCGGCGCTCGACCGCCTCAGGCGCCTTGACGTGCAGGTGAAGGTCATCACCGGCGACAACGACCGCGTCGCGCAGAAGGTCTGCGCCGACATCGGCCTGACCGTGGACGGGACGCTCACCGGCGCCCAGCTCGAGCGGCTCGACGACGCGCAGCTCGCGGCCGCGCTGCCGCAGACGACGATCTTCGCGCGCGTGACCCCGGACCAGAAATCGCGGATCATCAAGGCCCAGCGGGCTCTGGGCTCGACCGTCGGGTTCCTCGGCGATGGCGTCAACGACGCGGTCGCCCTCCACGACGCGGACGTCGGGATCTCGGTGCAGACCGCGACGGACGTGGCCAAGGACGCCGCCGACATCGTGCTGCTCGACAAGGATCTCGAGATCCTCGCGGGCGGGGTCGTCGAGGGCCGCCGCATCTTCGCCAACACGATCAAGTACGTCCTGATGGGCACCTCGTCGAACTTCGGGAACATGTTCAGCGCGGGCGCCGCTTCGCTGATCCTGAGCTTCCTGCCCATGCTCCCAACGCAGATTTTGCTCAACAACCTGCTCTACGACGCCAGCGAGCTGACGATCCCGACCGACAACGTGGACGAGGAGCAGCTCCAGCGTCCGGCTCACTGGGACACCGCGTTCATCCGCCGCTTCATGACCTTCTTCGGTCCGATCAGCTCGATCTTCGACTTCGCGACCTTCGGGATCATGATCTGGGTCTTCAACGCCGATGCGACACTGTTCCGATCGGGCTGGTTCGTCGAATCGCTCGCAACCCAGAGCCTGGTCATCTTCGCGATCCGCACCCGCCGCGTCCCGTTCTTCCGCAGCAGGCCCAGTACACCACTCATCGTCGCGACGATCACCTGCGTGGCGATCGGCGTCGCGCTCCCCTTCTCACCCCTCGCCGATGTCCTCGGGTTCACCGCGCTGCCAGCCGCCTTCCTGGCCACCCTCGCGGTCATGATCATCGTCTACCTGGTGCTCATCGAGCTCGGCAAGCTGCGCTTCTACCGCGCCCGAGCGCACGGTCCCCCGCTTGCTCGCCCACGTCCCGACCACGAACACCGGGTCCATCACCGCGCCTCTCGCTGGACCATCCGCGCCCGCCCGCGCCGTCCGATCCCGGCCCACGACCCGTAGCCACCCCGAGCGCCCCGTCACGTGCCGAGGCCGTGTCGCGGCGCTAACGCGCTCCACGGGAGAGCCGCGGCGGCCTGCTGCGCGCCAGCTCCAGCAGCTCTTCGACGGACCCCTCGATGCCCTCGGCGAGCACATCCAGGTCCCCGGCGGCGGCAGCGTCGCCGATTAGCCCGAAGTTGAGCTGGCCGTCGTAGCTGACGACCGCGATCCCGACGGCGTGCTCTGCGGCGAGCGGGACGAGCGGCCAGATCTCGCGCAGCGGCGCACCGAAGGCGTACAGCGTCGACTGCGGACCCGGCACGTTGGTGACCGTCACGTTGAAGAGCCGCGTGGCGAACAGCGAGCGCGCGAGAAACGAGTGCAGGACCGGCGGAACCAACCCCGTTACCTCGAAAAGCGTTTCGGCGCCGACCGGATCCCGCCCCTGCTTGCGGGCGACGGACTCATCGTGCACGCGCAGGTAGGCGGCCAGCGGATCGGGCTCGTCGACGGGCAGCGAGACGAACAGCGAGCTGACTCGGTTGCCCCCCGCGAGATGGTCGCCCGCGACGCGGACGTTCACCGGGATCATTGCGCGCAGGCCGTGCTCGGGCGGCTCCTCACCGCGCGCCAGAAGCATGGCGCGCAGGCCCCGCGCCGTCGCGGCGAGCACGACGTCGTTGATCGTCCCGTCGAGGTGGTACTTGACGAGCTTGAAGTCATCGAGCGGGAAGCGCACGACCTCGAAGCGGCGGGTTGCGCCGATCGGCGCGTTCAAGCTGCAATCCGGAGCGTGCTGCACCTCGTCGCGCACCAGCAGCTCGACCAGCGCCCGGGAGCGCTCCAGGGCATCCAGGGCCTGCTTGGGATCCCGAGCAAGGCTGACGCCGGCCCGCGCCACGCCCCAGGCCGCCCGGCCCGAGGCCAGCGCGGCATCGACCGGCAGGCGGGCCAGACCGTGCCCGCCGTTCTCCGCCGTGGCTTCATCGGGCGGGGCGGGCGTGTGCTCGGCGGGCCGCTGCTCTGGTCCGCCCTCAGCGCTCGTGTCGAGCACGACATGGCCGACGTCGATCGAGCCGACGCCGTCGACCAGGCAGTGGTGGGTCTTGGTGACAAGCGCCCAGCCCCCGCCCTCGAGCCCATCGACGAGTGCCATCTCCCACAGCGGCCGGGTGCGATCGAGCCGGTGCGACCAGAAGTCGGCTGCCCACTCTTTGAGCTCGCGCTCGCCACCCGGTGCGGGCAACGTCGCGTGGCGAACATGCTCCCTCATGTCCACCGGGTCGGCATCCACCAACGCCGGCCAGCTGAGGCCACCGGTGCGCCGCGACGACAGGCGCTGCCCGAAGCCCGGGAGCCCGTCGAGGCGGGTGGCCAGATGACGCCGGACCGTCTCAACCTTGGGCGGACCGCTCGGGGTCCCCTCGAAGACCAGAACCGCACCGATATGCATGTGCGCGGTCTCGTCCGCCTCCTCGAGCTCGAGGAACGTCGCGTCCAGTGCCGTCAGGTGTTCGCTCATGTTGAGCGATCCTGACGCGCACCGGGTCCGGCTGCATCCGCCCCTCGACACCTACGTGCTCCGTAGTTGCCCGTAGTCGCCGCTGGGGTCCTCGCCGGATGGCAGCTGCCCGCCGTTCAGGCGATCGTGGACTGCAGGAACCCGATGACCAAGCGGATCTACGTAGCGACCGATTACCTGCGACCGGCCGGCGAGCCGCTCGAGCTGGGTGCGCTCCTGTCGCGGAGCACCGGAGCGCAGCTTGCGCTCGTGGTCGTCCGTCCTTATCGGGCCCTCACGCCCGAGGTCGGCGGTGGGTCCTTCGGCGAGGCGCTCAGGCAACACGCCGAGAGCGGGCTCGCCGAGTCCGTGAAGCCGCTGCGACAGCGCGGGCTCGAGGTGACCGGGGAAGCCGTCGTTAGCGCCTCGGTGCCCCGCGGCCTGCAGGAGGTCAGCGAGCGCGCCGATGCCGGGGTGCTCGTCGCCGGTCCCACGAGGCACTGGCCGCTCGGGCGCCTGTTACTCGGCACAACTGCGACCCACCTATTGCACGGCGCCCGCTGTCCGGTGGCCGTCCCTCCGCGAGGCTTCCGGGCGCCCGAGCACGCCCCGCTGCGCATCGGCGTCGCATACGACGGCGCCGCCGAAGCGGATGTCGCACTGACCGAGGCGGCAGCCCTGGCGCGAACGACCGGCGCCCGTCTCCGTGTGATCGCGGTCGCGGAGCCCCCTACGAGCTTCGTCACGGCCGGCGTGCCGGGCTATGACTACGGCGCACTCGCCTGGGAGAGTCGCCAGGACCTCGAGCAGCGCCTGGGCCGAGCAGTGGACGCGCAATCCGCCGACCTGGCGGTCGAGCACGAGCTCCACGAGGGCGCTGCCGTCGCCATCCTGGCGGAGGCGACGCGCGCGCTGGACCTGCTGGTGTGCGGCTCGCGCGGCTACGGAGCGGTCCGAGGCGTGCTGCTGGGCAGCGTCTCCCGGCGCCTGATCGGTGCGGCGAGCTGCCCGGTGGCCGTGGTTCCATCGGGCAACGAGCCCGCGCTCGGCGCGCTCGGCGCTCCGCTGAAGCCCGCCGGGTGAGACGGGCGGACCGGAAAATGCGACCGCGATTCTGCGTGACTCGTACGCGAGATCGCGTAGATTCGCTCGATTACCCGCCGGCGGCGGCGCGGCTGCGGCGTCGTCGCGCGGACGGCGCCGGCTGAGACGGAAAGGATGTGGAGTGTTCAAGACGATCGTCTGGGCTACCGACGGCTCCGAGGCCGCCGATAACGCCCTCCCCTATGCCAGGGCGCTGGCCGAGCGGTATCGCGTCGCGCTGACCGTGATCCACAGCGAGGAGTTCCTGGTTGGGCCTCGGGCCGGGGGCGACCCCGTGCACCCCGACGAGGAGGAGCTCCAGGCGAAGATCAAGGGCCAGGTGGACGAGCTCGTAGCGCACCAAATAGACGCCAGCTTCAGGCTGGCCGGCGGGCCGACGCTCGTCGGCGCGGCCCACATGATCGCCGATGCCGCTCGCGAGCTGGGCGCCGACCTGATCATCGTCGGCACGCGAGGACACATCACGCTCGCGGGCCTGATGCTCGGCAGCGTGACCCAGCGCCTGATGCACCTGGCCCCGTGCCCGGTCCTGGCGGTACCGGCCGACCGGCGGACGGCGGAGGCGGCGACTCAAGCGGGCGCGCCCGCCGCCGACAAGGGCTAAGGACGACGGCGCGCGTCTTGGGCTCGAACGTGCCAGGTCCGCCGTTCCGGCGGCCGAATACGTGGTGAGCTTCGACGGCCTTCCGCCCGGCCCGGTGGTTGCCGGTTCCAACGACACGTCGGAGTCGCTGGACGCCGTGGTCGCCGGGGCGCTGCTCGCCCGCACGCTGGGCCGTGAGCTGCTCGTCGTCCGCGTCGTGGCCCCCGGCGAGCCCGCCGACACAGCGGAAACGAAGCTCGACGAGGAGGCCGCCGAAGCACGCGCGGACGTCCGGCTTCTGGACGGGCAGACGACCGAGACGCGCGTGGCGACGTCCGCCTCGCCGTCCGAGGGACTCGCCGCGATCGCTGCGGAGCGGAATGCGCTCGCCGTGATGGTGGGCTCGACACAGCGTGTCGGGCTGGCGACCCTCGTCCCCGGGACGACCTCCGATCGGCTGCTCCAAACGACGCAGCGGCCTGTGGGCGTCGTGCCACGGGGCTACGCCGGCGCGGCTCCGCCAGACGTCCGCGTCGTCGCCGCCGCCTTCGACGGGTCGCCGGAGGCGGAGGTCGCCACTCGTCTCGGGGCGGCCCTCGCCCGGGACGCGGAGGGCACGATCCGCGTCGTCGCCGTGGCGCCGCAACAGCCCGCCGCGGGGGAGACACGTGCCGGCGAGGAGCTCGGCGAGGCGCTGGCGATGCTCGTCGCTGACCTGCCCCGAGAGGTTCGGCCGGACGGCATGCTGCTGCACGGAGAAGTCGGCGCCGTGCTCATCGACGAGGCCGAGAAGGGTGTCGACTTCCTGTTCATGGGCTCTCACGCCTGGGGCCCGGTGCACCGCGCGCTGCTTGGAAGCGTCACCGCGACCGTGCGAGCGACCTCGCCGTGCCCGGTCGTGATCGTCCCGCCAGGCGCGCGCGTATCGTCCCGACGATGAGCGGGCGTTGCCTTCGCTCCTGACTCGCCGGATCATCTTCGTCACCGGGAAGGGCGGTACGGGGAAGACCACCGTGGCTGCCGGCCTTGGCCTCGCTGCGGCGCGCCGCGGGCGGCGGACGGTCGTCTGCGAGCTCGGCGGCGGGCCCTCGCGACTGGCGCCGCTCCTGGGGCTGGCCGAGGTGCCCGACGTGGAACCCACGCCCCACGGCTCGCTCTGGACCGCGCGCATCGACCCCGACGCGGCCCTTACCGAGTGGTTGACGGCTCACATCGGCCGAGCGGCCGCGGGGCTGCTCGGGCGCTCGCGCGGGTTCCAGGCGTTCGTGGCCGCGGCGCCGGGTGCGCGCGAGCTGGTCGCAATGGGCAAGGCGTGGGACCTCGCAGGAGGGCCTTCGCGGAGCAGCCGGTTCGACCTCGTGATAATCGACGGCCCCTCCACCGGCCACGCGCTGGCGCTGCTCGCCGCGCCGGCGACGTACGCCCGGATCGGCGGTCCCGGGGCCCTCGGCCGCGAAGCCCGTGAGCTCTCGAAGGTGATTGCCTCGTCGCGCGCGATGGCCGTGCTCGGCGTAGCGCAGGCGACCGAGCTCGCGGTGGCCGAGACGCTCGAGCTCGATGCCAGGGTGCACGAGGTAACCGGTCACTCGCTGGCCGCGGTCGCGGTCAACGCCGTGCTACCGCGGCGCTTCTCGGCCGCAGAGCTCGACGCTGTCGAGCGCGCGTGTCTGACGCACCGGAGCCGCGCCATTCACGCGGCGTTGCGAGCCGCCCACTTCTCCTACCGGTCGCGCCGCGCGCAGGAGGGCCACCTCCGGCGGCTGCGTGCGCGTCTTGCCGCCCCCCTCGTCCAGCTGCCCTACGTATATGCGACTCAATTGGGTGAAACCCACGTGCGGGACCTCGGCGAACGCCTGGCCAAGGCGGTTTAGTGAGAGCCCAGCTAGCGGACGACCAGCACCGAGCAAGGGGCCCGGTGGGCGACACGCTCGCTGACGCTGCCCAACGCGGACACGCCCCTGACCCCGCGGGCCCCGAGGACGATCAGCGTCGCACCCAGACGGCCGGCGGACTCCACGATCCCCTCGGCCGGGTGACCGGGGATGAGGATCAGCCCGGGCTCCGCGCCAGTCGCCTCGCGTAGCGTGGCCGCTTGGCGGCCGAGCTCTTCCCGGAGCGCCGCACCGCCGCGGTCTCCGACGTGGATCAGCGTCATCCGCGAGCCGTGCTGCCGCGCGATCCGCGCGCCGACGCCGACCGCCATGTCAGAGCACGCAGAGCCGTCCGTAGCGACGAGGATGTGAGCTGGGAGCTCCGAGCCCTTCGCCAGGCGGCGAGCGACGAGCACCGGCACGCGAGAGCGGTGCAGAGCGTTGGAGGTGACACTTTGCAGGATGATCCCGCCGGCTCGGCTATGGCTGTGCGTGCCTACGACGAGGAGTTGGTAGCGCTCCGCCTCGGCGAGCACGGCGACCCCCGGATCCGAGTGCTGGATGATGATCGTCCCCGCATTTTTGGCGCCGCCCTCAGCGGCGAGCTTCGTCGCGCGGACGACCGCCTCTCGCGCGCGGCGCTTGGACAACACTGCCATTCGGTTGACGCCGCCGCCCGTCTCATAGCTGATCGCCATCGCGGTGACGGCGGCGCCCGGACCGGCGAGGACACCCGCCTGGCGCGGCGCCTCCCAACTCGAGCGCGTGCCGCTCACGGCGCACAGCACATCGGCAAACGCCGGCGGGGCGTCCTCCGATTCAGGCCTTCGCCTCGCGCCGGCCCAGTCGCGGTGATCGACTGGATGCCTGGCTTCGGTCATGACAATCGACCTCCCTTCGTGCGCACCCCCCATGCTCGATCCCCTGGGGTTGCCGGCGCATCCGGGACAACCCCCATCGCATACGGGGCGACTACCGACCGTGCGGAGTACGTAAGGACTACGGTCTCACTGGGCGACAACTCCCGGTTGATGCCGGCACGCGCGGCGAGGTACTTTCGCGAACTGCCATGGAGGAACGCTCCGCACGCAGTATCCGAGAGTCTCCGTTTGGCGCCGACGACGGACTCGAGGCGGCTGTCAGACGTCAGCGCCAGGGAAGCGCTCTGCGCGAGATGGCCGAGGAGCTGACGCCCGGACCGGGTTCCTCGATGCAACCGTGAGCGCACACAACCTCTCTCGGCTCTTCGCTCCCGAGCGCGTGGCGGTGATCGGCGCCGGCCCGGACGCGGCCAGCGTAGGCGGAATCGTGCTGCGCAACCTCACCGACGGGTCCTTCACGGGGACGGTCCAGCCCGTCAGCGACCGCCATGACAACGTGCGGGGGATACCAGCGTTCGCGTCGATCTCCGCGCTGCCCGCGCCGCCCGACCTCGCGATCGTGTGCACGCCGGCGCAGACCGTCCCCGCGATCGTGCGCGAGTGCGGCGAGGCGGGCGTCGCCGGGGTGGTGGTGATCTCCGCCGGGTTCTCGGAGACCGGCGAAAGCGGCGCAGCGCTCGAGCGCCAGGTCCTCGAGAGCGCCGCCGCGTTCCGCGGCCTGCGGGTGTTGGGGCCCAACTGCCTGGGGTTCCTCGTGCCCAATCTCGGGCTCAACGCGAGCTTTGCGCGGGCGCAGCCCCGAGCCGGAGGCATCGCGCTCGTCTCCCAGTCGGGAGCGCTCATCACCTCGATGCTGGACTGGGCGCAGGATCAGGGCGTCGGTTTCTCCGCCGTGATCAGCACCGGCAACATGGCCGATGTCGACTTCGGCGACCTGATCGACCATCTCGCGGCCGACGGCCGGACCCAGGCGCTCATCCTCTACGTGGAGGCGATCACGGAGCCTCGGAAGTTCATGTCGGCGGCGCGCGCTTTCGCGCAATCCAAGCCGATCGTCGCCTACAAGGCAGGCCGCTTCCCGGCGTCGGCCGAGGCGGCAGCGTCCCACACCGGCGCGTTGGCGGGCGCGGATGACGTCTACGAGGCGGCCTTCCGGCGCGCGGGCATTGTTCGCGTCGGCGCGATCGCGGACGTGTTCGACGTGGCCCAGCTCCTGGCCCGCCCCCGCCGGCCCCGCGGCGCGCGCCTCGCGGTCGTGACCAACGCCGGCGGACCGGGCGTGATGGCGGCCGACGCGCTGCTGGCGCGCGGCGGTGAGCTCGCCTCGCTCGCCGACGCCACCCTGGAGCGCCTGGACGCCGCGCTCCCGCCGCAGTGGTCGCACGGCAACCCGGTGGATCTGCTCGGCGACGCGGACGGGCCGCGCTACGGCGCCGCGGTCGAGGCGACGCTCGACGACCCGGGGGCCAACGCTGTGCTGACGGTGCTCACGCCCCAGGCGATGACCGATCCCGGCGCAATCGCCGACACGGTCGCCCAGGCGGCGGCTCACGCCCGCAAGCCCGTGCTGGCGGCGTGGATGGGCGGGCCCGCTGTCCGCGACGGGCGCACACGCCTGGAGGCCGCCGGCGTCCCGGCCTACGACACCCCCGAGCGTGCCGTGCGGGCGTTCACCGACCTCGTCGAGCATGCCCACTTGCAGAGCGTGCTGCACGAGACCCCGCGCGCGATCCCGGTGCTCTTCTCGCTCGATCGGGGGCGGTTGCGCGACCTGCTTTCGGGCTTGGTCCTCCAGGCCGCGGGGACGCTGACCGAGGGCCCCTCCAAGGCGCTGCTCGAGGCGTACGGGATCCCGGTGACGCGCCCGACGATCGCTCGCTCGCCCGACGACGCGGTCGCCGCAGCCGAGCAGATCGGCTACCCGGTGGTGCTCAAGGTCAACTCGGCGGAGATGACTCACAAGAGCGAGGCCGGTGGCGTCGCCACCGGCCTGCGCGGACCGCGCCAGGTGCGATCGGCGTACGCGACGATCGAGCGCTCGGCGACCGCGTACGACCCCGACGCGCGGATCGACGGCGTGACGGTCCAGCCGATGGCGATGAGCCCGGGGCACGAGCTGATCCTCGGCGCCCGGCGCGATCCCGTGCTCGGGCCGGTGATCCTCGTGGGCGCCGGCGGGACCGCGGCCGAGCTGCTGGCGGACACGGCGCTCGAGCTTCCTCCGCTGAACGAGCGCCTCGCGCGCAGGATGCTCGAGAGCCTGCGCATGTGGCCGCTGCTGCATGGCTACCGCGGCCGCCCCGGGGCCGACCTGGACGCACTGCTCGAAACGCTGATGCGCTTCTCCTACCTGATCGCGGACTGCCCCGAGATCGCCGAGGTGGATGTCAACCCGCTGCTGGCGGGCCCCGATGGCGTCGTCGCGCTCGACGCTCGGGTGATCCTCGATCCGGCCGGCGCCAGCCGCGTGACGCTTCCGTTCGGGCACCTCGCCATCCGGCCGTACCCCGAGGAGCTGACCACGACAGCGACCCTCGCCGACGGCAGACCCGTCACCCTGCGCCCGATCAAGGCCGAGGACGAGCCGCTGTGGCAGGAGATGCTCGCCGCATCGTCGGAGGAGTCACGCCGCGCGCGCTTCCGTGGCGCAATCCGCATCACCCACGAGCTCGCCGCCCGCTTCTGCTTCATCGACTACGACCGCGAGATGGCGATCGTGGCCGAGCTGCAGGAGGACGGGCGGCCGCGGCTGGCCGGGGTGGTGCGGCTGGTCGCCGACGCCGGTCGTGAGCAGGCGGAGTATGCGGTGCTGGTGGCCGATCCCTGGCAGGGCCTCGGCGTTTCGACTCTCCTGACCGACCGCTCCCTGGAGATCGCGCGCTCGTGGGGCGTGCGCCGGGTATGGGCGGAGACCGATCCCGTCAACCGGCGCATGCTCGCGGTGATGCGCAGTCGGGGGTTCGCCATGCGCACCGAGCCACAGGATGGCGTCGTCCACGCCACCCTGGACCTCAGTCGCTGAGGCGGAAGGGCGGGTACCGGTCCGTCACCAGGGCGGCCGCGTAGGCGACCACGCGGGTGTGCCAGCGCCCGACGCCGACCAGGAACTCGAACGCGCCGGCTGGGAAGCGGCCGGTGAAGAGGATCGCGAACCACGCGAAGACGACGACGAAGAACGCAGCGACATAGAGGAACAGCAGGACGAAGTAGTGCGGTATTGCCAGGAACCACTTGATCAGCGGCAGCCAGCGGTTGAGGTCACCCCCGGCGTCGGGATACTCGAAGTCGAGCTGGACGGCCTGGCGCTCGTCGGTGGACGGATAGCGGTCGTCCATCAGCGCAACGTAGACGCCCACCCGGCTGGCGAAGCGCATCAACTCACGATTCCAGTCGAACCACCAGCGCGGGTACTTCTGGCGGAAGACGATCATCAGCAGCGGCCCTAGCACGAGCAGGCCTCCCGCGGCGGCCAGCGTCGCGCGCTGCTGGCCGGACCCGAACTGCAGCGAGCCGCCCGACACGCTGCCCAGGACGATGCCGATCGGGATCGCGGTGAAGACGCGGAAGAACGTCGTCAGGCGGTTCAGCGGGCGGTCCGGGTAGTCCACCGAGAAGCGCACGGGATAGGTCTCGCCGGGCGCCGGGTAGGGCTGGCCCGGCGGGGTCTGCGGCTGGTCGTGCACCGATGCAATGCTGGCAACGCGCACCGGCAGCGGCCATCCGCAGCAACTGCTGCGCCAGGCCCGTACTTTCCCGCCCGGCCTGATGTCGTCACGTCACGATCGCGGACCAGCCCGGCACGGCACGGGTCCCTCGTCGCCTAACGCAGCCCCTCGCGCAACGCTGCAGCGATCTCCTGCACCGCGCGACGCGAGGTCGCCCCGACCCCGATCGCGTTCACGAAGCCGTGTATGAGTCCCCACTGCACGCGCAGGCAGACCGGCACGCCGGCCTCGCGCAGCCGTGCCGCGTACGCGATGCCCTCGTCGCGCAGCGGGTCGAAGCCCGCGACGACCACGTGGGCGGGCGGGGCGCCGGCCAAGTCGGCGGCGCGCAGAGGCGAGACGCGAGGGTCGCTTGCGGCCGACGCGTCGCCGCACAGGTAATGGGCTCCGTACCAGTCCATCTGACGCTCGGTCAGGAAGAAGCCCGCGCGAAAGAGCGCGTACGACCGGGACTTGCGCGACATGTCGGTAACCGGATAGATCAGCAGCTGGAAGGCGGGCGAATTGGCACTCGCGCGAGCATGCAGGGCGGTCACCGCCGCCAGGTTGCCGCCGGCGCTGTCCCCGCCCACGGCGATGCGCGCGGCGTCGACGTGCAGACTCACAGCGTTGTCGGCCGCGAACTCGAGAGCCGCAACGGCATCTTCGACCGCCGCGGGGAATGGGTGCTCGGGAGCGCGGCGGTAGTCCACCGAGAGGACGCGCACCGCGGCCTCCTCGGCAAGCAGGCGGCACGTCGCGTCGTGCGAGTCGAGGTCGCCCACCACCCAGCCGCCGCCGTGGAAGTAGACGAGCAGCGGCGAACGGTCGGGCGCGGATCGCGGAACGTACAGGCGCGCTGCGATCTCGCCGCCCGGACCGGGAAACGACAGGTCGTCCAGGCCCCGGAGCGGCAGCGGCGCGCCGCCGAAGAGCGCCGCCTCCGCGCGGACCTCCTCGCGCGCCGCGTCGACGGGCAAGTCCTCGATCGACGGGCGTCGCGAGCGCTCGAGGAGTTTCAGGATGAGCTGCACCTCGGGTTCGAGGAGCTGCCCGTCGATGCGCACCGGCCGGCCGCCGGCCAGTGCGAGCTGCACCGGCGCCGGCAGCGCACCGAGCGCCCGCACGATCGCCGCCTCCGTTCGTGCGCGCGCCGGCGGGGTGGCCCGAACGCGCTTCCGTGTCAGCCCGTTCGCCCCCGGTCAGCTCTCCGCCAGCGCTCGCGCGACGTCGAGCGTGGACAGGATGCCGATCGGGCGGTCCTCGTGGGGCTCGACTACGACGAGGTGTGTCAGCGCGTGCCTGTGCATGCGCCGGGCGGCCCGCACGAGCGGTTCGTCAGGAGTGACGGTGAGGACCTCCGTGGCGGCGGTATCTGCGGCCGTCCGGCGTCCCGCGCCTGCCGCCACCGCGCCGGTCAAATCCAGCGCGGAGACTATCCCCCATGGCCGGTCCCCGGCGTCCTCGCCGAGGCCGGCGACGACGACCGCATGGATGTGCTGGGCGGCCATGTGGTGGGCGACGGACTGGAGTGATGCCTCAGGCCCGACGACACGCGCAGGTGCGTGCATCGCATCGCGCACCGACATTTCGGTGACGCCCTTCTGGCTACTGGTCGTCCCTGTCACTTCACGGCCTCCTCTCGGGCAAGCAAGCGTCCATCGGCAACCTTACGTGGAGACGCGTTTCGAGGACCCGGCCCCCGGCACCCGGGCCGTGGTCCGGACCGTGCCGCCGTCGCGCTCCTCCGAGACCGGCTCGAGCACTTCGGCGATCACGTGGCGCGCGGCCTCACTGCCGATCAGCGTCGTCGCGGTGAAGTACTCCACGCCGGCCTCGCGTGCGCGCGCGACCAGGCGCTCCGTCAGCGCCCTCCCGACCCCGCGCTCCTGCCACTCATCGATGACCGTGCAGAAGAGCTCCGCTTGCTCGGGGTGGGCGGTGTCGCGGATGTAGCGCGCCACGCCTACGCCCTCACCGCTGACGGGGTCGAGCGCTCCGAGCGCCTCGTGCATGTAATGGTCGAGCTTCGTCAGCTCGTCGAGCTGCTGCCGGGTGAAGCGCGCGAGCGGTGCGCGGAAGCGGCGGTAGCGCGACAGCGCGCTGAGGTGCTGGAGGCCGTGCTGCAGCTGCGGGGCGTCCTCGGGCTCGATCGGCCGGATGCAGACGGTCGCCCCGTCGCGCAGGCGAACGCGTTCGCCCGCGATCCTCGGGTTCGGCGACTCGTGATGATCCTCGAGCGAAAGCCCGCTCGGGGTGTGGCGAGAGGCATCGCGCGCCGCCGAGAGGTCCACCTCGACGGCCTCCGACTCTCCCTCGAGGACATCAAGCTCGCGCTCGAGCTTCGCCAGCTTACTCCCGGAATGGCTGCTACCGCCGGTAGGCATGCGGACATGATCGCGCGTGACGAGGCTCCGCTCATCCGCCGGATCCACGATCCCGGCTGCAGGTTTCCCGCACAGGAGCGGCGCCCGGTCGTGACCCGGAGCGCCACGGGCTCAACTCTCCTTGACGACCGCGCATCCATTCGCTGACCCTGCGGTCGGCGTCCGCTCCGCAGGCGAGAGAGGCCGTTCGATGCCGCGGAATCCGAGCGCGCCTGTCCTTCACCTCCCGCAACGCCGCCATCCCCTCGTAGTAGGCACGCTCGAGCTCACGCTCGATCTCGTGGCGCCGCGGCGGCTCCGATGCCTCGTCGGCGTCTGCGGCCTGTTGACTCGCGGCCTCGTCGACCGGCGCACGGCGCTCGATGAGAGCACCCATCGTCGGAGCGATGCGTTGAGCCGAACGGCCTCCCTGCGCTTCGCTGATCACGTCGCCAGCATGGTTGAGGATCCAGTCGACGCCGCGAGAGAGCGCGAACGCATCCTCCGGGTCGATGGGCGTCACGAAGGCGGCACGCAGGGCTTCCAGGACCTCACGCTTGGCCGCGTCAGCTCGATGCTCGGCATCCCGCACACGATCCGCGCAGCGGAGTCGCCCGCGGCCCAGGCAGCAAACGCGTCGAGTCCGTCGAGCGTGACATTGAACTGACGGCCAAGGAGGCCGAGGAGGTCTGGTTCCACCGGGAGGATCCATCGGAGGGGCTTCACGGCAGCGCGTTCCAGAGCTCGAAGAGCGCGGCGGCGGCGCCGCGCTCGCCGCGCATCGTGCTCACCCAGGCGAGCCCAATCTGTCGCACCAGCGCCCAGCGTACGTGGCGCCCGCCGTGGCGCCTCCTCACAGTCCGACGACCGACGACGCGACGACCTGTGTCGTGGAGACCGGAGCGCCGGAGCGGCGCACTCCAGTCACTCCCTTCCCGGCTCCCTCGCCTACGAGGCCGGAGGGCGATCGGGTGCGGATATGCGACGGCCCACGGTCCGGCTGATGCGCCAGCCGCCGAGCGCGGTGCCCGCGGTGAGGGCCGCCGCGCACAGCAGCTCCAACCACGTTGGGCCGGCCAAGCGGCTGATTCGCCCGTCTGCCACCAACAGCGCGGCCGCGACTCCGACCGACTTCTGGGCGTCGTTTGCGCCGTGGCTGAACGCCAGGCCGGCAGACGCGACCCATTGGCCGCCGCGCACCGGCCCACGCCAGCGCCGGCTCGCCCTCCGTCCCGCCCGTCTCAGCCCCCGCACGATCAACAGCGCGGCGAGCGCCCCGAGCGGCGGCGAGACGGCGAGAGCGACCAGCGTCCCGACCACTCCGACCGGGCGCCAGCCATCCAGCCCACCCCAGTTCACCGCCTGCAGCCCGCCCTCGACGACGGCCGCGCCGACCAGCCCGCCCACGAGCGCGTGGCCGGAGCTCGACGGGAGCCCGCGCCACCAGGTCGCGAGGTTCCAGCCGGCCGCCGCTGCCACTCCGGCCCCGATGACCTTGATGCTTTCCTCGGCCGACCCGATCTCCACGATCCCACCGATCGTGTCCGCGACCGCCGCCCCTGCAAACAACGGACCGAGAAGGTTGAACACCGCGGCCAGCGCGATCGCCTGGGCCGGCGCGCGGCGAGGTGGCGACGAGCGCATCGGCATCGCGGTCGAAGTGCGTCTTGGGGCCTTGCGAGGGCGCCGATGCACGCGAACGCCACCAGGAACGCGGCATCAATTCGCTGACCCTGGCGGACTGACCGCGAGCGCTCCCCGGACTGCGCAACCGTCGCGTGTGCGTGTTCGAACATCCGTGATTTCCCGCAAAAGGCTGCGTTGCAGCCCGGATACCGCCGCGTGGGCCTCGTCCTACGGTAAGAGCAATGAGCCATCCGAGGGCTCTTCTTCCTCTTCTCGCCGGCACCGCGACACTGGCCGTGCCGGCGCTTGCGCCGGCGGCGACCTGGACCCGCGCCGCGACCGCCGTCCGCGCCAGCGACGCCAACGTGGGCCCCGCATCCGACCCACAGTTCGCTGCGGGTTCGGATGCGAGCGGCCGCGTGACGGTGGTCTGGCTGGGTCCGGGCGACAATCCCAAGCGGATCCGCGCGCGCACGATCGTTCCCGGTGAGTCCGCGGGCTCGGTTCAGACGCTCGGCAGCGGCAAGCGCGTCCGGCGCCCCGCCGTGGCGGTCGACCGCCGTGGCGATGCCGTGGTCGCGTGGCAGCAGGCCTCCGGCGCGCGCGGATGGGTGCCCTACGCTGCGATCCGCCGCCGCAACGGCCGCTTCCGCGACGCTGTGGCGCTGATTTCGCGCGGGTCGCCCGACACCGCTCTCGCCGGCCCTCCGCGGGTCGCGATCGTCCAGTCGACCGGTGAGGCGGTGGTCTTGTGGCGCGACGGGGTCGCCACCCTGCGCGCCGCGATTCGCCCGGCGCGTGGGCGGTTCGGCAAGGCCCAGGCGCTGCGCGTCGGCGGCGCGACGGGGCTCGGCGATCAGGATCTCGCGGTGGCGCGCGACGGTACGTTCTACGCGCTGGCCACCAGCACGCCCGGGTCTACGCTGCGGGTCTCGGTGCGCGAGCCGGGCGGGCGCTTCGGCAAGCTGCGCGCGCTCTCTCCCGCCGGCGCCGCGGCCAGTCAGGCGCGCGTCGCGGTCGGCCCTGACGACACGGCCGCCGTGGTCTGGCGCGCGAGCGGGCCCGACCAACCCGAGGATCATTCTCCCGGACCGATCATGGCCGCGGTGCGCCCGCCCACCGGTGGGCCGTTCGGCGCCCCCGAGACGGTCGACGCCGGGGCTGAGGACACCCAGCCGCGCGTGGCCGTCGACGCCACTGGTGCGACCATCGCTGCATGGCGGTCCGGACCCTCGCAGCTCTACTCGGTCCGGCCGGCGGGAGCCGCCTTCGGCCCGGCCGCGGTGTTGCTGGGCGGGCCGAGCGTGAATTGCAACGCCGAGCCCACCACCTGCGAGAGCATCACCGCCGCGGCGTTCGGCAGCTCGGTGACGGGCCTGATCGCCACGGTCCGCCAGAGTTGCCCGGTCAGCTTCGGGGACGACTGCACGCTGGTCTCGCGGGTCCGACCCTCGGGCGGCGGCGCATTCGGACCCGAGCGGGCCATCGGTGGTACCCGTCCCGCCCGCGTCCCGTTCCTGTTCGGGGGCAGCCGCCTTGCCCTTGCCTTCCAGACCGGGCCTGGGGCGCTCCGCGTAGCGACGCTGGCGCCCTGAACGTCTAGCGCTACGCGCCAACCAGCGCCGGCACGTCGGCGATCGAGTCCACGGTCGCCGTTGGCTCGAGATCCCGCTCGCCGCGACGACGTCGCCGCGGTACTTGCCGGTGCGCACGAGGATCCCCGCGAGGCCCGCGTCGAGCGCGCCGCCGACATCGGACTCGACGTCGTCGCCGACCATCGCGGCTTCCTCCGCAAGCGCGCCGGCGTCGGCGAGGGCCTGCGCGAAGAACGCGGGCGCCGGCCTTCCGACGACGGTCGCCTCGCGCGCGGTCGCGTACTCCAAAGCGGCGACGAACGGCCCGACGTCGAGCGACAGGCCGTCGGCCCGCAGCCAGAAGCGGTTCTTCTGTAGCGCGATCAGGTCGGCCCCGTCCATCACCAGCCGGAAGGCCGAGTTGAGCGCGCGATAGTCCCACGCGTCGCCCAGGTCGCCGATGACGACCGCGTCGGCCCCCGATTCGCCGTCGACGGTCTCGAGGCCGGCGAGGTCCTCTTCCACATCCTTCTTCACGAACGGCGCGACGCGGCGGTGCCCGCGCTCGCGACAGACCCGCACCACCAGGGCCGCGGGGGTGATCAGCTCGCCGTCGCCGACGGTGAAGCCGAGCCGTGCCAGCTTGGCCAGCGTGGCGGCGCGCGAGCGGTTGGTCGTGTTGGTGACGAAGCGCAGCGTGCGCCCTCCTGCGCGCAACCGCTGCACGGCGGCGACCGCGCCGGGGACGGGCTCGTCCTCGACGTACAGGACGCCGTCGATGTCCAGCAGGAGCGCGCGCGGTCTTGTCTTGTCGATGGTCATGCGTGCGGCATCGCGGGCGCTGTGGGAGGATCGCCCGGATCGACGCCTCGCCACTGATGCAGGCGGCCGCCCCGCGAGGGATCAGGCCTCTCGGCGCGAGGGCAGCCTAAGGCGCAACGGAGTCGGCGGGCACGATGCGCGCACTTGGCGAGGGAAAGTGCACCGTTTCGTGCTCTTCGTCCCAGCGCACGCGGTAGTGGCGATGGCGGTCGTGGCCGAGGACTTCGAGAATCAGTCCGCGTCGAGGATGCCCTTCGCCCGCCGGCTCCTCGATCCAGTCGCCGGCGCGGCCCGCATCCGGGTGGCCCGGCTGCGTCACCGGCCGCCCTCGCCGCGCGCCGCTTCTAGCAGCAGCCGCCGCTCGGCCGAGGCGATCAGGAGCCGCGTCCGGTCGACGACGTCCATGTTGACCGAGATGCAGTCGATCCCAGCGGCGACCAGTAGATCCGCGTATTCGGGATGAACGGACGGCGCCTGACCACAGATCGATGTCTGGAGACCGAGCGCGCGGGCGCGCGGGATCAGGTCCTGCAGGTAGCCGACGATCGCGGGATCGCGTTCGTCGAACTCCTCCGCGAGCAGCTCGGAGTCGCGGTCGGCGCCCAACATGAGCTGGGTCAGGTCGTTGGAGCCGATCGAGATGCCCGCGACTCCGAGCGCCGCGTAGCGCTCGAGGTTGTAGAGCACGGACGGGACCTCGGCCATCACCCACAGCTCGAAGCCTCTGCGGTCCAGCAGGCCGCTTTCGCCCATCATGCGCCGGCAGGACACCAGCTCGCGCTCAGTGCGCACGAACGGGATCATCACGTGGAAGTTCGCGTGCCCCTCGTCCCACACGCGGCTGATCGCATCGAGCTCCAGCGCGAACACGTCGGCGTCGTGCATGTACCGCAGCGCCCCCCGATAGCCGATCATCGGGTTGGCCTCCTCGGGCTCGAAGCGGTCGCCGCCCTCCAGGCCGCGGAACTCGTTCGTGCGGAAGTCGATCGTGCGGTAGGTGATCGGCCGGGGGGCGAAGGCCGACGCGAACCTCGCCAGCGAGCCCGCCATCCGGTCGATGAACTCCTCCGAGCGGCCCTGCTCGAGCAACAGCCGCGGATGGCGGCCCTCGAGCGCCTCGAGCACCATGAGCTCGGCCCGCAGCAGGCCGACGCCCTCGACATCGAGCGCCGCCGCGCGCTCGACCTGGGACGGCTCGGACAGGTTGACGAGCAGCTTGGTCCCCGTCACCGGCCTCGACGCCACGGCTGCGGCGGGTGCCGCCGCGGCCGCGGTCGCGGCCTTGAGCACGCCCTCGCTGACGACACCCTGAGTGGCGTCGACGGTCACGACCTCGCCGTCGCGCAGCTTCTCGGTCGCGTCGCCGCTCCCGGCCACGCAGGGGATGCCGAGCTCGCGTGAGACGATCGCGGCATGGCAGGTCATGCCCCCCGAGTCGGTGACGATCGCGGCCGCCTTGCGCATCAGCGGAACCCAGTCGGGCGCCGTCATGTGGGTCACCAGCACGTCGCCGGCGTTCAACTCGCCGGCCTGGGCGAGCTCCGATATGACCCGAACCGGGCCGCTGGCGGCCCCGGGGGCCGCGCCGAGCCCGCGAACCAGTACGCGGCCCTCCTCGGCCGCAGCCTCTATCGGCACGCCGCCGGCCGTGGTCACCGGGCGGGACTGGAGCATCCAGGCGTTGCCCTCGGGATCGAACGCCCACTCCGTGTCCTGCGGCGAACCGTAATGGCGCTCGATGCGCACGCCGAGCCCCGCGATCTCCCCCACTTCCTCGTCGCTGAGCACGGCGCGCGTGGCCTCTTCAGGGCCGAGCTGGCGCGTCACGGTCCCTCCCGCGGGAGTGCCCTCGATCACGAGCTCCTTGTGCGCGACGCTGCGCTCCTTGATCGCAAGCGTGCTCTTGTCGACGACGTAGCGGTCGGGGGACACCATGCCGGCGACCACGGCCTCGCCGAGTCCGAACGAGCCCTCGATCACGAGCTCACCGCGCTCATCGGTCGCGGGGTTGATCGTGAACATCACGCCCGAGCGCGCGGACGCGATCTGGCGCTGGACGACGACCGCGATGTCCATGTCGGCCTGGCTGAAGCCGCGCTTGGCGCGATAGAAGACCGTACGGGCGCCGAACAGCGAAGCCCAGCACCTCCGAACGGCGTCCACGGCGGCGTCGCGCCCGCGGATGTTCAGGAAGGTCTCGTTCATGCCGGCGAAGGAGGCCGATTCGGTGTCCTCTGCCGTCGCTGAAGAGCGCACGGCGACCGGCACCTCGCTCTCGCCGGCGCACAGCTCGTCGTAGGCGCTCACGATCGCCTCGCCCAGCTCGGCCGGAAGCGGCTCTTCGGCGACGATCCGCCTCGCCTCGGCGGAGGCCTCCTCGAGCGCGTGGGAGTCGTCCACATCGACGCCGTCCAGCAGCGTCGCCAAGCGCGAGCGCAGCTCGCCCGCGTCGCAGAACACGGCGTAGGCCGGCGCGCCGACGACGAAGCCGGGCGGGATCGGCAACCCCGCCCCGGTCATCTCGCCCAGGTTCGCCCCCTTGCCGCCCGCGAACGCCACGTCGGCACGCGAGAGATCGGTGAACGGCCGGGTCATCTTGCTCTGGCGGCCCTTGCGCGCTTTGGTGCTTGGGCTCTTGTCGGCGGTGGCGCTGGTCGCCATGGGTCTCATTCTCCCCGGTCAGATGGACCGAACGACTCTAAGCCCCCGCCATGGCCGGGGCCATCCGCACAGAAGCGCGCCCTCGCTCAGTAGATGTCACGGATTGGTCCCGGTTCTCCGGCCTTGGCCGTGCCGGCGCGTCCGGTCGCCGAGCAGGACGCGTAGCGGTCGGGATCGCCGGCAAACGCCGCCTGGCCGTCACCGTGTACCTCCGTCAGCGCGGTGTAGCCGTTCAGGCGTGGCCCCACCGCCGGGACCGTTGCGCTACCGCTTCGCGGCGCCCGTCGCCTTCGGACGGCGCGACCCCGACGCCGCGCGCTTGCGCGGGGCGGGCTTCGTTACCGCCTTCTGAAGGTCCTCGACGTCGCTGCGCAGCGCCTTGGTCAGCTTTTTCAGGTCGCGGCGCGCGTCGTTCACCATCCGCTCGACGTCGTCGACCAGCGTTCGCGCCCCGGACTGCACGTCGCCACGCATTGTCGACAGGGCCTTCTGGGCCTGTTCCAATGAGACGCCGACTCGCTCGACGCCGTCGATGTTGCGTGTGGCCCGTGCGGGCGTCGTGCGAGCTGCGCGCGCGCGTGTGTTCGTCTGCTTGGTGTTCGTCTGCTTGGCGGTGGCCATGTCCTTCTCCTCAGCCGATTGACGCGATGAGCGGGCAAGCCCATCCGGAACACCCCAACGGTAAGGACACCGCGTCGCGCATCGCGACCGCCAACGACCGCGGACGCCATTCGGGGAACTACGGTCCTGCCCGCTCCGCCGGGGCGACCCCGTAGAGGCGACCGACGTGCTCGAGCTCACGCTCGAAGCCGCGGGCGATGCGGTCCGGGTCGGGGACGAGATGGGCGTCCACGAAGAAGCCGACGGTCACCTCACCGGCGTAGCTGAACAGGGCGACGCTCATCGCGACGCTGCCCGACGTCGGGGCCCACACGAGCACTCCGCGCACCGGCGTGCCGGCGAACCACACGGGCTCACGAGGGCCCGGGACGTTGGTTACCACGGCGCTCGCCTTGGCCGAGAACATGTCGACCATGGCCTTCTCGACCTGCACCGGCGTCATCCCGATCATCGCGAGGATCGCGTAGGCGACCGATCCCTGTGGGGAGTCCTTGATCTCGTCCATCGAACGCTTGACCTCCACCAGCCGTGCGCGCGTCCCGCGGATACCGACCGGCAGCGGCAGCAGGACCAGGCCGAAGTCGTTGCCGAGCTCCGCGGGAAGCGGCTCGTCCAGCGGCCTGAGGTTGAACGGCACCATCACGTGGACCTCGTCGACCAGGCTGTCGCGGCGGCGCAGGTAGTCGCGCAGGGCGCCGGCGACCGCCGCCACCAGCACGTCGTTGATCGTCGCGCCCGCGGCGTGGGCCACCTCCTTCACGTCGGACAGCGGCCGGGGACGCGACCAGGCGACGCGCTTCGCCACCCCCAGCTCCCCCTTGAGCACGGTGTCGGCGTCCGAGCGTGCCAGGACCACCTTCGCCGCAGCCTCCACGTCCGATCGCGCGGCCGCGGCGAGGCTGAGCGCCTCGGTGGGATGGCGGGCGATCTCCCACCCCTCGTGCACCACCGCGCTTGCGGCGGCGCGGGTGGCCCCGACCATGGACCTGGCCGGACCGAGGAGCGGGTCGACCCGCAGCCGGCGGCGACGGCCGCCTCCGCCGTCATCAACGGGGGCGATCCCGGCGTCCGGCTCGTCGTCCGTGAGCGACAGCAGGACGCGCGCCAGGGCGATTCCGTCGGCGACGCAGTGGTGGATCCGCGTCAGGATCGCCGAGCCGCCCTCGTAGCCGTCGATGACGTAGAACTGCCATAGCGGCTTGGAGCGGTCCAGCGGCGCGGTGATCAGATCGCTCGCGAGCTCCTGGAGCGCGGCCCGATCGCCCGGCGCGGGAAGTGCGATGTGGTGCACGTGCGCATCGATGTCGAAGTCGTCGCAGGCCTCCCAGTGGGGAACGCCGCCCGGGAGCCGCGACTCGACCACGCGCTGGCGGAAGCGGGGGAACGGCTCGACCAGGCGCCGGCGGCAGATGTCCTTGACCCGCTCCACCCGGACCGGGTCCTCGGTCCACATGACCGCGTTGATGACCATCAGGTTCACCGGCCGGTCCATGTGCAGCCAGGCCGCGTCCGCGTTGCTCATCGTCGCTGGGCTCATCTGGCTCCTCGATCGTCGCCGACTACTCCGCCAACATCCCCGCCATGCCCTTGAGCCCCACGTCCATGAGCGGCCAACCCTTGCCGGCGTGGAACGGCTCGCCCGCGGCGAAGCGCATCGAAACCCGAGAAGCCCAGGACGCGAGGCTTGGAGGCCATGGCCGTCATCGTCCCGCCTGCTGACCGCGCGCCCATCCGTCGCCGCTACCGAGCGGCGGCGGTGATTTCCCGCACCATCGCGCGAAGTGAACTCCGGACACGGTCACCGTTGCCCCAGCGTGGTCCGCAGCGAGGCGCTCACCCTCGCCCGGCGGGAAGCAGGGGTAGTCGTGCTGCCCGGGCCGGCATTTGCCCTCGCGACCGCGGCCCTCGCCGGACCGATGACCACCAGGTGCGGCGGGAGGGGATCGGTCCTCGCGGATGTCGGCCGCCTTGGCGGCTGTCACGCGCACGACATCGCGCGGATCGACCAGCACCGAATGGCGATGGTCGCCCGCCGGGCACAGGATCCGCGGCTGCTCGAGCAGCTTGGTGTCGATCACCTCCGCCGCGGGCACCATCGGCCCGAACGGCGGGACGGTCGGCTTCCGCTCACCCGCGCGAGCGGCCGGCGTCGTCGAGCTCATCGCGCGGGTGCGCAAGCGACGGACCCGCTCGGGGCCGACCGCACGGCCAGGCTAAGGTCACGAGCGATGGACGCTCACATGCTGGACCCGCGGCGTGCCTGGGCGCTGCTGCAGGAAGGGCGCGCGCAGCTCATCGTCCTGCGCGGGCCGAGCGACACCGATCTCCCACAGATCCCGGGTGCACGCTCGATCCAGCCCGAGGCGCTGGCCAGCGAGCTCGCGACGCTCGATCGCGAGCGCCCGATCGTCCTGTTGTCGCGCTGCGGCCGGGAGGCCACCGATGCGATGGACGTGCTGCGCTCGGCCGGAGTTACCGCCTGGGCGGTCGATGGCGGCGTCCGGGCGTGGCGGCAGGCCGGGCTGCCGGTCCAGCGCAGCGCGGCCCCTTGACGCCGGGACGTCGCGTCTTGACGATCGACCAAGTTTCGCGGCGCGCTGCCGCCGGGCGAGCGAGGCTGCTCGTCGCCGATGTCGCCAATCGCGATCCCGGCCTCCTCATCGCCCCAACCGACGAGGTGGCGCCGCTTCTCGAGCGCCACGAGTTCGCCCGCGCCGGGCACGCAGTGGTCGTCGACGGCGAGGGACGAGCCCAAGGCATGGTCTCCGGGGTGGTTGGCGCCGGCGTCATGCTGCGCGCACCCGCGCGTCGCGGGCAAGCGGAGCCGTCAGGCTCCCGGCTCAGGCCTCCCCCCAGGCGATGACTCCGGCGACGTCGAGCGTGGAGAGCACTCCGACGGGCCGCGCGCCATCCGCCCCGACGACGACGAGGTGGTGGACCTGGTGCTCGATCATCAGCTGCGCTGCCCTGGCGAGCGGGTCGTCCAGCTTCACCCTGACCGGTTCCGTAGCTGCGATCTCGCCCGCCGTCCGCTCCTCGAACCCGGCCTCAGCGGCGGCGCCCGCGATGTCGAGTCCCGAGATGACTCCCCACGTCGCTTGTGTGCCGGGCTCGCCCCCGCCCGTCACCACAAGGCAATGGATGTGCCTGGTGGCGAGGATGCGCGCGACGTCGCGCAACGGCGTCTCGGGCAGGCAGCTGACCACGCCGGGATGCATCGCGTCCTCGACCCGAGCGTGCTCGAGGCGGGGAGCGCGAAAGCTGCCGCTTGAGGACGATGAGACCGCAGCCATGGGCCGACCTCCATGAGTCGAGATTACGTTGGAGCGACGCTAGCGGCGGCTCCTCGCCAGAGCATCCGCGAAACCCCGTGGCCGCGGAGCACGCAGCTACCACCTCTTCGCGAAGGCTGTAGAAGCTACGGATGTGGAGCAGCCGAGCCGTCGAAGACTATCTGCCCAGAAGGGTCGTCCGGCCCCCGCGAGGGGAGCACATGGGCTGGCCTTCGGCCATCGCGGGCGGCTACCCGACGTCGAACCTGACCTCCGAGGCGGCCCGGCGGCGCCCCAGGTCCGGAAAGGTGTCCGCCGGTGTCCGCCATGCTCATGCCGGTCGCTCAGAGGCACCGACCGACGAGGAGGAGGTTCGCACCTCGCCCGCGCGCTTCGTAATTTCCCCCGCCGCCGACACCAGCTCGGCGAGTCCCGTCTCGATGCCCTTGCACAGCACGTCGAGATCGGGGGCGGTGTCCCAGTCGCCGGTGACGCCGAACGAGAGCTTGCCGTCGTAGGAGAAGATCGCGACGCCGACGCGCACGTTCCCGCCCAGGGGGACGTAGGGGAAGGACTCGAGCATCCGCCGGCCGCCGGCGTAGAGGGGGTACTGAGGGCCGGGGACGTTCGTCGTCACCGTGTTGACGTTGCGCTGGCCGACGTGCGCCGCCATGCGCTCGCCCAGGGCGAGCAGCATGGGCGGCGCGAAGCCCGACAGCGACGTGAGAAGCTCCCCAGCCACCGCCTCGCCCGACTCCTTCAGGTGTCGCATCTGCGCGCGGATCGAGTCGAGCTGCTCCACGGGATCCGCGATCCCGATCGGCAGCTCCGCGAACATCGCCGAGACGCGGTTGTCGTACGACCCGCGCGCCCCGGGCGCACGCACCGAGACGGGTACCAGCGTGCGGATGGCCCTTCCCTCGACCGGCTCGCCCCGCGATTGCAGCAGCGCCCGGAAACCGCTCGTGATCGCGGCGAGCACGACGTCGTTGACCGTGCCGCCCAGCGCGGAGCGCACCTCCTTGACGTCGGAGAGGCGGCCGCGGGCCCACGCCCAGCGCCGGTGCGGGCCGAGCGGGCCGTCGATCGACAGCGGCGGCGTGCGGCGCACGAGTCCGCGCATGGTCGCCAGGCCGTGCGCGGCGTCGGCCATCCGCCGCCCGAGCGCGCGCGGGGCCCGTGCGCTGCGCTCGACGCTGCGTGCAATCTCCATCGGGCTGGTCAGCCGCTCGGTGACGCCGCGCGCGAGCAGCGTCGCGCCGCCGGGCTCGGGCGCGGGGCGCCAGGGCCGGCTGTCCTCCGCCGGCGGCGACGCCTCCGGCGAGCGATCGAGCATCACCGTGAGCAGGTCGGTACCCGAGACGCCGTCCACCATGCAATGGTGAATCTTGGAGAGCAGCGCCCAGCGGCCCTCGGAGAGGCCTTCGATGACCCACATCTCCCACAGTGGCCGATCGCGGTCGAGCCGCTGGGACATCACCCGTCCGACCAGGTTGCGCAGCTCATGCTCCCCTCCCGGGCTCGGCAGCCCGGTGTGCCGCACGTGGTAAGCGAGGTTGAAGTGCGTGTCGTCGATCCAGCGCGGGCGTGAGACGGCCAGCGGCACGAAGCGGACCTTCTGCCGGTATCGCGGGATGAGCGGCAGCTTGGCCTCGGTCATCGCCACGATCCGGTCGTAGGGCGGCGGCGGGCCCTCGAAGATCCCCACCGAGCCGATGTGCATCGGCGCGTACTGGGTCTCGAGATGCAGAAAGGACTCGTCGAGCTGGCTGAGGAGCTCCACGGCTCAGACCTCCATTCCGTCGAGCGCTGCGTCCAGCCGCTCGAGCACCTCGTCGACCTCGTCGGCCGAGATGATGAGCGGCGGCATCAGCTGCAGGGTCGATTGGCGGTTGAACGCGAAGATCGCCAGCAGGCCGTGGGCGAAGCACTGCCTGGTGAGCTCGAGGCCGTGCGCCTCGGACGGCATGTCGAGCGCGACCATCAGGCCCAGGCCGCGATGCCCGACGACGCGCTCGGGATGGCGCGCGCGCAGGCCGTCCAGACCCGCGCGCAAGCGCGCTCCCATCGCCTCGACGTTCTCGAGCAGCTCCGGGTCCTCGTAGCGCTGCACCACGGCCTCCAGCACACGAGCGCCCAATTCCGAACCGGCGAAGCTCGAGGGATGGAAGAAGGGGTCACTCGCGAAGTGGGGCTCGACGCGAGGGCCGAAGCAGCACGCCGCGATCGGGTAGACGCCCGCGCTCGTGCCCTTCCCGGTGACGAGCATGTCGGGCACGGCGCCGAAGTGCTCGAGCGCCCAGACCCTCCCCGTGCGCCCCAGGCCCGCCTGGACCTCGTCGAGGATCATCAGGGCGCCGCGCTCGTCGCACAGCGCGCGCATGGCGGGTAAGTAGCCGTCGGGCGGGACGAGGTAGCCGCCGGTTGCGGGGATCGTCTCCATGATCACCGCCGCGGTGTCGTCGCCGATCGCCGCGTCGAGCGCGTCGAGCTCGCCGAACGGCACGCGCGTGATGCCGGGGGTCAGCGGCCGGTATCGCTCAGACAGAGGAGGGTCGTCCATCGCCAGCGAGAAGCCGACGTGACCGTGATAGCCGTGCTCGGCGCAGACCAGGCCCGGCCGCTCGGTGACCGCGCGCGCGAGCTTGCAGGCCACCTCGACCGCCTCGGCGCCGGTGCCGGTGAAGAAGCTGTAGGTCAGCGGCTCGGGCAGCAGGCGCGCCAGCGCCGCGGCTCCCCGGGCGCGCCGCGCCGACGGGAGCAGCCAATCGCCCATGTCGTGCTCGCGGACGGCCTCGGTCAGCGCTTCGACCGCCCACGCCGGGTGATGCCCGAAGTTGAACACCCCTCCCGAGCTTCGGCAGTTGATGTAGTCGCGACCCTCCAGGTCCCAGATCCGCACTCCCTCGCGGCGTCCCTGCACCAGCTCGATCCCGAGCCCGCGGTAGGCGTCCGCCTTGTGCGGCGAGAGGTGGCCGGCGATCAGCTCGAAGGCGCTCGCGTTGGTCTGCGGGAGTGTGCCGGCAAGGGTCATGCCGCCTTCCTTTCCGGTAGCGGATGGGGGCCGTAGCGGTAGGGCGGGGCGAGCAGGAACGGGTAGACCCTGTGGCGCACGCGCCGCTGCCACGAGCGGTCCGCGCGGCGAAGCCGTTGCATGAGCAGCCACAGGCGCTTGTCGCGCGCAAAGTAACGGCGAACCTCGGCCTCGGTCATGCGCGGCTCGACGTGCTCGTTGACCGTGGCCAGGAAAGCCGGCAGCCAGCGGTCGAGCTGCTCCTTGACGAGGTTCGAGCCGACGTCGAGCAGCACCGTGCGGGGATCGTGGTATTGCGCCATCACCGCCTGCGCGACCCGCGCCAGCGCCGGCCGCAGCGCCCACGGGTAGATGGACAGGAAAGGCTCGAGATCGAGCTCCTGCGGAGCCTTCGGCCCGCCGCGCACGAGCGGTGTCGAGAGGTCCAGGCAGGTGAGCCCGCCCTCCTCGGCGCGCCAGTTCGCGGCCTGGGCATCAAGGCCCACGCGCCCGTCCACGGCGCGCACGACGAGGTCGACGAGCCGTGACAGCCACGCCTCGCCCTGCTCCTGCGCCACCTCACGCAGGACGGCGTTGAGGAGACGGTCACGGCGGACGAAAGGCTGGACCAGGTAGCTGTGCAAGCTCCCGTCTCGTGCGATCAGCGACCGAATCTCGGTGTCCAGCACGCTGACGCCGCGCTCCTGCAGCGCCGCCGCGTACCCGTCGAGCAGCGCCGCGTAGCGGTCCAGTTGCGCGCGATCGTGGAAGCGCGGGAGCCGCTTCACCGCGAGCCGCGGTGCGTCCGCCGGCCAGCCGAGCACCAGCGTGATCTCGCCGTAGCCGAGCACGTGCAGCCCGCCCGCCTCACCGGCGCGGATGGCGTCGTCGACCGTGCGGTCGAGCCGCTCGAGGTCCAAGTCCAGGTCCACGTCAGGCATCGCGATTACGGGTTTCCCGGGAGCACTCTGCAGGGCCAGGGCCCGGGCGGCATCGGGCGCCACTACGGGGCGCACACGTGGGGGACTACTAGTAGTGCCGCGCAGCGTCTCTGGCATTCCGCAATGACGGCTTCTAGCGGCGCTAGCCTCGGCAGCCCAGCTTCGCGGTCGAGCCGGCCGGATGGCGGTCGGTGGCGTTGCGAAACGCCGCGGCGGGGTTGTGACCGGCGAGGCGCAATACTGCTGGCAGGAGCCGCCCGATGAAAGCGGTCGTCGCCTACGAATCCATCTATGGCAATACCCGGCAGATCGCCGAGGCGGTCGCAAGCGGCCTCGAGCCGCTGGGCGAGGTTCGGGTCGTGTCGGTGAATCGTGGAGATGCCGGGGCGGCCGACGGTGCCGATGTCTTGATCGTGGGCGGTCCTACGCACATGCACGGGCTCGCCACCTCCATGAGTCGAAAGCAGGCGGTGCAGGCGGCCGAGGAAGAGGAGGACGTGAGCGTGGAACCGGGAGCGGCGGACGGGCCCGGCCTTCGCAAGTGGCTCTCGGAGCGGTCGGGCGATGGGAGGCCTGCTGCCGCATTCGACACTCGCCTGGACCGCTCCCCCGTCCTGACCGGTGCTGCCGCGCGCGGGGTCGCCAAGCGGCTGCGGCGGCGCGGATACGAGCTGATCGCCGATCCGGAGAGCTTCTTCGTCGAGGACTCCGAAGGCCCGCTGGCCGAAGGCGAGCTGGACCGGGCGCGGGCCTGGGGTGCATCGCTCGTCGAGCTGGTCAGCGCGCGAGGCTGACGCCCCTCCGAGCGGTGCTGCTGCAAGTCGCACGAGAAGTACGCTGAGCCGTATGAACGACGCGCCGCCGCCGGAGCTGTTGGAGACGATCGGCAACCTCTCCGAGTTCCACCGCGAGCACGAGAAGTTCTACGCGCAAGCGCCGCTGCGCCAAGCCGTCGAGGTCGAGGCTGCGTCGCGGGTCCTCAAGGCGCTTGCCGATCATTGGAGCTCGGTCTCGCCGACCGACCGACCCGGCATGAGCCCGTTCGCGGGGGCTCCCGATCTCAACCCCCCGGGACTCACCGCCGAGGCGGGCGTCCTGTTCATGGAGGGCGAGGGCGAACCGACCGAGATCAAGCAGCTCAGGCGCGACCTGGAGACGCTCGCCGGGGACATGGAGGCGGGCGGGGAGTGGCTGTCCGCGGCGATGGAGAAGGGATGGGCCGTCGCCGGGTCGCTGGCTGCGTATCCGGAGCTGGCCGATCTGTTGGGCGAGCGCCATCGGATCATCGCGAACGACTGGCAGGCGGCGAACGGGCAGTCGCTGATCGCGCGCTTGCTCCACCGCGCGCTCGAGATCATCGGCCGCGTGGATTTCTCACCCGCGGCACTGCGCGCCGATCTCGCGGGTGAACGGACGGCTCCGGCCTACCTGTACTCGGCCTCGGAGTTGCTCGACCGCGCCGCCGACCTGACCGTGCAATCGGCGTCGCTGGTACACGACAACGAGCGGCGTTGGCGCACGTTCAACGAACGAGTCCGTCAGCTGCAGGCTGCGGACCAGCCACCTCCGCCGGTCTGAAGACAGCCGCTCATTGGTTGACGGCCGCGGGGCGCTCCCGCTCGTGGCGCCCGAAGTAGCCGAGTGCCGGCCCGCTGCGCCGGTGGCGCGAGAGACCGGCCCGGGCTGCGCGACGTTCGGCGGTGCGGGGGCTCACCCAATGTGGGTCGCCGAAGAGCTCGCCGTTGATCACCCGCCCGCCTGGCTTGAGCACGCGGGCGCACTCGCGCATGGCAGCATCCTGATCGGGGATCTCGCCGAGGGTGGTGACGAGGACGACCGCGTCGAAGGTGGCGTCCGGATAGGGAATGCGCTGTGCGTCACCGCGGGTGGGCTCGACGTTCCGCAGACCCTGGCGCTCGGCTCGCCGCATCGTCTCGTCGAGCATCTCCTGCTGGATGTCGAGGATGTCAAGCCGTCCGCCCGGCATGATCCAGTCGGCGAGCGCCAGCGTGTAGTACCCGGTGCCCGGGCCGATCTCGAGCATCCTTTCGCCCGGCAACGGCTCCAGGATCTCGCGCAGTCGCGTGCGCGTGATCAGCGGATGGGGAGGCTCGAGCCAGAATCGCTGGCTGTATGGGCACGCCGACGGGTGGCGGCGCCACCACAGGGCGGCAGTCAGCGAGACCGCCCCCAGGAAGGCGGCCATTGCGGCCGGGCGACGAAGACGGGCCCCCCTGCACCGAGGCCGCACGCTCATACGCTCGCCACCTGGAGGTCGCCTGCGTCGCGAATCGCCTTCGTGGTGGCACCGGGCACCTCGCGCAGGGGCGTGAACCGGTACGCGTCGGGCGGACCCGGCGCGACCTCATCCGTGCGCTTGATGCGTTCCAGAAGCGCCTTGGAGGCGAGGAGCTGGCCGCCGTGGGCGGACTGCTGCAGCCGGGCGCACTCGTTGACCTCGTCTCCGAGCGCCGTGACCTCGAGCCGGCCGCCGGTTATGACCTGGCCCAGGTAGAGGTGGTCCGCCCAATGCGCGCCCACGTTGACGCTCAGCTCGAGCTCGCTCCGCGTTCGGGCGACCACCGAGTCGGCGAGGCCGGGAATCGCACGAGCCACGGCCAGCGCGGCCGTAGCCGCCTCGGATGGGCTGCCGAGCTGCTCGGCGAGGAAGAACGCGGTCGCGCCGTCCCCGCCGTGCTTTCCGACGATCCCTCCGTGGGCGGCGACCAGCCCGTCGATGCCGGTCAGCAGCGCCCGCAGTAGCTCGAAGTACGTCTTGGGAGCGAGGGAATGGGCCAGAGCCGCCGAGCCCTCGAGGTCCGCGAACTGGATCGCCGTCGCGTGCGTTCGCGGCTCGACGAGCTCGGCGGTGCGCGCGAACAGCTCCTCGTCGCCGCGCACGAGCAACGCGAAGATCGACGCGGGCAGGCCCGAGCTGTACAGGAAGAACGTGCCGATCGGCGTGCCCGCCGCGGCGCGGACACGCACCATCAGCGCCTGCAGGCGGTTGGCGGCGTCCGCGCCGGGCGGCACGAACTCCACCGACCACGCCCACACGTCGGGCGCCGGCACCGCCATTACGGGATCGACCTCGGGCGGCCAGCCGTCGCCCAGTCGCCCGCGCAGGGCTTCCTTCCCCCCAGGCGTGTCGCCGAACGTCATGGCCGCGACCTCGGCCAGTGACCGGCTTCGGCTCTCGGCGGTGAGGAAGGCGCGACGAACGGGCATGTTCCATGCCTCGACCAGATGGCGTCCATAGCCGAGCCGTCCCTCGTCATGCTCGCCCAGCACGGCCCTGACCCCCTGCGAGACCCAGACCAGCCGCCATCGCGGGTCGAACAGCTCGACCGCCCAGCCGGTGCGGCCGAGCACCTCCACCAGCTCGCTGAGCCCACGCTGGCCGTTCATGTCTACCGTCATCGCGCTACAGGTCTGACCGGGAGCACTCTGCAGGACCGAGGCCGCGGCGCCATCGGGCACCACTACGGGGCGCACACGCGGCGAACTACCGGTGGTGCCGACGAGGACTCGGAGGGCACGCAGAACGAGGTGTGGTCAGACACCCCGAGCACCAGCGGGAGGTGCGAGGCGGTGAGCACCGAGGCCGAGGCGAAGAAGTAGGGCAGGAACTCGTAGCTGGCCGCGCCGAAGACCCGCGCCAGGTACTCCGAGCGCGGGTCGCCGATCATGGCCAAGTAGTCATTCGTCGTGCACAGATGATCCCCGCACTGATCATCTGGGGTCGCCGGGATCCACCCATCCCCGTCGAGCACGCCGCGATCGCCCATCGCAGCATGCCGGGCAGCCGCATGGAGATCTTCGACGACGCCGGCCACTTCCCCCACATCGAGCAGCCCGTGCGCTTCGCCCGCGTGCTCATCGACTTCATCGAGAGCACAGACCCGGCGCGTTCGAGTTCTCCGACCAAGACCTGGACATGATGCGCGAACGCATGCTCAAGCGCACGCCGAATCCTCCCTGACCTGGAGCAGCTCTCGCGCTTGCGCCGGTGCGTCATGGCCAGCGCTCGCGCCCGACCCGTCCATCGGGGCCGATCACCAGGTGGATGCCGTCCAGCGCCGGGTCGGTCTGCGAGAAGTCCGACCGCCGATGGGCTCCGCGCGACTCCTGCCGGGCCAGCGCCGCCCGAGCGATCAGCCGCGCGAGCGGATAGGGCTCGTCGAGGAGCTGCTCGAGCCCGGCGGCATCGCGCCGCGGACCGGCGAGCCGCCACATCGCCTCCCGCGTGCGCGCCGTGGGCGGCGTGAAGCGCTGCGCCGGCACCGGTATCGCGTCGGTCGCGTCCGGCTCCGCCGCGGCGGCCAGGGCGGCGCGAGCACCGAACACGAAGCACTCCGTGAGCGAGTTGGAGGCGAGGCGGTTGGCGCCGTGGACGCCCGTGCACGCGCACTCGCCGACCGCATACAGGCCGGGCAGCGTCGTTCGGCCCGCGAGGTCCGACAGGATGCCGCCCATCAGGTAGTGGGCGGCGGGCGCGACCGGAACGGGATCGCTCTCGGGCTCGAGGCCCGCCTCGCGGCACGCGGCGAACACGTTCGGGAAGCGCTGCGGGTCGAGCGAGCGCATGTCGAGCATGACGTGGTCGCTTCCATCGCCCGCCATCCGGTCGAGGATCGCGCCCACCACCTCGTCGCGGGGCGCGAGCTCGTCGGTGAACCGCCTTCCGGAGGCATCGAGCAGGATGGCGCCATCCCCGCGCAGCGCCTCGGTGAGCAGCATGCCGTCGTACCTGGCGCCGGGCAGCGCGAGCGCAGTGGGGTGGAACTGGCAGAACTCGAGGTCGGCGAGGTCCGCGCCCGCGATGTGGGCAAGGACGGCGCCGGCGCCGATCGCGCCCCACGGGTTCGTGGTGCGCCTCCACAGCGCCGCCGCGCCGCCCGTGGCCAGCACGGTCGCGCGCGCCGCGAGCTGCCCCTCCTGCGTGATCACGCCGTTGCAGCGTTCGCCGTCGCTCCACAGCGCCAGCGCGGACGTGCGCTCGAGCACGTCGATGCGCGAGTTCGGCCTCGACCAGCTCGATCAGGCAATCGGTGAGCGCCTTGCCCGTCGCGCTGCCGCCTGCATGGACGATGCGGCGCGCGTGGTGCCCGCCTTCGAGCGCCAGCGCCAGCGTGCCGTCGGGCTCGGTGTCGAAGCCGACGCCGCGCTCGACCAGCTCGGCCACCGCCCCCGGCGCCTCGCCGACGAGCGCCTCGACCGCCGCGGTCCGGCAAAGCCCACGGCCGGCCGCGAGCGTGTCACGCGCGTGACGCTCGGGCGAGTCGTCTGGAGCAAGCGCCGCCGCGAGGCCACCCTGCGCCCAGTAGCTCGCGCTCTCCCTGACCGCCTCGCGAAGCCGCTTTCGCGAGACCAGCGCGACGCGCTGCCCGGCCTCGGCGGCGCGGACCGCGACGTAGAGGCCGGCGGCGCCCGCGCCAACCACGGCCAGGTCCGACTTGGCGGGCTCGGTCTTGTCTCGTCGAGCTCAAAATGTGGGCCTCCACGGATGCTGGTTCGCTCGCCAGGACCGAACATGCCGTCGTGGCGCGATCGATGACCTCCTTAGGCGCTGAGCACCTGAGCGCCGTCATCTTCGCGCTTCCGTCGCACCAGGCGCTGCTGGCGGACGTCGACGCGGCCACGGCGCCGGATGTCGGGCGCGCGACTTTCGGGCGCTACCCGGACGGTGAGGTGTGGGCCCATGTCGAGACCCCCGTGGACGGCCGGGATTGCGCCCTCGTTGGTTCGCTCGCGCCTCCCGATCGACAGACGATCTCGACGCTGGTGCTCGCCCATGCGCTCCACCGCGCCGGGGCCGGTCGCATCGTCGCCGTCCTGCCGTACCTCGGCTACGGGCGGCAGGACAAAGCGGATCCGGCGTCGAGCCTGGGAGTCGCTTGGGCGGGGTCGCTACTTGCCGCATGCGGTGTCGATGAGGTCGTGACCGTCGACATCCATAGCCGGCCGGCCGCAGACCTGCTGGGCCTCCCGGTCACCTCACTCTCGCCCGCGCGGCTCTTCGCGGCCGAGCTGCACCATCCCCGCGACGTCTCGATCGTCGCGCCCGACGAGGGAGCCGTCGAGCGGGCAACCGCCGTCGCGCAGGCTGCCGGCGTCCCGTCTCCAGTCGCCCATCTGCGCAAGCGTCGCAGCGCAGAGGGCGTCGCCCACAGCACGCTCGTCGGAGAGGTGCGTCCCCGGGTCGTGCTCGTGGACGACATCCTCGACACCGGGGCGACGCTGCTTTCCGCGTGCGAGGTGCTTCGCGACGCCGGCGTGGTCGAGATCTCGATCATGGCCACCCACGGCACCTTCAGCGGCCACCGCTGGCGGGCCCTGCCCGCCGCCGGCGTCGGTCGCATCGTCGTGACCGACAGCGTCCCCGACGCAGCCGCACGCTCTCAAGGATTGGCCCAGGTCATCAGCATCGCCCCGCTGCTCGCCGGCGTCTTGGGGGGAGCGTGAGCGAGCGGTATCGTCGCCAGATCGCTTCCTCCGAGGACACCGGCCGCCTGCAGGCGGAGGTGCGCGAGCTCGCCCACGCGCGCAACGCGATCATCCTCGCCCACAACTACCAGCGCCCGGAGGTCCAGGACATCGCCGACTTCGTAGGCGACTCGCTCGGCTTGGCGCGCAGGGCCGCCGCGTCCGAGTCCGACGTCATCGCCTTCTGCGGCGTGCACTTCATGGCCGAGACCGCGTCGGTGCTGTGCCCGGACCGGACGGTGCTCCTCCCCGACCTCGGCGCCGGCTGCTCGCTGGCCGATTCGATCACGGCGGGCCAGCTGCGCCACTGGAAGGCAATGCATCCGGGCGCCGTCGCGGTCATGTACGTGAACACCTCCGCGGAGGTCAAGGCGGAGGCCGACTACTGCTGCACCTCCTCCAACGCGGTCGCCGTCGTCGAGCACGTCTGGCGTGAGCACGGCGAGGACACCGAGATCCTGTTCGGCCCGGACATGTTCCTCGGCAGGTGGATCGAGCAGCGCCTCGGCCGCGAGCTGCACGTCTGGATCGGGGCCTGCCACGTGCACGCCGGCATCCGGTCCTCGGACATCGATCGCGTGCGCGCGGAGCACCCGGACGCCGACCTCCTGGTGCACCCCGAGTGCGCCGGCGGTCCGAGGGTGGCCGAGCAGGTGGCGGCCGGCGACCTGGATCCCGAGCGGGTGAAGGTGCTGTCGACGGGCGGGATGCTCAGCTATGCCGAGCACGCGAGTCCCGGCGGAACGACGATCGTGGCCACCGAGACGGGCATGCTCCACCCGCTCGGGAAGGCGGCCCCCGAGACCAACTTCGTGGTCGCCAACGACGCCGCGGTGTGCCAGTACATGAAGCTCATCACGCTCCCGAAGCTGCGCGACGCCCTGCGCGACCGCGAGCCCGAGATCCGCGTTCCGGCGGACATCGCCGAGCGGGCGCGCGTACCCATCGAGCGGATGGTCGCCATCTCCTAGGAGTCGCGTGGCGGCGGGCGTAAGGTCGGCTGCTCGCTCCGATCGGCAGGTAGCGGTGCGGGTGCCCGGCCGGGCAGCCGGCCGGGCACCCACACGGGGTCAGACCCTTAGCCTGGTCCAGGGCCCTAGCCGACTCGCGTCGGCTCGTCCTCGCCGAACACGATGATCCCCCACACGATCCACGCGCAGAGAGCGAAGATGGCGAGCGACCAGAACGGGTGGGTACCACCCATCGACAGAAGCGCCCCGATCGCGCCAAGGCTGCCACCGATGATCCCGACGATCCGGCCCCACACCTGGCCCGCCATCAGCGAGAAGCCTCCGGTCAGCTGGATCACCCCGAGGACGATCAGAACCCAGCCAAGCGTGTTGAGATTGGTGAGTATGTACCTCGTGTCGTGGGCGTAGAAGTTCGCATCGTCAAGGGCACCGATCCCGTAGATGATGTTTAGGGTCCCCACGACCAACAGGAAGATCGCGGCGAACACCACGCGGCCTGCACCTCTCATTGGGTATTCCTCCTTTTCGCCAACCGCCACGAGAGGCGGTCGTGTCCCGAGGCAAGCGCCAATGTGCGCGCCCCACGGCAATCTCGCAGCAGGCATCCCGTCCTCGCATCCGCCGATACGGCTGATCTCGCTCCGTGTGGAACACGGACGCCCCTTTGCGCGAAGCATCGTAGTCTGCCTCGGATCCGCCGTGGGAGGCAGTCCTCAGGCTTGAAGCGGGTCCAGCGTTGCGACGGATCTCGTTCGGGCAGTACTGCTGCAGCCTGGGGTAGCAGGCAGTGAATCCGTAGTTCTCCGCAGCCCGACGCGTGTCTGACGGCCGAGTACCGCTTCGGCACGGTGGGGCGGGCCCTGCCGGGGATCGAGCTGGCGCTCGCACCGGACGGCGAGGTCTTGATCCACGGCCCGAACGTGATGGCCGGGTACCTGAAGGACGACGCTGCGACCCAGGAGATCCTGCGCGACGGGTGGCTGCGCACGGGCGACCTCGGCTCCCTGGATCACGGGTACCTGTCGATCACCGGCCGCAAGAAGGAGCTCATCATCACCTCGAGCGGCAAGAACGTCACGCCGGTCAACATCGAGAACGAGCTCAGGGCGGTACGTTGGATCTCCGAGGCGGTGCTCTACGGCGACAACCGCTCCTACCTGGTCGCCCTACTCACCCTCGACCCTGACGAGGCGCCCGCGCTCGCGCAGGGCGTGGGCGTGCCCTTCGATCTCGCGAGGATGGCACGGGAGCCGGCGGTGCGCGCGGAGCTCCAAGCCGAAGTGGAGGCGATCAACCAGCGCTTCGCGCGCATCGAGCAGGTCAAGCGCTTCGCAATCCTCGACCACCAGCTCACTCAGCAGGCCGGCGAGCTCACTCCGACGATGAAAGTCAAGCGCGCCGTCGTATACGAGAGGTACGCCGACGTCTTCGACGGCCTCTACACCGAGTGAGCGCGGACGAGGGGTCGATCCTGGACACGCTTCGCGAACGCATGCTCAAGCGCACGCCGCATCCTCCCTGACCCGGAGCAGGCCCGTCGGCCTGGAGCATTCCGAGCGCGGGCCTGGCGCCACAACGGGACGCGGCCCGGGTGGCCACTATGGGTCGCGGCACAGGGCGGGCGCCCCGCGTGGCACCGCCAGCAGCGCGCAGGACGCCTCGTGGGCGAGCCGGCTCGAGACGCTGCGCAGCAGGGCCGCCGCCAGCGCCCCGCTACCGCGCGTGCCGCACACCAGCAGGTCGCTGTCACGCGAGGCGGCGACGAGCAGGTCGATGGGGTCGCCTTCGGCCAGCTTCATGTCCACCGCGGGCGCGCCGGGGGTGGCCACGATGACGTCGTCGAGCGAACGGCGCAGGCCCTCGCTCCCGTATGCGGCGAGCTCGGTGAGCATCACGTCGAGCTCGGGCACGGCCGAGCCGAGCGACGCCGACTCGAGCGCGCCGACGGCGCGCACCGCGCCCCCGCTGCGAGAGGCGAGCGCGAGCGCCTGGCGCAGCGCACCCTCGGCCTCCGGCGTGGCGTCGAAGGCGACGGTCAGGCGCCGAAGCGCAAGCCCTTCGCCGGCCGGCCCGCCGGCGGGCGTTACCGCGACGGCGCACGCCGCCCCGTGCAGCAGTCGCTCGGGGACTCCGGCCAGCCTCGAGACGCGGCCGTGATGGGTGTGGCCGACGACGATCGCGACGCTCGCGTGCTCCTCGGCCGCGTCGTGCAGGCCGCGCGCCGGCGAGGAGGCCTCGACCACGGTGGTCGTCGCCCGCCCCCCGGCCAGCCCGCGAGCGCGGTCGAGCGCCTCGTGCGCGTCCTGGGCCGCGGAGGCCGCTCGCTCGCGCGCGCGGCCGATGCCGGGGACGCGCGGCAGGACGCTCACCAGCCGCAGCGACGCGTCGCACGCGGCGCCCAGCGCGCACGCGAGCGCGATCACCTGCGCATCGCGCGAGGACCCGTCGACGCCTACGACGAGGTTGCGCACGGCCTGGCTCCCGCGCGTCTCACGCGGGCCGGCCCTCGTAGCCGGCCTGCAGCAACTCGACGAGCTCGGCCACCAGGGGGATGCGCGGGTTCGTGCGAATGCTCATGTCCGCGAACGCGGCCTTGGCGAGCTCGGGGAGCGCGGCCTCGAACTCCTCACGGTCGACACCCGCCTCGGCGAGGGAGCGAGGCATGCCGACGGTGTCGAGCAGCTCGTCGACGCGCGTGAAGAGATGCGCCCGGCGCTCCTCCTCGCCGTGACCGCCGACCCCCAGTACGTAGGAGAGCTGGGCGTACTTGCGCGGCGCGAGGTAGGTCGCGGCCGCGGGCGAGGGCATGAACTTGGAGGGCAGCCCCGCGTTGTAGCGCAGGACGTGGGGCAGGAAGATCGCGTTCGCCCGGCCGTGCGGAATCCCGAAGCGCGCCCCCACGGGGTGGGCCAGCGCGTGGCACACGCCGACGAAGGCATTGGAGAACGCGAGCCCCGCGATCGTGGCCGCGTTCGCCATGGCAGTGCGTGCCTCGAGGTCGTCCCCGTGCTCGAACGCTCGCGGCAGAGCGTCGAAGATCAGGTTGGCGGCCTGGACGCAGAATGCGTCGGTGAACGGAGAGGCGAAAACCGAGACGGCCGCCTCGAGTGCGTGGGTGAGCGCGTCGACGCCGGAGTCCGCCGTGATCGCCGGTGGCAGGGATAGTGTCAGCCGCGGGTCGACGATCGCCACCTCGGGAACGAGCGAGTAGTCGACAAGCGTCGCCTTGGTCCCGTCGATCGTGATGACGGCCGCCGGCGAGACCTCGGAGCCCGTGCCCGCCGTGGTCGGCACGGCGGCAAGCCGCACCCGGTGAGCGAGCTCGGCGGGATATTGCGCGACGCGCTTGCGGGCATCGAGGAACGGCAGCGTCAGCTCCTCGACGTCGAGCTCGGGGTGCTCGTGGAAGAGCCGCATCGTCTTTGCCGCATCGAGCACCGAGCCGCCGCCCACGGCGACGATCAGGTCGGGGCGGATGCGGTCCAGCTCGCGCACACCGGCGTGCACGCGCTCCAGGCCGGGCTCGGCTTCGATGTCGGCGATGACGTGCACCGTGCCGGCGGTGATGTGGGCCCGCACCTCCTCGGCGACTCCGCGAGTCTCGGCCTCGGAGTCGGTGACGATCACAGCGCGGTCGGCCGGCAGCTCGCGAAGGCTCTGCAGCGCTCCGGGGTTGAAGTAGGTGCCGGCCGGCACGCGGAACCACTGCGGCGGTGCCTGGCGGCGACTCACCGTCTTGAGGTTGAGCAGGTTGCGGTAGTTGACGTTGTCGGTGGTGGTCGAGCCGCCCCACGTCCCGCAGCCGAGCGAGAAGGTCGGCGTCATCGCGTTGTAGATCCCTCCGAGCGCCCCCACCGCGGTTGGCGCGTTGACGAGGATGCGCCCGGTCCGCACCGCGAGCGAGAAGCGTTCGATGACCTCCTCGTCGGCCGCGTAGACCGCCGAGGTGTGGCCGAGGCCGCCGTGCTCGGTTACCAGCTCGCATGCGCGGATGGCGTGGTCGACGCTCGGCGAGCGCACCACGCCGAGCACGGGCATGAGCTTCTCGTTCACGAAGGGATGGGCGGCCAGCGCGTCGAGATCGGCCGGAAGCGGCGCAAGCAGGACCTTGTCGCGCTCGGACGGCGCGAACCCCGCGAGTCGCGCGAGATCCACGCACGAGCGCCCGATCGCATCCATCGCAGGGCGTCCGTCCTCGCCGAAGCTGCGCTCGGCGAGCGCGCCGGACTCCTCCTCGGTGAGTAGCCGCGCGCCCAGCCGGCACAGCTCGGCGATCAGGGGTTCCGCCGCCGCCTCGTCGACCACGAGCGTCTGCTCGGCCGGACAGATCACCGACGCATCGAACGTCTTGGAGATCAGGATGTCGACCGCCGCCATCTCCAGGTCCGCGCTGGCGTGGACGTAGACCGGCGCGTTGCCCGGGCCCACTCCGACCGCCGGCTTGCCGGCCTCGTTGGTGGCCGCCACCGCCTTCGGCCCGCCCGTCGTCCAGATGAAGTCGACGCCCGGATGGTGGAAGAGGTACTGCGAGGTCTCGAGCGTCGCGTCCGGGACCACCTGCATTGCGTTTGGCGGCAGCCCGGCCCTCTCGCCCGCCTCCTGCACGACCTCGATCGCCCGCTGCGCGCAGCGTGCCGCGCGCGCCGAGGGCCGGAAGATCGCCGCGTTGCGCGTCTTGGCTGCGACGATCGCCTTGAACAGGGCGGTCGAGGTCGGGTTGGTGATCGGCAGCAGGCCGAGCACCACGCCGATCGGCTCGGCCACCGTCTGCAAGCCGCGCTCGGGGTCCTCCTCGATCACCCCGACCGAGCGCTTGTCGCGCAGGTAGTCGTAGAGGAACTCCGTGGCGATGTAGTTCTTGATCACCTTGTCCTCCAGCACACCGAACCCCGTCTCCTCCATCGCCAGCTCCGCGAGCGGCACGGCCTCCCGCAGACCGGCCACGGTCATGGCCCAGACGATGCGATCGACGGCCTCCTGGTCGAGTGCTCGGAAGGCGTTGGCGGCAATGCGCGCGCGGGCGACGTAGGCGTCGAGCCGCTCGTCGGCTGCGGGCGGGGACGCGGCCTCCGCGGCAGTGGTCGGGCTCGAGGTCACGGTCAGTAGAGGAACATCGGCGTCCCCAGCGTGTGCGCCACGCTGGGCCTGTAGTCGCGCGCGTCGTAGAAAGCCTCGACGTCGACGCGCTTGACACCCTTCACGGGCGTGTCGGCCGGCACCGTGGTGTACCTGCCCTCGCTCACCACGACCATCCGGCCGCTGGAGCCCCGCTTGAGCTCCTCCACCGCCAGGCGGCCGTAGGAGATCGCCACCATGCGGTCGAGCGAGTCCGGCGGGCCCGCACGCATGAGGTAGGCGAGCTCTTGATGCAGCGTGTCCACGCCCGTGCGCGCCTTGATCTCGGCGGCGATGGTCGCGCCGATGCCGCCGAGCTTGCGGTGCCCGTAGGCGTCCTCGGGGCCGGATTCCACGACCGTGCCCCCGGTCATCGAGGCGCCTTCGGAGACCACGACGATGGCATAGTTCGACGGGTTCGCCGCACGATCGGCCGCGACGAGCTCGCTCAGGTGCTCCGGGTCGAACGGCACCTCGGAGATCAGCGTGCGGTCCGCGTCGGCCAGGAAGGCCGAGACGAGCGCGGTCTCGCCCGAGTTGCGCCCGAAGAGCTCGACGACCGCGACCCGTTCGTGTGAGCCCGTCGGCGTTCGCAGCGCATTGATGAGCTCGACGCTGCGCGTGACCGCGGTCGAGAACCCGATGCAGTAGTCGGTCCCGTAGACGTCGTTGTCCATCGTCTTGGGCACGGCGATGACGCGAACTCCCTCGCGGTCCAATCGCGCCCCGTAGGAGAGCGTGTCGTCGCCGCCGATCGGGACGAGCGCCTCGATCCCCAGATGATCGAGCACTGACAGCACGTGAGGGGTGCAGTCGATCGTCCCTCCATCCCCGTCCGCCGAGAAGCGACCCTCCAGGAAGCCGGGCACGGCGTCGGGTCGGACCTTGCCGGGGTTCGTCCGCGAGGTGTGCAGGTGCGTGCCGCCGAAACGATCGATCGCGCGCACGCTCGCGGGGGTGAGGGGCTCGATCCACCGCCCCTGACCGTCGGCGGCCTCGAGGTCGAAGTCGAGCAGCCCCGCCCAACCCCGGCGGATGCCGACGACCTCCATACCGGCCTCGCTCGCCCGTTCGACGATCGCCTTGATGCACGGGTTGAGGCCCGGGACGTCCCCGCCCCCGGTGAGCACGCCTATGCGCGCGGCGCCCATCAGATCTTCTCCGGCCTCATCTCGATCGCGCCGCACGGACACTCCTCGGCGCAGATCCCGCAGCCCTTGCCCGAGGTCAGCGCGTTGGAGCGGTCGGTGCGCGGCTGGACCGAGCGCTGCTCCGGTGCCAGCAGGCGGTTGCCGGCCACGAACGACCCCACCTGGCAGAACTTGATCGGCTGCTCGGGCATCAGTGCGAGCGGGCGGCCACCACGCCCAGGTCGCGCAGCACGTTCTCCTCGTGCGGCCCGGAGGCGCCGCCTGCCGAGCGCTCCAGCTCCCGCCTGACGAGCTCGGTGTCGAGGTCGAGGAAGGTCATGCGACCCAGCTCGCCGGCGAGGGCGCGCTCGAAGAGCCCGCGCAGCGAGTCCTTGGTGATCGGGCGGCCGCCGAGGCCGGCGACCACGTCGCAGACCTCGATGCCCAGCCCGTCGAGCGCGAGGCGCGTGTTCTGGCCCACGATCCCTCCCGCCCCGACCGCGAACGCCTTCTCGACCACGACGACGCGCTTCGCTCCCGCCAGCGCCTCGCGCACCTCGTCCAGCGGCCAGGGGCGGAAACACTTGACGGCCAGCGCGCCGATGTTGTGGCCCTCCTCGCGCAGCTCGTCGACGGCGTCCTCGATCGTGCCCAGCACCGAGCCCAGCGCGACGATCACCGTCTCGGCGTCCTGCGCCCGGTACGGCCGCACGAGTCCGCCCGACGGGCGGCCGAACGCGCGCTCGAAGTCGGCGGCGATCGCCGGGATGGTGTCCAGCGCCAGCATCTGCTTGGCGTGCATGAGGTACTTGACCTCGAAGAACGCCTCGGGTCCGACCATCGCCCCGATCGTCACCGGCTCGGCCGGGTCGAGCACCTGCCGCGGGATGAAGGGCGGGAGGAAGCCGTCGACCTCCTCCTGGGTAGGGAGGTCGACGCGCTCGAAGGCGTGCGTGAGCACGAAGCCGTCCATGCACACCATCACCGGCAGCGACAGCCGCTCGGCCAGCCAGAAGGCCTGCACGTGCAAGTCGAGCGCCTCCTGGTTGGTCTCCGCGTAGAACTGGATCCAGCCCGAGTCGCGCTGCGACATGGCGTCCGAGTGATCGTTCCAGATGTTGATCGGCGAGCCGATCGCCCGGTTGGCGACGGTCATGATGATCGGCAGGCCGACACCTGCGGCGTTGTGGACGGCCTCGACCATGTGGAGCAGCCCGTGGCTGCTGGTCGCCGTGTAAGCCCGCGCCCCCGCTGCGCTCGCCCCGATCGCCACCGACATCGCCGCGAACTCCGACTCGACGTTGATGAACTCGCATCCCGTCAGGCGGCCGGAATCGACGATCGCCGACAGCCGCTCGACGATGTGGCTCTGCGGGGAGATCGGGTAGGCGCAGATCGCCTCCGGTCGGCACATCGCCACCGCCTCGGCGACCGCCTGCGAGCCCTCCATCTGCCTCAGCATCACCCCGCCGCCCTCACTCCGAGCCGCTCTCGGGCGGGGAAGGCCTGCGCGTGGCGACCTTCGCGGAAGGCGGCCAGCGCCAGGAGCTCGGCGGCCGTGACGGTGCCCTGGCCGCCGCGACCGTGGATTCGGACTTGGAACACGACGTTTTCTTACCCTGGGTCAGGGTCTCCGATCAGGCCCGCGCGAGGCATCCGGGCAAACCCGCAGTCCGCCGCGGGGTTCGCCCCTGATAACGCGCGGCGCCCGTCGCGCGACAGTGCAGCGATGGCGGAGGGTGTGGATCTCGAGACGCTCGACTTCACGCTGGAGTCGATCAGCGAGTTCGCGCGGCGTGAGCTCCCCCAAGGGCTGTTGATCGAGCTCGACGACCGGCGCCGAGCGAGTCGAGCAGGTCCTCACCTCGATATGGGCGACCCGGCGCGCGATACTCCGGCCATCTCACGTGCTGATCAATGACGCGCCCGGGCTGCTGGTGGAGTCGCGCGATTGGCCGAGCATCATTTCCTTCACTCTCGACAACGGCCGGATCACCGAGATCGACGTGGTGCGCAACCCCGAAAAACTCAGAACCCTCGCGAGTACGCGGTGAGCATCCCGCAGTCGCCGGAGCCGAGCGACCGAGGTGACGGCATGATCGTCTTCAAGACGAGCGTACGCATCGGGCACCCGATCGAGGAGGCCTTATCCTGCGTCTCCGACCGCGCCCGATCCCGAGGCCATACGCGAGTTCTGTCGCGGCCGGATCGCGCACTTCAAGGTCCCGCACTACGTCAGTTCGGTCGACGTGTTCCCGATGACGGTCACCGGCAAGATCCAGAAGTTCAAGCTCCGCACGCTCGGCATCGACCAGCTCGGATTGCGGGGTACGAGGTGGGCACCGCCTGATGCGAATGGCCGGTGGCGAGGTCGGGGACGGCGGGCGGCCGCCAGGGCACGGTGAGGTGATGCGTGGATGAGTCATGTGGTCTTCCCGATCCTCTGCGCGCTCGGACTCCTGGTGTTTGCGGCGATCATTGCCATGAGAGCGCGCCTCTTGCTCGCCGCGCGGCCGGTCGCGCGTCTGGATCGGATCCCGGAACGGATCAAGCGGACGCTCGTCTACGGGCTCGGGCAGAAGAAGTTCCTGGCCGGCGAGCAGCCGTCGGGGATCGCGCACGCGCTGGTCTTCTGGGGCTTCGTGGTCCTGATGATCCAGGTGGTCACGTTGTTCGGTCGGGCCTTCGACACGAGCTGGAGCATTCCCGGCTTCGCCGCAGACGAGCCGCTCGGCCCGCCGTTCTTCATCGCCCGCGACCTGCTCGAGTCGATCGTGATCGTTGGCGTCACCTACATGCTCTACCGGCGGGCGATCGTCCACACTCCGCGCCTGTTCGGGATCGGCCGTGCCGAGCAGCGCTTCCGCGACGCCGCCCATTGGGAGGGCGTCCTGATCCTCGTCTTGATCCTGCTCATCATGCTGGGCGGGTTGCTGTATGACGCAGGGCACCTGGTCGCGGACGACATCCACGGCAACGAGCGGAACTTCGCGCCGTTGGCCGCGGTGGTGGCCGCGGCGCTCGATGGCCTCGGTCATTCGTCGGCGCAGACCGTCAGCGAGTTTGGATGGTGGGTGCATTGCGCCACGGTGCTCGTGTTCCTGTGCCTGCTGCCGTTGTCCAAGCACTTCCACATCATCACCGCGATCCCGAACGTCTTTCTCTCAAAGCTCCCGCCCCAGAGTCCGGAACGCCCGCTGTCGATCACGCACGTGCCGGCCGACCCGATGGCCGCGCTGGAGCGTCCGGCCCAGGGCCTGATCGGCGTCGCCTCGCTGGCCGACGTGAGCTGGAAGCAGGTGCTCGACGCATTCTCGTGCACCGAGTGCGGGCGTTGCACCGCGGTCTGTCCCGCGACGGCCGCCGGAACGCCGCTGGCGCCGCGGCAGGTGATCCTCGACATCCGTGACCGCCTCTACGACCACCCCGAGGAGCAGCGAAACGGCAACGAGACCCTGGAGCCGCTGATCTCCGACGAGGCCCTGTGGTCTTGCACGACCTGCATGGCGTGTGTGGAGGCGTGCCCGGTGGGTATCGAGCACGTGCCCACGATCGTCGACATGAGGCGCAACCTGGTGGACCAGGGCACGCTGGATCCGCTCCTCCAGCAGACGCTCGAGAATTACGCCAAGCAGGGCAACTCCTACGGCAAGTCGGCGCGCCTTCGGGCGCGCTGGGCGAAGCATCTCGAGTTCAACATCCCCGACGCGCGAAAGGAGCCCGTGGACTACCTCTGGTTCGTGGGCGACTTCGCCTCCTACGACGAGCGCGTCCAGCTGGCGTCGCAGACCGTCGCGCGGATCCTGCACGACTCCGGCGTCTCCTTCGGCCTGCTGTACGAGGGCGAGCGCAATGCGGGCAACGACGTACGCAGGATCGGCGAGGAGGGCCTGTTCGAGATGCTCGTCGAGCAGAACATGGGCGTGCTCGCCGCCGCGCGCTTCGAGGCGATCTTCACGACCGACCCGCACTCGCTGAATGCCCTGCGCAACGAATATCCCCGGTTCGGGCTCGACAAGCCGGTGTACCACTACACCGAGCTGCTCGCCGACCTCGTGGCCCGGGGGGCGATCTCGCTGCGCACCCCGCTCTCTGGGACGCGCGTCACCTACCACGACCCCTGCTATCTGGCGCGCTACAACCGCATCACCGAGGCCCCGCGCAAGCTGATCGAGGCCACCGGCGCAGAGCTCGTCGAGATGCCGCGCAACGGGACGAACACGTTCTGCTGCGGCGCGGGCGGCGGCCGCATCTGGATGTCGGACGACGCCGAGCTCGAGGACCGGCCGAGCGAGCAACGAATCCGCGAGGCGCAGTCGCTGGGCGAGATCGACTACTTCCTCGTCAGTTGCCCGAAGGACCTCGCGATGTACTCAGACGCGGCCAAGGTCGTCGGGGCCGACTTCGAGGTCGCAGAGCTCACAGCGTTGATCGACCGGGCCCTGGCCCAGGCCGAGCCGGCGCAGGCCGAGGACTCGCACGGCGTTCAAGCCGGCGAGGCCGATCGGCCTGTGGAGTGACGAGGCGTTCTCACCCGCTCACGAGGCTCGTGAGCTCGTCCGCGACATCGAAGAGATCGGCCACGATGCCATAATGGGCGATGTTGAAGATCGCCGCCGAGGGATCCGTGTTGACGGCGACGATCAGCTCGGACCCCTGCATGCCCTCGACGTGCTCGGGGGCGCCCGAGACACCGAGCCCCAGGTAGAGCTGCGGGGTGACGTGCGCGCCTGATTTTCCGACCTGGCGCCCCTTCGGCAACCAGCCCGAGTCGATCACCGGCCGCGACGCCCCGACCTCGGCGCCGAGCGCCTCGGCGAGCTCCTCGGCGATGGGGACGCTTTCCGCACCGCCGATCCCACGCCCCACGCAGACGATTCGATCGGCCTTGGTGAGGTCGACCCCCTCGTCCGGGGGCTCGACCGGTTCGACGAACGACGTCCTCAGGCTGTCGAGTTCGGCGGGGGGCGCGAGCTCGCTGCGCTCGCCGCGCCCCGCGGCCTGCGGTTCGTCGTGGAGGGCGGTGGTGTTGACTGCGCACACGGCCGGCAGCGACGTGCGCGCGGTGGCCTGGAGCTGTCCGCCGTAGATTTCGCTGACGGACTGCGCTTCCCCCCCGTCCAGCCTCAGCTCGACGCAGTAGCCCACGAAGGCAAGACCCGTCGCCGCAGCGACCGCCGCTCCGAGGTCGAGGCCGGCGGTGGTGTTCTCGAGCATGACCAGGTCGGGGGCGCGCGCTCCGATCGCCGCCGCGAGCACCGCCCCGTGCGCCTCCGGGAGGTAGGGCGAGAGCGCCGGGTGCGTCACCTCGAGCACGACGTCGACCGCGCCCAGTCCTTCCCCGCCCGTCGACTCGCCTCCGGCGACGAGCGCCACCAGCGCCCCGCCTGCGGCGTCCGCCAGGGGCCGTGCGAAGGCCAGCAGCCGGTCGTTGACCGGCGACTCGACGTACACCAGAACGTCGCCCATCAGCCTATGACCCCCCGGTCGCGCAGCACCTTGACGATCTTTGCCGCCGCCTCCTCGGCATCGCCCTCGAGCATGGTGGCATGGGACTGGGGCACCGGACGCGCGAGCGAGGCGAGCGTCGACGCCACTGCGGGCGCCTCGACGCTGACCTCGAGCGTCTCGGCGCTCGCCTCGGTCATCGCCTGGCGAAGCCGGGCCATGGCGATGTATCTGGGCGGCGAGCTTGCGGATTGCACCCCCACGACCGCCGGCAACTGGAGGCCAAGCACGGCGAGGCGCCCACCGGCGTACTCCTGCACGACACGGGCGGTTCCATCGGCCACCGTGATTCCGACGACGACGCTCGCCTGCGGCCAGCCCAGCTCCGTGGCGAGGTATGGCGCCGTTTGGCCGAACAGGTCGTATGGCGTCTGGACACCCGTGAGCACGAGATCGGGAGCCAACTGGCGAAACGCCGCTGCGAAGGCGAGCGCAGCCGTCCGCGAGTCGTACGCATCGATCTCGCCCGCGTCCACGACCATCACGCGGTCGGCCCCACGCGCATACGCCACTTGGAGCGCCTCGTCGATCCCCTCGGTCCTCAGACCCACTGCCGTGACGGTGGCGTCGGTGGTGGCCTCCTTGAGCAGTACCGCCTCCTCGAGCGCCTGATCGTCGAACTCGTTGACCACCATGTCGACGAGGTCGCGATCGACGTCGGTGCCGCTCTCGTCGACCTCGAGCTCGTCGCCCACCTTCGGCATCAGGCGGAGCGCGACCGCGATGTTCATCGCGGCCGGTTCATCTCGACGACGAGCGGTTGGGCTTGCATGTCTTAGCTCGTGGCGTGGCGAGGCTCGAGGCCCTCACCAAGCAGACCCTAACGGGTGGATCCGGGCGATTGGCATTTTGACACCGGGGCGCCCAGGCGTCGTGCCGAGCGGCAAATGCCGCGCGGGGCCGGACCGTCGACCCCTCGGTTTACCCGCAACGGATCGGGGGAATCGGCGGATGCCGGCGGCGCAGAGAGGGCGTATCTTGGGCCTTGGTCCTGGAATCGGAAACGCAGTGAGTTGACCGCATCCGGTAGCGGTAGGAGAGATGGACGCCGAGCCGAGCGCGGCACCGGCGATGGAGGAGGTGCTTGATGGCGAACGAGCTCAGCGCCGAGACGCTGAAGGTCGCGCTCAAGTCGATCGACGAGTTCGCTGCGAATGAGCTCCCGGATTCCCTTCTGATCGATCTCGACGAGCGCGACGCCTTCCCCGAGGAGCTGGTGCGCCGGATGTCCTCCGCTGACGAGCTCGGCATCCCGCTGCTGTTCGTGCCGTTCGAGTACGAGGGCATGGGAGGCGGCGCGTTCGACGTGTATCGGGTCTGCGAGCGGATGGCCGCCATCGACCTGGGGCTCGCAACGTCGGAGCTCGCCACGTTCCTGGGCTCCGATCCGATCAGGGTCGGCGGGACCGAGGACCAGAAGCGCGAGTACATGACCCGAATTGCCAAGGAGGGGATCCTGTTCGCGTATGGCGCCACCGAGCCGGAGGCGGGCAGCGACCTCGGCGCCCTCAAGACCACCGCCGAGCCGGTCTCGGAGAACGGGAAGGCGATCGGCTACCGGATCACGGGGGCGAAGCAGTGGATCAGCAACGGGGGCGTGGCGGATCTCTACACGATCCTGGCGCTCGCTCCCGGCGGGCCGAGCTGGTTCGTGGTCGAATCGGGCGCCGAAGGCTTCACGCACGGCAAGCACGAGGACAAGCACGGCATTCGGCTGAGCAACACGGCGGCGCTGTTCCTCGACAAGGTCTACGTCGATGCCGATCGGCTGGTCGGAGGTGTCGAGGGCCAGGGACTCGTGCAGGCACAGCAGGTGTTCGGCTACACGAGGCTGATGGTGGCCGCCTTCGGTCTCGGCGGCGGCTGGGCGGCGCTCGACCGCGCGATCCCCTACTCACGCAAGCGCGTGCAGGCCGGCGGACCGCTGTCCGAGAAGGAGGGGTACACGCACAAGCTCATCGTGCCCCACGCGATCGCGTTGGAGGCCTCGAGGGCGGCGATCGAGGAGACCGCCGAGCGGCTGGATGCGGAGGAGGGCGAGCTCAACGTGGAAGGTGCGATCGCCAAGTACCTCGCGACCGAGGCCGGGGATGCCGCCGCCGACGCGGCGATCCAGGCGCACGGCGGCTATGGCTACACGCACGACTACATGGTCGAGAAGATCAAGCGCGACGTTCGGATCACCAGGATCTACGAGGGCACCTCGGAGATCATGGAGATAACGATTGCGCGCGGGCGCTGGCAGGAGCACCTGAAGTCCGCGGGCGACTACTACCACGCGAGGGCACGCGAACTCGAGGCCCTCCACGCCGCGCACCCGACGGTCGGCGCGGACAACGCGGCGCTCGCGCACCACGCGCTCGCGATCCTGCTCGAGCGATGCCGAGCCGCGAGGCTGACGCGGCATCAACACATCCTGATGCGTCTCGGGGCGTTGATCGCCCAGGCGGAGGGCGCAGCCGCGCTCGCCAGGCGTGCGCAGCGTGCCGCGGACAAGCAGCTGAACCCGAAGGCGTCACGGCGTCTGCGCCCGCCCGCACTGGCGGCGGCGAGCCGCGTGTACGCCCGGGACGTGGCGCTGGCCATCGCGACCGAGGCGGTCCGGTGGGTGGCGGGAGCCGACGCCGAGCTGGGCGAGCTCGAGCAGGAGCTCGACCTGGCGTCCATCCATCGGGCGCAGCGCGGGCTACTGGCCGACCTCGGCGAGGTCACCGAGGCGGTGTACAGGCGAATGCGACCTTGACCCAGCGAACGGACGAGGACCAACAGAGATGACCGATTACCTCGACGGCGCCGCTGCGATCGTGGGCGTGAGCGCGATCCTGCCGGACGCCCCCGACGCCGCAGCGTTCTGGTCCAACGTGACCAACGGTCGCTACTCCATCACCGAGGTCGATCCGCAACGGTGGGATCCGGCCCTCTACTACGACCCGGATCCCAAGGCGCCCGAGAAGACGTACTCGAAGATCGGCGCTTGGGTCCGGGAGTGGGAGTGGGACCCGCTGGCCTGGAGGCTCCCGGTCCCGCCCAAGGTGGCCGACGCGATGGACGACGCCCACAAGTGGGCCGTCGCGTGCGCGCGCATGGCGCTGGCCGACGCCGGCTGGCCGGACCGTCCGCTGGACTTCGATCGCACCGCCGTGATCATCGGCAATGCGATCTCGGGGGAGAAGCACTACCTCACGGCGCTGCGGATCATGTTCCCCGACGTTGCCCGCGAGCTCGAGCGCGCGGCGAGCTTCGCCGCCCTGCCCGCGGACGTGCGCTCGACGATCGAGGGCGAGCTGCGGGCCAATTTCGAGGCCTGGCTTCCGGGGATCACCGAGGACACGATGCCGGGCGAGCTGGGCAACTGCATCGCCGGGCGGGTCGCCAACCTGTTCAACCTCCACGGGCCCAACTTCACGACCGATGCGGCCTGCGCCTCGGCGCTGGCGGCGATGGATGCCACCGTCGACGGGCTGCTCGCGCACGAGTTCGACGTCGCGATCACCGGCGGGGTCGATCGCAACATGGGCGCCCACACCTTCGTCAAGTTCTGCGCGATCGGGGCCCTGTCACCCAGCGGCACGCGCCCGTACTCGGAGGGGGCCGACGGATTCGTGATGGGCGAAGGCGCTGCATTGTTCGTCGTCAAGCGGCTCGCCGACGCCGTTCGCGCCGAGGACCGGATCTACGCCGTGGTCCGCGGCGTGGGCAGCGCGAGCGACGGCAAGGGCAAGGGCATCACCGCCCCGAACCCGGTGGGTCAGCGCTTTGCCGTCCAGCGGGCGTGGCGGAACGCCGGCCTGTCGCCGGCGGAATGCACTCTCGTAGAGGGCCACGGCACGTCCACCAGCGTGGGAGACGCGGTCGAGCTCAACAGCCTGATGGAGGCGTTCTCCGGCGCGCAGGCGGCCCCCCGGTCGATCGCACTCGGCTCGGTCAAGTCGAACATCGGCCACCTCAAGGCGGCGGCGGGGGCGGCGGGCATTCTCAAGGCCGCGCTCGCGCTGCACGAGAAGGTGCTGCCGTCGAGCATCAACTTCGAGCGGCCCAACTCGAACTTCGACTGGACGGCGTCGCCGTTTGCCGTCAACACCGAGCTGCGCGACTGGGACATCGCGGCCGACCGTACGCGCGTCGCCGGGGTGAGCGCGTTCGGCTTCGGCGGCACGAATTTCCACCTGGTGATGGAGGAGTACGCACCCGACCGCCACGCCACCAACGGCCGTGGCTCCGCTGCGTCGGTGCCGGTCCAGCCGATTCCCGCTGACGAGCCGGTCGAGCGGGCGACGTCGGTGGCGGCCCCGCCGCCCGCGGGGCGTCCCCCGCCGCAGTCGGCGAAGCCGCCGCTGCGCGGTGCGCTCGTGCTGGGCGCGCCGGACGAGGCGGGGCTCGCCAACGCGCTGCGGACCGAGCTGGCGGAGGCGAGGCAGGGACGGCACCTCGAGCCGACCCCGCCCAGCAGCGAGGCGCTGCGTGCGACGGAGCGGATCGCGATCGACTACGCCGACGGCCCCGACCTGGTGGCGAAGGCGGAGCTGGCGTTGCGGGTGCTGCAGGCGGGCAATCCCGCCGCGTGGGCGGCGCTGAGCGCGCGTGGCGTCCACCGCGGCAGCGGCCGCCCGGGCAAGGTGGCGTTCCTGTACACGGGCCAGGGCTCGCAGTACGCCAACATGATCGCTGAGCTGCGCCGGCAGGAGCCGGTCGTCGCCGACCTGTTCGAGGAGGCTGATGCGCTCATGGCTCCGCTGCTGGAGGGCCGCCGCCTGTCCGACATCGTGTTCGCGGATCCGGAGGATCCGGCTGCGATGGCCGGGGCCGAGGAGGAGCTCCGCCGCACCGAGATCCAGCAGCCGGCCGTGATCACCGTCGACACCGCACTCACGCGGCTGCTGGGGGAATACGGGATCGCCCCCGATCTGGTCATGGGTCACTCGGTCGGCGAGTACGGCGCGCTGGTCAGCGCTGGAGCGCTGTCATTCGAGGATGCGCTCGAGGCCGTCAGCGCACGCGGGCGCGAGATGGCGAGCCTTCGGGTTGTGGACCCCGGGGCGATGGCCGCGGTGATCGCCCCGCTCGCGGAGACCGAAGAGATCATCGCCGGGATCGATGGCTACGTCGTGCTGGCCAACATCAACTCGACGCATCAGGTGGTGATCGGCGGGGCCACCGAGGCGGTCGCTCAGGCGGTTACAGCGGTGAACGAGCGCGGGCACACCGCCATCCCGCTGCCGGTCAGCCACGGCTTCCACACCGAGATCGTGGCACCCGCGAGCGGTCCGCTGCGAGCGCTCCTTCAGCGCCTCGGGCTGCGTCCGCCCGAGCTGCCGATCGTGGCGAACATCAACGGCGAGCTGTACCCGACCGGCGAGGGGGCCGTGGAGCAGATGCTCGACCTGCTCAGCCGCCAGGTCGCGTCGCCCGTGCAATTCGTAAAGGGGCTCCACACGCTGTACGACGAGGGCGCACGGATCTTCGTGGAGGTCGGCCCGAAGCATGCGCTGCAGGGCTTCGCTTCGGATGTGCTCGGTGACGACGCGATCGTCAGCCTCGCCAGCAACCATCCCAAGCAGGGCGACGTGCCGACGTTCAACAACGCCCTGTGCGGCCTTTGGGCCTCGGGCCTCGGTACCGGCCGGGAGCCGGTCGCGCGCGAGTCGGCCCAGCTTCAGGGAGGCGCGACCGCACGCCCGCATCCACGTGCCGCTCGCGAGGCTCGTGCCCGCCAGGCGTCCGCCGAGCCTGCCGCCGAAGCGTCCGCTACCCCGGTCCCCGAGCTCGCCCAGGATGCCGAGCCGACGGCGGACCCGGTGGTCGTCACCGGGGCGGCGCTGGGCCTCCCCGGTGCCGAGCGCCTCTTCGACGACGCGAACATCGCGCGCCTGCTCAACGGTGAGCAGGGAATCGACGTACTCCCGGGCCGCGTGCGCCGCGACATCCTCGACAAGCACATCACCCGGCTGGTCAAGGGGGATGACGGTGGCGCCTCGTTCGAGACGATCGACCGTCTCGAGGCCGTGATCAAGCTCGCGGGACGGGCCGGCGCATTCGATCCGAAGGACTTCGGCATCGACGACGAACGGCTGGCCGCGCTCGGGCGCGACACCCAGCTGGCGGTCGCCGCGGGGATCGACGCGCTGCGCGACGCCGGCATCCCGCTCGTCCTGCGGTACCGGACCACGACCAAGGGCACCAAGCTCCCGGACCGCTGGTCGCTCCCGGACGCGCTGCGCGACGACACCGGAGTGATCTACGCCTCCGCGTTCCCCGGCCTGGAGGAGATGGCCGATGAAGTCGCTCGGTACACCACGGATCACATGCGCCGCGAGCGCATGGCCGCGCTGGAGACGCTGCGCGCACGGATACTCGACCACGAGAGCACCGATCCCGTGGTGCTCGCGGAGGTCGAGCGGCGAATTCACGACCTCGGTCGCGAGCTGGAGGAGCAGGCGTACACGTTCGACCGCCGGTTCCTGTTCCGGGTCCTCTCGATGGGGCACTCGCAGCTCGCCGAGTTGATCGGGGCGCGTGGACCGAACACGCAGGTCAACTCCGCCTGCGCCAGCACCACGCAGGCGGTCGCACTGGCCGAGGACTGGATCCGCGTCGGGCGCTGCCGCCGGGTGCTCATCGTGGCCGCCGACGACGTGACGTCCGACACGCTGATGGGCTGGATGGGGGCCGGCTTCCTGGCATCGGGGGCGGCCGCCACCGACGAGGTGGTGGAGGACGCTGCGCTGCCGTTCGACGAGCGTCGTCACGGCATGATCCTGGGAATGGGCGCCGCAGGCATGGTGGTGGAGTCCGCCGCCGCCGCCCGCGAGCGCGGACTCATGCCGATCTGCGACGTGCTCGGGTCCATGACGGCGAATTCGGCGTTCCACGGGACCCGGCTCGACGTGGAGCACATCAGCGATGTGATGGAGAAGCTCGTCGAGCAGGCCGAGCGACGCGGACTGCGTCGTGAGGAGATCGCACGGGAGACCGTGTTCATCTCCCACGAGACGTACACGCCGGCTCGCGGAGGCAGCGCGGCGGCCGAGATCCACGCGCTGCGCGAGGTCTTCGGCGAGAACGCCGACCACATCGTGATCGCCAACGTGAAGGGGTTCACCGGTCATCCGATGGGCGTGGGCCTGGAGGACGTCCTGGCCGTCAAGGCGCTGGAGACCGGCGTCGTTCCGCCGGTGCCGAACTTCCGGGACCCCGATCCAGAGCTGGGCGTCCTCAACCTCTCGGGGGGCGGCTCATACCCGGTTCGCTACTCGCTTCGGTTGGCGGCCGGGTTCGGGTCGCAGATCTCGATGCTGCTCCTGCGGTGGACGCCGGTCGCCGACGGCCGCAGGCGCAACGCCGATGAGCTCGGCTACGACTACAGGATCGCCGATCGCGCCGCGTGGTCCCGTTGGCTCCGGCGGGTCAGCGGGCACGACGACCCACAGCTGGAGGTCGTGCAGCACCGGCTGCGCGTGATCGACCAGGGCCCGCCCGCCGGCGAACCGCTCGCGCCGCACGTTGATGCGGACGTCGCGCCGGCGGAGATCGACCCTGCGGCGTTGGAGGCCGAGCCCGCCTCGGCCGCGCCTCCCGCGCGGGGGGTGCCCGTCGTCGTCGAGCGTGCGCCAGAGCAGGCGGCGCCGGCTGAGGCGCCTGCGATCGAGCCTGCCGCGGCGCCTGGCGGTGGTGTGCAGGAGCGGGTGTTGGCGGTCGTGGCTGAGGAGACGGGTTATCCGACCGAGTTGTTGGACATGGATCTCGATCTGGAGGCGGATCTGGGGATCGACACGGTCAAGCAGGCCGAGGTGTTCGCGACGATCCGTGAGACCTACGGGATCGAGCGCGACGACGCGCTGAAGCTGCGCGACTACCCCACGCTCAACCACGTCGTCGCGTTCGTCAACGAGCGTTCCGGCGCGGCGGCCGGTGAGCCCGCCCCGGCGCCGGGGGCGCCCGTCGCTGAGCGTGCGCCAGAGCAGGCGGCGCCGGCTGAGGCGCCTGCGATCGAGCCTGCCGCGGCGCCTGGCGGTGGTGTGCAGGAGCGGGTGTTGGCGGTCGTGGCTGAGGAGACGGGTTACCCGACCGAGTTGTTGGACATGGATCTCGATCTGGAGGCGGATCTGGGGATCGACACGGTCAAGCAGGCCGAGGTGTTCGCGACGATCCGTGAGACCTACGGGATCGAGCGCGACGACGCGCTGAAGCTGCGTGACTACCCCACGCTCAACCACGTCGTCGCGTTCGTCAACGAGCGTTCCGGCGCGGCGGCCGGTGAGCCCGCCCCGGCGCCGGGGGCGCCCGTCGTGAGCGTGCGCCAGAGCAGGCGGCGCCGGCTGAGGCGCCTGCGATCGAGCCTGCCGCGGCGCCTGGCGGTGGTGTGCAGGAGCGGGTGTTGGCGGTCGTGGCTGAGGAGACGGGTTATCCGACCGAGTTGTTGGACATGGATCTCGATCTGGAGGCGGATCTGGGGATCGACACGGTCAAGCAGGCCGAGGTGTTCGCGACGATCCGTGAGACCTACGGGATCGAGCGCGACGACGCGCTGAAGCTGCGTGACTACCCCACGCTCAACCACGTCGTCGCGTTCGTCAACGAGCGTTCCGGCGCGGCGGCCGGTGAGCCCGCCCCGGCGCCGGGGGCGCCCGTCGCTGAGCGTGCGCCAGAGCAGGCGGCGCCGGCTGAGGCGCCTGCGATCGAGCCTGCCGCGGCGCCTGGCGGTGGTGTGCAGGAGCGGGTGTTGGCGGTCGTGGCTGAGGAGACGGGTTATCCGACCGAGTTGTTGGACATGGATCTCGATCTGGAGGCGGATCTGGGGATCGACACGGTCAAGCAGGCCGAGGTGTTCGCGACGATCCGTGAGACCTACGGGATCGAGCGCGACGACGCGCTGAAGCTGCGTGACTACCCCACGCTCAACCACGTCGTCGCGTTCGTCAACGAGCGTTCCGGCGCCCCGGCCGCGGCCCCGGCGGCCGCCCCGGCCGAAGCCGGACCGGCCCCCGACCAGCCAGTCGCCGTCGACGGCTTTCCGCGCCGCGTGCCGATTCCCGTGGTCCGCCCGCCGCTCGACTGCTGCGTGCCCACCGGTGTGGAGCTCGCTCAGGGCACACGCGTCGTCCTCATGCCCGATCATCGTGGCGTCGGCTCTTCGCTGGCTAAACGGCTCGCCAAGCGAGGCATCGAGGTCCTGGAGATCGAGGGCTCCCAGACCGTCGAGGAGCTCGAGGACCAGCTCGAGAGCTGGCGGTCGGATGGACCCGTCCACGGGGTCTACTGGCTGGCCGCGCTCGACGACGAGGGCCCCATCGAAGATCTCGATCCGGAGGCGTGGCGCGAGGGCATCAATACGCGGGTCAAGCTGCTGGCCGCCACGATGCGCGCGCTGGGCGAGGACGACCCCTTCCTCGTCACCGCCACCCGGCTCGGCGGCCGCCACGGCTACGACGCCGCGGGCGCCTCGTCGGTCATGGGTGGCGCCGTGACGGGCTTCAGCAAGGCGCTGGCGCGGGAGCGCGAGCACACCACGATCAAGGCGGTCGACTTCGCGCCCAGCGGCAAGACGGCGGCGCTCGCCGACATCCTGATCGAGGAGACCCTACGCGACCCCGGCGCCGTCGAAATCGGCCACGCCGACGATCTGCGTTGGACGGTCGGCCTCGTCGAGCGCCCCGCGCAGGCCGAGCCGGAACGAGGGCTGCCGGCCGGCGCCACCGTGGTCGTCACCGGTGCCGCGGGAAGCATCGTGTCCGCGATCACCGCCGACCTGGCCACCTCGGCGCGAGCTGCCACCTTCCACCTCCTCGACCTCGTCCCCGAGCCCGACCGGGACGACCCCGATCTCGAGCGCTTCACCACCGACCGAGATGGCCTCAAGCGCGACATCGTCGATCGGCTCAAGCAGGCGGGCGAGCGTCCCACGCCCAAGCTCGTGGAGCGCGATCTGGCTCGCATCGAGCGGGCTCGCGCCGCCCGCGACTCGATGTCGGCCATCGAACGCGCCGGCGGCACGGCGGTCTGGCACCAGGTCGACCTCACCGATGCCGAGCAGGTCGCCGCCGTGCTCGCCCCGCTGCGCGCGAACGGCCATGTCGATCTACTGCTCCACTGCGCTGGCCTCGAGATCAGTCACTTCCTTCCGGACAAGCCGCAGCGCGAGTTCGACCTGGTCTTCGATGTCAAGGTCAACGGCTGGTTCCACCTCCTCGCCGCGCTGCGCGGCGTGAACGTCGATGTCGCCGTCGCGTTCAGCTCGATCGCCGGTCGCTTCGGCAACGGAGGACAGACGGACTACAGCGCGGCCAGCGACCTGCTGTGCAAGAGCGTGTCCCATCTGCGCCGCCACGGTGCGACGCGCGGGATCGCGATCGACTGGACCGCGTGGGCGCAGATCGGCATGGCCACACGCGGCTCGATCCCGAAGATGATGGAGATGGCTGGAATCGAGATGTTGCCGCCGGCCATCGGCGTGCCCTGGGTCCGCCATGAGATCGCTTCGGCGGGTGACGGCGGCGAGGTGGTGGTCGCCGGATCGCTGGGGATCCTGGGCGCGGAGCGCCATCCGACCGGCGGCCTGGACGCCGATGCGGCGACCGCGCGCCTCGCGGCAGCGCACGGACCCATGACGGGCACGTTGACCGCGTTGACCGTCGGCGAGGGTCTGCGCGTGCAGACGATGCTCGACCCGAGGCGGCAGAGCTTTCTCGACCACCACCGCATCGACGGCACCCCTGTGCTTCCGGGCGTGATGGGCATAGAAGGCTTCGTCGAGGCCGCGCACGCGATGCTGCCCGGCTGGACCGTCGCCACGATCGAGGACATCGACCTGCGCGCGCCGTTCAAGTTCTACCGCGACGAGCCGCGCACGCTTGAGCTGCGCGCGTTGCTGCGCGACGGTGGCGACGGAATGCTGCAGGCGGATTGCCGCCTCGTGGGGCGACGTGAGCTGCCGGGCAACGGCGAGCAGGAGACCGTGCACTTCACTGGTCGCGTAGGCCTCACCCGTGAGGCGCCCGACACGCCGAGGTCCGAGGCGCCCCCCGCCGAGAGCGACGCCGACGCCGTGGATCACGATGCGCTCTACCGCGTGTACTTCCACGGGCCGGCCTACCAGGTCCTCGACCGCGCCTACCGTCACGACGGCGAGCTCGTGGGACGGTTCGCAGACGATCTGCCGCCCGACCACGACCCGGTCGAGCAGCCGACCGAGGCGGCACCGCGGCTGGTCGAGCTCTGCTTCCAGACGGCCGGGGTGCTCGAACTGGGCACCGAGGGCCGGATGGGGCTGCCCACGCACGTCGATCGTGTGTCGATCTTTCCCGGCTCGTCGGAGCGCGGCCCGTTCTATGCGGTCGTCCGGCCCAACGGCGTCGACACGATTGACGCTGAGGTGGTGGACGGGGAGGGGCGCGTCCGCGTGCGGCTCGAGGGCTACCGGACGGTGGCGCTGCCCGGCGAGCTGGACAGCGACGCGCTCGCGCCGATCAGAGCCGCGATCGACGCCACGGAGTCCGGCTGATGGCGCTTGCCCAGCCGTTCGAGCGGCTGGCGATCGTCAACCGCGGTGAGCCGGCCATGCGGCTCATCAACGCGGTGCGTGAGCTCAATGACCTGCGCGAACGGCCGATCCGCACGATCGCGCTGTGCACCGAGCCCGATCTTGGCGCGATGTTCGTGCGCGAGGCTGACGAGGCGTATTGCATCGGACCGGCCACGGCGGTCTCGGCCGACGGGCGCCGGGTCAACGGCTACCTCGACTACGGCGCGCTCGAACGCGCGCTCGTGGCGACGCGGGCCGAGGCGGCCTGGGTGGGGTGGGGCTTCGTGGCCGAGCATCCCGAGTTCGCCGAACTGTGCGAGCGGCTCGGCATCGTCTTCGTCGGTCCCGACGCCGCCGTCATGCGGCGCCTGGGCGACAAGGTGGAGGCCAAGCGGTTGGCCGAGTCGGCGGACGTGCCGGTGGCCCCGTGGAGCGGGGAGATCGTCGAGCATGTCGAGGACGCCGTCGCCCACGCCGGGGTCATCGGCTTCCCGCTCATGATCAAGGCGACGGCCGGCGGAGGCGGCCGGGGCATCCGCGCCGTCGATTCGATGGACGCCCTGCCCGCAGCGTTCGAGAGTGCGCAGTCCGAGGCGTACGAGGCGTTCGGGCGCGATGACGTCCTACTCGAAAAGGTGATCCGTCCGGCCCGGCATGTCGAGGTCCAGGTCGTCGCCGACGGACACGGGGCCGTGTGGGCGCTGGGCGTGCGCGACTGCTCCGTCCAGCGCCGGCACCAGAAGGTGATCGAGGAGTCCGCGAGCACGGCTCTCAGCCCGGAGCAGGATCGGCAATTGCGCGAGGCGGCGGTCCGACTCGCCCTGCTTGTCGGATACCGCAACGCCGGCACGGTCGAGTTCCTGTACCAGCCCGAGACACAGTCGCTCTCGTTCATGGAGGTCAACACGCGACTGCAGGTCGAGCATCCGGTGACCGAGGTCACCACCGGCGCCGACCTCGTCAAGCTCCAGCTCCACATCGCGGCGGGGGGGCGACTCGAGGGTGAGCCTCCGGTGGCGCGCGGCCATGCGATCGAGGCGCGGCTCAACGCCGAGGACCCTGCGCTCGGCTTCGCTCCCGCGCCGGGATTGATCGAGCTGCTGCGTCTTGCTACCGGCCCGGGTGTGCGCATCGACACCGGCGTGGCTCAGGGAGACTTGATCCCGGCGGAGTTCGACTCGATGGTGGCCAAGGTGATCGTCTGGGGCGCCGATCGCGCCGAGGCGCTCACCCGTCTTCGGCGGGCACTCGCGCAGACCACCGTGGTCGTCGAGGGCGGTTCGACGAACCAGGGATTCCTGCTCGAGCTCCTCCAGCGTCCCGAGCTGCGCGAGGGTGCGCTCGACACGTCGTGGCTCGATCAACTCCAGCTCCGTGGCGAGACCCGGCCGGTCCGCCACGCGAACGTAGCCGTGATCCAGGCGGCCATCGAGCTTGCCGATGCGGCCACGGCCGACGACCGTGCGCGCTTCTACGCTCTGGCCCGGCGCGGTCGGCCGCACGCCGACGCGGGAGTCTCGCGCACGATCGAGCAGCGCCACCGCGGCCAGCGATACGGGATCGTCGTGAGCCAGGTTGGACCGGCGTCATACCGCTTGGCCGTCGACGGCTCGCAGGTCGAGGCGGAGGTCGAGCGGGTGAGCCGCTTCGAGCGGCGTCTGAGCATGGGTGGCCGCACCTTCCGCACGGTCGTATCCCTGCAGGGCACGGAGCTGCTCGTCGAGGTCGACGGGGTGCCCCACCGCGTGGCGCGCGACGACGGGGGCATCATCCGCAACCGCGCGCCCGCGGTCGTCGTGTCGATCCCGGTCTCGGCCGGCGACGAGGTCGAGGCGGGCGACGTGATCGCGGTGGTCGAGAGCATGAAGATGGAGTCCTCCTTCGTTGCTCCATTTCGCGCCCGTGTCCGGGAGGTGCTGGCGGCGCCCAACGTCCACCTCGACGCGCAGGCGCCGATCGTGCGCCTCGAATCCCTCGGTGACGAAGCCCCGCAGACCGAGATCCGGGACCGCCTCGACTTCGGGATGCTCGCGAGCCCATCGACCATGGAGGTCCCGGCCCGCTGCCACGAGAACCTGCGTCGACTCGAGCGTCTCATGCTCGGATACGACATCAACCCCACGGAGGTCGCCGCCATCGTCGAGGACCTGCACGGGGCGTGCTCCGATCCCCTCGCCTGTGACCCCGCGCTGGTGCCCGGTGAGCACCGTCTGCTCGGCATCTACGCCGACCTCGGCGCCCTGACCCAGCCGCGCCGTGACGCCGCCGACCCGGCTGAGGCCCTGCTGCGCAGCCCGCAGGAGCACCTCCATGCCTACCTGCGGTCGCTCGATCCCGAGGCTGAGGGCCTGCCGAACCGGTTTGTCGCCCGTTTGCGTGCGGCGCTGGCGCACTACGGCATCTCGAGCCTCGACCGCACGCCCGAGCTCGAGGCGGCCTGTTATCGGCTCTACCTCTCCCAGCAACGCGCCGATGCCGCGCGCGCGGCGGTCTTGGCGATCCTGGATCGACGGCTCGATCAGGCCGACGAGCTCGCGGGACACGTGGGCGAGGACTTTCGCGACGCGCTCGTGCGCCTCGCGGCCGCGACCGAGGATCGCGACGCCGTCATCGCCGATCTCGCGCACGAGGCTCGCTTCCGCTACTTCGATGAGCCCCTCATCGCCGCCGTCCGCGACGAGACCTATGCGGTGATGGAGGACCACATCGCGGCGCTGGCCGAGGACCCGCAACGCGCCGACGCGCAATGGCGGATCGAGGAGCTCACCGCCTGTCCGCGGCCGCTGGCGCCGCTGCTGAGCGCGCGCATGCGCGGCGCGCCGCCGGCGCTTCGGCGGGTGCTGCTCGAGGCGATGATCCGTCGCTACTACCGCATGGGCACGCTGGGGTCGTTTGCCGAGACCGTGGTGGATGGCCAGCCCGTCCTCACGGCGCGCCACGAGCAGGACGGACGTCGCCGGTACGTCCTGGCGGCCTTCGCCGAGCGCGAGGCGCTGCCGGATGCGCTGCGCGCCTGCGGCGCGCGCGCTCGCAGCCTGCCGCGCGGCACCCCGGTCGCGATCGACGTCTACTGCGAGCATTCCGAGGCGCCGCCTGAAGGTCTGGCCGCCCAACTGCGGGCAGTCATCGCCGCCTCGGGGCTGCCGGACGCGGTCGAGCGGGTCGTTGTGGGACTCGCCGTGCCCCAGCGGGGCCGCGGCATGTCGGCCGTCGACCTGTTCACCTTCCCGATCGGCTCCGCCGGCCCGGTGGAGGACGAGGTCCTCCGCGGCCTGCACCCCATGATGAGCGAGCGGGTCGCGCTGTGGCGCCTGCGGAAGTTCACGCTCCAGCGGGTGCCCTCGGCCGAGGACGTGTACCTGTTCCACGGGGTCGCGCACGACAACCCCCGCGACGAGCGGCTGTTCGCCGTGGCCGAAGTGCGCGACATCACCGCGGTGCGCGACGACGACGGGCGGCTCGTGGCCCTCCCGGAGTTCGAGCGCATGGTCGTCGAGGCGTTCGAGGGCATCCGTACCTTCCAGGCGCATCGCAAGCCCAGCCGACGGCTGCACTGGAATCGCCTGTTCCTCTACTTGTGGCCGGAGATAATCGACCTGACGACCGCCGAGATCGCGGCGTTGATGGCCCGCTTCGCGCCGAGCGCGAACGGCCTGGGCCTGGAGATGGTCCTGGTCGACGGCCGCATGCTCGACCCCGACGGCGAGGTCCGCCCGCACGTGCTCCGCTTCTCCGCTCCCGCGGGTTCCGAGCTCGTGCTCGAGGTGGACGATCCACCCGCCCGGCCCATCGAGCCGCTGGACGAAGGGGCGCGGCGCATCATCGCGGCCCGTCGGCGCGGCCTCGCGCACCCAACGGAGATCATCAGGTTCCTGTGCGCGGGACACGACGGCGGCCAACCCGCCGGGACGTTCGTCGAGCACGACCTCGACGACCGGGGGCGGCTCGCGCCGGTCGAACGCATCCTGGGGACCAATCCTGCCGGCGTCGTGGTCGGCGTGATCCGTAACGTCACCGAGCGCTATCCCGAGGGGATGCTGCGGGTGGCCGTCCTCGGCGACCCGACGCACGCGCTCGGCTCGCTCGCCGAGCCCGAGTGCCGGCGCATCATCGCCGCTCTCGACTTCGCCGAGGAGCTCGCTGTGCCCGTCGAGTGGTTCGCCGTGTCCGCCGGCGCCAAGATCGCGATGGACAGTGGCACCGAGAACATGGACTGGATCGCGGCCGTGCTCCGACGCATCGTGGAGGTCACGCAGGCAGGCGGTGAGATCAACGTCGTCGTGACGGGAATCAACGTCGGCGCCCAGCCCTATTGGAACGCGGAGGCCACGATGCTGATGCACACGCGAGGCATCCTCGTGATGACGCCGAGCAGCGCGATGGTCCTCACGGGCAAGCAGGCCCTCGACTACTCGGGCGCTGTCTCCGCCGAGGACAACCTGGGCATCGGCGGCTACGAGCGCATCATGGGGCCCAACGGCCAGGCGCAGTACCGCGCCGCCGACGTGGCCGACGCCTGCCGCCTGCTCCTGCGCCACTACGAGTACTGCTACGTCGCGCCGGGCGAGCGCTTCCCCCGGCGCGCGGAGACGTCGGATCCACCGGACCGCGACGTGCGCGACGCCCCGCACATCGCCCCCGGCTCGGCGCTGGCATGCCTCGGCGACGTCTTCTCCGACGAAACGAATCCCGGCCGCAAGCAGCCGTTCGACATCCGCAGCGTGATGCGCGCCGCGATCGACTCGGACCACCAGCCGCTCGAGCGCTGGACCGACATGCACGACGCCGAGGCCGCGGTGGTGTGGGAGGCCCATCTCGGGGGCTGGCCGGTCACGCTGGTGGGCATCGAGTCGCGGCCCCTCGAGCGGCACGGGATGATTCCCGCCGACGGCCCGGACGAGTGGAGTGCCGGCACGCTGTTCCCCCGCTCGTCCAGGAAGGTCGCCCGCGCGATCAACGCGGCGACCGGCCGGCACCCCGTGGTCGTCCTCGCCAATCTCGCCGGGTTCGACGGGTCGCCTGAGTCCATGCGCGAATGGCAGCTCGAATACGGCGCGGAGATAGGCCGGGCGGTCGTCAACTTCTCGGGCCCGATCGTGTTCTGCGTCGTCTCGCGCTACCACGGCGGTGCGTTCGTCGTGTTCTCCCAGCGCCTCAATCCCGGACTCGAGGCAGTGGCCCTCGAGGGAACGCACGCCTCGGTGATCGGCGGTGCCCCCGCGGCCGGGGTGGTGTTCGCCCGCGAGGTCGATCAGGCCGCGCGCCAGGATCCACGGATCGTCGAGCTCGATGCGCGCATCGATGCGGCCGACGGGGCCAAACGCCAGCAGCTGCGCGATGAGCGCGGCTCCCGTTTCGCGGAGGTCCTCGCCGAGCAGCGTGGAGCCTTCGCGGCCGAGTTCGACGCGGTTCACAGCGTCGAGCGCGCGGTGAAGATGGGCTCCGTGCGCGAGATCATCGCACCCGGTTCGCTGCGCCCATACCTGATCGACGCCGTCCAGCGCGGGATGCGGCGGGCTCAGGAGCATGCCCCAAGCGAGGATGTCGATGGTCGCTTGGCTCAGCCGCTCGCTCGCTGACGTTCCCGCCGGCGACCACTGGCTCACGCCGAGCGAGCGCGAGGTTCTCGCCGGTTTCGAGATCGCCAAACGCCGCCGCGACTGGCGCCTCGGCCGCTTCACCGCGAAGGCCGTGGTGGCAGCCCGGTTCGGCGCCGAGCCGGCGCGCGTCGAGGTGCTCGGAGGGCCCGGCGGCGCGCCGGTCGCCCAGGTCGCGGGGACATCCGCCGCCGTCTCGTTGTCCATCAGCCATCGCGCCGATCGCGCGCTGGCGGTGGTCGGCGACGCAGGCGCGAGCCTCGGCTGCGACCTCGAGGTGGTCGAGGCCCGCAGCGATGCCTTCGTAGCCGAATGGATGGCGCCCACCGAGCAGGCGCTCGTGCGCGGCGCGGCCTCCGAGCGCCGCGCCCTTCTCGCCAACCTCGTATGGACCGCCAAGGAGGCGTCCGCCAAGGCGCGCTCCGAGGGACTGCGGTTGAACATCCGTCGCGCGGTCGTCGAGCCCCGCCTCGACGCCGCGCCGGTTTCCGACGACTGGCGCACCCTGCGCGTGGACTGGGACGCCGGCGGCGCCGATCGGGGCTTCTGGCGCACCGACCCTGGATGGGTCATGGCGGTCGTGACCGACGACGGCCCTCCGGCACTCGCAACACGGGCGCGAGCGACTACAACTCGCGGCGGTGACCGGCCGCCGCATCCGTTCGCGTCCGACCGTTAGCCGCGAACCTCGCCGGCGGCAGCCGCGCACAGCGCCTCACGGGGGGCGTCCGTATCGAAGGGCAACTCGACCTCGAGCTCGAGGCTCTCGCCGTACCGGGACAGGATCCGGACTCCTCCGACGCGCTCGAAGGGACGCAGCATCGCAGCCTGCCAGTGAGAAGCACGGAGGTGAAGCGCGCAGTTCGGTCTCTCAGAACAGTGGGTGGGAATGGCCCTCGTCGTCGCGGTAGAAGAACAGGGGCTCCTGCTCGGCGCGTGGGTGCGGAGGCTTGCTGAGCCCGGCGATGGCTCGCAGCGCGCCGCAGCGCACGTGGCTGGAAGGAGACTCGAGCAGCGGAACGATCCGCGACACTGCGTCGCGATCCCCGGCCGTGGCCAGAGCCGCTGACGTCTCCTGCCAGAGCTCCGGCCGGTCGCGCAGCGCCTGCACGAGCGCGTCGGTGGCGCGCGGGTCCCGGATGCGCCCGAGCGCGAGCGTGGCCGCCCTGCGCACCCCATCGTTGGCATCATCGAGCGCAGCGGCGAGGCTTGCCACGTCCGTCGCGTCGATCACGCTGAGCGCCCGCGCGGCCTCGCGGCGCACCTCGGGCACCGGATCCGCGAGCAAGCTGCGCAGGCGGGAAGCGAGGTCCTCGGACACGGCGGCATCGTAACCGCGGGGCCGCGCGGACGGGCACGGATCGGGCGCGGAGCAAGCATCTGGGCCGACTTGTGACCGATTCGAGCAGCCGCTCGTTTTGGGCGGTGAACGCGGGCGCTAAGCGGTCAGGGATCGGTTTCGCTGGCGGTTCTGCCGGTGGGCTTCGATGAAGCGCCCGTTGGCGAGGGCGGCGGCGATTGCGATGTCGCCTGCGACGAGCGTTGCCGCGACGATCTCGGCGAACTTCGTGGCGGTTCCGTCTCCGCCGCAATCGAGCAGCGCGAGACATTCGCTCTGCGTCGGGAGGCTGGTCCCGCCCCCGACCGTGCCGACGACGAGATTCGGGAGTCTTGCGAAGACGTAGAGGTCGTCTTGGTCGACCAGCTCGAGGTCGATGAACCCGATGCTGGCGTTGACGACCTGCGCAACGTCTTGGCCGCAGGCGATGTAGATCGCGGCCAGACCGTTTGCGAAGTGCGCGTTCATGCCCAGCGCACCTGCTTGCATGGCGCCGTGCCGCCCGGCGGCGGCGAACTCGAGCATCTCGCGAGTTGAGACTCCGAGGTGCGTCTGTGCAACGGTCGCCGGCAGTGTGAAGTCGATCACTACTTCCTTGCCGTAGGGCCGCAGGAGGTTGATCGCGGCGGGCTTCTTATCGCTCGAGTAGTTGCACCTCAGGTAGTAACGATCGCAGTGCGTCATCTCGATTGCGTGACGGCAGATCTGATCGACGGCGATGTTGACCATGTTCATTCCCATCGCGTCGCCGGTCGTGAACACGAACCGAGCGAACACTCGTCGTCCGAAGACATGCGTGTGCAGCTCCACCAGACGACCGTGGGCAGTCGTTTCGGCGACGACGTCTCTCAGCTCCGATAAGTGGTCGCGCAACCACTGCGAGAACGAGATTGCATCGCGCGCGCTTGTGAACACGAAGCATGGCGTGATGTCGAGCGAGTCCGCAACAACGTACGCGTTCGCGCCACCGGCCTCGGTGATGGCCCGCATGCCGTACTGGTAGGTCGAGACGAGCGTTCCCTCGGTCGTCGCGAACGGGACGTAGTAAGAGCCGTGCGCATGCCCGCCGTTGACGCGAATCGGTCCCGCTATGCCGAGCGGCACGTGCGCCGCGCCGACAAGGTTCTCGATATTGCCGCGCACCTGCTCCGCCGCGAACGCCGTGTCAGCGGCCGCATTCAGCGTGTGCCCCGTGTTGTGCTCGAGCCACGCGCGCCGCATCGACGGGTTCGTTCCCAGCATCTGATGTGAAGTCATGCTGCCGTCTCCGTGGATTGTGTTCGGCTAGCGCAGTATTGCGCGGTTCCCTGCCTCCAGCTCGTCGGCGCCGCCGGAACCGGGTGCCCCGACCACGACCACTCGGCCGGCGCCGCCGCGCAGTCGCTCCGTGCGCCCGGTCGCCCCCCGAGGCAGGCCCGCCGACGCCTCCTGCCACAGCTCTGGGCGCTCTCCCAGCGCCCGAACGAGCGCGTCCCCCGCATGCGGTCCGGATGACGGGAACGACCGCGTGCGCCGCGCGGCGACGCTCAACGCCCGCGCCTTCTGCGCCCGGACCTCGGGTACCGGGTCGGAGCTCAGCAGCTCGCGCACGCGAGCCTGCAGCACCGCTTCCATCGCAGTTCGGCGGGCGCCGGACGTTGGACTGTCAGGCGCTCGCGCTCACGGGCGCCAGCACACGCTCGGCCAGCTCGACCATGCGCGTGGCGTAGCCCCACTCGTTGTCGTACCAGGCGACGACCTTCACCTGTGTGCCGCCGACCACGCTGGTCAGCGGAGCGTCGAAGATCGAGGAGTAGGGCGACCCCACGACGTCGGTCGCCACCAGCGGCTCCTCGCTGTAGGCGAGGATCCCCGCGAGCGCGCCGCTGTCGGCCCGCTCTCGCACCGCGGCGTTGACCTCGTCGGCGCTCGTCTCGCGCTCGGCCTCGACCGTCAGGTCGACGAGCGAGCCGGTTGGCAGCGGCACGCGCACGGCATAACCCTGCAGACGGCCCTCGAGCTCGGGGATCACCATCCCGATCGCCTTGGCCGCGCCGGTGGAGGTGGGCACCACGTTGATGGCGCCGGCGCGCGCCCTGCGCAGGTCCTTGTGCGGCCCGTCGAGGAGGTTCTGGTCGGCGGTGTAGGCGTGGACGGTGGTCATGTGCCCATGGCGGATGCCGACTGCCTCGTGCAGCACCTTGGCCACCGGCGCCAGGCAGTTGGTTGTGCACGACGCGTTGGTGATGATGTCGTGGCGCTCCGGGTCGTAGACCTCCTCGAAGTTCACGCCCAGCACCACGGTGGCGTCGGCGGGCTCGCTGCCCTTGGCGGGCGCCGAGATGATCACCTTGCTCGCGCCGGCCTTCAGGTGCTCGGCGGCCGCCGCCCGCGTGCGGAAGCGGCCCGTGCTCTCGATCACGACGTCGACCCCGAGCTCACGCCACGGCAGCGACGCCGGCTCGGGCTCGGAGAGCACGCGGACCTCCGAGCCGTCGACGGTGATCGCGCCCTCGCCCTCGCCCACCTCGCCGGGGAAGCGGCCGTAGACGGAGTCGTGGCGCAGCAGCGCCGCGAGCGTCGTTACGTCGGCGACGTCGTTCACGGCGACGATCCGCGTGTCGGATCCGCGCTCCACCGCGGAGCGAAGAAAGCCGCGACCGATGCGGCCGAAGCCGTTGATGGCGACGTTTACTGGCATGACTCTCCTGCGGTCGGGGAAGCTCTGCTGACCGTACGCGGAGCGGTGGCGACCGGCATCCGGAATTACCCGCGATCCGGCTGCGGCTTCGGCGCCGATCGCGCTCGCTCAGGGCGTGTGGCGGCGCAGCGTGGACGCCCCGGGCACGAGCGCCAGCAGCGTCACTCCCACGATGGCCGCGACGCGAGGGGATCCCAGACGGCCATCTCCGATCCGTGCACCTTCGGTGCCTCGCTGGTGATGCGCTGCGCCAGCCCGAAGAAGCGCGGAAGGTCCGGGTAGAGCACCGGCTTGCCGTTGGTCATCACCGCGCACGCGAGCGCGCGCTCGGGGTCGGCCCAGGCGAGGATGTTCGTGAAGCCGAGATGGCCGAACGCGTGCTGTGTATCGCGCCCGTACAGGCTCAGCCATTGCGCACCGAGCATGAACCCGTACCCGAACCGCGTCGGGAATCCCAGCGAGAGATCGACCTCCAGGTGCGACTGCTCGGTCATCGCGTTGCGCACGGTCTCCGGCCTCATCACCCGGATGCCGTCGAGCTCGCCCCCGCGGCGAAAGATCTCATAGAAGCGCGCGAGCTCGTTGGCCGTTGTGACGACGTTCGCGGACGGGACGATCGCGGTCAAGAGGCGCTCGTCGTTGCTGGCCTCGACCAGCTGGTCGAAGGGGAGGCCGAGCGCTCGCGAGAAAAGCTGCGAGAGCGGAGGCGCGGTGGGCGGGCCGGTCACGTAGTTGAGCGCCACCTTCGAGACGTCTTGAGGTGCGACGCCGTAGTTGGTCCACCGGAAGCCCAGCGGGTCGAGGATCTCCTCGGCGAGCACCGTGCGGATGTCCTTGCCGGTCACGCGATGCACGATCTCGCCCAGGATGTAGCCGCCCGAGACGGCGTGGTAGGCGAGGAACCTCCCGGGCCTGGCGAACGGCCTTGCGTCGCAAAGCGCCCGGACCCGGAACTCCCGATCAAGCGCGCGGTCAAGCTCGAAGACCTCCCGCGGGAGATTGGGCACTCCGGCGCGATGCGCGAGCACCTGGGCGATCGTGATCTCGCCCTTGCCGTGACGGTCGTACTCGGGAATGTGCCGGCAGACGCGGTCCGAGATGTCCAGCGACCCGCGCTCGTGGAGCATGTGGACCACGATCGCCGTGACCGCCTTGGAACCGGAATAGATCAGAAACGGCGTCGCCGGCGTCGCAAGCTCTTTTTCCACCTCCGCTCCATCACGGGGGCCGTTGCCGCGGGCGTGACCGAGCGCGCGATCGACCACGACTGCGCCCTGGCGGCGCACGCACACCTGCACGGCGGGATGGACTCCGCTTCGATAGAGGTCGACGGCCGCGCTCCAGATGCGCTCCACGGACTCCACGCTCATGCCGCCGGCGTCGGCCTCCTCCTCCTGGCCGATCGAGGTGAGCGACTCGAGGTCGCGCGCGACGTGCACCCGTCGCAGTGGATCCGGCAGCCCGGGCAAACGGGGAACCGCCGGCATGCGAGGCACGGCCAGGCCCTCCAGGCTCAACCCGCCGAGCTCCACGCGCCCTGGGCTCTTCCTCGGCTGGGTCGAGTCTGTTGGCGGACGACGTCACGTCGGTCGAGCCTATGCGTCCGGCGGCGGTTCGTCATCGCGCTCCCTGGGTTGGACCACGCTCCCAACAGGGCTCTGGGAGTTGCGCTGCACATCGCCCCCTCGGCGCTCGCTCGGAGGCCGAACTCTTGGGCGAGGATCGCAACCACGATAACTGCCGCGCCGCAGTTCGCAGCGAGTCGAAGCGCGGGCAGCAGTACCGGTCGGCCGAACTTCACCGCGCACATCCGCCCCGACCAGCACCGGCGTCGCGCGCCACCAGCGAGCCTCCTCGTCGCCGCGGTCACGCGCCTTCGTGGAGCGGTCGCGCGAGCTCGGCCACGAGCGTCTCCACCGCTCGATCAACCTCCGGAGACAGGCGCGCGCCGGTCTCGAAGCGACCGCCCTCGATGCCGTGCACGAGAAGGCGGCCCGGGAGGCGCCCCAACGCACGAGCAAGCTCGACCGTCTCCCCCACGCCCAGGAGATGGCTCGAGGTGTAGAAGGACTCGACCGGGAGCGGGCGCTCCGTCGCCTCGATGCGGTGGATCGTCCCGGGCGGCGATCCCGACCGCACAGCGTCGACGACGATGACCTCATCCGCGTCCGCCCATTCGTCGAGCAGATCGAGCGGCTCGCCCTCCCGCTCGACGACGCGCAGCCCCGCCGGCCGACATGCCCGAAGACGGCGGGCGACGGCAAGCCCGGCGGCGTCGTCGCCGCGCCACGCGTTGCCGACCCCGATCACGAGGCGGGCGCAGGCCATCGCTTTCACTCCCGCGCCACCTCCAGCTTCAGGAAGTGCGTCGCGCAGGAGATACAGGGGTCGTAGTTGCGGATCGCCTGCTCGCAGACCAGCCGGAGCTCCTCGTCGGCGAGCTCGGTGTTGCGAGCGACGAAGCCGTGCAGATCCTCCTCGATCTTGCCCTGGTTCTGCGAGGTCGGCGGGACGATCTTCGCCTCGATGATCGCGCCGCCCTCGTCGAGGCGGTAACGGTGCCAGAGCATCCCGCGCGGCGCCTCGGTCCAGCCGTACCCGGTTCCGGCGCGGGGAGCGACCTCGACCGCCGGCTCGTCCGGCTCCTCGTACCCCGCGATGATCCGCAGCGCCTCGTCGAACGCGTAGAGGATCTCCACCGCGCGTACGACGATGCTCCGGAACGGGTTGCGGCACACCTCCACCAGGCCGGCCTCGGCCGCCGCTGCACGGGCCAGCGGCGAGAGCCGGGCCTGGTTGAGCGCGTAGCGGGCCAGCGGCCCCACCAGGTACGAGCCCCGGCCACGCAGGCTGGAGTGCAGCGCCGTGGAGTGGGGCACCTGTTGCTCGGAGAAGTGCTCCTCGTACTGCGCCGGCCCGATGTCGAGCCCACCGCTCGAGATCAGCCGGCCGCGCTCGAGCGGGTAGTCGCCAGGCTGGGAGAGGGCCACGAACTCGTAGTCCTCCTCGAAGTCCGGGAAGTCCAGCGTCGATGTCCAGCGGACGGTCTCGAGCGCTTCCTCGCGGGCGGGCTTCAGCAGCTCGGCCAACCCTCCTAGCTCGCGCTTGCTGGGGGCCCGGTAGAAGCCCCCGACGCGCACGTTGATCGGATGCACCTCGCGGCCGCCGACCAGGCTGACGATCCCGTTGCCCGCCTTCTTTATCCGCAGCCCGCGCTCGACCACCGCACGGTGCTCGCCGGCCATGGCCACCGCGCTCTCGTAGCCGAGGAAGTCGGGCGCGTGGAGCAGGAAGAGGTGCAGCGCGTGGCTCTCGATCCACTCGCCGCAATAGATCAGCCTGCGCAGCAAGCGGATCGGCTCGGGCACCCGCACGCCGCAGGCGTCCTCGATCGCGGCCACCGCGCTCATCTGGTAGGCGACCGGGCAGATCCCGCAGATGCGCGCCGTGATGTCGGGCGGCTCCGTGTAGCGGCGGCCGCGCAGCAGCGCCTCGAAGAAGCGCGGCGGCTCGTAGATGCGAAACCTGACCTCCTTCACCTCGCCGCCCGCGATGCGCACGGTCATCGCCCCCTCGCCCTCCACTCGCGCCAGCGCGTCGGTCCTGATCGTGCGCGTGCGGCGGCGGGCGGGGGTCACCGGCGGCCCTCCTCGACCGCCTCGCTCTCCTCCCGAAATGCGGGAGCGCTCGCGTTGAAGGTCCGGTACAGGCGGACCAGGTCCACCTCGTCGGCGCCCAGACGCTCCTCGAGCCAGCCGCTCAGCGAGGTTGCGTTGGGATCCTCCATCGGCCCGTAGCAGCCGTAGCAGCCGCGGTCGTAGGAGGGGCAGATCGCGCCGCAGCCCGCGTGGGTCACCGGGCCCAGGCAAGGCGTCCCGTGCGCCACCATCACGCACACGTTGCCGCGTCGCTTGCACTCGACGCACACGCTGTGCGAGGCGATCGCCGGCCGCCGCTCGTTGAGGTAGGCGCTGATCACCTCCAGCAGCTGGTTCTTGTTGATCGGGCAGCCCTGCAGCTCGAAGTCGACGTGCACGTGCTCGGAGATCGCCGTCGACGTCGCGAGCGTCGAGACGTACTCCGGGCTCGCGTAGACGACGGACATGAAGTCCTTCACGTCGGCGAAGTTGCGCAGCGCCTGGATGCCGCCCGCCGTGGCGCAGGCACCGATCGTCACCAGGCGCCGCGACTGCCTGCGCACGCGGCGGATTCGCTCGGCATCCTCGGCCGTGGTCACGGATCCCTCGACCAGCGACAAATCGTACGGGCCACGCACGGTCTGTCGTCGCGCCTCCAGGAAGTACGCGATCTCCACCTCCGCGGCGACGGCGAGCAGCTCGTCCTCGAGGTCGAGCATGCTCAGCTGGCAGCCGTCGCAGGAGGCGAACTTCCAGACCGCGAGCTTGGGCCGGGCGCGCCTCACAGCCGCCGTACCGCCAGGAAACGCTCGATGCGGTCATAGCGGAACACCGGGCCGTCCTTGCACACGAACACGGGTCCGAGCTGGCAGTGCCCGCAGTGGCCCACCGCGCACTTCATGCTGCGTTCGGTCGACAGCCACACGCGGTCCCTCGCGACGCCGCGCTCGAGCAGCGCCGCAGCCGCGAAGCGATTCATGACCTCCGGCCCGCAGAGCATGGCGACCGCCTCGTCGGGTGCGAAGCGCGCACGGCGCAGCAGCTTGGTGACCACTCCAACCCGTCCGCGCCAATCGGCGCCCGCGGCGTCCACGGTCACCCGCACGTCGATGTCGACGTCGAGCCGCCCACGCCAGCGCTCGAGCTCCGGCCGGAAGAGCAGCTCGCGCGGGGAGCGCCCGCCGTATAGCACCACCACGTCGCCGTAGCGCTGGCGCCGCTCCATCACCGCGCGCACCACCGGTCGCAGCGGCGCGAGCCCGATGCCCCCGGCGATGATCACGAGGTCGCTGCCCTCGGCCTCCTTCAATGGCCACGTGGTGCCGAACGGGCCCCGAACGCCGACCACGTCGCCGGGGCGGGCCCCGCACAACGCGGTGGTCACCGCCCCCACCGCGCGGATCGTGTGCACCAGCAGGCCGTGGCCGTCTTCGAGCGCGCTGACCGAGATCGGCGCCTCCCCGGCCCCGAAGGCGTACAGCATCGCGAACTGTCCAGGGGCGAAGGGCTCCAGCGGTCCGGAGTCTCCGGGCTCGAGCGCGAGCGTCCAGGTGTCATGCGTCTCGCGGCGCCGGCGGACGACGCGGTATGGCGCGGGGACCATCGCTTCCGGCGACGCCGCTGGCTCAGCCGTTGGAAACGTGGCCATATACATCGATCAGGCGCAAACGGGTGGCCTGCAGACGCTCGATGATCACCTGTGCGAAGCGCTTCATGAGCGCGTAGCCGAGCACAGGATCGTCCTCGAGCTTGCCGCGCAGGCAGGCGCCGTCGAAGGCGATGGTGCGGGTGACGCCCACCGCGCGAATGTCGAACTCGGTCCGGAAGGGTGCGAACAGCCACGACCACCCGACGAGGTCGTGCTCGTGGAGCGTCTCGATGACCAGCGAGCCGCCCTGGGGGACGAAGGTCTCGAGCGCCACCGAGCCGTGGCGGATCACGTAGAAGGCCTCGGCTCGATCGCCCTCTCGGGCAAGGTACTCGCCGGCCGCGAAGCCGCGGTTGGTCGCACAGCCGGCGATCAGCTCGAGGTGCTCGGCGTCCATGTCCTCGAAGGCGGGCACGTCGACCAGCAGATCATCGATCGTCCGCACCGTCACTCCGCTCTGTGATGTCGCCCCGGCGGGTTTGGTCGTCGCCGGCGCCAGCCTGGTCGGTGGCCCTGATCGCCGCCACCTCCTCGGTGAGGTCGATCGCCACCGGGCACCAGGTGATGCAACGTCCGCAGCCCACGCAACCCGAGGTGCCGAATTGGTCGATCCACGTCGAGAGCTTGTGGGTCATCCACTGGCGGTAGCGCGACAACCCTGTCGAGCGCACGCTTCCCCCATGGACGTAGGAGTGGTCCAGCGAGAAGCAGGAGTCCCACACCCGCACGCGCTCGGCCTCCTCCCCGGCCAGGTCGGTGTGGTCCTCGACCGTGCTGCAGAAGCACGTCGGGCAGACCAGGGTGCAGTTGCCGCACGACAGGCAGCGCTCGGCCACGTCCACCCAGCGGGGGTGCTCGAGGTTCCGCTGAAGGAGATCGCGGATGTCGGTCGTGTCAAGCTCGCGCCCCTGCTGGGACGCGGCACGCTCGACGACCCGCTCGGCCGCGCGCTCGTCGTCCGCCGCCCCCGGGTGGTGCGCAAGCTCGGCCAGGACCTCCGCTCCCGCTTCGCTTCCGACCTCCACGAGGAAGCGGTGGTCGCTGTCCTCGACCAGCTCGGTCAGCGCGAGGTCGAAGCCCTTCGTCGCCCTGGGACCGGTCTCCATCGAGACGCAGAAGCACGTCCCCCCGGCCTGGCCGCAGTTGACCGCGACGATGAAGCAACCGCGCCGGCGGGCCTCGTAGTCCCGGTCGACGTAGGAGTCGTTCATGAACGTGCGGTCCTGAATCAGGATCGCGTGCAGGTCGCAGGAGCGGACCCCGATGAACGCGTAGCGCGCCGTGTCGCGGGGCTCCTCCTCGACCTCCAGGCCGCCGTCCTCGCCCCGGCGTGCCCGCCACAGGCGAAGCGTTGGTGGGAACAGGTGGTTCTTCCAGGAGTTCGGCCCGACGTTGTGCCCGAACAGGGCGCGGTCCTCGCGGCGCGCGAGGCGGTAGGTGCCGCCCTCCTGGACGTCGGTCCAGCCCTCCGGCAGGTCCGACGCCGCGCTGACCTCCTCGTAGACGATCGCGCCCTGGCGGACCGTGGGACCGATGGGTGTGTAGCCACGCCGCCGCAGGACCTCGAGGAGGTCGTCCACAGCCGCGCGCTGGATCACGTGCGACGAGGTCAACCGGCGCTCCTCCGCCGCCTCACGCGTCGTGCTGCGGTCACGCTGGCGTCCGGTTTGCGGCGGTCATCTGGTACTCGACATCCTGTTGCTCCGTGTCACCTACGGATGTGCAGCCGCGCCGGCGGCGCGGCTGGCGTCGCCTGTTCCGTGGGCCGGCACGTGGGCCTCGACCCGCGTGCCGCGTGCCGAGGAGGTGATGGTGAGCTCTCCGCCGAGCAGCGTCGCGCGCTCGCGCATCCCCGCCAGTCCGTAGCCGTGTGTCTCCTGCTGGGGGTCGAAGCCGCTGCCGTCGTCCACCACCGTCACCCGGATCGCGTCGCCGTCACGAACGACCTCTGCCGACAGCCTGCTCGCCTGGGCATGCTTGGCGACGTTGGCCAGGGCCTCCTGCACCAGCCGGTACACCGCCGTCTCCACCTCCGGCGCGAAGCGCGCCTCGCCGCCCTCCTGGGCGTCTCCGAGCTCGATGCGAACGTCCACCTCGGCGCCGTCGGGCGCGGCCCGCTCGATGAGGCTGGCGAGCGCCGCGCCGAGCCCGAAGTCGTCGAGGGCGGCGGGCCGAAGCTCGGCGATGAGCCTGCGGATCTCGCGGATCTCTCCGTCGAGCTGCTCGACGGCTTCGGTCACCACCGGCCGCAGTGTCTCCAGTTCACCGCGGCGGTCGGCGGACGCGAGCCGCATCCGGAGGCCGGCCAGGGTCTGGAGCACCTCGTCGTGGAGCTCGCGCGCCCAGCGACCACGCTCGCGCTCGGCGGCGTCGAGGCTGCGGCGCAGCTGCTCGCTTTGCACGGACGTCGCCGTTGCGACCGCGATCGCCGCGCTAGCCGCGAACGATCGCAGCAGCCACTCGTCGTCCGCCTTGAACTCGGGCGCGTCGCCTAGCCGATCATAGGCGGCGAGCACCCCGACGCTGTTTCCGCGGTAGAGCAGCGGGACGAACAGGGCCGCCGTCGCGCCCAGTCCGAGCGAGTCCGCGGCCCCGCGCACGCGAGCGCTCAAATCGCTCACCCGCTCGGCGCTACCGCGGCGCAGAACGTCCCCGGGGAGGGTTCCCTCCGTCGGCAGCCGGAGGCCGGACAGGCCGGGCGGGAGCTCGCCCGCCTGGGCCGCGACCACCAGCCCCTCGCCGTCGACCAGCAGGATCACCAGCGCCCGCGCGTCGACCAGCGCGCGCCCGCGCTTGACGATGAGCTCCAGGACGCGGTCCAGGCGCGTCTCCGCCCCAAGCGCCTGAGCGATCGCAGCCGTCGCCTCCATCCCGCGCACGGCGCGCTCGAGCTCGTCACGGCGCGCTTCCATCCGCTGGTAGAGACGAGCGTTCTCGATCGCGATAGCCGTCCAGTCCGCAAGGATCACGGCCGCGTCCTCGTCCGCAGCGGTGAACGGCTGGCCGCCCTCCTTCTCGGTCAGGTAGAGGTTCCCCCACGCCTCGCCCCGGATCACGACCGGAACGCCCAGGAAGGTCGACATCGGAGGATGGTTGACGGGGAACCCGTAGCTGCGCGGGTGCCTCGAGACGTCGTCGAGGCGCAGCGGCTCGGGTTCGTCGATCAGCAGGCGGAGGATCCCGCGGCCGCGCGGAAGGTCGCCGATCGCGGTGTGCGTGAGCTCGTCGATCCCCCGCGTGAGGAAGCGCTCGAGCCGCTCGCGACGCTGATCGAGTACCCCCAGCGCGGCGTAGCGGGCGCCGGTGAGCTCGCGAGCGCGATCGAGGACGTTTTCGAGCACGCTCTCGACCGAGTGCTCGCGGACCAGCGAGCGCCCCACGTCGATCAGCTCGCGCAGCCGCTCCTCGCCGAGCGCGTCCCCCGGGGGCATGGTTGGAAGATAACGTGGCCGGGACCGTCCGTGTTAACCACGGACCGGACATCGCGACGGGGGCGGATGGCGTGCGCAGCGCTCGGTCGTAACGTGGCGAGAGCGCGTTCGCGCGATGACGTCATGAGCTTCCGGGATCGCTACCACTCCTCTGGGCCCATTTCCGGCGAGCGGCTCGACGCGCCGCTGCGAGAGCTGATGCGCCCCGAGCTCGATCTGCTCGCGCTGGTCTGGCGATGACCGCGACGTCCGCACAGGCCGCCCTATCGGCGCGCCGGATCGTGGTCGGCTATGACGGTTCGGTCGGGGCGCGCGCGGCGCTCGACTACGCCGCGGCCGGCGCGGGGGACCAGGAGGTCGTGATCGTCTACGGCTATGGTCCGCCGGCTGACTGGCTCGGCACTCCCAACTTGAGCGAGATCCTGGAGAACCGCCGCGACCTCGGGCGCCGTGTTCTCGACGAGCTGCTCCCCGCGTCGGCTCACGGGTACGCCACCGAGCTGATCGGCGAGTCGCCTGCGCGCGCGCTGGTCGGCGCCGCGCGTCGTCACGACGCGGGGCAGATCGTCGTCGGCGCGCGCGGCTTCGGCAGGCTCCACGGAGCGCTCGGGAGCGTCTCCCACGAGCTACTGCATACGACCGACCGCCCGGTGGTCATCGTTCCCGCCGGAAGCGACGGGCTCCGTCCGCTCTAGGGCGGGGATGCTGCGACCGCGCAGCGGACGGTCTAGTCGTCGCCGCCGGACGCCTCGCCCTGGTCCTCGAGGGAAGACCCGGTGCCCGGCGAGGTCGCGGGCGCCGGGGGCGCGCCCGTGGAAGGCGCCGTTCTCGCCTTGCCGTCCCTGCCGGCTCGCCGGCGCGCATTTCGGATTGGAGCCTCCACGCGAGGCGCGAGGCCCTCGCCGGCCGACAGCGGCTCGGAGGAGAGGCCGATGTGCTGGCTGGAGAGACTCGAGGCGAGAATCGTGACCGCCGCCGCGACGGCGAGACCCGCGACGGCGGCGAGGCCCCAGAGCATTAGAGAGCGGAAAGGCACTGCTGCGAACGCTAGCGCGCGCTAGCACCGCTCCCGACCTGCCTGGCGCAGGCTTTGCCACGACTTTGCCCACGGCTGGCTGGCGCTTGACCGCGGGGTGGTCAGCTTGTTCGCCATGAACAGCTTCAGACGCAGATTGGTGCCCGTGGCGACAGCGCTCGCCCTCGGGCTGGCCAGCGCCGCCGCCTTCGGTCTGGGCCGCTCGACGGCGCCCGAGCCGAAGGCGGCGCGGCTGGCCGCAAGCGCGCCGGAGGTGCGCACGGTGGTCATCAGGCGGACCCGGCGCGTCGTGCGGCGGGTCAAGCCGCGGCACCCGGCGCGCCGGTCGGCGCCGGCCGGCGGGGCGGTGCCCGCGGCGGCCTCCGGGGGTCCCGCCGGCGGTGGGTCGGCCGTCACGCGCTCGAGCGGCGCAAGCGGCTCGCCGGCGTCATACGGAGGCGCCGCGACAACGCGCTCGAGCGGCGCTACCGGCAGCGGTTCATCGGGCGGTGGCTCGGCGCCCGCCCGCACGCGCTCGAGCGGGGCCGGCGGCGCCGGCGGCGGCGGACGCGGCGAGGGCGACGACGGAGGCGAGCGGGACAGCAGTGGCCCCTCGCGCGGCGGAGATGACTGAGCGCGCTCCCGCTGCCCGCAAGCGTCGGCGCGACGGACTGGGGCGCGTGCTTGCCGCCTCCGTCGCGACGTTCCTAGCGCTGCTCGCCTTCCTCGCCGTGCAGATGCGGGAGGGCCATGACCCGGCGCTCGGCGCGCGCAAGGTGGCCGCGCTCCAGGCGCCGCCGCGAAGGATCACCATGCGGCGGGTCATCGAGCAGCGCGTCATCGTCGAGCGCGACGACGGCGAAGGGTCAGACGACGGATCTTCAACCGCCGGCGCGACCGCGCCCGCCGTGGTGTCCGGGTCTAGCGCGGCCTCCGCCCCGGCGCCGGCTCCCGCCCCGGCCGCGACGACGAGGAGCTCATGAGCGGCGTGCTCGACATCGGATTCGAGTGCATGGGCTCGGAAGCCCGGCTGCTGCTCGAGCCCGACGGCGCTACGGCGCTGGCCGCGGCCGCCGACGCGCGCGCCTACCTCGAGGCGTTCGACGCGCGCCTCTCGCGTTTCCGGCCCGCGAGCGAACTGTGCCGGCTCAACGCCGACCCGCGCGAAGAGGTGCCCGCGTCGCCGCTGCTCGCGGCCGCCGTCGGAGCCGCGCGCTGGGCGGCGGAGCAGACCGGAGGTCTCGTGGACCCGACGCTCGTGGGCGCGCTGCGTGCCGTGGGCTACGCGCATACGCGCAGCGGGGTTGCACCGGCGCCGCTGGCGCGAGCCCTGGCGGCGGCGCCGGCGCGCCGCCCGGCGCGGCCCGATCCGGCCGCGCGCTGGCGCGCGCTCGAGGTCGACGCCCGCGCCTCGACCGTGCGGCGGCCGCCTGGTCTCGAGGTCGACACCGGGGGCACCGGCAAGGGCCTCGCAGCCGACGCACTGGTCATCCGCCTCGAGGCGCTGCACCGGGTGCTCGTCGACTGCGGCGGCGACATCGCCGTTGGTGGCAGCGGTCTCACGGACCGCCCGTGGGAGGTCGAGGTCGCGCACCCGCTGACCGGGGAGCGCGCGCACGTGTTGCGCCTGCGCGGCGGCGGAGTGGCGACCTCGGGCATCGACGCGCGCGTCTGGCGAGGCGAAGACGGTCGGTTCGCACACCATCTGCTGGATCCCTCGACGCGCGAGCCCGCCTGGACGGGTGTGATCGGCGTGACCGCGCTCGGAGTCTCGGCGCTGGACGCGGAGGTGCTGGCCAAGGCGGCGCTGCTCTCGGGCCCCGCCGGGGCGCGACGCATCCTGGCCGCGCAGGGCGGCGTGGTCTTCCACGAGGACGGCGACGTCGAGCTGGCCGGGCCGCTTCGCCAGCACCCACTTGTGCGCTTTGCGCCGCGGCCGCGCGGTGCGCACCCCGCCGGCGCCCACTCGACGAGCCGATCGGAGGCCGCATGACGGGCCCCGACCCGGTTGGCTACGGCTGGTGGCTGGCGGCGCGCGCGTCGGGTCTTGTCGCCCTCGCGCTGGTAACCGCGTCGGTGATCATCGGCCTGCTCATGGCCAGCGGACTGCTTCGGCGGCCGGGGCTCAAGCGCTCGCTGCTGGCGGTCCACGAGCACACCGCGCTCATCGCGCTCGGTGCGATGGTCGTCCACGGCGCCACCCTTATGGCCGACCGTTGGTTGCACCCCGGGCTCCGCGGCGTCCTGGTGCCCTTCGTCATGTCCTATCGCACCGCCTTCACGGGGCTGGGCATCGTCGCCGCCTACCTCGCGGCGCTGCTGGGGCTGTCCTTCTATGCGCGCCGGAGGATCGGGGCGCGCCTGTGGCGGAAGGCACATCGCCTCACGGTCGTCGTCTATGTGCTCGCCGTCGTTCACGCGCTCGGCGCCGGCACGGATGGCGGCGCAGCGTGGCTCCGTATGGCCGTGTTCGCCAGCGCGGTGCCGATCGCCGCTCTGTTCCTGGCCCGGGTCCTGCCCCGCCGGCGTCCGCAGCGACGCACCGGCGCGGGTCACCGCCCGCGCGCCGTGAGCGGCGAGCGCGCCCCTTCCAGCCGGCCCGCTGCGCGGCCGCGACCGCGGCCGCGGGCCGTCGAGGAGCCCACGTGAGGCGGCGGGCGAGGGGCATCGTGCTCGTCGGCGGAGGCCTCGCGGCGCAACGCTGCTGCGAGACGCTGCGCGCGCGAGGCTACGACGGGCCGCTGACGATGGTCACGGAGGAGGCGCACGCTCCCTACGACCGCCCACCGCTCTCCAAGGCGCTGCTCGCGGGCGACACCGACGATCCGTCGCTCCGCCCGGCCGACTGGCACGCCGCGAGCGGCGTGGAGCTTCGCCGCGGCTCGCCCGCGGTCGCGCTCGACGCGCGCGCGCGCGAGGTGGCGCTCCGAGATGGCGAGCGGTTGCGTTATGAGCACCTGGTGGTCGCGACGGGCGCGCGTGCTCGGCGCCTGCCGCCCCTGTGCACGGACCATGCCGAGCGCAGAATCCTGCGCGCGGGCGTCCACGAGCTGCGCACGGTCGACGACGCCCGCGCGCTTCGCGCCGCGCTGGCTCCGGGCGTCCGCCTGGTGATCGTCGGTGCGGGCCTCGTGGGCCTCGAGGTGGCCGCGACGGCGCGCGCCCTCGGGGCCCGGGTGACGGTCGTCGAGGCGGCGCCGCTCCCCCTCGGCGGCGCGCTCGGGGCCCAGATCGGGGCGTGGCTCACCGACCTGCACCGGGAGTGCGGCGTCGAGCTCGCGCTCGGAGCCGCATTGTCCGGCGTGCAGGGCGACGAGCGCGTGGAGGCGCTCACGCTGGGGGATGGGCGAACGCTGCCCTGCGACGTGGTCCTCTGCGCCGTCGGCGCGGCGCCGGCCACCGACTGGCTGGCCGGCTCGGCCCTTGCGGCCGCGGGCATCCCCGTGGATGCGGCCGGACGCACCGGCGTGCCACACGTATGGGCGGCCGGCGACGTGGCGCGTCCCTACGACAGCACGGCAGGCGCGCACCTCGCGAGCGACCACTGGGAGGCGGCGGCTCGCGGCGGCGCCGCCGCAGCGCGATCGATGCTGGGCCTGGCGCCGGCTCCGCCGCCCCCGCCGAGCTTCTGGAGCGACCAGCACGGCGTGCGCCTGCAGTGCATCGGGCGGCCCTGGCTCGCCGACCACGTCGAGGTCCGCCCAGGATCGGGCCGCCGCGAGCTCTCCGCCGAGTTCCACCGCCGCGGGCGCCTGGTCGCCGGGGTGCTGGCCGGCCGGCCCGAAGGGCTGCCCGACCTGCGGCGGCGCGTCGCCGCGGCGAACGCGAGCCGACCCGAGAGGATCGCCGCATGAGCTACCGAGCCGTGATCGAAGAGGCCGCGTGCGCCGCCCACGGCGACTGCGCGCTCATCGCTCCCGACGTCTTCGTGATCGAGGACGTGGCCGTGGTGGTCGGGGATGGGCCGCCGGACCTGATCCTCGAGGCCGCGCGCGCATGTCCCTCTTCGGCGATCGAGGTGGTCGACGAGACCACGGGCGAGACCGTCTACCCCTGAGCACCGTCCTCGCCCGGCCGACTACAGTGGCGACGATGCTGGACTCCGGCGGCGCGGGCACGATCCTGTTCGTTGAGGACGAGGCGTCGATCTCGCAGCCCTTCTCGGCGGCGCTGCGCCGCGAGGGCTTCGAGCCGGTCGTGGCGCGCACCGGCGCCGAGGCGCTGGACCTGGCCCGCCGGACCGAGCCCGACCTCGTGCTCCTCGACCTGAGCCTCCCCGACACCGACGGCCGCGACGTCTGCAGGGAGCTGCGCCGCCGCTCTGACATCCCGATCGTGATGCTGACCGCTCGCGGCACGGAGACCGACCGCGTCGTCGGCCTCGAGCTCGGCGCCGACGACTACATCGTCAAGCCGTTCAGCGGGCGCGAGGTCGTCTCGCGCATCCGCGCCGTCCTGCGCCGTACCCGCCGACCGGCGGCAGAGGCCGGTGAGCCGCTCGAACCGGTCGAGGTCGATGGACTGCGTGTCGACCTCGCTGCGCGCCGCGTGTGGCTCGACGGCGGCGAGATCGAGCTCACGCGCAAGGAGTTCGACCTCCTGGCCGAGCTCGTCACGAGCGCCGGACGAGTCGTCACGCGTGAGGACCTGATGGCCCGCGTGTGGGACGAGAACTGGTTCGGCTCCACCAAGACGCTCGACGTCCACATGGGCTGGCTGCGGCGCAAGCTGGGCGACGACCCGGCCGATCCGCGCTTCATCCACACCGTTCGCGGCGTCGGCTTCCGGTTCCGCGCGCCGGAGGCGGACAGCCCGCCGGCGTCGCAGGAGGCCACGGAGCCGTAAGCCTCCGGCTACGCCTTCTCCTCGCACTCGCCTACGTCCTCCTGGTCGCCATCGTGGCGCTGGAGGTGCCGCTGGGCCTCAGCGTCCGCGACCGTGTCAACGCCGAGGTGCGCTCACAGGCCCGCGCCCAGGCCGACGTCGTCGCCGCGACCGCGCCTGACCTCCTGTCCCCCGGGCGCCGTGCGCAACTGGGCGTTCTTGCCCGCACCGCCGCTGCGTCGGTTCGCGGCCGCGTGGTCGTGATCGACCGCGGTGGGCGCCTGATCGCCGACAGCGCCGGGGCCGCCCGGCTGGGCGACGACTACGGTGGCCGGCCCGAGCTGCGCGCCGCGCTTGCCGGCCGGAGTGTGCAGCGCAGCCGACGCAGCCGGACGCTGGGCGCCGAGATCCTCGCCACCGCCGTCCCGGTGCTCCGCAACGGCCGCCCGGCGGGCGCTGTACGTGTCACGCAGAGCGTCGAGGCCGTGCGCAGGGCGACGCGTAGAGCGATCCTCGGGCTCATCCTGATCGGCGCGCTAGTGCTGGTCCTGGGCCTCGCGGCCGGCGCCCTCATCGCCGCCCAGTTGGCCCGCCCCGTGCGTCAGCTCGACGAGGTCGCGCGGCGAGTCGCCGGCGGCGACCTCGAGGCCCGGGCGCGCGTCGCGGGCGCCAGCGAGCAGCGCTCGCTGGCGCGCTCCTTCAACGACATGACTATGCGGGTGGGGCGCCTGCTGCGCGGCCAGCAGGAGTTCGTCGCGGACGCCTCCCACCAGCTTCGGACGCCACTGACCGGGCTTCGCCTGCGCGTGGAGGAGGCGACCGCGGCGACGGCCGAGCCGGCGGTGCGCCACGAGCTCGATGCGGCCCTGAAGGAGATCGACCGGCTCGCGTTGATGGTCGACGAGCTGCTGGTGCTCAGCCGCGCGGGCGAGCGCGAGCGCCCCGGCTCGGCGGTGGAGCTCGAGGCCGCGGCACGCCGGGCAGTCGAGCGCTGGCTACCCGCCGCCGCCGAGCATGGGATCGAGCTGCGCCTCGACGTCCGGGAGCGAGCGGGGACGGTGTGGTGTGCACCGGCCGACCTCGACCGCGCGCTCGACGTGCTCGTCGAGAACGCGCTGCTGTACGGGCCTTCGGAGTCGGCGGTGACGATCGCGGTCGGGCCGGGCGCGCTAGAGGTGCTCGACGAGGGCCCGGGCTTGGCCCCGGGCGAGGAGCAGGAGGTCTTCGAGCGTTTCCACCGCGGCCGCGCGGCACGGGCCGGGTCTCCCGGGACCGGGCTCGGCCTGGCGATCGCCGCTGAGCTGGCCGGGGAATGGAACGGCTCCGTCACGCTGACCAACCGCGGGGGCGGCGGCCTGTGCGCGCGCCTGGAGCTCCCATCAAAGGCGGGTACGGTCACGCCGTGAGCGCCTCTACCGCACCCTCGACGCCCGCGGGGCTCCCCCGGGACTCGCGGCAGGCGGTGCCGCCGTGGGTTTCGCTGCTCGTGCTCGACGACGAGCGACGGGTGGGCCAGACGGCGGCCGAGCTCCTGCTCAACCGGCTCGCGGGTCGGCCGGCAAGCCGCCTCCTCCTCCCCACCGGAGCGACGCCGTTACCGATGTACGCGGCGCTGCGCGCGCACGCGGCCGCAGGGCTGCTCGCAGCGCGGAGCGCGACGGCGTTCCAGCTCGACGAGTACCGCGGCCTGGCGGCCGGTGACCCGCACAGCTACCGCGCCTACCTGCGCCGAGAGCTCTCCGCGCTGGGTTTCGGCGAGCGCCACGAGCTGGCCGGGGACGCCGCGGACGTCGCCGCCGAGTGCGCCCGGTACCAGGCGCTGCTCGATGCGGCGCCGATCGACCTCGCGGTGCTCGGACTGGGCCGCGACGGGCACGTGGCCTTTGACGAGCCCGGCTCGCTGGCCGCGACCGCCGTGCGCGAGGTCGCGCTGCACGGGTCCACGCGCGCCGACGCCGCGCGGGACTTCGGCGGCCTGGATCGCGTCCCCGAGCGCGCCCTCACGGTTGGCCTGCGAACGCTGCTGGCCGCCCGCGAGCTGCTCGTTCTCGTCACGGGTCGGGCAAAGGCCCCGGCGCTGCGCCGCATGCTCCACGAGCCTCCCAGCCCCGCGTTCCCCGCGTCGCTGCTCCGCAGCCACCCTCGCCTTACCGTGCTGTGCGATCGCGCCGCGGCCGCGGAGCTGCCGCAGAGCCACCACTGGGACTCGGATCACGTCGCCGTCGTTCTCGGCCACCGCGAGCCGGGCAACAGCGAGGAGCACCGCATCTCCTCCGAATCGCTTCAGCGCCTGCACCGAGGCGAGCGCCTGGCCCGCGCCGTCCCCACCCGCGCCGTGCTGCTCACTGGCTACACCTCCACCGGCGGCCGCTCGGAGGCCGAGCAGATGGACATGGTGTGGTCGGTGGGAGACGTTCCCCGCGTGCTCGAGGTAGCCGGGCGCGACACCGCCGAGAACGCCACCCGCACGCTTCCGCTGATCGTGGCCCTGGGCGGGATCCGCCGGGTGACCGTCGTGACCTCCGCATGGCATTTGCGCGCGCCCTACTTCTTCGCCCCATTCCGCGGCTTCGGCCTCGAGCTGTCCTTCCGCACCGAGTGGCGCGGCGGGGGCTGGCTCCGCCTGCTGGCGAACGAGCTGCGCCTGGTCCCGGGCGCCCCGGCTGCTCGCAGGCGCGCCTTCGCGGCGACGCGAAAGCACGTGGAGCTCGCCCGCCCGTTGGAGCGGTCGGTGCGTCGCCCTACTTCAGACGAGGTGGCCGAGGCGCTGCGCGACCCGTCCGTCTACGGCGTCGCGGAGGTCGAGCTGCGCGAGACGCACATCTCGTGGGTCTACCTCGCCGGCGAGCGCGCTTACAAGCTCAAGAAGCCCGTCCGCCTGCCCTTCGTCGACTACGGCACCGAGGAGCGGCGCAGGGAGATGTGCGAGGAGGAGGTGCGCCTGAACCGCCGGCTCGCGCCGGACCTCTATCTCGGCGTGCGCGCGGTCGTACCGGGCCCCGCTCGTTTCGCGTTCGAGCGCGCCGACCATCCCGATGCAGTCGAGCACGTGGTCGAGATGCGGCGCTTCGACGAGCGGCGCACGCTGGCGGCGCTCGTCGAGCGCGGCGAACGGCCACCGATGGGGCCGCTCGCGGGAGTGCTCGCCCGTTTCCATGAGCGGACCCCGGCGGTCGCGATGGACGATGCTGCTGGAGCTCTCCGGGCCGCGCTGGACGAGAACACGGCCACCATCCGAGAGCTCGCCGGCCGGGGGGAAGCATGGGTCGTGGACGCGATGGACCGCTTCGCACGCTCCTACCTGGCCGCCCACGGCGAGCGCATCGCCCGGCGAGCGGCGGCGGGGCGCGTCAGAGACGGGCACGGCGACCTGCGGAGCGACCACGTCGTGCTCGCAGACGGTCCGGTGGTGGTCGACTGCGTCGAGTTCGCGCCCCATCTGCGACAGGTCGACACGGCCAACGACCTCTCGTACCTCGTGATGGACCTTGTCGCCCGGGGCGCGGCAACGTCCGCAAACGAGCTGCTCGACGCCTACCGGTCAGCCGGTGGAGACGTCGGCGACGACGGCCTCGTGGCCTTCTTCGCCACCTACCGCGCGCTGGTGGCCGCCAAGGTCGCGTTCCTGCGCGGCGAACCGGAGCAGCTCGCAGCGGCCGCTGCGCACCTCTCCCTCGCGCAGCGCTTCTCCTGGCAAGCGCGCCTGCCCCTGGTCCTCGTCCTGTGCGGAGTGTCGGCGAGCGGCAAGTCCTACCTCGCCAGAGAGCTGGCGCAGCGGACGGGCGCGACGGTCATCTCCTCCGACGAGCTGCGCAAGCGCCGCGCGGGCGTCGCCGAGGGAGCCCGTCTGGGTCCTCAGCACTACACCGAGGAGGCTCGCGAGCGCGTGTACGACGAGCTCGGCGAGCTCGCTGCGCGCGTGCTGTCGAAGCTTGGCGGCGTGATCGTCGACGCCACCTTCCACCGCCGGTCGCAGCGCGAGGCCTTCGCCGCCTCGCTCGGCGAGACGCACCCCGTGTTCGTGCAATGCCGGGCAGCGCCCGACGTGCTCCGACGGCGCGCAGAGCGCCGCGTGCACGATCCAGCCCGCGTCTCGGACGCGACGGTCGACGTGGTCGAGCGGCAGCTCGCCGAGAGCGAGCGCTTCGCCGAGAGCGTCGCGACGGTCGACACCGATCAGCCGCTCGCCGGGGTGCTTGACGCGGTCTACGCGGCCCTGGACTCGGCGATGCGCGAACGCCCCGCCCGCGACCACCGGCTCGGGGCGATCCCGGGCTGACCCTTTGCCGCGCCGACCGGGCCGCAACAGCCACATGTTCTTCCGCGGCGGCGCCGCGGAAATCGCGACCGAGCACGGCGGCCCGTCGGAGCGCGCCGTGTCCTAGCGCCCCGCGGTCGCCACCGGTTCGCGCCAGCTCCAGCCCGTCACATCGGGCATGTCGTCGCCGACCTCGCGCGTGTAGGCGCGGTGGCGCAGGCGCTCGTCGACCATGCGCTGGCGTAGGTGTGCCGCACGCTCGCCGAGACCCGGGACCCGGTCGATGACGTCCATGACGAGGTGGAAGCGGTCCATGTCGTTGAGCATGAGCATGTCGAAGGGCGTAGTCGTCGTGCCCTCCTCCTTGTAGCCGCGGACGTGGAGGTTGCGGTGGTTGGCGCGCCGGTAGGTGAGGCGGTGGATCAGCCACGGGTAGCCGTGGTAGGCGAAGATCACCGGCTGGTTGGTGGTGAAGAGCGCGTCGAACTCGCGGTCCGAGAGGCCGTGCGGGTGCTCGGAGTCGGGCTCCAGCCGCATCAGGTCGACGACGTTGACCAGGCGCACCTTCAGGTCCGGCAGGTGCTCGCGCAGCAGCGCCGCCGCGGCGATGGCCTCCAGCGTGGGCACGTCGCCGGCGCACCCCAGCACCACGTCGGGCTCGCCGCCGGCGTCGTTGCTGGCCCACTCCCAGATGCCCACCCCGCGCGTGCAGTGCGCGATAGCTTCGTCCATCGTCAGGTAGTCGGGCGCGGGCTGCTTGCCGGCGACGATCACGTTCACGTAGTCGCGGCTGCGGAGGCAGTGGTCGCCCACCGACAGCAGGCAGTTGGCGTCGGGCGGCAGGTAGACGCGCACGATCTCGGCCTTCTTGTTGACCACGTGGTCTATGAAACCGGGGTCCTGGTGCGAGAAGCCGTTGTGATCCTGGCGCCAGACGTGCGAGCTGAGCAGGTAGTTGAGCGAGGCGATCGGGCGCCGCCACGGGATCTGCCGCGTCACCTTCAGCCACTTGGCGTGCTGGTTGAACATCGAGTCGACGATGTGGATGAAGGCCTCGTAGCAGTTGAACAGCCCGTGCCGGCCGGTTAGCAGGTAGCCCTCCAGCCAGCCCTGACAGACGTGCTCAGAGAGGATCTCGAGCACTCGACCCTCGCGTGCCAGGTGGTCGTCGGTCGGCAGCGTCTGCGCCTCCCACTGGCGGTTGGTGACCTCGAACACATCCCCGAGGCGGTTGGAGTTGGTCTCGTCGGGACCGAAGATCCGGAACCGGTGGTCGTTGGCGCGCACGACGTCCCGCAGGAAGGCGCCGAGCACGCGCGTCGCTTCGCTGGTGGTAGCGGTGGGTGCCGGCACCTCGATCGCGTAGTCGCGGAAGTCGGGCAGGCTCAGCGGCCGCAGCAGCAGTCCGCCGTTGGCGTGCGGGTTGGCGCCCATGCGCCGCTCGCCCTCGGGCGCCAGCTCGGCGAGCTCGGCGACCAACGCACCGCGCTCGTCGAAGAGCTCCTCGGAGCGGTAGGACCGCAGCCACTCCTCCAGCGCCGCGAGGTGGCTGCGATCCTTGGCGAGGTTGGCGAGCGGCACCTGGTGGGAGCGGAACGACCCCTCGGCGGGCTTGCCGTCGACCTCCTTGGGCCCCGTCCACCCCTTCGGGGTGCGCAGCACGATCATCGGCCAGCGAGGTCGCTCGCTCGCCCCATCCTGGCGCGCCCCGTCCTGGCGCGCCCCGTCCTGGCGCGCCCCGTCCTGCGCGCCCCCTCCTGAATCGCGCCGATGCGGTCGAGCGCCGCGTCGAGGGTCGCCGCCATCAACTGGTGCATCTCCTCCGGCTCGTCGCCCTCGACGAACAGCGGCTCATGGCCGTAGCCCTCCAGCAGCGCGCGCAGCTCCTCGTGCGGGATGCGCGCGAGCACCGTCGGGTTGGCGATCTTGTAGCCGTTGAGGTGCAGGATCGGCAGCACCGCGCCGTCGGTGGCGGGGTTGGCGAACTTGTTCGCCTGCCAGCTCGCGGCCAGCGGCCCCGTCTCCGCCTCCCCGTCCCCTATCACGCAGCACGCCAGCAGCTCGGGGTTGTCGAGCACCGCCCCGTAGGCGTGCACCAGCGAATAGCCCAGCTCGCCGCCCTCGTGGATCGAACCGGGTGTCTCGGGCGCGACGTGGCTCGGGATCCCGCCGGGGAAGGAGAACTGGCGAAAGAGGCGCCGGAGGCCTTCCTCGTCGCGGCCGATCTGTGGATAGACCTCGCTGTAGGTCCCCTCGAGGTAGGTGTTTGCCACCACGCCCGGGCCGCCGTGACCGGGGCCGGCGAGGTAGATCGCATTGAGGTCGCGGGCCCGAATCGCGCGGTTCATGTGCGCGTAGACGAAGTTGAGACCCGGTGTGGTGCCCCAGTGACCGAGCAGCCGCGGCTTCACGTGCTCCACGCGCAGAGGCTCGCGCAGCAGAGGGTTGTCAAGCAGGTAGATCTGTCCAACCGACAGGTAGTTGGCCGCGCGCCAGTAGGCATGCAGCCGCCGTAACTCCTCCCCGTCGAGAGGCTGGATCGCGCTGCGATCGCTCATGGCGCCACCCTACGTGCACCCACCCGCAAGCGATACCGGTCTCTTTCGCGGGGCGCCATCCGTGCTTTTCACGGTTGGCGAAGACAATGCGAAGATCCCCCGGATGCCCAAGGCACCCGAGCGCGAGCACGACGTCGTGATCTTCGGCGCGACCGGCTTCACGGGCGCGCTGACCGCTGAGTACCTCGCCGAGAACGCGCCCGAGGGAGTGCGCCTGGCGCTGGCCGGCCGAAACCGCGGAAAGCTCGAGGCCGTGCGCGAGCGCCTCGCCGAGCTCAACCCGGCAGCCGCGGAGCTCCCCATCCTGCACGCCGACGTCGAAGAGCCGGACACGCTGCGCGAGGTCGCGCGCTCGGCGCGCGTGGTCGCGACCACCGTCGGCCCGTACCTCGCGTACGGCGAGCCGCTGGTCGAGGCGTGCGCGCAGGCCGGCACCGACTACGCCGACATCACCGGCGAGCCCGAGTTCGTCGACCGCATGTACGTGCGCCACGACGCCGCCGCGCGCGAGAGCGGGGCGCGCCTCGTGCACACCTGCGGCTTCGACTCGATCCCGCACGACCTCGGGGCGCTGTTCACGGTCCAGCAGCTGCCCGAGGACGTCCCTCTGCGCGTGCAGGGCTTCGTGCGCGCGGGCGGGACCTTCTCCGGGGGCACCTACAACACCGCGCTGGCGTCGATGGGCCGCCTGCGCCAGTCGGCCGCCGCGGCCTCCGAGCGCCGCCGGCTCGAGCCCAGACCCGAGGGCCGGCGCGTGCGCGCGGTGCGCGGGTTGCCACGCTACGAGAGCGCAGTCGGAGCGTGGGTGCTACCGATGCCGACCATCGACCCGGCCGTGATCGCGCGCTCCGCGCGCGCGCTCGAGCGCTACGGCCCCGATTTCGCCTACAGCCACTACATCGCCGTGAACAGGCTGCCCGTCGCGGCCGGGATGGCCGGCGGTGCGGTGGCGTTCGTCGCGCTCGCCCAGCTCCCGCCCGCCCGTGCGCTGCTCGCGCGTGTGCGCTCCCCCGGCGAAGGGCCCTCGCCCGAGCAGCGCGAGAAGGGCTGGTTCAAGGTCCGCTTCGTCGGCGAGGGCGGCGGCCGGCGCGTGGTGACCGAGGTCGCGGGCGGCGACCCCGGCTACGGCGACACCGCCAAGATGCTCGGCGAGGCCGCGCTGTCACTGGCCGGCGACGAGCTACCCGACACCGCCGGCCAGGTCACGCCCGCGGTCGCGATGGGGGACGCGCTCCGCGCCCGTCTCGAGGACCGCGCGGGCCAGAGCTTCCGCGTGCTCGAGGCGAGCTGAGCCGTCGCGCCGCGGGAGCGCCGGCCGCGGCGAGCGGTTGCCCGGCCGACGTGCGCGGCGCGTCAGGGGGCGGGCGGGCGGCGCTCCTCGGCCACCACTTTCCCGCTGTCGTCGGCGATCGCCCCGGGTGGCCAGGACCCGAACCAGTTGTCGCGCGCGCCGTCGATCGTGAGCACGGCGCCCGACACGAAGTCGCCCCCCGGCGAGGCGAGCAGCGCCACCATCCAGGCGACCTCCTCGGCCCGGCCGAGGCGCCCGAGCGGGACCGTGGACGCGGCGCCCTCGACGATCGGGCGGGGGTACTTGGACACGAACGTGTCGGTGGCGAACTGCCCGGGCGCGATCGCGACCAGGCGGATGCCGAACCGAGCCCACTCGATCGACAGGACTCGCGTCAAGTTTTCGACTGCGGCGCGGGCGGCCGACGAGTGCGCCATCCCCGGCAGCCCGTTGTGCGGCGAGAGCGTGACGTTGATCACCTTTCCGCCGCGGCCCGAGGGGATCATCGCCCGCGTCGCCACGGCGTGGGTCATGAGCCACGTGCCCTCCACGTTGAGGCGCATCACGGTCCGAAAGCCCTTCGGGGTGATGTCCTCGGCCGCGGTCAAAAACTGGCCGCCGGCGTTGTTGACGAGCAGATCGATGCGCCCGTGACGGTCGAGCACGCCGTCGACCAGCGAGGAGACCTGCTCCTCCTCGCGGATGTCGCACGCCACCGCCTCGCAGCGCCCGCCTTCAGCCAGGCCGGCGGTCTCGCGCAGCGGATCCTCCCGGCGCCCGCACACCACGACCCGTGCGCCCAGGGCCGCGAGCTCGAGCGCGGTCGCGCGTCCCAGACCCGAGCCGCCGCCGCTGACGATCGCGACCTGGCCGTCGAGCAGGCCGTCGCGGAAGACGCGGGAAGGCATCGCTAGCGGCCCGTCCAGCGCGGGAAGACGCGCGACGCCATCCAGCGGCGCCCGTCCAGCGCCCGTCCGGCGCGGAAGACGCGCGACGCCACCCCTAGCGGCCCTTCCACTCGGGATCGCGCTTTTCGAAGAACGCGCGCACGCCCTCCTGGATGTCCTCGGTCGAGAAGGCGATCGTGAGCTGAGAGCGCAGGAAATCCCACGCGTCCTCGAGCGCCATGTCCTGCTGGCGCCACAGCGCGTCCTTGCCCAGCCGCATCAGCACGGGCGACTTGGCCGCCAGCCGCCCCGCCCAGTCGGCGACCGCGGCGTCGAACTCCTCGGGCGCCGTCACGCGGTTGACCAGCCCGAGCCGCTCCGCCTCATGGGCGTCGATGCGCTCGCCGAGCAGCAGCAGCTCGGTCGTCTTCTTGCGCGGCACGTTTCGGTAGATGAGGGCCATGATCATGAACGGGAACACGCCGACGTTGATCTCGGGAGTCCCGAACGTCGCGCGCTCCGAGGCGATCACCAGGTCGCAGGCCAGCGCGAGCCCCAGCCCGCCCGCAAGCGTGTGGCCGCGCGCCGCGCAGATCACCGGCTTGCCCAGCTCGCCGATGAGCGTGAACAGCCGCGGGAAGAGCGCGGTGGCGAAGTGCTTGTGGACGAGCGGGACTTCCGCCGCGAAGCCGCCCAGGTTGCCGCCTGCCGAGAACGTCGTCTCGTGCGTCGACCCGAGGACCACGCAACGTGCGTCGCCGTCGTCGCGGGCGGCTTCGAAGGCGGCGAGGAGGTCGCCGAGCAGCGCGTCGGACAGCGCGTTGCGCGACTCGGGCTGGTCCATCGCGATCGTCGCCACACCGTCGGCGACCTCGTAGCGGACTGTCTCGAAGCTCGGCATGGCCGGGCACGCTACCGGCGCGCGGCTCTGCGCGACGCCTACCTCCGCTTCGCCTCTGGATGCGGCAGCCGCGAGAGGAGGAACGCCGTCGCTTCGTGCTTGACGACTGTTCTCCGTACGCCTTCCTCGGCGTGCGCGGGAGAGTAGAGCCGCCTACCTTGCCGTGGGCGTCGGCTGGGAGTCCACGATCGAGATGTGTCCGCTCGTAAGCGCCAGCGCCTCGTCGGGGGACGGCGGCGAGCAGTCCCTCGGGGCCCGGCCGGAGAGGCCGGTTGGTTGCGCGCCGAAACTGTCCGGGTTTCCGTCGACTACGGTGACCGTTATGACCCCCAAGTCGTGGATCTGGTCCTCGAAGTTCAGGATCGCGCGGCTCCCGGTGACCGCCAGGCAGCTCACCGGCCCGGCGAGCTGGGTGTAGGCCGTGGGCGGGGTGTCGATCGCGACCTCCATGGACACGTAGCCGCCGGCCTTCTCTCCGCTCGGACCGCTCAGCGCGAAAAGCGTCGTCAAACGGAACGAGCCGTCCGCGGTCTCTCCCGGTCCGCCCGTGAAGATCACCGAGTCCTGGCCCGCGCAGCCCATCAACGCGAGCGCTGCTCCCACGAGGACCACCCCGAACAGCATCCTCCGCACCAACCGAGCCTCCGCTCCTCGATCCACCATCGGAATACACCCCACGCTGTGGGAAAGCAATCCCCGCGGGGGGTACTCAGCGATCCGGGCACCCCGGATAGACGATGGTGCTCGCACCACTCGCGCGCAAGCACGGGGACCAGCGCGCGGCGAGAGCGGTGAAGCCGTGCGCCGCATCGTCGGTCCCCTTGATTAGGTCGAACGTACGGCTGACGACCGTCCTGAGCCGCGCGAGCGTGATCTCGGATTCGGCGGACCGGAGCGGCTCTCGGCGAGGGGAGCGTTGCAATGCGCGTGCGACCCCTGGGCCAGGCAGGTGCGGTTCCGAACTCGCAGCACGCCGGCGAGAGGCGCCGCGCTCGTGTACCAGGGAGAATCGCGCACATGAGCATCGGAGTTGCGATCGGGCTTGGGGCCGTGATCGGCTTGGCGCTCGGCATCGTCGTCAGCGTTACGACCGATGTCCCGCTAGCCCCTGAGGCCGGGATCGTGCTCGGTGCGCTCCTCGGCTGGCTCCTGCGTCGGAAGCGCGCGTAGGCGGGTCGGCCTCGGGCATCGGCCTTCTGCCCGGCGCTCGATCGCGCTCCTAGGATGTGCGGCGTGAGCCGAGAGGCAAGTGCGGCCCCGGCGAGCCTGAGGCTGCTCGCCGGGCGCTTCGATCCCGAGGCTTTCGACCTCCCCCCGGGAGCGCCGCGGGTGCGGCTGCGCTGCGATGGCGAGGGCGAGTGGGACCTGGTCCTCGACAGGCGCGGGGTACGGTTGGAGCCGATCGCCGGCGCCGAGGGCGACGCGCTGCTGGCCGCCGACGGCGCGACTTGGAAGGGGATCGCCCGCGACGTAGGAGGCGGGATGGAGGCGTGGCGCACGGGCCGCCTGAGCATCCGGCGCAACCTGCACCTGGCTCTCGGGGTGCTGACCGCCACCAGCGGGTTGACCGGGCCCGGGCGCCCGGTCGTCAAGCACGTGCGCACGCGCGTGGGGTCGCTGTCGACGATGCAGGCCGGCGTGGGCGAGGCGGTCGTGCTCATCCACGGGCTCGGAGCGACAAAGGCGTCGCTGCTGCCCACGCTGCGGGCGCTCGCGCCCTCGTTCCGCGTGATCGCGCTCGACCTGCCCGGCTTCGGCGACTCGACGAAGCCGATCGGCAAGCGCTACGACCCGCCGTTCTTCGCGCGCGGCGTGCTCGCACTGCTCGACGAGCTCGGGCTCGAGCGCGCCCACTTCGTGGGCAACAGCCTCGGCGGACGTGTGGCGCTGGAGATGGGCCTGCTCCATCCCGACCGCACCGCGCGCCTCGGTCTCCTTTGCCCGTCGCTGGCCTGGCTGCGGCGACCCCAGTGGGCGCCGCTGCTGCGCCTGCTGCGGCCCGAGCTCGGGCTCATCCAGCCTGCGCCGCGCCGCATGGTCGAGCCGCTCGTCCGCTCGCTGATCCCGGGCGCGAACGAGGCCTGGATCGCGGTCGCGGTCGACGAGTTCCTGCGCCTCTACCTCAACCCGCGCGGGCGCGCGGCGCTGTACGCGGCGGCGCGCCAGATCACGCTCGAGGAGCCCCAGGGACGGGCGGGGTTCTGGCCGCGCCTGCGAGCCCTTGAGCCCGACGCGCTGTTCGTGTGGGGCCGCCACGATCGTTTGGTCCCGGTCGCCTTCGCCGAGCCCGTGCGCGAGGCGCTGCCGCGCGCGCGCCACCTCATCCTCGACTGCGGCCACGTGCCCCAGCTCGAGGCGCCGCGCGAGACCCACACGGCGCTGACGCGCTTCCTCGGCGAGGTCGAGCGCCCGCGGGCGAGCGGCGCGGCCGGCTAGGGCTGACCGGCGCGCTCGAACACGGCGGCGAGGCCCTGTCCGCCGCCGATGCACATCGTCTCGAGCGCGTAGCGGCCCTCGCGGCGGTCGAGCTCGCGAAGCATCGTGGCGAGGATGCGCCCACCCGTGGCGCCCACGGGGTGGCCGAGCGAGATGCCCGAGCCGTTGGGGTTCAGGCGCTCGTCGTCAGGCGAGATGCCCCACTCGCGCAGCACGGCCAGCACCTGCGCGGCGAAGGCCTCGTTGAGCTCGATGAGGTCCATGTCGGCGAGCTCGAGGCCGGCGCGCTCGAGTGCCCGGCGCGTGGAGGGCACCGGCCCCAACCCCATCGTCTCCGGCGCGACTCCGGCCGACGACCACGCGACCAGGCGCGCGAGGGGCCGCAGCCCGAGCTGCTCGGCGCGTTCGCGGTGGGTCACCACGCACACCGCCGCGCCGTCGTTCTGCCCGCTGGCGTTGCCGGCGGTCACCGTCGCCTCCGGGTCCTGGCGGCCCATGACCGGCCGCAGCGCCGCCAGCGCCTCGAGGGAGGCGTCCGCGCGCGGGTGCTCGTCGCGGTCGACGGCGTGCATGCCGCCCCCACGCCGCTCGGGCACGTCAACGGCGACGATCTCCTCGGCGAAGACGCCGGACTCGTGCGCGGCCACCGCGCGGCGGTGCGACTGAAGCGCGAACTCGTCCTGCGTCTCGCGGGCGATGGCGTAGTCGCGGCGCAGGTTCTCCGCGGTCTCGAGCATCCCGCCCGGCACCGGGTGGTGCTCGCCGCCCGCGGTCACGCGCGAGCGCGCCAGCCGGTCGTCGAACGTCACAGCGCCGCCGCGCACCCCCCAGCGCACGTCGGTCGAGTAGAACTCGACCTGGCTCATGCTCTCCGCGCCGCCGGCGAGGACCACGTCCGCGGCGCCCGTCTGCACCGACATGCAGCCGTAGAGCACCGACTGCAACCCCGATCCGCAGCGACGATCCATCTGCACGCCGGGGACCTCGATCGGCAGCCCGGCGTCCAGCGCGGCCACGCGGCCCAGGGCCGGCGCCTCGCCGTTCGGGTAGCACTGGCCGAGCAGTACCTCATCGACGTCCTCGGGCGCGAGGCCGGTCCGCTCCATCACGGCCCGGATCACGGTCGAGGCCAGCGCAGTCACCGGCACGTCGCGGAAGACGCCGCCGAAGCGCCCGACGGGCGTGCGCAGGGGCTCGCAGATCACCGCGTCTCGCATCGTGAGCTGTCCGTTGGCGCCGGCCACCTGGATCTAAAGCCCCAGGCTGCGGCCGAGGATCTCGCTCATGATCTCGTCGGTGCCGCCGCCGATCGGTCCCAGGCGCGCGTCGCGCAGCCCGCGCTCGAGCTCGGGGTCGGGGCCCACGAGGTCGAGGCAGCCGTCGACGACCTCGAGCGCCGCGCGCTGGGTGTGGAGCTTGGCCATCGTCACCTCGCGGACCGCGTCGGCGCCGGCCAGGTGGCGGCGCAGCGCGTGATGGGTGAGGTCGCGACCGGCCTGCAGCACGGTGCCCATCTCCGCTACTTGGTGGCGTGCGAACTGGCTCACCCGCTCGCGCTCGCGCAGCACCCCGACCACGCGCTCGAGCGTCGCCTCCATCGCGCCGATCGCGCCGAAGGCCATCACCAGCCGCTCCCACTGGAAGTTCGCCATGATCAGGTAGAAGCCGCGGTTCTCCTCGCCGAGCAGGTTCTCCTCGGGCACCCAGACGTCGTCGAAGGAGATCAGCCCCGTGTCCGAGGCGTTCCAGCCGAGCTTGTCGATGGCCGATGACTCGACGCCCTCGCCGCGCTCGATGACCAGGAAGGACAGCCCGCCGTGGCCACCCTCGTCGGTGGTCTTGACCGCGGTCACGAGCAGCTCGGCGCGCACCCCGTTGGTGATGAACATCTTCGAGCCGTTGACGCGGTAGCCGCCGTCCTCGCGCACGGCGCGCGTACGGATGCCGGCGACGTCGGAGCCGGCCCCGGGCTCGGTGATGGCCAGCGCGGAGATGCGCTCGCCGCGGATCCCGGGCTCGAGCCAGCGGCGCTTCTGGTCCTCCGTCCCGAACTTGGCGATCGGCGACATGGCGATCGACGTGTGGGCGCCGATCCCGGCGGCCAGCCCGCCCGAGCCGCAGCGCGCCAGCTCCTGCGCGAAGACCGCCGCGGCGACCACGTCATCGCCGCCGCCGTACTCGCGCTCGAAGCGCAGCCCGAGGTAGCCCCGCTGCGCGCACCAGCCGAAGACCTCGTCGGGGAACCAGTGCGCGGCCTCCCATTCGGGCGCGTGCGGGCGCAGCTCGCCGAGCACGAACTCCCGCATCTCCTCGCGCAAGCGCTCGTGTGCGGCGGTGAACGGCGGGGCGGGCGCCGGCTCCGTTGCGGTGGCGGGCACGCCCCCAGCCTAGGGGACGCCGCGCGGCGGCAAGGCGCGCCGATACTGCTTCGCCGCGCGGAAGAGCATGTCGCGGCGGTCCGCGCGCAGAACGAGCCCTTCAGCGAGCAGCGGCACCGCCGCCCAGCAGCCTCTCCACCTCCTCACGGGCGCCAGGCCACCCCACCGAGGCTGAGCGCATTCGCGGTACGGTTGCGCACATGAAGCCACGCTTCTTCCCTGCGCCGGACGACTTTCGCGGCTGGCTCGAGGAGCACCACGAGAACCAGTCCGAGCTGCTGGTCGGCTTCTACAAGAAGGCGTCGGGCAAACGCAGCATGACGTGGGCCGAGGCGGTCGACGAGGCGCTGTCCTTCGGCTGGATCGACGGGGTCCGCCGCGCGCTGGACGAGGACAGCTACACGATCCGCTTCACGCCGCGCAAGCCGTCGAGCACCTGGAGCAGCGTCAACGTCGCGCGGGTCGAGGAGCTCTCCCGTCAGGGGCGGATGCGCCCGGCCGGGCTGCGCGCCTTCGCTCGCCGCGACGAGCGCAACACCGGTATCTACGCCTACGAGCGCCGCGCGGCGGCCGAGCTCCCCGAGGAGTTCGAGCGCACGTTCCGCGCCGACGCCCGCGCGTGGAGCTTCTTCGAGTCCCAGCCGCCGTGGTACCGGCGGACCTCCGTCTACTGGGTTGTCAGCGCCAAGCGCGAGGAAACCAGGCGCCGGCGCCTCGCGACGCTGATCGGCGACTCGCGCGCCGAGCAGAGGATCGGTGCGCTCGCACGCCGCCCGCGCGCGGGCGCCCGTTAGCGCACGATCAGCACGTTGCACGGCGCGTGGTGGGCAAGGTGATCCCACACGCTGCCGACGCCTCCCTCGTCGCCGCCGTCGACCACGACAGTCCGAGCGCGCTCGTCGGCAGCGACGTCGACGAGGCTGGCCGCGAGGTCGCCGTGGCGCAGGTGGACGTGCGCCTCGACGCCGGCGCGGCCGACGTCGCCGGCGGCGCGCGCGAGCCGCTGTTCGGCGTCGGCTCGGTCGTCTAGGACCGGCAGCCGCGAGGCGACCAGGTGCACGGGCGCGCCGGTCGCGCGCGCCAGCCGCTCCGCCGCCCGGATCGCGCGCTCGCCGTCCTGCTCTGGAACGCCGACGACGACTCCGTGCTGGGAGGCGGCGTCCTCGCCCCGACGCCGCGTCATGAGCCGATGCCCGAAGTTCAGCGTGGGGCGCAGCGCCCCCGCCGCCACCTCGCGCAGGAGCCGGCGCAGCGAGGGCGGAGCGCCCGCCCTCTCGGGCAGGTCGATCGCGATCTCGACCTCGCGCCCCTTGGGAGTGACCGAGGTGTCGCCCAGGCGCTCGAAGATCTTGATCGCCGGTCGGTTCTCGGCCAGCACCGGCGCCGCGAAGGTCCGGATCCCCTCGTCGCGCGCGCGCGCCACCAGCGCGTCGAGCAGCACGCTCGCCACCCCTCTTCCCTGCCAGTCGTCGACGACCGATACCGCCGGCTCGGCCACGCCTTCTCCGGTGCGCACGTAGCGCGCGACGGCCACGCCGTCGCCGCTCTCCTCGTCGATCGCGATCAACGCCTCGTGGTCGTGGTGGTCGAGCTGGGTCAGGTAGTCGAGCTGGCGTGCGGTGAGCCGCGGCACCGCGCTGAAGAACCGCCGGTAGCGCGACTCCGGGCTCATGCGCTCGAAGCCGGCGACCAACATCTCGCGGTCCTCGGGCTCGATCGGCCGGATGCGAATGCGGCCTCCGTCGCGCAGGCGCGTCACCCGGGTAGTGATAGCGCGTGACGTGCCGCGGGGACCGATGCAACGGCGCACCGACCTGATGCATCGGGTAGCCTCCGCGCCGTGGGTCGGGGAGGCGCACTGCTCGTGGTGTTGGCGGCCCTCGTGGCGCTCGCGGCGCTGCCCGCCGGCGCCGGTGCGAAGACCGTGTGGCTGTGCAAGCCGGGCCTGGCCGACAATCCGTGCGAGCCGAGCCTGAAGACGACCGTGTTCTCGCCCTCGGGCCAGAAGCTCTCGGTCGAGAGCGTCAAGCGGGCCAAGAAGCCGAAGTTCGACTGCTTCTACGTCTACCCCACGGTCTCCGACCAGAAGACGACGCTCGCGAACTTCAACATCGACCCCGAGCTCAAGTCGATCGCGCTCTACCAGGCCTCGCGCTACTCGCGCGACTGCCGCGTCTTCGCGCCCGTCTACCGACAGATCACCCTGAACGCCCTGTTCAACGGCGGGGCCAGCAAAGCCGAACAGAAGACGGCGTACGGCGACGTCCGGCGCGCGTGGCGTGAGTACCTGGTCAAGTACAACAAGGGCCGCGGGGTCGTCTTCATCGGCCACTCCCAGGGCAGCTTCATGCTGCGCCGGCTGCTCTCCGAGAAAGTCGATCCCAAGGTCTCCGCGCGCAAGCGCCTGATCTCGGCGCTCCTGCTCGGCGGCAACGTGGAGGTGAAGGCGGGCAGCGACCGCGGGGGCGACTTCCAGAACATCCCCGCCTGCCGCTCCAAGCGCCAGTTCGGCTGCGTCATCGCCTTCTCGACCTTCAACGCGACTCCCCCGGCCGGCGCACTGTTCGGGCGGGCGGGTCCCGGCCGCGAGGTCCTGTGCACCAATCCCACCGACCTCGGCGGCGGCTCGGGCCGCGCGACGCCGATCTTCCCGACGGCCCCGTTCGCGCCCGGAACCACGATCGGTGCCGGCACGCTGGCGGTCGGCTTCACCGTGCCGCAAGCCTCCACGCCGTGGGCCTCGTTCCCGAACGCCTACAAGGCGCGCTGCTCCTCGGAGGCGAACGCCAACGTCCTGCGGATCGAACCGCTCAATGGCGCGCCGACGCTCAACGCGATCCCCACCGCGGGCTGGGGCCTCCACCTCACCGACGCCAACATCGCGCTGGGCAATCTCGCCGACCTGGTGCGCCGCCAGGCGGCCGCGTACGTCAAATCGAGGGGGTGATCAGATGGCCGCCGCGCGCCGCCTGCTGATCCTGCTGCTCGCTGCCGGGGCGCTGGCGGCGCTCCCCGCGGCGGCGCACGCCAAGCCGGTGTGGCTGTGCAAGCCGGGGCTTGCGGACAACCCGTGCGAGCCGGGCCTGGACACCACGATCCTCAGCCCGAGCGGGCAGCAGATCGGCACGAGTGACGAGGGCTCGTCCGGCAGGCCGTCGATCGACTGCTTCTACGTCTACCCGACCGTCTCCAACCAGCCGACGATCGAGGCGACGCTCGCCATCGACCCCGAGCTGAAGTCGATCGCGCTCTACCAGGCCGCGCGCTACTCGGGCGAGTGCCGCGTCTTCGCGCCGGTGTACCGCCAGATCACGATCCAGGGCCTTCTCAACCCGACGCAGATCACCCAGCAGATGCGCGACACGGCCTACCAGGACGTGGTCGACGCGTGGCGCTACTACCTCAAGAAGTACAACAAGGGCCGCGGCGTGGTGCTGATCGGGCACTCGCAGGGCAGCGGCGTCCTGCGTCGCCTGATAACCCAGAAGGTCGACCCGAAGCGCAGCGTGCGCAAGCGGCTGATCTCGGCCCTGCTGATGGGCGGCAACGTGCTCGTTAAGACCGGCAGCGACCGCGGCGGCGACTTCCAGAACATCCCTGCCTGCAAGTCGCGCACCCAGTTCGGCTGTGTCGTCGCCTTCTCGACCTTCGAGGGCCCCGTCCCGGCCGGCTCGCGCTTCGGGCGCACCCAGGTGGCCGACCGCGAGGTGCTGTGCACCAACCCGACCAACCTCGCGGGCGGCAGCGGCCGCGCCAACTCGATCGTCCCGACCGAGCCGTTCGCCAAGGGCACTGTGATCGGGAACCTGACCACCCAGATCGGCTTCCTCGTCCCCGCGGGGGTCGACACGACGTGGATCGAGGCCCGCAAGGCCTACAAGGCGCGCTGCTCGACGGCTGACGAGGCGAACGTGCTCCAGGTCAAGCCACGCGGAGGCGCGCCGGTGCTCAAGGCGCTCCCGGACCCGACCTGGGGCCTGCACCTGGCCGACGCGAACATCGCGCTGGGTAACTTGATCAAGCTCGTCAACTCGCAGTCCATCGCCTATCTCAACGAGCGCGGATAGGGACGCAGTGACCGCGAAAGGGCGCCGCGCGCCGGCCACTTCCGCCGGCATCGCGCGAGTTGCGGTTCTTGCGCTGCTCGCTTTCGCGCTGCTCGCCGGCAGCGCGGCGGGCAAGGTCGAGCGCTGCAACGGGTCGCGGAGCCTCTGCGACCGGCGGCTCGACCAGGTCGTGCTGCCCTCGACGCACAACTCGATGTCGGCCGGCTCTGAGGGCTTCCAGCTACCCAACCAGCAGGTCGGCATCCCCGATCAGCTGCGTCTGGGCGTACGGGGCTTCCTGATCGACACGTATTACGCCGTGCGGCAGCCAGACGGTACGGTGGTGAACGCGACCGCGTCCACCCCGGGCCGGCGGCTCTACCTGTGCCACGTGAGCTGCGCACTCGGCGCGACGAAGCTGGTCGGCGCGCTGCGCTCGGTGCGTGACTTCCTGCGCGACAACCCGCGCGAGGTGCTGGTGTTCGACGTCGAGGACTACGTCAGCGCGCCCGACTTCGCCAAGGTCGTCAAGCGCAGCGGACTGGGCCGCTACGTGTATCGCGGCGCGACTAACCCGCCGTGGCCCACGCTGCGGCGGATGATCGCCCGCCGCAGGCAGGTTCTGCTGCTCCACGAGAGCAATAGGTCGGGCGTCGCGTGGTACCACTCCGCCTACGAGGGCATCCTCCAGGAGACGCCCTACGACTGGCCGGCGGTCGCGCAGCTCACCGACCCGGCCCAGCTCACGGCGAGCTGCCGGCCCAATCGGGGCGGGACGAACGGCTCGCTGTTCCTGCTCAACCACTGGTCGCCGCCCTTCCCGGCCAGCGACACGACCGCCGCCCAGGTCAACGCGACGCGCGCGATCGTGCGCCGCGCGAAGACGTGTCGCAAGGTGCGCGGGCGGATCCCGAACCTGGTCGCGGTCGACCGCTTCCAGACCGGCGGCCTGTTCGCCGCCGTGCGCAAGCTGAACAGGGCGTTCGCGCCGTAGGCGGTCAGCCTCCCGCGACGTCGCGGCGCATGAAGACCAGGAAGGCCCCGATCAGCGCCGGGACCCCGTAGAGCGCGCACACCCACGCCGCTCTCACGATCGGGGCCCAGTCCACGGGCTCGCGGAGTAGGCCCTGCCAGGCGTCGAACTGGGTCGAGAGCAGGTAGGGGCGCGCGAAGTCGAGGCCGGGCAGGATCCCGATGAGCTGCAGGAGCAGCGAGGCCATCAGCGTTCCGACGACCGCCGCGGCGCTGTTGCGGAACACGGTCGAGAACAGCAGCCCGATCGCGGCGATGGCGAGGATCGGCATCAGGTACACGAGCAGGCTGCCGCCGACGAGGCCGAGCGCGTGCGACGCCGAGACCGTCGTGCCGGTCAGCGTCGGAAGCGGGTCGAAGCCCGACACGACCGTCCCCGCGGCGACCCCCACCGCGCCGCTGAGCACGATCGCCGCCACCGCGTAGGTCATGGCCGCGAGCGCCTTGCCGCCGAACACGACGTGCCGGTCCACCGAGCGCGTGAGGATCGTCTTGAGCGTGCCGTTGTGGTCCTCCGCCGCGACGATGTCGCCCGCCACCAGAGCGGTGATGAGCGGGAACATCCACACCGAGCCGAAGAGCAGCAGCACGAGCGGGATGGCCAGCCCGGTGGAGTGGATGTAGCGCCCGAAGGCGACGTCGTTGGGCTCTCCGCTCTGGGTCGCGACCGCCACGCAGAAGATGATCGGCACCAGCGCCGCCGCGCCGAGCCCCAGGTATGTGCGCTTCTGGAAGCGCAGCTTGACCAGCTCCCAGCGGTAGACGGTGCCGACGCCGGGCCTGGAGCGCGCAGCGGCGGCTTCGGTGGCCGGGGCAGGGGCCGTGGCGACGCTCACGCGGCCACCGCCCGCTCGGCCGCGGTCCCGTTGCCGGCCGCGCCGTCGCTCTCGGTCAGCGCGAAGAAGAGCTCCTCGAGCGTCGCGTGGCGAGGGGCGAGCTCGAGGATGAGTGCGCCGGCCTCGGTCAGCGCGACCGTGAGCTGGGCGATCGCGCCCTCCGAGGCCGCTCGCAGCTGGACGCCGTCGTGCGCGGACCGCTCTACCTCGTCGATCCCCGGCTGCGCGCGGGCGACCGCCAGCGCGCGCTCGTCGTCGGTCGTCCGTAGGCGGTGGGTCGAGCCGGCGGCGCGGCGCAGGTCCGCGAGCGCCCCTTCGTAGGCGACGCTTCCCCGCCTGATGATCGCCACGCGGTTGCACAGCTCCTCGACCTCGGCTAGCAGGTGGCTGGAGAGCAGCACGGTCATGCCCTCGCCGGCGAGGCGGCGGATCAGCACGCGCATGTCGCGCATCCCCGCGGGATCGAGGCCGGTCGCCGGCTCGTCGAGCAGCAGCAGCCGCGGCCGGCGCAGGAGCGCGGCGGCGATGCCCAGGCGCTGGCCCATGCCGTGCGAGTAGCCGCCCACCCTGTCCTTCGCGCGGTCGCGCAGCTCCACGACGTCCAAGACCTCGTCGATCCGCCCGCGCGCCCCTCCCCCGTCCAGCGCCGCGCACAGCTCGAGGTTGCGCCGGCCGCTCAGGTACGGGTAGAACCGCGGCGCCTCGACGAAGCCCGCGACGCCTTCGAGCGCGGCGACGCCGGCCTGCGGATCGCGGCCGAACAGCCGCACCGAGCCGGCGGTCGGGCGGATCAGGCCGAGCATCATCCTCAGCGAGGTGGTCTTGCCCGCGCCGTTGGGACCCAGGTAGCCGAACACGTCGCCCGGCTCGACGGTGAGGTCGACGCCGTCGACGGCGACCAGCTTCCCGTAGTGCTTGGTGAGACCGCGGACCTCGAGCGGCGGTGCGGCCATCGCGCTCAGAGACCTCGCGCGGCCGCCTCGGCCACCGCGCGCGGCACCGAGCCGACCACGGTGTACTGCACTCCGTCGCGGCTGAAGCGGATAAGCGTCCCGAGCGGCGTCGAGAGCTCATCGCCGGAGGCGCCGTTCACCGAGATCGACGGCAGCGATGGTCCACCCTCCCCCAGCACGCCGCCGGTGTCCGCGGCGCGCGCCGGGGCCTGAAGCACGGCGATGCCACCGAGGCCGCGGCCGTAGGTCACGAGCGCGCCCGGCGCGGACTTCAGCTCCACGAGCCGGACCTCCTGCCGCGGCCGGCCGGCGAGCGTGCTCGGAGCGCTGAGCGCGAAGCCGACCCTGCGGCGCACCGCGGCCAGGCCCGTGACCTCGCGGCCGCCCTGTGAGTTCCGCCCGCCGGCGCCGGGGTCGAGGTTCACTGTCCTGGCGGGAGCCGGGAGCTTCGGCGCGAGGTCGCCGGCGGGAACCGGGCCGAACGAGACGTCGGTCGCCTTGAACTCGAGCACCGGCGTGGAGTTGCCGGCCGCGTACACCGCGGCGCGCAGCGGCACGCCGTTTTCGGCGTCCCACGACACCTCGGCGCCGCCGAGGAGGCCTCCGTTGTTGCGAGGCTCGCCGCGCGCGGTATAGGTGGGTTGGCCCGCGACGTTGCTCGGGATCGCGCCCGACAGTGCGACGCGCTGTGACAGGCGCGTGATCGCGTGCTGGATGCGCGCGAGCGACGGCACGGCGCCGCCGCGGCCGCGGTCCTTGGGGAGCAGCATCCGGTAGGCGGTCCGCGAGCCGCTCTCATAGACGGTCAGGTTGCGCCCCGCGACCAGGACCTGCACGTCGCCCGCACCGGTGTCGGGCGCGGCCTGGAGCTCGAGCCGCAGGCGGTCGCCGGACGCCCACAGCCGTCCCGACGCGCCCGTGAGCAACGGATCAGAACCCCGGAGCGTCCCCGAGTCGACCAGCCGGTTGGTGAACGAGATCCTCGCAGTGACGCCCTTGATCTGCGGCGCGTTGAGCGCATCCTGAACCGCCTGGGCGAGGGGCTTCGGCGGCGGCTTGGTGCCCGAGCCGGTGGCCGCGAGGGCGATCGCGGTCACCGCTCCGGCGCCGATCACCACCGCAGCGAGGAGAACCAGCAGCCGGCGGGTCGAGACAGTGCGCAGGTAGGACATCGCGGTCTCCTCTGAAGGTAGACCACACAGTAGTCCCGGACTCTTAAACCGCGGTTAGGCCGGCGGAGCGGCTCCGGGGCCGGCGGGCGGCGGTGCCGGTCGCCTACCGCCGCGCTCGCAGCACGGCCTCCGGCACCGACGCCTCGGCCAGGTCCTGCGGGTGCCTTCCCGCGCGCAGGCGCCTGACCTCCCGGCGCCGCGCGTAGGAGATGACCGAGACGCTGTCGCCGTCGCGCACGCGCGGGCGATTCAGCGCCGTCGGGCCGCGCGAGACGGCGATGCAGTAGCGGCCGTCGCGGCTCGTGATCGCCTCGCCGGGCGCCATCCCGACCGGGACGATCGTGTACGGCCCTCGTCCGCGCAGAGGGACGAGGGCGGCGTAGTCGGAGATCGTGCCCAGGTCGCACACGTAGCGGCCGCCGGCCGAGAGCGCGATCCCGTGATGGGCCGCCTTGTTGGGGTAGTCGGCCGGCGAGAGCCGCGCCGCCGCGGAGCTGAGCGGCAGCTCGACCGTCCGGCGCCGCCCGGTCCGGACGTCGAGCACCACGAAGCCGTTGAGGTAGGAGAGCTGCAAGACCGCGGTCCGGCCGTCCGGCGTGATCGTGAACGGCCGCACGCCGGCATCGAACTCGAAGCGCCGCACGACCGCGAGCGTGCGCGCGTTCACCACCGTGAGCTGCCGCACGCCGCGATCCTGCCCGAACGGCGCGAGCTGGTCGCCGAGGCTGCCGTTGTAGAGCAGCCGGCCGTCGGGCGAGAACTCGAGCTCGTGCGGGTAGTCGCCGGCCTGGAAGGAGCCCGCGATGCGCCCGGTGCGCGCGCTCAGCGCGTAGACCCGGTTGCCGGGCAGCGCGGTGACGAACAGCCGCCGGCCGTCCGGCGAGATCCTCGCGTGGTCCGCGCGCACGCTGGGCACATCCGTGCGCCACAGCATCTTCCCGGTGCGAAGCCGGAAGGCGGCCACGTCGCCGAGGTACCCGCGCGAGACGTACACCACCGTGCCGCCCGGGGAGACCTCGATGTCCTGCGCGTAGTTGACCTCACCGCGGTTGGCGATCACCCCCGGATACAGCTTGGCCTTCGCGGGATCGCGCGGCGTCTTGCCATCCGGGACGACGTTCAACGGCCTGCCGAGCCGGTTGAACCGATGAGCGTCGAAGAGGTAGACGGTGCCGTCGTAGCTGTTGGCCACGAAGACGACGTCGCGGCGCGCGGTTGCGGCCGACGCCGGGCCCGCCGTGGCCGCCAGGACCCCCAGCGCGAGCAGCACCACGACCGACTTCAAGCCACGTAGTCTCACGCCGTGCGCTCCTTCGACCCCCGCAGCGTAGGCGGTTTCGAGTGCCGCGCGTGGGAGACCTACTACCAGCGGCGCTGGATCCCGTTCCTCGCCGCCTCGATCGGGATGGTCCGCTCGGCGTTCGGCATGAGCTGGCCCAGGACGCTGCTGGGCGCCTGGCTCGTGCTCCGAGCCAACCAGAAGTGGGCGCCCTTCCCGAACAACGACCCCGATGCCGCGCGAGCGCTGATGCGGCGCTTCTACCGCCTGCTCGCGGCGAGCGAGGGTGGCGCCGGCTTCGACACCGCCCGCGCCGCGGAGCTCGAAGTCGAGTGGTGGCGCGCGCATCGCGAGGCCCAGCACGACCCCGACAAGCCCGACGCTCCCTCGCCGGAGCTGGTCGCGGCGCTGCGCGACCTGTACGCCTACACCTACGCCGTGCCCGCCGAGGACGTGACGCAGGCCGCGGAGCTGCGCGCGCGCGCCATGGACGTCTCCGACGCGTGGGTCAAGGACGGCTCGCGGCCCGGCGACCCGCGCCTGGTCGAGGAGCGCGCGCTACTGGTCCGCTCCTACGCGTCCCTGCTCGCGGCCGTCCACCGCTGAGCCCTCGAGGAGCCGGCGCAGGTCGGCGCACGTCTCGTCGACCGCCGCGGCGGCGGCCGGGCTGAGCGTGCCGAGATCGAAGAAGCCGTGGATCAGCCCGTCGTAGCAATGCAGGACCACGGGAACGCCGGCCGATTCGAGCGCGCGCGCGTAGGCCTCGCCCTCGTCGCGCAGCGGGTCGTACTGCGCGGTGACGATGACCGCCGGCGGCAGGCCCGACAGGTCCTCGGCGAGCAGCGGCGACAGCCGCGGATCGGTGGGATCCGAGCTTCCCACGTAGTGGTCGCGGAACCAGCCCATGTCCTCGAGCGTGAGAAAGTACCCCTCGGCGTTCTCCTCGCGGGACGGGTAGTCGTCGCCCTCGCGGAAGTCGACCCCCGGGTAGAGCAGGAGCTGCGCGGCGATCGGCGGCGCGCCGGCGTCGCGCGCGAGCTGGGCGACGACCGCGGCGAGGTTGCCCCCGGCGCTGTCGCCGGCGATCGCGAGGCGCGCGGCGTCGCCGCCGAGCTCGTCGACGTGGTCCGCCGCCCACGTGGTCGCGGCCAGCGCATCCTCGACCGCCGCCGGGAACGGCGCCTCAGGCGCGAGCCGGTAGCCGACGCTCACCACCACCGCCTCGACGTCGCGGCACACGGCGCGGCACTGATTGTCGTGCGTGTCGACGTCGCCGATCACGAACCCGCCGCCGTGGAGGAACAGGATTGTCGGCAGCTCACCCTCGGCCTCGGGGCGGTAGATTCGCGCCGGAAGCTCGCCGGCGGCGCCCGGGATCGCGATGTCCTCGGTCGAGCCCACGGGGACGATCGTCTCGGGCCGGCGCAGGTCGACGGTCAGCAGGCGGAACCCGGCGCGCGCCTGCTCGGGCGTCCCGGCGGCGAGGCTCCGGTCGCCCATCGACTCGAGCAGCGAGAGCAAGCCCTGGATCGCGGGGTCGACCGGCACGGGTCGCCATTCTGCACGAAAGCGCGCGTCGGCGGTGTGGGTGTGCTCACGGCCGCTGGCCGGCGAGCTCGACCGAGAGGCGCGCGAGCAGCGCCTCGACGCGGGGATCGCGGTCCGCGGTCGGGTCGGCGAGCATGCGGTCGAGCTCCTCGCGCCGCGCCGCCAGGACCTGATCGGCGACCGCGCGACCGGCGGGCGTCAGCTTCGCCTCGCCGGCAGGCCCGGTCACCAGGCCGCGGTCGCGCAGCTCCTGCACCACGGCGGCGATGTGCTCCTCCTCGATGCCCTGGCGGCGCGCCATCGCGAAGGTCCCGTCGAAGCCGTAGGCGTCGAGCCGCGCCAGCGCCCACACGGCGCCCGGGGTCAGATCGACCCCCGCCCGCTCGGCCACCCGGGCGTGGAACGCGCGTCGCCGCTCGCGGCTGACGAGCACGCTCAGCGCGCGGTCGATCTCGGCCAGCGAGTCTGCGCCCTTGGGCGCCGCGAGCGCATCCTCCAGCCCGCTGCTGGTCGCCGCCGTGGCGCGCAGCGGGCGCTCGCGCAGGCGCCAGCTGAGCAGGAAGCCGAGCGCGGCGGCCCCGGCCGCCACCAGGAACACCGGGCGCAGCGCGTGCACGTAGGCGGTCTGGTAGAGCGAGCGCAGCGGAGCCGGCAGCCGTGCGACCTGCTCGCCGGTGAGCGGATGCGCGGCCCCCGGCAACCCGCCCGGGCGACCGCCGGCCAGGCTATCGAGCTGCGAATGCAGGCGGTTGATGAAGATCGACCCGAAAATGGCGGTCCCAAGCGCGCCGCCCATACCGCGCGCGAGCGTGACGCCGGACGTCGCGGTCCCCAGCACCGCGTAGTCCATGGCGTTCTGCACGGCGAGGATCAGCACCGGCATGACCAGGCCGAGGCCGAGACCCACGACGAGCAGGTAGAAGGCCGCCGCGCTCCCGCTCGTGTCGACGTCGAGCCGCGTCAAGAGAAGCATGCCCACCGCGAGCACCGCGGTCCCGGCGACCGGGAACGGCTTGTAGCGGCCGAAGCGTGTGATCAGGCGCCCGGACACGACTGAGGTGAGCAGCAGCCCGACCATCATCGGCGTGAGCCGCAGCCCCGAGGCGATCGGGCCGGCGCCGTTGACGGTCTGGAAGAACAGCGGCAGGAACGCGAGCGATCCGAACAGCGCGAAGCCCACGATCAGCGAGAGCGCGCCGGCCACGCGGAAGACTTCGTCGCCCAGCACAGCGGGCGGCAGCACCGGCTCGCGCGCGCGGCGCTCGACGGCGAGGAACGCGGCGGCCATCACCACGGCGGCGGCCGACACGAGCACGACCTGCGCCGAGGCCCACGCCCACGTCGTGCCGCCGAGGCTCGTGACGAGGACGATCGCGCTCACCGACCCGGCGAGCAGCGCCGCCCCCAGGTAGTCGATCACCGGCCGGTCCCGGCCCTGGATCGTGGGCAGGGTCGCCCCGAGGACGAACAGCGCGAGCGCGCCGAAGGGCAGGTTGACGTAGAAGATCCAGCGCCATGTCGTGTGCTCGACGATCAGCCCCCCGAGCACCGGTCCGGCGACGCTGGCCAGGCCGAACACCGCTCCGAACAGGCCCTGGTAGCGGCCCCGCTCGCGCGGCGGCACTACGTCGCCCACGGTCGCCTGGACGAGCACGATCAAGCCTCCCGCTCCCAGGCCCTGCACGGCGCGTGCGGCGATCAGCGCTTCCATCGAGCCCGCCAGCCCGCACAGCGCCGAGCCGAGCAGAAAGATCACGACCGCGCTCTGCAGCACGCGCTTGCGCCCGAGCAGGTCGCCGAGCTTGCCGTACAGCGGGATGACCGCGGTCTGCGCGAGCAGGTAGGAGCTCGTGACCCACGAGATCTTGTCCAGCCCGCCGAGGTCGCGAACGATCGTCGGCAGCGCCGTCGCGACGATCGTCTGGTCGAGCGCCGCCAGCAGCATCACCAGCATCAGGCCCGCGAAGACGACCCCCACACGTTGCGGGGCCGAGGCGGGGGGCTCGGCGGTCGCGACTGCTATCTCGGACCGCTCACGTCTTCCAAGTTGGCCGGCCGCCGCACGCCCGAGCGGCGCTCGATGGAGGCCGAGTAGGCGGGCGAGCGGAAGCGCAGGATCGGGTCGTTGGAGAGCTCTATGCCGTCCACCACACGGGCCGGGTCGAAGACCAGGACGTCGTCGCCCTGCTCGCGCTCGGTGTCGGGCTCGGTGATCTCCAGCGTGCCGACAGCGACGGTTTCGCGCGAGTCGGGCCACTGGACGGTCGGATCGTCGGGGTCGTCGCCCTCGCCCGCGATCTGCACCTGCAGCGTGAAGCGAACGGGCCCGCGGCCGACGCGAGCGAGGATCTCCTCGCGCAGGTAGTCGCGGCCCTTCGCCTTGGCCTCCTTGCCGGCGATCGTCTGCACGCCCGTTTCGGGCTCCCAGGTGTAGCGCACGTAGCGCTCGCCGCCGTCGGCGTCGATCCACTTGAACGCGTGGAGCGCGTGGTAGCGCAGCGTGCCGTAGCTGGCCGGAGGCTTGAGCGCCGCGGCGCCGGCGGGCAGGCCCAGCGCGATCTTCGGGTGGCGCGCCAGGAAGAGCGGCAGCTTCCACAGGCGCGAGGAGTCGGCCGCGTTGGCCTGCACCAGGTCGATGAAGACGTCGACCGAGCGGGTCGGGAAGCGCGTCGCGGTCTGCGCGCTGATGTCGGTGCGCGAGCCGTCGGGCAGGTAGAGCTTGGTCGCCATTCCGCGGACGTCGGGGGCGTAGTCGGGCTCCGACGGGTCACCTGAGCCGTTGGACACGCGCACCGTCGCGGGCACGGGCTCGCCCTGCATGTGACCCGCGCGGGTGAGCGCCGCCGCGGCCGGCGTGGCTGTGAAGGTGCCCTTCAGGACCACCCCCTTGGCGTGCAGCGCGCGAGCTCCCTCGTGCCGCCCGAAGCGCTCGTTGATGGCATCGACGGCCTGCTCTGGAGTGATCATGGCGCGACCGTATCCCAAAAGTGGCTGACCCGCCCGCGGCGCGCGCGGTCAGCCTCCGCTCAGCGTCGCCGGCCGCCCCTGGGTGCGCGGCGGCGGATCGTCGAGCAGCAGCTGAGGCACCGTCACCAGGCGCAGCCTGCGCGCGCGCAGCCCGCGGATGATGCGGGGCAGCGCGGCCACCGTCTGCGAGCGGTCACCGCCGCCGTCGTGCATCAGGATTATCGAGCCGGGCTTGGCCCCGCCCACCGCGCGGCTGACGATCGCGTCGCCACCCGGGCGCGCGTAGTCCTCGGTGTCCACGTCCCACAGGACCATCAGCATCCTGCGCTCGCGCAGGATCTTCAGCGTCGTGGCGTCGAAGGAGCCGTAGGGCGGGCGGAAGAGCTGCTCGCGCGGGACGCCGTCGACTCCCACGAGCACGGCCTGGTCGTCGATCTGGCGGCTCTGGGCCCGGCCGCCCAGAGAGGCCATCATCGGGTGGGTCTGCGTGTGGTTGCCGACGACGAAGCCCGCGGCGACGAGCCCGCGCAGGGCCGCCGCGAAGGTCCCGGCCTGCTGGCCGACCGTGAAGAAGGTGGCCGGGGCGCGGTGCGCCTTCAGGATCGCGGCCACCTGCCCGGTGAATGGCCCCGGGCCGTCGTCGAAGGTGAGCGCGACCTCGCGCTTGCGCGGGCTGCCGACCGAGATGTACGGGGTGTAGGCGAGAACCGCTCCCAGCGCGGACTGCTCGCGGGCGCGCAGGCCCTGGGCGCGCGTCGGCGTCCTCGGGCGCAGGCCGGCCACGGCCAGCGCCGCGCTCGCCCGGTGACTGGCCGCCGCCCGCTCGGCTGCGGTCGGAGCGTCGTCGCCGCCCCCGCTCACGAGCGCGACGACCAGGATCGCGACCGCCGCCAGTACAGCGAGCGCGGCGGCGCGCCGGCGCATGTGGACCCGCCGCAGCCGACGCTCACGCGCGGCCGCGCGCCGTTCGCGGAGTGCGGGTGGGGTCGTCTCAGGCAGGCCGCGAGTATCGCGTCTGCGGCGGCGGGCTCAGCCCGTAGTCGCGAGGTGACGCTCGATCCACTGGCGCAGCTGCGCCTCGGGAACGGCCCCGACCACCCGGTCGAGCTCGTCGCCGTCGCGCAGCAGGACGAGCAGCGGGATGCCCTGGACGCCGTAGCGAGCCGAGATGTCGGGCGCTCCGTCCACGTTGAGCTTGACGACCTTGAGGTGCCCGGTGTGCGTCTCGGCCTGGCGCTCGACGGCCGGCGAGACCATTCGGCACGGTCCGCACCACGGCGCCCAGAAGTCGACCAGCACGGGCACCGACGCGGCGATCTCGTCGTTGAAGGTGGCCGCCGTCGCCTCCACGATCCAGGGCAGCAGGTTGTGGCAGTTGGCGCAGCGCGGAACACCGCTGCTGGTCGCGCGCACGCGGTTGCGCTTGCCGCAGTTGGGACACGTGATGATCGTCGCGTCGCTCATCGGCTCACCTCTCTGGAGAAGTGCTCGTATACGAGGCGCACGGCCATCGAGCCCTCGCCGACGGCCGAGGCCACACGCTTGATCGAGCCGCTGCGCACGTCGCCCACTGCGAAGACGCCCGGCCGGCTGGTCTCGAGTGGGAGCGGCTCGTCATCGCCCGCGGCCTGCCCGGTCTGGACGTAGCCGCCGCGATCGAGCGCGAGCTGCCTTCGCAGCCAGCCCGTGTGGGGGTCGGCGCCGATGAAGACGAACAGCGCCCGCGCGGGAAGCGTGCGCTGCTCGCCCGTGTGGCAGTCCTCGACCTCGATGGCCTCGAGCGTGCGGTCTCCGGTCAGCGCGCGGACACGGGTGCCGGGCATGACCGTCACGTTAGGGGCGCGCTCGACCCGGTCGACGAGATAGCGCGACATGTCCCGCCGGAGGTCGTCGTGGAGGATCAGCAGGCGCACCTCCGCGGCGCTGCGCGACAGGAACATCGCGGCCTGCCCGGCCGAGTTGCCGCCTCCGACCACAGCCACAGGATCGCTGACGCACATACGCGCCTCCATGTGCGTCGCCGCGTAGTAGACGCTCGTCCCCTCGAAGGCCTCCACGCCGGGCACCTGGAGCCGGCGGTATTGCGCGCCGGTGGCGATGATCACCGTGCGCGCGGCCACCGTGCCGCCGTCGGACAGGCGGACGACGTGGTGCCCGTTGCGAGCCCCGAGCGCTGCCGCTTCGGCGGGCACGTTGATGCCGGCCCCGAACTTCTCCGCCTGGATGGCCGCCCGCTCGGCGAGCTCTGCCCCCGAGATCCCCGACGGGAAGCCGAGGTAGTTCTCGATCCGCGACGAGGTCCCCGCCTGGCCGCCGGTCGCGACGGCGTCCAGCGCGACCGTGCTCAGGCCCTCGGAGGCTCCGTAGACGGCGGCCGCGAGCCCCGCCGGGCCCGCGCCGACCACGAGCAGGTCGCACACCCCCTGGCCGCTCCCGGGCGGGCGCAGGCCGATCCTGCGCGCGAGCTCGGCGCTGCTCGGATTGCGCAGCACCTCGCTGTTCCCCCAGATCACCACCGGCGTCTCGTCCGGCCCCACGCCCAGCTCGCGCAGCAGCGTTTCCGCCGCCTCGTCCTCCTCGAGGTCGATCCACCTGTGGGGCAGGCGGTTGCGCGCGGCGAACTCTCGCAGCCGCCCGCAGTCAGGCGAGTAGCGCGAGCCGATGATCCGGAAGCCCGCCCCCAGCCCGATCAGCATCTCGCGGCGCAGCAGGTAGGCGCGCAGCACGAGGTCGCCGACCCCCGGGTCCTGGGCCACGAGCTCGCGCAGCGCCGGCACCGGCACGACCAGCACCTCGCCGGGCTCGCGGACGACCGCGGTGAAGAAGGCCGCCTGCCCCGCGAGCAGGCCGAGCTCACCCAGGAAGCGCCCCGGGCCGTGCTCGGCGATCACGCGCTCCTGCCCGCCATAGTCCTCGACCACCGCCACCTTTCCCTCCAGCACGACATGGAAGTCGTAGTGCTCGTCGCCTGCGCGGAACAGCACCTCGCCGGCCTGGGTGGCGCGCCGCTCCCCTCGCTTGGAGAGCGACTGCAGCTGCGCTTCGCTCAGGCGCGGGAAGGCGCCGAGGCTGTCGGGGGTCTCCGCAACCGGCTCCTGCTGCGTGGCTCGCATCCGCCTCCCTACTCGGGCTCGACGAGCCCGTAGTCGCCGTCGTGGCGCAGGTACAGGACCTTTCCGCGCCCGTCGGCGGCATCCTCGAAGTAGAGGAAGCGGTGGTTGAGGAAGTCCATCTCGGCCCGCGCGTCGGCCAGCGTGAGCGGCTCGGAGTAGCGGCTGGGCTCGGGCACGACCACGTCGTTCTCGTCGCTGAGGATGCTGCCACGCGGGTGAAGCAGGCCGATCAGCCCGTCGTCGCGCCGGTAGATGACCACGTCCTCGCCGGTGCGAAAGTGGACGAAGAGGTGGAACTCCTCGTCGAGGTCGATCAGCTCCGAGACCGCCTCGAGGGTCGAGAGCGGCTTCGTGGCGTAGGAGCGGCGGCGGAGGATCTCGCGCTCCTCGGGCGGCTTGAGCCGCGCTTCGGGGCGGTGCTGGCGCTCGGAGCCGAGCGAATCCAGGGCCTCGCGGATCGTTGCCGGCTCGTTGCGCTGGGCGACCTCCGCCGCGGTCAGGCGCCGGACCTGCCGTTGCAGCCGCTCCACCACCTCGTCCACCGCCTCGCTGGGCCCGCGCCCGGCAGCGTGCGCTGCGAGCACGCGGCCATCCACGGCCAGGCTCGCGTCGGCGACGTACGGCCGCGCCGCGTGAGGGCTGACACGGCGCAGCGTCAACCGGGCCGACGTGGGCGGGTCGGGGGCAAGGCGCTCCAGCGCCTCGATCCGCTGCCTCGCCTCCGACACCACGTCGCGCGGGATGTCCCGTCCGGCGTGGACGCTCACGCTGGTCACGCCCCGGGATGTAGGCCGCGCCCGACCGGACCCAAGCCGCTCAGAGGGTGGGCCGGGGGGCGGAGCCGCGAGGAGGACGCCTCCACCGGCCGGCCGATGGACCCGGGGTTCGGCGGCGCGTGAGGAGATCCGCCGAGGGGGAACGGGGCCCGGGTCTTCTCGGCTTCCGTGCCAAGCCTGTGCTCACTTCTCGTCAGACTTCACCTCGACGCGGCGCGGCCGCGCCTCTTCGGCCTTCGGTACGCGCACGGTCAGCACTCCGTCCTTGAGCTTCGCCTCCATCTTCTCGGCGTTCGTGTGCCCCGGCAGCGTGACGCGGTAGTCGAAGCGGCCGGTCCGCCGAGTCCGGCGCCGGACGATGCCCTTGCGCTCGCGCTCCTTGATCTCACCCGTGATCGCGAGCTCGTTGTCGCGGACCTCGACGTTGATGTCGTCGCGCTTGGCGCCGGGGACCTCGGCCTCGACGATCCAGGCGTCGTCGCTCTCCTCGACGTCGACCAGCGGCGACCAGATGCCGCCATCGGCCGGGCCCGCACCGGACCAGATGTCCTCGAGCAGGTGCTGCATCTGGTCCTGGAGCTGCTCGAACTCCGTGAAGGGCTCCCATCGCCGCATCTGCTGCTGCTGCTGGTTGCGCTGGGGTCGGCGGGTAACCGCTAGAGCCATGTCTACTCCTTTCGGATGCTTCGATCCGGACCGATGGAGGGCCGTGGATCCCACCATCGGGGGGGTAGGTAGCACGCGCGCCTGAGAGGTCAAGCGTCCTGTGGCGGGCCGTCCGGCAGCGCCCTGCATGATCACCTGGAACTGGCGGCGGAGCTCGACCACCGGGGCCCCGCAGCCGGCAACGACCAGGTTGCGCTCGCCGACCGTCATCGCGTCCTCCATCACGGCGACCACGTAGTTGCGGCGGTAGAAGGCGGTCGCCTTGTCGGGCCCGCGACCCACATAGCGGCTCGCGATCCGGACCACGGCATCCGAAAGCGCCTGGTTGAGCCGGCCGCCCACCAGGGTGTGCTCGCCCTCGGCGCTCACGCGGGTTCTCGAGCCATCGTAAGGTCGTGGGTTGTCGCGCGCGGGCGCCGGCCTAGCACGACGGTGCAGTGACAGCGCTGGCCAAAGCCCCGACCCCCTTGGCGCGCCTGGACGAGCGCGCGCTGCTCGGCCGCTGGCAGCGCGACGGCGACGAGCACGCCCGCGAGGAGCTCGTCCGCCGCTACCTCCCGCTCGCGCGCCGGCTCGCGCGCCGCTACGCGCGCGAACACGACTCCGTCGAGGACCTCACCCAGGCGGCGACGGTCGGGCTGATCCAGGCGATCGACCGCTTCCAGCTGGAGCGCGGCAACAGTCTCGGCAGCTATGTGTTCCCCACCATGAGCGGCGAGCTCAAGCGCTACATCCGCGACACGCGCTGGTGGGCCCACGTCCCGCGCGCGCTCCAGGAGCGTACGCTCGCGGCGCGCCAGGCCACGGATCGCCTGGCGGCCGCCGGCGAGCCCGCGCCCACGCTGGCTCGGATCGGGGAGGAGCTCGCCCTGAGCGAGGAGGAGGTGACCGAGGCGCTGCTGGCGGGCGGCGCGCGCGACGTCTGCTCGCTCGACGCCCCGGCCCGCGACTCGGACGACGGTCCCGGCGAGGAATGGCTCGGCGCCCTCGACGCGGACCTCGAGCGCGTGGAGGATGTGTCGGCCGTGGATTGGGCGCTGCGCGCGCTGCCACCGCGCGAGCGCCACATCGTGCGGCTGCGATTCCGCGACGAGCTCTCTCAGTCGCAGATCGCCGAGCGGATCGGCGTCTCGCAGATGCAGGTCTCGCGCCTGCTGCGCCGCGCGCTTGGCCGCATCCGGATCCTGGTGGGGCACGAGCCTGGGCATACCCTCGAGCGCACCGGCGCCTGCTGAGGAAGCGCCGGTGCAGTCCCGGGCCGGGGCTTACCTCGAACATCGGCTCGATGCACCTGCTGGAGGGCCTCGGCGCCGAGACCGAGATCCCGGAGGACGTGCGCTTGCGCGTGATGGGCGAGCTGCGCTCGCACTTCCGGCCGGAGTTCCTCAACCGCGTCGACGAGATCGTGCTGTTCAAGCCGCTCAGCCTCGAGGAGATCGAGCGCGTCGTCGACCTACAGATCGACGACGTGCGGCGGCGGCTCGCCGACCGGCGCATGACGATCGCACTGACCGAAGCGGGGCGAGCGTTGATCGCCCGCGCGGGCTATGACCCCGTCTACGGCGCGCGCCCGCTGCGGCGCTACATCCAGCGCGAGGTCGAGACGCGCATCGGCCGCGCGCTGCTGTCGGGCGAGATCTACGACGGCGCGACGATCGTGCTCGACGCGGAAGGCGAAGAGCTGGTCGTCTCGTGGCGCGACCCCGGCGACGAGACGCCGCCCGAAGCCGAGGCCGAGCCGGCGGAGGCGGTGGCCTAGCCTTTGGAGACGCAGGTCGCAACGGCCGTCGACCTGGGCCTGATCGTCTCACCGGCGCTCGAGCCCAGCCTCGCCGTAGGCGCGCGCGAAGACGCCCTCCAGCACCTGGGCGAGCGCTACGGGAACGTCTCGTGGACGGTCGAGCTCGTGCGCGACCGGCTAGTCGAGCCTCCCGTCCACCTCACCGAGCTGGTCGACGCGACCCGCAGCCGGCTGCTGGCCGAGGGCTGGGACCTCGCGATCTGCGTCACCGAGCTGCCGCTGCGCCTCCAGCGGCGCCCGCTGGTGACCCACGCGAGCCCCACGCACGGCGTGGCTCTGATCTCGCTGCCGGCGCTCGGCGTGCTCCAGCGCCGACGACGGCTGCGCGAGGCCGTCGCCGGCGTCACCGCCACGCTGCTCGGCGAATTCTCCGACTCCAACGGCGACGTCACCGCCGCCGTGCGCCGTCGACGGCTGGAGCGGCGCCTGAGCGAGCTCGCGGCGGAGCTCGACGACGAGGCGCAAGACGGCGTCGTTTTCCTCGCGCGGGTGATCAGCGGCAACCTCAGCCTGCTCGTCGGCATGGTCAGGGCCAACCGGCCGTGGCGGCTCATCGGCCACCTCTCCCGCGCGGCCTTCGCGGCGCTGGCGGCGGCGGTGTTCGCGGTCGTGACCTCCGACGTCGGGCGGATCTCCGCGAGCCTCGACGCCGTGCGGATGACCGTCCTCATGCTCGGCTCGATCGCCGCGGCAGTGACCACGCTCATCCTGGTCCACGACCTGTGGGAGCGCGCGCCGGGGCCCCGCGCCCGCGAGCAGGTGATGCTATTCAACCTCGCCACGCTCGCGACCGTCGTCTTCGGGATCGGCTCGCTGTACCTCGCCGTGTTCCTGGCCAGCCTCGCAGGTGCGGGCCTGCTGATCGACTCCTCGCTGTTCGCGAAGCAGGTGGGCCGGGGCGTCGGCCTGGAGCAGTACCTCGCGCTTGCGTGGCTGACGAGCACGCTGGCGACCGCCAGCGGGGCGCTCGGCGCGGTGCTGGAGACGGGAGCGGCCGTGCGCGAGGCCGCCTACGCCTACCGCCCCGACCCGGACGACGAGGCGCCGTGAGCGCCGCCGCGAGCTGGTCCCGC